>JBBISR010000001.1:0-371587 GCA_037441145.1 Armatimonadota bacterium
CTCGGGCTTTTGCCCGAGTCGCTCTCCTCCATAATTTCGCTTTGCGCGAAATTACATCATGTCGTAGCCGCCGCCCATGCCGCCCGGCATGCCGCCGCCAGCGTTATCCTTCTTCGGTTCCGGCTTATCGGCGATAAGCGTTTCCGTCGTGAGGACGAGCGCTCCGATCGAGGCCGCGTTTTGCAGCGCCGAGCGCGTGACCTTGAACGGCTCCACGATGCCCGTCTCGACCATGTTGACGATCTGGCCGGACATCGCATCGAAGCCCATGCCCGGCTGTGCGAGCTTGACCTTGTTCACTTCGACGGAGCCTTCGAAGCCCGCGTTCGTCGCGATCTGGCGCAGCGGCTCTTCGAGCGCGCGGCGGATGATGTCGATGCCGATCTTCTCGTCGGCAGCGGTCGAGCTGTGGCCGTTCGTGTTCGGAACGACGTAGTTCTCGAGCGCCTTGAGGGCGTGGACCAGCGACGAGCCGCCGCCGGGGATCATGCCTTCTTGCACGGCAGCGCGCGTCGCCGAGAGGGCGTCCTCGATGCGGTGCTTCTTCTCTTTGAGTTCGGTTTCGGTGGCCGCGCCGACTTGGATGACCGCAACGCCGCCCGAGAGCTTCGCGAGACGCTCCTGCAGCTTTTCACGATCGAAATCGCTGTCGGTCTCGTCGATCTGGCGCTTGATCATGTCGATGCGACCCTTGATCGCATCTTCTTTACCCTTGCCATCGACGATCGTCGTCTCTTCCTTGGTGACCTTGACGGTCTTCGCCATGCCGAGGAGATCCGGGGTCACCTTGTCGAGCTTGAGGCCGAGCTCTTCGGAGATGACGGTCGCGCCCGTGAGGGTGGCGATGTCCTTGAGCATTTCCTTGCGGCGGTCGCCGAAGCCCGGGGCCTTGACGGCAACGGTCGTGAACGTGCCGCGCAGCTTGTTGACGACGAGCGTTGCGAGGGCTTCGCCTTCGACGTCTTCGGCGATGATCAAGAGCGGCTTCTGGACCTGGACGATCTTCTCGAGGAGCGGGAGGATGTCGGCGATCGCCGAGATCTTGCGCTCCGTGACGAGGATGTATGGATCGGTGAGCGTGCACTCCATGCGCTCGCTGTCGGTGACCATGTACGGCGAGATGTAGCCCTTGTCGAAGAGCATACCGTCTTTGGTCTCGACGTCGGTCTTCATCGACTTCGATTCTTCGACCGTGATGACGCCGTCTTTGCCGACGGCCTGCATCGCCTCGGAAATCAGCGTGCCGATTTCCTTATCGTTCGCCGAGATCGATGCGACTTGCGCGATCTTCTCTTGCGTGTCGACGATGACGACCATCTTCTGCATCTCGGCGACCGCGAGCTCGACGGCCTTCTCGATGCCGCGCTTGATGAGCAGCGGGTTCGAACCGGCGGTCACGTTCCGGAGGCCTTCACGGATGATGGCCTGCGCGAGAACGGTTGCGGTGGTGGTGCCGTCGCCTGCGATGTCGTTCGTCTTCGAAGCAACTTCCTTGACGAGCTGTGCGCCCATGTTCTCGAAGACGTTCGGGAGTTCGATTTCCTTCGCGATCGTCACACCGTCGTTGGTGATCGTCGGCGAGCCGAACTTCTTGTCGAGTACGACGTTACGGCCCTTCGGTCCGAGGGTCACCTTGACGGCATCCGCGAGGATGTTTGCGCCACGCTCGAGTGCGCGGCGAGCGTTTTCGTCGAATACGAGTTCTTTAGCAGCCATGTTGGTTAGTTTGCTCCTGCGGCGACAGCGGCTTCACCGAGTACGGCGAGCACGTCTTTTTCCGAGATGATGAGGACTTCTTTGCCGTCGACCTTGACTTCGGATCCCGAATACTTCGAGTAGATGATCCGGTCGCCGACCTTCACGTCCATCGCAAGCTTGGTGCCGTTATCGAGGGTGCGGCCGGTGCCGACCGCGAGAACGCGGCCTTCTTGGGGCTTCTCTTTGGCGGTATCGGGCAGGAACACGCCACCGAGCGACTTTTCAGCCTGCTCGACATGCTCAACGACCACACGATCGCCCAACGGTTTCAAATTCACAAGTACCTCCGACGCTGCAAAATGCCTTGGCACTCATAGCGAAGGAGTGCCAGCGGGTACAAGATTAGCAGACTCGGCACTCGACTGCAAGGGGGAATCGGGCAATTCAGCCGTGCCCGAGGTGCCACCCGTGGAGCTCGCACGTGTAGGGCTTGAGGCCCTTGCTTTCGCGGGGGATCGCCTTCTCCGCCGCTTTCTTGCTCGCGAACGCGGCCTTGGGCGCTCCGGTCTTATTGAAGCATGAGCGCGGGCCACCGGATTTCCGTTGTGGGGCGGTCACGGTGCCTCGGCGAGGGCTGCATGATGTCCCGCAGAGTCGGTTTGCCTAAAATGCCAACATCGAAAAGACCGGTAGTTCGTCGGGAACGTGATGTTCGTTGCGAGCGAGGTTTTGAGCGCGCCTAAAGCATGTTCACCCCACAACACGTCCAAACGTTTGCTCGTCATTCCCTGCAACAAACAGCCGGCACCGTACACAAATGATGAGATTTAGCCGCTCTAATCAAAAAAATTCTCATCTAATTTTTTGATGTGCAATACTTCTTCAACGAGGCAGCCCACATTATGCTGAATCATAAGTCGCGCGAGACGTTCACCATCTATCAGCACAATACTTTTACTCAGATGCTGAGCTGTTTCAACGGCGTTCTTGGTGAAGGAAGATGTTGTCACGAAGAGCCCTTTCGCCGCTTTCTCCCGATCCAAACCGCCGAAAAAATCACGAATTGCGCTTGAGCCAATGCCATTTCCGGCAGCGTACCTCTTCGCCTGAACATATACGCGATCGAGTCCTAACAGGTCCTGATTGACAACTACGTCCAACCCGCCGTCTCCGCTTCCTCCGATCACGTGACCGTCACTTCCAACAGGCCCACCATAACCCATCGCTAATAACAAGCTCAAAATCAGGCGCTCAAAAAAATCAGACGGAGCCGCACGAATTCGGTCCAAGAGTTCAAGCGCGAGCGCAGCATCAATTTGACCGTGCGCATGTCGCATTTTCTCGTCGGGAGTTTGCGTTACCGGCTCGATGGGATCGTAAGCGCTCTCGCTGCCAACCGGTTCTGTGAATCGTTCGCTAAATTGACGGAATTCGCTGAATTGGCTAAGAAAACGCGCGTCGATCCGTTCAGGATTTGCCGAAAGAACCTGTCGGCCGCGCTCCGTCAGGCAAAAATGGCCTCGCCGCGTCGCCTCTATCAGCCCAGCTTTTCCTAAGTACGTTTTCGCCCAGTGAACCCGATTGGCAAATATGGTTTGTCGCCCGGATGCTAACAGCTTAGTCCGTGCATCCTCACTGAGATCAAGATCTTCTGCCATGCGAGACACCAAGTCGCCAATGCGCTGCTCTCCAAGTGCGGACGCCTGCAGTACGGGCAACATGAGAGCCTGATAATCGGGAACACTATCGCGCATGACATTATAACCTAAACCAAACGGCTGCGGAGTAGCACAGCACTTTCCCGAGGGGCGAGGCAAATCTTGCTCGCTCGGTGCGCCTTCGCAAACTAACCATCCACATGCTCGGGCATGGTGTGCGAATCTTTATGAATACGTCGTTACCATGATCCGGCCACTCATGACGCCGATACGACGTTGGCACCCAGATCAAAGTAGCCGCTTCTCCAACCGAATCTGCGCTATCACGATGTTACGTGATAGCCGTGGCCCGTTCTTCGCGTGCTGTGGGTGGCCGCCGAGCGTCGTACTCTTGTCGTCCGCCGAATAATGCAGGGCGCACGCACGCGGGACCGGATCGGGCGCCGGTGCTGCAAGGCCGTCCATCTTCGCGACGGTTACGAGCGCCGTCGTATCGTTGAAGTGCGCCGTGCACTCGAAGTTCAAGCGCATCAACGCGCGTGCTTTCGCGAAGGCCGCGGCAGAACGCGCCAGCATGGCGCGCGCGCGTGCACGGTTCTTCGCTCTGTTCGCGCCGTCCATCGCGAGCGTGAACGCTACCCCGGCCGCTTCGTAATCGGAGAAATCCGCCGCCTGGCGGTCGCGTTGCGGCCCTCGCCCAACGTCGCCTGGTTCCTTGAAGTTCACGGGCGTATGCACGACACACGCGAGCGATGCGAGCCCTTGGCGCTCGGCGGCGCGCGAAGCGACCATCGGATTCTCGTCGCCGATCGAATCGTACGGCGGATCTCCCGGCGGGTCGCTCGGCAGACGTACCGCGCGGAGCCGATCCGGGCCGCAGCCAAACGCGCTCGTCGCGGCGTCTGCGGCCTGGATCGCGCCGCCGTTCGTTGCAAAAGCAACGAACGCGAGGACGAGTACCGCGCTCCCTACGATGAAGCGAGCAGATTTACGCGCGCGATCTGCGATCATGTTCTCGTATTCGGCAACAAGCGCGCCCGAGATTACGCAGCGCCTTCGGCCGCGATCACGCGGTCGATCTGCATGCGCAACCGTTCGAGCGAACGCGGCGGGCCTTCGAAGGCGAAATGCGCGTTCGTACCCCGGCCATCGTCCGTTGCATCGATCCGCACCGCTCGGCACGTAAAGCGGTGCGCGAGGTTCACGATGCGCGCGACCGAGCGCGGATCGCGTAGCGTCACGGTACAAGTCACGCCTTCGCCTCCATGACTTCATCGATCGTCTGACCCGCCGGAATGATCGGCCATACGTTTTCGGTTGGGTGGCAATGGCAGTGCAAGAGCGCGGGCCCAGGCGTTGCGATGAAACGCGCGAGTACGTCATCGGCGGTGTTCGGATCGTCGAGCGAATACGAACGGATTTTGTAGGCGTCGGCGATCGCGGCGAAATCGGGGTTGTCGCTGAGGTTCGTTGCGGAGTAACGCTCCGAGAAGAACAGCTCTTGCCACTGCCGCACCATGCCGAGATTGCGGTTATCGACGAGCACGATCTTCACCGGCACGCCGTAGCGATGCAAGGTTGCGAGTTCCGGTAAACACATTTGGAAGCCGCCGTCGCCGACGATGGCGAATACGGGGCGCGTCGGATGCGCGAACGCGGCACCGATTGCGGCCGGGAAGCCGAAGCCCATCGCGCCAAGCCCGGCCGAAGTGGAATAGTCGCGCGGATGCCGCGGGCGAGCACGTTGCGCCGCCCACATCTGATGCTGGCCGACGTCCGTCGTCACGATCGCATCGTCGGGTATCGCTGCGAAAAACCGATCCAGCAAATCCGTTGCGGAAAGGATGCCGGGCTCGACGCGGTCGCTCGGCGGCGGCCCCGCAAGCAAGTGTGCTTCGACCGCCCAGTCATCGAAGCGCGGCACATGCCCCGCCGAGAGCGCCTCGTTGAGTGCGCGCAGCGTCGTCGTCAGATCGCCGTGCAGCGCGACGTCGGCGCTGATGATCTTGCCGAACTCCGTCGGATCGATATCGGCGTGAATCACCTTCGCATCGCGCGCGAAGCGATCGGGGCGGCCGGTCACGCGATCGTCGAACCGCATGCCGAGTGCGAGCAACACGTCCGCATGCTGGACGGCTTTGTTCGCGGCCTTCGTTCCGTGCATGCCGAGCATGCCGAGGTCGTGCGGATCCCCGGGAGCGCCCGCACCGAGCGCGTTGATCGTTTGTGCGTGCGGGAGCCCGAGCATCGCGACGAATTTGCGATACTCCTCGACCGCGTTGCCGTTCCGCACGCCGCCACCGATGATCGCGACGGGGCGGCGCGCGGAACGGATCAGTGCGACCGCAGCGCGGATCGCGTTATCGTCCGCCCGCGGTTTCAGCGTTGCCGGAAAGACCCACTGCGGCCGATTCGCTTCGACTTCGGCCTTGAACACGTCGTTCGGGATGTCGACGAGCACGGGCCCCGGCCGGCCGCCGCGTGCGATCGCAAAGGCTTCGGCGAGCGTGGATGCGAGATCTCGCGGATCGGTGATGCACACGTTCCATTTCGTTGCCGATTGCGTGATCGCGCAAATATCGGCTTCTTGAAAACCATCGGTTCCCATCAACTCGCGCCGCACTTGCCCCGTGATCGCGACGAGCGGAACGCTGTCCATCATCGCATCGAGCAACCCCGTGACGAGGTTCGTCGCACCCGGGCCCGAGGTCGCGCAGCAGACGCCAACGCGGCCCGTCGTGCGTGCATAACCTGCAGCGGCAAACGCTGCCGCCGCTTCGTGACGCATGAGGATATGGCGCACGCGATGCTCGTAGAGCGCGTCGTAGAGCGGCATGATCGCGCCGCCCGGATAGCCGAACATCGTATCTACGCCCTCGCGAACGAGGACTTCGAGCACCGCCTGCGCGCCGTTCACTTCTGTTTCGATCCCGCCGTTTGCGGCTGCGCCATCCACGGCATGAGGTTGCGCAAATCCGTGCCGACGGCTTCGATCGGATGCGCCGCCGCTTTTTCGCGGTGCCGGTTGAACGACGGTTTGCCGGCAGCGTGTTCCGCAACCCACTCTTGCGCGAACGCACCGCTCCGAATTTCCGCGAGGATCTTCTTCATCTCCGCGCGCGTCTCGTCCGTGACGATGCGCGGACCGCGCGTGTAATCGCCGTATTTCGCCGTATTGCTAATCGCGTCGCGCATGCCCTCGATGCCGCGCTCGTACATCAGATCGACGATGAGCTTCACTTCATGCAGGCACTCGAAGTACGCCATCTCCGGCGCGTATCCGGCATCGGTCAGCGTTTCGAATCCGGCGGTAACGAGCTCCGTGAGCCCGCCGCACAGCACGGCTTGTTCGCCGAAGAGATCGGTTTCGGTCTCTTCGCGGAACGTCGTTTCCAAGATCCCGGCGCGGCCGCCACCGATCGCACTCGCATAGGCGAAGGCGATCGTCCGCGCATTCCCGGTTGCATCCTGGTGGATCGCAACGAGACACGGCACGCCGCGTCCGCCTTGATACTCGCTGCGGACCAGACGGCCCGGCCCCTTCGGCGCGATCATGATGACGTCGACGTTCGCGGGCGGCGCGATCGTGCCGAAGTGGATTCCGAACCCGTGTGCGAACGTGAGCGCGGCACCCGGTTTCAAGTTACTTACCACTTCGCGTAAATAGATCGCCGGCTGCTCTTCATCCGGCGCGAGCATCATCACGATATCGGCGCCGGAGGCGGCGGCGGCGATCGACGCGGTTGCGATTCCGTCGGCCGTTGCGATTGCGTGGGACGACGATCCTTCACGTAAGCCGACGACGACGCGGTGACCGTCGTCGCGCAGGTTCTGCGCGTGCGCGCGGCCTTGGCTGCCATAGCCGATGATGGCGATCGTTTTTCCGGTGAGCGCTCCGCGATCGACGTCGCGGTCGTAATAAGCTTGCATCGCATCCTCTGCTTCGAAAGAGCGTCGAGAAAATTCGTGGTAAGAAAAAAGCCCCGCCGATTCCGGCGAGGCTTTTCGATTCGGCGACTCTCGTCGTCCTAAGCGAAAACGCCTCGCCGGTCCGTAAGGACCGCAAGAAGAATGCCGACGACGAGAAGCGAGCGCATGAACATCTGGTGAGGTCTTACCACGCTCCGATGCGCAGCGTCAAGCAAACGCGAACACGTTTTCCACGAAAAGAAAACATGCTCATCGGCCCCGTGCATCAGGGTGCGACGCCGAACGACGCCGGAGGCCGCGTGACCGCACCATCCGATGCCGATGCCACGAGTGCCGCATATTTGCCCATGACGCCCGTGCGGTAGCGCGGAGGCGGACACGTCCAGAGCGCATGGCGCCGTTGCAGTTCCGCCGCATCGACGTGGAGATCGAGGCGACCGGTCGCGATGTCGATCGTGATGCGATCGCCGTCCGCTACGAGCGCGATCGGGCCGCCGAGCGCCGCTTCCGGCGTCACGTGGCCGACCATGAACCCGCGCGTGCCACCGCTGAAGCGCCCATCCGTGACGAGCGCAACCGTTTCGCCGAGCCCCGCACCCATGATCGCGCCCGTGATGCTCAACATCTCGCGCATCCCCGGGCCACCGCGCGGCCCTTCATAGCGGATCACGACGACGTCGCCCGCCTGCAATACGCCCGCATGGATCGCGGTCATCACGTCTTCTTCGCGATCGAAGCAACGCGCGGGGCCCTCATGCGTGCGCCGTTCGGTGCCCGCAAGTTTCGTCACGGCACCATCCGGCGCGAGCGTTCCACGAAGCACGACGATCCCGCCGCGCTCTTTGAACGGGCGATCCGCCGTGCTCACGACGGTTTGGCCCGGCGTCTCATCGGCAGCGGCGACCTCATCGGCGAGCGTTTTCCCGGTGACGGTGCGAGCGCTACCATCGATCAAAACGGCTTCGAGCATACGGCGGCCGACGAGGCGCGTGCCACCCGCGCGGTCGAGATCCTGCGCGACGTACTGGCCGCCCGGGCGAAGATCCGCGACGACGGGCGTCACGCGGCTCACGCGCTCGAAATCGTCGAGGGCGAGTTCGACGCCCGCCTCGCGTGCGATCGCAAGCAGATGCAGGACGGCGTTCGTCGAGCCGCCCGTAGCGCACGCGGCCGCGATCGCGTTCGCAAACGCCGTTGCGGTCGCGATCGTGCGGGGGGAGAGGCCGGCTTCGAGCGCTTCCATCACGACGCGTCCGGCCCGCGCACCCTCGGCGTTCCGGCGCCCGTCGATCGCAAGCGGACTCGCGCTCCCCATCGGCGAGAGGCCGAGGAATTCGAACACCATCGCCATCGTATTCGCGGTAAACTGCGCGCCGCAAGCGCCCGGGCCCGGGATCGCGGCGTCTTCGACCGCCTTCAATGCCGCCGCGTCGATGCGGCCGGACGCGAACGCGCCGATCGCTTCGAACACGTCGACCACGGTGAGATCCTCGCCGCCGAGGCGCCCCGGCGCGATCGAGCCGCCATAGAGCAGCACGGTCGGGATATCGACGCGCATCGCCCCCATCGCAAGACCCGGTCCCGTCTTATCGCACGCGAAGAGGCCGACGAGCGCATCGAACTGATACGCCCGGCACATGAGCTCGACCGAATCCGCGATCACTTCGCGGCTCACGAGCGAAGCGCGCATCCCCTCGCCACCCATCGTGATGCCATCGCTCACCGCGATCGTCGCGAAATCGAGCGGCGTGCCACCGGCGGCGCGGATACCATCCTTCACGTGTTCGGCAACTTCGCGGAGGTTGAACCCGCATGGCATCGTGCCGCTCCACGTGTTCGCGATGCCGATCAGCGGCTTGCGCAGATCGTCGTCCGTAAGGCCGATTCCCTTGAGCATCGCGCGCGCGGCGGCGCGATCCGGGCCATCGAGAAGTTGCGAGCTGCGGCGGCGATCCGCGGCGACGGTCGCGAGTGGCGATTGCATGGCGTGACACCTCGTGAAAAACGAATGTGCCGCAGTATACGCTATCGGAGCGCGCGCACATGCGCTTTCACGATCCGCAACAGCTTCGCATAATCCGCGCCAACCCCGTTGACGCGCACGAAGTGCGCGTGGTATGACGAGCCCCTAGTGTTTGTCTCACAGCTCCTTCTCGCGCTTACCAATCTTCTCGGGCTCCTTACAGAGCGGCGGGGAGTTTTGACGTAGCCGGAACGAGAACATCGGTCCTTACGCAAAACCCCTCGCCGCTTGGCGAGGGGTTTTTCTTTTTCTCAAAGCTCGACACTCACGGAAGCATCATGGATCGCATCACGTTTTTCGACACCACCCTGCGCGACGGCGAACAATCGCCCGGTGCCGCGATGAGTTTTGCCGCGCGCCTCCGCATCGCACGGATGCTCGCGCAAGCCGGTGTCGACGTCATCGAAGCGGGCTTTCCCGCCGCGTCGGCCGCCGTCGAGAAAAGCGTTTCCGCGATCGCGCAAACCGTGCGCGGCACGACGATCGCGGCGCTCGCGCGATGTGTCGACGCGGATATCGATTGCGCGTGGCACACGATCGCACCGGCGGACGACGCGCGGCTGCACGTCTTTCTCGCGACATCGGACTTGCATTTGGAACGCAAGCTCCGCATCACGCGTGCCGATGCGTTGCAACGGATCGACGCGAGCGTGCGACGCGCGCGCATGCACACGCCGAACGTCGAATTCTCCGCCGAGGACGCCTCACGCAGCGACCACGCGTTTCTCGCCGAGGCATTTTCCGTTGCGATCGCGGCGGGCGCGACCACGATCAACGTGCCGGATACCGTCGGCTACGCGACGCCCGCCGAAATGAGCGCGCTCGTTACCTATCTGCGCGCGAACGTACGCGAGGTGGAACGCGCCGTCATCAGCGTGCACACGCACAACGACCTCGGGATGGCCGTGGCAAACACCGCCGCCGCGATCGATGCGGGCGCGCGCCAGGTCGAATGTACGATCAACGGCATCGGCGAGCGCGCGGGGAACGCGGCGCTCGAGGAGATCGCCGCGATGATTTACGTTCGCCCGGATCGCTATCCGTATACGCATAAGCTCGACATGCAACACCTGAGCGCCCTCTCGCAAACGGTCGCGCGCGCGACGCGCATGCCGGTGCAGAAGAATAAAGCCGTCGTCGGCGCGCACGCATTCGCGCACGAATCGGGCATCCACCAGGACGGGATGCTGAAGGATCGCCGCACGTACGAAATCCTCGAAGCATCGGTCGTCGGCGCGCGCTCGACGCTCTCGCTCGGCCGCAACTCCGGGCGGCACGCGGTGATCGCGCGCGCCCGCGATATCGGCATCACGTTCGACGATCAAGAGCGCGGAGCGTTCGTCGCCGCCGTTGCCGAATTCGCGCGCGAACGCACGGGCGTGAGCGACCTCGACTTGCACTCCATCGCCGCGACCATCCGAGGAGCACGACGTGAACCGATCGCTGTTTGATAAAGTCTGGGACGCCCACGTCGTCGAGGAGCTCCCCGGCGGAAACGCGCTCGTGTTCATGGACCTCATCGTCGCACACGAGATCACCACACCGCAGGGCGCGATCGCGATCGAGCAAGATTTCGATGACAAGCTGTACGCACCCGAGCGCATCGTCGCGATGAACGATCACGTTTCGCCCGCGAAAGACACGGCGACCGCGATTCAAGCGCAAGTCGTGCGGACATGGGCGAAGCGCCACGGACTGCGCATGCACGATATCGGCGATAACGGGATCTGTCATGTGATGGTCCCCGAGCGCGGCTACATCGCACCCGGAATGACGGCGTGTTGCGGCGATAGCCATACGTGCACGCTCGGCGCGTTCGGTGCGTTCGCACTCGGCATCGGCACGACGGCGCAAGCGGGTGCGATGCTGGCAGGTTGCTTGGTTTTGCAACGACCGAAGGTCATGCGGATCGAGGTCACCGGCACGCTGCAGGCGGGCGCGACCGCGAAAGACCTAGCGCTTGCCGTCATCGCGGCGACCGGTTTCCGCGGCGGCACGGGGTATGTGCTCGAGTACACGGGCACCGCGATCCGCGCGCTCTCGATGGAGGAGCGCATGACGGTATGCAACATGGCGATCGAAGCCGGAGCGACGACCGGGATCATTGCGGCGGATGCGACGACCGAAGCCTATCTCGCAGCGACGCCCGAAGCGCCGCGCGGATATCCGATGGATGCTGCCGACCCCGACGCGATCTACGCACGCACCATTACGATCGACGGCAGCGCGGTACGCCCGACCGTTTCGTGGGGCACAAACCCAGGCGAAACGATCGCGATCGACGGCGTCATTCCCGCAAACGCGGAACCCGCATCGCTCGCGTATATGGGGCTCGCCGCGGGGCAAGCGATCGCGGGCGTCGCGATCGATCAGGCCTTCATCGGCTCGTGTACGAACGCGCGCATCGGCGATCTTCGCGCGGCGGCCGCGATCTTTCGCGGGCGGCGCGTTGCCGTACCGACGATCGTCACACCCGGCTCGCAAGCGGTGCGGCGCCAAGCCGAGCGCGAGGGCTTACACGACATCTTTCAAGATGCGGGTGCACTCTGGACGCATGCATCGTGCGGCCCGTGCCTCGGCATGTCGATGGGCGTGCTCGCACCGGGAACGCGCTGCATCTCCTCGACCAATCGTAACTTCCCCGGCCGCATGGGCGATGGCGGGCGCGTGCATCTCGCATCGCCGGAAGTCGTTGCCGCAAGCGCGATCGCAGGGCACATCTGCTCGCCCGCAACGCTCGCCGCGCGTGCCATCGATCGCACGCTGGTGCACGCATGATCGTCGAAGGCGCGATCCTCGCGCTACCGTTTGCGGATATCGATACCGATCAAATCATCCCCGCACGCTTTCTCACGACGATCGATACGAAAGGGCTCGGCGGCGATTGCATGAGCGGCATGCCGAACGGGCGCGAGCTGCTCGCGCGCGTTCCCGATGCGACGATCCTCGTTACCGGCGCGAACTTCGGTTGCGGCTCCTCGCGCGAGCACGCCGTCTGGGCGTTGCAGGGCCAGGGGTTCTGCGCCGTCGTCGCACCGAGCTTCGCACGCATCTTCGAAGAGAACGCGTATAACAACGGCGTGGTACCGGTGACGATCGACCCCGCGCAGTTGCCGCGTTTTCTCGCCGCGACGCGTGCGCGCATCGACGTGGAAAATCAAACGATCCAACGCGATGACGAAGCACCGATCGCGTTCGCACTCGACCCCGTCCGCAAAGCGTTCGTGCTCGGCGGCGGCTACCTGCGCTATCTCGCCGCGAAAATTCCCCAGGTGCGTGCTTGGGAGGCCGCATGCCGCACGTAGCCGTTCTCGCGGGCGACGGCATCGGGCCGGAAGTCGCCGCGTGCGCGCAGCGCATCCTCGCGATGGTGCTCCCCGAGATCGCGTTCACGCCCGCCCCGATCGGCGCCGCCGCGATCGCTTCGCACGGTATGCCGCTGCCGCCGGAGACGCTTGCGATCTGCGAGCGCGCGGATGCGATTTTGTTCGGTGCCGTCGGCGGCCCCGGATTCGACGACGTTCCACCCGCGTCGCGCCCGGAAGCGGGACTTCTCCAATTACGGAAACACTTCGGGCTTTTTGCGAACCTGCGTCCGGCACGCGTGTATCCGGGGCTCGAAGAGGCATCGCCGTTGCGTTCGCACATCGCGACGGGCATGGACGTGCTGCTCGTTCGCGAGCTCACGGGCGGCTTGTACTTCGGCGAAAAATCGCTCGCCGTGGAAGACGGCGTGCTCACCGCGCGCGAGACGCTCCGGTACACCGAGCCCGAGATCGAGCGCATCGCACGCATCGCCTGCGAGTGCGCGCTCGCACGACGCGGCCATCTCACCTCGATCGATAAGAACAACGTGCTGGTCAGTTCGCAACTCTGGCGCCGTACCGTCACGCGCATCGCGGCCGACTATCCGGGCGTGACGCTCGAACACATGCTCGTCGACAACGCGGCGATGCAATTGGTACGCGATCCGCGGCGCTTCGATGTGATCGTCACCGAAAACATGTTCGGCGACATCCTCTCCGACGAAGCCGCGATGGTCGCGGGCTCGATCGGCACCGCGGCATCCGCAAGCCTGAGCGACGGGAAAACCGGCAACCGCTTCGGGCTCTACGAGCCGATCAGCGGCACGGCGCCCGATATCGCGGGGCGCGACATCGCGAATCCGACGGGTGCTATCCTCTCCGCCGCAATGCTCGCGCGATTCTCACTCGGCGCTGGCGACGCAGCGAATCACATCGAGGATGCGGTCGCAGAGGTATTGCGTGCCGGCCCGTATACCGCCGATCTCGCCGGTGCGCGGACGCCCGCGATCGGCACCCGGGCGTTCACGGATGCCGTGATCGCACGCCTCGAAACGCGAGCGCGGATGCACGCAGCGGTACGTTAGAGCGGCGGGGCGGAACGCGAATTTCCGCCAATGCACGAACGATGAGCACCAATTCCCTTCCCGCGACGCGATGGGTGCCGGCGGGCGCTCTCGGCGGCCTCGTCGGCGCGCTCGCGATGGCCGCGTTTCTCGTCGTTTGGCGGTACGCCATACCCGGCCGGATCGGTTACGCAAGCGAGTACTTCACGAGAATCGCAACCATTGCCACGGGCGGCGCGCACGCGCTTCCCGGTGGCGAAAGCCCGGCGCTCGGCTTTCTCGGGCATCTTTTCGTCGGCACACTTTGGGGCATTGGGTACGCGTGGCTTGCCAACACGCGCGCACAACTGGTCACGCGGCCGTATATCTCGGCACTCGGCTTCGGCGTCATCGTGTACTTCGCGATGCAGTTCATCCTCGTCTTCGCCGGCGTGTACCGCACGCCGGCGCCGGCGCAACTCGGCGTCGATCTCGTGGCGCACTGCATTTTCTTCGGCTTTCCGGTAGCGTTCATCGTCGCACGGCGCCTCCGGACGGCGTGAACGGCCTCTCCGCGATCGCAGTCGACCTCGCGGCGATCCGGCATAACGCGCGCGTCCTCGCCGAGGTCGTCGCACCGGCGAAACTCACGGTCGTGCTCAAAGCGAACGCCTACGGCCACGGGCTCGTGCCCGTCGCTCGCGCGGTCGCGCCGCTCGTCGAGCGCATCGGCATTTACACGGTCGAAGAAGCCGAAGCACTCCGCGCCGCCGGCATCACGACGTCGCTGCATATCCTCGGCCCGATCGCGCCGGGCGACCTCGCGCGCGCGCACGCAACCCGTTCGGCGATAACGCTTTGGGACGATGGCACCTACCGCGCCGATGTCGTGCGCGTCGCCGAAGCGGCGCGCCAAGCGTTCTCCGTTCATGCGAAGATCGATACCGGCGTCGTCCGGCTCGGCATGCGCCCGGAAGATGCGCCCGCTCGCATCGCAAGCTATCTCGCGGATCCGTCGCTCGCGGTTCGCGGCGCCTTCAGCCATCTCGCCGCCGTCGAGGAACTCGACTACGGCTTCACGGCCGATCAATGCGCGCGCTTCGACCTCGCAACGGATGCACTCGCGCCCGCGCTCCACGCGCGCGGTGCCCAGCGCCACATCGCCGCATCGGCGGCGGCGCTGCTGTATCCGCAAACGCGGTACGATGCGGTGCGCTGCGGGATCGCGCTTTACGGGATCTATCCATCGCTGCTATCCGGCGAAATCTTACGCGAGCGCGGCGTCGCTTTGCGGCCGGCACTCTCGTGGCAAACGACGATCGTCAACGAACGGCACATCACGGCGGGGACGACCGTCGGCTATGGCCGCACCTGGACCGCCGATCGCGATACGCGGATCGCCGTCCTACCGATCGGCTACGCCGAGGGTATCCCGCGCGCCGCATCGAGCCGCGCGTTCGTTCTCGTCGATGGCGAGCGTTGCCCGATCGTCGGGCGTGTGTGCATGGACATGACGATGGTCGACGTTACGAAAATTTCACAAAAAAAGGCCGTTGGCTTAACCGTTTGTTTGCTCGGCGACCAGGGGAACGAGCGCCTCGGAGCCGATGATTGGGGAGTCTGGTGCGATACGATCTCGTATGAGATCGTCACGCGGCTCCCCGAGCACATCACGCGCTCGTACGGGGATTCGGATAACCTCGTTTGGGATCAACATGAAGAACGAATCGGTCGAGCGTAACGCCGCGTTACTCTTTGGCTCTTTTCAGCGTCGGCGATTGCTCGTCGTCGTCTGTTCCGTGGCGCTCGTGGTGCTCTATACGCTCACGTTCTCGCACTTCACGCAGCAAACGGCGATCGTGGCGACCATCATCGTGGTGATCTACGCCCTCGTGTCGGCGGTCGCGCTCCCACGCATCTTTCGCGCGCACCTCGCGCCGATCGTGCGCGCGATCGAGCACGCGGCGGCGGGCGACCGGAAAACAAGCGCTCGTGACTTCACGAAGCTCTGCACGTCCTTTCCGCGTCTGGTTGCGATCGCCACGCTCTTCATGTACGCGCTCGCCCCGTGGGTCGTGATCCCACTCGCGAACGCGATTTCCGGACGCCCGATCTTCGAGAACGTCGGCGTCGTCGTCATCGCCGCGATCGTTACCGGCGCGAACTCCGCAATCCTGACCTTCCTCGCAGGCGAAGAAAGCGCGGCCGCGTTCGTCGCGTTGCTCGCGCGGTCGCGGCGCGAGCGCGTACCCACGCCCGTCCGCCAACCCGGCGGCATCACCCGCCGCCTCACGACGGCGATCGCCGCGATCGTCCTTACCGTCATCGCGTGCACAGCATCCGCGCTCTTTACGATCGTCGCGGGCGTTGCGAACAACGAAATACCCGCCGCTACCGCGCTCGGCCAAGCATACGAGGCCATCGGGATCGCCTCGCTCGTCAGCATCGCTTACGGCATTCTCGGCATCATCTTCTTCACGCGCAGCATCGCACGACCGCTTCGCATCGTCACCAAAGCCCTCAACGGCGAGCGTCACGGCGATATCCTGGCGGTCGATGCGATCGCCTACGAACCGCGAGCGAACCACGAAGCGGGCGACGTCCTTGCGTTCGTCGTCGAAACCCATCAGGCCGTGAGCGCCCTCGCGCAGGCGAGCGCAACGATCGCCAAGGGCGATCTCGACGTTACGATCGAGGTCATCTCAGAAAACGACGTGCTCGGGATTTCGACCCGTAAACTCGTCGACGCGTTACGCCGATTCGTGACCGAGGCCTCGGCCGTGGCGCATTCGCTCGACGACTCCTCGACAACGCTCGGCGTTGCGACGGAACAACTCGTCGGCATCGGTGGTGCGACGACGAACGATATCGCAGCGTCGCGTATGGCTACGACGACCCTACAGACGGCGCTCGAAACCGTCTCCGATTCCGTGAGCAAGACGCGCGTCGTCGTTGCGGAGATGCTCGAGATCGCGAGCGCCGTCGATCGCGGGACGGACGCGAACGCCGATGCCTTGGCGACGCACGAAGACGTAACGCAACGTCGGCGAGCCGTCATCGGCGATATCACCAATGCCAATCGCGATGCGGCGACCGAGGCGAGCGCCGCGATCGGGCCGATCGCCGAGGCCGGCCGCACGTCACGCGAAGCGGCCGATGTCATGCTCGCGCTCGTCCAAGCGATCGGCACGCTCGCCCAAAGTACGGAACGCATCGGCGTCATCACCGAAACCATCGACGATATTTCCGATCAGACGAATCTTCTCGCGCTCAATGCCGCGATCGAAGCGGCGCGCGCGGGCGAGCACGGTCGCGGATTCGCGGTCGTCGCCGACGAGATTCGCAAGCTTGCGGAACGCTCGTCGATCGCCACCCGCGAGATCGCCAAGCTCATCGCCGACGTGCAGCGGCAAACCGTCTCCACCGTCGGGGCGACGGAGCGCGGTTCGAATGCCGTGGAGCGCGGGCGCGCGAGTGCCGAGGAAGCGGGGACGATTCTCGGCCGCGTCGTCGAGCGCCTCAACGAAAACGTCGATCGGATCAAGCGCTCGGCGCAACTCCGCACGGACGAGGCGGAAGCCGTTGCCGCGGTTGCCACCACGAGCGAAAGCGTCCGCATTCTCAGCGAGCAGAATCGCGAAGTCGTCGAACGTTTGAGCGACGTGAGCGGCGTTTTAAGCGATGCCGTAGCGCGCGGCTCCGAGGCCCTCGATGCCGTAACCGCGGCGATGAATACGGTCGACCGCCGTACGAACGAAACCCGCGCGGCGGCGGAATCGCTTACGACATCCGTCGGCGACCTCCGCACGGGATCGCGCCGCCTCATGCACACGGTCTCGGAGTTCCGCACGCCCGAAGTCCACCAAGAACGTTCGATCGTCCCAACCGTCGGCCACGCATTAGCGTAGCGCCGCGATCGCCAGTTACCGAAGCGCCGCGATCGCCAGTTACCGAAGCGCCGCGATCGCGGCGCCGAGATCGATGGTGCCTTCGTAGAGCGCGCGGCCGACGATCGCGTGATCCACGTTTGCGGGTGCCTGCTCGCGTAAGCGGATCAGATCGTCGAGCGTTTTGGCGCCACCGCTTGCCGTAACGCGGATATTCGCAAGCCCGGCGACGTGCACGAGCGCGGCGATATCGTAGCCCGAGCCCATCCCATCGCGCGCGATTTCCGTGTAGACTACGCGCGTCGCGCCCCACGATGCGACGTCGCGCACGAGCGCATCGCGATCGACTGCCGTGTCGTCCGCCCAGCCACGCACCGCAACGCGCGAACCGCGCGCATCGATACCCGCGATCACATGCGGCGCGTGGCGAGCGACGATCCCGCGTGCGGTCTCCGGCGCTTCCACGAGCAACGTTCCGAGGATCACGTCTTCGACGCCGCGCGAAAAGCGCTGACGGATATCGTCGTCGGTGCGGATGCCGCCGCCCGTCTGCACGGGAACGTCGACGGCGGCCGCGATACGCGCGATCGCATCGAGGTTCTCGCCGCTCCCGAACGCGCCGTCGAGATCGACGACGTGGATGCGCTCCGCCCCCGCCGCAACGAACGCGCGCGCGCGGGCGATCGGATCGTCGTCATACCGCGTTTCAAGCGTTGGGTCGCCGCGCTGCAAGCGAACGCAACGCCCGCCGCGGAGATCGATCGCGGGAACGACGATCATGCGGGCACCAGATCCAGGAAATTCTGCAACAGACGCGCTCCGGCACGTTGGCTCTTCTCGGGGTGAAACTGCGTGCCCATGACGTTATCGCGGGCGACGATCGCGGCGAAGCCCTCGCCATACGCGCACGTGGCGACGCCCGCATCGCTTGCGGCGACCCGATACGAATGCAGGAAGTAGGCCCAGTCGCCCGTCGCAACGCCCGCGACGAACGGGTGATCGCCGCCGACATCGAGCGTGTTCCAGCCCATGTGCGGCACCCGCGCGGCGTGCGCGAAGCGTTCTACGGTACCGGAAAGAATGCCGAGCCCGGCGTGTTCGCCATGCTCGACACCGCGCTCGAAAAGTACTTGCATACCCACGCAAATACCGAAGAACGGAACGCCTTCGGCGATCGCACGCCGGATCGCCACGTCGAGCCCGCGGACGCGCAACGCATCCATCGTCGCCCCGAACGCGCCGTCGCCCGGCAAGACGATCGCCGCGGCGCGGTCGACGACCGCCGGATCGTCGGTGAACACATGCGGCGCCCGGGCGCGTGCGAGCGCCGCACGGAGCGAGCCCACGTTCCCACCGCCGTAGTCGACGACCGCGATCCCCGCGCGCATTACGAAGACACCGCTACGCTATGACGAATCACGCGAATCCTATGCATCGCCACCATCTCGCCATTCTTAGCGCCGCATTCTTGACGGCCCTCGCGATACCGGCATCGTCGGCCGCAGAAATGCCGGCGCCCGTGAACGCGCCGCTCGCGCTTCCGAGCGGCTTCACGGCCGTCGTCGTCGCGCATATCCCGAAAGCGCGCGAGCTCGCGGTACTTCCGAACGGCGATCTGCTCGTGGGGACGGCCGGCGCGGATGTCATGATCGTGCCGGGCGCGGACGACGCGGGCGCCGCGGAAGCACCCGCGACGTTCGGCCATTTCGACGACCATGCCGCGGGCGGCGTGCAAGCGGCGGGCGTCACCTTTGCGAACGATACCGTGTACGTCGGCACGCAGTTCGGCGTGTGGCGGATCCCCTATACGCCGGGCGATCGCGTGGCGAAATCGCAACGGAAGATCGCGAGCGTGCGCACGAGCGGCGTGCAGAGCGATCACGTGACGACCTCCGTCGCGGTCGCCAAAGGCACCGTGTACGCAAGCGTCGGCTCGTCGTGCAACGTTTGCGATCCCGAACTCGACGCGACGCGCGCGACGATCCAGATGATGAAACCCGACGGGAGCGATCTGCACCCGAAGGCCGTGCGCATCCGTAACGCGATCGCCCTTACGACCAATCCGAACACCGGCACCCTCTGGGCGGGCGTCGCGGGCCAAGACGAACTCGAAGCCGGACATCCATACGAAATCTTCGATGCGGTGACCGCACACAGCGGAACGGCGGACTACGGATGGCCCGTGTGCTACGAAGACCGCAAGCCCGTCAAGAGCGGCACCGACTGTTCGAACGTCGTCGTACCGCGCGTCGTGATGCGCGCGTACATGACGCCGATCGGCGCGGCGATCTATCCCAAGGACGTCGCCGGCCCGTATGCGTTCCCCGCGAAATATCGCGGTGGCGCGTTCGTCGCGGTACACGGATCGTGGCATCGCCCGCTCGTTGCGCCGCGCGTGCTCTTCGTGCCGATGAACGGCGACGAACCCGTGACGCCCGTGAAGTGGAGCGATCCGACGGCGCAGTGGTCGGAATTCTTCACCGGCTTCACGCAAGAAGACGGGCCGACGAAAGCACGCCCCACCGGCGTTGCCGTTTCGGCAAAGGGCACGATGTTCGTCGCCGACGACGCTGCGGGCGTCGTCTATCGGATACGCCCTACGCGCTAAATCCGGCCCTCGCAATTCCGGAACGGAGTTCGTCGTGTCTCGCTTTTGCCGCCTCGCTTGGTTCGCCGTAGCCGTGTCGCTCGCGCAGAGCTGCGGTTTCTCCGTGGCCCGCGCCGAGCTTGCGGCACCGTCCCCGGATGAGATCTACACGATGGCGCAGCGCACGTGGACCGCACACGTTCCGCCGCCCCACGTGACGTACACGATCGCGATTACGGTAACCGAAAACGCGACCGTGAAGACGCGGCATTATCGCGCGGCGGCCGATACGCTCGACGGCACGGTAACGGCCGCCGCGATCTCCGACGAGGAGCGCGCGAGCGAACCGAAAGCCACGGGGACGCGGATCGTCGCGGGCGTGCGCTCGCACGGTGCGTTCTTCAAGAAGCAGCTCGGCGCGAAAGACCTCGATTTTCTCGGCGTGCCGCTGCTTGCACCCGATTACAGCTTCGGCGTCGCACGGCGCCGGGTTCGCGCTTACGCGGACCCCGACGCCGAACCGGTGCAAGCGACGAGTGCCGCAGGCCAACAAATCGGGCGCGTGACGACGACCTCGCGGCGGTACCGCATCGCGCTCGCAGGGATCGAATCGCTCGACGAGCACGCCGCCTATCATCTCACGCTCGTGCCGCTCGCGGAGCCGACGCGCTTCCGCTTACGCGACCTCTGGGTCGACACGACGACGACCGAAGTGCTCCAGCTACGCACCGCCGGGAACTTCGATTCACCATTTACGCGAGCCGTACCGTGGCTCGTTACGTTTCGCGGTGAGGGCGACGCGCGCTACATCGATCGCGAGATCGCCGAGACACCTTTCGCGTTTGGCGAAAAGCGGAAGTACGATTCGGTCGAGATCCGCTTCGGTTCGATCGCGCAAACCCGCATCGCCCCCGTGACGCTCGGTGCCGAGGTCGTGACACCCGGGCTCACGATGCTCCGCGAGCCCTAGCGCCTAGGCGAGTAGGCCCTTCGTCGAAGCGACATCGTCGGTTCCCGTCCGCGCGATCGCCTGCCCGAAGGCGCGCGCAAACGCTTTGAACGATGCCTCGCACAGGTGGTGCGCGATGTGCCCCGCCATCGGGATCAGATGCAGCGTAAAGCGCCCGGAGTCCGTGACGGACCGGAAGAAATGGCCGATCATCTCGGTCTTGAAGTCGCCGATATTTTCCACGCCGGGAAACGTTACGCCGAAGTTGATGTACGGGCGGCCCGAAAGATCGACGCTACAGTGCACGAGCGCTTCGTCGAGCGGCACGGCGATCGAACCGAAGCGCACGATGCCGCGCTTCTCGCCGAGCGCGCGATAGATCGCATCGCCGAGCGCGATGCCGACGTCTTCGATCAGGTGATGGTGATCCATCCCGTCGCCGCGCCCCGTCACTTGCAAGCCGCATCCGGAATGTTTCGCGAATGCGTGAAGCATGTGATTGAGGAACTGCACGTCCGTATCGATCGCGATCGCGCCGCCGTCGAGTTCGAGCGTGAGCGCGATCTGCGTCTCGTTCGTTGTGCGCGCGATCGTCGCGCTGCGCGGCGCGCTTGCGGCCGGGCTCATTTGACTTCGAAGAGTTCCACGTCGAATACGAGCGTGGCGTTCGGCGGGATCACATCCCCCGCGCCGCGTGCGCCGTACCCGAGTTCCGGTGGGATCGTCATGATGCGGCGGCCGCCGACCTTCATCGACATCACGCCCTCGTCCCAGCCGGCGATCACCATCCCGACGCCGATGGTGAATTCGAAGAGATCGCCGCGATCGCGCGAGCTATCGAATTTCGAGCCATCGGCTTCGAGCGTGCCCGTGTAATGCACGCGCACGAAATCGCCGCGCTTCGGGCTTGCGCCCTCGCCGACGACGACGTCCGTATAGCGGAGTCCGGATGGGGTGGTGACTTCCGACATGAAAACCTCGAGAGATGGGTGCGGTGAAACTATTGCGACGCGAGCGCGGCGCGCGCGGCGGCGTACGAGACGAGTCGATCGATCAACGCCTCGTAGGAGATGCCGGCCGCCTTCGCCTGATCCGGGAGCAAGCTCGTGGGCGTGAGGCCCGGGAGCGAGTTGATCTCCAGAATGTATGGGCGGCCTTCTTTCGACACGATGAAATCGGTACGCGAGTAATCGCGCAGGCCGACGAGCCGATGGACCGAGAGCGCGAGCATCTGTAACCGTGCGGTGAGATCGGCGTCGATCGGCGCGGGCACGAGATGGCGGCTCCCGCCGGGCGCGTATTTCGAATCGTACGTATAGAATTCGTCGGTCGGCAGAATCTCGATAACGGGCAGCGGCTCCTCGCCGATGATGCCCACGCCGAACTCACGGCCCGCGATGAACTCTTCCGCGATGATATGTTGCGTGCGGTGCGAGGCGGCGACGATGGCACCCGTCCACTGCTCGTGCGTGCGTACGATCGAAACACCGACCGAGGAGCCTTCGCTGCGCGGTTTGACGACCAGCGGCAGATCGAGCGAACCCGGTAGGAGCGGCAACGTGCCGCCGCTCAGATCGAAGCAGTCCCACGCGGCGGTCGGCAGCCCTTCGGCGGCGAGCAGCTTCTTCGTAAGATGCTTGTCCATGGCGAGCGCGGTGCTCGTGAGGTCGCTCCCGGTATACGGAACGCCGAGCCAATCGAGGACGCCCTGCACGGTGCCGTCTTCGCCGCCCGCGCCGTGCAAGGCGTTGAAGACCACGTCCGGTTTGTAGTCGCGCAGCGCATCGACGAAGCGTTCGTCGAAATCGACCGAACGCGCTTCGTGGCCGAGAAAGCCGAGCGCGCGGAGCACGCCGTTGCCGCTACCGATCGAGACCTCGCGTTCCGAGCTCGGACCGCCCATCACGACCGCGACCTTACGTTTCGGCAACGAATTCTCCAACGAGATGCACTTCGAGTGCGAGCGAGATAGCGAAGCGCTCTTCGACGCCCCGGCGGACGCGGGCGAGCAAACGGGTCACGTCGAGCGCCGTCGCGCCACCGGTATTAGTTACGAAGTTTGCGTGGAGTGGCGACACTTCCGCGCCGCCCTCGCGCCAGCCCTTGGCTCCAAGTGCTTCGATCAGACGACCGGCTTTATCGCCCTCGGGGTTGCGAAAACACGATCCCGCATTCGGCAACGCGACGGGCTGCGTCGCCTTCCGTCGAACCAGGCGCGCCTGCATCTCTTCCCGTACGTCGGCCGGGACGCCGCGGGCGAACACGAAACGCGCGCGGGCGACGAGCGCATCGCGGGCGACCGTCGTATGGCGATAGAAATACTGCACGCTTACCGGATGCGGCTCGGGGCGCGCGGCCGTCTGCACCCAGACTTCGCGCACGAATTCGCCCGCTTCCCGATCCGTGCCGGCGTTCATGCGCACCGCCCCCCCGACCGTGCCGGGAATGCCCGCGAGCGAACCGATGCCGATCGCCCCCCGCGACGCCGCCTGCGCCGTGAGGGCGGGCATCGGCGCGGCAGCACCCGCGGTGACCGAGACGTGTTCCGCGTCCTCGGCGACTTCGACGGCGTTATAGTCGCCCGCAAGCTTGACGACGATCCCCCGAATTCCGCCATCGCCGACGAGCAGATTCGAACCGCTCCCGAGCACGAACCACGGAAGCTTTCGCTTGAATGCAAGCGGTAAGAGCGCAGCGATATCGGCGGCGCTTTCTGCGGTCACGAACGCATCGGCCGGGCCGCCGATCTTCCACCAGGTGTGCGCCGCGAGCGGTTCGTCGAAGCGGACGCGGGCGCCGAAGGCCGCGGCGAGCGCCGTGCGATCCGCATCGTCGAGACGCGCCGTCATTTGCGCGCGGGCTCGGCCTTCCGGGCGGGGCGCTCGGCCGCACGCGCCGCTTTTTCATCTTCACGCTCGCCATCGGCGAAGCCGCGCGCGACCTTCGTGATGCCTCCGGCGCCCAGGAAGAGCACGAGCGCGCCATGGGGTGCGGCGCGTGCGACGAGTGCGGGCGCTTCGCCGACCGTTGGGGCGTACGAGACGGGAACGCCGCGCACGGCGAGTGCATCGCCGATCAACCGCGCGTCGACCCCCGCAATCGGTTCTTCCGCGGCGGCGTAAATCGGTGCGAGCACCACGGCATCGGCGCCCGCGAGCGCGTCGACGAATGCCGGTGCGAGATACTGCGTGCGCGTGTACCGGTGCGGCTCGAACGCGACGACGACCGCCGCGCCTTTCGCATGATTGCGTGCGGCCGCGATCGTTGCCGCGATCGCCGTCGGATGGTGGGCGTAGTCGTCGATGAGCGTCCAGCGCGCGGAGTTGAACAGCACTTCGAACCGCCGCGCGACGCCACGGAAATTTGCAAGCGCGCCGAGCGCGACCGGGGCCGGGACGCCGGCGACGCGCGCTGCGGCGAATGCGGCGAGGGCGTTCAAAACGTTGATCTCGCCCGGGACGCGCAGGCGCATCGTCCCGGCGGGCAACCCGAGTTCCAGGATTTCGGCCGAGGAGCCGAGGTCTTCGAACGTCACGTCTTCGGCGACGTAATCGGCGTAGATATCGCGGATCGCGAACGTGCGCGTCTTCGGTGCGCGCGACGCGAGCGCGAGGTCCGCCGCGCGCGGATCGTCGCTCCCGTAGATTACCGTGCCGTCGCCCGTGACGTTCGTCGAAAACTCGTCGAAGCGTTCGAGCAGATCGTGGAAGCCTTCGTCGTCCGCGACGTGGTCGTTCTCGACGTTGAGGATCAGCGCGATTTGCGGCGTGAGTTCGAGGAACGAGCCATCCGATTCATCGGCCTCGGTGACGAACCAGGGGCCCGTGCCCGCGCGTGCGTTCGAACCGGTATCGCGGCGCACGCCGCCGACGGCGACGCCTGGGTCCATGCCGGCCGCTTCGAGGATCGTCGCGAGCATCGCGGTGGTCGTCGTCTTGCCGTGCGTTCCGGCGACCGCGATCGTCTGCCGATCGGCGATCAACCGTGATAGCATCGTTCCGCGACGCACCACGGGGATACCGCGAGCGGCAGCGGCGGCGCGCTCGGGATTCTCCGCGCCGATCGCGGTCGAAAACACCACGGTCGTCGCGTCGCCGACGTTTTCGGCGCGGTGGCCGATCGCGATCGTGGCACCTTCGGCTTCGAGCGCTCGGACGAGTTCCGATTGCGCGACATCGGAGCCGGTCACCCGGGCACCGCGCGCGAGCAAGAGCCGCGCGATCGCGCTCATGCCGATGCCGCCGATGCCGACGAGGTGATAACGTTCCACAGCGTCCGAAGTTCTCACGTTGAAGTAGCCTTCCCCGCGCCCCGCGCGACGATCCGTTCGACAATGTTCTGGGCGGCATCCGGTGCGCCGATCCCACGAGCCGCCGAAGCCATCGCGGCACGGCGTTCTTCGGGGACGAGCACTTCGCGGAGCGCCCACCATAAACGATCGCCGCTGAGTTCGGAGTCGGGGATCACGATTGCTGCCCCCGCAGCCGCAACGGCTTCCGCATTCCGCAACTGGTGGTTCTCGGCGGCATGGGGATAGGGGACCAGCAGCGCCGGGAGCCCCATCGCGCCGAGCTCCGCGAGTGTCGACGCACCCGATCGCGCCACGGCCACGTCGGCGGCGGCATAGGCGTCGGCCGGGTCGGCGAGGTACGCGAGCAGATGCACGCGGTTGGGTGCGTCGCGCTGCTCGGTTGCCATATACGCGTAATCGCGTTCGCCGCAGACGTGCAGCACTTCCCAATCCGCGGGCAGCGTGCGGCGCGTGACCAGCGCAGTCACGGCCTCGTTGAGGGAACGCGCGCCCTGGCTTCCACCGATCGCCAGCACCACCGTGCTCGATTCCCGTAAGCCCAAGCGCGCCCGCGCGGCATTGCGATCGATGGCTTCGAGAAAACGCGAGCGAACCGGCGCGCCCGTGACGACGGCTTTCACGCCGAATCTGCTAGCGGGTGCGGCGCGGGTCGTCCAAATTTCGTCGACGAGCGGCGCGAGGAGGCGGTTCGTCAGCCCGGGCTCGGCGTTGATTTCCAGGAGCGCGACGAATGGACGGACGATGCCGAGAATCCGCGCGATGCGCGCCGCGACGACGACGGGAAAGCAGACGTATCCACCGGTCGCAACGATGGCCGTCGGTTTGAATCGCGCGATCGCGAGCAGTGCGACCAAAACACCGTATGCGTTGACGGCGATCGTCGCGAGTGCCGAAAGCTTTTGGGTCCGCGAGAGCGGCCGCGAGGGAACGAACGTCATCGGCATCGTTTCGCCGACGATCCCGCGTTCGAGACCGTTGGCGCTACCGAAGTACCGCGCATCGAAGCCGTTTTGCCCGAACGCCGCAGCGAGCGCGGCGTGGATGGCTAGCGCCGGATAGATGTGCCCGCCCGTGCCGCCGCCGGTAAACGCGACGCGGTGCCGCGCGCTCAACGCAGCGTGGCGCGATAGCGCCCGACGTTGACGATCAACGCGGAGCAAAGTACCGAGACGACGAGCGACGAGCCGCCGAACGAGACGAACGGTAGCGGCACGCCCGTGACGGGCCACGACGACGTGACGACGCCGATGTTCACGAAAGCCTGAAGGACGACCGTCGCCGTGCAGCCGACGACGAGCAAAAATCCGAAGCGATCCGGCGCGGCGAGCGCAATCCGCACGGCGCGAAAGGCGAAAAAGCCGAAGAGGATCGCGACGGTTGCCGTGCCGAGCAGCCCGAGTTCTTCACCGATGATCGCGAAGATGAAGTCCGTGTATTGCTCGGGCAGATAGAAGAACTTCTGCCGCGAGGCGCCGAGGCCGAGGCCGGTAAGCCCGCCCGAACCGAGCGCGTAGAGCGACTGCACGATATGGAAGCCCGTATCTTGCGCGTCTTTCCACGGATCGAGAAACGCGAAGATGCGGGCGCGCTTGTACGGGCTCGCGAGGATCATCAGCACGACGGGCGGCGCGAGTGCCAGGGCGACCGCGATCAGATGCTCGTACCGCGCACCCGCGCAAAAGAGCACGACGAACGCCGTGAACACGAGCAGGCTCGCCGTTCCCATGTCGGGTTCGAGCAGCACCATCGTCGCGAGCAAGAACGTCACGAGTAGCACGGGAAAGAGCCCGCGCGTGAGCGAGCGCACGCGCTCGCCCTTACTCGTGAGTGCGGAAGCGAGATAGAGCACGAGCGCGAGTTTTGCGAACTCCGAAGGCTGTACCGAAACCATCGCGACGCCGAGCCACCGGCGCGAGCCACCCGCCGCCATTCCGATGTGCGAATTGAGAACGGTGAGGTTCGTGATGAGCGCAAAGACGATAGCGGCGGGCGCGAGCGCGCGCAGCTTGCGATAGTCGCACTTGTATGCGAGCACGCCGACGACGAGCGCGACGACGAGCCAGATACTTTGCCGTTTTAGGTAGTACGCGACGTCGTGGTGATCGGTGTATGCAGTCGAACTCGACGCCGAAAAGATCATGACGAGCCCAAACGAAACGAGCGCGAGCACCGTTGCGAAGAGCCAGAGATCGGGTGCGGCGGAAGCGACGAGCGGTGCCGAACGTTCGACGCGCTCGCGCTCCCACGAACGTTCGTCGGCGCGTCGAACCCTGCGCGGTGCCGCAGTCGCCATGCTAGACGCGCGCTCCGGCGTTCGCCGCCGCGGCGAATGCATCGCCGCGCGCCTCGGCCGAAGCGAACATATCGAACGAAGCGCAGCCCGGGGAGAGCAAGATCACATCGCCCGCGTCCGCGCGCGCACGCGCCGCGGCAACCGCGAGCGCCATCGACTCCGCGCGTTCCACGGGAATACCGGAAACGTGCGCGCCGATCGCATCGGCGGCTTCGCCGATCAGGATCAACGCCTTCGCGTGCTTGCCGATCGCCGTACCGAGCTCGTCGAACGCCGTGCCCTTGCCGCGACCGCCCGCGATGAGGATGACCGGCCGCGTGAAGGCTTCGAGCGCAGCGATGACCGCACCGGGATTCGTCGCCTTCGAATCGTCGACGTAAGTGATGCCGTCGATCTCGCCGACCGTCTGCAGGCGATGTGCGAGCGGTTTGAAGCTCCGCACGGCCTCCGCAACGACCAGCGGATCGAGCCCCGCGGCGAGCCCGACGAGCATCGCGCCCATCGCGTTTTCGACGTTGTGTTTTCCGAGAAGCGGAATATCCGCGACGGGCATGATGTCGATCGGCCGCGGGTCCCCCGTCGGCGGCGCGTACGCGATCGTCGTCCCATTCCGAATATAGAGCGTGCTCTGGCGATGCGGAGCGTTCGAGAACCAGAGCGCCCGTGCGCGGATGCGCACGCGGTCGTCGTCGGGTTCGAGCGCCGCAAGCGCGCCGACGCGTGGATCGTCGAGGTTGCCGACGAACGTATCGCCCGCGTTCTGATTTGCGAAGATGCGAAACTTCGCGAACGCATACTCATCCATCGAATGGTAGCGATCCAGGTGATCGGGCGAGATGTTGAGGATGAGCGAGACGCGCGGCTTGAACGAGCGGATCGATTCGAGTTGGAACGAGGAGACTTCCGCGATGACCCAAGCATCGGCGGGTGCGACGGCCGTTTCCGCGATTAACGGATTGCCGATATTGCCGCCGACGAACGTGTGCCTTCCCGCCGTTGCGAACAGATGGCCGACGAGCGCGGTCGTCGTCGTCTTGCCTTTGGTGCCGGTCACCGCGACGATCGGCGCACGCGCGATGCGGTACGCGACTTCGACTTCGCTATAGACCGGGATCCCCGCATCTTGCACGCGCCGGACGAGCGCGCCGTTGAGCGGGATGCCGGGGGAGAGCACCGCTGCGGTGATGCCGGCAAACGCCGCATCGAGTTCGGCCGGAGGCACGAACGCAACGCCGAGCGCGGCGATTTCCGCGAGCGTTTCGCGTAAGGCTTCCGGATCTTTTTCGTCCGTCGCAATAACCGATGCGCAACGGGGCTGCAGGATGGCGACACTCGCGCGCCCGCTCTTCCCGAGCCCGATGACGAGCACGCGCTCTTCCCGGTCGAACAAAATACTCCGATTAGCCATTGGCGAGCACCGCGATCGTCAGGCCCGCCACGCCGAGGACGATCGCCGCGGCCGTGAAGCGCGCGGTTACTTTCGTTTCCGGCCAACCACCGAGTTCGAAATGATGGTGGAGTGGGCTCATGCGGAACACGCGACGTTTGGTCGTCTTGTACGATGCGACTTGCACGATCACCGATAGCGCTTCTGCGGCGAACACGCCGCCGATGAGTGGGAGAAGCAAATGCGATCCGGAGACGATCGCGGCGCCCGCGATCGCGCCGCCGAGCGCGAGCGATCCGGTATCGCCCATGAACACGCGCGCGGGATGGCGGTTGTAGCGCAGAAACGCAGCGACGGCACCGGCGAGCGCCGCTTCGACATACGGCGCGGCGCTGCTTGCGTCGCCGCGAACTAGCGTAATGCAGAGCAACGCGAGCAATGCGGGCAGCGCCGTTCCGCCCGCGAGCCCATCGAGGCCGTCGGTGAGGTTCACCGCGTGCGAAGTAGCGAGCACGACGAGCAACGAGAGCGCCCACCACGCCCAAAGCGGCGGATGGGCGAACGGGAAAATTCCGTGCGCGAGCGCTTCGGGCGTTGCGACGAGCGCGAGGAAACCCGCGCCGACGATTCCGGTGAGCGCGAACTTCAGCGGGCCGCGTAAGCCGAGATTGCGCCCGCGCTTGATCGCAAGATAATCGTCCGCGAAACCGATCGCCGCCATGCCGAAGATCAACACGACGAAGCCCCATGCGATGCGGTCGTGTACGAAGCATATCGCGACGAGCGGTGCGGCAAGAAAGAGCAAGCCGCCCATCGTCGGCGTTCCCGTCTTTTTCTGGTGCGTTTGCGGCGCGTCTTCGTACGCACGTTGCCCGAATTTTAGGATACGCAGACGCGCGAGGAGTGCGGGCGCGACGATACTTGCAAGCGCGAAGGCGAGCGCGCACGCGGCGAGCAGACGGAGCGCGAGTGTCGTCGTCATCGGCGGAGCGGGTGCGGGCCTTCGCCACGCCACTTCAGCACCACGAGCGGCGTTTGCTCGTCGCCGTTTCCGTGTGGGTTGTCGAGCAGCGCGCGTTCGACACGCTCGCGGTGCACGGCTTGCGACGCGCCGAGACATTTCGCTTTATGCAAATCGTTCGCATCGACGATCGCCGTGCCGAATTCGAGGGCTGCGGCGATCGTCTCGCACACGCCGTCCGGGTCGGCCGGGCCGAGGACGATCGCGCGTTCGTACGGCGGCAACGTTCCCGTGTAGCCGTCGATCGTCGCGATCGCTTCGCCGAGCAATTCGTAGAAGACGCCGCGTTTTCCGATGAGCCGCCCCGCGACGTGCGCGAGCGCGGCGAACGCCACGTTCCACGCACCGACGTGATCGATGACGATTTGGAGCGATTCCGGCTGGCTGATCGTCGCGAGCGCGCCGGCTCGGCGCGAGAGCACGAGCGCGAGGCGCGACGGCCGCACGTATTCGGCCACGATGAAGCGGCCCTGCGCGATCGCAACGACGGTCTCCGCGATCGCGACGACATCGCCCGGTTGCGCCGTACCCGCGACCGCTTCGCGCACGAGCGTTACCAGATCGTCGCCCGGGGCGATCAGGCGCGTGCGCACCGGAATTGCGACGAGCCCCACGGGGAGCTCCGGATCGACGACGGCGATCGGTCTCATGTGCGGCCCACGAGCGCGGCGACGATCTGCTCCATCGCGTAATACCGCGAGCCTTTGAGCAAGGCAACGTCGCCTTCATGCAACGTTGTCGCAAGGCGATCGGCGGCATCGGCGTTATCGCGGTACGCGACGATCGCATCAGCCGGATAGCCTGCATCGCGCGCACCCCGTGCGAGGTCGTCGGCAAATTCGCCGCCGACGTAGAGCAGATCGGGTGCCGCAGCGGCGACGGCGCGGCCGACATCGACGTGCATCGCCGCGGCATCGGCTCCGAGTTCGCGCATCGAGGCGAGCACCGCAATATGCCGCCGCGCGGGCACATCCGCAAACGCTTCGAGCGCCGCGCGCATCCCGGCGGGCGAGGCATTATACGCATCGTACACGAGCGCCGCGCCGTTCGGAAGTGCGATCCGTTCGAAACGGCCGCTCGGTAAACGCATCGCTGCGAGTTCGCGCGCGACCCTCTCATCGGCGATCCCGAGCGCGAGCGCCGCCGCAATCGCCGCCGCGAGATTCTGACGATTGTGTCGCCCCGGGATCGCGACGGCGACGTCGTACCGCCGCAAGTCTTGCCCGCGCCGGACGAAGAGATCGTGCGATCCGTGGAGCGCGACGCCGTATCCACCGTCGGGTAAAAGCGCGGGGTCCGTCGCGAACCACCACGGTTCGTGGAGCGTATGCGCGCGATTGCGTGCCGTCGGATCCTGTGCGTTCACGATCGGCCGCGCGCCGCCGCCGAGCAACGAAAACTTCTCGCGCTCGATCGCGGCGAAACTCCCCATCTCGCCGATGTGCGCGTCCCCGACGTTCGTGACGATGCCGATCGCGGGCTTGGCGATCGCAACGAGTTTCGCGATATCCCCCGGATGGCGCGCGCCCATTTCCACCACGCACGTACCGCCGTCCGCGTCATGGCCGAGGAAGAATTTGCTCACGCCGATTTCGTTGTTTTCGTTTTCGGGCGTCGCATGCACGCGCACGCCGCTGCACTCCAACAGCTGCGCGAGCAACGCTTTCGTCGTCGTCTTTCCGGCGCTTCCGGTAATCGCGACGATCGGGCTATCCCATGCGGCGCGGGCCACCGCGGCGAGTGCCATATACGCGACGAGCGTATCGGAAACGACGAGCGTCGCCATGCCCGGAACGCGCGCGGCCGGATCGGCGACGATCGCCGCGACCGCGCCGCGTGCATGCGCTTCGGCAACGAAACGATGCCCGTCGAAACGCTCGCCGCGCAGTGCGAGAAACGTATCGCCGGAAACGATTGCGCGCGTATCGGTGACGATGCGGAGTGCGAGCGTCGGTGGCACATCGTACGCTTGCGCGCCGGTCGCGCGGATCGCATCGTCGAGTGCGATCGCGCTCATGGAGCTTCCAACCGCTCGGCGAGCGCCACACGGACTTCTTCGCGATCGTCGAAATCGAGCACGCGATCGCCGATGAGCTGATACGTTTCGTGGCCTTTGCCCGCGACGATCACGAGATCGCCCGCACGCGCACTTGCGATCGCCGTTCGGATCGCCGTGCGTCGATCGAGTTCGATCTCGGCGTTCGCATCGATCGCGCGCGCGATCGCGAGCGGATCTTCCGACCGCGGATTATCCGAAGTGACGATGGTACGGTCCGCGAGCTCGCGGGCGATCGCACCCATGAGCGGGCGCTTCCCGGCATCGCGATCGCCGCCACAACCGAACACGACGATGAGCGAACCCGTCGTTTCGTTGCGCGCCGCGCGCAATACGTTCGCAAGCGCATCGGGCGTGTGCGCGTAATCGACGAGCGCGGTGATGCCGTCGCCGGAAAAACGCTCCATGCGGCCGGGTACCTGCGGCGCGGCGGCGAGCGCGGCGCGGGCGATGCCATCCGCGACGCCGAGCACGCGCGCGATCCCGAACGCGCAGAGGGCATTCTCGAGATTGAAACGGCCGGCGAGCGAGGTTGCGAGCGGCGGTCGCAGAGCGGCGGACGGATCGTCGATCGCGTACGTCACGGTCGGCTCGCCGCGCGCGATCCGATCGCGCGCGATCGCCTTCCCGGATGCGTCATCGATGTTGAGCACGGCGTGCGGCGCGAGCGCGAAGAGGCGCGTTTTCGCCGCGACGTACGCTTCGAACGTCTCGTGGAAATCGAGATGATCGCGCGTGATGTTCGTCAGGCCGGCGCACGCAAAGCGTACGTCGTCCACGCGACCGAGCGCGAGCGCATGAGAACTCGCCTCCATCGCAACCGCGGTCGCGCCCGCATCGCGCAGTTCGGCGAGCAGCGCGTGTAATTCGAGCGCGAGGGGAGTCGTATTCGCGAGCGGCCACGTGCGCGTGCCGAGGCGCGCGCCGAGCGTGCCCACGATCGCGCAGCGCTCGCCCGCGGCATCGAGCACGCTCGCAACTAAGTGCGTGGTCGTGGTCTTCCCGTTCGTCCCCGTTACGCCGACGACGCGCATCGCGTGCGACGGCCGGTCGTAGAAAGCGTTCGCAAGCGCCGAGGCGGCGATGCGCGTGTCGGGAACGACGAATTGCACGACCGGCAAGGGGAGCTCGCGTTCGACCACGAGCCCGACGGCGCCAGCGGCAACGGCAACTTTCGCGAACGCATGACCGTCGCTTGCAAGTCCGCGGAGCGCCACGAACAACGCGCCCGGACGGACCCGCCGCGAATCGGCCGTAAGGCTTGCGACGGCGATTCCATCGAGCGACCCGACGATTCGCCGATCGGCGAGCGCCTCGGCGAGCGTGGCAAGTGCGACCATGCCCTTCGTTTCGCTCACGTGTGCTTACTACCCAAGCGGCGTGGCGCTTTTTCGAGCGGAATCGCCGGCATGACGCCCGCGTGCAACATCGCCGCACGCGCGATCGTTCGGAAGGCCGGAGCCGCGACGACGCCACCGTAGATCGCGCCGACCGGTCGTTCGACCTTCACGAAAATAACGTACCGCGCGGCTTCCGCCGGGATCATACCGATGAACGAAGAGATGTATGCACCCGGCAGATAGCGGCCGTTTTCCACGACCTGGGCCGTACCCGTTTTTCCCGCCGTCGTGTACCCCGGCACTTCGGCTGCGGGCTTTCCGGTGCCACGCACGACGACCGCGCGCAAATAGCGCCGCAACGTCGCGGCGGTGACCGGGGAGATCGCGCGGCCTTCGATCTCCGGTGTGTATTTGTACGTGACCGCACCATCGGGTGCGAGGATCGCCGCGGCGACGCGCGGCCGAATCAGCACGCCACCGTTTGCGATGGCGGCGTACGCACGCACGAGCGCGATCGGCGTCGTCGAGATGCCGTGGCCGAACGAAATCGTCGCAAGCGAGCTGCCGCTCCACTCGCTGACCGGTGGCACGATGCCTGGATTCTCTCCCGGCAGATCGACGTGCGTCATCGAGCCGAAGCCGAAACGCTCCATCGTCTTCGCGATGCGGCGCGAACCGACGGCCGTGCCGAGTTCGGCGGCGCCGACGTTATGCGAGAACGCGATGATATCTTCGATCGATTCGGTCGGACCGTTCCCGGCCGCCTCGCCGTCCTCGGCGTTATGGATCGTGCGACCGCCGACGACGAGTTCGTCCTTTGCGGGAAAGCGCGTTGCGGGATCCATACCGGATTCGAGCGCCGCTGCAGCCGTGACGAGCTTGAACGTGGAGCCCGGCTCGTAGGCATCCATGACCGCACGATTGCGCCACGCGTCGGACGAGAACGAGCCGAAGTGCGCCGGATCGTAATCGGGCATGTTCGCCATCGCGAGAATCTCGCCGGTGCGCGGATCCATCACGATCGCGGTAGCGCTTCGCGCGTGCCACTTCGTCATCGTATCGCGCAACGCGCGCTCGGTTTGGAATTGCAGATACGAATCGATCGTGAGGCGAAGCGTGTGACCGGCGCGAGCGGGCTCGACGACATTCGCCTGCCCGAACGGGATCGCGCTCCCGTCGTTCGCCGCTTCGAAACTCATGCTGCCGCTCGTGCCGCGCAAGAGCGAATCGAACATATACTCCGCGCCATCGAGGCCCGATTCTTCCGTGCCGACGAACCCGATCACGGTCGATGCGAGCCGCCCCGTAATGTTGACACGAACGCCCGTATCTTCGCTCTTTATGAAAATACCGGCGAGTTGTAACGCGCGCACGCGCTTGCTCGTCTCGCGCGGCACCTTGCGCGCAAGCCAGCGGAACTGGGCCGAATCGTGCAACGCGAGGTTGATATCCGTAACGCTCTTACCGAGGAGTGGCGAGAGCTTCGCCGCCGCAAGCGGGTCCGTGACGTGCTGCGGCACGGCATAGACCGATTCCGATGGAAGCGAACGCACGAGCGGCGCGCCGTCGCGATCGACGATCGCGCCGCGCCGCGCGGAAAACGCGATCGTATCGCGATGTTGTGCGCGCGCCTGCAGCGCGAGCCCGGGGCCCTGCACGATCTGCACCATGTAGAGCCGATACACGAGGTACAGCGCGATCGCGAAGAGGCCATAGAACGTTATCTTCGCACGAAGATCCGACGTGCGTTCGAGAGAGCGAGCCGCCATGCGCGGCCGCTACTTCGCGAACCAGCTACCGAGAAAGGCGATCCCCTTCGGCGCTTCGACCGGCCGCGGGGCGGGAAGCGCGACGGAAGCGTACGCACGCGCTTCGCGCATCCCGAGGCGCTGCGCGAGCATCGCGAGCCGTTCTTGCGAGGTGAGCGCCGCAATCGTATCGTCGAGGCGCGACGTTTCTTCCACAAGCGCGGCGCGCTGTGCGTTCGCATGCGCGACCCGATCGCCGAGCGACGTAAGGCGCGCCATCAGCGCCACATACACGAGCACCGTAACGACGAGGAAGCCGAGCACGCCCGCGATCCGCGCGATGCTCGCGAGACCGCGCGTTTTCGCGCGCTGCGTGCGGCGCCGCGTCGCTTCGCGCATACGGACGGTGGACGTGCGGGGCGCTTCTTCGTAATAGCGTTGTGGCTGGATCATGCGACACGCTCCGCTGCCCGCAACTTCGCGCTACGCGAACGGGGGTTGTTGGCGAGTTCGTCGGCGCCGGCGACGATCGGTTTACGGACGACCGGGCGCACGCGCTCGTCGTCTCGGAAGCGCGTTTTGACGATGCGATCCTCGAGAGAATGGAACGAGATCACGGCGATGCGCCCACCCTCGCGCGTGCGCGCCATCGCGGCGTCGAGCGAGATTTCGAGCGCGCCGAGTTCGTCGTTGACGGCGATGCGCAACGCTTGAAACGTACGCGTTGCCGGATGCGTGCGTTCGCGTTTGCCGCGCACGTGGACCACGCCCGAAACGATGCTCGCGAGTTCGAGCGTCGTCTTCGGAAGCCGCGCGACGAGCGCACGGGCGATCCGCCGCGACGCGCGTTCTTCGCCGTATTTGTAAATGATATCGGCGAGCTCGGATTCTTCCGTCTCGGCGATCAACTCGGCGGCGCTCATACCGCGCGTCGGATCGAGACGCATATCGAGCGGCGCATCGGCGCGGAACGAGAAGCCGCGCTCGGCGTCATCGAACTGCATCGAGCTCACCCCGAGGTCGTAATACACGCCGTCCACGAGCGGGATCGCAAGTGCGTCCAGCGTTTCGGCGAGCGTGCGAAAATTCTCCGGCACGAGTACGAGCCGCGGATCGTCCCAGACGCGCTCGCGCGCTTCCGGATCCGCATCGAACGCGATCAGCCGGCCCTGCGGCGAGAGGCGTTCGAGTACCGCACGCGCGTGACCGCCCGCTCCGAAGGTTCCATCCACGTAGATCCCGTCCGGATTCGGCGCGAGCGCTTCGAGCGTCTCCGCGAGCAAGACCGGGACGTGCGCCATACACTAGTACAATCCGAGTTCGGTTGCGAGGTCGTAATCTTCGTCGGTCTTCATGACGGTGCGATAGCGCTCGGCCGACCACACCTCGATGCGCGTCAGCGATCCGATCGAAACGACGTCGCGTTCGATCTTCGCATAATGCCGCAGCGGCGAGGGGATGACCAAGCGCCCTTGGTTGTCGCACGAGAGTTCTTCCGTATGGGCAAAAATATGGCGGACGAATTGGCGATAGCGCCCATCCTTGACGGGCGCGGCTTCCAGCTTCGCGCAGAACTCCGCCCACGCGGGTGCGGGGTAGAGGGCGAGGCATTTATCGGGCTCGGCGATGGTTAGGAAAAACCCGGCACCGAGCCGCTCGCGAAAGCGGGCGGGCACGACGAGGCGACCCTTGTCGTCAAGGCCATGTTCGACGGACCCCGTGAAGAGCGGCCGATCCAGCGCCAAAAAATCCCCCACCGAGTGCCACTAGGCACCACTCCGCTCCACTATATCCCACCGGATGCCCCCGCACAACCCTACGGGCGTACCAAATCCCGCCCAACCGCGCGCACGGAGCGGATGGCGTGCGGCTCGACGACGAGCGAGTGAGCAGGCAAACCCACGCAAGTACGCTACAAGCCAAAGCATGGGGAAAGGGCATCCCGAGATGCGATACGGCGGATGAAGCGGGCACGCTGGATGCCGCGTTCGATCGAGTCCTTACGCGGGTACACGCTCGCCTCGCTTGCGCGCGACCTCTCTGCCGGGGTCACGGTCGGCCTCGTCGCCATTCCCCTTGCGATGGCGTTTGCCGTCGCTTCCGGCGTCCCACCGCAAGCCGGCATCTACACCGCCGTGACCGCCGGGTTCATCATCTCCGCACTCGGTGGCTCGCGTACGCAAATCGGCGGCCCGACGGGAGCTTTCGTCGTCATCGTCGCGAGCATCGTCGCCAAGTTCGGATTGAACGGCCTGGCGCTCATCGGGATCATGGCCGGTTGTATCTTGATTCTGATGGGCCTGACGGGGCTCGGGAAAGCGATCCGCTTCATACCCCGCCCGGTCACGATCGGCTTTACGAACGGCATCGCGCTGCTCATCGCGTCGACGCAAATCAAGGATTTCTTCGGCATCATGGCACCGAGCATTCCGGGTGATTTTGCCGGTCGGTTGCTCGTCGTCGCCAAAAACGCACACACGGCGCATCTTTCGAGCATGGCGATCGCGGGCTCGTCGCTAGCGATCATTCTTCTTTCGCAACGAGCGAACAAACGCGTACCCGGTTCGATCCTCGCCATCATCGTTTCGACGATCGTAATCGTCCTCTTCCATCTCGATGTCCCGACGATCGGAAGCATCTACGGGGGCATCCCGCAAGAAATACCGCATCTCATTCTGCCGAAATTCGAAGGTGTCGACCTCCTGCAACTCATGCCCGCTGCCTTGACGGTTGCGTTTCTCGCGGCGGTCGAAAGCCTGCTTTCGGCGGTCGTTGCCGATTCGATGACGGGAGATCGCCACAAACCAGATGTCGAGCTCGTCGCGCAAGGGATCGCGAATATCGCCTCACCGTTTTTCGGCGGCATTCCGGCCACCGGCGCCATCGCGCGAACGGCGACGAATATCCGTTCGGGCGCGCAAACGCCGATGGCGGGGATGATTCACGCGCTGACACTTCTGATCGTCTTGCTCGTTGCGGCTCCCCTCGCGCGCTTTATCCCGCTAGCGACACTTGCCGCCGTGCTGATGGTCGTCGCGTATAACATGGGGGAGTGGCGTGAAATTGCCGGGATCCTCAGGATGTCGAAAGCCGATATCGGCGTTTGGATCGCGACCTTCATGCTCACGATGTTTGCCGATCTTCCCACCGCCGTTGGCGTCGGCATCGTTCTCGCGGCGTTACTGTACGTCTACCGCATTGGAGAAACGACGACCGTTTCTGCCGTCACGCAAGCATACATCGAGAACGCCCGCGCGCACACGCTTCACGACAAAGTGATCCCGGGGGGCGTAACGTTGTTGCGTATCCACGGGCCCTTTCTTTTCGGAACCACCGACAAACTCGACCGCGCAACCGCCGACATCGACCGTCTCGAGCGAGTCGTCATCTTGCGCCTGAGAAACATGACCGCGATCGACGCCACGGGAGCACACGCGATCGAAACGCTCGCACTACGATTGCGCGACGCCGGAAAAACGATGGTATTGTGCGGTGCGATGAAGCAACCCGCTCGGCTTCTCCGGCGCTCGCCCATCCTTGCGCGATTAGGGGCCGAGAACGTGCTCCCAAATATCGAAGCGGCGCTCGCGCGTGCGCGCGCGATCGCGGGAACGATGGACGGATCGCATTGAGAAAAAGGCACCGCACCCTCCGCTAGCGACCGGCGAAGATTTTATGCGGCAACGGCCTTGCGCGTGGCGCCGAGCGCGACGGCGCATCTCTCGGAGTCGTTACACCCATCGGACGAATTGCATGGAAAGACGACGATCGGCGATCCACGCTACGTTCGCTTGCGTAGGCGAACCCGCGTCTCGTGTGGTCGCTCACGCCGACCATGCGACGCCGTGTAGCAGGGTCCGTTACGACCTCTACGAAGATCGTACTACAGACGGTAGTATTACCTCGTAGGAGTTCCCTGTGCGTCGTCCTTTTCTCGTCTCCGCAGCGTTCGTTACCGTAATCCAAATCTGCGCGTCGCTCGGGAGCCCCCCCGCGACTGCGCAAACGATGCCGGGGATGCCCGGCATGACGATGCGTACGCCCGCGCCCTCGCCCGGAGCGAGCGTGAAACCGTCGATCAAGCCGAGCGCAACCCCGATGTCGATGCCCGGCATGGTCATGGCAACCACATCACCGAGTGCATCGCCTGCAGCGTCGCCGACGCCGCTTCCCGATGATGGCATGCCGGGCATGACGATGACCGCCGCGCCGCGTGCGACCGCGAGCGCCGTGCCGAGCATGGAGATGGGCGGCACGATGCAAGACATGCGCTCGATTACCAATCTCGCGGAAACGATGAGCCAAGAGGGCTCCGGCACCTCGTGGGTACCGCGATCGACGCAGATGTTCGGCTGGTCGCAAATGCACGGCGCGAACATGACGATGGAACACGGGGCGATCTTTCCGCGCTACGTCGCGACCGGTTCCGCCCGCGGCGATCGCCGATTCGACGCGCCGAATTGGTTCATGCTGATGGCGTCGCACGCGTTCGGCGATCGCTCGCAACTCGGCTTTCGCGGGATGTTGAGCGCGGACGCCCTGACCGAAAATCAGACGGGCTATCCGCTGCTTTTCCAAAGCGGCGAAACGGCGCACGGCGTCGCGCTGCACGATCATCAGCATCCGCACGATCTCTTCGCCGAACTCGCGCTCGACTATTCGGCGAAGATCGGCAAGGACGCATCGCTCTACGGTTATGTCGGTTATCCCGGCGAGCCCGCGCTCGGCCCGCCCGTCTACATGCATCGACGCATCGCCTACGATATGCCGGACGCGACGATCGGGCATCACTGGATGGATGCGACGCATATCCAATTCGGCGTCGCAACGCTCGGCTTCGCCCCGAGTTCGCACTTCAAGATCGAAGGCAGCACGTTTACGGGGCGCGAGCCGAACGAGATCCGGACGAATTTCGACGCGATCCACCTCGATTCGTCGAGCGAACGCTTATCGTGGAATCCGAACGACAACGTCGCCGTGCAAATCTCGTACGGCTTCATCAAAAGCCCGGAAGCGCTCGACCCGAAGATCGACGTCCATCGTGTGACGGCATCGGTACTCCTCAACCGTGCGATCGGGCTCGATCACAACTGGTATAACGGTTTTGTCTTCGGTCAGAACATCGAATCGGGCGGCCTCCGCACGAATGCGTTTCTCGCCGAAACGGACTACCAGATGGGGCGCACGAGCGTGTTCGCACGGCTCGAACTCGGTACGCGCTCGGCACGCGATCTCGTCATCCCGATCGCCAATCCGGACACCGTGTACACGGTCGGCTCGTATTCGTTCGGCGCAGTGCGCGATCTCGGCAAAAACCCGAGCGCGGTAAACTTCGGTCTCGGTGCGGAGGTATCGCTCCATTCGAAAAGCGCCGGCCTGCAATCCGTATACGGCGCGGGAACGCCGCTCGACTATCAGATCTACCTTCGGGTCCGTCCGCCGGATATGGCGCACGCGATGGGCGCGATGACCGGCATGTCGATGCACTAGTCTCGGGGACGATTGACTGACGCATCGCGCGCGACCACGTCCGCTTCAGTCTCCGCAAGCGATGTCTCAACGTTCGAACAGAGGACGATGCTAGCCGATTGCCCTAGCAGTGATCGCGCGTAAGCAGCGCGAGATGATCCAGAAACCACACATGCGAGAAGGCGAGCGCCACGAGCACGCCCGCGACGGCGAGCGGCGGCGCATACGTTGCGAACCGGCTCGCGTGCTCCGCGGCCGATGTATCCACGCACATCGCTCGATTTTCGCGCGCTTGGGCGAGTAAGAGCGTGGCGTAGCGCTCCGGGTCGTCCTCGGCCGATTCGAGATGCGTGCGCAATTCGCGGCCGCGCGAGAGCGCTCGTTCTAGAGCCGAGAACGCCGGTAACAACAGCGCGGCAAAGGCGACGTGCCAGAGAAAGCCGCGGAGCGGATCGCCGCGCCGAATGTGCAGTAGTTCGTGCCGCGCGACGAGACGTAAATCTTCACTTGCGAGGCCGTGCGCGAAGCCGCGCGAGATGACGATCGCCGGCCGGATACCGACGAGCACGAAACACATCGGCGCAGCGACATCGAGGTATGCGATGCGCGGCGGCGCGAGCTGCAAACGTAAGCGCTCGTCCTCGAATGCATGCACGAGATCGTCGGGGAGCGGTGACGCGAGCGCGAAAAGACGCGCGGCCCGGCCGCGTGCGCGCAAGAGACGCACCGCCACGCCGATCGCCGACGTTGCGGCTGCAAGTACGAAGAGTAGCGGCAGATTTTCGTGGAGCCAGAGAACGGAATGATAGACTTCGTCGACGCCCGGGAAGCGACAGCCGCGGCCGGCGACGAGCGTGAGCGGCACCAGGAAAACGAGCGGCCACGCCCAGCGTAGCAGCCGCAACGTCACGAGCGGTTACGTCGCTCGTGAATCAGCCGCAGCGTTTGTTCGAGCGCCGCATCGTCGTTTGCGATCGCCGCAACGAACCCGTGAATCGTCGCGGCACGATGCGCGCCGACGAGATCGCCAACGACGGCCCCGACGAATCGCTCGACGAACGAGGCGCGATCGAACGCAGCCGCATATCGCGTTTCCAAATGCGCGCCGCTCTTAACGACGAAGCCTTTTTTCACCAATCGCGAAAGTTCGGTCGCGACCGTGGTGTAGGCCAGCGTGCTTTCTTCGGCGAGCGCGCGGTGAAGGTTCGCAAGCGAGACCGGGCCTTCGGCCCACAAGCGCTCCATGACGCGGAGCTCCAGATCGCCGAGCCCGACGGTACGCTTCCCGCCCGCTGTCGGTCTTCTGGTCTGCGGCTCGCGATCGCTCACGACGCGACGCTTCGACGCCGTGTGGCAGGCTTCCGGTGCGCGTGACACTTTCGGCAAAAGCGGGACGATGCTTGCGCGGGCGCACGCCTGCACTCTGCGGAATAACCAGTCTATGCTTTATCCTGAAGACATCGGGATCGACGAATTCCTCGAAACGCTTGCGATGAGCGACACGCGACTCGAATTCGTCGCGGGTAAAATTCTGGATTTTGCGGGCGGTACGGTCGCGCACGGCGTGCTTACCACCGCGATCGTGACCCGGCTTGCAGCCGCCGCACGCCCCCCTTGCCGCGCGTACACCTCCGATGTCGCTATTCGTGTCGCGAACAAGGCGTACGTTTTTCCCGACGCATCCGTCTCATGCGAACCGATCCATCCGACGTCGACCACCCTCGCTGAGCCGAGCGTGATCGTCGAGGTCATTTCCGCAAGCAGCGTCCGACGCGATCGCGTTGAGAAACTCGACCTGTACCAGTCGCTCGCGACGGTCCAAGAGTACGTGCTCATCGATTCGCGACGCCGCTGGGTGCGCGTCTACGAACGGACGAACGACGGCTGGATCGACCACACCTATGAAACGGACGATGCGATCGTGAAGCTCAAGACAGCACCCGTAAGCGTTCCGATCGCCGATCTCTACGAGGGCATTCCGTAGACCGACCCGCGCTGCATTGACATGCATCGATTGAATCGATTATCATCGATGCATGTCGATGGATCGGTGTTGTCCCGAAGCGTCCGTTTACGAAGGCGATCTCGACGCGGAAGCGCGGCTCTTCAAAGCACTCGGCGACCCCGCACGGGCGCGCATCCTCGCGACGCTCGCACGCGCCGAGGACACCGTCTGCGTGTGCGATTTCACCGACGGCCTCGGCTTGAACCAGTCCACGGTTTCGCATCACCTGAAAATTCTGCGTGACGCCGAGCTCATCGGCTCGGTTCGGCGCGGCACGTGGGCCTATTACTCGCTCGCGCCCGATGCCCGCGAACGCATCGCAAGTGCGCTCGGCATCTTGCTCCCGCAGAAAGTCCACGCATGAAGATGCACCTGAATCTCGCGACGGCCGACCTCGTTGCGAGCGTCGCCTTTTACCGCACGCTGCTTCTTGCCGAACCCGTGAAGTACTACGACGATTACGCGCTCTTCATCACCGAGGAACCCGGCCTCGAGCTCGCAATCGACCTCGATGCCGCAGCGGCGGCGAAGGTCGGCGACGCGGAACATTTCGGCATCGTCGCCGATACGACGGAGCACGTCGACGCCGCGATCGCGCGCCTGCGACACGCGGGCTACGCGGTCGACATCGAAAATGAAGAAACGTGTTGCTACGCGGTCCAGAACAAGGTCTGGGCGACCGATCCCGACGGCCGTCGCTGGGAGACGTACTTCGTGATCGAAGAGGTCGCGGAGCGAGACGCCGTGGCGCAAGGATGACCGCTGCGGCGCGAATGCCCCGGTCGGCGTTTGCAGCGCTGTCGTTTTTGGATCGCTTCCTCACGCTCTGGATCGTGCTCGCGATGCTCCTCGGCGTCGGCCTCGGCGCGATCGGCGTGCAACTGCCGGCCGCGATCGTTCCCGTTGGCCTCGTGCTTATGATGTATCCGCCGTTCGCCCGCGTCCGCTACGAGCAGATGGGCTTGGCGCTCCGCGACACGAAGCTCCTCGGGCTCTCGATCGCGCAGAACTGGATCGTCGCGCCGCTCCTCATGTTCGGGCTGGCCGCGGCGTTCTTACACGGCCGCCCCGATCTCTTCGCGGGGCTCGTAATGGTCGGGCTCGCGCGCTGCATCGCGATGGTCGTCGTTTGGAGCGAACTCGCGCAGGCGGATCGTGAATATACCGCGGCGCTCGTCGCGATCAACTCCGTCTTTCAGGTGTTCGGATATGCCGCGTATGCCTATCTGTTCGTGACGGTGCTCCCGCCGCTCGTCGGCCTCCCGAGCCTTACCGTGCATCTCTCCGTCGCGACGGTCGCGGTCAGCGTGCTCGTCTACCTCGGCATCCCCGCCGTTGCAGGCGCCCTGACGCGACTCGTCTTGCGGCCCCGCCTCGGAATCGAACGCTACGATACCGGGTTCGCGCCCGCGATCTCGCCGATCACGCTCGTCGCCTTGCTCGTTACGATCGTCGCGATGTTCGCTCTCCAAGGCGCGCGCATCGTCGCCCATCCGCTCGACGTACTCGCGGTCGGGATGCCCCTCGCGCTCTATTTTATCGCGATGTACGCGATCGCGTTTTGGACCGGGAGGCGCGCCGGCGCATCGTATGGGCGCACGACGGCGCTCGCGTTGACCGCCGCGAGCAACAATTTCGAACTTGCGATCGCCGTCTGCGTCGCCGTGTTCGGGATCGATTCCGGGGAAGCGTTCGCCTCGGTCATCGGCCCGCTCGTCGAAGTGCCCGTGCTGCTCGTCCTCGTGAACGTGTCGCTCGCGATGCGGCCCGGTTTCCGCTCGGCGTCCGCATCGTAAGCACCCGGAGAAAACCATGAAACCGAACGTGCTCTTCGTCTGCAAACACAATACCGGGCGAAGCCAAATGGCCGAGGCCTTTCTGCGCCACTATGCAGGCGACGCCGTCGACGTGTCCTCGGCCGGTACGATTGCAGCGAGTGTTCCCGATCCCGGCGTCGTCGCGGTGATGGCCGAGATCGGCATCGATATCGCAGCCGCGCGACCGAAGCTCATCGACACAGCCGTCCTCGCGAAAGCGAACCGCATCATCACGATGGGATGCGACGTCGCGGGCGTACCGCGCATCGATGCCGATTGGGGGCTCGACGATCCAAAGGGCGCTTCGCCCGAAGCGCTCCGGGCTATTCGCGATCTCGTACTCACCAAAGCACGCGCGCTCGCGGACGAGCTCCTGCGCGTTCGCCTCGATTCACGATAACGCGAGCCCGAGGGACGTGCCCTCGCCGATGCTCCCGTTCGCTCGGCCCCGATTTCTTCAACCGGCACGAAACGTGGCATAGGGGAGGCGAGACGCAACGTCTTCCCAAACCGTTAGCGTGTTGTGATGCGACGTCTTTTGGCCGCGTTCGCCGTTACGTCGCTGCTCCTCGGCTGCGCGGGCGGCGGCATTATGCCCCGCGGCCCGCACGCGATCGACGCCGCGACGCTACGGCAGATCGTCGCAGGCGCGGCCACGAGCCATGGCGTGAAGCAATCGCTCGTCGCGGCGGTCATCGAGGTGGAATCGCACGGCGATCCGAGCGCGATCTCGCGTGCGGGGGCGCAGGGCCTCATGCAACTGATGCCGAGCACCGCGATCCAGTACGGCGTCGTCAACCCGTTCGACCCAACCTCGAACGTGTACGCGGGCACGCACTATCTGCACGATCTCTTGCGGCGCTACCACGGAAACGTAAGACTCGCGCTCGCGGCGTATAACGCCGGGCCGGCCGCGGTCGACGCGATCCATGGGATCCCGCCGTTCGCCGAAACGCGCGCCTACGTTGCGCGCGTCGTCGCTTTCGCCGACCGGTAACCGTGGCTTCGATCTCCAGCGTCGCGGGGCGCACGACGCCGCCACGCATGCGTTTGCCACGCCGCATCTTGCCGATCATGGACGGCTACATCTTCCGCGAGATGTTCCCGCCGTTCATGTTCGGGCTCGCGGCGTTCTTGCTGTTTTGGATCATCAACCTGTTCTTCTTGGCGGCGGACTTTCTGATCAACAAAGGCGCGCCGTTCTTCCTCGTGATGCGCTTCTTGCTCTTCCGCTTGCCGCAAGCCGCGCCGCTCGCACTGCCGTTTTCCGCGCTGGTCGGCTCGCTACTCGGCTTCACGCGCCTCATGGCCGACAACGAAATCGCCGCGCTGCGTACTGCGGGCATCCCGCTCATCCGCATCGTCCGCTTGCCGCTGATCGCGGGTCTCGCGCTCTTCGGCGTGGCGTACGGCATCAACGAACGCATCACGCCGGCGGCCTCGGATATCTCGACGCGCTCGTTCTATCAAATCGTGTATAAGACGGCGACGCTACCGATCGCCCAGCACACGTTCCGGTCCGATCCGCAAGTCGGAAAAACGTTTTACATCAACAGCGTCGAGCCCGATGGCGTGACGATGGACGGCGTGCAGATCTTCGAGGACAATCGCCTCTCGCTCTTCCAAGACATCATCACCGCGCGGACCGGGCGCATCGTCGGTACGAATCTTGTCCTCAAAGATGCGGAACGCATCACGTTCAAGCCATCGGGCGATATCGCGGCGGTATTTCGCGGCAAAAACATTACGGTACCGCTGCCGTTCGGCCAAGGCGCGCAATCGTTCTTCAGCGCTTCGCTCAACGATCCGAACACGATGGATTCGAAGCGCCTGAAAAACGAAATCTCGATCCGTGAAGCGACGGGCCAGGCGGGCTCGAGTCTGTTGCAAGATAAGATCACGCTCGCGCTCAAACTCGCGAATCCGTTCGCGACGTTCATCGCGATCATCATCGCGCTACCGTGCGCCGTGATCTTCGGGAAAAAAGGCCGCGCGCTCGGCATCGCCTCGGCGATCGTTCTCCTCTTCGTCTATTATCTGCTCGGCGCGATGACCGCGGCGCTCGGCAAGAATGGTGCTATGGAACCCACGCTCGCGGCATGGTTGCCGAATATCGTCCTCGGCGTTGCCGGGATCGCGCTCATCGTGCGATCGCAGCGTTAGCATGCGACGATCGTTGTTTCGCGTCGTTGCCGCTACCGTCGCCGCTGCGTTTTTCGCGACTACCATCCCCGCTCGCGCCGCCATCGTACCGAACGATGCGGATGCGAACGCCCGCGCACTTGCGTATCTCGCCGCGGGCTGCGGCACGCCGACGGAATTCCGGCGACTGCTCGCGTTCGCGGACGTCGCGACACCGAGCCCGAGTCCATCCGCAACCCCCGTAAGTTCGCTCTTCCATCCGGCGCCGACCGGAGCGCCCGTCACCCCGGAGCCGGGGCCGAGCGCTTCGAGCGACGCCGACCCGACGCCCGTACCGAACGGTCCGCCGATCGGCCGCGGCCCGACCGGCCCCCAGATCATCGTCGTCCCGACGCTCGCGCCGCAGACAACGCCCCCGACACCGCCACCGATCCCCACGCCGATGCCGAGCCCGACGAAAGACGATAGCCCCGTCTTTCTCGATCAGCGGCCCGCGCCAGCGCCCTCGATCACGCCCGTCGGCCAAACGCCCGATCCAAAGGCCACGCCCGCTCCGCAAGCGACGACGAACACCGAGCTCAAGCGCGAGATTTTAGGGCCGGATCGCGTCGGCATCTACTTCGACAAAGCAACGGGCGGCGCAAACGACGGCGATCCCGTGGATGCAACGGGGAACGTCAACATCGTCTTTTCCGAAGGCGTGATCGTCGGCGACAAGATGCATTACGACGGTTCGCGGTACGCGGACGTTACGGGCAATGCGTACTTGCATAATCGCGAAAACGATTCGATCGTGCGCTCCGATCGCATCCGCTTCGATACGCTCGAGCAGAAAGCGTATCTCGCAAACACGATCGGCGTGACGACCCAAGGCGTGGAGCAAGGCAAACTCCACTTCACCTCGCAGACGTTCGAAACCGATCGCAACGGTATCTCGCACGGTACGACCGCTTCGCTCACCACCTGCGAGACGTCGAAGAGCGGCTACAACCTCAAGGCGAAAACGCTCGACATCATGCCGGGCGATAAAGCCGTCGCGCGCAAGGTGACGGTGTTCCTCGGCTTGCTCGCGGTGTTCTATCTGCCGCTCGTCGTGATCCCACTCAACCGCGTCGATCTCGGCCGCCGCCCCACACCGCTGCTGCCCGAATTCGGCTATTCGAAAACGACCGGCGCGTACGTGAAGGCCCGCATCGGATTCGGGACGACGAACACCTACTATGGCACGTATCGTCTCGAAGAATACACGAAGCTCGGGCCCGCTTTCGGCTATACCGGACACATCGGCCGGCTCGACAACCGGCGCTCGACCGACATCAATTTCTATCGCAACTCGAACACGCCGGGTACGAACAGCAACTCGTTCGGCTTAAACGATACCGAGAATCTTTCGACCGCGCTGCACGGGCAGATCGGTTTTCAATATACCGGAAATTACGGGCCACAGATCTTCTTACCACCATCGACGAGCATCAACGTCGGGCTTGCGGATACGACGTCGCGATCGAATGACACCATCACCTTTTCGCGTCAGAAGCAAGGCACGCAATCCGAAAACGATTCGTACGGCTTTAACGAGACACGACAAATCACGACACAGCTCTCGCAAGCCTTCACGGTCACGGATACGCACGCGAACAACAACTTCACGGCGAACGGCACGACGAGCACCTTGACGAGCCTCGCATACCAATCGCTCTCGCATTACACGTCGCCCGGCATCGATTACTCGCTCAGTTACGGCCGAACGAATGCCGTCGGCGCGACGGGCGTCGACAAACTGCCCGAGCTCTTAGTTACCCCCCACGGCCTTTTCACGCAGCAACGCGTCCTACCGATCACGGCGACGCTCGCGCTCGGCGAATATCGCGACGCCTCATCGACGACGTTCGCCACACAACGCGCACGCGCCGACCTCACGTTCGGCGACGCGATCGTCCACTCGGGGATTAACGACTTTACGGCGCGGCTCGTCTTGCGCCAAGACTACTATGGAACGGGCGATCTCAAAGCCTCGGTTGCCCAATTTGCGACGCTCTCGACGCAAGTAAACAAGCACATCACGAACTTCATCACGTACACGGAACAGAACGCGAACGGGCCGCAGTTCGTGCCGCTACGCGACCTCGATGCGCTCGGTGGCGCCTCGCACGGTGCGCAGGACACCCTGCGGTTCTCAAATAGCGACGTGTACAGTCTTTCCCTTGCTTCGGCATCGTTTTTCAACCGCCAAGCCCAGCCGGTAACGTATACGTTTATCGGCCACCCCTCGCCGCGTTCGTACCTCTCCTTCCAAGGTTCGTTCAATCCGGGGAGTGGCCGTGGATTTAGTTCGACGAACGTGCAAGTATCGACGCCGATCGGGCGCGCGCAAGAACTTCAATTCACGACCGATATCGACTGGAACGCGGGCGTCAACTCCGGCAGCAGCGCCTTCACGCGCAAGCTTACGAACAAGAACGTGTATTTCCGGAAGATCGTCGGCGATTGCTACGAAGTACGCCTGCAATACAATCAGGCTTCGAAGCAGTTTTCCGCAAGCTTTAACCTGCTGGCGTTCCCCTCGCGCTCGGCGGGATTCGGAATCGGCCAACAGGGTTCGATCATCCCGCAGAACTTCAACTTCTAGCGCTACGGCGCGTTGATGACCTCGCCGCCGGCGATTTGCGCGGATTGGTTTCCGGGAAGCGTTGCGCCCCCGAGATCGCGCGTGAATTCGGTGACCTTATCGAAAGCCTGGGTTGTATCGAGCGTGATGACTTTCGTGTTATCCGTTCGGCCGTTCGGACCGAGCGAGTCGAGCGGATTTCCGTTCAAATCGGTCGTGAAAAAATTGATTCCCCAGTTCGGCGCCGTCTGACCGCAAATCGTGGCAACGGCCGTCGGCGCGGGCGAAGGGCTTGCCGAGGGACTGCCCGATGGGCTCGCCGCGGGTGTCGATGAAGCGACCGCGCCGCTGCCGCATCCTGCGGGTGGGATTTGGTTCAGAATCGCGCGATCGAACGTGAGCGTGAACTGATTCGCTTGCCCGTTTGCAGCAATGACCGCCCGTAGTTGCGTCGACAAAATTCCGCCGATTCTGCGCGCGCTGAAAGACTGCGTCGTTCCAGCATTTGCATAATACTGGAGTAGCTGCGGCTGCTGCGTCGTGAACGCGCCACCCTGAAGCACATTTTCGTTGACGTTACCGAGTACGAGCGCGTATGAAAAATTCAGCGGATTCGCTTGCAAGTATTGCGGATAGGGCGAGACGCCGTTCCCCGTCGTGTTGAACACGATCCAGTACCCGACGTTCGTAAAATCGAGCGGCCCGACCGTCTTGAACGTGACCTGCATGGTCCCGGCCAGGATGCCGTTCGCGTTCGTGCCGTTCGGCGCGATATCCGAAGTGATCTGCCGCCCGCACGAGCCCACGGCAAGCGCGAGCGCGAAGACGAGAAATCCAAAACGCCGTATCATCGTAAATCACTTTCTGCTCGCGTGCTCGCGAACATGCTCGACGACCCTTGAAGGCGAACGCATCCGACGACCACATGGCAATCGCAGCACCCCTGCGGCTCCTCGGCGGCATCGCCTGCGCGACGCTCCTTGCAAGCGCGCACCCCAAGATCAACACATGGCCCCTGGCATTCGTCGCGCTCGCCGGTTTTTTCGCCCTCTGGTCGCGGATGCGCCCGCTCACGGCAGCACTCCACGGTGCGCTGGTCGGCCTCGTGTACGTCGCGATCGTTTGCTCGTGGATCGGGGACACCGCGGGCGCCGAACTCGGACCGTTCGCGTTCGTCTTGAACGTCGGCCCCGCGCTCGTCGAGCTGCCGTACTTTGCCGCGACCGCCGCGATCGTAAGCTTGCTCGCACGCCGCGCCCCCGCGCTCGCCGCAGCGATCGGCTCGGCCGCCGCCTTCGCATTCTTCGAATGGCTCCGCGGCATCGGCGTGATGGGAGCGCCGCTCGGACAACTCGGCATGCCGTTCGTGCAAACCCCGTTTGCGGCGATCGCCGCGTTTGCGGGCACGTTCGGCATCACGTTCGTCGTCGCGCTCGTTAGCGCGCTCTGCGCTTTCGCGTTCGCGCCGTTTGCGGGCCGCCGGGACGGTCGGCCGCCGACGAGCGCCGAGGAGCGGGCACGCTCGCGCACGGGCCGGTCGATCGTAGCGCTTGCCGCGGTCGTACTCGTGCTTCCCGCGATGCTTGCGAACGCGTTGTGGCCGGCCACTCGCGGACCGCTCGCGCATACGACGGTCGTCGCGGCCGTGCAAGGCAACATCAAGCAGGCGATCAAGTGGCAAAATAACACGCTTGCGATCTCGGTCGAGCGCTACGTAAGCATGACGCAAGCGCTCGCACCGCAACACCCCGCGCTCGTGGTGTGGCCCGAGACGGTCATCACGACGAACCTCGCGTTTCACGAAAACCAACCGCTCCTCGCGCGCTTTCAGGCGCTCGCGCGGACGATGCACACGACGCTCGTCGTCGGCGCGCAATCCGCGATTCCGACGGGCGAGTATTTCAACGCCCTGTACTTCATCGCGCCGAGCGGCAGCATCGAGACGATCTATCGGAAGCGCCAACTCGTGCCGTTCGCCGAAAAGCTTCCAGCCGAATGGCTCCGCGGGCTGCCGTTCACGAACCTCATCTCCGATTTCACGCGCGGCACCGAGCCGACCGTCGTCGATGCGGGAGGACTACGCCTCGCACCGAGCATCTGCTGGGAAACCGGCTTCGGCGATCTGATTCACGACCAACTCGCAAACGGCGCCGGAACGCTCGTCGCAGCAACGGACGACGCGTGGTTCGGCGTCACGGCCGGCCCCTATCAGCAGGCGCAGATCGCGCAGATGCGCGCGATCGAAAGCGGCCGATGGGTCGTACGCGCCGCCGCTACCGGTATTTCGGGGATCGTCGCGCCGACGGGCCGGTTCACCGCGGAAGTTCCCCTCGAAACGCAGCGCTCCGTCGTCGGGACGATCGGCCCTCCCGCGCCGACGCTATACGCGACGATCGGGCCGACACCGATCGCCGCCCTACTCGCCTTCATCATGCTCGCCCCGTTTGCTATCCCGCGAGCGCGTACGCGGTGAGCTTACAGCGTTGGCAGACGATCGCGCTCTGCGTCGGGATCGCGATCGTCGCGATCCTCGCGTGGGGAATCGCCCGCACGCGCGACGATTTCATGCCGCCGGCGGTGCAAACGGGCGTCACGATCAAGCAGGGCGGCGCCGAAGGTCATCGTTTCGGTTCGAAGACCGCAAACTGGTCGCTCGATTACGACAGCATCACGATCTCGCCCGATCAAAGCTTCGCCGAACTCGAAAATATCAAAGACGGAACGCTGTTCCGCAACGGCAAGCCGTACCTGAAGATCAAGGCGAAACACGTCACGGTCAACATCATCTCGAACGATTTCACGGCGACGGGACACACGATCGTGCGAACGCTCGACGGCAAGAACCGAACGTTCGTGACGGACTCGCTCGGATGGGTCAACGTGAAGCAACAGCTGACGCTGGAAAAGCCCGTCGTCATCACCGAGACCTCGGGGTCACGCCTTACCTTCGAGCGCGGCATCATCGACGTCAAAGAACGTACCGTCGACCTGCAGGGCATGTCCGCCGACTACGGCGGCGCACCGTAAGAAGAGGGTCGCGCTCGTCGCCGGGCAAGCAAGCGGCCATGCGAGCGCGTTTCGGCGTCGTGATATTGCTCTCGTTGCTTACGGCCGCGGGTTGTTCGAGCGCGCCCAAAAGCGCGTTGCAAACAAAGCCAGCTGCGATTCCAAGCGCGTCCGCGCTTCCGACCACGCTCCCCGAAACGTTGCTCGGCAAGCGCGGCGTCATCATGAACTACGAGGCCGCAACGCGCGCGATCAACTTCCGCCCGTTTCTTCCATCCAAACGGCCGCGCGAAATCGCACTACTGCACCCATTTCGGAGCGACGACGAGGCGGCGCGGCGCGGGATCGGCTTCTCATACGACCGTCGCGGCACGATCTTCGTACTGCGTCAATGGCCGCTTGCGGGCGAAGAGCCGACCGCTTATCGCGCCGTTCCGCCGATCCGCGGTTGCGTCGGCACCTATCGCATCCCGACGACCAACGGGCTGATCGTGACGGGAAACAACGGCCGTATCTTCACGCTCGAAACGGACGGGGTTGCCAGCGCCCGCGAATTACGCAGCGAAGCCACGCGCCTTGCAGCGCGCGGCCTCTGCCGATAAGCGCTACTTCGCGTCGTTCTTTTCCGCTTCGTCCTTCGCGGCTTTGGCGGCCACGGCGAGCTTCGCGTCGGCGATCAGCTGCTTGACCTTTTGCCCGCCCTTATGGCCGATCGTTTCGTAAAAATCCGCGCCGTACTTTTCCTTGACGACCCGGCCGCCTTTTTGGCCGATCGCCTCGTAAAACTCGGCGCCGTGCCGCTCGCGCGTCACTTGGCCGCCCTTGCGTCCGATCTTTTCGTAGAAGCCCGAGCCGTAGCGGTCGCGAACGGTATCGCCACCCTTTTTGCCCGCTTCTCGGACGGACATCTCGCCGCCCACGGTTTTCATGAGTTCCGGCGCAACGTCGGTAGGTTTTGCCGCGGCGGCAGTTTTCTTCTCGGCCATGGAGTCCCCGAAGATCGGAAGCGAAGGAGAGTGCGCGAGGGTGAGGTGCGAGGACGACGCGGTTACTCGGCGGAACCATGGCGTCGCTCCCTTTCCGTCTACCCATGCGAGATAGCGTCAAACGCCTGTGCTGACTACGATTTTCACCGGCGCGCGGATTTGCGACGGTTCGGGTGACGCTACGTTTACCACGGACGTCGCGCTCGCGGGTGACCGGATCGCCGCGATCGGGGACTGCTCCGAGCGCGACGCACGCGAACGGATCGACGCGCGCGGCCTCGTGCTGGCACCGGGCTTCATCGACGTGCACGCACATTCTGACGAGCTGTGGCTCGCCGAACCGCGCGCCACGAGCAAGATCTTTCAGGGCGTCACAACCGAGATCGGCGGGAACTGCGGCACGTCGGTCGCACCGCTGTACGGCTCGGCGCTGGAGCGCAAGAAACGCGCGGCGCGCCTCTCGCGGATCGACGTGCAATGGCAAACCTTCGACGACTTCTTCGCACTCGTCGAACGCAACGGCACCTCGCTCAACGTGGCGTCGCTCGTCGGAAACGGAACGACGCGCGGCTGCATCGCGGGCGATGCGAATCGGCGGCTCGATGCCGCGGAACGACGCGCACAAGAGTCGCTCGTCCGCGAGGCGATCGAGCATGGTGCGCTCGGGCTTTCCAGCGGCTTGATCTACGAACCGTCGCGCTATGCGGATGCACACGAGCTGACCGCGCTCGCCGCGATCGCCCGCGATGCTGGGGCGCCGCTGTATGCATCGCACCTTCGCGATGAGGCAGACGACCTCGTCGCCGCGGTCGATGAAGCGCTCGCGATCGGGGAACGCGCGGACGTGCACGTGCAGTGTTCGCATCACAAGGCCGCAGGCCGTGCGAACTGGGGCAAAGTGCATCGGTCGCTCGCGCGTATCGACGCCGCCCGAGCGCGCGGCGCGCGTGCCGCCGTGGATGTGTATCCGTACGTCGCGATGTGGACCGATCTCGGAACGATCTTGCCGCAAGCGTTGCGCGAAGGGTCGGACGACGAGATCGTCGCGCGTTTGGAGGATCCCGAAATCGCCGCGGGGGCGATGTTCGCGATGAACCTCGCGCGCGGCACCGATCCGAAACGCGGCGACACGTGGAACGACATCCTCATCACGGATGTCGAGTCGGAACGCAACGGCGAGGTCGCCGGGATGCGGCTGGACGATTTTGCGGCGATGCGCCGACTTTCGCCCGCGCGCGCCGCGTTGCAACTGCTGATCGAGGAGCGCATGGCCGTACAGTGCGCGTTCTTCGCGATGAGCGAAGACGATGTCGCAACGATCTTCTCCGCCGATTTCACATGCGTCGGCAGCGATGCATCGGTGCGCGGCTTGAGCGGCGTGACCGCGCGCGGCGTGCTGCACCCGCGCACGTTCGGTACGTTTCCGCGCGTCTTCGGCCGCTTCGTCCGCGGTCGTCGCGTGCTTGCCCTCGAGGAAGCCGTGCGACGGATGACGAGCTTACCCGCCGCGCTCTTCGGCCTGCGCGATCGCGGAACGATCGCACCCGAAGCGTACGCCGATCTCGTGCTCTTCCGCGCGGACGAAATCGCCGACACCGCAACATACGAGCGGCCATATTCGCTTCCCGACGGCATCGCGTACGTGTACGTCAACGGCGATTGCGTCGTGCGCGACGGCGAACATACGGGTGCGCGCCCCGGGCGCGTGTTGCGAGGCGGGAAATGAACGTCGGCGATCTCAGCGCCGAGCGGCGCGAAACCGTTCTCGGCAGCGGGCGCGTGCGCAAGCTCGCGCGCGGCGAGTACGCGTATACCGCGTCGGATCGCGCCGACACGATCTGGTTCGTCGTGAGTGGCCGCGTGAAGATCGTGCGTACGAACGTCAACGGTTCCGAATCGATCGTCGGCATCCGCGCGCAGGGCGATGCCTTCGGCGAACTCACGTGGATGCAGGCGGGTTCGCAACGATTGACGAGCGCGATCGCGATCGAACCGACGGAAACCGTGCTCGTTGCGTCGTCCGCATTCGAACGCATGCTCGACGCCGATGCGGAACTCGCGCGCACGTTCGCACGCGGCATCGCACGCCGCCTCGCCGCATCGGAATACGAACTCACGGAGCTTGCCGGCAAGAGCGTCCCCGGGCGGCTCGTCGATGTGCTCGGCCGGCTCGCAAACGAACACGGCGTCATGGAGGCGGACGGCACGATGCGGATCGCGCTCAACCTCACGCATAAGGATCTTGCGGATTTGATCGGGACCTCGCGCGAGACGCTGACGCGCGAGCTCTCGGTGCTCGCGGATGTGGGCTTGTTGCGCGTGGCTTCGCGCACGATCACGCTCGTGCAACCGCGCGCGTTTCCGTTCGCGCAGCGCGGGCGCACGGAATGATCCCCGCACTGCTCGCATGCACGCTCGTGCTCGCGCAGGTCAATACGCCGGAACCCCTCGCGACACCGCGGTATGCCCCGGGCCCGAAGCGCGTTGCGGGGCCGAAGCACCGCGCGCCGTACACCGAGCCGACGAGCGATCCGCATCGCCTCACGGTAAACGTCACGCTCGCACCCAAGGCGTCCGCGCCGCTCGACGCCTTTACTGCAAGCATCGGCGTAACGAACGCGACGAATCACGCGACCGTGATGCACTTCGCATCTTCCGATCTCTACGTGATCGAGGTGCGGAAGGGGCCGACCGTGCTCTGGAGTTCGGCGTACCAACACGCTGCGGTCCCGATCGCGCGCGCCATACCCGCACCGATCGGCAAGACGGCGATCGCAAACGTCACCTTCGACGGAACGACGAACGATCGCCGCGCGCTCTCGCCCGGCGCGTATACGATCCGCACGACGTTTCTCGCCTTCACGCCACCGACCGTCGTCGATATCCCGCTCCGCATCAACGCCGCAACACCGATTTCTGCACTTGCGAAAATGCGAAATGGTTCCGAAGTCGTCGTCGTCGGTTCGCCGACGACGCTCGCCGATGGCCGCCCCGGGCTGACCGACGGCACCGGGTCGATCGCATTGTCTCGGAACTTGGGCTTTCTCGCACGCGGCCCGCATGTGGTGCGCGGGTTCGTCGATATCACCCGCGATAGCGGAACGCTGCTCGTGATCGGCCGCTACGCACCGACGTTCGAAAACAACGATTCCTCACCGACACCCGTTCCGACGGCGACTCCCGCCGTGACGCCAACGCCGATCCGGACGGGTGTCGCGCAGACCGCAATGCCTTTCCCATCGGCCACAATACCGACTTCGATACCGCCGACCGTTCCGCCGACACCGAAACCGGCTTCCGTTCGCTGAACATTGTGCCGGAGCGAGCCGCAATCGTACGCGCGCTTTTGGCATATGCGCTTGGCCTGATCGCGTTTCATCTCGGAGCGCGCGCGGCGCCGGCGGGTCCGCCCGGAATCCGCGACGTGCTACTGTTCGATCGCGCTGCTGCGGTCATCGTGTTCGCATGGTGGACGCTTGGCATCGGCGCTTACGCCTACGCCTGGTGGACGCTTCGGAACGAACGACGCGCATGGGTCACAATCGGGCTCGCGTGCATTGTCGGCGCGTGCACGATCGGCCTCGTGCCCTCGCTCTCATCGAGCGACGTGTATGCATACCGATTCTACGGCGAAACGGTGTTACGCGGCGCAAACCCGTACGAAATTGCGCCGATCACCGATTTGCTCGCGCAGACGCCCGCGAGTCGCGCGATGATCGCGCTGTACGGGAACCCGCCCGTCGGATCGGCATATGGTCCCGTGTTTCTCGCGTTGCAAGCCTGCATCGCGGCGATCGTCGGACCGTTCGCGTCGCTTCGCACGGGTGCGTACGTGCAGCGCATCGTTATGCTCCTCGCGTTCGCCGCGACGACGCTTTTCGTCCCGCGCGCGCGACGTGCGTGGTGGGCGCTCAACCCGTTTCTGCTGTTCGAATTCGCCATCGGCGGACACAACGAATCCGTACTGTTGCTCGCACTCGGTTTCGCCGCGCGCGCGCGTGCGAGCGCTGCCGCAGGCATCGCGATCGCATGTGCCACCGGCGTCAAAGCGATCGCACTCGCAAGCATCGCGGTGCTGCCACGCGCGCGATGGATCGCGCTTGCGCTTACGATCGTCGGCGCGAGCGCACTCGCGGTCGTCGCGCCGCATTTTTGGCAACCGCTCTTCGCGCAGGGTTCGCGCCTCGGCTTCACGTGGAGCATCGTGCGCATCGCATGCGGCCTCGTCGCGAGCGCGTTTGCCGTTTCGTGGCTCCGCGAGCGCCGCGAACGCGGGCTCGTCATTGCGTTACTACTCGTGCTTCTCGTGCCCGTCACGCATCCGTGGTACGGGGCATGGATCGCGTTCGCCGCATGCTGGTCGACGCGTCGCGGCGCGCGGTTCGCGTTCGGCGCGCAAGTCGCACTGTGGCCACTCGCCTTGCTCGACTGGTATTAGCGTTGCGGAAAGGCGATCGCCCGTGCGGCCGCGGCCTGCGCGAGATCGGTGAAGAGTCGTTCGCTCGCGACGCGTAACGCCGCGAGATCGCCGTCGTTCTGGATCACGATATCCGCGCGCGCCGCGGCATCGCTCGGCGCGATCTGCGCGGCGATGCGCGCGAGCACCGCTTCGCGCGTCGTCGCATCGCGCGCAACGACGCGCGCGATGCGCTCTTCATCGGGTGCGATGACCGCCACGGTACGATCGCACGTACGCCAATAGTCGCCCTCGAACAAGAGCGGAATGACGTGCACGGCGATCGCGTTCGCGCCCGCTTCGCGTTCTAGCAACGCGGCCCGCGCGCGGACGCGCGGATGCACGATCGCGTTGAGATCTGCGCGCGCTGCAGGGTCGGCGAAGACGATCCGCGCGAGGGTTGGCCGCACGATACGCCCATCCGCGCCGATTGCCTCGGGAAACCGTTTTGCGATCTCGGCGAGCGCCGGCATCCCGGGCTCCACGACATCGCGCGCGATCGCATCCGCATCGATGATGCGCGCGCCGCGTTCGCCGAGGATCGCCGCAACGGCGCTCTTTCCCGATCCGATGCCGCCGGTAAGCCCGACGCGTAATGCCGCCATGGGCACGGCTACGGTGCAGGCTTCGGCCGTTCCGCTTCGGGAAGCTCGGCCGCGATGATCCGTCATGCATTTCTCGCGACGAGCCTTGGCACGCCGTTCGTTCTCGCCGCACCGGCGCTCGGCGATACCATGCGAACCGCCGCTGCATTTGCGGCGATCGAGCGCCGCATCGGCGGGCGGCTCGGCGTCTTTGCTCTTGATACCGGAAGCGGAGCCGTCGTGGCGCATCGGCCCGAAGAGCGCTTTCCGATGTGCAGTACGTTCAAACTCGCGCTCGTTGCGGCCGTGCTCACGCGCGTCGATCGCGGGACGCTCGCGCTCGATCAGCCGGTGCCGTTCACCAGAGCCGATCTGCTCGAATATGCACCAGTGACGCAAGCGAATATCGCTCGTGGTAATCTCACGCTCACGGCACTCTGTGCGGCGGCGGTGACCGTCAGCGACAACACGGCCGCAAATCTCTTGCTCGCCACCATCGGTGGCCCGAAGGCAGTAACGCAATTCGTGCGCGCGCTCGGCGATAGGACGACGCGCCTCGATCGCAACGAGCCGAGCCTCAATACGGCAATCGTCGGCGACCTTCGCGACACCACGAGCCCGCGCGCCATGACGACGACGATGCGCGCGGTGCTGCTCGGTAACGTGCTCTCGAGCGCATCGCGCGCTCGAATCGGCGCCTGGCTCGTCGCCACGACGACCGGAAACGAACGTCTGCGCGCGGGCTTCCCCCGTGGATGGCGGATCGGCGACAAGACGGGTTCGGGAAACAACGGCACGACGAACGATCTCGCGATCGCGTATCCACCGAAACGCGCACCGATCCTCGTTGCCTGTTATATCACCAATGCGAAAGCAACATCGGACGAACGCGTCGCCGCGCACCGCGAGGTCGCGCGCGCGATCGTCCACGCCTTCGCCTGATCGGCGACATCGGAGATATTCGTATCACAGAAAAAGAAAAAGAGCGCCCGCCGAAGCGGACGCCCTTTTTCTTTTTTCCGAAGTTCCGAAGTTACGGAACGCTGAGCTCGGAGCCGAGTGAGCCGAAGCCGTTCTCGCTACCGATGTTCTCGAAATCGCCACCGAATTCGTCCGGCGAAACGTCCATGACGTGCTGGATCGAGCCCGTGATACGGCGCGTTGCCGTGTTGATCGTAAGCAGCGTAACTTCGACTTCTTCGCCGGGGCTGTACTGCTTCGCGGGATCGAACTCGCCCTTGGGTACCATCGCGAGCACGCCCGGAACGATCTCGACGAGGAGATAATTCGGGGTGACCTTGACGACTTGTGCGACGAGCTTTTGCGTTTCGATCAGCTTGTCCGCATGCTCGATCCACGGATCGGGCAGCGCGTGCTTGAGCGAGAGCGAAACCTTCTTCGCATCCGGATCGAACTTCATGATCTCGACGTTCACGACGTCGCCGATCTTGACGACTTCGCTCGGGTGCTTGATCCGCGCATAGGAGAGTTCGCTGTTGTGGATCAGGCCATCGATGCCGCCGAGGTCCACGAACGCGCCGAACTCGGCCAAGCGTACGACGACGCCTTCGCGAATCTGACCGACCGTGAGCGTGCCGAGCAGCTCTTGCTTCTTCTGGTTGAGCTCTTCTTCGAGCACCTGGCGCTGCGAGAGCACGACGCGGTGGCGCTTGTGGTCGAGGTCGATGACCTTGAGGCGCAGGCGCTTGCCGACGAGTTCGTCGAGATTGCCCACCGGCTGGCGGCGGATCTGCGATGCCGGAACGAAGCCACGCATGCCGAGGTCGACGAGAACGCCGCCCTTGACGACTTGCGTGACGGTCGCTTCGATGACTTCGTCTTGCTCGTGCGCGGTGATGACCTTTTCCCACGTCTTGAGCGCGCGTGCGCGGCGCTCGGAGAGGAAGAGGCTACCATCTTGGTCGTCGATCCGATGGATCATGACCTCGAGCTTGTCGCCGACCTTGAGGTCTTTGGGCTCGATCGCAAGCGAGAGTTCGCGGAAGGGAAGCGTACCTTCGGATTTGCCGCCGATGTCGACGAGCAGTTCGTCCTGGTACTTCGCGACGATCAGGCCGGTGAGGACCTGGCCTTCGTCGAGCACTTTGAGCGATTCTTCGTAGAGGCGCTGCTCGAGGGCGAGCTGGTCCTCTTCTTCTTCGACGACTTCTTCGACGGCGTCGTGGACGTGGTCTTCTACGGGTGCGGGAGCTTCGGGCTCGGCGACCGCGTCGTGGACTACGGCTTCGGGGGCGTGTTCGGCGGTTACGGCTTCGTCGCCTATGACCGGCGCGATATCAGTGGTAGAGATGGTTGACTCCTAGCATTTCCCCCGCGCCGATGGTGAGCCCGAGATCGCAAGGGGCGGAGCGTTTCTCCGCGGGGGCCCGGTTGCGATCGAAGTAGCTCACGGCGTTATTTTTGGCAGCTCCGACACCACCAGGTGCCGCGTTGCGCGATGACGGTTCGAACGATGGGTGACCCGCATCGACGACATGATTCGCCGAGGCGACCGTACACGGACAGCTCGTTTTGAAAGCCGCCCTTGAGCCCCTCGGCATCGACATAGTCATCGACGCTGGTCCCGCGCGCATCGATCGACCGTTGAAGGACGTCTTGCAACGCGGCATGGAGCCGGCGTCGGGCCGGCCGGGTAAGCGATTGCGCGGGCTTCGTGGGACGGATCCCCGCCTGCCAAAGCGCCTCGCATGCGTAGATGTTACCGATTCCGGCGATCCTGCGCTGATCGAGCAGAAACGATTTGATCGGCGTTCGACGCTCGGATAGCATAGCCGCGAACGCATCCGAGGTAAAGCCCTCGGAGAGCGGTTCCGGGCCGAAACCCTGGTCCCACGGGCCGTCCGGCGCTTCCAGACGCATGCGCCCGAACTGCCGGACGTCCGCGAAACACAGCCGCACTCCATCGGCGAACGTCAGGAGCACGTGGGTGTAGGGATGGAGATCCCGCGTGCCTGCGGCTTGGACGATCAGTCGTCCCGTCATCCGGAGATGCACGGTGAGCAGCCGCCCCGAGGGGTGGAGCTCGCAAACCACGAGTTTCGCGCGACGTCGAACCGCAACGATCGTTTCACCATGCAAGTGTTCCGCGAACGTTTTGTCCGGCGGATGCACGGCGATCTTCGTCATGAACACTTGGGCATCGACAATTTGCTTGCCGACGACGGCGTTCGCGAGACCGCGTGCGATGGTCTCGACTTCGGGTAACTCGGGCACTCTGGGGCTACAACGCAATCCGTGGCACGATGGTTCCAGCCCCGTGGCCGGTACGGTGCGGCAACCGTCAATTTTGTGTATAGCCGGATTGGCGCGGTTCGAAATGTGGGCTACGTCCGAGGCAGACGGTGCTACAATCGCCCCGATGAAGCAGCGTTCGCTCTCGCACGTCCTCGCATGCTTTGCGCTGATCGCGTCGACCGTTTCGGCCGATCCCGCCAAGGCGGATACCGCGATGAAGCGCTTCACGATTCCGAACGTCGATGCAAACGCAGGCTCCGCCGCCGTGCGGTGCCGCTCCGTGGACGGCAAGATCGAAAGCACGCTGTACCGCGTCGACGCCCTGGGCAAGCCCGGCGTGCCCGCGCTCGCCGCGCCGGAACGGTCCGCGTTACAGACGATCCTCGCCGCGACGCACTACCGCGATTTGCGGTTCGCGTATGTCGGACCGACGCATCGCTTCGTACTCTTCCGCAGCACCGGGATCGTCTGCCGCCGCGAGCTGATGGCCTACGAAGTGCTCAACGGACGCTGCGACGAGTTTTGGAGCCCCTCCGACGAGGCGGATAAGATCGTGCGCGCTCCGTCGTGCTCGGGCCCGAATCGCCCCTGGCAGCTCGATATTCCGAACTAGACCTTGCCGATGCGATCCTTCGTCGCGATAGCGAACGGGGGCGCTTGCGGGTCTCGTTCGCGCGCCTCCGTTGTCACCGCCGACGGAGCAGCCGCATGCACGATCTCCGAATACACGCCGCCACACGCGCAACGCCGGGCGCGGTCACCCCGCCCGATAGTCCGCGCCTCGAAACACCCACGCCGCTACCGGCGCGCGGCGACGGGCTCGCGCCGCACGGCGCGACCGCACCCGATCTCGGCGCCGCCCGTACGCGCCTCGGGACGCCCGCCGCGCCCGCGAATCGGCCGCTTCTGGGCACGGCCGGGACCGCGCTTCGCACGACCGCCGCGCAAGCCGCCGCCATCAAAGCGGGCGCGCATCAGATCCGCCGCGTCGGTGGCGACGATCTGCGGTTCCCCTCGCAAGATTTGCGGATGATCGAGTCGAGCGAGCCGTTCGCACACGGGCAAACGCACGTCCTCACCAAACACGTCGGTCCGACGCTCGCGGACGACATCGCGCGCTTGCAGCGCGAGCCGCACATCCGGGGCGCGGGCGGATTCACCGATCTCGCAACCGCGCAATCTGCCGTCGATCGCACGATCGCAAACCCGCTAGCGCAAAAAGCGATCGGTCTGTTCATCGATCGCGCGGGGCAGGCGACGCTGCCGCTCCCGCGCGTCGCGCTCGGGGAAACGATCGGGCACGACCTCTCACGAAGCGATTTCGCAAACGGCAACATGCGCCTTACCGACGAGACGACCGCAACCGTCGTGCTCATCAAAGACCCGACGTTTCCCGAAGGCTATCGTATCCTCACCGCCTATCCCGACGGGCGCCCGCCGCAAGCGGCGCCGGACGGCACGGCACTCGCCCGATGATCGAGGAATTCATGGACTATCCGGAACTGCGCCAGCTCTTCGGCGCGTACCTCAACCGCGATTGGCCCGAGGCATACGGCACGATCGAAGCCGCGATCCAGGCCTTTTGCACGCAGAACGGCATCGCGATCGTCGCCGGCGCGCATGCGGAAGGAACGGAACTGCTCGCGCGGCCCGCTACCGGGCTCGCGGAACGACTCGACGATTTCGGCCTGGAATACGACATCGCGGACGACGCGCAGGCGCGTGCGTTCTTGCAGACGACCGTCGCGCACGTTGCGAAGGCGCTCGGAAACGCCGGCGCAAACGCGTAGCACATGATCGTAACGAGCGAATATGTGGATATCGACGTCGCCGGCTCCCCGATGCGAACGATGGTCGCACGGCCGAAAGCCGAGGGCACGTATCCCGGGCTCTTGCTCTGGTCGGATATCTTCCAGCTGACCGAATCCACGCAGCGCGCGATCGTGCGCTTCGCAAGCTACGGCTTCGTGGTCGCGGCGCCGGAGATGTACCACCGCTTCGCGCCCGCGGGGCGCGCGCTCGATTTTGGAACCGAACACGCCCTTGCCCAAGAGTGGATGGGCCGCTTACGCGTAAGCGAAATCGACGCCGACGCGCGCGCGACGCTCGCGTATCTCAAGCAACATCCGGCCGTCGGTGGAAAGGCGCTCCATGCGACGGGCTTCTGCATCGGTGGGCATCTCACCGTACGGGCCGCACTCGAGCCCGAGGTTCGCTCGGCCGTCGCGTTCTACCCGACGGGGATGCACGCGAATGCCCTCGGCGGCGAAAAAGACGTCGACACGCTCGCGCGCGCGAGCGCGATTTCGGGTGAACTCTTGCTCGTGTTCGGCGCGAGCGATCCGCATATTCCCGTTGCGGGGCGGCGGATCGTCGACGACGCGCTGCGCGCGGCGGGAACGCGCTATCACATGGCCGAGTACGACGGCGAACATGCGTTCATGCGCGACGTCGGTCCGCGCTACAACGCCGCAGAAAGCGATCGCGCGTTCGCCCAAGCGGTCACGTTTCTCCACCAATACGATTGATCGCGGAGAACGACTTCGATTGCACGCGGTGCGGCGCGTGCTGCATCGCGGATACGACGGGCGCGCGCGAGGGTTACGTCGATCTCACCGCGCGCGACTTGCGGCGCGTCCCGGAGCCGTATCGTAGCGCCGCGCTTCGCATGACGTGGCCGCAGATGCCGGTTCGCAAATTGTCCGGGGCGATGGCATGCGCGGCACTCGAAGGCACGCTCGGCGCGCATGCGACCTGCGCGATCTACGATGCGCGGCCCCGCGCCTGCCGCGCATTTCGGCCGGGCTCACGCGCATGCAAGATGGTCCGCGAGCTCGTTCTGGACGTCATCGACGACTAGTCGCGCGCGTGGTAATTTCGACATTTTTGCGGTAAATGACGCACAATTCTCCGCGTATCATGCGGAGAATACGCCGCTTTTTTCCGAGGTTGCCCGCGGCGGCTGGCCGCACTTGCGCTTCGCCCAGGAGAAGGTAGCGATGAAGCTCGCGGCCGTCCGCCATCAGCAAGTTCGCTTGCTTGGAAAGATGGAGGGGCTCGGCCTCACGCTTCGTAGCGAGTCGACCTTGCAGAGTCTGACGCAAGATGTCATCACGACGAGCGCGATTGAAGGCAACATCCTCGACCGAGATCAGGTTCGCTCGTCGCTCGCGCGCCGTCTCGGCGTCGACATCGGCGCGCTCGCACCGGAAGAACGCCTCACGAAGACGCGGCTCTTTGGGTGGCACGCTGCGTTGTTTCCAACGGGTTTTAGCGGTATCTCCCAAATCCGCGTCGGCAGATGGCGCAACGACGCCAAAGCGCCGATGCGCGTCGTTTCCGGCCCGCTCGGCCGCGAGAACGTCCATTTCGAAGCTCCGCCAGCCCCGCGCGTGGAGAGCGAAATGCGCGTTTTTCCTCTCTGGTTCAATGCCGTGAGCGATGACGATCTCGTGCTGAAGGCGGCGGTCGCGCATCTCTGGTTCCTCACGATCCATCCCTTCGATGATGGTAATGGGCGCATCGCGCGGGCACTTACCGATCTTTTGCTAGCGCGGTCTGAGGATTCCGGCGATCGTTTTCACAGCATGTCGGCCCAGATTCGCCAGGAACGGCGAGCGTATTATCGGTTGCTCGAGCAGACACAAAAAGGCGACCTCGACGTAACGCCGTGGATCGTTTGGTTTCTCGACTGCTTCGGGAGAGCGGTTGACCGTGCCGAAACGACACTTGCAAACGTCATCGAAAAAGCAACGTTTTGGGACCGGCATCGCATGGCGCCCATCAACGAGCGGCAGCGGCGGATGATCGATACCCTCGTTGATGGTACATTCGAAGGCGCGCTCACGACGACGAAATGGGCGAAGATCACGAAGTGTTCGCCGGATACGGCACTGCGCGATATCGAATCGCTCATCGCGCTCGATATGCTCACAAAGATTGCCGGTGGCCGCAGCACGCGATACGCGCTACGCCGAATCGCAGCGCGTGACAAGGACGGTTCGCCTGGGGATGATCCGCTCGTATGATTCGTTTTCTGACACTCTCGCTCGCATGTATTTTCGCGCTCACGGCTGCAACGCCACCAGGAGCGCGATCGAGTGACGTGACGCTGCTCGATCTCGTAGAAGTCGAGCTCGGCTACTCGATCGTTACGAACGAATTCTACGAGCGCGTTCCGGTGCCGATAGTACTTAAGGGCGCGCGCGATGGCATCGTTACCTACTTGCGCGCGCACGGGGTAGCGAATCCGATCGTCGGCATGCCCCACGCGGCGCCCGACGGACGCGGCGCCGTGCCCGCGATCGAGCAGCAGATCGGGCGAGCGATCGTGCGCTATGGTTCGCACATCGTAACGCGCGATTTGATCTACGCGACGATTCGCGGCGAGGTCGCGGCGCTACACGATCCCTATGCCGTATTTTTCACGAAAGCCGAAGTTGCACGTTTCTCGCAAGCACTCGATGGGACGGGATTCGGCGGCATCGGCGCGGCGATCGGGCGCGACGACACCGCGAATAGTTGGCACATCAAGGAAGTGTTCGCCGGCTCTCCCGCAGCACGCGCGGGTTTGCTCCCCGACGACGTCATCACCGCAATCGACGGCCGCGCACTCGACGATCCCACGGCAGAACTCGCGGGTGCGCGCTTGCGAGGAACGGTCGGTTCGCGCGTCCGCTTGAGCATCGTGCGCGCGGGCGCGGCGCTCCCCGCGCCGATCGTCGTGACGCGCGCGATCGTCACGCCGCCCGCGACCACACAGCGGATGCTCGCCGATCGCATCGGCTACGTAGCGTTACGCTCGTTCGACGCGACGGCCGGCGATGAGGTGAACGCCGCGCTGCGAACGCTCTCGGCAAAGGGCGCACGCGCATTCGTTTTCGACCTGCGCGACAACGGCGGTGGCTACGAAAGCGCCGCCGCGGCCGTCGCTTCGCGCTTCATCGCGAAGGGCCCGATCGTCATCATCCAAGATAAGCACGGGAAGCGCCGCACCACCGTCGCGGATGGAAAGCCCGCGACCGCGCGGCCGCTCGTGGTGCTCGTGAACGCGAATTCGGCTTCCGGCTCCGAACTTGCCGCGGGCGCGATTCAGGATGCAAAACGCGGCACGATCGTCGGCGTGAAGACCTTCGGCAAAGGCGTCGTGCAGACGATCGTTCCGCTTCCCGACGGTGCGGCGATCAAGCTTACGAGCGCGCGCTACTTCACCGCGCACGGTCGCGACATCGAGAAAGTCGGGCTCACGCCGGACGTTACGGTCGTGCAACCCGACGGCGCGCGCTTCGGCGTTCCCGGAAGCGATCCGCAGCTCGATCGCGCGCTCGCGATCCTCGGCGCGCCCTCCCGAACGGCTTCCATGCCTCCTTCCGCAATCGCGCAACCTTCGGGCACTCCCGTGCCAACTTCACCGCCGCAGGAACGCGAACGACGAAGCCCAACCTCGGGCAAATGACGCACTCGCACGACGCCCTTTGCCGCTGCCCGCATGCCGCTTTCGATCCGCGCGTTTTTGCAAGCGCGCAGCGCATGCTCGGGCGGCGCGCGTTTCTCGGCGGTGCGGCGGCCGCAGTAGCGGCGACGGCGTTTTGGCCGTCGCGCGCCATGGCGGCCGAGGGCGTCACCGTGCTCAAAGCGGCACGGCTTTTCGACGGCATGAAGATGCAGACGCCGGGTGTGCTCGTGCTGCGTGGCGACAAAATCGTGTCGTTCAATGCGGGCGACGCCGGAAGCGACGCGACGACGATCGATCTCGGCGATGCGACGATCATGCCCGGGTTGATCGACGCGCACACGCACGTCGCGGCGGGCGTCGCCGTGTCGACGTATCTCGCGCGGCCCGGCAAGAGCGCGGACTCCGTCGCGGAAGCGGCGTTGCTCTCGATCCACAACGCAACCGGTATGATCCGCAACGGCTTCACGACGATCCGCGATGTCGGCGGCGGCAGCGGGATCGATCTCGCGATGCGCAACGCGATCGCGAACGGCTTCGTCGTCGGGCCGCGCATCCTCGCGGCGGGGCCAGGACTTTCGATTACGGGCGGCCACGGCGACGAAAACGATCTCTCCTCGATGATCCACGTCGACGAAACGATCGAGAGTGGGATCGGCTTCGGCCCCTACGGCTTCCGGCAGCGCGTGCGCGAGCACGTGAAACGCCACGTCGATCTCATCAAGATCCTCGCGACCGGCGGCGTACTTTCGTACGGCGATGCGTTCGACGTCCCGCAGATGAACCTCGATGAAATTCAAGCGGTCGTCGATGAAGCGCACAAGTTCGGCCTCAAGGTCGCGGCGCACGCGCACGGCGATCGCGGCATTCGCGAAGCGGTACTCGGCGGCGTGAGTTCGATCGAACATGGCAGCGGCGTCGACACGCCCACACTCAAGCTCATGCAAGAACGCGGCGTCTATCTCGTGCCGACGATCTGGGCGCTGGACTCGATTCTCGTTCCGGGAAACCCGAACAAGATCTCGCAGAACGGCCTCGATAAGGCGAACAGCGCCGCGAAGATCCGCAACGCAGGGATGCAACGCGCCGTGGCTTCCAGCGTGAAGATCGCGTACGGCACCGATGCCGGCGTCTTTCCGCACGATCAGAACAATAAGGACTTCGCGCTCTTACGTGCGATGGGGATGTCCGCGCTCGATCTGCTCAAATCGACGACGACGAACGCGGCCGATTTGCTTGGCACGAGCGATCGCGGACGCCTCGCGCCCGGTTTGCTCGCCGACATCGCGGTCTTCAACGGCGACCCATCGCAGAATATCGCGCTTCTGGAGAAGAAGCCGGCGCTGGTCATGCTCGGCGGGAAGAAGATCGCCTAGCTCGGCGCGTCCTTCCGATGCGCGCCGTAGCTCTTTTCATCGAAATACCAATCCGGTAAGCTCGTTGGAAACGTCACGTCTTCGAAGCGGTACGTCGTCGCGTCGAAGATGCCGTCGCGCCGCAGCGAACGTGCCTCGATCGTCACGATCGTCGGTACGCCCGCGACGTTCGCGATCGTCATATCGAACGCGTCCGGCGTTACGTCGATTACGCGCTTTTCCGCATCGAGCACGAAGAGATGGTCGCGCGCTTTCACGCGCAAGAGCGCACCCGTTTCTGGGTCGATGATGACTTCTTGCAAGCGGTTCCGATCCGGATCGCGGACCGCGCGCACCGCGAGTAGGTATCGCGTTTCGCCGCGGTCGCTTACGATTTGCGCGCGCGTTACCGTGTAATCGTATTCCGCGGTCGCAACGGCACGGCCGATCACGACCGCGTCGCTGGCCTCCGGGGGCGGGGCGGCGGAGAGCAACGGAAGCCCGAAGAGATCGGCCGTGGGCGGTCCGGGATCTTTTGCCGCATCGAACGTGGGTTGCTCGAGATGCAGCTCGCCGTCGCCGCCGACGCGCCGCGTCAGCGCGACGCCGTCGCGAGCGCGATACCAAACGCGATCGCGATACGAATCGTGCATATCGTAGACCAGATTCAGGCGCGTTTCGCGCACCAAAGTGTAAGCGACGAATGGCGGCAACGGCCGCGCGCGCCACGTACGCTTCGCTCGTTGGAGGGCACGTGCCGCGATGTCGAGATCCAGCTCCCGCGCCGACGCGGCCGACGCTGGCGAACGCGGAGCCGCCGCCCAACCGAGAAGCGATGCGAGCATGACGGAACGACGCACGAGGCCTCCAGCAAAAGCGCGGGCCGAGTCGATTCGCTCTTACGCGCGGCGCTACTGCGTCGTGAACGACCCGAGCTGTTGCAGGGTCGCAATCGCAGAAACCGCACCACAACCACCGTTCGAGCCCGCGCCCAACGTTGCCACCACGCGATAGTGCGTCGCCGGTGCGAGCTTCGGCAACGCGTAGCTATTCGCGCCGTTTGCCGCTCCGACGGTTTGCCCGATCGCGATGGGGCTCTGAGACGCGACATCCGTCACGACGCTAAGAGCGATCAACCGATCGCTTCTCGTTACGACGATTGCGCCGACGTCGACGGACACGCCGACGGCGCCGTCGACCGGCGAAACCAACATCGGAAGCGGCTGCACGAAGGGGATCGCGACACATTGCGGGGTGAAAGAACTGCAGCCCGCGACGAGAACGACCACGACCGCAGCAAAGGCCGCTCGCAGATATGACGTAATCATGTCATATGCATGCTGTCGCAGGGGCGTTATTCCCTTTGCGAGCGCGCCACGTCGCGAAGGCAGCTATCGCGCCTTCTTGAAGAGTGACACATCTATGTACGTCGCGCCCCGCCGCCGCGCTCGATGACGCGCGCCGTTCGCAAGCCCGCCCCGGACGATCGTGCTTCCGCGCTCGATCGCGCGGCGGTGTGGTTCGCCGATGCCGAGTATGCGCGCTGCCTCGAGCTGCTGGCCTGCGTTGCCGCTTCGGATGCCGCAACGTTCGCGTATGCCATCCTGCTTGCCCGGGCTCGGCTTCGTGCGGGGGACTTGCGCGCGGCCGAGGCCGCCTCGAGCGACGCTTGCGCGCGTGCGAAGGACCCAAGCGAGATCGTCGTTGCGAACCTGGTCCGCGGTACAATTCTCCGAGCCCTCGGGTCCACGCGCGAGGCAGCGGCTGCGTTTGCCGTTGCGGCGACGGCCCTTCCGCATGCCGACGATGCCGCGCGCGGCGAGTATGCCTATCACAGCGCAATCGTCGCTTGGGACGACGGTGATGTCGCGCGCGCCGAGGCGATCGTCGAAGGAGCACTCGCGTCTGCACCGGATGCGGTGCGTGCGATGCTGGTGCAACTGTTGGGCTGGATCGAGCTCCGGCGCGAACGGTACCCCGCCGCCGCCGAACATTTCCTCGCCGCGCTCGATCTCGCGGCGCGCGCGCAGCAGCGCGACTTGCGGCTCTACGGGCGCCTGCTCAACGGGCTCGCGATCATCGCGAGCGAGACGATCGATCGCAAGCTCGCGCAGCGGTACGACGCACATCTTTCGGCGATGCGCTGGACGAGCGGCAACGCGCGCGAACACTTCAACACGATCACCTGTCAGCGATTTCTCGCACTTTTGCGCGGCGATCTCCCGGCCGCGTGGCAGCTATCGCGCGAGGCCGTCGCCATCGCCCCCAACCCGACGTTTCTTGCGATCGGCGAAACCAACGCGGCGGTAGTCAGCGCGCTCGTCGGCGACACGTTCGCGGCGGGCGTACAATTCGCGGCGGCGTGGGCCGCGATCGAGCGCGTCTCGTGGTCGACTGCGGATAAAGAAGAGCGCGTTGCGCTCACCAACTTTGCGATCGAAGCGGCGGGGACGTTCCCCGCGCAAGCCCGCTCCGCGGTGACGCTCTATCGCAACATCACGGGCAAGCGCGATCCGCGCTTGGTGTTTCACGACGGCGACCGGCGCTTGCAAGCCTTCGAATCGATGGCGGCCGGGCGCGTGAGCGAAGCGCTTGGCAACACGAAAGCCGCGATCGAAAACTACGAACGTTCGCTACAACTGTGGATCGCGGTCGATTATCGTATGCGTGCGGCGCTCGTTGCGAGCGATTTGCGTCGGCTTACAAGCGATCCGCGCTACGATCACGACATCGCGGTCGCACTCGCGCGCGCACCCGACGCATGGTTTCGCGGCGCTTCCGTACCGGTAGCGGAGCGCGAATCGCCCGTTGCGTTGCTCACGAAAGCCGAGCGTACCGTGCTCGCGCATCTGCTCGGCGGCGATGGTGTTCGCGCGATCGCGGAAGCCCTCGGTCGCAGTCCGCATACGGTGCAAAACCATACGCGCCGTATTTTCGCAGCATTCGAAGTACGCAAGCGCACGGCGCTCCTCGCGCGCTGCGCCACCGAGGGAATTACGGCCGCTTCGCTACGCTAGCGACGTCGCCGCGCGTTCGGCTACTCGGCCAATATTTTCGGAAGCTTCAGCCTCGTGCCCGCAACGATCCCCGCGCGCGCGGCATCGCCCGCCGCGAGTTCGATGACGTATTTCCCCGGTGCCGCGCGCTGCGGGATGTCGGTATCGGGCGTGTCGACGGTCGTCGATGGCACGTTATCCGCAACGTTCGAAACGATACCGTTCGCGCGCACGAAAATCATATCGAGCGGCACGAGCGTATCTTTCATCCAGAAACTGAGCGCCTGATCGTGCGCGAACACGAAGATCATCCCCGCAAGACGCGGGATCGCGGTGACGCACATCAAGCCACGCGCGCGTTGGCGGGTCGTGCTTGCAACCGCGAGTTGCAGCGTGCCCTTCGGCGCGGCCACATGCAGCGCCGCACGCGACGTTGCGTGCTTCGCATCGATCCACGGCGGCACGCCAAACCGCGAATCGAACCGCACCGCATCCGGCACGCACGCACCAGCTGCGGTCGGCACGGCCGTTGCTGCTGCCGTTGCCGTCGGCTCCGGAGAGGGCGATTGCGCTTGCGCGCTCGGTGCCGCTTGTGCGGCGAAGAGCGTTACCAACACGGCGAGTACGGCCTGTTTACGCATCGACATCGAACTTCTCCACGTCATACCAGCTCCGTCCGGATTTGAGCGTTACGACGAGCGGCACCGCGAGCGTCATCGCGGTTTCCATCTCCGTCTTCACGATGCGCGCGACCGCGTCGCGATCCGCCGTTGCAAGCTCGAAGATCAGCTCGTCGTGAATTTGTAAGAGCATTTGCGCTTCGAGATTCGCCGCGCCGAGCGCGCGATCGATCCGCACCATCGCGAGCTTCATCAGGTCGGCCGCGCTGCCTTGGAGCGGTGCGTTCGTCGCTTCGCGTTCGGCCGCACCACGCAGAGCAAAGTTGCGCGATGCGAGATCGGGCATGTACCGCCTGCGGCCGAGCAACGTCTCGACGTAACCGCGCTCGCGGCCCTCCTCGATCGAACGCGCGATGAAGCCCTTCACACCGGGGAATCGCGCGAAGTACGCTTGCGTGATCGTGCGCGCTTCGCCGCGTTCGATCTCCAAGCGCTGCGCGAGCCCGAAATCCGACATGCCGTAGAGCAAGCCGAAATTTACCGACTTCGCCATGCGCCGTTGGTTATCGGAAACATCGACGAGCGGCCCCAAATCGAAGATGCGCCGCGCGGTGAAATCGTGGATATCCTGGCCTTCATGAAACGCCGCGCGCATCGCTTCGTCGCCCGAGAGATGCGCCATCAACCGCAATTCGATTTGCGAATAATCGGCGGCGAGCAAGATGCGCTCGGGCGTCGGGGCGACGAACGCGCGCCGGATCTGGCGGCCAAGTTCGCTGCGCACGGGGATATTTTGCAAGTTTGGATTGACCGAGGAGAGCCGCCCCGTCGCCGTGTTCGTTTGATTGAACACCGTATGCAGGCGCCCGTGCGCGTCGGCGAGCGACGGCAACACGTCGATGTACGTGTTCTTCAATTTCGAAACTTCGCGGTACTCGAGGACCTTCGCACAAATCGGAAATTCACGCGCGAGGCCTTGCAGTACTTCGACGCCCGTGGCCCAGCCCGTCTTGTTCTTCTTGCCGCCCGGCAGTCCGAGCTTGTCGAAGAGGATCGCGCCGAGCTGCATCGGCGAACCGAGGTTAAACGTCTCGCCCGCTAGCTCGTACACTTCGGCTTGCAGGCGATCCACGGCCGCGTTCACGTGTGCGGAAAGCTCGTCGAGCGCGCGCGGATCGAGCGCCACCCCGCGCGCTTCCATCTTCGCGATTACGGTCGCAAGCGGTACCTCGATATCGCGATACAATGCGAATTGGTCGCGGCGTTCGAGTTCGGCGCGCACGACGTGCGCGAGGCGCCCCGCCGCATCGGCGTGCGCCGCGGCGTTGTCGGGGAGATCGCGATCGAGCAACGCGCGGACGGCATCGCCGAGGTTCGCAAACGCACGCGACGGATCGAGCAGATGCGCGCCGATCATCGTATCGTCGTCGACCAGGCGCGGTGCGAGCCCGAGTTGCGCGATCGCGTTCTTCACATCGTGCACGACGAGCGCGTTTGCGCCCGACCAGAACGCATCGAAGGCCACCCGTATTTCGGGCAATGCGAGCGCACTCCGTAGGAAGCGAAAGCCCGTTTCATCCGCAGTAGAGATGCCGAGCTCGTCGCCACGCAACACCAGTGCCGAACGCAGCGCCGCGCCCGCCGCACGGATGCGTTCGGCGAGCGCATGGAAATCCGGCGGATCGGTGATCGCCGTGTAATCGTCGTACCGCCCTTCGATCGAAGCCGCCGGCGCGGCAACCGAAGCGGGTGCCGGTGCATCGAGCTTCGCGAGCAACGATTTGAATTCGAGTTCCCGATAGAGCGCGTAAAGCGCATCGTTATTCGGTTGTGTAAAGAGCGAAGCATCGTAATCGATCGTAACCGGAAGATCGCGCTTGATCGTCGACACATCGCGAAACGTCTGCGCCGCTGCGCCGTGTTCTGCGATGAGCGCCTGCAATTTCGCCGTTCCCGCAAGCGACGGATCGGCGACGAGCGCATCGAGCGTGCCCGCCGCTTTGATGAGCTTGATCGCCGTCTTCTCACCGATCCCGGGGACGCCGGGCAGATTGTCGGACGGATCGCCCTTGAGGCCGCGGTAATCGGGCAGTTGGCTTGGTTCGAGTTCGAAGCGTTCGCGCACCGCCGCAGGCGTATATCGCCCGAGATCGCTAATGCCGCGGCGCGTCGCGAGCACCGTCACGCGTTCGTCGACGATCTGGAGTAGATCGAGATCCCCCGTCACGACATCCACGAGATGGCCCGCAGCCGATGCTTGTAACGCGAGCGTGGCGATCACGTCGTCCGCTTCTTCGTTATCGACTTCGAGAATCGGGATCGCGTAGGTCGCCAAGATCTGCCGCACGAGCGCGAACTGGCTGCGCAGGTCGTCGGGTGTAGCATCGCGATGCGCCTTGTACTCGGGGTAGAGCGCGACGCGCGATGCCGGCATGCCGCGATCGAACGCCGCGATCACGTGCGTCGGCTTTTCGTCCGCGATCAGCTTCACGAGCATCATCGTAAAGCCGTACGCCGCGCCGATCGGCACGCCGCGGGTCGTGAGCAACGGTGGCAGCGCGAAATACCCGCGATACACGAGGCCGTACGTATCGAGCAGCATCAGGCGGACGGGTTCTTGCGCGATCATTGCACCACAAGCGAGAGTGAGGCCGCACCGACGTCGCCATCGGGGTAGACCTTGAGCAGCGAGAGCACGTACCGCCCGCGTTCGGTCGGCATCGTCAGATCGATCGTTTCGCGATCCGTTCGCTCGACTTTCCAATAAACGGGTTTCGGCGCCGCGACCGCGAGCGTCGTATCGGTAAGGACGGTCGAGCGCGGACGATCGAAACCGAAGACGTCGCCCGCCTTCGAGCGCGCCGGTGCGACCCAAGCGTGCCAGTCGGACGGATCGGAAACGTTGGCGTGCGTCGTCGTGCCGGCACTTGCGAGGGCGTTCGGCGCTTCGTCGAACCCGGCGCCGCGCGTCGGCCGACCATCCGCGAGGCGCACGAAGAGCGTCGCCGCCTTCGTCGCGTTATCGCGAATCTTGATGTGCGCGAGCTCGCCCGGCGCATATGCGGCGCGGTCGGCGGTAAGCGAAGTGGCCCGCGGTTGCCCGGGGCCGTCCACAACGACCGGCACCGAGCCGTACACGATCGCGCCGTTGCGCACGACCGCGACGCCGACGCTCGTCGTCCCGAAGCCCGGCGGGATCGCGAAATGCGCGTCGATCCGGCCATCGCGCAACGCGACCGTACGCGTCGCGTAAACGCGGGGGCCTTCGAGCGTCACGAGCGCCGAGCCGACGCCGCCTTCGAGTTGCGCGTGCACGCCGACCGATTCACCGGGCTTGTACCGCGCGCGATCGAGCTCGATCGCGATATCCGATGCGCCACGGCTCGCACCGGTGGCGAGGGATTGCGGGGCGACGACGATTGCGGCCGCATCGAGGGCGCGGTTACCATCGGCATCGGTGGCCTCCGCGGTCACGAAATTCGCACCGAGGTTCGGGGCGGGAAACGTGACCCGCGCGCGACCGTTGGCATCGAGGCGAACGACGCGCTCCTGAACCTGCGGGCCGTGCGCGATACGGACCGTCACGCTCGTACCGCCGATCGGCGTGCCGTCGTTCGCATCGAATCCGTCGATCGCGACGGATGCGGCTTCCCCAACATCGAGTTGCGTCGACGCGGGCTCGACCGCAAGTGCGAGCCGCGCGCTCGTCGCCACGAATCGCGCCGTTGCCGTCGTGCCACCGAGGAGCGCCGTAACGCCATAGGTCGATGCCAGACCATCCGTCGGCGCTGGAATCGTCGCTTTCGCGATACCATCGGCGTTCGTCGTTACGCGCGCATCGACGACCGCCGTCGTGCCGAAGCGTACGAGATCGTCGTTTGCGCCCGGCGGTACGATGTGGGGAGACCGCACGACGCGTACGCGCACGGTTCCGTCGACGATCGGCAAGCCCGCGCGCTTTGCGACGATTTCGAGCGATACGGCACGGTTCGCCGCGCACGATGAGCCGCAGGTGGCGCGCACGGTCACGGTCGCTTCGCCCGAAGCATCGATGTGTAGCGACGCGCCACTCGATGCCGCACCGGCCGTTGCCAGCACCGCGACGTCGCCCGCGGGCGTTTCCAGCGGCACCGTCATCTCCGCCTCGAAGGCGCCCGACGCATCGGGCTTCGCGGTTTGCTGCCCGATCGTGCGGCCGCGTGCGGAAAGCACGATCCGCACGTCGCCCGTTGCCGGCGCGTAGGTTGGGCCCGCGTGACGCCGCACGAACCCGACGACCCGCACGCGCTCGCCGGCGCGCACGCTTCCGCGATCGAGTCGCATGCCGAGCACGGTTCCGGGAACGGGCGCCTGCGGGGCGAACGCGATGAAGCCCTGCGCCGAGCCGAGCCGCGCGAGCGCGAATTGCGGCCGCCCGGCGCCCGCGTAGCGCGCGATCCCGTTTGCATCCGTCGTGGCATCGGCGAAGGATGCGTTCACGAGAAATTGCACGCGAAGGCCCACCAGCGGCTTGCCGTTGGTTAGGTCCGTGGCGTAGAGCAGAACGCCATCCGGGGACTCTTTCGCGACGAGTCCGATGCGCGAGACGTTGACCCACACTTGCTGCACCGCATCGCCGCGGCGGGCTTCCACGACGTAGAAGCCTTCGCGATTCTGCAGCGGCACGTCGACGTCGTTCGATTCGAGTTGATAGCCGGGCGGCGGCGTGAATTTCCAGCGTACTACGGGAGAGCGACGCGTCGTATCGATCGCGCGCGGCCGGCCGGCGGCTCCCGCAACGAGCACATCGGCCGGATCGACGGCGAAGGCCGCAAAATCGACCGGCGCGCCCGAATACGTATCCAGCCGCACGCCGATGCGCTTGTTCGCGACGGCGCCATCGCGCCCGAAAAGCGCGAAGTATCCGTCCCACTGATGCTTGTCGAGCAGCGGACGCGCCGCGCGAACGTTTGCGGGCAGTGCCCCGAGGACGACGGCGGCGAACAGCGCCGCCGCGATCTTACGACGACGGATCGTAATAGATGTAGCCACCCTGGGTCGGCGTGTTGAGGCGGAAGCCGACGGTGTATTCGTGCTTTTCGCCCTTCTTCACGATGCCCTTATAGTTACTGACCCCGATGAAGACCGTCGATCCGGCGTCGTTTCCATGGAGCCGCGTGCCGTCGGGCGAGACGTAGATGATCTGCTCGATCGCAGGCGCGATATCGCTCGCCGTATCGTTGTTGAATTCCAACCGGACGAGCAAGTACGTCGTCGTCGAACCGGCGAGCGTGACACTCGGTTCGCCCGTGGAGATCAGGTGCGCTTCGCTTACTTTGATGAAACGCGATCCTTCGACGGCGTTGGTTACCGGCGTGTCCTTGTAGTCTTTGCAGCCGCCCAAGGAGAGCGCGAGAGCCACGAGCGCCGCGAGGGCGATACGATGCAACATCGACGCCAAGCGTTCGCGTTTCCGAGCGCGCCTCCCGTCCGGAGGTCGGTTGCCGGATTTCCGGGTAAGAACCCTATATCGTGGATGAAGAACGACCCCGTGGAAACCCGACATCGCTTCCCTGCGGCTTTTGCGGATGCGACGAACGCACCGAGGACCAATCGAGCGTCCGCGGGCGAACCGCAACGTATCAAGTGATCGTCGCCTGCGCGACGTGCGGCGCCGCGTTCGCCGCGCTCTCGCGGAACTGATGCGCACGCTCGCCTCGCTCGCCGCGCTCGGGTTGGCGTTAAACGCCGCGCCTGCGGCGGCGGCCGTTACGCCCATGCCGACCGCCGCTCCGAGCGGATCGATCACGACGCTGCGCCAGGCGAAGCAACCGACGAAGCTGTTGCCCGTCGTCAAGATGCACGCCGATTACGAGGTCGAGGTCAATAAACTCGGCCAAGTGACGAAAGTCCGAAGCGCGCACGACACCAAAGACCTGCAATTCAACGCGCTTACGTATGGCAACGTACTCCAAATGGCGATCCGTACCGAGGATGGGATGCACGCGGTCGTCGGCGTGTACCAGGTCGACTACGATTTCAATCCGGCCACGAAATCGGTGAAGCGGTCGATGAAGCTCCTCTCCGAGGGTGGCGTCGATCCGGAAGCGCGCGGCGCGGTGTACGCGTTGCAAGATCTCGAGAAATCCTCGAACGCTCGCGCGGATGCCGCGGCGAAGGCGGCTGCCGCCCGAAAGCGGCCACTCGTTCCCGCCCCCACGCCGACGGCGACGATCCGCCCCTAGAAGCACCGCGGACCGCCGGGGTGGAATAGTATCCCATGCAGACGATTTCCCAGGGCACCTCGCCGAGCCAACTCGATGCGGTCGCGTATCTCGAACGCACGACCCACGCGCGCGCCTTCGCCCCCGGGCCCTTGCCGCCGATGGCGTTACGGCGGATCGTCGAAGCCGGACGGCTCGCCCCATCGCTTTTCAACACGCAGCCCGTGCGCTTCATCGTCGTTCGCGATCGCGTGAAATATGCGGCGATCCGCGCGGCCGCGAACAAAGCGCGCGATACGTTTTTCAAAGGCTACGGCTTTTTCTCGGCGGTGAACAAACGGCTGAAAGAGCCGCAGTACGCGGCCGGGCTCGAACGCCAGCGCACGGGCGACGTGCTCCCGGAGAACGCGGTGCTGATCGTCGTGATCGAAGACGATCGCTATCCCGAGGCTGCCGAAGCGTGCTCGTGCGCGCTGATGGCGATGGTGCTCGAAGCCACGGCCTGCGGGGTGGCGAGCGCCTTTACGAGCTGGACGCGCGGATTCGGTTTCCAGAAAGACACGCTCGCGATGCTGGGCGTACCGAAGGGCTTCAAGGTGTTCACCTCGCTCGTGGTCGGCAACCCGATCGCGCCGCTCGCCCCGAGTAAGAAAGATCGGCGGAGCCTCGACGACGCCGTTACCTGGCTTTAAGCGCGATGGCACGGCGCCCACGCAAGGCCGCACCGAGCGCGGCGCCCGAATCGCTGATGGCGTTTTACTTGCGAAATCGCGGAATCACCGATCAGTGGATCGACGCCGACGTGCAGCGCAGTTGCGAGGGAAAGCAGCCGTACAAGAGCGAGGGCGAAGCGCGGGCGATCGCCGCGATGCAGGGCATGAGCGGCGCGCTCTTCACCTATGACTGCCGCTACTGCGGATTCTGGCACCTCACGCGCCGGAAACCGAAAGCACCCGACGCACCGTTCGACTAGCGCTGCGCGAACGCTGCGGCATCGTCGATATCGAAGATCGCGAACCAGTTATCGAGGTCCGGGCGTTCGGCGATGACGGGATATACCGTGGCCATGCTCTCGCGGATTTCGGCGCGTACTTTGCGCGTGGAAAGCGCTTCGTTGATCGTGCCGTAGTTGACGGGGTCGCTATGGCCGTGCACCCACGCGACGATGGCCTCGTCGGTACGATGCGTGCGGACGGCTTCGATAAAATCGCGTTCGTCGATGCGCAAGTGCTCGAAGAGATAGATCGAGATGCCGGGGCCGATCTTGTACGCGCCGAGGGTCCCGTTGATCGATGCCTTCGCCTTATCGATCGTACGCGCGAGAAAGACGAGGCCGCCGAGCATTTCGGAGGCCCGGCGCGGCGGGTGTTCGCGCAGATCGGCTTCGGGAAACGGCAGCGTTGCGTCGACGATCGGATCCATCGCCGTCGTCTTCGCGCTGCCGCTCGTGCAACCCAGCGCGAAAGCAGGTAGCGAAAAGGATTCGCGGTCTCACGGCTCCGACTCTATGCCACCATGCGTTATGTGATGTTTTCCGATGCCTCGGGCACGGCGCGCCCGGCCGTACACGACGGCACCTCGCTCCACCCGTTTGCAAGCGACGTCGCCTCGCTCGATGCATTCGTGAAGATGGCGCCGCACGAGCGCGAAGCGGCGCTCAAATCGCTCGGAACGCCGGTGAGCGCCGACGGTGCGAAATTGCTCGCACCGATGCGCCCATCCAAGAACGTCTTTTGCGTCGGCCGTAACTATCTCGCACACGCCGAGGAGGGCGCGCGCGCGAACAACGTCGAGCTGAAACTGCCCGACGTGCCGACGTTCTTCACCAAGGCGCCGACCGCGATCGCGAACCCCGAGCAAGTGCTGCAGCTTTCTTCGGCCGTAACGAAACAGTGGGATTGGGAAGCCGAGCTCGCCGTCGTGATCGGCACGCGCTGCAAGGACGTTGCCGAAGCAGACGCGCTCGACACGATCTTCGGCTACACGTGCCTCAACGACGTGACCGCACGCGATCTCCAGCGCGCCCACGTGCAGTGGTTCAAGGGAAAATCGCTCGACGACTCGTGCCCGATGGGGCCGATCTTGATCGACGCAGCGGAACTCGGCGACGCACAGAACCTCGATATCGCGTTGCGCGTGAACGGCACCGTGATGCAGAGCAGCAACACCGCAAAGATGATTTTTAACATTCGCAAAATCATCGCCGCGCTCTCCAAGGGCATGACGCTCGAACCGGGCGACGTAATCGCAACGGGAACGCCCGAAGGCGTCGGCTTCGCAATGACGCCACCGCTCTTCCTCGAAGACGGCGACGTGATGGAAGTGGAAGTCGAAAAGATCGGCATCCTCCGCAACCCGGTACGTATCGCGGGATAGCCCGCCCGGGCAGAACGCTCGGCGATCTCCGTAGATTTTTTCCAGGCGCAGCCGCCCGCAGGATGTACGCGCTCCGCATCGCATGCCGCAACTCGGCGAAACGCACTTTCATCCGAGGAGCGCGAACTTGAAAGACCAGACCACGGTCGGCCGTCATGGCCGGGCTTCGTTCGTTGCTGGCGCTGCCGCGCTCGGAGCCGTCGCCGCCATTCCGACGCGCGTGCGTGCGGCGAACGCAACGGTGCGGATCGGCATGCTCGATTCGTATTCGGGCGTGCTCTCCGATATCGGCGGCTATCACAAGATCGGCGCGCAACTGGCGATCGACGAGCTCAATCGCAGCGGTCGTACGAAATTCGAGCTCGTGTTCGGCGACGATAATTCGAAGCCGGCGGTGGGGACGACCGAAGTGCGGCGCCTCGTCGAGCAAGAAAAAATCGACGCGCTCATCCACGGCACGTCGAGTGCCGTCGCGCTCGCGATCGCGCCGTATACATTGCAGAACGGCGTCTTCACGCTCGAGATCGGGCCGCAAGATACGTCGATCACCGCCGATAAGGCGTCGCTCACGACGTATCGTTTCGCACCGAACGCCGCGATGTTCGCGAAGGTGCTCGCGCAACGCATTCTCGCGCGCGGCAAAAAGTGGTACTTCGTCGTCGAGGACTATGCATTCGGAAAAGACTCATATACACGGCTTGCGGCGCTGCTCAAGCGCGCGGGCGGCACCGAAGTCGGTGCCGATATCTTGAAAGTCGGCACCAACGACTTCAGTTCGACGATGACGAAAATTCGCAACACCGATGCCGAGCAAGTCATCCTCTGCCAGGGTGGCCTCGATGTCGCGCTCGCGGCGAAAGCGTTCGTCGAGTTCGGCCTCAACAAAAAGATGAAACTCGCCGGTATGACGCTCGAAGATTTTTACTTCAAGACGCTGCCGCTCGACGAGCTGGCGGGAGCGACGTTCGCCGTGATCTGGTCGCCGATCGCACCCGAATCGAAGAAACTTGCGGCGGACCTCGGGCGCGGCATCCGCGGGCCGATCTCCTACCGCCATTACATGAGCTACCTTGCCGTCAAGCAACTCGCGGACCGGATGCAAGCGGCGGGCACGACCAAAGCCGACGCCCTCGTGAAAGCGTTTGCGAATCACGCGTTCGACGCGGGCAAGGCCGACAAGTCCACGTGGCGCGGCTGCGATCACCAGCTGATTCAGAACACGTACGCGGGCGAGATCGTAAGCGCGAAAGAGTTCGCGCGCACGAACTATCTCTTTAAGCTCACCGGAGAGACGGCAGCGCTGGATGCTGCCGGATCGTGTAGCTCGCCCGAGGCCGTTGCGGCGTCGGCGAATTTCGCTTCGCAAAGAATCGGCGAACGCGCCGGATACGAAACGAAAACGCTCTCCTAGCACCGAAGGCTAGCACTATGTCGACACGTCGCGCGTTCGCGCAAACCGCCGCCCTCGCAACCGTTGCCGCCGCGCTTCCACGTCGCACGAGCGCCGCCGAACTGAAGCCGCTGCAAATCGGCTTCGTCCCCTCGACGCTGTTCGCGCCGTTGTTTGTCGCGGTCGACCGCGGCTATCTACGTGAAGCCGGATTCGATGCGACGCTCACGCCGATCGTCGCGGGCCAAGACGCGATGGTCCTCACGGCAAACGGGCAACTCGACGTCGTCGGGGCGGCGCTTTCGGCCGCATTCTTCAACGCCGTCGACCGCGGCTTCGAAGTGAAGTTCGTCGCGAGCACGGGCTATCAGCCGGCGAAGGGCCATCCCTCGGCGCTCATGATCCGCCAAGATCTTTGGGACGCGGGGCAACGCGACGTGCAGGCGTTCAAAGGCAAGAAACTCGGCTGGATCGGCGGCAAGGGCGCGGCTTCGGCATATTACGTCGCCTCGATCCTCCGCCGCGTCGGCCTCGGGATCGCCGATGTCGAGGGCGTGAACATCGCGAACCCCGATCTTCCGGCCGCGCTCTCGCGCAAAGCCATCGACGGCACGTTCGTTTCCGCGCCGTTCACGGCGAAGCTCGAGGCCGACCATCTCGCGCATTTCGTGGCGAGCGTGAAGACGGGCATTTCCGGTTCGGGAATTTTCTTCGGTCCGAAATTACTGAAGGATCGAAGTGCGGCGGAAGCCGTACTTACCGCTTGCCGGAGAGCGGCCGCCGATATCGTCGGCTCGGGTTATTACGCGAGCGACAACATCGAGACGTACGTGAAGTACACGAAACTCGATGCGGAAACGCTTCGCAAATCGGATCGGTACGATTTCAAAGCCGATCTGCACATCGACCAACCGACGGTCCAAGACATGCAGGCCGAATTCTTACGCGAAGGCATCCTGAACTACAAGACGCCGATGAACGAAGTCCGCCTCGTCGCCCGTTTTTAGGCCCACTCGCTACGCGCGATGCTCGCTCCAGAGCGCGAGTTCGTCCGCGATATACGCCGCGATCATCGGACGATAGATCGCTTCGATCACATCCGGGTCGCCGCCCTCGGCCGCGGCGAGGGCGCGAACGGCGGCGATGACCCGCTCCACGCGATCCGGCGCGGCGACGTGGCCCGGGTCGGTTTTGAACGCCGCCGCTTGTCGTACGTATGCACCGCGCTCGACAAGCAGTGGCACGAGCGCGCGGTCGAGGCGATCGATTTCCGCGCGCACTTCGGCAAGCGAGGCGCAGCGTTTCGGGGCGCTCACTTTTTCCCACCCGCGCGGCAGCGATCGCTGCAGTAGCGGACGTTTTCCCAGTCGCGTTCCCACTTCTTCCGCCACGCGAACGGCTTCGCGCACGTCGCGCAAATTTTCTCGGGAAGGTTCGCTTTTTTGACACCGCGCATCGCTCGGCGACACTTCTCCACGAGCCGGGCGTCCAACTGTGACGTTATGGAATACCATCGATGATCGGTTACGGTCTTTCCGTACTCGGCGGGCTTGCCTTGTGCGCGATCGGGGTCGGCGCGCTCCTCGCACCCGCATTCTCCTCCGAGCAGTACGGGCTCGCAACGCGGCAACCCGATGCACTCGGGTACGTCCGCGCGCTCGGCGTCCGCGATCTCGTCTTCGGCGGCTGCGTCCTGATGCTCGCCGCCACGCACAACACCGATGGCCTCGCCATCATCATCGGCCTGACGGTTGCCGTCGGCCTCGGCGATTTCATCATCGTCGCCCGCGAGCGCGGCACCACGATGAAGAAGAGCCTCGCCACACACGCCGTCGGCACGGTTGCCCTGGTCGTCGCATTCGCGCTTCTGAAAGCGGGCCTATGAGCGTTTCGTATCGTGCGAGCGCGGGCCGAGGCCAAAGGTCCTCGGGACCGGGAATGGCGATTACACGCCTATGAAAATCGCGGTTCCTATGGAGCGCGCGGACGGTGAACGCCGTGTCGCGCTCGTCCCCGATATCGTTGCAAAATTCGTCAAAGCCGGAACGACCGTAGCGGTCGAGCGCGGCGCGGGCCTCGCGGCCGGGTTCACCGACGCCGCATATGAAGCCGCAGGCGCCACCGTCGCGGGCGATGCGAACGGATTGTACGCAGGTGCGAACGTCGTCGCGCGCGTCGCGCGGCCGAGCGATGCCGAACTCGCCGCACTCGCGCCCGGCACGATCGTGGTCGGCTTCCTCGCGCCGCTCGGCGATGCGCCCTCGGTCCAAAAGTACGCCGACGCCAAGATCACCGCGCTCTCGATGGACGCGATCCCGCGTACCACGAAGGCGCAGTCGATGGACGCGCTCTCCTCGCAAGCGAACATCGGCGGCTATAAGGCCGTGCTGATCGCGGCGAACCATCTGCCGAAATTCTTCCCGATGCTCACGACCGCCGCCGGTACGGTAACCCCCGCCAAGGTGCTCGTCATGGGCGCGGGCGTCGCGGGCCTGCAGGCGATCGCAACGGCGAAGCGTCTCGGCGCCGTCGTCGCCGCGTACGACACGCGCGCGGCGGTGGCCGAGCAGATCAAATCCCTCGGTGCGAAGTTTCTCGATCTCGATCTCGGCGGCAACACCGAGGGCACGGGCGGTTACGCAAAAGAGCTCACGCCGGAACAACTCGAGAAGCAGCGCGCGTTTTTCGTGAAGCACGTCGGCGACAGCGACGCGATCATCACCACCGCCGCCGTTCCCGGGCGCCGCGCCCCCGTGCTCATCACGGCTGAGGCGGTCGGAGCGATGCGCCACGGAAGCGTGATCGTCGATCTCGCGGCGGAAACGGGCGGCAACTGCGCGCTCACGCGGCCGGGCGAGGTGTATGTTACGGACAACGGCGTCACGATCGTCGGAACGAAGAACCTGCCCTCGACCGTCGCCACGCACGCGAGCCAGCTCTATGCGAAGAACGTGCAGACGCTCCTCGACTACCTCACGCACGACGACAACATCGCGATCGATATGACGGACGAGATCGCCAAGGGCACGACGATCGTGCTCGACGGGAAGATCGTTCACGAACCGACCCTCGCCGCGCTTGCGGCTTCCGGAGGCCACGCATGACCCAGCAGCTCCTGATCGAGCTCACCGTCTTCATCCTCTCGGTGTTCGTCGGTATCGAAGTCATCGGGAAGGTCCCGACCACACTCCATACGCCGCTCATGTCGGCCACGAACGCGATCCACGGCATCGTGCTCGTCGGTGCGATCCTCGTCGCCGGGCAGCAGAACGCGCCGCTCGGCCCGGTCGTCGGCGTCATCCTCGTGATCTTCGCCTCGCTCAACGTGTTCGGTGGTTACACCGTGACCGAGCGTATGCTCGAAATGTTCAAACCGCGCGTCGTCGCGCCGAAAGCCGACGAGGCCCCGAAAGCCTGATGACACAGACACTCGCAAACCCCGTCGACTACGCATACGTCGTCACGGGCATCCTCTTCATCATCGGCCTGAAGTACATGAGCTCGCCGAAAACGGCGCGCCTCGGAAACCGCATCTCCGCGCTCGGCATGCTCGTCGCACTCGTTGCGACGCTGACCCAGGGCATCGTCGCCTGGTGGGTCATCGGCATCGGCATCGGGATCGGCGCCGCGATCGGCATCTACGCGGCGCGTGCCGTCAAGATGACAGCGATGCCGCAGATGGTCGCCGTGTTCAACGGCGCGGGCGGCGCGGCGGCATCGCTTGTGGCGGCCGGCGAATATCTCCGCCTCGAATTCGGTGCGAACGGTTCGAGCGTCGCACCCGACGAGCTCTTCACGATCGTCCTCTCGACCGTCATCGGCGCGCTCTCGTTCTCGGGCTCGATCATCGCTTACCTGAAGCTGCAAGAGCTGATGACGGGGCGCCCGATCACGTATCCCGGCCAGCAAGTCGTCAACGGCGCGATCGCGCTCCTCATCGTGGTCGCAAGCGGCCTCGTGATCGCGAACGTCGATTACGGCCCGACGGCGTTCATCGTCGCCGCCGTCGCCGCGTTTTTGCTCGGCATTCTCTTCGTGCTGCCGATCGGCGGCGCAGATATGCCGGTCATCATCTCGCTCCTCAACTCGTTCACCGGCCTCGCCGCCGCGGCGACGGGCTTCGTGCTCGGCAACAACGTGCTCATCATCTCGGGTGCGCTCGTCGGCGCGTCCGGTACGCTGCTCACCCTGATGATGGGTAAGGCGATGAATCGCTCCGTGACCAACGTGCTCTTCGGCGCGTTCGGTGGCGGCCCGAAGCCGGGCGCCGCGGGCGATGCTGGCACCTCGGGCACGAACGTGCGCTCGGTCAGCGCGGACGACGTCGGCTCGATGCTCGCCTATGCGGAACGCGTCATCATCGTCCCGGGCTACGGCATGGCTGTGGCCCAGGCGCAGCACTCGATCCGCGAACTCACCGACATGCTCGAAAAGCGCGGCGTCGATGTGAAATTCGCGATCCACCCGGTTGCGGGCCGCATGCCGGGCCACATGAACGTGCTTCTCGCCGAAGCGAACGTGCCGTACGATTCGCTCATCGACATGGACGACATCAACGGCGAATTCGAACGCACCGATGTCGCGCTCATCGTTGGCGCGAACGACGTCACGAACCCCGCCGCGCGCACGGACAAGGCATCGCCGATCTACGGCATGCCGATTCTCGACGTCGACAAAGCGATGAACATCGTCGTACTCAAACGCTCGATGAAATCCGGCTTTGCCGGTATCGATAACCCGCTCTACGACGATCCCAAGACGACGATGCTCTTCGGCGATGCGAAGAAATCGATCGACGCGGTCAATAACGCGGTCAAAGCACTCTAATACCCGACAAGCGAGGTCACGATGCTTTCAGGATTCGGTAAGTTCCTCTTCCGTGGAAACGTCGTCGACCTCGCGGTCGCGGTCGTCATCGGTGCCGCGTTCACTTCGGTGATCACCGCGTTCGTCAAAGACATCCTCACGCCGTTGATCGCGCTCGTGGTCGGCAAGCCCGAATTCTCGCGGCTCTTTCTGATCGTCGGCCGCACGCGCTTCGCATACGGCGACTTCCTCAACGCCGTGTTCGCGTTCGTCGCGGTTGCCGCCGTGATCTATTTCCTCGTGATCCAGCCGATGAACGCGATCAACGCGCGGCTCAATCCGGTGACCGAGGCCGTCCCGCAAACGCGCGAATGCCCGTACTGCCTGACCGCCGTGCCGCTTCTCGCAACCCGTTGCGGCGCGTGCACTTCGGAGCTGCACGCGCAAGCGTAGTCCCGCGGGCTACTTCCGCTGCGAACGCGCTTTGAAGCCGTCCGCGAACATCGAGGCTACGGCGAAGATCGCCGCGATCTGGATACCGATAACGAACGGCGGCTGCACGGCGTAATGGAACACGCCCGCACCCGCGCATGCGGCGGCGATGCCGATGACGAGCGCCTTCGTCACGCGTGAATACACGAGCTTCGCGCGGCCGCGCATGAGCGAGAGGGCATACAGGTAGATGCCGAGGCCGATGAGCGTCCAAATCCAGTCGGGCATAGAAACGTAAGATTCTTTGCTCCCGAACCGCGCGGCCTGCTTTCCCAGATGCCCGCCAAGCCCTCGTCGAGCGAACGAACCTTCCCAGGAAAGCCATTTTCCCCGAACGAACGCCGTCCGTTGCCCGAGCTTGCTCGAACGAACGTGGCCAACCGATAGGGGTGCCTGGTGAACGGAACGGACCTCGATAAACTCGATCTGCTCTTGCTCGATGCGATGCAACGCAACGCGCGCTCGACGTATGCAGAGCTCGGAGCGGTAGTCGGGCTACGGCCGCCGGCAGTGCACGATCGCGTCAAGCGCCTCGAGAAATCCGGATACGTGAAGGGCTACGCCGCACAGCTCGATTCGAAGCGCCTCGGCTTCCAGCTAACGGCGTTCGTCGCGTGTTTCGTCGGGCCGGAAAAGAGCTACGAAGAGTTCACGCACATCGTTTCGGGCTTTCCGGAAGTCCTCGAAATCCACAGCGTCGCGGGCGATGAGACCTACTTGCTCAAGGTCGTCACCCGCTCGACCGCACACCTCGACGACTTTCTCACGCGCCTCAAGCGCACGAGCGGCATCGCGCGCACGAAAACGACGATCGTTCTTTCGACGCCCTTCGAGCGCGGCGGCATCGCCGTCATCGAGCCGAACACGATCTCGCAGGCGTCGTGATCGCCGGCCCGCGCGTGCCATCGTGCCGCCTAGGGAGCCATCGCGTGCTCGAACCCCGCGGCGCGCTTCCGCAGGCGGCATGGCGCCTCGATAATACACCGGTCCCATCCGCGGACGAGTTGCTCTGCGACGTGGAAACGCTGAACATCGATTCGGCGTCGTTCCATCAGATCGCGGAAGCCTGCGCGCACGATCCCGAGCGGATCGGCGAGCACATCCGCGCGAACGTGCGCGAACGCGGGAAGCAACACAACCCCGTCACCGGGAGCGGTGGCATGTTCGTCGGGCGCGTCGAGGCGATCGGCGCGGAATTTCCATCCGGCACCCTTGCCGTCGGCGACCGCATGGCCTCGCTCGTCTCGCTGACGCTAACGCCGCTCTGGATCGATGCGGTGACCCACGTCGATGTGGCGACCGGGCGCGTCGGCGTGCGCGGGAAGGCGATCCTCTTCGCAAGCGGACTGTTCGCGGCGATGCCCGCGGACATCCCGACCGACGTGGCCCTTGCGACGCTCGATGTCGCGGGCGCCCCAGCGCAAGTGCGCCGCCTCGTGCGGCCGGGCGATACGGTCGTCGTCATCGGCGCCGACGGCAAATCGGGACTACTTTCATGCGCGCACGCACGCGATCGCGTAGGCCCGAGCGGGCGGGTCGTTGGCATCGTGCCGGACGCGCGAACCGAAGCCGCGCGGATTTTGGTTGCCGAAGGCTACGTCGATGCGCTCGTGGAGGTCGACGCGCGCGACGTCCTCGCCGTGCTCGCGAAAATTCCGGACGTCCTTCCGGTTCTTGCAGACGTGGTCATCAACTGCGTCAACGTCGGCGGTACCGAGCTCGCCTCGATCTTGCTCGCACGCGACGAAGGCACCGTGTATTTTTTCTCCATGGCGACCTCGTTTACGGCTGCCGCACTCGGTGCCGAAGGCGTCGGAAAAGACGTTACCATGATCGTCGGTAACGGGTACGCCAAGGGGCACGCGGAGATCGCGCTCCAAACGCTCCGCGACCATCCGCCACTCGCCGCTTATTTCGCACGACGCTACGCTCCCGCCGAGGCCGCCCCATGATCGCACCGCTCCACTCGCTCAAACCGCCCGTCGACGAAGCGTCGCTCACGCACCGCATCCTCCGCGACGGACCGTTCTGGCAAGCGATTCCGAAGTATCGCGACATCGACGAGGCGACGTTCCTCAGCCACATCTGGCAGGGGCAGAATTCCGTCAAGTCGCCTGAAGAGCTGCTCGCGACGATCCACGGCCTCGTGCCGGATGCGTTTTTCGACGACGTGCGCGAGGGCTTCCATCGCGCCCCGATGGCCGTGCGCGTCTCACCGTACATGATCGCGTGCATCGATTGGAGCGATCCGTATAACGATCCGATCCGGCGCCAGTTCATCCCCGTCGCATCGCGATTGCTGCCAGACCATCCGCGCCTGACGCTCGATTCGTTGCACGAACAGGACGACGCGCCGGTCCCCGGACTGATCCATCGCTACGTCGACAAAGCGCTGTTCTTGCCGCTCAACGTGTGCCCGGTGTATTGCCGCTTTTGCACGCGCTCTTATGCGATCGGCGCGGACACCGAGACCGTCGATAAAATCTCGCTTGCGAAAACACCGAAAGACTGGCAAGACGCTTTCGACTACGTCGCTTCGCGGCCGGAGATCGAAGATATCGTCATTTCCGGCGGCGATGCATATCAGCTCGCGCCGAAATCCATCACGACGATCGGCGAAGCGTTGCTCGCGATCCCGCACGTGCGCCGCTTGCGTTTCGCCTCCAAAGGCCCGGCTGTGATGCCGATGAAGATCCTTTCCGATCACGCGTGGGTCGAAGCGCTCGTCGGCGTCGTAACCCATGGCCGAACGCTCGGCAAAGAAGTGGTGGTGCACACGCACTTCAACCATCCGAACGAGATCACCGCGATCACGCAACGCGCGATGCGCCGCCTGTTCGAAGCGAGCGTGTATGTCCGCAATCAGAGCGTGCTCATCCGCGGCGTCAACGACGACGAAGCGACGATGACGCTGCTCGTGAAGCGCCTTTCGTACATCAACGTGCACCCGTATTACGTGTACATGCACGACTTGGTCAAGGGCGTCGAAGAACTGCGGACGCCGATTTCGACGGCCACACGCATCGAGAAGATCGTGCGCGGCGCTACCGCCGGATTCAACACGCCGCTCTTCATCTGCGATGCCCCGGGTGGCGGCGGCAAGCGCGACATTCATTCGTACGATTTCTACGATCGTGAAAATGGAATCGCCGTCTACACCGCGCCTAGCGTGAAGGCCGGAAAGTATTTCACGTATTTCGATCCGATCGATATGCTGTCGCTCGAAGCCCAAGCACGGTGGGCGAATCCGCGCATCGCGGATGAAATGATCGCCGACGCCGTGCAACGCGCGGGCGGCCGCGTCGAGGAGCTGGTATGATCGTCAACGCCGTCACCTACGTCATGCGCGCCGGAACCGAAGCGCGTGCCGTCGAGCACTTCCACGTGCTCGAAACCGAGTCGCGGCGCGAAGCAGGCTGCATCGGGTACGTCGTGCATCGTTCGCGCGAAGACGATCGCACGTTCTTCCTGTACGAACTGTGGGCCGATCAAGCCGCACTCGACGCGCATTACGAACTGCCGCATTTCATCGAGCACGGCGTCAAGGGCATCCGTTTGCTCGCCGAATCGCGCGTGGCGTTCGTCGGCGTTCCGCTCTTCCCGCAGTAAATCGGCGCGTCGCCGGGGTAGCTTACCCGCATGCGGTGGTGTGTGTTTTGTGGTTCGCAACGCGGGCGGAATCCGGCCTACGAACGCGCGGCACGCGACCTCGGCGCGCTCTGCGCCGAACGCGGCGTCACGGTCGTGTACGGCGGCGGGAACATCGGTTTGATGGGCGATGTCGCGGATGCGACGCTCGCCGCAGGAGGCGCCGTCATCGGCGTGATCCCGCGCGCGCTCGACGAACGCGAAGTCGCCCATAGCGGCCTGACCGAGCTGCACGTCGTCGCGTCGATGCACGAACGCAAGAAGCTGATGGCCGATCTCTCGGACGCATTCATCGTGCTCCCCGGCGGCTATGGTACGTTCGACGAATACTGCGAGATGCTCACGTGGGCGCAGCTGCACATCCAAGCAAAGCCGATCGTCGTCGTGAATGTCGCCGGCTACTTCGATCCGTTTCTCGCGATGGTCGATCGGATGGTTGCCGAAGGCTTCGTCTCGGCGGCGAATCGTGCACTCGTGCACGTCGTCGAGACGATCGCGGAGCTCCCCGCAGCGATCGCTTCGCGGATGCCGACTGCCGACGCAACGACCCCCTGACCGATCTCACTCAACGAATTCCGAAAGAACGATCATGCGATTACTCGGCTTCAACGTTGGTGGCACGACCTGTGCTGCGGTGGTCGGTACGGACGACGGCACGATCGTCGCGCGTAAGCGCTGGGCCTCACACGCGGAGCGGGGCCCGGAACCGATGATCGCCGACTTGCTCTCTGCCGCAAGCGAACTCGCCGCCGCACACGGTGAGCCGGATGCCGTGGGCGTTGCGATCGGTGGCCCGATGAACGCGAAGACGGGCACGCTGTACGATCCGCCGCATCTGCCCGGCTGGACGGCATTACCGCTCGCGGACCGGCTCCGGAAAAGCCTCGGCGTCAGCGTGCGCGTGGAACACGACGCCGCCGCTTGCGCGTTTGCAGAATATCTCTGGGGCGATAACGACGGCGCATCCGATGTCGCGTACGTTGCGTGCGGCACGGGCTTCGGCGCGGGCTATATCGCGAACGGACGCATCGTGCACGGCGCGAAGGGCTACTCGACCGAACTCGGCCACGTGCGCTATGCCGACGATGGCCCGACGGAATTCGGGAAACGCGGAAGTGCGGAAGCGTATTGCTCCGCGAACGGGCTCTCCGGGCTCGCAGCGTGGCGTTTTCCCAGCCGTTGGAGCGCGGCGCCACCGACGCCCGCGGAAGTCACGGCGCTTGCGGCTGCGGGCGACCTCGACGCGACGGTCGTCCTCGCGATCAACGCGCGTGCCGTCGGTGAGATGTGCGCCGTGCTCGCCGATGCGATGTTTCCGGAACGGATGCTCCTTGGGAGCCTCGCGCGCTACGCGGGCGAAGGCTGGGTCGACGACGTGCGCCGCGCCTTCTTCGCGCAAGTCCATCCGATCGTACGCAAACATTGCGATCTGCGCGCCGCGACGCTCGGCGCGGATTTACAAGATCTCGGCGCGCTCGCGGCCGCACTCGGCGGCTAGCTGAACAGAGGCTATCCGCGCTGCGCGATTGCGAGTGCGGCGTCGATGTCCGCAAGCAAATCGTCGTAGCGCTCGACGCCGATGCTCATCCGCACGAAGCCCTCGGGGATGTCGTCGCCGCCCCACCGTTTGCGGCGTTCTGCCGAAGTGTGCACGGCGCCGAAGCTCGTCATGTTCGCGATTAGTTTCGCCGCGCCGAGAAAGCGATCGACCGTCACCGCATCGCGTAAGACGAAACTGACGATCGTCCCAAACGCGGACATTTGCGTCTTCGCGATCGCGTGCGACGTATCGCCTACGAGGCCGGGATAACGCACGTATTCCACCGCTTCGTGCGCTTGCAGATATTCGGCGATGCGTTGTGCGCTCGCGCATTGGCGTTCGAGGCGCACGTCGAGCGTGGGCAGCGATCGGTGCGCGAGCCACGTTTCCATCGGGCCCGCGATCGCGCCCATGCGCAGCCGCCAACCGCGGATTTTTTCGACGAGTTCGGGATCGCGCGCGGCGACGTGCCCGAGTAAGAGATCGCCGTGGCCCGTGAGCGCCTTCGTATCGCTTGCAACGACGAGATCGACGCCGAGCGCGAGCGGTTTCTGCAAGAATGCCGTTGCGGTCGTGTTGTCGACGGCGACTAGCACGCTGCGCGCGTGCGCTTCGGTGCAGAGGCGGCGGATATCGACGACGTCGAGTTTCGGATTCGTCGGCGACTCGACCCACACGAGTTTCACGCCGTCGAGCTGCGCGATCACGGCATCGGTATCGGTCGGGCAACTGCGCACGGTAATGCCCTGACGCGCGAGATCTTCGTGCGCGATGCGCCGCGTGGCGTGATAGACGTCGTTTGGAATCAGCACGGTATCGCCCGCATCGAGCAACGCGCCGAACACGGCGGCAACCGCCGCCATCCCCGAACCGAAGAGCACGCAGGCCCCGCCGTCGAGCAGCGCGAGCGCTTCTTCGAATGCCGTCCACGTCGGATTATGGTACCGACCGTAGGTGTATGGCGAATCCGCGGGATTTCCGGAAAAGTGAAAACTCGAAGCGAAGACGACGCCACCTTGAAACGAGGCACCGTTCTGCGGTACGTTCATCCCCGCGCGTACGAGTTGCGTGCCTTCGTGGAACGGGGGAAGGGGTGCGTCGTCCATTTCCGCTGGTTCGCACCATGCGTTCATGAATCATCGGCGAGCGCTGGGGGTCGCGGCTTAGGACATCATTTATACGGGCTTGAGCCGGTGGTTCGGTGGCCCACGAGAAAGCGATCTTACGAGCAGCTCGGCAGGGCGCCTCTCCGTTCCATGAGACCATTGCCTGCGTCTAGAGTTTTATGCTGTGGGGTTGTGTCGAAATTTGGCTCGGAGGAGCTCTTGAGCAGTTGCGAGCTCCTGCGGCTCAACTTCATAATGTAGAAGAACTCCAGTGGCAGAAGATCATCGAAACCTGCCGTGAGCACGATTTTTCACCGCTTCGAGCAAGCGTCATATCGCCCGCATGTCTTCTCGGCGCTAACGCCCTTTCACGCTCGGCCTATACGTATAACAAATGAACGTTGCGACGGAGACCACGACACGTTCCGTGGGCAACTTCGCTCGCCGTGCCGTAAAACCGACGCCGCTGGCAAATTGCACGATCGCGACTCGCTTCGGGGCCAAACCGTATAAGCCAATCATGCCAGGTCGATCGCCCTAAGATGCCCACCCTAGCGTGGGTCAGTTTTAGGCGACCGTTAACAACAGCAGTTCATTCGGCAGGTTAATACAGTGAACGGCAGAAGAGGCTTCCTTGATGACTAATGCAAAAAGCGATACTTCTACATTTCAAACATACTTGCGTACGGGATTTTTAAGCATAATAATTAGTACTCTTGTAGGATCGTGTGCCGATCGAACGACGATCTACCCGACTGTGCGAAGTGAAACGCAAACGTCTCTAACCCGCCAAGCCGACTCCTCGCGAATGGATACGATACTTCCTCCCTCGCGATCTCCTGCTGACACTGCTTTCCCGATGATGAATTTGCGAGCCGATACTTCAAGCAGAAGAAACACGCTTTCTGGGTCTCGACGAAAAGAGACGATGTTAACGCAAAGCGGATGGACAAAAATCCCCGGCTCCGTAAGTCAGATGGTGTTACTCCCGCAACCGCCCGGCTTTACGTTATCTTTCTCGTTCTTTGCCCTATCCGATAGCCCAATAGGTTCCGACAAATTTATTTACGAATATACGTCTGATGGAACGTGGGTTAATATTCCCGGATTGGCTTCTCGAATCGCTGTGGGATCCGATGGAACTCTTTACGCGATAAATTCAGCTGGTGGAGTATATCACTACGCATCAGGTAGCTGGACTTCACTCGGCGGAGGTGCGAAGGACATTGCCGTAGATGTCACGGGTACTGTTTATGTCATAACGAATGCAGCTTCTACAGACGGCGCGATTTGGCAAAACAAGAACGGTTCCTGGTCTCAGCTTCCAGGAACAGGTGTGCGCTTGGCGTCCAATCCAGATTCGGTGCTCTACGTTATCAGTTCAAACGGGTCAATATTCTCGACTTCGCTTGGACAACCACGCTACGCTCTCTGCCCAGGCAAGGTTTCAAGCCTGGCTCCTGTCGCCGGTGCAGGGTTCGTTGCCTTGTCCTTTCCCCTCGATATGGTTCATGGATCACCGATTTATCAGTTTGCGGAGAGCGCATCTTATGGTGGATGTCTTTATGGGTCGTACTCGCAAGTGCCAGGGTATGCAACTGACATATCGGTGGAAAACTTCGTGATGGCAGCGGTATCGAGCGATAAAGGCGCTTATGTTACGTTCGCGCCTTTGTTGCCGCGAAATCCGACGGCGACGCCTGCTCCGGACAGCACGTTGCCTCCATCCTCCGTTCCTATCCACAGGTTGGCCGTCTCGGTCGAATACAACGCCCCACCTCCCAATCATGCGTTTTATGATTTTGGCCGATCGATCGACGGAAAGCTGTGGATCAACAGCGCCGACTTTCCAGCAAATGGGCCGCAATTAGCCGTCGATGAATATGCATTATTCGATCCAGCTGCGGTGCTTGGATCGCAATATACCTTTTTCAACGCTCCAGTAAGAACGCAGCTTTCACTTGGAGCCGCCGCCGGCGGAGACAACGCTCTTTACGTCATCAATGCCGCCACGACAGATGTCTGGAGGTTTGCCGCAACCGGGTTCACAACAACGCAGATTGGGAAGAGAACCGATAGCATCACAGCCGGTGCGGATAACTCGCTGTGGGTATATAGCCAAGATTGGTTCCGAACGGACCTTGTGACGGGTGCGGTTTCCGAATTTCACATCCAAGATAATTCTCTGCGGTTCTATCCAAGCGGTAGTGGAGCGGTTGACGGCTCGGGCAACATTACGTATGTTTCAGACGAACTAGATGCATCACATGCGGTACCATTTCACCAGCCGATAGTTTCGGTAAGTGCACGCGGTTTGGCAAAGGCGATTGTCGAGGATTCTGGATTAGGTTATCAGGACACGAAGTCCACGACAGTATTCGATAGAGTCGGCAACCTTTGGATTGCCGACTGCTCCCATTTTTCGGAGGGGATGGATTTTGCATCTCTGAAGGGATACAATCACGCTTCGATTGTGAAGATGACACCTGGTGGAGTTTTCACGCGGTTCCCGCTTGACCCTGGGCATTGCCCGAGCGAAATTACTGCATTAGGGGACGGCTCCATTTGGTTTCTTGATTTCATCTTGTCAAATTCCGACGGATCCCCTCTTATCAGTAAAATGCCAGCGCTTCTTGGGTATCTTAGCCCTGCCGGGGTTTTGGCGGAGATGGCCCTTAATATTACAAGCTTTGGAGACTACGGGAGCTCGAACGGAGTAGCTGCGGATGACGGTAGGCTATAGTTTCTTGCTGAAAACGTCCTTATTTCTGTTACGCCGACAACGGCCTCGGTCGGGCCAATGTCTAATTCCGGTGCGCCATTGGCGGGAATCACGAAACTACGACTTTCTCGGTCCCGCACGCAAGATACAAGAGACGGATGCCAGGTTGCTACTGGACGTGTACGTTGCCCTTTCCATATCCCTGGAAAGTAAGCACCGCGCATCAGGACGCTTAGTTTGAAACTCCACCGCGCAAAGGCATAGTATTCGTTAAGCTGACCGGCACCGTGAAGATTTGTTGAATTAAATATGAACTGATTGCGCTCGACCTCCGCGCTCATTCCATTTAAAGACTACGCCCCGGCCTCGTGCACGGATCGCCCCCGTTTTCAGGAACCGGCAAAGTGACACTCGAAGCGAAGACGACGCTGCCCTGAAATGAAGCCCCATCCTGCGGTACGTTCATCCCCGCGCGTACGAGTTGCGTGCCTTCGTGAAACGGGGAAACGGGTGCGTCGTCCATTCTCGCGGTTCGCAGCACGCGACCGCGAATCATCGGCGCGTCGCAGCGGGGTCGACCAGGCAACCGGTTTAGGTTACGAGTAGGGCCGCGATGAGCGATAGCGTACCGACGACGATGCCGACCCGTAAGAAGCCGAGTGCCGTTACGTGCACGCCTTCGCGGCGGAGTGCCGAGAGCCAGAGCAGCGTGGCGAGCGATGCGTGCGCGGCGATGTTCGGACCGAGGTCGACGGCGACGACGATCGCGCGGAACGAACGCGCGCTTTCGTGACCGTGATCGGCGACTGCGCGCGCGATCAACCCCACCGGTAGATTGTTCGCGATATTGCATGCAAGCGCAAAGACGCCGCCGACGACGAGGTTCGCGAGCACCGGAGCGAGCGATGTGGTTTGCCCGACGAGCGCCGCAGCCATTGCGATCGCCGGCGTCGCGCGAAGCAGCCCCACGCCCGCGAAGAGCCCGGCGGTCAGCGCGAGTACGGGCCAATCGACGCCGCCGATCACCGCGCGGAAAAATGCGATTTCGAATCGCGCCGTGACGCCAAGTGCGATCGCGCCGAGGAGCAGCGTCGTCAGCCCGAGCGGCAGTCCGAGAAACGATGCGACGACAAGCGCCACACACGCAACGACGAGCACGACGATCGCGCGTTTCGTCGACGCATCGGCTGCGGCGGGCGGTTCGACTTCGCTAACGCTACCGTGCAGATCGTTGCGCATAAGCGCGCGGAGGACGACGAACGTTACCGCGAGCGCGACGAGCGACGGCAACGCGAACGCAACAACCCAGGCGCCGAGCGCGGGCAGATGCGCGCCGTACATTACGAGGTTTGCCGGATTGGAAATCGGTAGCACGAAACTCGCCGCGTTCGCAACGAACGCACACGCGAAGAGATGCGGGAGCGGCGGTACGTTGCCGCGCTTCGCCGCGCGCGCGACGGCGGGCGTGAGCACGACGGCCGCGGCATCGTTCGACAAAAACACCGTTATCACGGTCGCAACGCCGAACACGATCGCGAACAACCGCGAGGCCGAGTCGCGTGCGGCGCGCACGGCGAGAATCGCGAGCCGATCGAACACCCCGCGTTCGCGCGCGATCCCCCCGAGCACCATCATGCCGATGAGAAACTCGTAGACCTCGCCGCCGTCCGCGATGCCGCGGACGGCGCGCGCGAGCCAGTCGATCGGTTACGCCTCGGTGAGCGCGGCTTTGAGGATGCGCTCTTGCTCGACCGCGTGCGCGCCCGGATAGCCTTCCGAGGGGCTCGCGCGGTACGGACGCCCGATGTACTCGATGTCGTGAATCCGATCCGGAAGTTCTTCAACCAAACGCCGCCGGACGTGTGCGCGCGCGCCCATGTTCTTCGGCTCTTCTTGAACCCAGATGACTTGTGCCGCGTTCTCGTACGTCGCGATGAGATCGAGCGTTTCTTGGATCGGGAACGGCGAAAGCAGTTCCGCGCGCACGATCGCCGTGCGTTGCAGGCCGGCATACATCGCTTTGATCGTCGCGTCGCCGGACGCCGTCATGTCGTGATAGATCTTGCCGGAACAGAGAATGATGCGCGTGACCGCTTTCTTCTTCGCCGAAGCGTAGCGCGGATCGTCGAGCACTTCGCGGAAGTGGCCGTTCGCGAGCTCTTCGAGATTGCCGCCCGCCGCGGGGTTACGCAGCAATGATTTCGGCGACATCACGACGAGCGGATACGAAATCTCCGCCTTCGCTTGCGCGCGCAGTAAGTGGAAATACTGTGATGCGGTGGAGCAGTTCGCGATGCGGATGTTGCCTTCGGCCGAGAGCTGCAAGAAGCGCTCGAGGCGTGCGCTCGAATGCTCCGGCCCCGAGCCTTCGTAACCGTGCGGGAGCAAGAGCGTGAGGCGCGAGGCCTGCCCCCACTTCGCCATACCGGCCGCGATGAATTGGTCGATGATGATCTGCGCGCCGTTGTTGAAGTCGCCGAACTGCGCTTCCCACAGAACGAGGCCATCCGGCACCGCAGTTGCGTAGCCGTACTCGAACCCGAGGCACGCATATTCCGAAAGCGGTGAATTATATATTTCGAACGATGCCTTCGCATCGGGGAGATGCTGTAGCGGCGTGTATTTCTCGTTCGTCTTCATGTCGTGGAACACGGCATGACGGTGGCTGAACGTTCCGCGCTCGGTATCTTGGCCCGTGATGCGGATCGGCACGCCTTCGGCGAGCAACGATGCGAACGCGAGCCCTTCGGAGAGGCCCCAATCCGTTTCGCCGGTTGCCTTCAGCGTAGCAGAACGGCGCTCGAACTGCTTCATCAGCTTCGCGTTCGGCGTGAAGCCCTCGGGCGTCGTGACGAGCGATTCAGCCCATCGTAAGAGCGTGTGCCGTTCGAGCGACGTGCGCGCGGCGGGATGCGAGCCCGTCGGTGCTGGGCGCTTCGTGCCGATATACTTCGCGCTCTTGCCGTCCTTGACGTTCGCATGCGCTTCGGCCATGCGTGCGTTCGCGGCGTCCTGCATCGTCTTCGCCTGATCGGCCGTCAGCACGCCCTGCGCGACGAGTTGCGATGCGAAAAGTTCGCGCACGGTCGGATGCGCCTTTATGCGCTCGGTCATCTCCGGTTGCGTGTATGCGGGCTCGTCCTGTTCGTTGTGGCCGAAACGGCGATAGCCGATGAGATCGACGATGACGTCGCGCCCGAACTGGCGGCGGAAATCGATCGAGAAATGCACGGCGGCGATACACGCTTCGACATCGTCCGCATTGACGTGCACGATCGGCACGTCGAAGCCCTTCGCCATATCGGATGCATAACGCGTCGAGCGCGCATCCGAGGGATCGGTCGTGAAGCCGACTTGGTTGTTCGAGATGATGTGGATCGTGCCGCCGGTCGCATACCCCGCAAGCGCTTGCAGGTTGAGCACTTCGGCGACGATACCTTGTGCGGAGAACGCGGCATCGCCGTGGATCAAGATCGGCGCGGCGAGCGAGACGTCTTGCACCGCGATGTTTTTCGCGTGATCGGTTTGCAGCGCGCGCGTGAGGCCTTCGACGACGCCGTCGACCGCTTCGAGATGGCTCGGATTGTTCGCGAGGGTGACCGTGATCGTGACGTCGCTTTGCGTGTGGTATTGGCCCGTCGCGCCGTGATGATATTTCACGTCGCCCGTAACATCGGCCTCGTCGTCCGCGATCGGCGCCGTCTTGAGCGCGCCCGCTTCGAATTCCGCGAGCAGCTCTTCGTATTTGCGATTGACCACATGCGCGATCGTGGAGAGGCGACCGCGATGCGCCATACCGATGACGGCGGTTTTCGTGCCGTCCTCGGCGAGCATCGAGATGATCTCTTCGAGCATCGGGACCATCACGTCGAGGCCCTCGATCGAGAAGGTCTTCTGCGAGAGGAACTGCTTGCGGAAGAAGCGCTCCATCGTCTCGACCTTGGTCAAGCGATTGAGGATTTCGACCTTACGATCCGGCGTGAGCGGCGTGCGATGCAAGCCCGATTCGATATACTCGCGCAGCCACTCGCGGTGCTGCGTGTTCGAGATATGTTCGATCTCGTACGCAATCGTCGACGAATAGGTGTCGCGAAGCCGCGGGAGTACGTCGGCGAGCGTCGCGCCCGGCACCTTGACGCGCAACACCGAAGCCGGGACCGCGTTCATCAGCGCGGGCGTGAGGTTGACGCTGCGCGGATCGAGCGACGGATCGCCGACCGGCTCGTGCCCGAGCGGATCGAGGGTCGCCGCGAGGTGGCCGTGACGGCGATAAGCAGAAACCATCGCGGCGCCCGCGGCGACGGCGCGCATGAGTTCGTCCGATGCGCCCATCGGCGCGCCGGTCGCTGGCGCAGCGGCAAGCGCGTTGCTCGCGCCCGTTTGCGCCGGCGCCGGTGCGGTCTTCACGCCGGCCGACAGGCCGAAGCTCGCGAAAATCGCTTCGTAGAAGCCGTCTTCGCCCGCTAGCAGCTGATCGAGGCGGCGCAGATATTCGCCCGAGAGCGCGCCCTGGATCACGCGGTGATCGTACGTGCTCGTGAGCGTCATGACTTTTTCGACGCCGAGCTGGCGGAGCGTCGACTCCGGCGCCTTGCGGAAGCCCGCGGGGTACGTGATCGCGCCCGCGGCGATGATGACGCCCTGGCCGACCATGAGGCGCGGCACAGATGCGACCGTGCCGATGCCGCCGGGGTTCGTGAGCGTGATCGAGCCGCCGTTGAGTTCGTCGGCCGTTAGCTTGCCGTCGCGAGCCTTGACGACGAGGTCTTCGTATGCCGCGCGGAAGCCGGCGAAATCGAGCGCGCCCGCGCCTTTGATGACGGGGACCACGAGGAAGCGCGAGCCGTCCTTGCGGCTGGAATCCACGGCGAGCCCGAGATTGACGCCGTTCTCGACGCGCTGGAGTTCCTTGCCCTCGCGGCGGAAGCTTGCGGTCATCGCAGGGAGTTCGTTTGCCGCGCGCGCGATCGCGAACGCGATGACGTGCGTGAACGAGACCTTTTCGGCGCGGCCCGCGCCCTTGAGCGCCGCGTTCAGTTCGGCGCGGCGCGCTTCGAGCACGCCGACTTCGATCTCGCGGAAACTCGTCGCGGTCGGAATCGTGAGAGACGCTTCCATGTACTCGGCGAGTTTCGCGGCCGGGCCCTTGAGGGCGCTCGTTTTCGTCTGGCTCGGAACGTTCGGATATACGGTGGCGACCGCAGCCGCGACGCCGTTGCTCGGCGCGCCGAGGGGCTTTGCGGTACCGGCGGCGACATCGCGCTCGACGTCTTCACGGAGCACCAAGCCACCCGGGCCCGTGCCGCGGACCTGCGCGATATCGACGCGATAGCGCCAGGCCGCACGCTGCGCGTGATGCGATGCGATTCCGGAGCTCGCGCCGTTCCCGTTCCCGTTTGCGTGGCTCACGGCGGGTGCGGCGGAGCCAGCGGCTCCATAGGAGCTCGGCGTCGGCGGCGTGATGGCGGCTGCGGGGCCCGTTGCTGCCGGAGCCGAGCCGGCGCTCGCCTTGTCCGCGCTCGTGTCGATGTCGGCAAGGACGGTGCCGACGCCGATCGTATCGCCTTCCGCTCCGTAGATCGCGCGGACGATCCCGGCCGCGGGTGCGGGGACCTCGACGTCGACCTTGTCCGTCGTTACGTCGACGAGCGTCTCGCCTTCCTCAATCCAGGCGCCGACCTTCTTGCGCCATTCGACGATGGAGCCTTCGGTAACGGATTCACCGAGTTCGGGAAGGGCGATGTGTACGAGCGTTTCAGGCAAGACGTTCTCCGCAGTTTAGATAGCGAGAAAATTTTAAGGTTTCCGGCACGAACCGCCTGCCCGGAACGTCGCATCGTGCACGCCGATCCGTCCCGGAGATGAGCGCCTGCTGAAACTTCGCGAATTCCTCATCGAAATGCCAGGATCGCTCGTTGAGACAAAGGTCTGTCCCGCTCGTACCCCGGAGAATCGCTCGTGCCCGCTCTCCTTCTCGCCGCTCTCTTTGCCACGCTCGCGCTTCTGGCCGCTCCGGCGATCGCGCAAGCACCGACCCCCGCGCCGAGCACCGCTTCCGCCGCACCTGCGGCGACTTCGACACCGATCCCGGCGCTCGTCGTCCGCATGAAGAATTTCGTGTTTACGCCGAACCCGGCGGTCATCAAAGTCGGCGACACGATCCAGTTTTTGAACGACGACGCCACGGCGCATACGGTCGCGGCCGACGACAAATCGTGGGACTCGGGCAACATGGACATCAACGCGACGTACTCGCACACGTTCACGACGGCAGGTACGTTCACGTACAACTGCGCGTATCACGGCTTCATGCGCGGCACGATTACGGTCAAGTGACGCAAGCGCCGTTCCGGCTCTTCGATCACGTCGATCTGCGCGTGCACGATCTCGCGGCGGCGCGCGCGTTTTACGACCCGCTCTTGCGCGCATTCGGGTTGCGCGGACGGAGATCGCTTTCGGACGAGGGTTCGTTTGTGTATTTACGAATTAACGAAAAGACTGCGCACGAAGCATTTGCATTGATCGCGGACGCGACGCATGTGCCGAACGCTGTTGGTATCGCATTCGCGGCGGCGACGCGGGAAGACGTCGATCGCATCGCCGCGATCGCTGCGGCGGCTCCCGGCGTGCGCGATTACGAAGCCCCGCACGAATGCCGCGAATACGCCGAATCTTATTATGCCGTATTCTTCCGCGACCCGAGCGGCAAGTACGATTACGGCGATCCGAAAATGGCGTGACCGCCGATCCTACGCCAACGTACGGCTAGCTCGCCGCCGATCGTGATGTATTCGAACGTTGCGCGCCCATCGGGCCCCGAGAATGACCACGTCATTTCCCAAACGCCCGGCGCGCCTTCGACGTCCTTGATGCGCAGCGCGCTCGGCCATTTCGGTCGATCGGCGCTACCCGATCGTGAATGGCGCTTAAACGCCTCGTTTATTTTTCCGAACGCGGCTTTGAAGCGCTTTTTCTCGTCGTCGTTCAGTCGCGAAAAATCGCTCCGAAACGTCGCCGTCGCTTCGAACTTCAGAGCTGCTCGAGATCTGCAAGAAACGCCTCACCCGACTCATACCGCGTCACACGGCCTGCAGCCACATCGGAGTCGGCTTCACGTTCCATTTCTTGCCAACGCTGCGTCCAGAACCACGCGCTAGAAGCTGCCACCGTCGCTTGCGGAATCAACGCTACGGTACCGTCTTCAAGGACCCGTACCTCGAAGAGACCCGTGCCACGGAATTCTTTCGGCAATGTCAATGTGCCGCGATCCGAGACCTCGACCAAAACTTTTTTCTTAGCGCTTCGCGAACGCGGAAGCTTCTCTCGGGGCGGACGCATGGTACGAGGATAACAGCATGACGGTAATACTGCAAATCGTGGTTTCGGCAAATGTTCGAGCGGCATACGCGCAGAGCGCCGCCGTTCGATCCCGCCGAACAGCACCTCGAGCGTCTGGCGCGATCACTGCTGAGCGTCGTTGAACGCTCGCAGCTTTAGCCCAGTCTGTTCCCAATAACCGTGGTCCCACTTGCCATTCGGATGACACGTCATCACGCATGTCGTCCCGTCGACGTCGATCGGCTCCTCGCGAACGAGTGGATGACCGGCGATCAGGCTCCAGAACGCTTGGTAATGCGGATCGACCGCGTAAAAAACGACGAACGTAGGCTTGTGTTGCAACATCCGCTCTCGGATGAGTAGCGCACGTTCTTCCCGGTAGATTTCGCGTTCCACCGGCGCGTCGTTGTTTCGCGCGGGTAACGCCGAGAGTTCGAGCAGGGCCGTCTCATCGGTTGCGCGTCCCAGGTGCGTTTTTTCATATGCGAGCGTTGCTTCACTTGTCCACGCGATGCCCTTGTACGCAAGAATCAGCCAGATGAGCTTCATCCAAGTCTTTTGGCTCGTCGCTTGTTCGCCAAACCAGTCCTTCAAATGTTCTTCGTGATGGGCTGCAACGTCGATGAGCTCCGACATCCCGGATCGTTTCCATAAGCTCACGCACTCATCGAGGTCGTCGCCACCCGGCTCCATGCCAACGAACCAATATGGGGCACTCCATCACGCACGTGTGGCACGGTTATCGTCCAACGACGGCAATTTCGCCTGGGCGTTACGACAGACCGATATCAGGCAAGCCGTTCCACGCAGATTTCGATCGAGGTCCGTGGCGCTTCACAAATGAAAAAGACGCTGCCTTCAAAGGCACCGTCTGTCTTGCGTTCGTGAGCGATCCGCCTTGCGCATCAACTCTATCCTTGAAAATCTGCCCGGGAAGGGACTCGAACCCCCACAACCTTGCGATTACTAATACCTGAAACTAGCGCGTCTACCAATTCCGCCACCCGGGCACGGGCACAAACCCGTACGATTCGGATTTCCGGGGCACGCTCCTGCGCTACGGCCCTTAGTCCGTGGCGGGAACGACCGCGGGCGCACGATCCGGGCGCTGGGCGAGAAAGATGCCGATCGTGATCGCGACGAGACCCGGCACGTCGTGCAAGCTCAACGCTTCGCCGCCGACGAGCGCCGCGATCGCGAGGCCGAAAATCGGCGTGAGGAAGTAATAGGCGCTCACCCGGCTCGCTTCGCCGTGTCGCAGAATCCAGAACCACAGAAACGATGCGCCTACGCTCATCACGAGCACCACATACACGAACGACGCGATAATCCGCGGGCCCAACACGACGTGCGGCGCGCCCTCAAAGATCAGCGCGAGCGGTAGTAAAAATATCCCGGCCGCGCAAAATTGTAATGCGGTGATCGCGGCGAGATCGAGCTTCGCGAGATAGCGTTTGAAGAGCAGCGTACTGATGACGCTCGCGATCACACCACACACCGCAAGCGCGATGTCTTGCGGCTGCGCCGTACCGCTTCCCGTACGCGCAAGCATGATCGCAACCACGCCGCCGAACCCGAGCGCGAGGCCGAAGCCCCTCAGCCACGTGAGTTTCTCGTGCAGCACGAACGGCGCGACGAGCGCGAGCATAAGTGGATTCGTCGATGCGACGATCGCGCCGACACCGGCCGCGAGATGCCGCAACGCGAGATACGTGAACCCGAGATATCCCGCATTCGCCGTGATGCCGAGCAACGCGACGATCGCGAGCGTTTTCGGATCGCGCGGGAATCGCGCGCGCAGTGCGATCGCCATCGTCACCAAAATCGCCGAAGCCGCCACGAAGCGCACGACGAGAAACCACAGCGGCGAGGAATCGAGCACGCCGTACTTGCTCGGCACATATGCGGATGCCCAAAGCACGATGTAGAGGAGAGCGCTTGCGACGCCGAGCGCCGCTCCGGGACGTGCCATAACGTGGGCTCGCCTTCCCGTGAAACTCCGCACGCGCCTTCGCGGGTTGACCCGTCTACCGATGAACGCCTTCGCATTCGCCACCCCGCAATTCGTCACCGAGTACGACAACGACGGTCGTCTCGACGACTATTCGCGCACCGTCATTCGCGCGGTCGAGCGCGCCTCGCCCTCGGTCGTCGGGATCGAGGTCGAGGGCGAACGCGGGCGCGGCACGGGTTCCGGCTTCATCGCGACGCCGGATGGCTTCGTCGTCACGAACAGCCACGTCGTGCACGGTGCCCGCGCGATCGAAGTCGCCGCACTCGACGGCCAGCGCTATACCGCAACGCTCGTCGGCGACGATCCCGATAGCGATCTCGCCGTGTTGCGCATCGGCGGCGACGGGCTTGCGGCACTCGCATTCGCGGGCGCGCGCGCGGTGCAACCGGGGCAACTCGTCATCGCGCTCGGCAACCCGTATGGCTTGCAGTGCACCGTGACTGCGGGCGTCGTGAGCGCGCTCGGCCGCACGCTGCGCTCGCAATCCGGGCGCTTGATCGATAACGTCGTGCAGACGGATGCCGCACTCAATCCCGGCAACAGCGGCGGCCCGCTCGTCGATGGCACGGGCGCGCTCGTCGGCGTGAATACCGCGATCGTCGCATCCGCGCAAGGCATCTGTTTCTCGATTGCGGCAACAACCGCCGCGCGCGTTGCGGCGCTGCTGATTCGCGATGGCCGCGTGGTGCGCGCCTTTCTCGGTATCTCGGGCACCGACGTCGCGATCCCGCGATTTCTGCAACGCTTGCGCGGCCTCGTGCAGCCAACGGGCGTGCTCGTGCAGGGCGTCGAGGCCGCGAGTCCGGCGTCGATCTCCGGCCTTCAGGACGGCGATGTCATCGTGACGCTCGGCGAAAAACCGGTGTGCGGCATCGACGATTTGCACCGACTCTTGACCGACTACGAAATCGGCATGCCGTGTGCGATTACCGTGCTTCGGCGTAACGAATTCCTGACACGCATCGTCCTTCCGACGGAGGCGCGCCCGCGCGTGCTCAACTGATGGAACGCGATGCCGCTACCCGCGCTCTGCCGGAGGGTTTCGTGGTCAGCCACGCGAGCGATACGTCGTACGACGAAGGCTTGCGTGCGTTCTTCAGCTACCGCGATCTCGGCGTCACACAGGCGACGAAGGGCGCGATCGGCGCGCATGTGATCCGCGCGAACGGTGCCGCCGAAGGCCACGCCACGTATCATGCACACGCGCTGACGTTCCAGTTCGTGTATGTGACCCGCGGCTGGGTGCGCTTCTCGTATGCCGGCGTCGGCGAAGTGTTGCTCGAAGCGGGATCGTCCGTCGTGCAACCGCCGGGCATCGTCCACGTCGAGCTCGCGCACAGCGCCGATTTGGAGATGCTCGAAATCACGCTACCCGCGACGTTTGCAACGACGCAGCACGCATAGCGGCGATCGTCGCGGCGACGCCATCCGCGTACGGCGTCGTGGGCACGTCGCCGAGCACGGCACGTACTTTCGCGCCATCGAGAAATACGGGCTCGGTCCATAGATAATGCATCTCGACGAGTTCGCGAAAGATTGGGTTCGCGATCCCCATCGCGCGGATCACGAGCTTATTTGCGGCGCGCAAACGTAGCGGATTGCCCGCCGCATCGTACGCAAGTTTCGCGAGTTCGCGCGTCGTGATGCTACCCGCGCTCGGCACGTTGTACGCGGTGCCATAAGCGTCGTCGCGATCGACGATGCGTGCGACGATCTCCGCGAGATCCGGCATGAACACGAACTCGTGTGGCGCATCGATCGGGCCGACGAGATCGCACGTGCCGCCCGCGATCGCGTTATCGAACGCACTCCGCACGAAGCTCAACTCGGCATCCGGGCCATAAAAATCGCCGGGCCGTAGCGAGAGCGTACGCAACCCCGCGGGATCGTGCGCGGCGAGGACCACGTCCTCTTGTTGCTTCCGATAGGCGCCCTTCTTCGTGTGCGGCGCGCGGGGATGCGTTTCGGCCACGGTCGCCGTTTGCGGCTTGCCGTACGGATAGACGTTCGAGATCAGGATAAAGCGGCCGACGCCTTCCGCGCGCGCGGCATCGAGGCACGTTGCCGTCATCGGCGTGTGGCGCTCGAAATGGTCGTAGGGCTGGCCCGCACAGTAGACGATCGCATCGGCGCCACGCGCCGCGGCACAAGCCTGCGCCGGATCGTTCAGATCGGCGGATACGGATTCGGCACGCCCCGGGGCGATAGCGTCGAGCACCGCGAGCCTGCGCCCAACGAGGCGGACGCTATGACCGTGCGCGAGGAGCGGTTGGACGAGATTTCGGCCGACGGCACCGGCGGCTCCGAAGATGGCAACGTGCATGAGCGACCTTCCAGGAAAAGCGTGACTACATCACTTTTACTGAACAACGTTCATTTGTCAATACGCGGTTATTTTTTGCTTGACTGTTTGCACGCTCCGCACATACGATGGTTCCGCATGGGAATCGCCGAGCGCCGGGAGCGCCAAAAAGCCGAGCTTCGCGAGCGCATCCTCGCGGCGGCGAAGCATATCGTCGTGACCGAGGGCTTGCCCGAGCTCACGATGCGCAAGATCGCCGACGCGATCGAGTACTCGCCCGCAACCATCTACCTGCACTTCCAAAACCGCGACGAGATCGCGCTGCAACTCGTGCGCGATGGCTTCGCCGCGCTGATCGGCTACATGGCGCCCGCCGCGGCGATCCCGGATCCGCTCGCGCGCGTGCGCGCCATCGCGAAAGCCTATATCGCCTTCGGCGTCCGGGAGCCCGAAACGTACCGGCTGATCTTTCTCGATACGTACGCATGGGCGCTCTGGGAGAGCACGGATGAAGCCAAAGAACCGGAAAACGGCGCGTTTAGCTTCCTCGCCGGGACATTCCAAGAAGCGATCGATGCCGGTTCGATCCACGGGATGACGGCCGACCGCGCGGCCGAACTCCTCTGGGCATCGCTCCACGGTATCGTCAGCTTGAAGCTCTCGTGTGCGAAATATCCGTTCGACGACATCGCGCTCCCCGGCGAGCAGATGTGCGATCTCGTGCTCGCCGGGCTCATGCATCGGCACGCGATCGCCTGATCGCAACCCGCCCCGGTGCGGGCGGTTGTACCACTTGCCGGGGAACCTCGGTCAGTAGCGCTCCCGGAAAGGCCGCACGTGCTCGCGCGACTTCTGCCGATCCTCGGCATCACGTTCATCGATATCCTCGGTTTCAGCATCCTCTTGCCGTTGATGCCGTTTTTCATCACGCATTTCGGCGCGCCGACGGTCGTCGTGGGATTGGTGATGACCACGTACGCCGGCTTCCAGCTCGTCGCGGGGCCGCTCTGGGGGAACATCTCCGATCGGGTCGGGCGGAAAAAAGTGCTTATCGTGAGCCAGGTCGGCGCGACGATCGGCTGGACGATGCTCGCCTTCGCCCCGAACATCGCGATCGTGTTTCTCGCGCGCGCGATCGAGGGCTTTTCGGGCGGCAACATCAGCGTCACGCAGGCCTATGTGGCCGATCTCGTGCCGCCGGAGAAACGCGGGCGCGCCTTTGCCTATATCGGCGCCACCTTTAGCGCGGGGCTGATCTTCGGGCCGGTCATCGGCGGCACGCTGTTTCAAGCGTACGGCTATACCGCGCCGTTTCTCGCCGCCGCAGCCCTGCAAGTCATCACGCTGATCGTGACGATCGTCGCGCTCCCGGAATCGCGGTCGAAAGAGCAGCAAGCGGAACCGACGGCGAGCTTCGCCGACATCGGCCGCTCGCTCGCGGACAAACGCGTGGCGCCGGTCATGTGGCAGAAGCTCGTCTATTCGATGGGCCTCTACGGCTGGTTCTCCGTGTTCACGCTCGTGCTCGCCGCGCGGCTCGGGTTCACCGCCGCGAGCTCGTCGTATTTCTTCGCCTGCTTCGGCGTGGTCAGCGTCGTGATGCAACTCGCCGTCGTCGGCCGCGTCACGGAGCGCTTGGGCGATCGCCGTGCATCGAACCTCGGGCTCACGCTGAGCACCGTCGCGTTCTGCATCGCACCGTTCATCCACGATTGGCCGACCGGCATCGCGATGCTCGTCGTCTTCTCCGCGGGGCTCTCGCTCAACAACGCAACGCTCCCGAGCCTGATCGCGAACGCATCCCCGGAGAGTCAACGCGGCACGATCCTCGGCGTCGGCTCCTCGCTCGAAAGCCTCTCCGGCGTCGTCATGCCGCCGCTTTCGACGGGCGTGCTACAAGAATCGGGGGTGCCGGCGACCGCCGCGATCTCCGCCGTCTTCACGCTCGCCGCGCTCGTCATGGGCATCCGGCAGACGAACGGCTCCGCCGCGCAAAGCGTCCCCGTCGAAGACGCCGCATAGCCCAACCGCGCACGGCGAGTAGCGCGGAGGAAACATGCTCGCGACGAGCGAGTACCCCCGAAATATGCAGATGCGAAGCGTGTTCCATCGAATCGTCGTACTCGGTTTCGCGCTCGTCGCGATCGGCGCGGCACCCGCGCCGTTCCAGGCCGCGATCGCTCAACGGACGGCGGCGATCCCGGGGAGCGGAATCATCGCCGCGCACATCACGCCCGAGGGCACGACGATCGCGGTCTCCGGTACCAGCGGAACGGCGCGACCGCTCGACGAGCATTCGCTTTTCCAGGTCGGCTCCGTCACGAAGACGTTCACCGCGACGTTGCTCGCGACGATGGTCCTCGACGGTGAGGTGAAGCTCGACGATCCGATCGCGAAATATCTTCCACCGGGGGTGCACGCACCGACGCGCGACGGCCGGGCGATCACGCTGTTGGACCTCGCCGAACAACGCTCGGGCCTCCCGCGGATGCCCGCGAATATGAGCGTGGCAACCATGACCGGGCCGCAGCCGTACGAAACCTACGACACGCAAGCGATGTTCGCGTTTCTCTCCGGCTACACGCTTCCGCGCGATCCGGGCGCGCAATTCGAATACTCGAATTACGGTGCGGGGCTTCTCGGCCAGCTGCTCGCGAACCGTGCCCATATGACCTATGCGGCGCTCTTGCGTAAGCGCGTTCTCGCACCGCTCGGGATGAACGATACGACGCTCGCCGTGACCGCAACGCAGGCATCGCGCTTTACGGTGGGCCGCGACGCAAACGGCGATGCCGTTCCCGCTTGGCGCTTCGCAGCGCTCGCGCCGGCAGGCGCTATTATTTCCTCGATTGCCGATCTAACCAAATATGCGCGCTGCAACATGGGGGCCGGGCCGCTTGCGAAGGCGTGCCTCTTCGCGCAAGCGCCGCGCGCGCCGATTCCCGGCAATCGGATCGGCCTGATTTGGTGGACGGACGACGCGACGAAGATCATCCACCACGGCGGCGATACGGTAAACTATCACGCCGGGATCGCGATCGCACCGGATCGCAAAAGCGCCGCGATCGTGCTCGAGAACGGTGGCATCGGCGCGGAAGACCTCACGTTCAACCTTCTCGTCCCGACCCGCCCGATCGCGAAGGCGCGCGAGGAGCGGCTGCTCGACAACGCCGTTCTCGGACCGTATGTCGGCACGTATGTGAACGAAACCGCGAAGCTCACGTACGCGGTGACCGCACGCGATGGCCGCCTTCTGATGCAACTTACCGCACAAGGGGTCGAACGGGTTTTCCCGACGTCACCCGACGAATTCGCATACCACGATGTCGATGCGCGCGTGAAATTCGTGCGCGATGCTACGAACGCCCCGGTCGCCGTGGTGCTGACGCAAGACGGTAACACGCTCGTCTTCCTGGGCCCGGGCGCGACGATGCCCCCGTCGATCAGCCTCGCGATGTTTCCACCCGTTGTGGCGCTCGACGATGCGACACTGCAAAGCTACGTGGGGACCTACGGTCATCCAACCCTGGGAACGTTCGTCGTCACGCGCGACGGCGATCAACTTTCCGCACGCCTCGCAGCGCAGCCCGCAGTACCCATTTTCGCATCCGCGAAAGATGTGTTTTACTACCAGATCGTTACCGCGAGCATCGACTTCGCTCGTGATGCATCGGGAAGGATAACGAGCCTAACGCTGCACCAGAACGGTCAGGACTACACGGCCAAGCGCCTCGGCGGCTAACGCACCGGCAATGATCCTCACCGTAGGATCGCGCGCGTTATGCCGCGGCGCTCTTGCGTTTACGGGCGACGGCGGTAGAAGTCGCGCTCTTCTTACGGCCTTTGCCGGCGGGGGCGCTTTCTTTCTCGGTGACGGGCTCTTGCGCCGTTCCTTTGGTTTTCGATGCGTCGAGGCTCTTCTGCAAGATGTCCATGAGATTGACGACGTTCGAACGCGGTGCCGCTTTTTTCGGGATTTCCGGAAGTTCTTCGCCGGCGGCGCGCGTTTCAATCATCGCCATGACGGCTTCGCGATACCGATCGTGGAATTTCTCGGGCTCGAACGTCGCCGTCATCGTATCGATGAGCATCTTCGCGACCTTCATTTCGGCCGGAGCGACGTCTTCTTTGAGCGCCGGAAAGTCGAAGGTCTTCGCCGGTACGATTTCATCGGCCCAATGCATCAGCTCCAGCACGAGCGCTTCCCCGTTCGGCTTTAGCGCGGCGAGATGCTCGCGCGAGCGGATGACCACGCGGGCGATGCCGACCTTGTTCGCCTCTTTAAGCGCCTCGCGCAACAGCGCGTACGCGTGACGGCCCTTCTTTTCGGGTTCGAGATAATACGGAACGTCGAAATACATCGGATCGATCTCGCTGAGATCGACGAACTCGACGATGTCGACCGATTGCGTCGCCTCGACGTTGACCCGCTTCAAGTCTTCGTCCGAAACGATGACGTAGCGGCCCTTTTCGTATTCGAAGCCGCGCACGAGATCCGCGTACGCCACTTCCTCGCCGTCGATCGCGCAACGGCGCACGTTGTTGATACGGCCTTCGTCTTTCTTATGCAGAAAGTTGAATTTCAATTCGTTGCCGCGCACGGCGGTAAAGAGCTTCACCGGAATCGTGACTAAGCCGAAGTTGATCGAACCGGACCAGATCGCGTGTGCCATCGTTTGCTCCATGTGCCCGCTCGCGCGCCATTCGGAGCGCGGTTTCGTGACATTCGGCCCGGCGTCCGCTCGGATGCAGGAACCGCCGCTGGAGTAGTGGCAACCCGTGTCCATGGGTGTACCGTTTTCTCGTCTTGCCCGAGCCGCGTTCGTCGCTTTCCTCGCTTGTATCACAGCGATTTCGGCGATCGGGGCCGAGCCCGTCGGAGCGGAAACGAGCGCTCGCGATGCATACGCGTTTTGGCGAATGGGCGTGTCGTACCGGATACGATAACCTCGTCGCGAAAACGTACACCGTCACCACGGGCGGGCTCGAAGAACGGAGCGCGTGGGCGCCCGAAGACGGTCCGATCGCGGGCGCGGCAGGCGAAACTTATGGCACCAACGGCACGAACCTCATCGCTTCCACGCGCTTTCGCGGCGGAAACGGCGTCCAGTTCGTCGGGGATTATGCGAGTAGCGAATGGCAGGGCGATACGCTTCGCTTCGATGGCGCGATCGCCGGCAACATCGGCCGCGGTTTGCAATCGATGGTTTACACCCGCATCGACGATAAGACGTTCGAGCGACGGTTCCTGACGGGCACGCCGCCCGTCATGTCGAGCGTGGAACGCTGCGTTCGTGGGCGCACGGCTCCCACCGTCGCACCGACGATGCAACCCGGCTAGTACGCGGCGGCAACGCCCAGCGCGGGCTACGACCAGCGTTCCCGAATCGCTCCCGATGCGGCATCCAGGCTCTGCGGTTGCCAACGATCGCCGCCCCACGGATCGCCGTGTTTTGCGAGAAGCGCGGGGACGTTCGCGATCGTCCAGCGCGTCATTTCGGGTTCGGTGGACGTCGCACGTTTTCGTGCCATCGCGCTCACGTCGTCCCACGCAAGCGGCATCGAAACGGGCGCACCGTCGCGCGCACGCACCGTGTACGGCGCGGTCAACGTTTTGCCGCGACCGACCTGCACGTAGTCGAGATAGACGCTGCCGCGCGGCCGTTTTGCAATCGTCCGTTCGAGCGTCGTGAGCGCGGGCAACACGCCATGCACGTGGCGCGCGACGATCTCCGCGAAGACCTTGATCGTGTCGTACGAGTACCCCGGCTCGAGCGGGATCACGACGTGCAGACCGCTGCCCCCCGTCGTCTTCACGAGCGGTGCGAGGCCGATTTCCTCGCACGCGGCGCGGAACGCGAGCGCCGTATTCGCAAGCGTTGCCAGCGTACATCCGTCGAACGGGTCGAGATCGAACAGCATGAGATCGGGCTCGTCGAGATCGGGCAGTTTCGAAGTCCACACGTGCAGCACGACCGACGCGAGGTTCGCGACATACGCGAGCGTCGCTTCGTCGTCGCACACGATGAACGCGATATCCGCATTTTTCGCACTTCCGGAAGCAACCGTCGTGATCCGCACCCACGGCGGCACGCCGCGAGGCGCGTGCTTCTCCCACCACGACTCCTTGCCGAGCCCGTTGGGAAAGCGTTCCATCGTGAGCGGGCGCCCCGCGAGATGCGGCAAGATCGCAGGCGCGATGCTTCGGTAATACGCGATGAGATCGCCCTTGGTGTACCCATCTGCGGGAAAGAGCACCTTATCGAGATTGCTGAACGAGAGCGTTCGGTCGCCGACGAGCACGTCGCTGCGTTTTGGTTGTGGCATGGTTACGCCTCACGCCGCACGTCGCGTGCGTCCTTATCGTCGCGCAGTCCGAGAAACACCGGATGGCGCAGGCTTCCATCGCGGGTCCACTCGGTAAAACGGACCTGCGCGACGAGCCTGGGCTCGACAAAATGCGCTTTCGTCACCGTTTTCGGCACGTTTGCAAACGGTGCACGATCGCACTCCGCGGCGCGCAGTATTTTCGCGATCGCCGCAAGCTGCTTGGCATCGAAGCCACTGCCGACGCTGCCCGCGTAGCGGAATACCGGCCCATCGTAATAGCCGAGCAAGAGCGCACCGAATCCCTTGCGCCCGGCGTTCGGCTCGGTCCAACCTCCGACGGCGAACTCTTGCGACCGCAGCGCTTTGATCTTGCGCCAGTCACGCGAACGCGTGCTACGATAGGGCGCGTCGCGCTTCTTCGCAACGATGCCCTCAAGGCCGCGATCTTTCGCAAGGGCGAATAAAGCCGTTCCCGTGCCGACGATATGATCGCTGACGAGCACGCCGCCATCCGCGTGCACGATGCGTGCGAGATGCGCTTTGCGTTCTTCGAGCGGGAGTTCGCGCAGATCGCGGCCACCCGCGTACAGGAGGTCGAACGCAACGAACGTTACGGGGTCGCCCGCGTTCAAACGCTCGAACGACGAAACGCCCTCCGCATCGAGCGCACAGGCTTCACCATCGACGAGCACCGGCAACTCCGCAAACGCGTCACCGATCGTTGCCAAATCGGGAAACTTCTTCAGAAGATCGTTGCCGTTGCGTGAGGCAGCGGCGACGGTGCTATCGGCCGCAACCGTGACGAGCGCGCGGTACCCATCCCATTTGATTTCGAACAACCATTCTGGGTCGTCGAAAGGCTCCTCGACGCTCGTCGCAAGCATCGGCGTGGCGACATGCGGGATCGGTTCTGCGGGCACTACATCCGCGACGGCGCGCAACGCGCGCTTCTTGCGAACCGGCGCCTTCGGCTCGGCGGCACGATTTGATACCCAATGCGCCGCAAGCGTATCCGCCTTGATCTCGTCATTCGTTTTTCCCGAAACGACCGATTGCGGGTGTGCATCGACATCGAATGCCGGATCGACGAAACGGTCGTGGTCCTTGATCAAGAGCCACGGTTCGCTCTGCTCGCCCTCGTCGTGTTTCTTGATTTTCACGAGCGTGAACATCCCGCCGAGTTTCGTGCCGGCGAGGATGAATTTGATCTTACCGTTTGCGATCTCCGCGACCGGATCGCTCCCTTCGGCGAGCGTGTAGGTGCCGGCGTCCCACACGATGACGTCGCCCGCGCCATAATTACCCTCGGGAATGATCCCTTCGAAATCGTGATAGTCGTATGGGTGGTCCTCGACGTGCATCGCGAGCCGCTTCTCCGCAGGATCGAGGATCGGGCCCTTCGGGATCGCCCAAGAAGCGAGCACGCCACCGGCTTCAAGCCGGAAGTCGTAATGCAATCGACTCGCGCGATGTTTTTGAACGACGTAACGCAGCGTGCCCGAAGGCCCGCTGCGTTTCCGTGTTTTCGGAGTATCGGAAGGTTCCGGCGTCGCCGAGAAATCACGCTTACGGACATACTCCGCGAGCGGTTTCTTGCGCGCCGTCACGAGGTCAGACTTTCGCGCCGCGCCCGGTCAGGATGTTGAACACGAGCAGGACGAGTGCGACCACGATCACGAGATGGATGATCGAGCCGAGATGAAAGACCGTGAATCCAAGTAACCAAAAGATCACCAAGAGAACGACGAGACCGTAGAGTAATCCGCCCATGATGCGCGCTCCTACTGCTTCTGCGTGGTCGACGTGGTGGTGTTGGTCGTACCAGCGCCAGCAGCGGCCGGAGCCGATACCGAGGTGCTATCGGTCTTCGTGGTGCTCGTGGAATTCCACGGCTGCCACATAAAGAGCGCGATCAGCGCTGCGATGACGACGACGGCGACGATGCCGAAGGTTGCGGCCGAGCCGCCCGATTCTTTGACGATAACGTTACGATCTGCCATGGGTTCCTCCGACACTGGTGCGTGCACCAACGAATGTTAGATGAGTGCTACGGGACTTTTGCCCTATTTGCAAACATCGCAAACGTTCGGAAGCGCACGACTATGGTGCGCGGAAAAACGCGTTCCAGTACCAACAGCCCCACAGGCCGACGAGCATGCTATAAGCGATGAGCACTTTCCACGTTGCGTGCAGGCGTTCGCGCGCGGCGAGCGCCATCAGCCCGACGAGGAATGGCTCGAAATCGAGCGCATGACGCATACCGAACTGCGCGAATCCGTTAACGTAATAGACAAACGATGGAGCTGCCGTGACGGCAGCAAGAAGCCAGAGCGCGACGACGAGCGTGCGGGGCCCGCGCGCAAAGAACGCCAAGAGGAGCGCCGGGCTCGTCCACAAGAGCGACTGTCCGGTCATCTCCGGAACGACGAAAGGCGGGGTCGCGCGAAACGTCGGACCGCTAAGAAAGAACGATTCGACTTCGTACCAGAAATAGCGAAGTTGAAAGGGCGATCCAACCGGTGAGCCGGCAGCATCTTGGTGATACCATGCCGTGTAACCGATGTCGTTCGGTACGCCCCAGCGTGCGAGGTTCCACGAAACCCAAAGTACCGCGCCAGCTCCACACACCGCGCCGAACGCAGCGAGCGTGCGTTCGGCATCCGCGCGAACGCGATCGCGCGCGACGAGATACGCAAAGAGCGGAATCGCGAGCACGAGAGAAAAACGCGATTCGAAACCGCAAACCACGAGCAACGCAACGAGCCAACCGCGTCGCTTGCCGACCGCTTCGGCGAGTGCCCACATCGCGAACGCCGCGCCCGCGACGTGCGCGATCATCCAAACGTCGCCGAGCATACCCGCCCATGCGAGATCGGTGCCGAGTAAGAAGAATCCGGCGATCCAATACGCGCGTTCGCGCGCCACGCCAACGCGCCGCGCGAACGCGAAGGCGGCGGTCGTGCCGATACTCGTGAGCGCGATCGCAAGCAGCGTTTGATTCACCGCCCCGAACAACGCGACGAACGGGAGCAGAAGCACGGCCGGCATCGGCGCTTCGATGACGTAGTAGCGCCCGTTATAAGGGAGCGCGTCGATGTACGCGCCCGGCCAATCGATCCATGCATGCCCGTGCAGCCATGCCTGCGCGAGCAACACGTAATTGTTGTATGGCGTCACACGGCCATGTGCGAGCGATGCCGTCACGAGAAACGCAACGAGTGCGACGGCGATCGTGGAACGCGGGATCGGTAAACGCAAGCGCGCTACGGCGGGGACGGTAGCCACGCTGGTGCAAGTACGGCGCGTGCAACAGTCGAGCCTATCCAAGCGCGTTGTCGTCGCAGAACCGTTCGCAGAATCCGGCCTTGCCGTACTCCGTGCGGCGGGCCTTACCGTACTTTCGCTCGTCGGAAAAAGCCGCGACGAGCTCAAAGCCGCGATCGGCGCGGGCGCGGAGGCGCTGATCGTTCGCTCGGAAACGCGCGTCGATCGCGATCTGCTCGCAGCGGGCGCGGGGCTGCTCGTCGTCGCGCGTGCCGGCGCGGGCGTCGATGCGATCGACGTCCCCGCCGCAACCGAGGCCGGCATCCTCGTGCTCAACACGCCGGGTGCGAACACGCTCGCCGCCGTGGAGCAAACGTTCGCGCTGATGCTTTCGCTCGCGCGCTTCACGCCGGACGCCGTCGCCTCGCTGCGCGCCGGGCGCTGGGATCGCAAGAATCTCATCGGCACCGAGTTGCACGGCAAGACGCTCGGCATCGTCGGCCTCGGGCGCATCGGCGGCAACATCGCTTCGCGCGCGCGCGCGTTCGGGATGCACGTCCTCACGCACGACCCGTTCATTACCTCCGCGCGCGCCGAAGCGTTCGGGACCGAGTTGCTCGATCTCGATGCGATGCTGGCACGGAGCGACATCGTGACGATCCACACGCCGCTTACATCGCTGACGCGTGGGATGTTCGATGCCGCACGCCTTGCCAAAATGCAGTCGCACGCGTATCTCATCAACTGCGCGCGCGGCGGCGTGATCGTCGAAGACGACTTGCTCGCCGCACTCGATGCCGGAACCATCGCGCGCGCCGCACTCGACGTGGTTGCCGAGGAACCCCCGCCGCCGGATGGCTCCGGTGCGCGCTTGCATCGTCATCCGAAGGTCTACAGCACGCCGCACCTCGGCGGCTCGACCCACGAAGCGCTCGATCGCATCGCGATCGAACTCGCAACCGATATCGTGCAAGCCCTTATCGGTGCACCTGCGAGCGGCGCCGTCAATGCGCCCGTGCCGACCGGCCCCGATGCCGATCGCGTGAAGCCGTTTCTCGAAGTCGCCTATCGCATCGGCCGCTTCTATCCGCCGTTCGCGCGCCCGCAAACGCTACCGACGTTCTCGCTCGTGCTGCAAGGCGCGCTCGCCGAGGCGCCATCGGAGCCGTTCGTCACGGCGTTCCTCTCCGGGCTCTTACAATCGACAACCGACCGTCGCGTCTCCGTGGTCAATGCGGACGCGATCGCGCGCGAACTCGGCGTGCGCGTCGACGTGCGCGGCGACGCAAACGCGACCGGCCCCTATGCCGCTTCGCTCCGGCTCGTCGGCGGTGACATCTCGCTTACGGCAACGTCGCTGCACGGCACGCCGCGTATCGTGGAGCTCGATGGCTATGCCGTCGACGCCACGCCGATCGGCGCGCTGCTCATCACGCGCCACCGCGACGTTCCCGGCATGATCGGCCGCGTCGGCACGATCCTCGGCGCGGCCGAGATCAACATCTCGACGATGCAAGTTTCTCGCGACGACGAACGCGGCGTGGCGATGATGGTGCTCGCAACGGACCGCGTCGTCCCCGACGCCGCGCGCGAAGCGATCCGCGCGATCGAAGGCATCGCCTCGGTACGCTCGCTCTTCGTCTGAGCGACGGGGTTCGCTCCGGCGCCCCCGAAACGTGGGCCATGCGATATGCGGAGCGTTGTGCCGAGCAACGGCGCCGGCTCGACGCCGCCGCCGATGACGTCGTCGCGGTTTGCCGTGCGCTCGGCGATATCCACGCCGTCTACGCTTTCGGTTCGTACGCACTCGATCGCGTCGGTCCGGAGAGCGACCTAGACCTGCTGGTGATTCGCGACACACCGTTACGACGTGTCCTTCGCGAAGACGCCATTCGCGAACGGTTGAGCGTACGCGTCGGCTACGATTTCGTCGTCGTCACCCCGGACGAGTTTACGAACGTGTTGCCGACGACGAGCTTCGGTCGGACGATTCTCGCGCAAGCGCGACGGCTCGATGCAGCCTGACCGCCGCACCACGGCGGAGCATTGGTTCACGGCAGCGGAAAACGATCTCGTCGTCGCAAGCGACTACGCCGAACGCATTCCGAGCATCGCGTGTTTCCACGCGCAACAAGCTGCGGAGAAAGCGCTAAAGGCGCTCCTCGTTATCGTGTGCGGCGATGCCCCGCGAACACATCTTACGAGCACCCTCGTCGATGAATTAGAACGCAATGGAGCCGCGTTGCCGAGCGAGGTTGCGATGCTTGCGATGAGCCTCGACAAGTTCTATGCGCCCACCCGGTATCCGGATGCGCTCGGTGGCGGCGACCCGAATACGGCCTTCATCGCACGCGATGCCCGCGCGGCGCTCGAGGCAGCAGAACTCGTCGTCGCTTCGTGTCGCTCGCAGGGGCGCGCGGCGTAGGAGTCGCCATCGCAGCGGACCCTCGCCAGGGTCGGGCGGCGTTTCGCGCAATTCAAAAGCGATGCGCGTATATATGGTCCGCCACGGCGAGACGACCTGGAATCTTGCCGGGCGTTACCAGGGGCGCCGGGAGTCCGCGCTTACGGCGCTTGGAATTTGCCAGGCGGCCGCACTCGGGAACGCCTTCGCGCCGCCGCACGGACCGCACATCGCGCGCATCATCGCAAGCCCGCTCTGGCGCTGTCAGGCCACGGCGCGATTCGTCGCCGACCGCGTCGATCTCCCGATCGAGACGGACGACCGCCTGACCGAGATCGCCCACGGCGATTGGGAAGGCCGCCTGCGTAACGAGATCGAGGCGAACGACGTTGCCTTGTACCGCACGTGGCGCCTCGCCCCGGACTCCGTAAGTTTCGAAGGCGGGGAAACACTGCGCCACGTGCAAGCGCGCTGGCTTGCGTTTGCGGAGGAGCTCGCCCGTACGAACGGCGATGGCGACGTGCTCGTGTGCTCGCACGATGCCGTCGTCCGCATCGCGCTGCTGACGATCGCCGGCCGCCCGCTCGACGCGCTTTGGGACGTGCGGGTGGAGAACGCCGCCTATGCGGTTTTCGACGTGACGGGCGATACCTGGACCCTACGCGACGAGTGCGTCAACGCGCACCTCGGCACGATCCGCGCCGACGCCGCAGCGCAGGCCCTCTAGCTAGGGGCCGCCGAACGCGCCCGGCGTCGGTTCGACGAGCGGCAACCGCCGCGGCGGCGTGAAGACGTTCGCGGGGAGGCTTTGCGGAAACCGGTAGCGGCCCCACACGATCTTCTCACGCGTCGGTTTCCCCGCGACCGTTGCCGTGATCGTAGCGACGGTCGGTACCCAAAAGCGCTCGATCTTCGTGAAACTCACGCTTCCGCGGCCGACGACCGCGCCGCTCTTCGCGGTGAACTGCACGCGTTGCGGCATGAACGCATGCGTGTCGACCGATAATCGATCGATGCGAAACGCCCCTGGCACTTTGGGAACGGTCGCGAATTGGTACCCGGTGCGCTTGCCGTCGCGCGCGACACCCGCATAGGCGAACGCGTAGTTCGCCGCGCGGGGCGCGATGCGCGCGATCGCGTAACGATCGGGCCGGTTGCGAAAGAGCCGCACGACGGGCCGCGACAATGCCTCTCCGTTTACGGAGAGAAGCTCGTCACGTTCGTGCGTGGCATCGCGATAGATACGATGGGTTTCCTGAAAATCGCGCACGCCCGTTTGCTCGACCGAATATTCGAAAGAGACGAACGGCGCGGGCACCGCTTCTGCGAGTGCCGCCCGATAGCGCTCGAGCGTCGTTGCGGGCGCCGTCGCAGCGCCGAGCGTTGCGAAGCACAGCACCGCCGCTCGGAGAACTGCGGTGAAAAACGGAGCCGCGAAACGGGCGATCACCTATGCGAGCGCGGCGCGGATCGCGGCGAGCGCGGCATCGGCCCCGCCGCCGTTCTTGCCGCCGCCTTGCGCCTGCGCGGCCGCGCCGCCACCCTTGCCGCCGAGCAGCGGTGCGGCGAGTTTCACGAGATTTCCGGCGTGCACGCCACCTTTGACCGCATCGTCGCTCGCGGTGACGAGCAGCGAAGCGTTGTCGTTCTCGATACCGATAAGTGCGACGACGCCATGTGGCATCCGCGCGCGAATCGCACCCGAGAGCACGCGGAGCGTTTCGGCGCCGGCATCGGGGACGCGTGCGAGCAACGCCGGGATGCCTTTGAGTTCTTCCGCGCGTGCGACGTACTCTGCGGCATCGGCCGAAGCGAGACGAGCCTTGGCATCGCCGAGTGCCTTCTGCGCTTCGCGAACTTCAGCTTGTAAGCGCGCGACACGATCGAGCAAATCTTCCGGTTTCGTCGATAACGATTCCGCGAGCTCCGCGACGAGCTCGCTTCGCCGCTCGACGAACGCTTCGGCAGCCTTCGAAACGACGGCCTCGATGCGCCGGATACCGCTGCCGATCGACGACTCCGAGAGCATCACGAACAGCCCGAGTTCGCCCGTGCCATGAGCGTGCGTCCCGCCGCAAAATTCGACCGACGGCCCGGCCATCACGACCCGCACGACATCGCCGTATTTCTCGCCCGCCATCGCGATCGCACCACTCTTGCGCGCTTCCTCGATCGAGAGCTCCCGCGTTTCCAAATGATGATCTTCGCGGATCATCGCGTTGACGCGCTGCACCACCGTGCGCTTTTGCTCTTGCGTGAGCGCACCGCCCGGGCTGCGGAAATCGAACCGCATGCGATCGATGCCGACCCACGAACCGGCCTGCACCACGTCGTCGCCGAGCACGTCGCGCAGCGCGCGCTGCAAGAGATGCGCGCTCGTATGATGGCGACGGATTTCCTCACGCCAACGCGGATCGACGCAGCTTGCGACTTCGTCGCCCACACGCAGCGTCCCATGCGCGAGCCGACCGTGATGCGCGATCGCCTCGCCGATAAACTGCGTATCCGTCACGGCGAAGCTGCCGTCGCCGTTCTCGATCGTGCCACGATCCCCGATCTGGCCGCCTTTTTCGGCGTAGAACGCCGTGCGATCGAGGATCACTTGCGCTTCGTCGCCCGCGGCGATTTCGTGCACCGGCGCATTGTTCCGTAAGATCGCAAGAATCGTACCGTGCGCTTCGAGCCCGTCGTACCCGTGGAACGTACTCGCAAGCGTCGGTAACTCGTTGACGCTGACGACCGCGCGCTTGGAACGAGCATCCGCCCGCGCGCGCTCGCGTTGCGCCTGCATCGCCGCATCGAACCCGCTCGTGTCGACGGCGACGCCACGTTCCGAGGCGATCTCGCGCGTGAGCTCTGCGGGGAAGCCATACGTGTCGTGCAGCGTGAAGACGTCGTCGCCCGTGAGAATCTGCGTGCAATCCGCGATCGCATCGTCGATCATCGTTCCGAGCAAATCCATCCCGCGATCGAGCGTGCGCTCGAAGTTGGTCTCTTCCATCCGCAGCGCCGCCTGCACGTCGTGCAAACGCGTGCGTAATTCCGGATAACCGGATTCGAGCGACGTGACGACGGCGGTTGCGAGATCGGCGAAGAAGCCACGCGGATAGCCGAGCAGCCGACCGTTGCGAATCGCACGCCGGATGAGAAAGCGCAGCACGTAGCCGCGATCGTTGTTCGACGGATACACGCCATCGGCGATTAGGAACGTCGCCGCGCGCGCGTGATCCGCGACGATACGCCGGCGTACCAGTTGCTCCGTGGGCGCAAGCGACGTTTGCCCGACGGCGGGTTGCGCATCGACGAGATCGGTGAAGAGATCGGTCTCGTACATCGAAACCTGTCCGTTCGCAACCGCGAGCATCCGCTCGAGCCCGGCGCCCGTATCGATATTCTTCTTCGGCAATTCGGTAAGCGTGCCGTCGGCCGCGCGATTGTATTGCTGGAAGACGAGATTCCAAATCTCGACGTACCGATTGCCGAGATTCGGCCCCGTATCTTCCGGCGAGAGCGCGTTTGCAATGCCGGTATCGTAAAACAACTCGGAACACGGACCGCACGGCCCGGTCGGCCCCATCGTCCAGAAATTATCTTCATCGAACCGAGAAATACGCGCGGGGTCGATGCCGATTTCCGTTTCCCAGATGCGTTGCGCTTCGTCGTCGCTCGTGTGACACGTGACGTAGAGCCGTTCGGGATCGAGCCGCATCACCTGCGTGAGGAATTCCCAAGCGTAACGGATCGCGTCGACTTTGTAGTAGTCGGCGAACGAGAAGTTGCCAAGCATCTCGAGAAACGTACCGTGACGCCCGGTGCGCCCGACGTTTTCGATGTCGCTCTTCGCCCCCGCCACGCGAAGACAGCGTTGGACCGTAACGACGCGCGGCGCGGGCGCTGGAACGTCGCCGAGAAACGCCGGAACGAACGGTTCCATGCCGGCGATCGTGAAGAGCGTCGTCGACATCGCATCGGGAATCAACGTGGCGGATGCGCCGTGTTTATGCCCCTTCGCGACGAAGAAATCGATGAATGCTTGACGGAGTTCTTGGCTCTTCATGGTCGGCACAATCGTTCGCCGCTCGCGCCAGCTACTTCTCTTTGAGGACGCCGCGCAGTTTTTCGAGTGCTTTCTGCTGTAGCCGCGAAACGTGCATCTGCGACACGTTCAAACGCTTCGCGATTTCCGTTTGCGAAACGCTTTCGTAGAAACGTAAATAGAGGATCACGCGCTCGCGCCCGCTGAGGATCTCGAACGCACGCTCCAAATTCGCACGGTCCTCGAAGAGTTCGAGCGCGGGGTCTTTCTGGCCGACGTAATCGCCGAGCGTTTGCGATTTCTTATCGCCTTCGCCGGAGAGCTCGGTATCGAGCGAGAGCAGGTTATACGCTTGCCCGAGTTCTTGCGCTTCGAGGATATCTTCTTGCGTCGCGCCGAGTGCCGATGCGAGTTCCGCGACGGTCGGACTATGCCCGAGCTTCACCGTCAGCTTTTCGATCGCACGGTTCACGGCGAGGTTGAGCTCTTGCAGGCGGCGTGGGACTTTTACCGCCCAGCCCTTGTCGCGAAAATACCGCTTGATCTCGCCGACGATCGTCGGCGTTGCGTAGGTCGTGAACTCGACGCCCCGCTCGAGGTCGAAACGATCGATCGCCTTGAGCAGGCCGACCGTGCCGACCTGGATGAGATCGTCGAGCGCTTCGCCGCGATTTGCGAATTTGACGGCGAGATAACGCACCAGGTTGAGATGCGCGACGGTGAGTTCGCTACGTAAGAAATCGTACTCGTTTTGGCCCGTCGCCATGATACGGGCGCTCGCGCGGTCGTCGCGGATCACGGCGAAACGGGCGAACGTATCGCGCGCTTTTTGCCGATTCCAACGCTGGGGTTCCGGAGTCGTGGCTTGCATCGTTTAGACGACGACGTGTTTCGTCATGACGACGATACGGCCATCGGTCGTATCCGATTGCTCGACCGTATCCATAAGTGCGCGGATGAGAAAGATGCCGAGATCGTCCGTTTGCAAGGCGTCGTCGCTTTCCGGCACCGCATGCAAGCGCGGGCCCGTGCCGCGTACGCCGACCGAAACGCGGAGCAACTCCGCTTCCGCTTCGCACGTGATCGCGATGCGCGCGGCACTCTGCGCGTATTGGATACACGTCGTGCATGCTTCCGCGATCGCGAGCTTCACGTCTTCGATCTCATCGACCGAAAACCGTAAGCGGCTCGCAACGGCGGCGACGGCAAGGCGCGCGACCGCAACCCATTCCGCTTTTGCGGGAATGGCGAGCTCGACCGTGCCGAGATTGTCGTTGGTAGCGAGATCGGGGCTCACACGAGCGATTTCATGGCGGCTTGCTCATCGTCGAAGATCCCGAAGATCTTCACGAGACCGGTGATGTCGAAAATCTTCTTGATCTGCGGATTCGTGCAGACGAGATTGACCGAGCCGCCGTGCTCGCGCACGCGCTTGAGGCCGCCGATCAAAACGCCGAGACCGGTCGAATCGATGTAGCGCACTTTTTCGAGGTTGATCACGAGGTTGTAGTGCCCCTGATCGATGAGCTCGGTGATCGCGTCCTTGACCTTCGGCGAGGTATAGACGTCGATTTCGCCCGTAAGTTCCACGACGTATGCGTCGCCTTCGGATTCGCGGACGTTGACTTTGATATCCAAGATCGCTCCCTAGTTCGTTTCTTCGAGTGTGGTGCGCGCTTGAGCAGCGGCAGCTTTTCCGTCGACGACCGCCGCATCGACCCGCGCGCGGGCCTCGTCGACGATCTGCTTTCCGCGCGAATAGAGGTCGCCCGCGCCCGCGGAGACGTCACCGATAACGTCGCCGACCTTCGCGCCGACACCCGTGGCCGCCGCGGTCGCCGCTGCCGAGGCGGTGACCGAAACATCCTCTGCCGTATCGCGAACGCGCTCGCTCGTTTCGCGTGCCTTCGCATAAAGCAGATCGCGCGTTTCCTCGCCGGTTTGCGGCGCGAAAATCATGGCGAGTGCGGCACCGGCGAGCGCTCCGATCAAGACGCCGCTTACGAACGAGGCGCCCGAAGGACCGCGGTCCGTCGATTCGGCTTCCTCGTGCAAGTCATCTGCCATCGTCAGCTCCCCGTGACGTCGGGATCGACGCCTTTCCGGCCATAGGTGAGGCGCCGGAGCCCGGCGCTGATCCCCGTTAGCGTCGCGCCGATGTTGACGATCGCGGGACCGACGGCAGCCGTTGCGAGGCGCGAGGTCTTGCCGACGCCCTCGGCAACCGTTTCGAGTTGCCCGATCACGCCACCGATGCGCGCGAGCGTCGTATCGGCCGTGTTCGCGATACCGCCGACGTGACCGAGCGTTTCGACGATCGGCGGCTGCAACGAGGCGATAAGCGAATCGACCTCATCGAGCGTCTTGTTCGTGCGGCGCAACACGGATGCGAGCGCCGAGCACACTAAAAACACGCCGATGCCAAAGCAGAGCGCCATGATCGTTACGGCAATTTCGCGCGCGCTTGCCCAATCGAAGCCTGTCGCTGTCAAAGGAGAACCTCCGGGATGACCCTATACCGAGGGTGCTTACCCCATAGAATAAAGCGATAAACCGCGCGAGCTATGCGATTTCGTCGGCCGTGAACCGTTGCTGCGCGCGCGCGACGCTCGTTACTATGTCGACCAAGCGAGCAATCTCCTCGCTCGTCGTCGCGCGCCCGAACGAGAAGCGGACGAGGCCCACGAGCGCGGCGGGCGCGAGGCCGACCGCGCGCCCGACATGGCTCGGTTCGGCCGCCCCTGCGGCGCAGGCACTTCCCGCCGACGCCGCTACGCCCGCAAGATCGAGGCCCATGACGAACGCATCGCTCGTCGTGCCCGGGAAGGCGACGCTCGCGATATGTGGCAGCCGCGCCGCCCCGGTCCCCACGAAGAGCGCTTGCGGTACCGCTTCGGCGAGACGGGCGGCGAACGAATCGCGGAGGGCCCGCAAACGCGCGCTCTCCGCCGCTTCCTCGGCCGTTGCGAGGGCGAGCGCATGGGCCATGCCGACGATTCCCGCGACGTTTTCCGTACCCGCCCGCCGCGCGGCCTCTTGCCCCCCGCCGACGATCGTCGCCGCAAGCGGCGTCCCGGTTCGTACGTAGAGCGCGCCCGTGCCTTTCGGGCCGCAGAACTTATGCGCGGCGAGCGATACCACGTCGACGCCAAGCGCGCGCACATCGAGCGGCATGCGCCCGGGTGCTTGGATCGCATCGGTGTGAAAGAACGTGCCGTTCGCGCGCGCGAGCGCGGCCAGTCGCGCGATCGGCTGGATCGTGCCGAGCTCGTTGTTCGCGAGCATGACGCTCGCTAGGATCGTCTCGGGGCCGAGCGCCGCCGCGAACGCCTCCTCATCGACGACGCCGTTCCGATCGACGGGGACGAGCGTGATGCGATAACCATCGTCGCGCAACACGTCGAGCGCGTGCAGCACGGCGTGATGCTCGATCGCCGACGCGACGATATGCTTGCCCCGCGTTCGGCAGGCGCGCGCGATGCCGAAGAGCGCGAGATTATCCGATTCGGAGCCCCCGCTCGTAAAGACGATCTCACCGTCTCTCGCGCCGATGCCCTGCGCGATCGTGTGTCGCGCGTCGTCGATCGCGGCGCGTGCGCGACGTCCTTCGGCATGGAGCGAGCTTGCGTTATACGCGTTCGCATACCACGGCTCCATCGCGGCGACGACCTCGGGGCGCATCGGCGTCGTCGAGGCGTAGTCCGCGTAAATGCGTTTGCTAGAGTTCGATGCCATCGTCATCTGCAGCCGAAGCGGCATCGTCGAATCCCGCGTTCGCACTCGTGTTTGTGGCGCGGCGGCGTTCGGCGATCCAGCCGACGTAAGGTGCTTCGTCGCCCTGTTTGCCGGGCTCGTAGTACGAGCGCTCGCGTAAAGCTTCCGGGAGATAATCTTGCAAACGCCCTGCAGGCGGAAGCGGGCCTTGCGCGTTCGCCGCGGCGTAATCGCCGTGCGCGTATTTGTAGCCCGCACCATACCCGAGCGACTTCATCAGATTGGTCGGCGCGTTGCGGAGATGCAACGGCACGGGATCCTGGCGCGTCGCTTCGACATCGGCGAGCGCGGCACTATACGCGCGGCCGACGGTATTCGATTTCGGCGCGGTCGCGAGATAGAGCGTCGCGTGCGCGAGCGGATAGAACCCTTCGGGCATCCCGACGAAATGCACGGCTTGTTGCGCGGCGATCGCGAGCGGCAACGCGTGGCGATCCGCAAGACCGATGTCCTCGCTTGCGAGGATCACGAGCCGTCGCGCGAGGAACAGCGGATCTTCGCCCGCGTCGATCATCCGCGCAAGCCAGTAAATCGCGGCATCGGGATCGCTCGCGCGCACGCATTTGATGAACGCGCTGATGATGTCGTAGTGGTTGTCGCCCGATTTATCGTAGCCGATCGCGCGGCGCTGCAGCGCATCCGCGATCGTCGCGACCGTGATTGCGCGCGCACCTGGCGCCGCACTGCCCGCCACGGTCGTCGCCGCGAACTCGAGCGTGCCGAGTGCGATGCGCGCATCGCCGTTTGCGAGATTGGCGAGCGTTTCGAGCGCGTCGGCCGCGATCGTCACGCCGAGCGCGCCGAGCCCGCGCTCGCGATCGTCAAGCGCGCGCCGCACGAGCGCTGCGATATCGCTATCCGCAAGGGCCTTGAGCACGAACACACGCGAGCGCGAGATGAGCGCCGAGTTGACTTCGAACGACGGATTTTCGGTCGTCGCCCCGATGAGCGTGACGGTACCGTTCTCGACTGCCGGTAGCACCGCATCTTGTTGCGCTTTGTTGAAACGATGGATTTCATCGATGAAGAGTACCGTGCGCCGCCCCATCTGCGCCATCGTGACGGCCTCGCCCATCACGCGCCGCAAATCGGCAACGCCGGCGCTTACCGCCGAGAGCATCACGAAATGCGCGCCGGTCGTTTGCGCGACGATCTGCGCGAGCGTCGTCTTACCGCTCCCGGGCGGGCCCCACAAGATCATCGAGGGCACGCGATCCGTTTCGATCGCTTGGCGAAGCGCGCGGCCTTCGCCGACGATGTGGTGTTGGCCGACGAATTCTTCGAGGCTACGCGGCCGCATCCGCGCCGCGAGCGGTGCGTTCGCACCCGTCGCATCGCCGCCACCCGAACCACCACCCGGCGCGCCGCCGCCGAAGAGATTGAGCATCGCCTACGGAGTGGGCGTCAGGCTCGGCACCGGGCTCGGGCTGCCGCCTTTCTTCGCATTCTTGCCCGGCTTCGGCGTTTTCGCCGGACGTGGATTCGCCGTCGCTACCGGAGCCGTCAACGTCCCGGGCGCGCCCTCCGCTTCGAACGATCCGGCCTCGGTATCGTACGTCACTTTGTCGCCGCGGAAGGTGTTCCGCCCGCTATCGATGCGTACGTCGCCGAGCAACACCAAGAGATGCTTCCCATCGTCGAGGTCGCCCGTGTCGGCGCTCGCTTTGCGCGCACCTTGCGCGAAATGCATGTGGCCGCTCGCGATGTAGTGCTTCGTCAAGCTGTCGATCTCGAGTTTATCGGAAGTAAGCGTTTGCGGATCGGCGCCGGTTTTTTTCGCGGTCGATGCGGCGGGCGGCGTGTAGCCACCCGTGTTGTGCACGACGACGTTACCGACGATCGTGACGGTTTGCGCTTGCGTGTTCCCCTGCGCGCGATCGCCGACCGCATCCGTGCCATCGCGCGTGAACTTGACGTGCCCGGGCATCGAAAAATCGCCACTCGTTTGGTTGTACTGATACTCCTGGGTTTCGACATGCATCCCGGGGGCGTCGAGAATCCCCGGGCCACCCGTGGCATGCACCTCGCCCGTGAGCGTATCGTACGTCATGTGATCGCCGCGGAACGTCTGCTTCCCGTCGCCGATCTGCACGGCGCCATCGAGTGTCAACAGATGCGCGGACTCGTTGAGCTGCGCGCGCGTGGCGGTTGCCGTGCGCGCGCCTTGCGTGAAATGCATGTTGCCCGTCGCGACGTAATTCTTCGCTTTCGCATCGACCGCGAGTTCGTCGCACGTGAGCGTTTGCGGTTCGTTCCCGACGCTTGCCTGTGGGATCGTGCCGGGTTGAAAGCCCCCGTTATTGTGAAGTACGACGTTGCCCGAAACGGTAATCTGCTCGGACTTTTCGTTCCCTTGCGCGCGGTCGCCGACGAGATCGGTGCCGGGCCGCGTGTACTTCACGTGATAGGGCATCGAGAACACGCCCGTATTTTCGTTTAGCAGTAACTTCCGCGATTCGATATGCATGTTCTTCGTCTCGATGCTGCTCACGCCGCTCGCCTGCGCGTAAGTGCCGCCCGCGAGAAAGAACGCGATCGCGAGCGCGACGCGCGCGTGGCGGATGCTTGCGGGCGAACGTTGCACGCTGTGGCTCCTACAAGCGGACGCGAAGGCCGGTGCCGATCGCGACGCACGACATCGGATCCTCGGCCACGAGCACGGGAATGCCCGTCACTTCGCCGAGAAGAATATCCAAGCCGCGCAAGAGTGCGCCGCCACCGGTGAGGATGATCCCGCGATCGATGATATCGGCGGCGAGTTCCGGCGGCGTCTTTTCGAGCACGGTCTTCACCGCCTCGACGATCGCTTGCACGGGCTCGGCGAGCGCTTCGCGGATTTCGTCGCTCGTAATCTTCACGGTCTTCGGAAGCCCGTTAATGAGATCGCGTCCGCGGATCTCCATCGTGAGCTCGCCATCGAGACGATACGCGCTACCGATCCGAATTTTGATATCTTCGGAAGTACGCTCGCCGATCATCAGGTTATAGACGCGGCGAATGTGTCGAATGATCGCTTCGTCGAGCTTGTTCCCGGCGACGCGGATCGATTGCGAGACGACGATCCCGCCGAGCGAGATCACGGCGACGTCGGTCGTACCGCCGCCGATATCCACAACCATGTTTCCCGAAGGCCCGTCGATCGGGAGCCCCGCGCCGATTGCGGCCGCCATCGGCTCTTCGATGATATCCACGCTCTTCGCGCCGGCGAGCTTCGCTGCATCGCGAACGGCGCGCTCTTCAACGGACGTAATTTCCGCCGGAACGCAAATGATTACCGAGGGTTTCGGCCGGAAGATCGACTCGAAAAACGAGCGATTGCGGGTTACTTTCTTGATGAAGTAGCTGAGCATCGCTTCGGTCACTTCGAAATCGGCGATGACGCCGTCGCGTAACGGGCGGATCGCTTGGATGTTGCTCGGCGTTTTCCCGAGCATCTGACGCGCTTCCTCACCGACCGCGAGCGTACGATTGGTGCGGACGTCTTTCGCAACGACGGAGGGCTCGCGGAGCACGATGCCCTTGCCTTTGACGTAGACGAGCACGTTTGCCGTGCCGAGATCGATACCGATATCCAGGGTCTTCAAGCCTCCGAGGCGCGAGAGACGAACGAGTAGTTGAGAGTTCGGTGAAGTCGAGGGAGCGCCTAGCTAGATGCGGATTTTCGGATATTCGCTGGTTTCGAACATCCCGTTCGGCTCTGCAAACGGCGTGATGCCGCTCGTGCGCTGCACGTGCGCGCCGAGCGTGGTGAGCATCTCTTCGAGCCGCTCGTACCCGCGGTCGATGTACTCGAGGCCGATGATCTCGGTCTCACCTTGCGCGGCAAGGCCGGCAACGACGAGCGCGGCACCGGCGCGGATATCCGGCGCTTCGACGGGTGCGCCGGAGAGCTCCGAAACGCCCGTGATCGAGACCGTATTGCCGTTGGGCGATATGGCGTAATCGACGCCCATGCGCTTGAGCTCGTTGATGTACGTGAAGCGCGCGTTGAAGATCGTTTCTTCGATCACGCTCCGGCCCGGGGCCGTGCAAAGAAACGAGAGCATCGGTGGCTGCAGATCGGTGGGAAATCCGGGGTACGGCGCCGTGAAGATATCGGTGCCGTTCTTGACGTTGTGCGCCTTCGCTCGAACCCAATCCGCGCCCGTCGTGATCTCGATACCGCACTCTGCAAGCTTGCCTTCGAGGATCGCCGTGTGCTCGGGATTGCAACGGGTAACCGTAACGTCGCCGCGCGTGATCGCACCGCAGAGCAGAAGCGTTCCGGTCACGATGCGATCGGGGATCACCTCGTACTCGACGCCGTGGAGTTCGTCGACGCCGACCACCGTGAGGGTCACGCCACCGACGCCCGAAATCTTCGCGCCCATTTTGATGAGGAAGTTCGCGAGGTCCGTGACCTCCGGTTCCATCGCGGCGTTACGAATCACCGTCGTGCCGTTTGCGAGCACGGAGGCGAGCATCGCGTTTTTGGTCGCCCCTACGCTCGGCGTACGAAATTCGATATCGCCGCCGACGAGCTTCGGACCGAGGGATTCGGCAACGAGATAGCCGTGGTCGTTCGTCACGCTCGCCCCGAGGGCACGAAAGGCGGCTTCGTGCATGTCGGTTGCGCGCGTGCCGAGCACGCATCCGCCCGGCAGCGGCACCTCGGCGCGACCGAAGCGCCCGAGGAGCGGGCCGCAAATATCGAACGACGCAGCTAGCTTGCGCACGAGCATGTACGGCGCGCGGTGGACGTTCACGTTCGAGGCGTCGATCGTGATCGTGTTGCGCCCCTCGAAGCGCAAGCGCGCCCCGAGCGCTTCGAGCAGCGACCACATCACGGAAACGTCCGTAATACGCGGCACCCGGTGGAGCGTGACTTTGCCCTTCGCGAGCAATGCCGCAGCCATGATCGGGAGGACGGCGTTCTTGGCGCCGTGGGTATCGACCGAACCGCTCAGGCGGAAACCGCCGCGAGCGCGGAGTGTCGTCTCGAGGCGGTCGAGGGTGTTCACGCTACTGCAGACCCGCAGGCGAGGCGACGGTTTCCAAGATCACGTTCTCGCCGTCGTGAATACCGCCGACGAACGCCGTCTGCAGACGTTGCTCGGCCGAGACACCGATTCCGATCTCGAACGAGCGGCCGCCACCCGACTCCTTCATCGCGGCGCGCGCGCTTGTCGCATAGCCAACGTACTGCCCACCATCGGTGTCGACAATCCGGACGCTGCCATCGGGGTAGAAGCCGAGCGCAACCCAACCCGCTTTGGTGTACGCCCGATGGAACTGCGCCGTCCGCTCCGCACCGTCGAGCAGGTACTGCGGGATCTCGCTCACGGGCGGCGCGACGAAACGCGGCGTAGGAGCGGCCACGGGTGACTTAACGACGAACGGCGGCGGTTCGGCGGCGAGTCCGGGAGCTTCTACGGGGGCGGCCGTTCGCGGTGGTGGCGGGGCTACGGGGACGGGCTCTGCCTCGGGGCGCATGCGTTGCCAAGGCAACGGCTCGAAGACCTGGCCCGCTTCGGACGAAGTGGGCGGCAGATGCAGCGGCGTCTCGCGCACTGCAGGCGGAGGCGGCGCGGGCGGAAGCGGGGGCTCCGGGGGGATGGACTCGGCGTACGTTACCGGCGTTGCCGCAACGGGTGCGGGCGATGCGGCCGGCGGCGGCGCGGGCGCTGGGGCCGAGGCCCGGGGCGCGACAACCTCCGGCGCGGGTACGGGCGGCGTATGTTCGGGGTCGGGTTGCGGCTGCGCATACGCGTATGCGGGCGCAGGCTCGACGACGCGCTTGTACACGATGCGGCGCTGCTTGCGCGGACGCACGAATGCCTTGGGTTCGGGCAAGCCCATCACCCAGGAAGCGATCGCATACGTAGCGAGTTCCACGGCGACGCCGGCGATCGCGATCCAACCCGTCGAGCGTTTCATATCGTGTCGTTCTTTCGCGGAGTGACCCGTGGCATCTTTCGGATGCGTTACGGCAGGGGCTCCCCCCGCACGACGCCGTATGACATGAATACGCTACTCACGGCTTCGCATATCGAAGGTTCGCGCATGCTCGTCCGCCTCTTTCGCCTACTTGCGATCTTCGCTTCGGCCGTATGCTCCGCGTGTTCGATTTCGAGCGGTTCGCCCGCAGTGAACCCGGCCGGTCCGCCATTCGCGACGCCGACCGGCAAGCCGACGATTTTCGGCTCGCCGACCCCGAGCCCAACGATGGCTCCGACCGCATCCGCCCTGCCGAGTACGTCGCCGACGGGTTCGCCCGTTCCGGAGATTTCGCTCTTCGTAAACGAGTTACGCGCCGTCGTAGCCGGGCCATCGAGCCCGCCTGCCGCTTTTCCCTAACGCGGTGGCGGGCTAGGCTTGGCCTGCGACGCGGAGTTTCGCGGTAGCGAAATCGATAGCGGCCTGTTCCCGGGCGACCACGCGTAGGTCGGAGCCAGCCGCCTTTTGGCGATCGGTTGCCGCGGCAAGGTCGTTCCGCGCCGCTGCGACGTCGACCGCATCGCGATCGACTGCAGCGTCGACCAAGACCGTGATCTTGTCCGGAAGCGCCTGGAGGAAGCCTTCGCCGCAAGCGAGTTCGAGACGGCGCGCAACGCCGTTCTCGATCACGTTCGCCCGAAGTAAGCCTGGCTTGAGCGCCGTCAGGAACGGGGCGTGGTTAGCGTAGAAGCCCTCCTCGCCTTCGGTCCCAACCGCGATGACGAGCTCCGCTTCGCCGTCGAACGCGACGGCGAGCGGGGTGATCAGTTTGAAACCGACAGCGGTTGCCACGAGCTAGACCTTGGCGCCCATCTTCTCGGCGTTCGCCTTCACTTCGTCGATGCCACCGGCCATGTAGAACGCCTGCTCCGGGAGATCGTCGAGCTTGCCTTCGAGGACTTCCTTGAAGGCGGCGATCGTATCGGCCAGCTTCACGTATGCGCCGGGGCGACCCGTGAACTGCTCGGCAACGAAGAACGGCTGCGAGAAGAGGCGCTGCAGGCGGCGGGCGCGGCCGACGATCTGCTTGTCCTCATCGGAGAGTTCTTCCACGCCGAGGATGGCGATGATGTCCTGGAGATCCTTGTAGCGCTGCAGCGTCTCTTGCACGCCACGGGCCACACGGTAGTGCTCGTCGCCGACGATCGAGGGATCGAGGATGCGCGAGGACGATGCGAGCGGATCGACGGCCGGATAGATGCCGAGTTCCGAAATCTGGCGCGAGAGCGCGGTCGTCGCGTCCAAGTGTCCGAACGTCGTGGCGACGGCGGGGTCGGTGTAGTCGTCGGCGGGCACGTACACGGCCTGCACCGAGGTGATCGAGCCCTTGCGCGTCGAGGTGATGCGCTCTTCGAGGCGACCCATCTCGGTTGCGAGCGACGGCTGGTAACCGACGGCCGACGGCATGCGGCCGAGCAGCGCGGAGACTTCCGAACCCGCCTGCATATAGCGGAAAATATTGTCGACGAAGAGCAGCACATCCGCGCCCTTCTCGTCGCGGAAGTACTCCGCCATCGTCACGCCGGTCTGCGCGATGCGAAAGCGCACGCCTGGCGGCTCGTCCATCTGGCCGAAAACGAGCGTCGTCTGCGCGAGGACTCCCGACTCTTTCATTTCGACCCAGAGGTCGTTGCCTTCACGCGTGCGCTCGCCGACGCCCGTGAATACGGAGAAGCCCTTGTGGACCGAGGCGATATTACGGATCAGCTCCTGGATGAGGACCGTCTTGCCGACGCCCGCGCCGCCGAAGAGTCCGACCTTACCGCCACGCGCGTACGGGGCCATGAGGTCGATGACTTTGATACCGGTTTCGAAGATACGCGTCGTCGGGTCTTGCTCCGCGAACGTCGGCGCGAGGCGGTGGATCGGCATCATCGCCGCCGCTTCGACCGGCGCATCGGAGTCGATCGCCTTGCCGAGGACGTTGAAGATGCGCCCGAGGGTGCCTTCGCCGACCGGCACCGTGATCGGTGCGCCCGAGTTCGTGACGGCGGCGCCGCGCACGAGGCCGTCGGTCGAGCCCATCGCGAGCGTGCGGACCTGGTTGTTGCCGAGTTCGCCTTGGACTTCGAGCACGAGGTCGCGCGACATCATCGCGGTACCGCCGAGTTCGATTCCGTCGCCCATCGTCGTCGACTGCGCGCCCGCGGCGTCGGAACCGACGCGCACGGAGAGCGCGTCGTTGATGTTCGGCAGCGTATCTGCAGAAAATTCGACGTCGACGACGTTGCCGAGAACTTGAACGACTTTACCGGTGGCCGCCATGGCTACTCCTAAGCTTTCGTGATTAACCGGCGAGCGCTTCCGCGCCGCCGACGATTTCGAGGATTTCTTTGGTGATCGATGCCTGACGCGCGTTGTTCATCTGGATCGTAAGCGCGTCCATGATCTTTTTCGCGTTATCCGTGGCGTTGTTCATCGCGATCAGTTGCGAAGCGAAGAACGCGGCATCGGTTTCGAGCAGCGCCGAGTAGAGCGAAAACTCGAGATATTTCGGGAGCAGCCGCGAGAGCACTGCTTCCGGCGACGGCTCGAATTCGACCGCGCCTTTGGGGCTATCGCCCTTCGGCGTCTCGGCGACGCCCGCGTTCGAGCGCGTGAGCGGGATGATCGGCCGGACTTCCGGCTTCTGCGAGAGCATCGAGATCAGGCGCGACGAGATCAGGACGATCTCCGAGATTTCGCCGTTGACGAAATCGTCGCTCACCTGGTTCGCGAGCTCGCGCGCCGTGTCGATCTTCGCTTGCGCGTTGAGCGCCCAGAACTTGATCGGCTCGGCGCCGGTACCGCGACGCACGGCGTTGCGCGACTTGATTCCGACCGAATACATCTTCACGTTCGCGTGTTCGCGGCGGTAGAGTTCCGACGCGCGGATCACGTTTGCGTTGAACGCGCCCGCGAGGCCCTTGTCGGCCGTCATGAGGATGACGCCGATCGGCGCGCCCGCACGGCCGTTCTTCATGAACGGATGGTCGACCGAGGTAACGTTCGCGATGAGATCGCGCAGCATCGCGCCCATCGCATCCGCGTACGGACGCGACTGCTTCTGAAGCGCTTCCGCGCGACGGATTTTCGCCGCGGCGACCTGTTTGATCGCCTTGGTGATCTGCTGGGTGTTCTTGAGCGATCGAATCCGATCGCGCATATCGCGAACGCTTGGCATCTTAGAAGCTCGTGTTGAACGCGAGGATCGCGGCTTCGAGGTCCTTCGTCGCATCGGGCGAGAGCGCGTTCGTGTCGACGATCGACTTCGTGATGCTCGGGTGCTTCTCGGCGAGGAAGCCGAGGAAGGCCGTGCTCCACTCCTGGATACGCGGCGTGGGAACTTCGGTGAGGAAGCCCTTCGTCGCGGCGTAGATCAGCACGATCTGCTCTTCGACGAGCTGCGGCGAGAACTGCGGCTGCTTGAGCATTTCGGTGATCTTCTCACCGCGCGTCAGCTGCGCTTGCGTGTTCTTGTCGAGGTCGGAGGCGAGTTTCGAGAAGGCCGCGAGCTCGCGGTACTGCGCGAGATCGAGCTTCAGCGGGCCTGCGACCGTACGCATCGCCTTGATCTGTGCCGAGCCGCCGACGCGCGAGACGGAGATACCGACATCGACTGCCGGGCGGATACCCTGGAAGAAGAGTCCGCTCTGGAGATAGATCTGGCCATCGGTGATCGAGATGAGGTTCGTCGGGATGTAGGCCGAAACGTCGCCCGCCTGCGTCTCGATGATCGGAAGCGCCGTGAGCGAGCCGCCGCCGAGTTCGTCGGAGAGTTTCGCCGCGCGCTCCAAGAGCCGCGAGTGCAGGAAGAACACGTCGCCGGGATACGCTTCGCGGCCGGGCGGGCGGCGAAGCAAGAGCGAGACTTCACGATACGCGATCGCGTGCTGCGTGAGGTTATCGTAGATGATGAGGACATCGTTGCCCTCGTACATCAGCTCTTCGCCCATGGCGCAGCCGGCGAACGGCGCGATCCACTTGAGCGAGGCCGGTTCCGACGACGAGACGGTGACGATCGTCGTGTATTCCATAGCGCCGCGCTTCTCGAGCTGCTCGCGCACCGAAGCGATGGTCGAATTCTTCTGTCCGATCGCAACGTAAATACAGAAGACGTTCTTGCCCTTCTGATTCACGATCGTGTCGAGCGCGATCGCCGTCTTGCCGGTACCGCGGTCGCCGATGATCAGCTCGCGCTGCCCCTTGCCGATCGGGATCAGCGCGTCGATCGCGCGGATACCGGTCTGCAGCGGTTGCTTCACGCCCTGGCGCTCTACCACGGACGGAGCGACGTTTTCGATCGTCCGATAGCGCTTCGTGTCGATCGGGCCTTTGTCGTCGACCGGTTCGCCGAGCGCGTTGACGACGCGACCGAGGAGCGCTTTGCCGACGGGGACCGAGGCGATGCGGCCAGTGCGCCGGACCTGCGCGCCTTCGAGGATATCGTCGTCCGCGCCCATGATGACGACGCCGACGTTATCCTCTTCGAGGTTAAGGACGATGCCCTGAACGCCGTTTGGGAACTCGACGAGCTCCGAAGCCTGAGCGCCTGCGAGGCCGTACACGCGGGCCACGTTGTCGCCAACCTGGATCACGGTTCCGACCTGGTCTTCGTTGACCTCATGGCCGTACGAGGCGATCTGGCCTTTGAGGATGCCTGCGATTTCGTCGGCGTTGATCATCGTATAATCCTATAAATCTGGAGGAAGTTCGCTTGTGAGTCTAGGCTTGTAAGCTGCGGGCGAGATCGTCGAGCGCCCCGGCGACGGTGCCATCGACGAGACGATCGCCCATCATCAGGCGGACGCCACCGATGAGCGTGGGGTCGACGCGCTGTTCGACCGTGAATTTCGTTTTGTAGAGGCTCGAAAGCCGATCGACCATGGCGCCGAGTTCGGCTGCGGAGAGCTCGCGGGCAGAAGTCACCTTGAGCGGCGCGGTACCGTGAGCGGCGGCGACGAGCTTTTCGAACTCGGTGACGATCTGCCCGAAAAGCGCTTCGCGGCGCTTCCGGATCAAGAGCAGAAGCGTTTGCAGCGCGACCGGATGCGTGAGGCCGAACGAGTCGCTGAAGATCGACGTTTTGTGCGCCCGATCGACGACCGGCGAGCGGAAGAAATGCGCGACGCTCTCCTCGGTGAGGATGCTCCGCTTCATGCTCGCGAGATCGCTGCGGATTTCGTTTACGGCGTTCTGCTCGGTTGCGAGCTGGAATACGGCCACCGCGTAACGGCGCGCGACGGTTTCGTTCGCCATCTAGTTGCCGGCCTTTCGTTCGAGCGCGTCGACGAGCGTCGTCACGAGCCGGGCGTTTGCGGCCGCATCGACGCGTACCGCCGCTTCGGCGCGCGCGAGCTGCAAGGCGCGTTCGATCATATCGGCACGCAAGGTGGACTGGGCCGAAGCACGGGCGCGGGCGAGTTCGCCCTCGGCATTCCGCACCGCGCGTGCGCCTTCGTCGTTCGTATCGGCGAGCAGTTTTTCGCGGTCGCGTGCGGCATCGGCCACGCCGCGCGCTTTGATCGCCGCCGCATCGCGATCCGCGATTTCGACTTCCGCACGCGCCGCGGCGATATCGGCCTGCGCGCGATCGCGACGGGCTTCCGCTTCCGCAAGCTCGGCGTTGCGTGCTTGCTGTTGCGCCGCGATCATCGGCGCGATGAACCTTACATACAAGTACACGAGGCCGACGGCGAAGATCACCGCGCCCGCGACTTGGCTGTAGAGGGCGATCTGTTCGAAGAGGGCGGTATCGCTCGTCATCGTTTCGCGCTTCCGAGGGTCCGTTCGAGCATCATGTCGGCCAGCTCTCGCACGAGTTTGCCTTCTTGGGCCCGTGCCTGCGCGACTTCGCTTGCAACCTGCGCGTGCGCGGTATCGACGATACCTTGCGCGCGCGAAGAAAACGAAGCGGCGATGCCCGCAGCTTCCGCGATCGCCTGGGAACGTTCGCGTCCGGCGATTTCCTCGGCTTCACGTCGCGCCTGGGCGCGCTTCGCCTCGGCCTGCTCGCGCAGCGCCTTCGCGTCGCGCGTCGCCGCATCGTATTCTGCGGTGACGCCGTTGACGTACGCGCGGCGCTTCGCGAGCGCCGCTTGCACGGGCCGGAAGAACCACACGTTCATCAACACGAGGAAGATGAGGAAATCGATGATTTGGACGACGAACGTGCCGTCGATCGAGAGAAACATGCGGGCTTCGTTCTTTTAGTGAGCCAGGGACTTGAGGGCGACGCCGACGGCCGACGGCACGTTCGCGACGACGAAGAACAGGTAGAGCGCGAGCCCGAGTCCGATGATCGGGAACGCTTCCAAGATGCCGACGCCGAGGAAGAAGAACGTGAAGATGTTCGGGCGCGCTTCCGGCTGACGGGCGATAGCCTCGACGGCCTTCGAGGCGACGATGCCGTCGCCGACGGCGGAACCAAGGGCCACGGCCGCCACGATGAGCGTGAAGCCGAGAATGATGGCGGAGAGGATCAAGCTCTCTGAGCTCACGGTCCGGACCTTTCTTAGTGTTCCTCGGCCGTTGCCAAGGAGAGATAGACGATGGTGAGGAGGGTGAAGACGAACGCCTGAAGCGATCCGATGAAGAAGTTGAAGAACTGCAACAGGATCGGCACGAACGCCGCCGCGAGGGAAAGATTGAACGGCCCGATGTGGACGTTCGACGCGACGATCGTCGCGATCACGAAGATCAGCAGCTCTCCGACGAAGATGTTGAAGAACAGCCGCAAAGCGAGCACGACCGGACGAGCGACTTCTTCGATCAAGTTGATCGGCAGCAGCCACAGGTACGGCTTTGCGAGGTGCGCGTACGCGCCGACGCCACCCTTACGGATGGCAACGAATTGGATCCCCAAGAACACGACGACCGCGAAGGCGGCGGTGGTGTTCAGATCGGCCGTCGGCGAGCCGCCGAAGGGCAGGCCCAGCTGCTTGAACGGGAAGAATCCGATCTGGTTGAGGATGAAAATGAAGAAGAAAATCGCCACGAAGACCGGGACGAAGCGTTCGCCCTTCGGGCCGAGGGTCGAGACCGTAAGGTCGCCCAGGTAGAAGGTGATGCCTTCGAAGGTCGTCTGGACCTTGTTCACGCGGTGCGTGATATACGAGCGGCCGATCCACCAAAAGAACGCAAGCGAAATCGCCATGACGATCCAGGTCGTGATCAGCGTATCGGAATGTAGCGTCCCAAGCAGCGGGACGTTCCAAATCGGATGGCTTCCGACTTCTTCGTGCACGGGGTTCCTCTGGTTCGAGAGTCAGCGGCGCTGCGATTCCACAGCATAAAGCGCGAGCGGCGTAAAAAATCCGGCGAAGTAGAGTCCCATCGACCACCAGGGTCCATGGACGGCGAGCATCACCGGCACCGCACCGACTGCGACGACGCGGAGCACGCTCGTTGCCATGTAGCCGCGAAGCGAGTGCCCTCCGGAGAGGAGCCGTTCGTTTCCACGCATGGTGACGAGCATGTTCCCGACCCCGCACGCACAGCCCACGATCAGGTCGAACCCGAAGATCGGTGCGCGTACCGCGACGATCGCGGCGATGGGGAGGATCAGGAAGAGCGTCCGCACGCAAACCGTCTTCTTCCGTGCGAAATACACACGTAGTCCAATGGTCGCGTCGGCGGGTTGTGGTTTAGGGTCCGCCGAGCGCGAACCCTCCTCGTCTTTTGTCGGAACGTCGTTCTCGGCATCGTCCCAGGGCGCGTAGGGTCTCGTGTGCGGCCCGAGCGGCGCGAGTCGTTCCGCCGCGCGCAGCGCTTTCACGACGACCCAAACGCCGAGGAGCAGGCCCGCGACGATTCCGAGAAACGCGAGGCTTGTGTTTCCGGTTCGTTGCGCGCCCATCACGCCGAGCGCGAACCCGCCGAGGACGAGCACGGCAAAGAGCCCGCCGACGCCGGCGATCCGGCCCGCAGTCATCGGCGAACCTAGCGATCCGCGACGGGGACCGGCATCGCCTCCGGCCTCGTCCTACCGGATTCGAAGTAGCGCTTGAAGCCGAGGATCCGCTTCTCGACGAGCTCGAAGCTCGCCACCGAGACGGCATAGGTAACGAGCGTTAGCCCACCGATGTAGCACAGCCCGACGAGCGGATTCGCACGTAGCGCCTCGGGAATCCGGTTAAAGATGACGAGTTCGCACGCGCCGAGGACCAGCACGTGATACACGTACATTCCGTAGCTATATTTCCCGACGTTGCGCAGCACCGCGTTACGAAACACGCGCTGCACGACTCCGCTGCGTTCGCCCCGCGCGGCACCGTCGCCACGGGCGGCGTCGAGCACGAGCATGCCGAATCCGAGGGCCAGTAGCGTGTAGCCGATGCTCTCCACGAACGCGAGCGGCTTCGGCGAAGCGAGCGCGCCCACGACGAACGCACCGAGCGGTACGAGCGACCACGCAGCGAGGCGGTTCGGCAACCGTATGGTGATCGTTCCCTCGAATACCATGGCGCCGATCGCTCCGAGCAAGAGCGAATCCATCCGTGTGAACGTTGCTAACAAGATACCCTCGTTCGGGCCGCCGGTCGCCGCCAGCCAAACGATCCGAATCGCGAGCGCGATCGCCGATGCCGCCACCGCTGTTCGGAACAGCGTTTTGCGTGAGAGCAGTAGCACGCAGAGCGGCCACACCAGATAGAATTGCTCTTCGATCGCAAGCGACCAAAAATGCCCGACCACGTTCGGCGGCCACGCGTTGCGAAAGACCGCGATCCAATTCGTCAGATAGACGAAGTATAGCCAGCGATCGCCGACGGGCGGAACTTGCGCGATGCGCGGAAAGAGCGCTGCGACGATGAAGACGAGGACGAGCGTGGCGTAATAAATCGGGAAGATACGAAGCGTCCGGCGCGCGTAAAACGATCGTAAATAGTTCTCGGCGGTCCGCGTCGCAAGCAAGATTCCCGTGATCAAGAAGCCGGAGAGCACGAAGAACAGATCGACGCCGATCCACCCGTAGCCGAAGACCGATTTTAGGGGCGACAACACGCCGGGCGGCAAGAATCGCTCGAAGTGCGAGAGCATGACGACGAGTACCGCGACGCCGCGAATCCCGTCGAGCGCTTCGAGTTTCCGGCGGTGCCGTTCCGGCGTCGTTCCGCCACCGAGTATTTCCATCGGGGCGAATAGTCCGCCGTGGGCGTCGCCTAGTCTTGCGCGAAGGCAGCGGGCGGCGATTGCGCGCGGAGTTTCCACAAAAGCCACCGCACGATGCGCTCCGCTGCTTTGCCGTCGCCGTACGGGTTCGCGGCCTGTGACATCCGGGCGTAGAGCGCCGTGTCGTCGAGCAGGCGTGCGGTTTCGCGAACGATCGCTTCCGGATCGTTCCCGACCAGCCGTAGCGTCCCGGACGCGACGCCCTCCGGACGCTCCGTTTCGTTGCGCATGACGAGCACGGGCTTGCCGAGCGTCGGCGCTTCTTCTTGGAGCCCGCCGCTATCGGTGAGGACGAACGTCGACGCCGCGACGCAGGCGACGGAATCGGCGTAGTCGAGCGGCGCGCAAAGGTGCACGTTCGCGACGCCCGCGAGCGCGGCGCGCACGACGGGTTCGACCATCGGCGAAGGGTGCACCGGCCAAACGATCTGCGGGCCGCTCGGAAGCGCGGCGACCCGCGCGACGGCGCGCGCGATTTCAGGCATCACCTCGTGATTTTCCCGGCGGTGTGCGGTCACGAAAATCGTGGGGCGCCCGCGGTCGAGTTGCGCGAGGATCGGCACTTGGTGCCGTGTTGCGATGTTGCGCCGATTCGCCGCTTCGAACGCGTCGATCACGGTGTTGCCCGTGACGAAAACGTTCTCGCGATCGACGCGCTCGGCGAAGAGGTTCGCTTGCGCGCCCGGGGTCGGCGCGAAATGGTAGCGCGCGAGCACGCCCGTGACGCGCCGGTTCATCTCTTCCGGAAACGGTTCCAAGATCGTCGAGGTGCGCAATCCCGCTTCGACGTGGCCGACCGGCACGCGCGCGTAAAACGCCGCGAGCGCCGATGCCGTGGACGTGGTCGTGTCGCCGTGCACGAGCACGACGTCGGGCTTCGCTTCGGCGAGCACGGCGACCATGCCATCGAGCACGCGCGTCGTGATCTCGGTCAACGTCTGTCCGTGGCGCATGATGTCCAGATCGTAATCCGGCACGATCGCGAAGAGCACGAGCAAATCGTCGAGCATCTGACGATGTTGCGCGGTGACGCACACGATCGGTTCGACGAACGGCCGAGCCGCTTCGAGCGCGCGCACGACGGGTGCCATCTTAATCGTGTCCGGCCGCGTGCCGAACACGGTCATCACGCGCAGCGGCGTCACGAGATGCCGGTGAAGCGGTGCTGGAACCAGCCGCCCGAGAGCACGACCGCGACGACGCCGAGCACGAAACAGATCGCGTAGATCAGCAGCACGGCTTGTTTCACGTTTAAGCCAAAACGGAAGATCAGTTGGTGGTGGAAATGCCCGCGATCCGCCTCGGTGATCTTCTTCCCAGCGCGCGTGCGGCGCACGATCGTTGCGGCCGTATCCGCGATCGGCAACCCGAGTGCGATCAGCGGCAAGAGCAGCGAGATCGAGATTGCGGTTTTGGAAACGCCGACGATTGAAACCGTCGCGAAGATGTACCCGATGAAGAGCGCGCCCGAATCGCCGAGGATGATCTTCGCCGGATTGAAGTTATACGGGAGAAACCCGAGCGCGCCGCCGACGAGGCCCGCAAGTACGAGTGCGACGACGATGTGCCCGTGCAGTAACGCGATCAGAAGCAACGCCATCCCGGAGATCGCGGTGTAGCCGGAGAGTAAGCCGTCGAGCCCATCGATGAAGTTGATCGCGTTGATCATCCCCAGATACCACACGAGCGTGATCGGGATGCCGAGCCAAAGCGGGATCGAAACCCAATCGCCGCCCGGCGTAAACGGATTGTTGATCCCGTGGATGACGAAACCGTAGAACATCGAGACGAGCGCGACGACGATCTGCGCGAGAAATTTCCAGCGCGGCTTCATCCCCATGATGTCGTCCCAGATGCCGACGATGAGGATCAGCGTACCGCCGAACAGCACGCCGAGCACTTGGTGGATTTCGTCGAGCGAATGCAAAAGCTTCGTGTTCGCAAGCGCGATGCCGACGACCGAAAAGAGCGCCGTGAGAAAGCCGAGATACACGGCGATGCCACCGATGCGCGGCTTCGGTACGTCGTGCATGCGGCGTTCGCCGACTTCGTCGAGCATGCCGACGTGCAGCGCTAACCGGCGCACGAGCGGCGTCGCGGCGGCCGCGATCGCGAGCGCGATGACGAACGTTGCGATCGCGAGATTCCAGGTACTCACGCGGGCGACTTCATGAGCTGCTGTACGGCGACGCCCGCTTCGGCGAGAAGAGCGGCAGCGATCGGATCGGGATAGACGTTCGCGAACACGATGCGCTCCACACCCGCGCTGATGAGCAACTTCGTGCAGTTGATGCAGGGCGAGTGCGTGCAGTACGCGGTCGCGCCGCTCAGTTGCACGCCGTGTAGCGCGCCTTGCACGATGGCATTCGCTTCCGCGTGCGTGGCACGCTGACAATGGTTGTTATCGAGCAAGCAGCCGACTTCGGTGCAATGGGCGACCCCGCGCGGCGCGCCGTTATAGCCCGTTGTAAGAATGCGCCGCTCGCGCGTGAGCACGCAGCCCACGCTCGCGCGCGGACACGTCGCCCGCGTTGCCACGGTACGCGCGATCTCCATAAAGTAATCGTCCCATTCGGGGCGCGCTGCTTGCGAACTCACCGCAAGTCCGATTATTCGCACCGCGCCGCAAACCCGCCTTATCGCTCGTGCTGAAGAAGAGCGTTGCGACGGAAAGGGGAAGCCGACCGTATGGATGCAAGCGGCCTCACCCTAACGCGAGCCGGGTTTGCGCTCGGTCTTACCGCCTTAGCCGCCCCGGCGCTCGCAAGCGACGCCTCGCCCCGATACGGCCGCGTGCTCGAGCGCTATTACGCGGCGAAGCAGTTCGACGGGATCGCGATGGTCGCGGTCGGCGACCGGATCGTCTATCGCGGTGCGGCGGGGCTTGCGGATCGCGAACGCAATCGCCGCCACACAACCGATGAGACGTTTCGCATCGCATCCGTCACGAAGCAATTCGCGAGCGTGCTTGCGATGCAAGAAGTGCGGCGGGGCACGCTCGCGCTCGACGCGCCGATCGGAACGTACCTTCCCACGCTTCCGGAAGCGACGCACGCGATCACGATGCGTCAGCTGTTGAAAAACATCTCCGGATTACCGAATCTCGATACGATCGCGGGCGCGTACACGCGAACCGACGCTGCGCTCGACGATCTGCCCACCTACGTCGCGTCGCTTCCCCTGACGCCACTCGTCAGAGCGCCCGGCACGGCGTTTTCGTATAACAATCTAGACTTTCTCGTGGTCGGTGCGTTGCTGCAACGGGTAACCGGGAGCTCGTTCGCTGCGCTGTTGCGCGAACGAATCGTTCGCCCGCTCGGCCTTTCCGGGACGGGCGTTTACGGCAACGCACCGATACCCGATGCCCACGTGAAGGGCTACGAGGACGGCGGCACGGCGCTCGTCCCCGAGAAGATCGGCTTGCTCCGCAATTTCGGGCCGTCGGGTGCGATGTATTCGACGCTCGCCGATCTCTTTCGCTGGGACCGTGCGCTCTTGCGCAACCGGCTTCTGGAAGCCGCGGCGACGCGTGAGATGTTCACGGGCGACACGCGCTTCGGCTTCGTCGGATTGGGGAGCTGGGTCTACGACATGCGCATCCCGGGCGTTCCCGAGAAAGCGCATCTTATCGAGCGCCAGGGCAACATCGGCGGTATCCAGATCGTGAACGTGCTCTCACCGCAGGACGACATCGCGATCGTCGCAATGGCGAATACCGATTACGCGAATCTGTTCACACTCTACGCGCAGAAAGGGCTTCCCTACGAGCTCGCGTCCCTCGCGATCCAAGCCGCACGCGGCGCGCGTACGTAATCGCAAGCCACGGAGAAGTTACGCGCGCGCGTGTTCGCGCCAGGCGTCGAGGGTGGCGCGCAATTCACGCGCCGTGTCGGCGAAGAAGCCGCCCGCTTTCAACGCCGCGCGCGCTGCCGGATCGCGAGCGAACGCGAGCGTCAGCACGCGCGCGGCCGCTTCGTGGAATGCGGCATGTCGCATCTTGCTACGCGCGTAGAGCACCGTGCTGCGAAGCGCGGGCGGGATGCCTTCGGCGAGCCAGCGTCCGATCGCGCACTCTTCCGCGCTTGCGACAACCTCGATCGAAAGTGCGGAGATGCCCGTCTCGGTCGCGCGTGTGAGATCCACCATCCACGATTCGTGGACGCCGATCGCCTGATCGATCTGTTCCTCGAACGCTGCGCGGACGCGTTCGCTCAGCAATGGCTGGGGAGCATTACGCGGTGGCATCCCGGGAACGTTCGAGTCGGACACATGAACTCGTTTCGGCGCGGCGCGATGTAGCTAGTACGACGTTGTCCCAAACGATTCGCACACGCTGAGTATTTTTCTGCCCGAGTAACCATCGCTTTACCACGACGGCATCGTGCTATGCGCTTACGTCGGCCGAACGCTTACGGGTACGGAGCTCGTCGAACCGAACATCCGATCGCCCGCATCGCCAAGACCCGGAACGATATACCCGTGTTCGTTCAAACGTTCGTCGACCGACGCCGTTACGATGCGCGCGCACGCGGCGACATCGAGGATCGTCGCCACGCCTTCGGGCGATGCGATGAGCGCGATGAACGTCATCTTCGTCGCGCCACGCGCGGCGAGCGTCGCGAGCGCCGCGGCCCCGGAATTCCCCGTTGCGAGCATCGGATCGAGCACGATGACGTCGCGCCCCGCGAGATCCTCGGGAAGATTCGCGTAATACGGAATCGCGGCGAGCGTAGCGGGATCGCGATAGAAGCCGAGATGCGCGACGACCGCATCGTCGATCACTTGCAAGAATCCCGGTAAGAGCCCCAAGCCCGCGCGTAAGATCGGCGCGACGACCGGCCGCGATGCGATACGATCCACGAACGCCGGCGAGACGGGCGTTTGGATTTCGACCGACTGCGTCGCGAGATGGTGCGTCGCTTCGTAGGCCAGAAACGCGCCCAGTTCTTCGACGAGCTTGCGGAACACCGGCGTCGGCGTCGCAACATCGCGCACGCGCGCGAGCCGATCCGCAACGGCGGGGTGCCGGACGATGTGCAGCCGCGGATCGTTCACGCTTGCGTCCACGCTACACGCGCCAATCGGGGTTGTAGCGTGCCGTCAACACGTGATCGCGCCAAGCGCCATCGATGAAGAGAAAGTCACGCGCGTATCCTTCGACGGTGAACCCGATTCGTTTGAGCAGCATCCCGCTGCGCACGTTATGCGGCTGGTAATTCGCGGCGATGCGATGCAGCCCGAGTTCGGCAAAGGCATATGCGATTACGGTTTCCGCCGCTTCGCGCACGATCCCGCGCCCTTCGTATCCGGCGTCGACCGAATACCCGATCGTCCCGGATTGCAAGGCGCCGCGCTCGATTTGAAAGAGATTCATCTTCGCGACGATCTGCGATTCGCCATCGAGCCGGACTAAGAAGCGCAACGCACGTCGCGCCGCGCGCTCGGCGTGCCACCACGCAAGGGCCCGCGCGACCGCCTGCGGCGTGTAGTACGCATCGCCTTCGCCGCTGCCTTCCCAGCGTTCGAGGTGCGCGCGGTTGCGAATGCGATACGCGAGCATCTCGTCGAGATCGTCGTCGTCCATCGCGCGCAGTTCGAGGCGCGGTGTTCGCAGGGCGACACGATCCGGCGCGAGTTGCCCCGTCATCGCGTTTCGGCTACGGGACGTCGAAGCGTGCGGTCAATTCCAGGACGCGGGCGCGCAACACGTCGATCTTCGCGCGTGCGCCGATATCGTCGAGCGCCTCGCCGATGATCGCGCCGATCTCGCGCGCTTCCGGTACGCCCATGCCGCGCGTCGTGATCGCGGGCGATCCGATGCGGATACCGCTCGTGACCATCGGCTTCTGCTCGTCGTACGGAATCGCGTTCTTGTTCACGGTAATCGCAATTTCATCGAGGTAGCCTTCGACGGCTTTGCCGGTGAGCTGCTTCGGCGAGAGATCGACCAACAGCAGATGCGTGTCGGTTCCGCCGGCGACGAGCCGGACGCCCGAGCGCACGAGCTCCTCGCCGATCGCGCGCGCGTTCGCGATGACGCGCTGTTGATACGCAACGAAATCGGGTTTCTGCGCTTCGCCGAACGCGACGGCCTTCGCCGCGATCGTCTGCATCATCGGCCCGCCCTGGATGCCCGGGAACACGCTCTTATCGATCGCCTGCGCGTGCGCGGCTTTCGTAAGGATGAGCCCACCGCGCGGACCGCGCAGCGTCTTGTGCGTGGTCGTCGTAACGAAATCCGCAAACGGCACGGGCGACGGATGCAAGCCTGCGGCGACGAGCCCGGCGATGTGCGCCATGTCGACGAGAAAGTACGCACCGATCTCATCCGCGATCGCGCGGAACGGTGCGTAATCCATCGTGCGCGGATAGGCACTCGCACCGGCGATGATCATCTTCGGCTTGTGCTCGCGCGCGAGCGCTGCCATTTCGTCGTAATCGATGAGATGCGTATCGCGCCGTACCGAATAGGCGAACGCGTTGTAGAGCTTGCCGCTGTAGCTAACTTTCGTACCATGCGTGAGGTGGCCGCCCATCGCAAGCGAGAGCCCAAGGATGCCATCACCCGGCGCGAGCATCGCCATCATCACGGCCATATTTGCCTGCGCGCCCGCGTGCGGTTGCACGTTCGCATGCTCGGCGCCGAAGATCGCCTTCGCGCGATCGATCGCAAGCTGCTCCGCAACGTCCACGTACTCGCAACCGCCGTAGTAGCGGCGGCCCGGATAGCCTTCCGCATATTTGTTGGTCATCACGCTTGCGGACGCTTCGCGCACGGCGCGGCTCGCATAGTTTTCCGAAGCGATAAGTTCGAGGTTCTCGCGCTGGCGCCGTTCTTCGTGTTCGATCGCCGCGTAGAGTTCGGGATCGTGCGTGGCGAGGACGGATTGTTCGAGCAGCTGCATGATTAGTCGGAACCTCGGTCGTTGGTGCGGCGGATGATGCTCGTCGCGGAGTAGTCGGGTTTCGACGGTGCGCGCCGTTTCGACTTCCCCGTGTACCGGAGTACCTGGACGAGAATAAGGAGCGCGATCGTCGTGATGAGACCGGCCCAGAACGTTGGACTCTGATAGCGCGGTTCCGTGCGATCGTACAGGTACTCGGCGAGTGCGATCACGACCGCGACGAGCGGGATGAGCGTCGCGATGAGCTTCTTATCGATCATGCTGTATAGGTCCGATCCGCACTCGTGCGATATACGCGACGTGATGAAACTCGCGATTTCCAGTTCGGCCGTTGACGGGCTGCTCGCATCGGGCGCCCTGACCCACCTGGAATGGCTCGAGGCTTGCGCGAGCGATCTCGACGCCGAGGGCGTGGTCATCGTGTTGCGCCATCTTCCGCGCCGCGACGACGAATATCTCGCGCAACTGCGCAAAAACGCGATCGATACCGGGCTCGACATCGTCGCCGTCGATGCCGGGACGCTCTACTTCGGCGACGAGGATGCCACGCTGCGCGCCGAAATCGTCGGTCACGCGCGTGCGCTCGGCGCGCCCCGCGTGCTCTTCACCCTCGGCGCGCCGGGCGTCGTGCCCCCGGCCGACGTGCGCGCGACCGTCGAAGCGCTCAAAGCGGGCACCCGTGAAGCGAAGCGCGCGAACGTGACGCTCGCCCTCCGCGTGCTCCCCGGCACGCTTGCCGGAACGCTCGCCGAGGCGAAGCGCATCGTGCGCGACGTCGATAGCGCTTGGCTTCGGTACGTCGACGAGCCGCTCGCCTCGGACGAGCGCGCGATCGAGCGCAAAACGGTGCTCTTCTACGATACGATGCCGCCCGACGCCGATATGCACCGTGCGATCGCCCTCCGGAGCGCTTGCGACAAACATCGCATGTGGCTCGTCGTCGATGCCGTCGACGGAACGGCCGATCTCGCGGGCCTACGATCTTGGATCGCCACGCTGCGTTCCGAGTAATCCGCACCCGAGCGGTCGGTGGTTAAAAGAGAGGACTAGTAAACCGCGCTAGGCGTCTGCCCACTTCGCTGTGGACCTGCATTAGCAGGTGGGTGCGGCCCGGGCGCCTAGGGGGTGTTGCCACCCGCGCCAGTCGTATCCGGAGCTTGTGCTCCCTTGGTAAGAGCGTTGGCCCGACACTCGGTGGGTGCGCGTCCAAGCACAGTCGTTCGTCCTCGCCTAGTATCCCACCATCGTCAAGACTTGACACGGGCAAGCGCTTTGCCGTAGGTGTCGAGCGCCCGAGCCCGGGCCACGGCATGATCGACGATCGGCTCCGGATAGTCGCGGCCGAGCTCGAACCCGAGGTCGGCGGCGAGCACCGGGGGGAGCGTCCACGGCGCGTGCACGTACTTCGGCGGCAGCTTTGCAAGCGCGGGGAGCATCGCTTTGACGAACGTCCCCTCGGGATCGTAATTCTGGCCCTGGAGCATCGGGCTGAACACGCGGAAGTACGGCTGCGGATCGACACCGGTCGAAGCCGACCACTGCCAGCCGCCGTTGTTGGCCGCGAGATCGGCATCGGCGAGTTGGCGCTCGAAATACCGCTCGCCCTCGCGATAGTCGTGTAACTGGTGCTTGGTCAAAAACGACGCGACGATCATCCGCAGACGGTTATGCATCCAGCCATACGTTGCGATCTGGCGCATCGCGGCATCGACGATCGGATAACCCGTGCGCCCTTCCTCCCACGCCGCGTACTCCGCATCGTTTGCGATGTACGCGATCTTCTTGCCGGATGCGAGAAAGGGTTCGTCCGCGACGCGCGGCACGTGCTTGAGGAGTTGCTGGTAGAAATCGCGCCAGGCGAGCTCCGCGATCCACACGTCCGCGTTCTTGCGCTGCGTTTCGTCGCCGTTGGCACGCGCATCGAACGCTGCCGCAACGCACGTGCGGATGGAGATGGTGCCCGCGCGCAGATGCGGTGAGAGATGCGAGGTGCCATCGAGCGCGGGGTCGTTCCGATGCTCGCCGTACGTATCGATCTTCGCTTTGATGAATGCGGTGAGCGCCTTCTTCGCCGTCGCCTCGTCCCCGAGCGGGTACGTCGGCAGCATCGTGTGCCCGTATTTCGCGGGTTCCGGAACATCGCGTGTCGCGCCGATCGTCGCGCGCGATGCCAATTTGCCGATTGCGGTGCGCGTTGCGATCGGGCCGCGCGGTTCGCGTTCGTGCGTCGCGGTCCAGCGCTTGCGATACGGCGTGAACACCGTGTAGATCTTGCCGGACTCTTGCACCACATCGTCCGCGCCCATGTAGACGTGATCCGTCGAGAACTGCACCGCGATTCCACGCGCGCCGAGCGCCTTCGTGACGGCGGCGTCGCGCGCGATCGCGCTCGGATCGTAATCTTCGTTTGCGAACACCGCCTGGGCGTCGACGCGCTTCGCGAGTGCCGCGAGTTCTTCTGCGAAGTCGCCTTCGAGCAACGCGAGGTCGGAACCGTGCTCGCGCAGCGACGCGCGCAATCCCGCGAGCGCGGAAAAAAAGAAGCCGACGATCGGCGCCCCGACGCGCGGGCCGCGCAACAGTTCGGGATCGAGGACGAACGCGCAGACGACTTCGTCGGATACCGCGGCCGCGCGTGCGAGCGCGACGTTGTCGTGCAAGCGGAGATCCCGCCTGAGCCAGACGATCGAACGACGATAGGTTGTCATACGTCGCCTTTCGACGTCGCGGGCGAGGACCTCGGTGCCCGCCCTGGAAGCGCCGCGAATGACAGCTCTCGTGGCGCGCGTCGAAGCGCTCGATATCCCGCTCAAGCATCCGTTCACGATCGCGCGCGGTACGGAATCCATGGCGCATACGGCGATCCTGCGCGTCGCCTATCATGGCCACGAAGGGCTCGGCGAGGCGGCACCCTCGGCCCGGTATCACGAGAGCGTCGAATCGGTACTCGCCTGGTTCCGCACGCACGCGCTCACCGCGGACGATCCGTATCTGCTCGACGCGTTGCTCGATCCGTTGCCGCCGGCACCGCGCTGCGCGCTCGATGCCGCGCTGCACGATCTGATCGGCAAGGATACGCAGCGCCCCGTCTACCGGTTGCTCGGGCTCGACCCGGCGAACGCGCCGGTCACCTCGTTTACGATCGGGATCGCGCCGATCGACGAGATGCTCGCAAAGACGCGCGAAGTCGGCGCGCATCCGTGCATTAAGGTCAAACTCGGCACGGGGAGCGAGATCGACACGCTCGCCGCGATCCGCACGGTCTATACGGGCGCGATCCGCATCGATGCAAACGAAGGCTGGGATGCCGAACGCGCCGTTCGCCTCCTCGGCGAATTGGAACGTTTCGATATCGAATTTTGCGAACAACCGATTCCGGCGGGCACGCCCGAGCAGCTACGCTTTATCCGCGAGCGCACGCGCATTCCGATCGTCGCGGACGAAGATGCGAAAGACGCACGCGATCTATTCGCGCTTGCGGGTTGCGTCGACGGGATCAACGTCAAGCTCGTTAAGTGCGGCGGCATCCGCGGGGGATTGCGCATGATCCACACGGCGCGCGCACTCGGCATGAAAGTGATGCTCGGCTGCATGGTCGAGAGCGCGATCCTCTCCACGGCCGCGGCACATCTCTCGCCGCTCGTCGACTGGGCCGATCTCGACGGACCGTTCCTCACCAGCGGCGATCCCTTTACCGGCATCACCTACGACGCCGGAAAGATCGTGTTACCGAACGCCCCCGGGCTCGGCATCACGGAAGCGAGCGTGCTGGCATGACGGTGCGGCGATACCTTGTCCTCGCGCCCGGCGCGTTTGCTTCACGATCCGCGAAAACGGCGCACGGCGTGATCGCTTACGGCACCGATGCCGTCGTCGCCGTCGTCGATCCGCTGCACGCCGGTAAAACCGTACGCGACGTGCTGCCCTATCTCGCATGCGACGCACCGATCGTCGCAACGGTCGCGCTCGGCATCGCCTATGCGCCGACCGCGCTCCTGATCGGCACGGCTCCGCAAGGCGGCGCGTTGCCGCCGGAATGGCGCGCCGAGATCGAGCATGCGATCGATGCACGGTTGGAAATCGTCAGCGGCTTGCACGATATTCTCGCCGACGATCGTGCGCTCGCAGCGCGCGCCGAAGCGGCGGGCACGTCGATTTGGGACGTCCGCGTACCGCCGCCGACGCCGCTCTTTTCGGGCGCCGCGTGGGACGTCGACGCGCGCGTGCTCTTGACGGTCGGCAGCGATTGCGCCGTCGGGAAGATGACGGCGGCACTCGAACTCGTGCGCGCCGCGCGCGACCGGAGCGTCGCCGCACGCTTCGTACCGACGGGACAAACGGGCATCATGATCGCGGGCTGGGGCATCGCGATCGATCGCGTGATCGCCGATTTCGCGGCGGGCGCGGCCGAACGGCTCGTTCTCGAAGGCGTGCGTCGCGATGTCGATGGACGCGAGCCGGAGCTGCTCGTCGTCGAAGGCCAAGGCGGCATCAACCATCCGGCGTACGCACCGGTCACGCTCGCGCTGTTGTACGGCAGCGCACCCGATGCGCTCGTCCTCGTGCACAACGCCGCGCGCACGGCGATCGACGGTTACGACACGCCGTTGCTTTCGTACCGCGAACTCATCCGGACGTATGAGATGCTATGCGGTTCGGTGAAACCGGCGAAAGTCGTCGGCATCGCGCTCAACACGGTTAGCCTCGACGATGCCGCCGCGCGCGCCGCGATCGCCGATGCAACCGCGCAAACGGGGCTGCCCGCCGATGATGTCGTGCGCTACGGGCCGCACCGGTTCTACGATGCGATCGCACCACGCATCGGCGAGAAAACACGCCCGCACACCGTGATCGTGTGAGGGAGCGCGCATGGGCCGCAATCCTCACGCTCGCGCTTTCGCTCGCGGCGTGCACGACGACCACTCCCGATGCAGCGAAATCGGGACGCCATGCGTGGACGCAACCCGGCCACCTGCGCTACGGCACCACGGAAGAACCCGATAACCTCAACAAGCTGCTCGCGAACACCGACGCATCGGATCAGATCGCGAACCTCATCTTCGCACCGCTCTTTCGGTTCGATCAAGCCGGCGCGCTGTACCCCGAACTCGCAACCGAAGTGCCCTCGCTCGCAAACGGCGGCATCGGTCGTGACGGCAAGACGATCACGTTGCATTTGCGGCCGAACGCGCTGTGGAGCGACGGCGCGCCGCTCGACGGCCGCGACGTCGTCTTCACGTGGCACGCGGTAATGAATCCCGCGAACAACACCCGCTTGCGCACCGGCTGGGACGACATCACGGCGATCGACCTGCCCGATCCGCATACCGTCGTCGTCCACCTGAAAAACGTCGACGCATCGATCGTCGCGGGCATCTTCGGTGGCGGAGGCGGCTCGGCGTTTCCCCCGCTCCCCGAACATCTGCTCAAGGGCTACGCCGATCTCAATCGCGTACCGTTCAACACCGCGCCAATTTCCAGCGGCCCGTTTCTTCTCAAACGCTGGAACCATGGTTCGAGCCTCGAATTTACGGCCAACGAGAAGTATTTCCGCGGCGCGCCGAAGCTCGCATCGATTTCGTGGAAGATCGTCCCAAATAGCGACACGCTCTTCAACGCGCTCAAAACGCACGACGTCGATGTCGTCGATCCCGTGAGCGATACGCAGATTGCGGAGGCGAAAGCGCTACCGAACGTCGCGACGTATTCGCATCTCATCTCGAACTTACGTCATCTCGAAATCAACGCGGGTAAGCCGATGCTTGCCGATGTGCGCGTACGGCGGGCGATCGCCGAGGGCGTCGATTGGGATCGCATCAACCGCGTGATCTATCACGGAACGAACGAGCGCGCGACGAGCGACATCTTCCCGACCACGTGGGCGCAACCGACGATCCCGCTCTTCACGTACGATCCCGCGCATGCAAAAGCGCTGCTAACCGAGGCGGGGTGGATCGCAGCCGCGAGCGGGCCGCGCACGCGCGGCGGGCAGAAACTGCACCTCGCGATCTCGACGGGAACCAACAAGCCCGCGAACGTCAACGCGGAAGTGCAGATGCAGCAAATGCTGGCGCCGCTCGGCATCGAGCTCGAAATCAAAAACTATCCGGTCTCGTTGCTCTTCGCGCAGAGCGGCCCGCTCTACACCGGTTCGTACGATCTCTCGTGGACGATCGCAACCGGCGGCCCGGACCCCGATAACGAGGGCATCTGGAGCACATCCGCGATCCCGCCGCACGGAGCGAACACGTCGTTCCTGCGCGACGCCGCGATTACCGCACTTTCGCGCGACGGAAAACGTACGTTCGATCTCGCGAAGAGGAAGGCTATTTATCAACGCGAGGAAGAACGCATTCACGCGTTAGTCCCGGCGGTGTTTCTCTATTGGGCACGCGCGACGGCGGCGTATAACGACGATTTGAAAAACTACCGACCAGCGCCGTATATCGCGGCGACGTGGAACGCATGGGAGTGGGAGATCTAAGAGTGCCGCTGGCAAGTGCATGGACCGCGAAGGCCGGCGAGACCGTTTCGATCGCATTCGAGAAAGCATCCACCGCAATCGTTTCTTGGAATGCGCCCGTCGTGGACGTCGGTCGCATCGATGTCCGCGTGCGGTACGCGGACGAAAGCTGGTCGACGTGGCTCGGGTACGCCGAGCGGACGTTGCGTACGTCGCAATCGTTTTCCGAAACGTCCCGCGGCGTGCGAATCGCCGTAGATACGATCCTCGCCGAGATGCCGATGATCGGGATCGAGATCGCCGCGAGCCGTGCGGCGGCGTGGTTCGCCGTGGCGACGCCGCCCGCGCCCGACGACGCACACGGCGCAAGCGAACCGATCGCACTCGACGTGCCGCGTCGCGCACAATACGTCGGCGGATACCCGTACGAAAACGGCTGGTGTTCGCCCGCTTCGCTTGCGATGCTACTCGCCTATCGCAACGTCGAACGTACCGTCGACGAAGTGGCGCGAGCGGTTTTCGACGAGCGTTACGACGGCGCGGGAAACTGGGCGTTCAACGCGGCGTACGCTGGGTCGTTCGGCCTCGCGGCGGCCGTCGTTTCGCTCAACGGCTTTACGGACGCCGCGCGCTTTCTGGCCGCGGATATTCCGATCGCCGTTTCGTATGCGTGGGATGCGGGCGAGCTCGATGGCGCGCCGATCGATCGGAGCGAAGGCCATCTCGCCGTCCTGCGCGGATTCGATGCGCGCGGTAACGTGCTGATCAACGATCCCGCGCATCCGGAGATTGCGGTAACCTACGATCGTTCGCAGTTCGCCCATGCCTGGTCGCGTAGCGCCTTCACCGCCTACGCGGTCGACACCGATCGCGAGCGCCTGATCGCCGTCGCAAACGCGTGACCGATGCGCCCGGTGGCAGCGAGTCGGCAGCACAGCCGCAAGAACGGGTCGTGCGCTCGGATCGCGTGCGCTTCGCACCACTCCACATCGTGCTCGTCGAACCCGAAATCCCGCCGAATACCGGGAACATCGCGCGCCTCTGCGCGGCAACGGGATGTGCGTTACACCTGATCGAGCCGCTCGGCTTTCGCATCGACGACCGCGAGCTCAAACGCGCGGGCCTCGACTACTGGCACGCGCTCGACGTCGTGCTCCATCCTTCGCTCGATGCGTTTTTCGCCACGCACGCGCCCGAACGCGCGTGGTTCTTTTCCACGAAGGCGAAACAAGGCTATTACGGCGCGCCCTACGCGCGCGGCGACGCGCTCGTCTTCGGCAAGGAGACGGCGGGCCTGCCGGCAGCGCTCCTCGCGAGCTATCCCGAACGCGCACTCCGCATCCCCATGCGCCCGGGCGCCGTCCGCAGCATCAATCTCGCAACCTCGGTCGGCATCGCAACCTACGAAGCGCTCGCGCGCCTAGATTTTCCGAACCTGACTTAGTTCGTTACGACGCGCGGTTTCACGGGCGGCAGAAAGAGTGCGACGATCGCGACGAGCGCGCAGATCGCGGCCAACACCGCGAACGTCCCGGTGAGCGTGTACGCATCGCCGATCCGCCCGAGTAATGGCGCGGCCGCGCCGCCGAGCGTGATCGCGAGCCCGAGGGTGATGCCCGAGGCGATACCGAGATGCTGCGGTAGATATTCTTGCCCGAGTACGACGAACGCCGTTTGCGATGCGACGATCACGAAGCCGATAACCGCTGCGCCCACGAACGCGGCGACGAACCCGCCACCATGCGTCGTCGCGAACACGAAACCGAGGATCGTTACGAACGAGAGCGCCGTGGACCACACGAGCATCGCCTTGCGCCCGATGCGATCCGCCATCCGGCCGCCGACGAGCGTGCCGGCGATGCCGAACGCAAGCATCGTGAAGAGCATCGCATCGGCGATCTCGGCACCCCCGTGCATCACGCGCACGACATAGAGCGGCACGAACGATACCAAGCCGATGTACGCGATCGAACGGAACACGACGACGACCGTCAGCAGCGAGAAGGCGCGCCAATCGTCGATGCCGCCCGCCGCGCGGACGGAACCTGCCGCGGGCGCGAACGTGCGCATGCGCGGCAGTTCGCGGAGCACGACGATCGCCATCACGAGAACGGGAACGAAGGCGAACCCGACGCCCGGAAAACCGAAGAAGCCGATCAGCGCCGTCGCAAACACGGGTCCGATCGCGAATCCCGCGTTTCCGCCAACGGTGAAATACGCCATCCCGGTTGCCTTTCGCGGCCCGGCGAGATAGTTCGCATAGCGCGCCGCCTCCGGATGAAACGCCGCAACGCCGACGCCCGAAAGACCGACCGCAAAGAGCGTCGCTGCATACGACGGTGCGATCGCGATCAGCGCCATTCCGAGACCTGCGATCAGCATACCGAGCGGGATCAGCCACGGAATCGAACGACGGTCGGCAAGAAACCCGATCGCGGGCTGCACGACCGAGGAGGCAAGGTTCGCCGCAAGCACGAGCATCGCCGCCGCTTCGTTCGAGTATCCCCGCGAGAGCACGAGAAACGGAAGTAGTGCGGGAAGAAAACTCTGATTCAGATCGTCCGCGAGATGCGCGAGCCCGAGCGTTACGAGCCCGCGCTTATCGGGCGCGTTCAGCATGCTTGCAAGCATGCCATCATGCTCGCACGCCGAAGGCGGCGGCGATATGGATGAAGTCGCTCGCGATACACTCGCTCGCATCGACGCCGAAGTGCTCGCCTGCGAGCGCTGCCCGGAACTGCGCGCGTACTGCGCGGAAGTCGCGCGCGAGAAACGGCGCGGGTATCGCGACGCAACCTATCACGGCGCGCCGGTTCCCGGCTTCGGCGATCCGAACGCGCGCATTCTTCTCGTCGGGCTCGCACCTGGGGCTCATGGCTCCAACCGTACCGGACGCGTGTTCACGGGCGATGCGTCGGGCGTGTGGCTCTATCGCGCGCTGCATCGTGCGGGCCTCGCGAATCAAGCGGGGTCGACGCATCGCGGCGATGGCCTCCTGTTGCGCGACACGTACATCACCGCAGCCGTCCGCTGCGCGCCGCCGCAAAACAAGCCCACGCCGCAACAGCGCGCCGCGTGTCTGCCGTACTTGGATCGCGAAATCGACGCGCTTCCGGCCCTTCGCGTTATCGTAACGCTCGGCAAACTCGCCGATGATACCGTGCATCGCCTCTTGCGTTCGCGCGCAGAATTGGTGGGCGAACGCGCGGCGTTCGCGCACTGTGCGCAAACGCACTATTCGCGCGGAAATCGGCCGATCACGGTACTCGCCTCGTACCATCCCAGTCGTCAAAACACCAATACGGGGGTGCTTACGGAGCCGATGCTCGACGCAATTTTTACGCAAGCCGTCGCCATGCGAGCCGCGTCGTGATTGCGCATTCGATTGCCCGGGTAAACTCCTGCTACTATGAAATTCCAAGCAACCGACCGCGACTTCACCGCTTTTCTCTTGTACGCCGCACGCGAACGCAGCTTGGATGCATCGCTCCGCTCGATCGACGCGAGTGGCCGTTCGGATGACCATCGCCGCTCGATCGACGCGCTCCGCGAACTGAACAAGAAGATGCTCTTTCGCGAAACGCGTCGCTCCACGCGCTAGATCGCAGGTGCGGGCGTGATGGCCGGTGCGGCCTTGAACGATACGCCGAGATCGCGGAGGTATTGTTCGGGAACGCCCGATGGCGCGTCCATCATGACGTCGCGCGCGTTCTGATTTTTCGGAAATGCGATAACGTCGCGGATCGAGGTTTCGCCACACGCGAGCATCGCAACGCGATCGAGCCCGAGCGCCATCCCACCGTGCGGCGGCGCGCCGAACTTCAGCGCTTCCATAAAGAAGCCGAAGCGATTGTCGATCTGCGCGTCGGAAAGTCCGAGCTTGTGGAAGATCGTACGCTGGAACGACTCGTCGTGGATGCGGATCGAGCCACTCCCGAGTTCGAAGCCATTGAGCACGAGATCGTAATGTTGCGCGCGCATTGCGAGCGGGTCGTTTTCCAGCAACGCTTCTTGCCCGGGTGCGGGAGCGGTGAACGGATGATGCGAGGGCATCGGAACGCCCGTTTCGGGATCGGCCTCGAAGAGCGGAAAACCCATGACCCAGCAAAACGCGAATCGCGCGGGATCGCGCAGACCGCAGCGCTCGCCGATTTCCAAACGGAGTTTCCCCGCGACTGCGGAAGCGTCGTGCGCCGTGTCGCCGACGAGCAAGATCGCATCGCCTATTTCCGCGTTACACGAAGCACGGAGTGCGGCGGTAAGTTCGTCGGTCAAGAAGCGTTGGATCGAGGACTTCGTGCCATCGGCTCCGAGCCCGATCCACACGAGGCCCTTCGCGCCGAACGTCTTTGCGGTTTCCGTAAGGCCGTCGAAATCCCGCCGTGAGAGCGCCGCTCCACCGGGGTAGCGGATCGCGATCACGCGCGCCTTCGCATCGGTACTCAGCGCGCGGAAGAGCGCGAACTCGCTCCCCGCAAAATGTTCTTTGACGTCGCACAAGGGCAAGCCGAAGCGCAAATCCGGCTTGTCGATGCCGTACGTCGCCATCGCTTCGGCGTACGTGAGTCGCGGTAGCGGCTGCGGGATCGTGGTGCCGAGCGCTTTCTGCCAGACGTACGCGATGCAGCCTTCCATGAGCTGCACGACCTCTTCTTCGGTCGTAAACGACATCTCGACGTCGAGCTGCGTGAACTCGGGCTGGCGATCGGCGCGCGGATCTTCGTCGCGGAAGCACCGTGCGATCTGGATGTACCGCCCGAGCCCGCCGACCATGAGGATCTGCTTGAGCAGTTGCGGCGATTGCGGTAGTGCGTAGAACGACCCGCGATGGATGCGCGAGGGAACGAGGTAATCGCGCGCGCCCTCGGGGGTCGATTTGATGAGAACCGGTGTTTCGATTTCGAGAAAGTCGCGCTCGTCGAAGTAGTCGCGCATGGCCTTCGTAATCTTATGCCGGATCGTCAGATTGCGCTGCATGCGCGGACGGCGCAGGTCGAGGTAGCGATAGCGCAAGCGCACGCTCTCGTCGATCTCGTCGTCGTTTGCAACGACGAACGGCGGCGTCTGCGAACGCGAATACACTTCGAGCGCCGTGACGGCGACTTCGACCGCACCCGTGAGGAGCTTCGCATTTTCCGTGCCGGCGGGCCGCTCGCGCACGATGCCTTCGATGCGCACGACATCTTCGTTCCGAAGATCTTTTGCCGCGAGATATGCATTCGCCGATCGCACGTCGACGTGCGCGGGCTCGGCCGAAGTATCCGTCGTTTCCGATCCCGAGCGATCGTCGGGATCGAAGACTACTTGCGTGATCCCGTCGCGATCGCGCACGTCGATAAAAATCAACCCACCATGATCGCGACGCCGATTCACCCAACCCGCGAACGTAACCGTGTGACCGATCAGCTCGGGGTTTACCGAGCCACAACTCAGGCGCGCGACGGGCAAGTTCGATTGCGTTTGGTCATGCATCGGCGAGGGCCGCTTTCACTCCGGTGAGATAGTGATATTGGAACGAGAGCGAGCGCGCGAGCCCGGGCTTTGCGGCGTTCGTCGCGATCCAGTTCTTGAGCAAGGGCACGCGCTCGACGAGGCTATGCGCGCCGAGGGAAACGGGCGTCATACCGAGATTCGCCATCACGCCGAACGTGCGGTGTTTCTTGTAGAAGCGCACGGTCGAGCGGCCGGCGAGTTCCATGCGCCCCTGCTGCTCGTGCCACGGTACGGGATGCCAGTGATAGTTGACCGCGGCACGCTCGTACACGATCTCGACGCCCGCGGCTTGCAGGCGATACCCGAGTTCCAAATCCTCATGGCCGTAGCCCGTGAATGCCTCATCGAAGCGGCCGACGCGATCGAGATCGACGCGGCGTACCGAGCAATTTCCCGTCATGAAATAGAGCCACGAGATCTTCTTGCGGCTCGCGGGATGGAGCTCGTGACGCAGCGCGGCGTTCCGCGATTTCGCGACGTAATCCGCGAACGAATCGACCTGCACTTCGAGACCGATGACGGCGGTCGGCCGCGATGCCGCGGCATGCCGCGCGCGATGCTTCGCGATCAAATCGGGCGATGCGATGATATCGGCGTCGGTAAAGAGCACGAGCCCCCCGCGCGCCGCGGCGATCCCGGCATTGCGCGCTTCGGCGCGGCCCGCGTACGGCCCGGGAACGTGCCGGAGATGCGGCGCGTGCTTCGCGAGCCCGGCAAGATATTCGGCCGTGCCGTCGTTCGAGCGCGAATCGGCGACGATGATCTCGAATTCGTCGCTACGCACGTCCTGCGCGAGCAGCGCCGGGATCACGGACTTTAACGTGTCGATGCGGTTGTACGTCGGGATGACGACGGATACGGCTAGCAGGGCATGCTCCTCGGTGGACGGTTCGCAAGCGGGCCATTCTCGAGAAGGGCCTCGACCGCCGTTACGATCTCGGCGCGACAAGCGGCGAGCGCGGCGGGCGATGCGTCCACGGGCTTGCGAACGAGCGCGCTCGGGACACGATACGGCGACCACTCTTGTGAGTTCAGCCGGAAATACTGGTGTTCGAAAAGGACGACCGTGGGCCTCCGCATCGCGCTTGCGACGTGGGTCGCGCCCGTATCTACCGTCACGATGCATGCCGCGCGTTCGAATACCGCAGCCCACGCGAAAAACGGCAGCGAGCCGATCACCACGTCGGCGACGCCCGCGTTGCGCACGGCGTGCGCGAGCTCGATCGCATCCTCGCCGTACGTGCAGACGATCGGCCGTTCGAAGGTTCGCAGCGCCCGCGCGAGCTCGAGCACGCTCGCAAGCGAACTCCCCTGGCCGATCCAACGGGGCGCGAGATGGACGACGATCGCGTTTTCGGGAACGTGTGCCACAAGCGCACGATCCGCATCGCATACCGGTAGCCGGAGATCGCGCACGATCGTCTGCGCTCCGGCACGCTCGGCGAGCGCGAGCACTTGGTCGACCTCATGGCGCACGACCATACCCGGCCGTTCGGCGAGCACCGGATCGGCTTCCGAAACGAGCACGTCGGTCAGCCGAAAGCGTGCGACGAAGCGCGCCAGCTGCCGGCGAACGTAGGTATAGCCGATCCGCTTCGGCGCGCGTGTGGCGCCGACGAGCGCGATATCCGCCGTGCGCGGTGCGAGCGCGATCGCAAGGTCGCACGCACCCGCGAATCGAGCGCCGAACGCCGCAGGCGCGATCTCCGTTGGCAGCGAGACGAGCTCGTCGATATCGGGCGAACGGTCGACGACGATCGCGTTATACCGGCTCGTGACGAGCGTGATGTGCGCCTGCGGAAACGATGCCCGAAGCGTTGCGATCGCAGGCGTACTCAGGATGAGATCGCCGACGCGATCGGTGCGCGAGAGGACGATCCGTTTCGGCGCGATCACGAACGTGCGCGCGCCAATTCGTCGTAATAGGCCACGTTCGCGCGCAAACGCGCGGCGGCGAGCCCGAGCGGATCGAGCGCGCGCTCGTTGCCGCGCGTCGCGAGTAATTTTTCCGCAAACGGATCGAGTCGTTGCAGCGCCTTTCCGATGGCGCGTTGCGGCGCGGTGTCGCCGATTGCGAGCGTGACGCGCCAGTGCGGATGCAGGCGTGCGAGTTGCACGGCGGTGCGCGCTTGTGCGCGCGCCTGACGCTCCATTCCGGCGACGTTTTGCGGCTTCGGCGTCGGCTTATGGTGAAACGCAACCGCTTTCGGATTGAGCAGCGAACGCGTGCCGATGGCGCGAAAACGCATCCCGAGTTCGATATCTTCCCAGCCGTATTCCGCGAATTCCGTATTGAACGTCCCGCCGACGCGTTCGAGCCGCGCACGCCGAACGGAGACGTTGCTCGTCCAAAAATAATTCGCGCTGTAGTTGCGCCAGCCGTAGATCGGCGGCGGCAGATGATCGAAATCTTCCGTGTTGATGACGGCACCGCGAACGATGACGTCGCCCGAGAGCGCATCCGTTCGCAAGTGTTCCGCGAGTAACACGGGCGTGGCGAGCACGTCGTCGTCCGTAAAGAGGAGGCGCTCGCCGCGCGCGCGCGCGATCCCGGTGTTACGCGCGGCGGCGAGGCCCGCGTTCTCTTGTCGGATCACCGCGAACGCACACGTCGCGCGTTCGCGCGCCAGCGCGATCACCGCCTGGGTTTCGTCGCGCGAGCCATCGTCCACGAGCACGATCTCGTACACCTCGGGAGCGAGCGTTTGCGCGAAGTATGCATCGAGGACGCGCCCGAGTAGCGCGGCGCGGTTGTACGTGCACAGTTGCACGGTGATTCTAGGGTTCACGCCTCGGGCAGTTCTGCGGCGCGCACGAGCAACCCGTCGAGCGCCGCGACGATGCTCGGTTCGGGCAGCGCCGCGATGCAGGCGAAATCCGGGCACGTCTCTTTCCGATGCTCGCTCGGGCACGGGTAGCTCCCGCGAACGACCGCCGTCGCGCGCCCGAGCGGCGCCCACCGCGCGGGCTGGTCCGTACGCAAGGCAAAGATGCCGACGGTCGGCGCGCCCACGGCCGCGGCAAGGTGCATCGGCCCGCTATCCATCGCAACGACGAACGCCGCCTCGCGTGCGAGGGCCGCAAAGCCGCCGACGCCCGTTTCCCCCGCGATGCTTTGCGCGCCACTCGCCTCGGCGATCGCCTCCGCGATCGAGCGGTCGGCCGGGCTTCCGGAGATCAGCACGCGCATTGCGTAGCGCTCGGCGAGCGCGGTTGCGAGCGTGGCAAACGGCGCGACGGGCCAACGCTCGCGCGCGTGCGCGATGCCGCGCGTTGGATGCACGATCGCGAAAGGCGTATCCGCGACCCCGTGCGCCGCGCGCACGCGAGCCGCCTGCGCGCGATCGTCGTCGGTGCAATCGATGCCCGGCGTCGCATCGGCCGTATCGCACCCGAGCGCGCGTGCGTAATCGAGCAGGATTTGCGTCCAGTGCGTTTGCGTATCGCCGCGCTCGCTACGAACCGGCACGCGATGCGTCAGAAGCGCGGAAGCGAGCCGCCGCGATTGCCCGACGCGGATCGGAATCCCCGCGAGCCACGCGATCGCCGCGGTGCGCCCGGTCGCCCACGTCGTGACGCACGCATCGTATCGTCGCGAGCGCAATCGTGCCGCCCACATCCGCACGGGCGCCCCGTCGTCGATCAGTGTTTCCGTTATTTCCGAAAGACGGCTCGCGATTTCCGCCTGTGCGGGAAGCACGAGCATATCGACGCGCGCGTAGCGGTTACGCAACGCGCGTGCGACGACGCCCGCAAGCAACGCATCGCCGAGCCCGCCACCGTTTGCGATCAGGAGCGCGCGCCCGTTCACAGCGCGATCCAATAGCGCAACCGTTTGAACGAGCGTCCCGGCAACACCACTTCGCTTTCGAGCACGCCGCCCCAGCGTTCGATGATCGCTTTCGATTTGCGATTGATCGCATCGCAGGTGAGAAGCACACGCGGCAAGCCGAGTGCGCGCGCCTCCGGTAGCGTGAGACCGAGGATCGCGCTGCCGTACCCGAGTCCGTTTCGCGACGGCCGGATGTCGTACCCGATGTGCCCGATATCGCGTAGCGCCGGCGCATCGGAAAGCGCGTGACGCACCGACGATCGCCCGACGACCGCATCGTCCGCGTCGACGAGCCAGAAAAACGTCTCCGCCACGAATCCGGGCCGCACGCACGCGGCGCGATCCGCCGCGAGTAGCGTCGCGACAAAGCCCGAAAAATCGCGACGCAGCACGCCGATATCGTTTTCCATGTGCCGGTTATCCAGAAATCGCCCTTGCGCCTGATGCTCGGCGAGCGCTTCCAAATACGATGCTTGCAGGCGCGTCGTCGGCCGGATGAGGCGGAGCGCCGGAAGCGCGTTCACGGTGTCGTCACGAGCCGCCCGAGTTCGCGAAGAACGTCGGTCGCGACCTCGTTCCCCGCGCGCGCGATGACCTGCGCGGATGGCGCCGCCCACGGTTTCCAGCGCGCGATCCGCGCGTCGATGCGGGGCGCGTTCGGCCACACGACGACCGTCGGCGTACCGACGCATCCGGCGACATGCGCGGCCCCGGTGTCGGGCGTGACGAGCGCGCGCGCGTTCGCAATCGCCCACGCCCACGGGCGGATCGCATCGAAGACCGTGAGCGGAACGCCCGCCGATTCGGCAAGCGGGCGCATCGCCGCGGCTTCATCGGCGGCCGCGATCGCATGCGTATCGCGTGTCTGCCCAACCGCGCGCAGGATCGCGACGAGGCGTACGTCGTCGACGCCGCTCGCGCGCCACTTCGTCGTGAGCTGCACGAGCGTCGCATCGCGATCGATCGCCGCGCCCGCGCATCGCGCGCCCAGAACGAGTGGCCGCAGGCGTGCGATGTCGCGTGGCGGTGTCGATTCGCGCACGAGTTCCGCACCGAGGCGATACACGATCGCGCATTCGTGCTCGCGGTCGCCGCCGAGCTTAGCCGCGCGGACCACCGCACGCGTACCACCGAGGATCGTACCGAGCGTCTTCAACGGCCGCTCCCAGCCGTTCGTGAACCCGATGCGGCGCGCGATGCCCGCCACGCGCGCGAACCGATAGGCATCGGGTTCTTCGGAGACGACGAGCGCGACATCGTATGCAGCCGCGCGCGCATCGGCGACGGCCGGGCCCCACGTTTCCGGCGTTGTCCCATGTGCGGGCCACGGAATGCGTTCGAGGACGTGCGTCCGCACGAAGACTCCCGGTGCGAACGCATCCGCGTTGCGTGTTGAGAGCGCGATGCCGAGCGTATGCCCCGCGTCGCGGAGCGCGGCGACGAGCGGCGTGCACGCGAGCGCATCGCCGACCCCATCGAGGCGTACGAGCAGCACGCGCACGACTTATGGCTCGGCGAGCGCGCGCCCGAGCTCCGCAAGATAGATCCCGTCGAGTAAACGCGAGCGTGCCAGCGAGCGGATAGCCGCCGGTAACGTTTCCGTCGTTGCGATACCGGCGAAATACGGAAGCAATGCCTCCGGCGCGAGAAGCGCGCCGCGAATGCGGTTCGCAGCGTACGCGCCCGTTGCAAGCCGGACACGCTGCGTCGGGTGTTTGCGCACGAATCGCGCCGCCATGCGCGCCTTTTCGAGCGTGCGGCGTAACGCGACCTTGAGCGTATCTTCGGCGGGCGGCTTCACGTGCCACACGTACGCGTCCCACGCGAACGCACGCCCGACGCCCGATTCGCGCAAGCGCACGCCGAGTTCGGTATCTTCCCAGCCATAGAGATCGAAGGCTTCGTCGAACGCGCCGACCGCGCGCAGCGCGGCGAGCGGCACCGAGACGTTGCACGTACAGAAGAACGCATTCGATGCGTTGACCGCGGTCGGCACGGGGCGCGCGCTCGCCTCGGCGATGTTGAGGATCGGCCCCGGCACGACGCGCGAAACGCCGTCGGCATGCGCGCGGGCGTGCGCGGCGAGAAAGCCCTCGGGCACGAGCACGTCGTCGTCCACGAAGACGACGAGCGCGCCCGTGGCACGCGCGATGCCGCGATTGCGCGCGCCGCCACGATTCGGCCGCTCCTCATAGCCATTGCGATACGGCACGCGCGCGAGCGACGCACGTTCCGCGAGTAGCGCCGCCGTGCCGTCGGTGGAGCCGTTATCCGTGACGCAGAGTTCGTACGGCGGCGCGCCGACCTGCGCTTCGAGCGCATCGAGCGTGCGCGCGAGCCCGGCCGCACGATCTTTCGTTGCGATCACCACGGAAATCGCGATCATGCGGAGAGCAGTGCCTCGGCCATGCGGTCGGCCGCGCCGCGGTGATCCGCGTAGAGCGCGGCGGCGGCATCACCGCTCGATTCTTGCCACGCGGTATCCGCATAGCGCTCCGCCGCGAGCTCCGCCGCGCGCGCGGGAAAGAGCGTCGAGTAGATTTCCGGCTGCAGCATCGCGCCCGCATCGGTATTCGGTTGCGAGAAGAATCCGGTCGCGGCGAAGCGATCCGCCACGGCAAGCGCCGCCGCGCGCTTGAACGGCACGCCGACGATCGGGATGCGATCGACGTACTGGAAGATGCCGTTGATCGTCGCGAGTTCGGGCGCGTTTTTCGGAACGAGCACGAGCGTCGGCACGCCGAGCGCGGCGAGCTCCATCGTCTTCGTCCCGGGGATCGCGATCGCGAGACGGCTGCGCTGCGCCGCCTGCATCCCGTTCCGCGCGACCGCAAACGTCTCGCCCGATCCATCGACGCGGATCGTAAGCGCATCGCCATCGCGCACGAGCGTCGCGCGCGGAGCATAAAAGCGCGCATCGCCAGCCGCGGCGAGCGCCGTCGCAAGCGTCGCATCTTCGGTAAACGGCGAGAGCGCGAACGTTATCGGCACGCCGGGTAGGCGTGCGCGAAGCTGCGCGGCGATGCCCGTGAAGAACGGCCACAAGTGCGCGAGTTCATTTTTCCGCGATCCCGGAAAGAGGACGATCCCCGCGCGCATTGCGGGGCGCTCGCCCGCCTCCGCAAAGGCCGCATCGATCGCGAGATTACCGACGACGGAGATGCGCTCTTGCGGCGTCTGCCACGCAAGGAGTTGCGCGCGATTCTTCGCATCGACGGCGAAGACGCGCGCGAATCGCGTCCGATGCCCCTTGCGCGAAAACTTGTACGCGCTCGCCACTCCACCGAGGCGCGCGTGTACGCGGACGGCGTGCAGCAGATCGCCGCCGAGATACTGCACGCGATCCACCCGCTCCGGTGCGCCCGCAACCGCGCGTCCGAGCGCGAAGCGCAGGTATTCCGCCGGCGCAAACGTCCGTACTTCGGGAAACCAGCGCGCTATCGCCGCAGCTTCTTTCCCGGTTGCATAATCATCGGGAACGAGAAATACGAACGCTTCGAGCGCGGGATCGCGCGCGCGCAGCGCCGCGTAGAGCGGGCGAAACCAGCCCGCGACTTCGCCCGGGCCGTTACACGTGAAGGCGATCTTCACGCGGATGCGCGGATGCGCGTTACGAGATCGGTCGTACTGCGGCCGGCGAGATGCGGCGCGAGCGCGATCGCGCCGCCGCCCGCTTCGACCGCCGCGCGTTCCGGTAAATCGGCAACGCGATACTGCTCGCTCTTCACCCACACGTCTGGCCGCAACGCCGCGATGAGCGCTTCGGGCGTCGCATCCCCGAACCCGACGACGCGGTCGACGCTACGCAACGCGGCGAGCACCGTCGCGCGTTCTTCGAACGACACGAACGGGCGCGGGGCGCCCTTGAGCGCACGCACGGACGCGTCCGTGTTCAAGGCGAGCAACAGCGCATCGCCCTGCGCGCGCGCCCAGGCGAGATAGGACACGTGACCGGCGTGGAGCACGTCGAAGCAGCCCCCCGTCATCACGACGCGCTTCCCGGCAGCGCGTTGCTCCGCGCGCCAGCGGAGTGCGCCATCGAGCGAGAGGGCGCTAGCGTCCATCGAGCGGGACCGCTTCGACGAGCGCCACGATCTCTTGCGCCGTCGCGACGGCGGTGCCGAGTTTTTCGACGACCGCCCCCGCCGCGAAATTCGCGAGCCGCATCGCGATCGGCATGGGGATGCGCGCCGCGAGTGCAAGCGTGAGCATCGCTACGACGGTGTCGCCCGCGCCGCTGACATCGAATACCGTGCGCGCGACGGAAGGCACCATGAGCCGTTCGCCGTCGTTACCGAAAAGCGACATCCCGGCTTCGCCGCGCGTGACGATCACATAGCGGCACCCGAGCCGTTCGAGTAACGCCGTGCCCGCGCGTTCGAGCGACGCGTCGTCCACGATCCCGATCCCGCTCGCGCGCGACGCCTCGCCGACGTTGGGCGCGATGCAATTCACGCCCGCGAAGAGCCCGACGTTCTCGGGCTTCGGATCGGCGACGACGAGCGGCGCGCCGAGCGCGGCCTCGACGACGGCGCGATCGATCGCGCCCTTGGCATAGTCGCTCAGGACGAGGGCATCCGCACGGCCCACAACCGCACGCACGGCGGCGACGACACGGTCGCGATCGGCATGGCCGAGTGGCGCGCGCGATTCCCAATCGGCGCGCACGACTTGCTGGTTGTGCGCGACGATGCGGGTCTTGCGGGTCGTCGGCCGATCCGTCACGGCGACGAGGCCGCTCCCGTCGATCCCGATTTGCGCGAGCATCGCGCGCACGCGTTCGCCCTCGCCATCGGCCCCGACGACGCCGACGAACGACACCTCCGCACCGAGCGCGCGCAGGTTGTTCGCGACGTTTCCCGCGCCACCGAGCGTGAACGAATGGTCGCGCACGTCCACGACCGGCACCGGCGCTTCGGGCGAGACGCGCGTGACGCTGCCCCAGATCCATTCGTCGATCATCACGTCGCCGACGACCGCGACGCGGCGCCCGGCCATCCGTGCGAGAAGCTCCGCCGCCGTAGTCGGCGCGAGCTCAGATGCGAGCACGGTTCATCCGGCGATGAGCGCTTGCTCGACCAAGTCGCAGAGGATGTGGCCCATCGTGATGTGCACTTCTTGCACGATCGCAGAATAACCCGACGGCCCGACGAGCGCGAGGTCCGCGATCTCGGCAACCTTCCCGCCGCCGTTTCCGGTAAACGCAACCGTCACCGCGCCCATGCCGCGTGCGAGCGCGAGCGCGTTGACGACGTTCGGCGAACCGCCGCTTGTCGTGATGCCGACGACGACATCGCCCGGCTTCACGAACGCTTCGATCTGACGCGCAAACACGTTCTCGTACCCGAAGTCGTTCGCGATCGCGGTGACGGCCGAAGTATTCGTCGAGAGCGCTTCGGATGGATAGCCCTTCCGCTCGCGCAGGAAGCGCCCGGAGAATTCCGCAGCGAGATGTTGTGCGTCCGCAGCGGAGCCGCCGTTCCCGAACCACAGCACCTTGTTCCCGGCTTTAAACGCGCGGATCATCGCGGCGGCGATCTGCGGCACGACATACGCGTACCGTGGCTCGTCGAGCAGGCCTTTGCGATCTGCGAGCAGCTCGGCGAAATCGCGCGGGATGGTCTTTGGGTCCACGATCACTCGATCCAAAACAGTTCCTCGTTGAGCGAGACGAGCTCGCCGTTCTCCGGGATGATGCGCGTGACGGTGCCGGCGTAATCGCTCGTGATCTCGTTCATCAGCTTCATCGCCTCGAGGATGCAGAGCGTCTGTCCGGGCTGCACGCGCGAGCCGACCGTCACGAAGGGCTCCGCACCGGGCGTGCCCGCGGTGTAGAATACCCCGACCACGGGTGCGGTAACGCGCTTCACGTTCGGCCCCGCTACGGTGCCCGAAGCCGCCACGGGCGCACTCGGAGCCGCGGCGGTCGGCGCGGGCGCGGCGCTCGCCGCGGGTGCGGCAACGACCGGCGCGGCGACGACCGCGCGTTCGCGCCGCACGAGCTCGTACGTCGTCTCGCCGACGCGCACGTCGAGCGTGTCGAGGTCGTACTCGCGCATGATCGCGCTCAGCCGTTCGACGCCTGCGGCGTGGGCCGGCGTTGGCGATTCGGTCTCTTCCATCTAGCGCGTGGCTTCGCTCAGGGCGCTCGCAATATCTTGCGCGCACCCCGCGAACGGGAGGCGCGCCTCCGTACGCGCCACGAGGTCGCGGACGACGATCTCGCCCGCCGCGAGCTCGTCATCGCCGAGAATCACCGCGAATTTCGCCCCGTTTCGATCCGCTTGCTTGAAGTGCGCGGCGACTTTCCGATCCGCCCAGTCGACGAACGTCGGTGCCGGGTCGACCGCGCGAAGGGCGGCAACGACCGGTAGCAGCGCGGCCCGTGCCGCCGCGCCGAGCGCGATCGCCTGACGCCCCGCGCGTTCGGCTGGCGGTTGGACGTTCGCGGCGGCGAGGACCATGAGAAACCGTTCGAGCCCCATCCCAAACCCGACGGCGGGCGTCGGCGGGCCGCCGAGCATCTCGACGAGCCCATCGTATCGGCCCCCGCCGCACACGGCCGTCTGCGCCCCGATCGCGGTGGATCCGATCTCGAAGACGGTCCGCGAGTAATAATCGAGGCCGCGCACGAGCCGCGTGTTGACGACGTATGCGATGCCGATCGCATCGAGCGCGGTACGGATCGCGGCGAAGTGCTCGGCGCACGGCGCGCAGAGCGTATCGAGAAACGTCGGCGCGCTCGCCACGAGCGCCGCGTCTTCGGGCGCTTTCGAATCGAGGATACGCAGGGGATTGCGCTCCAAGCGCCGCTGCGAATCCTCGGAAAGCGTCGCCGCATGCGGGCGGAAATGCGCGAGCAACGCTTCGCGATAGGCGGGGCGGCACGCCGCATCGCCGACCGAATTGATCTGCAACGTCACGTCGAGGCCGTACGCCCGGACGAGGTCGACCGCGATCAGCATGACCTCGACGTCGGCTTCCGGGCCTGCGTAACCGAAGCACTCCGCGCCGAACTGGTTCGCTTGCCGGTAGCGGCCGGCTTGCGGGCGCTCGTATCGGAAGAACGGGCCGATGTAGAAAAGCCGCTGCGGGCCCTGTGCGAGCAGTTTGTGCTGCAGGATCGCGCGCACCACGCCCGCCGTCCACTCCGGGCGGAGCGTCATCGAGCGATCGCCCTTATCGGTGAACGTGTACATCTCTTTTTCGACGATGTCCGTCGTCTCGCCGACGCCACGCACGAAGAGCTCGGTCGATTCGAACATCGGCGTGCGGATCTCGCCGTAGCCCGAGCGTGCCGCTATCGCACGCGCGCGCGCCTCGACGTGCTGCCACCGCGCGGACTCGGGGGGGAAAATATCGAGGGTTCCGCGCGGCGCGACGATCTGACTCATGTTCTGCAAAATGCGCTACGATGCGCGGCTTCTCTTGTCGCGGCTTCGCGGCTTGCAGTAAGCACGGATCGCTCGGCGAATGCCGACTTCAGTCTTATCGTGCTCGTTCTTCTCGATGCGAGGTCACCCCATGGCGTCACGTTCCATATTTCTCGGCGGTGTTGCGGGTGCGCTCGGCGCGGCCGCGATCGGCCGGGCGGCAAACGCTGCGGCGGAACCGGCGTCGATCGTGGCGCCGTTCGAGAACGGCTATCGGCCCGTCGTTGCGCTCGCGCAAAAGCGCCCGCTGATCATGCTCTCGCCGCGCCCGCCGCTGCTCGAAACGCCGTTCTCGGTCTTCGATCGCGGGATCCTCACGCCGAACGACGCGTTTTTCGTGCGCTGGCACCTCTCGATGATCCCGGAGAAGATCGACGCGAGCGCGCACCGCATCGCCGTCACGGGCACCGAACGCACCCTCTCGCTCTCGCTCGCGAATCTGAAAAACGATTACGAACAAGTGACGATCGTCGCCGTCAACCAATGCTCCGGCAACAGCCGCGGGTTTTTCGGGCCACGCGTGGCGGGCGGTCAATGGCAGAACGGCGCGATGGGGAACGCACGCTGGAAAGGCGTGCGTTTACGCGACGTGCTCGCGAAAGCGGGCCTCAAAGCCGGAACGAAACAGATTCAATTCCAGGGACTCGAACGCGCCCCGATAACGAGCACGCCGCTGTTTCGCAAATCGCTCGACCTCGACGTCGCGCAAAACGAAAACGTTATCATCGCGTACGAGATGAACGGCGCGCCGCTCCCCGTACTCAATGGTTTCCCGGTGCGGCTCGTGGTGCCGGGCTACTTCTCGACCTACTGGACGAAGATGCTCGCGCACATTCGCGCGCTCGATACGGTCGACGACAACTTCTGGATGAAGACGGCTTATCGCATCCCCGATACGCCCAATAACGGCGTCCTGCCGACGGATAAGGGCTTCCCGACGATTCCGATCGGCCCGATGCGCGTACGCTCGTTCGCAACCAACATCATCGACGGCGGAACGCTCGCCGCGGGAAATCCAGAAATTCGCGGCATCGCCTTCGACAACGGTTCCGGGATCGCGAAAGTCGAGCTATCGGCCGATGGCGGGACGACGTGGCTTCCCACGACGCTCGACGCCGACGCCGGCCCGTTTTCGTTCCGGCGCTGGTCGACCCGGCTCGATCTCGTGCCGTCGCGTTCGCTCGTCATCGCGTGCCGCGCGACCTCGAATGCGGGCGTCGTCCAGCCGGTCGAACCCGTCTGGACTCCCGGTGGCTATCTCAAAAACAACATCGAAACCTACAAGGTCACCGTTGCATGAAAAAGCGCATCGCAACCGCAGTCGCGGTTTTCGTTCTCACTACCGCCGCATCGACGATCGGGGCGACGCCGTCTGCAACGAGCAAGGTGACGACCGTCTCGCTGCCCGGGCCGGGCGATTACGACCCGGGCTACAAAAACGCGCCGAACGTCGCGCTCCTCACGACGAATTGCCAACTTTGTCATTCCTCGAATTACGTGCGCACGCAACCGTTGCTCTCGCACGATGCCTGGGCTGCCGAAATTTCGAAAATGAAGAAGGTCTATGGCGCGCCGATCACCGATGCCGATGAAGCGAAGATCGTCGATTACCTGACCGCGAACTACGGTAAGCCTTAATCGGCGAACCCGCTCCCGTCGGATAGGCTCGGCTTCTTCTTGCCGTAAAGTATACAGAAGCGGCAAGCAGGGGAGCGGATGTACGACGCATGCCGACGTACGATTTCATATGTTGCCGCTTCGTCGCTTGCTCTCGCTCGTCACGTTTTGCACGCTTGCATTTGCGATGATGCCGGCTGCGGCACGGGCGAGCGCGTGGCCGACGCCGGTCGATGGCACGCTCACCATCCCATCGTTCCATTTCGAAGATGGCGAGACCATGGCGCAGCTCAAACTGCATTACGTCACGCTGGGCACGATCCATCGCGACCGCTCGGGGCACGTCGATAACGCCGTGCTCGTCATGCACGGTACGGGTGGAGATACGAAGCAGTTCTTGAACGATCGGTACGCGGGCGTGCTTTTCGCATCGGGCGGTTTGCTCGACGCGGCGAAATATTTCATCGTCATCACCGATGCGATCGGTCATGGCGGATCGAGCAAACCGAGTGACGGTCTGCACGCGCGCTTCCCGAAATACGGTTACCGCGATGTGGTGGCCGCGCAACATGCCGTGCTTGTGGATGCACTCCACGTCGACCACCTGCGCCTGGTCACCGGAACGTCGATGGGCGGGATGTTGACGTGGCTCTGGGGCGAGACCTATCCGACCATGATGGATGCGCTCTTTCCGCTCGCGTCGCTTCCCGTGCAGATCGCCGGCCGCAACCGTATTTGGCGCGACATGATCGTCGACGCACTGCGCACCGATCCCGGCTATGCCAACGGAGACTACACGGTCGAACCACACGCGTTGCAAACGGTGGAAGACTTGCTCTTCATCATGGGAAGCGCGCCGCTGTACAATCAGACGCAGCTCCCAACGCAAGCCGCGGCGGATGCATACTATGCCGCAACCGTCATCCCGGCGGCGAAACGCTACGATGCGAACGACGCGATCTATCAGTTCGAATCGTCCCGCGATTACGATCCCGAAGCGGCACTCGGCACGATCGTCGCCCCGCTCGTCGCGGTCAACAGTGCGGACGATCAGATCAATCCTCCCGAACTCCACATCGCCGAGGACCGCATCGGGCGCGTGAAACACGGGCGTTTCGTGCTGCTTCCGATCACGAGCGCCACGCGCGGACACGGGACGCACACCTACGCTGCGATCTGGCAGGGCGAGCTCGCCGCCCTCCTTGCCGAATCACGGAAATAGCCGACGACGATGGCGGATGACCTCGCGGACCGGCTACTCGCAGCCGCACGCACGCGCGACCTCCGCGCCCTCGCGCCGATCGGCACCGCAAACGGCGACGGAGCGAACGCCTTCCTTCGCGCGCTCGCGGCAGAGATGCATGCCTTCCGGGCGATCGCGCTCGATGCGATGCAAAGCGTCGAACGCAATAGCGCGCAGTTGCACGCCGTCGGCGCATCGACGATCGCGCAGCGGATCGCGCTCGAAGACACCGCAACCGCAATCGGTGCGATCGAACGCGGTGCGGCGAGCGTGGCATCCTCCGCCGATACCTTAGGCGCGAGCGCCGAGCTCGTGCGCCGCTCGATCGAGCGATACGAGAACGGCATCGGCGATGTCGACGCAAAACTCCGCGAACTCGCAAGCGAGATCGTCGCGACGGGCGGCCTCGTCACGTCGATGCGCGATGGCGATGCGAGCATCGCAAGCTTTCTGATCACCCTCGCGCGCATCGCACGGCAAGCGCGCGTGCTCGGCATCAACGCCACGATCGAAGCGGCATTTCTTCATGGCGTCGGCGGCGGTTTCGCGATCGTCGCAACGGAAGTCAAAGCCCTCGCCGAATCGACCCTCGATTCGACCAAGGAAGTCACGACGATCCAAGCCCGCCTGCACGCGGCGAGCGATCAAACGGCGACCGCAATCGATGGGGCGGCATCCGTCACCGAGACGCTCACGCGCGATCTCGATCAAGCGCGCACGTTCGTCCATGGAACGAACGCGCAGGTCGCACGTCTCGATCGCGCGATCGGCGACGTCGCGGGCATCGCCGCGCGGCAGAGTGCATCGCTCGCGGCCATCGTCGAAACCCTCGCGCGCGTGGCGCCCGGCGCACGATCCATCGCCGACGGTGCCGCACGCGCGAGCGCACTCGACCTCGCGGGCCTCAGCGCCGCGCTCCACGAGCTTCTCGATCGCTACACGCTCGACGACGACGCAAAAAACGCCCCCGAAATCGGCGTGGATACCTTGGATTCGAGGTTGCACTCCGCAGCGCAAGCGCTCCGCGCGCGCGTCGATGCAGACGAGCGCGAGATCCTCGCAACGATCGTCCGCATCGCGGTTGCATCGGCACGAAACGGATACGAATGGCGCGCCATCGCAAGCGGGCTCGACGGCGTGCGTGCCGATCTATCGAGCGCGACCGCCGCGCTGGAAGATGCGGCCCGCGATGCACGCGACGCGATCGGTGGTGCGAGCGCGCTCCGCAGCGCGCTCGATGCGATCGGGGGTGGCTTCGCCTCGGCACTTCGCGAGCTCGGGGCGACGCTCGACCGCGTCGCCGATGTTGGAAGCACGGTCGAACTGGCCGAGCGGTTCGCCACGGAAGCGGCGGCGGCGGGCGCGCATGTCGGCGACATCCTCTCGCTCGTCGACACGATTACGGCCGATACGACGCTGCTCGCGATCAACGCCGCGATCGAAGCGGCGCATGCGGGCGAAGCCGGTGGCGGCTTCGGCGTCATCGCCGATGAGATCAAACAACTCGCCGACGCGACCGCAGGCGCCGTGCACGACATCGGTGCGACGCTCGACGGCGTCGTTACGGCAAGTCGTGCGATAAGCGCTGCGACGCGCGACGCCGTTGCAAAGACGACGCTCACGCACGCGAGCGCCCATGGGATGCACGCGACGATCGATGCACTCCAAACCGAACTCCGCGAAACGCTCGCACGCGCGGTCGAAGTCGCAACGGTCGTCAACGACCAGCAGGCGACGCTCACCCATGCGTGCGAGCTCGCGCGAACCGCACTCGCGCAAGTCGACGCCGACTCCGCCGTAGCAACCGACGAACGCCGACTCGAACTCGCGACGCTCGGTACGCGCGCGCACGCGCTTGCGGCCCGGCGGCCCCTCGGAACGGATGCGGAGCGACTCCGCGCATTCGTCTTTTCCGCAGCGGCCGAGATCGACGCGGCGTTTGCGGCGGCGATCGCAAGCGGCACGCTTCGCATCGACGATTGTTTCACCGACGACTACCAGCCGATAACGGGCGGTGCGATCGCCTCGCTCGGGCGTCTGTTCGATGTCTCGCGCGTTCCCGCGACGGGCTTCGACCCACCGAAGTACGCCACCCGATTCGATCGCGCCGTCGAGACCGATGCCAACGCCGCGATCGATCGCTATGTCCCGCAAGAGGCGCTCGTCACGGCACTCGTCGCCGTGGACTTGAACGGCTTCTGCTTCGCGCATTACAAAGCGTGCCGAGCCGATTGGACGGGCGACTACGAAACGGATCTCGCGACGAATCGCATCAAACGTTTTTTCGAGGACACGTTAAGCCTTCGGTGCGCGCGCGTCGGCATGCCCGAAACCGTCGTCGCCTTGCCCCGACGAGCGTCGCGTTCCGAGTTCCGGCGCGCGGGCGCGCGCTTCGAACGGCCGGCCGAGCGTCCGTGGGGCATCTTCACGTTCGCGCGCGACACCGGAAGCGTCTTTAACGACCTCTCCGTTGCTCTCTACGCGAACGATACACGCGTCGGCTCGCTGCGCTGCCTCTACAGCGCGGATACGCTTTAGGCGATCGGAAGCGACGCGTCGGCGCCCCACTCGGCCCACGACCCGTCGTAGACCGCCACGTGCCGCACGCCCAGCCGCTCGGCGACGAATGCATCGACGCAAGCCGTTATCCCCGAGCCACACGTAAACGCGAGCGGTCGCGCCAGATCGATGCCAGCCTCGGCGAACCGCGCGCGCAGCGCCGCATCGGGCAAGAGACATTTGCTTCCCGCATCGACCAACGTATCGAACGGAAGATTGCGACTTTGCGGAATATGCCCGCGCCGCAACCCCGCACGCGGCTCGTCGACCTCGCCGCGAAAACGTGCAGCGGAACGCGCGTCGATGACGATTTCGCGCCCCGTCGCAACGTTGTCGCGCATCGCCGCGCGGTCGCGAACGCGCGCGCGATCGAGTACGGGAATCGCGTACGGTACGGGCGACACCACATGCTCGCCGTGCGCGACGGGGGCACCCGATGCGCGCCACGCGACGAGGCCGCCATCGAGTACCGCAACGCGCGCATGCCCGAATGCACGGAACATCCACCACACGCGCGGCGCGCTCATCATGCCGTACGTATCGTAAACGACGATCGTATCGTCCGCCGCAATCCCGAGCCCGCCCGCGTACGCCGCGAACGCTCGCGCCGACGGAAGCATATGCGGCAGGGTACTCTGCGCGTCGCTTGCGGCATCGATGTCGAAGAACGCGGCCCCCGGGATATGACTTTCCAGAAACTCCGCGTACGCGTCGCGCTTGGCGGTCGGCAGATGCCAGGTCGCATCGAGCACGCGGAGCCCGTCTCCGCGGTGCTCGCGGAGCCACGCAACGGAGACGAGCGCGTCCACTAGCCGAGCGCTTCTTTGCGCGGCTCGAGAAGTTCGACCGGGATGCCGTTCGGATCCTCGACGAAGGCGATCGCGCGGCCGCCACCCGGCGACTTCTTCACCTCTTTAAGAATCTTCACACCATGCGCGCGCAGATTTTCGATGTACGGAACGAGATCGCCATCGACTTCGATCGCGAGATGCTCGTACCGGTTGCCGAGTTCGTACGGCGGATGGTCTTCGAGGTCGTACACGAGCTCGATATACGCGTTCATATCGGCCCCGACGAATGCCATATCCGCATTGCCGGGATAGTGATGCGGACCGCTCAGGAGCTTGAGCCCGAGGAGCTCGTAGAAGCGGATCGTTTCCGCCATGTCGTTGACGAAGATCGACGTATGCAAATAGCGTGGCATGCGCTAGAGCCTACGCGAGCGGCGGGCAGAGTTCCGCTTAGTGCAAGAAATAGCGGTACGAGGAGAAGACGAGGCTGATCCCGCGCGCGTCGGCCGATTCGACGACTTCGGCATCGCGGATCGAGCCACTCGGCGCGATGACCGCCGTGCAACCCGCGTCGGCGGCGGCGAGGATGCCATCGGCGAATGGGAAGAACCCGTCGCTCGCGCACGCCGCGCCTTCGGCAAAGCCCTCGGCGCGATGCGCTGCGATCTTCACGGCACTCACGCGATTGGTTTGCCCCGCGCAGATGCCGCGCGTCACGCCGTCGCGGATGATCGTCACGCCGTTGGATTTCACGTGCCGCACGACGTCCCAGGCGAGCACGAGATCGCGCCATTCGGCATCGGTCGGCTTGCGCTTCGAAGCAACGCTCCAGCGTTCCGGATGCGCCTGCGGATCGTCGTCCTCGGCGAGGATGCCCCCGAGCGCACTGCGCACGCGCAGTTCTTTTGCGATGCGTTGCGGGAGCCCGCGCGCGAAGCGCATGATGCGGAGGTTCTTCTTGCGCTGTAAGTGCGCGAGCGCGTCGTCATCGAATGCGGGCGCCGCGACGATTTCTAGGAAAAAGTCTGCAAGCCGCTTCGCCGTTGCGAGATCGACGGTTCCGTCGACCGCGATGATGCCACCATATGCGGAAACGGGATCCGCATCGAGCGCGGCATCCACCGCATCGTGGACGGCGGTCCGCTCGGCGACGCCGCACGGCACCGTATGCTTCACGATCGCCGCACGCACGGGGAGATCGTCCGCGGCGAAGTTTTCCTGATCGGCGAAACCCAGCGGCGCGCGCACGAGCAGGCGGAGCGTTGCGTCGAGATCGAGTAAGTTGTTATACGAAAGCGCTTTGCCCCAGAGTTGTTCCGGTAGCGTCGCTTCGCGCGCGAGATAGAACGCCGCGCGCGATTGCGGATTCTCGCCGTAGCGTAGCGACTGTTCGACCGGGATCGTGAGCGCGAGCGAACCCGGCAGTTCGTTTGCGAGCAACCCCGCTTCGAGGTAGCGCGCTATCGCCGCATCGTATTCGGCGGTGCGCTCGAACGCGCGGGTTGCGAGCACGCGGCGTTGCGCGTGATCGGCCCCACCCGACGCGAGCGCTTCGATCACCGCATCGTACTGCGTGGGATCGCTCAACACGGTGACGTGATCGAAGTTCTTCGCGGCGGCGCGGATGAGTGCGACGCCCCCGATATCGATCTGCTCGACCGCTTCTTCGATCGTCGCACCCTCGCGCGCGACCGTGGCTTCGAACGGATACAAGTTCACGACGACCGTATCGATCGTCGGGATCGCGTGCTCTTGCGCCTCGCCGACGTGCACCGGGTTCGCGCGATTCTTCAGGATCGCACCGAACACGTTCGGATGTAGCGTCTTCACGCGGCCATCGAAGAGTGCCGGGAAGCCCGTGAGTTCCTCGACGTCGCGTGCGTCGATGCCGTGCTCGCGCAGATGCTTCGCGCTCCCTCCCGTCGCGAAGATCGCAACGCCGCGTGCGACGAGCGCTTCCGCGAGCGCGACGACGCCCGTGCGATCGTAGACCGAGATCAGGGCGGCGGTTCCGTTAGCCTGCAAGGACGGGCTCCTCCAAGGGTTGCGCTTCGGCGAGTGTCGGATCGGGGACGAACGCCGGCGTGTTGTCGAGCGTCGCGGAGATGATCGAGGAAAGGCCGGGCTCCGCCATCGTGACGCCGTACATGCGCGAAGCGAGCTCCATCGTTTTCTTGTTGTGCGTAACGATCAACATTTGCGCTTCGCTTGCGACTTCGCGCACCATGCCGGAAAGCCGATCGACGTTTGCATCGTCGAGCGCCGCATCGACCTCGTCGAGCAAGTAGAACGGCGACGGCTTTACTTTGATCAACGCGAAAATAAGCGCGGCGGCCGTCATCGCGCGTTCGCCGCCGGAAAGCGCGGGAAGATGCGTCATCTTCTTGCCCGGCGGCTGCACTTCGATCTCGATGCCGCTCTCGGCGAGCCGATCGGGATTCGTCTGCCACATGCGCGCGGTGCCACCGGGGAAGAGGCGTGCGAACGTTTCTGCAAACCGTGCGCTCACGGCCGTAAACGTCTCGTTGAATTGCACCTGCGATTGGCCTTCGATCTCGCCGATCGTGGCGAGCAACGTCTGCCGGGCCGCGTCGAGATCGGCGAGTTGTTCGCGTAAGAAGCGTTCGCGCTCGGCGAGTTCTTCGCGGTCGTTCTCGGCGTTGAGGTTCACGTTTTGCGCGAGGCGCATCGCGTCGTCGCGCAAACGCGGTAGCTCTTCGACGATCGCGTCCGGCTCATCCGCATAGCGCGTGCGCACGTCCGTGAGCTCGTCATCCGTTGCCGGATTCTGCGCGAACGCTTGCACGAGCATCCCGAGTTCGGCATCGATCTGCGCGATGCGCCGCCGCGAGGATTCGCCGCTCGCCGTTGCGTCGCGCTCGGCGTACTGCGCCGCGCGTTCGTCCGCTTCGCACTGTGCGGCGCGATCCGCGAGCGCTTCGCGTTCGGCGCGGATCGTTACGACGCGTGCATCCGCTTGCGCTACGGCGTGGCGGAGATCGTCGAGTTGCACGCCGAGCGCGGCGAGCGCGGTATCGAGCTGCGCGATCTCGCCCGCAACGGATTCACCGGCATCGGCGACGCGATCGACGTCGACATCGATCAGCATGATGCGACCGTGCGCGGCATCGCGCTCCGCCGTCGTCCGCGCGTACTCTTCGCGCGCGGTGCTCGCCGCGTGCGCGCTCGTCCGGCGTTCGGCTTCTCGCGCGTCGATCTCGGCGCGCGCGCGCGCGAGCGTCGCTTCGAGTTCGCTGCGCGTATCGCCGACATCGAGTGCCGCGTCATCCGCGCGCGCGAGCATCGCAACGCGCTCTTGCGCTTCGGCGAGCGCCTCGGCATGCGCGGCGGTCCGCGCCTGCGCGGCGGCGGATTCGCGGTCGAGCCGTTCGCGTTGCGACGCGAGCGCGGCGAGTTGCGTACGCGCCGCCTGCAAGGCGAGTTCGGCCGATTTCCCCGCATCGCGCGCGAGGTTGCGTTCCGCGTTCGCCGCATCGAGCTCGTGCTTCGAGCTGACGCCATCGCGTTCGATGCGTTCGAGCTGCGCGCGCAATTCCGGCACGCGTTCGCGTAAGGTTTGCGCTTGCGCCCGACGTGCGAGGATCGAGCGCTCGCGGCGGTTGCGCCCGCCCGTGATCGCGCCGCCGCCGAGGATCTGTTCGCCTTCGAGCGTGACGAGTGAATCGCGAAAACCCTCGCCGCGCACGAGCGCGATCCCGGTTGCGAGTTCGTCGACGACGAGCGTGCGGCCGACGAGATAGGCGACGATGCCGCGGTAGCGCGGTTCGCACGTGACGAGCTCGTGCGCGTAACCGAAGACGCCCGCGCGGCGCCCCAGTCCGCGCAGTTCGTGGCCCTGCCGGTTCGCAAGCGTGTCGAGCGGCAGAAACGTCGCGCGGCCGGCTTCACGTTCGCGCAGCATGCGCACGGCGGCATCGGCATCTTCCGACGTCTCGGTGACGACGTTCGAGAGGCCCGCACCGAACGCGATATCGAGCGCGCGCGCATAGCGTTCGTCGACTTCGACCAGTTCGGAAACGACGCCAACGACGCCGCGCAATTGCCCGCGCCGCGCGGCTTCGATGACCGCGCGCGTTCCGGGCACGTGGCCTTCGAGTTGCGCTTCGAGTTCTTCGATCGTGTGGAGGCGCGATTCGGCACCGGCGAGTTCGCTAGCGATTTGGCGGTATTGCGTCTGCAATTCGGCGACGCGCGTGCCCGCAGCCGTCGCACGCGCATCGGCGACCGCCGCGCGTGCGGTCTCAGCTTCGACCGTCGCTTCCGCTTCCGCGCGGCTCGCTTCGAGCGCCCCGATCGTTTCGCGGTCGGCCGCGTTCTGCGTCTCGGCGCGCGCGAGCGCCGATGTTAGATCCGTACCTTCGCGTTCGAGACGCGCGAGATCGGCTTGCGCGCGTGCGACGTTCGCGCGCCGTTCCGCGGCCGATGCCGCGCGTTCGGCCGCAACGGCTTCCACGCCACGGAGCTCCGCGTACGTCGCATCGAGCGCGGCGCGCGCATCCGCGACCGCAGTCGTTGCGGCAGCTTCGCGTTCGCGCGTGGCCTCGACGTGCGCGCGCAGCGGCGCGAGCTTCGCGTCGAGCGCCGCGAGTTTCTCGGCGAGCTCCGCTCGCTCGCGCGTGCGCCGCTCGCGATCCACGACGGTGCGCGACGCCTGCATATCGAGCGCATCGCGCCGCGCTTGTGCGGCGGCCGCTTCGCTCTCGCGCGCGCCCAGCACGGTGCGCGCGGCCTGCGCTTCCGCGCGCCGCTCTTCGAGATCAAGTTCGTGCGTGTAGATCGTCGCGCGAAGCGTCGCAAGCTCCGCACCGAGCGTCGCCGCGCGCGCGGCCGCGCCGACGGCATCCGCATCGACGCGTTCCAAATCGCGCGCGACCGTCTCGCGTTCGGCGGCACGCGACGCGCTCGCGCGGACGTACTGCAAGAGTTCGAGATCGCGCACGCGTTCGACGAGCTTGCGATAGCGTTTCGCGCGCCGCACTTGCCCGTCGAGTTCGGGCTCCCGCCGTTCGAGTTCCGCGATCAGGTCGCTCGTGCGTACGACGTTCGTCTCGGTGCCGTCGAGCCGCCGTAACGCCTCGTTTTTGCGCGCGAGAAACTTCGCGATGCCGGCGGTCTCTTCGAAAAGCGCGCGCCGCTCCGTCGGCTTCGACGACAAAATCGAGTCGATCTGGCCCTGCGAGACGATCGCATATGAACCGGGCCCGAGCCCCGTGCCCATGAGCAATTCGTGCACGTCGCGCATCCGCACGCTATTGCGATTGATGAAGTATTCGGAGTCGCCCGCACGATAGGCGCGGCGCGTGATGGAAACTTCGCGGAAATCGAGCGGCAGTGCGCCCGACGCGTTATCGAACGTGACCGTGACCTCGGCCATGCCGAGCGGTTTGCGCCGCGTGTTGCCCGCAAAGATCACGTCTTCCATCTTCTGCGAGCGGAGCGAGCGCGACGATTGCTCGCCGAGCACCCAGCGGATCGCGTCGACGAAATTCGACTTGCCGGAGCCGTTCGGGCCGACGATCGCCGTGATGCCATCGGTGAATTCGAGCGTCGTCGATTCGGCGAACGTCTTGAACCCGAACAGCTTGAGCGTCTTGAGTTTCACCGCGTCTGCGCCTGTTGCCGGTGACGTAACGTCGCGAGCGCCATTATGGCCGCGCTCGTCTGCGCCGATTTCTTGCTCGGCCCGATACCTTCGCCGAGCACCTCATCGTTCACGCGCACTTGCGACGTATAGCGCCGATCTTGAACCGGCCCTTCGGCGCGATCGATGTAGACGGGTGCCGCCGTGTAGAGCACATGGGTGAGCTCTTGGAGCTCGGTCTTCGCGTCTTGCGTCGAAACGTCGTCGACGATTTGCGCGAGGTGCTCGCGTTCGATAAACGCGCGCGTCACGTCCATGCCCGCGGCGAAATACAGCGCGGCGATAAACGCTTCGAAAGCATCGGCGAGGATCGTCGTGTTATCGGCGCTCGTACCCGCCGCGATCCACATCAGCGAGCCGAATTCCAGCCGCCGCGCCGTGAGCGCACACGAGGCGCCGCTGACCAAGGCATTTTTGCGCCGCGACATCTCGCCTTCGCTCGCATCGGGAAAGCGCGCGTAGAGCCACGATGCCGTCACGAAGCCGAGGATCGCATCGCCGAGAAACTCGTGCCGCTCGTTCGACCCGTGCGTGCGTTCGATCGCCGCACTCGGGTGGCGGAACGCGATGTCGACCGCTTCGCTATCGACGACGAGGTCGAGGCGCCGCAAGAGCGCCCGCATCCGACGCCTGCGTGCTTCCCCGCTCATCGGCTATGTATGACGCCCGAAAACGGCCGTACTATTGTGCCCGCCGAAGCCGAAGCCGTTCGAGATCGCGTACTCGACCTGCGCCTTGCGCGCGATGTTCGGGACGTAATCGAGCGTGCACTCGGGGTCCGGATTTTCGAGGTTGATCGTTGGCGGCAGGATGCCGTGATAGAGCGCGAGCACCGAGGCGACGCCTTCGAGCGCGCCCGCCGCGCCGAGCGCGTGGCCGTGCATCGATTTCGTCGAGCTGACGGCGAGTTTCTTTGCGTGCGCGCCGAAAACGTGTTCGATCGCTTTCGACTCGGCGGGGTCGCCGATCGGCGTCGAGGTGCCGTGCGCGTTGACGTACCCGATCTGCTCTTTCGCAAGGCCCGCATCTTCGAGCGCGCGTTCCATCGCGAGCGTCACGCCCGAACCCGTCGGGTCCACGGCGACGAGGTTATACGCATCGGCCGATTGCCCGGCACCCAAGAACTCACCGTAAATCCGCGCGCCGCGCGCGATCGCGGCTTCGCGTTCCTCGAAAATCAAGATCGCCGCGCCCTCGGCGAGGACGAACCCGTCCCGATCGCGATCGAACGGCCGGCTTGCGCGTTCGGGCGCGTCGTTGCGCGTCGAGAACGCCTTCATCGAACAGAAGCCGCCCATCGCCGTGGGGATGATCGTCGCTTCGCTGCCGCCCGTGACCATCGCATCGGCCTGGCCGTACGCGATGGCCCGATACGCGATCGCGAGCGCATCGTTCGAGCTCGCGCACGCCGAGGCGACGGAGTAGACGGGGCCGCGGAGTTTATACGCCATCGAGATGTGCGCGGGCGCCGCGTTCGACATGAGCATGGGCACGAAAAACGGCGAGATGCGGTCCCACTGCGTACCGGGCGAAACTTTCGCTACGGTGTCCTCGACGGTAATGATGCCGCCGATGCCGGTTGCGAGCACGGCACCCGTGCGGTCGCGGGACGCCTGATCTTCGGGGAAGTTCGCATCTGCGAGCGCTTCCTTCGCCGCGACGAAGGCGAACTGCGCGAAACGATCCATCCGGCGGGCGTCGCGGCGGCCGATCAACGCGTCGGGATCGAAGTCTTTTACTTCCCCCGCGATGTGCGTGGTGAGCTTGGCGGAGTCGAAAGCCGTGATCGGCCCGATACCACTCCGGCCCGTGATGAGGCCGTCCCAAAACGCTGCGCGCGAGTTGCCAAGTGGGGTCACGGCACCCATGCCGGTGATGACCACGCGTCGTCGGTTCTGCAAAACCAATCGAAAATACGGAAAGAGTCGCGTGGGTCCTGCGCAGCGGCGGCGAAGGGCAAGGGCGATGCGCCGCTCGCCTCCCGTTCCGCCCGGCCCGAACCCGTTCGTCGCGAGCCGCTACATCCTCGCGGGCAGCGGCCTCGCCCGCCTGCCCGCGTTCTTCAAGGACACGTCGGCGCGTTACGGGCCGATCGCCTCCTGGCGGCTCCCCTACCGCCGCTTCTACCTCGTCGACGAGCCCGAGGCGATCGAAGATCTGCTGGTCCGCAACGGCGCCGCCTTCGTCAAAGGCCGCGGCACGGAACGCCTGCGCCCACTGCTCGGCAACGGACTCCTCACGGCGAACGGCCCCGCACACCTGCGCCAACGCCGCCTCGAACAGCCCGCGTTCCACCGCGACCGCCTCGCGGGCTACGGCGCGACGATGGTCGCGGAAACCGAGCGGCACCGCGCGCTCCTCGAACGGGGCGCGGTCGTCACCGTCAATTCGATGATGCATGGGCTCACGCTCGCGATCGCCGCACGGACGCTTTTCTCCGCGGACGTTACCGGGGATACCGCCGGGATCGCACGGGCGCTCGAAGACGCGTTCGCGGCCTTTCCCGCGATGATCGGCGCGCTCGGCGAAGTGGCCGATTTCCTGCCGTTCGTGCCCGCGGTGCGCCGCTTCCGCGCGGCGAAGGCACGGCTCGACGCGGTCGTCTACGGGATCGTTGCGGGGCGACGCACGGAAGCCACGAGCGATCACGGCGATCTGCTCGCGATGCTCCTGGAAGCGCGCGACGAGCACGGCGACGGGCTCTCGGACGTGCAGATCCGCGACGAGGCGATGACGATCTTTCTCGCGGGCCACGAGACGACGGCAAACGCCCTAACGTGGGCGCTCGATCTCCTCGCCCGGCACCCCACGGTCGAAGCGGCCGTCGCGACGGAGGTACGCGCGGTCGTCGGCGACCGCTCCCCAAGGTTCGCCGACGTGGAGCATCTGACGTTCACGCACGACGTGATGCGCGAAGTGCTTCGGCTCTATCCGCCCGCGTGGGGGATCGGCCGAACCGCGACAGCCGCGACGACGCTCGGCCCCTGGCAGATTCCGGCCGGGAGCATCGTCGTCGCGAGCCCGTACGCGACGCACCGCAATCCCCGGTTTTGGAACGAGTCCGAAGCCTTTCGGCCGCAGCGCTGGGCCTCCGGGGAAACGGCGAGCCTCCCACGTTTCGCGTATTTCCCGTTCGGCGGCGGGAATCGGCTGTGCATCGGCGAGCGTTTCGCTTGGTCGGAAACGGTGCTCGTGCTCGCGACCTTGCTGCAGCGATACCGCTTCGCACTCACCGATCCCGAGCCTATCGCGACGGCGGCATCGGTTACGTTGCGTCCGGCAAGCCCGATCCGGCTGCGCGTGGAGCCGCGCTAGCAGAAACGCCCGCCGCGAGCGCCCGCGCGACGGCATCGCGATACGCGATCGGCTTACGAGCGAGCAGCGCGCGGATCGGCCGCGGATCGCCGACGTACGCCACGTCCGCGCAATCGAGAATCCCGCGAATGGCGCCACGCGGCATCTTCGCGAGGCGCTCGATGACGGGGGCGGTAAGGGCGAAGGCTCCGCGCGGGGCGTCGATGTGGAGCGGTGCCGGGCGCCCGAGCAGTTCCGCGATCACGTCGATCATCGCGTTCGCGGTCAGCACTTCGTCGGAACCGACATCGAAGGCGTGGCCGAAACTCCGCGGATCGTCGAGCACGCCGACCAGATAATACGCGAGGTCGTCGATCGCGATGTTCTGGAAGCGCTGGCGCCCCGGGCCGAAGAGGTTGATCGCGACGCGGCGGTTCGCGTTTGCCACCATCATCCGAAAGCCCATGCCGCCCGAGCCGACGATTTGGCCCGGCCGCAGGATCGTAACGTCGAGCCCGCTTGCGAGCAAGAACCGCTCCGCTTCGAAGCGCCCGCGAATCCATCGGCTCCGCGCGTTCGCCGTCAACCCAAGCGACGTCACCGCGATCAATCGCCCGACCCCCGTTGCGTGCGCGGCGGCGACGATGTTCTGCAACCCGGTCGTCTCCAGGTCCATGAACCCCGCGCCGGAAGCGCCCGCCGGTTGCGGCGATAGCGTGTGCGCGGCAACGTACACCGCGTCGATGCCCCGCATCGCCGCAGCGAGCGACGCAGGCTGTAGCATGTCGCCGCGAACGACCTCGCAACCGGCCGGAGCCTCTACGAGCGCTTCGGGGCGGCGCGCGAGCGCCCGAACGCGGTGCCCCGCCGTTACGAGTTCGCGGACGAGATGGCTACCGACGAACCCCGAGGCGCCGATGACGAGAACGCTGCGCATGCGATCTACGATAGGCGCTTCCCGCACGACGATCTATGCGCGAGCGTCCGTTTTCTCGCCGCGATCGTCTCGCGTTCGCTCGGCGCTCTCCGCGCGACCATCGGAGGCCGCTTCGGTCGGACCGGAGATCGCCGCTTTGCGCCTACACATCTCCGGCGCAACCGTTGCAATCCCGGGCGATTTCCGATACACTCCCGCAGTCATGATCTTATTCGACCTGCAACTCTTCGCGTCCAAAAAAGGCGCCGGTTCCACCCGGAACGGCCGCGACTCCAACGCACAGCGCCTTGGCGTGAAGAAGTTCGGCGGGCAGCTCGTCGTCGCCGGGAACATCATCGTTCGCCAGCGCGGCACGAAGTTCTACCCCGGGCTCGGCGTGATGATGGGCAAAGATCACACGATTTTCGCCGTAACCGAGGGCCACGTGACGTTCACGACCCACCGCACGCGCCAACACATCAACGTCATTCCCGCTGTTCAAGCGTAGCGCGCACGGCGCATCCGGCGTGAGGATCACGGCAACGTGGTCCTTTTTGCTTTTTCGAGGCTCGGTCTAAAGTATGCAATTCATCGATGAGGTCGCGATCACCGCGGCCGCCGGTAACGGTGGCGACGGCGTCGTCGCATGGCGCCGCGAGAAGTACGTTCCCCAAGGTGGCCCCGCCGGTGGCGATGGCGGGCGCGGGGGCAACATCATCCTCGAAGCGACCCCGAATCTCGGCACCCTCGTCGATTTCCGCTTCAAGCGCATCTTCGCCGCGCCGAGCGGCGAAAAGGGCTCGATCGCCCGCCGCTCCGGCGCCGCAGGGACCGATTTCATCGTCCCCGTGCCCGTCGGCACGCTCGTCTATCGCTCCACGATCGACGGCGACGGGAACGTCGGCGAGGAACGCCTCTACGCCGATATGAGCGAGCCCGGCGAGCGCCTCACGCTTGCCAAAGGCGGCCGCGGCGGCCTCGGCAACCAGCATTTCGCCACCGCCGCGCGCCAGGCGCCGACGTTTGCGGAGAAGGGCCAGCCGGGCGAAAAGTGCCAGGTCCGCCTCGAACTGAAGCTGCTCGCAGACTGCGGCCTGATCGGTTTGCCGAACGCCGGAAAATCGACGCTCCTCTCGGTGGCCTCGGCCGCGCGCCCGAAGATCGCAGACTACCCGTTCACGACGCTCGAACCGCAGCTCGGCGTCGTGCGCGTGGACATCGACGAGTCGTTCGTGATGGTGGACGTCCCCGGCTTGATCGAGGGCGCGCACGAAGGCACGGGCCTCGGGGATCGCTTCCTCAAGCACGTCGAGCGCACGCGCGTGCTCTTGCACCTCATGGACGGCGCCCGTTCGCGCGAAGAACTGCTGCGCGATAAGACGACGATCGAGCACGAGCTCGTGGCGTGGAATCCGCGCCTGCTCGAACGGCCGACGATTAACGTCATCACGAAACTCGACGTTCCCGAAGCGCGCGAACGCTTCGACGAGCTCAAAGCCGAGTTTCCCGACCTCCAGGGCATTTCGGCCGCAACGGGCGAGGGCGTGCGCGAGCTGCTTTACCTCGCGTGGAAGACGATCGGCGAGACGCCGCTCCCGGCCCTCGCGGAGCCCGAACCCGCGATGATCAACCTCACGCCGAGCGAGCCGTTCACGATCGCGCGCGTCAACGGCGCGTTCGTCGTCAGCGGCGAACGTGTGGAGCGCCTCGCCTCAATGACGGACCTCGAATCGGATGAGGGCCTCAGCCGCTTCGAGCAGATCCTCGCCAAGATGGGCGTCGATAAGAAGCTGCGCGAACTCGGCGTGCGGGATGGCGATACCGTCCGGGTCGCCGGGGTCGAGTTTACCTACTCGTGAAAATCGGGCTCCTCGGCGGCGCCTTCGATCCGATCCATAACGGCCATCTCTTCATCGCCGAGGGCGCACGCCAGGAGATGGAACTCGATCGGGTCGTGTTCGTGCCCACGGGCGAAGGGCATCATCGGAGCGCGATGCTCGCGTCGCGCGCGGATCGTGCCGCGATGGTGCGCCTCGCGATCGCCGCGAACCCATACTTCGCACTCGACGAAACCGATCTCGCCGACGACGCCACAGGCTACACGGCCGACCTCATCGCGCGCCTCGCCCCGCGGTATCCCGGCGACACGTTCGCCTTCATCGTCGGCGGCGACTCGCTCGTGCGCTCGCGGTGGGAGCGCCTGGACGAAGTCCTCGAGCAGGTCGAACATTTCGTCATCGCCCCGCGCGACGACATCACGGAAAGCGACCTCGCACGCGCCCTTGAGGGCCAAGCGCCGCACCTTCAAGCGAAGGTGCGGCTCCTCGATCTGCCCCGCATCGCCGAATCCGCGACGCTTGTGCGCACGCGCCTCGCCGCCGGGCGCAACGCACGCTACCTGATCCCGGAGCCCGTGCATCATTACCTCACCGACCGGCGTCTCTATCTCGCATGACGACCTCCGATAGCCCCGCCGCCGCCGTCTGGGGCGCCGCAACCGGACACAGCCGCACGAGCACGGGCGAACTCGCGATCGGCGGCATCGCCGCACGCACCCTCGCGCAAACGTACGGCACGCCGATGCTCGCGTTCGATCTCGGCGTTTTCGATGCGGGCGTGCGTGCGTTCGTCGATGCATGCGCGCCACACGACATCGAAATCGCGTACGCCGCGAAAGCGTTCGTGTGCGTCGGTATCGCGCGGCGGTTGGCGGCAACACCCCTCGGCATCGACGTTTGTTCCGAAGGCGAACTCCGTACCGCCGAGCGCGGCGGCATGCCCGCCGGGCGGATCACCTTTCACGGCGCGGGCAAGACGCGCGCCGAGCTGACGGCGATCGTCGCCGGGCGTGCGGGCCGCGTGGTCGTCGACAGCCACGAAGAACTCGTCGGCCTCGCGGCGCTCGCGCACGCGGAACGCCCGGTGGACGTGCTGTTGCGCGTCAACGCGGGCATCGAAGCGCACACGCACGCGTTCGTGCGTACGAACGGCGAGGACACGAAGTTCGGCTTCGCGCCGGGTTCGCTCGATGCGGCGTTCGCGACGCTTGCGAATGCGCCCGGACTCCGCTACATCGGCGTGCACACGCATGTCGGCTCGCAGATCGCCGAGAGCGATGCGTACCTCGCCGCACTCGATGCACTCGTCGACGTCGCGGCGCACGCGGCCAAGCGCGAACTCACGACGCAAACGATCGTCGTCGGTGGCGGATTCGGCGTTGAAGAGCGGCCGGGCGAACCCGCACCACTCGATTTGCCCGCACTCTTTACGGCGATCGCCGTTGCCGCGCGCGATGCGAGCGCGCGCGCGAACGTGCCGCTCGCACGTATCGCGATCGAGCCCGGCCGCGCGATCGCCGCGCGCGCGGGCACCTCGCTCTACACCGTCGGCGCGATCAAAACCCACGGTAGCAGGCGTTTCGTCACGATCGACGGCGGCCTGTTCGATAACCCGCGCCCGATGCTCTACGGCGCCGTGCATCAACCGCTCGTCGCGCATTCCGCGGCGCGCGAAGCGCTCGTCTCGGCGACGCTCGTGGGCCGGTCTTGCGAAAACGATGAAATAGGCGCGGTGGTACTGCCGGCCGATTTGCGCGAAGGCGATCTGCTCGCGCTCTGCACGACGGGCGCTTACGTGCAAGGCATGGCAAGCAACTACAATCGGTTCCCACGCGGAGCCGTTGCCTTCATCGAAGATCGCGCGCATCGGCTCGCAATCCGTGGAGAATCCGTGGAAGACGTGCTCGCGCGCGACGTGATCTAAAGCGTTTCGACAAAGAACCCTAGACACGACGGTCATTTGCCGTTCATACTAACGGCAACGCTACGATGCAACGTATCCTCTCGACCGTTATGCTCGCTTCTGCCTCACCGCGCCGCCGCGAACTCCTCTCGTCGGTAGGTTTGGATGTGCTTGTGGTCGCGAGCGACTACGAGGAACGTAACGATGCGGCGCCGACGCCGCTCGACCTCGCGAAAGTTCACGCAAGCGGAAAGAATGCCGCGGCACGGTACTTTGCAAGCGACGGGCTCGTCGTTTCGGCCGATACCGTCGTGGATGTCGATGGCACGGTCTTCGGAAAACCGCGCGATCGCGCGGAAGCGCGCCGGATGGTCGGCATCCTCTCCGGCCGCACGCACATCGTCCACACGGCGTTCGTCGTGCGCGATGTCGCTACCGAGCGGATCGTCGCGGATACGGTTTCTTCGGCGGTGACGTTTGCGTCGCTCGACGACGAGACGATCGACGCCTACGTCGCGACGGGCGATGGCCTCGATAAGGCCGGTGCCTATGGGATACAGGGCATCGGCGCACCACTCGTCGCGCGCGTCGAAGGCGATTTTTACGGCGTGATGGGCTTCCCGCTTTGCGCGTTTGCGCGAGCGATCGGAACGCTCGGGTACCGATTACCGATGGATCGCTTCGCGGGGGTACCACGATGAGCGGATTTCTACGCTCCATGCGCGCGACGATCAGCCCCGATATCGGCATCGATCTTGGCACCGCGAACACGGTCGTCTCGGAAGCGGGCAGCGGCATCATCGCAAGCGAGCCGTCCGTCGTTGCGTATCGCACGACCGACGACGCGATCGTCGCCATCGGCCACGCGGCGAAGGCACTCGAAGGCAAGGCGCCCGATCGCATCCGCGTCGTGCACCCGCTGCGCGGCGGTACGATCTCCGATTTCCGCGGCGCACATGCGCTCGTGCGCACGATGGTGGATCGCGCGCTCGCCACACGCGCACGCATCGCACCGCGTGTCGTCGCCTGCGTCCCCGGATGTGCGACCGATATCGAGTGCAAGGCGGTCGAGGAAGCTGTTCGCGCGGCGGGCCCCCGTAGTACGATCTTCGTGCCGCAGGCGGTTGCCGCGGCGATCGGCGCCGGGCTCGATATCACGAAAACGCGCGGGCGCATGATCGTCGATATCGGTGGCGGGACGACCGAGATCGCGGTTCTCGCCATCGGCGGCTGCGTCGCGCTCCATTCGATCAAGGTCGGCGGCGACTTCTTCGATGCCGCGATTCAAGCGCGGCTCGCACGCGATCGTTTTCTGATCGGGCCCGCAAGCGCCGAAATGCTCAAGATGGGTATCGGCTTTGCGGGCCGCGCCCCCGGCCGCGATCCGATGAGCATCGCCGGCCACGACGTTTATGCCGCCGCGCCACGCCGCCACACGATCGAAGAGCAAGTCGTCGGCGATGCGATGCGCGAGGGCCTGGAACGCATCTATCGTGCCGTCTGCTCGGTTCTCGAAGCCACACCGCCAGACGTCGCGGCCGATCTCCTGGAAACCGGTATCGTCATCGCCGGCGGCGGCGCATTGATCGCCGGAATTGCGGGCGAATTGTCGGTTCGCACGAACGTTCCGACGACGATCGCTAGCGACCCGATCAACTGCGTCGCGCGCGGCGCGAGCGAGATTCTCGCGGAGCCGGCGCTGCTCGCGCGCGTGCGTCCGTCGGCCGATCGGCTCACGAGGTGGTACCAATCTTTACGTATCGGGATGAGAGAAAACTTTTCGCGATAATCGCCACGATCATCGTCGTGGCGCTGGTCGCGCTCGTCCAGATCGAGTTCGCGCGTTCCGGTAAATCCTCACCGATCTCCGGCCTCATCGGTGCCGTCAGCACCTACATGTTGGCGGGCGCGAGTTTCGTTGGAAACGGTCTGCGAAACCTCACGAGCGGGATCGGAAGCGCACCGCATTTATACGCCGAAAACGCCGCGCTGCGCGAGCGCGTACGGCGGCTGGAGGCGACCAACGCTTCGCTCACCGAAACCGTCGCGCGGTATCCGGACGAGGCCGCGCTCGACCGCTTACGCGCCGCGCGGCCGGGCGGGATCGCGGCGAGCGTCGTCGGGTACGATCCCGAGAACGTCCTTCGGATCGTCACGATCGATAAAGGCAGCCTCGCCCACGTCCGCACCGACGACGGCGTTATCTCCGGTGCGGGCGTCGTCGGGCGCGTGATCGATGTCGGCCCCCTCTCCAGCCGCGTCCTGCTCGTCACGGAGGTGACGAGCCGCCTGCCCGCCGTGGTCCAGCGCGGCCGTTGGTGGGCGATCGCCGTCGGCACGCATGCGCGCATCAAGCTCCAGTTCGTCTCGCAGGATGCGAAGCTCAAAATCGGCGACCGCGTGGTCACGGGTGAGGGGCGCTCGTTTCACGCAGGCGAGCTCATCGGCCGCATTTCGCGGCTCGTTCCCGCAGCCGCAGGCGCCCTGGATCAAACCGCCATCGTCGAACCCGCCGTGCAGATCGGACGCTTGCATGATGTCGTCGTCGTTCCGAAGTAGCCAGTATCGCTCGATCGAGGTCGTCAACGGCCCGCATTTCGGGCTCACGCTCGCGATTGTCGTCGTTGGGGCGCTTGCGCAAGCCGCGTTCGGCCATTTCGTCGCCGTTCGCGGCACCGTACCGAGCATCGTCGCGATCGCGGTCGTGCTGTACGCGATCCGCGTCGATTTCACGCGCGCGATCGTGATGGGGGCGCTTGCGGGCTTGCTCGAAGATGGGATCGGCGGAACCGGGGGCGCCTGGCTTACGGCCACCACACTCGTCGCCGCGGGCTCGATCGGGCTCGCGCGCGTCGCCTTTTCCGACGGCGTGCTCCAGAGTGCCGCGTACGTCGTGCTCGCGGTCGTCGTGCGCGACGCGCTCTTCTGGGGCGTCGAGCGCATCCAGGGCTTTCCGGCCGGCCTCTTCGGCGCATCGATGCGCACGGCGCTCGTGCAAGCGGCGTTCACCGCGATTCTTGCGGCGGCGTATCTCTTTTACCGCCTGCATTACGTGCGTGAGGAAACCTCGGTGCAGCGCCGATGATCCGTATCCGCTTCGTCGCGTTCGCAGCGTTCCTCGGCCTGCTGCTCATCGCGCTCGTTTTCCGGTTAACGGTCGTGCAGGTCGTACAGGGGCCGTTCTACGCATCGGCCGCACGCGCGAACCAGATCCGTCGTATCCCGATCGCCGCACCGCGCGGGCTGATCGTCGACCGGCACGGGACGGTCGTCGTGCGAAGCCGCCCCTCGTTCGTCGTGGCGTTGATTCCCTCGCGCGTGCGCGACATCGCGAGCACCCTCGCGACGCTGCACGGCATCCTCGGCATCCCCGAGGCAACGCTCGCCCGGCGCCTCTATCGCCATCGCGGCGTCACCTATAAGAACTTCGACGAGGTCCAGCTCTACGAACCGTATGGCCCCGTGATCCTCGCTTCAGACCTCACCCGGCAGCAGATGGCGCGCCTTGCCGAATCGCAGAATCTCTTACCCGGCGTCGATCTCGAAGAGCAACCGGTGCGCGATTACCCGCACGGGACGCTCGCTTCGCACGTGGTCGGCTACGTCGGCCAGATCACCGAGGGCGAGTACGCGAAGCTCCGCGCGAAGGGCTATTCGCCGAACGACGTGATCGGCGAGGACGGCCTCGAAGATACGTACGACCAGTGGTTGCGCGGCCGCGTCGGCGGACAGAACATCGAAGTCGACGCGCAGGGCTCGCTCGTCACGACGCTCGACTTCGTCGATCCGCGGCCCGGGAACACCCTCGTCCTCACGCTCGATTGGCGCTTGCAAGAGATCGCCGAACGCGCGCTCGCAAGCGAACTTGCGGCGCTCGAAGCGGCGCAACATCATCGCTTCAAGGCCGCGGTCGTCGCGATCGACCCGGCGACGGGCGGCATCCTCGCCATGGTCTCGCAACCGAACTTCAACCCGAACGACTTCGCGACGGGCATCTCGCAAAAGAACTACACGAAATACGCAACGGACCCGCTGCAGCCGCTCAACAACTACGGCATCGGCGCGGCGACGCAAACGGGATCGACGTTCAAGATGGTCACCGCCTCCGGCGCGATTACGGCGGGCGTCTTGGGGCCCAAAGAAATCATCTACGATACGGGCAGCTGGGGTTGCCACGGCGGGAACTTCACCGATCTCGCGGCCGGCGGGTTCGGGAACATCGACGTCGTCCGCGCGATCGCCGTGTCGTCGGACGGGTTTTTCTACCGGGTCGGCGACCGGCTCGGACATACGCGCCTGCGCTACTACGCGTTACAATACGGTCTCGGCGCGAAGCTCGGCGTCGATCTGCCCGGCGAATTCGCGGGAAATTGGCCGACCGAAGCGTGGGTCCAGAAGACGTTCGGCAAAGGCTATCACCTCGAACCAAGCGACGTGTGCCAGCTCGCGATCGGGCAAGGTTCGATGCAAGCGACGCCCTTGCAGATGGCAAACGTCACGGCGACGGTCGTCAACGGCGGGACGCTTCACCGCCCGCACCTCGTCGCCGCGATCCGCGACCCAAGCGGCCGTATCGTCAAGGATTTCGGCGAGCCGGTCATCCGCAAGGTCGACGTAACGCAAATCGCGCTCGCCGCGACCAAAGCCGGGATGGCCGAGGTCACCGGGCCCGGCGGTACCGGCGCCGGCCTCGCGATCGACGGGTTACCGTTCGGCGGCAAGACGGGCACGGTCGAAACCGGCGGCGCGAACACGACCTGGTTCGTCGGGTTCGCCCCGACGGCGCACCCGACGATCGCCCTGGCCGTCTTCGTCGAGAAGAGCCGCGGCTACGGCGGTGGCGTCGCGGCACCGGTCGCGCGCGAAATCCTGATCGAATATTTTCATAAAGGCAAGGCGCAGTCGGCGGCCGCTACCGATACGCGGAGTATCCGCCCGGATTTCTAGGGCTATGCGAGTGCGGAAAGGACCGCGCGGATCTCTTCGCGCCGCGGCGCATCGGTTTCGGCCGCGAAATGCGCGTCGATGACATCGCTCCGACCACCGCGAGCGAGCGCGTATGCGGCGGAGATCGCCACCGGCAACGAGGTGTCGTCGAGTAAGGGGATCACCGCGTCGAGCACGCCGATCTTCGCGTAACCATCGACGCCGACGGCGCGTTCGGAGGCGTGCTCCGAGATGACTGCCGCGGCGAGCACGGGTTCGGCAACGGCTCCGCATTCGGCGATCGCATGCACGGCGGCTTCGCGGAGTTCGTCGCGCTCCTCGTGATACGCGTGCTGCAGGACCTCCGCCGCCCACGCGCTCGGCACGAACGTGAAGCTTTCGATGAGGCGAAGCCGTGCGACGCGATCGAGGTCGGTCGCCGTGTCGTCGATCGCGAGCGGCCACGTAATCGTCGCAAGCACCGGCACGCTCTCCACGGCCTCGATCGCAAGCGCCACGGGTTCGTTTATGACCGCGACACGACGGTTGGTAAACGACGGCCAGCGACGCGCCGGTTGGGCCTCGACGGCGACGACGCTGCGACCGGGCCAGAAGATCCCGATCGTGACGAGCGCGATCCCGAGCACGCTAAAGACCACGAAGAGGATCGTCATCGAGCGCTTAGGCGCCGGATGGCGTCGGTACGCTCGCGTTCGCGTCGAGTACCGAGCGCAAGACGCCGCGGACGGCGCCGAGATGGGCATCGAGCTCGGGATTACCGCGCGTGGAGAGGACGCGATGGAACTCGTCGAGCGGGAGCGCGGCAAGGCTCGAAAATTCGGCGATGAGCGCGGCACGATAGAGCCCAACCGCGCCGTCGCGGGTGCCGCTCGCGGCGAGTGTCTGCGGAAGCAGCGACGAGAACACGATCCACGGGACCGCAGAGCCCAGCGGTTCGTTCTCTAGCCCTAATCGATGGTGCACGAGGAGCGAAACGTCGACTAGCCCCGTGAGGCGGGCGAGCTTCGTACCCGCTTCCACTTCGATGACCGAAGGTTTGCGCGCGCTCAGCACATCCACGAGCTCGCGGAGCGCTTCGCGCGAGGCGCGGTCTTCGATGTCTTTTGCCGTGAGCGCGTAACGCCCCATCCGCATCTTCAGATAGAGCCGATCGATCGGCCCGCGAAGCGCATCGCGCATCGTCTCGAAGGTTGCCGCAAGCTCGTCGTCCGCACCGACCAGGGTCTCGGGCACGAGCGACCGGATCGCGATCAGGTGCGTGACGAGCGTACCGGTTTCGGCCGACTCCAGAAGCTTCAGCGTCCGCGAGATCACCTCGGGGGAAAGTTCGAGGAGCGTCGTAAGCGGCTGCGGGACGGGCTCGGCGGCGACGGGTTCGGCAACCGGCACGAACGCGGGCTCCGATGCGACCGGGCGCGCGGGCTCTGCTGGCGAGGCCTCCGCCACAACCGCAGGGGCGACGATCGGCGCGACGGGCGACGAGAACGTCGCTTCGAGCGCATCCGTGGGAGCCTGACTGCGCTCGGGCGGGCGCTCCGGACGCCGGCTTCCCGGCTGTACGGGAAGCGCACGCGGGAGCTGCGGCAAGCCTTGCTGCGGCGCGGGCGCTGCCGAGCGCTCGGGCGCGGCGGGCGGAAGGGGCGGCGGGGCGACATACCGCTGCGTCATCGGTGCGCTCTCCGCTCGGGCGGCGACGCCGGCGACCGAGAACGGCAAGCCCGAAGCGCGGATCGCGAACGCCGGCGTGGAACGGACGCGGACCGCGGGCGCCGCGACGACCGTGCGCCCGCCGCCGTCCCAGCCGATTTCGGCTTGCGCGTCGATGAACGTACCTGCGGGCAACGGCGTATTGACGATGACGCTATAACGAACGATGGCTTCGACGCCGGGGTTGACGTCTTCGAGGACGAGGCCCGACGCCGACCAAAGCACCGAGCTTCCGGCCATATCCAACAGCGCGACGTCGTTGACGGACGTGGAGCCCGGAACGTATGCGGTATACGGCGGAATGCCGGTTTTGATCGTGACGCGCGCCGCGCTTCCGTCGCCGGTATTGCGCACCGCAAGCGTGTACTGCATCGGGTCGCCCGCATCGACCGCTTCGAGCGGTTGCGTACGGAGCGAGGCACCTTGCGCGAACTGCGGTTCGGCTAGCGTCGCGATCGTGACCGGCGCGAGTGCGAACGGCAGAACGCCCGCGCCGGCCAGCCGCGCCTCGATGACCACGATCGCGCCGCGCGCGACGAAGCGCTCCAAGCGGATCCGGACGTTTGCATCGACGCGCCCGCCCGCGGGAACGTCGCCGATAATCAGGAGGCTACCATCGCGTGTGGCGCCGTCGACGGCTTGGATCCGCGCTTCGGGCGAGAGCTGGAGCTGCAAACGCACGTCGCGCGCGACGTCCGTGCCCTCGTTCTCGACGTGGACGGCGAGGTCCGCATAGCGGTCCGGGCGCAACGGTTCGGACGAGAGGGCGGTGATGCGCGAGCCGCCGGGCGTGAATTTCGGCCGCGAGCGCGCGACGATCGCCACGGTGCCGAGCGCGGTGTACGGGACTTCCGCGGTTTCGAGGACGGCGCCCAGGCGTAATTCCGCGCGATCGGCGATCGGCGCCGCGACGCGTGCGGTGAAACGCAACTGGTGGACGACGCTCGGTTCGAGGACCCCGAGATCGACGACGCCGTTGTGCACGCGCGACGAACCCGCACCGTTGAGCGAAAAGGCGAGATTCTCGAGTCCGGCGTCCGCGGCGATGCGGAGATGGGCGCCGGTCGCTGCGGTCGTGCCGTCGTTGAGCACGGCAACGTCGAAGACGGCGTCTTCGCCCGACGGCACGGTCGTCGGACCCGCCATCGTCATCCGGTTGCGCGCTGCGGTAAAGCGCGGGCTCGACCGAACGACGAGCGTGCGTTCGAAAGTGCGCGCGATGCCGGCAAACGCAACGCGCCCGCCGATGACGAGCGTGCTTCCGTTGACGGCGGGCGAGACGACGTAGCCTTCGAGCGTGACCTCGACCCGCTCGCCCGCATCGAGACGCTCGAAGCGAAAGAGTCCCGGGTCTTCGGACTCGCCGATCGCGCGTCCGTCGATCGCACGCGATCCGGACGCGTAGCGAAAGCCGAGCGGCAGCAGCAGCTGCAAGAGCACGTCGGTTGCGCCGCATGTGCCCGTGTTGCGCGCGACGAGCGCGATGCGCACCCGGCGGCCGGGCTCGACATCGCCCTCGACATCGACCGTAAGACCGGTTTCCGCGTTGTCGAAATGGGGGGCCGCGGCGACGATCAGCTCGGCGCGCGCGAGATCGAATTCCGCGACCTCGCTTGCTGCAACCGCGCAATGCAGGTAGAGGCGCGTGCCGTCGTCGAGCGGCGAGTCGATGCGCGCGCGATATTCGACGAGGAGCGTCGCACCCGGCGCGAGCGTCCCAACGGCAACCGGCGCGTTCCCAAAGCCGAACGGATCGCCGCGCTCGTCGACGAGCACTTCGCGACCATCGATGCGCGCGCTATCCGCGATGTACGTCGTGCGATCCGGGACGGGGAGCACGACGACGACATCGTGCGCACTCGACTGGCCGGCGTTCACGACGCGCGCGAGGACGCGTACTTCCTGGCCGGGTTCCGCTTCACGAACGGCTTCGATCGCCGCGATCGTCGCCGGCCCGTCCAACTGCGGCATGCTCTTCGCGTGCAACCGCACGACGTTCGAGCCGACCATCGGTATCTCGTACGATGCGAGCGCGGCCTGAAGTTCGAGCGTCGCGCCGTTTTCGATCGTCGGCGCCACGACAAACGCAATCGAGATACGTCGCTCGACGCCGGGTGGGACTTCGCCGATGTCGGCACCGTTGGTCGAAAGAAGCGACGTTTCGCCGAGTTGATCTTCGAGCGGAAGATCGTCGACCTTCGCACTTCCGGGCTGATACCGTAAGCCTTCGGGCAACCGGAAGCGCACGCCGAGTCCGGTCGCCGCAGCGCCGCCGAGGTTGTAAAACGCGAACGTCGCGCGGACCGTCGCTCCAGGTTCGACCTCGCGCTCCGGTGAAACGACGAGCGTCCGCAGGCTTTCCGGTAACAACGAGCCGCCCGGCGCGAAAACTTCGGTCAGGGTGCGCATAATCTTCGCCTGCGGTTCGGCACGGTTCCCCCGCCGCCCTTGACTACGAAAGAAGAAACGCCATGCTCGCTACGTCACACGCCGATTTGCTCAGCAGCGCTACGAAACGCCTTGGAAGCGAGACCGCATTCGAGGTCCTCGCACGCGCGCGTGCGCTGCAAGCCGAAGGCCGCGACATCGTGAACATGTCGGTCGGCGAGCCGGATTTCGACACGCCGAAACACATCACGCAAGCGGGCATCGCCGCGCTTAACGACCATCAGACACACTACGCCCCCTCGGCCGGTCTTCCCGCGCTGCGCGATGCGATCGCCGCGTACGCCGGCACGTTTCGCGGCATCGAACCGTTCCACCGCAACAACGTCGTCGTCGGCCCGGGCGCAAAACCGATCATCTGGAACACGCTCTCGGTGTTGCTGGAACCCGGCGACGAGCTCGTGTACGCCGATCCCGCGTATCCGGCATACGCATCGGCGACGGCGTACGTCGGCGCGAAGCCCGTACCCGTCGCACTTCTCGAATCACGGAACTTCCGTCTCGATCTCGACGAGCTCGTTTCCAAGGTCAACAACAACACGAAAGTGGTCGTTCTGACCTCGCCGCACAATCCGACGGGCGGCGTGCTTACGATGGACGATATGCGCGTCGTCGCGCAGCTCGCCGAGAAGTACGACTTCCTCGTAATGGCCGACGAGATCTACAGCCGCAACGTGTACAACGGCGAGTTCGTGTCGATCACGCAACTCCCCGGCATGCGCGAGCGGACCATCATCGTCGACGGCTTTTCGAAGGCGTACGCGATGACCGGATGGCGCCTCGGTTATGCGATCATGCCAGAGCGCATCGCGCATGCCGTGACGATCTTCGATAACAACACGTTCTCATGCGTTGCGCCGTTCGTGCAGCTCGCCGGCATCGCTGCGCTGGAAGGCGACGACACGCCGGTGCTGCAGATGAACGAGACCTTCCGCGCGCGCCGTGACATCATCGTCAACGGGCTCAACGCGATCGATAACGTCTCATGCACGATGCCCGACGGCGCATTTTACGCATTTCCGAATATCTCCAAAGTCACGATGGACGATAAGCGGCTCGCGTCGTGGTTGCTCGAAGAAGCGGGCGTCGGATGCCTCGGTGGGTCGTGCTTTGGTGAAGCGGGGCGCGGGTATCTCCGGTTCTCGTATGCTGCGTCGCTTGAGGATATCCAGAAAGCCGTCGACCGGTTGGCCGTCGCGCTCCCGAAATATCGCGACTGACGTTTTTTCGGCTGGTTCGCTTTTGATGCCGTGCGCTTTAACCGTGCGGCATCGCTTCACGTAAGAGCTTGAGGTGTTTCGAGACGCCCGGTTGGCTCAATCCCGTGATGGCAACGAGATCGCCCGCAGGACGTTCGCCCAACCGCAATACAACGAGAATCTGACGGCGGCTCGGTTCCACAATAGCTTCAAACGCGGTTAAGGTAAATCTCGGCAAGAACTGCGTGCTCGCAGCACTACTGCAGTGCGCGAGGAATGCGCGCTCACCCGAGTGCCATCCCGCCCACGTTGAAACCCTGTTATCAAATACGGTCAGCCGAAGTAGGCAACCAGTTTGTAGACGACTCAACGTTCCATCGAGGCAAAACGACAGCAAAGCGATCCTTGATATCACGAAGTCGAGGCCAGAAGCGATCCAGGAACGGTTTCATAATAAACGTTAAATCAGCGTTCTCGTTAGGAAGCGAAGCGACGAACTTGCGCATCTCGCTCGCAAGCGCAAGACCATCGGCTCGAAGCGACGGTTTTCGCAAATTAGCTTCGATGATTTTTCGGTGAATTTCCTCAAGCCGAAAGTCGACAATAGTGCTCGCACCTTGGACTAGTACGAGCATAGCTGCAGCCATTGTGATCAATACGACCGGCAGAAGCCGGGCAGATGGTTCGGGCGGCACGCTCGTATAAAAGCCGCAAGCATAGGCAAGAACGACGCCTAAAATCGCCGCAGAAAATCGGAGCACGATCCTGAGCGGAATTTTTCGCTTCATCTATTTTGTCGAAGATACCCTACGGCGACGCGGCGATGCATTTCGCGATATGACGAGCCGCGACTGCGCAGCTTTTGGCCCGGGTGGTTTACGCGCAGGGAGCGCGTTGACAAGCGTGGTCTCATTCGTTTTTTTGTCATGCTTGACGATCGGTGCAAGCTCCGCGATTGCCTTTGCCTCGGCGGAGTTGCGAGCTGCGTAGAGATCAGTCATCGTCTGCAAATTGATCCAGAACTCGTCCGACATACTGAGCGCGCGACCGAGGCGAATCGCCATAATCGACGATACGGCCCGGCGACCGTTGACGATTTCGCTGATCGCGATACGCGACGCACCGATGCGCTCGGCGAACTCTGTAATCGTAAGCCCCAGTGGCACGAGAAACTCGTTCAGCAGCATTTCACCCGGCGTCGTGGGCGGGCGATTCGTTGGGAGAAGGACCGGCTTTGGCATGACAGTCTCCAGCTAAACGGAGCAACCGCTCAGTGATAGTCCGTGATTTCGACGTCGAGCGCCCCGCCGTCAACCCAAACGAAGCATACCCGATACTGGCCATTGATGCGGACGGAGTATTGCCCCGCACGGTCGCCGCGCAGTAGTTCGAGGCGGTTGCCCGGCGGGATGCGGAGCATCCCAACGCTCGTCACCGTGTTCATCTGGTCGAGAAGCCGACGGGCTTTGGCATGAAGCTCGACGGGGAGCGCGCGACGAGCGACGGCCGTCGACTTGCCGTCGAAGATGTCGTGCGTTGCTTGCGTCGCAAACTTCACAGTCTAACTGTATCGCGCAGCGTTACGGGTGTCAAATGTAAGTTCGTGTGGCACGTATCCGGTCTTCATATCCAAGCAATACTTCGCGCCATTACTTCATGACGCGCCGGGTCGAGAGCGCAGAGCGTGCTTCTAAAGCGCTAACGAGCTCGCAGGCATCACGGACTTATGCAATCCACGGGCTTCATGGCTTCACGAAGTTCGATAGCGCGGGGTTGGGGCGGTGGAGTTGTAGGCGGGGGGACGCAGCTTTTCCCGAAGCCCGGAGGGCGAGAGTGGAAAGTGCATAAGCAGAATTTTCCATGGATGGAAAATTCGAGCGTCCCCCCGCACGCAACTCCCCCGTCCACCACCCCGCGAGCACGAGGCCAAACGCAAGCAGCTAGCGGTCGAGCAATTTCATCGCACGCTTGACGTCGCGGATCGTCTCGCCCGCGAGAACGCGTGCTTTCGCCGAACCCGCTTCGAGAATCGCGGCAACGGAAGAAGCATCGTAGGTGGCGCGGCGTTCGCGGATCGGGCGCAAGAAGCCGTTGAGCTGTTCGGCACATTCGGATTTGCATGCGACGCAACCGAGCGCGCCGGTTTCGCATTCTTCGCGGATCCGTGGCGTGCGCGCATTCTTCGCTATTTCGTGAAGATGGAAAACGGGGCAGATATCGGGGCGGCCGGGATCGTTGCGGCGGACCTTCTGCGGATCGGTAAGCATCGACCGCACTTTTTTCGACGTTTCCGTTTCGTCGTCGGCGAGGTCGATCGTATTCTTGTACGATTTCGACATCTTGCGGCCGTCGATCCCGAGGACGGTTGGGAAATCGGAGAGCAGTGGTTCGGGTTCCACAAGCGTCGCGCCGTAGAGGTGGTTGAATCGGCGCGTAAGTTCGCGGCCGAATTCGAGGTGCGACACTTGATCTTTACCAACGGGTACGCGATTCGCCCGAAAGACGGCGATGTCGCAATATTGCAAGAGCGGGTAACCGAGGAACCCGTACGTTGCGATCTCGCCACCGAGGGCCTCGATTTGATCTTTGTAGGTTGGGATGCGCTGCAGCCATGCGACGGGGACGATCATCGAGAGCAACGTGTGCAGTTCCGTTATTTCCGGCACCGCCGATTGTAAGAAGATCGTCGAGCGCTCGGGGTCGATGCCCGCCGCAAGCCAGTCGAGCACCATCTCTTCGCGAGCGGCACGGATCTTTTCGGGTTCGTGAAAACTCGTCGTGTATGCGTGCAGGTCGGCGACTTCGAAAAAGGCCTCATGCGCTTGCGCGAGCGGCACCCAGTTGGCGAGCGCACCGACGTAATTTCCGAGATGCAGGCGGCCCGTGGGGCGCATTCCGGACATGACGCGATACGAGGCGGTAGACATCCGTCTTTCGATTGCCTATTCGGCGACGCGCATCCCGCCACGCATGACACCGCGAGCGATTGCGGTACGCACGAACGCGCGCGCATCCGCGATCGCCGCAGCAAGCGTCGCGTCCCGCGCGAGCGCCGACGCAATGCCGAATGCAAGCAGATCGCCGGTACCGCGGAGCGTCTGCGGGAGACGCTCTCCGTGAAACATCCGCGCGCCCCGCGCATCGACGAGCACGTCGCACGGGTCGCCCGCAAGGTGGCCGCCTTTGACGAGCACGGCGCGTGCGCCACGCGCGACGAGCCATGCGCCCGCCGCTTCCATTTCCGCGACCGTCGTTACCGGGAATCCCGTAAGCCATGCCGCTTCGGCGAGATTCGGCGTGACGAGCGTGCAACGCGGAAGCAACGATCCGAGGTACGCATCGCGCGTGTCCTCGAGTTGCAAGGCACCGCCGATGCTTGCCGCGTACACGGGGTCCGCGATGACCGGGCAAGCGAAGCGTTCGAGCTGCGCGCCGACGGTGCGGACGAGCGCGCTCGTTGGGATCAAGCCGACACGCGCGGCACGCACGTCGAGCGTGCGGAGGGCGTGCATTTGCGCGGCGACGCTATCGCACGAAAGCGGCATGACCGCATGCACGCCGAGCTCGTCCTGGACCGAAACCGCAACGATGACCGAAGCGACGTGCACGCCGCGCCTGCTCGCTCGCGCGAGGTCGAGCCCGATCCCCGCGACGTTCCACGGATGCGTGGTGCCGATCGCGGCGACGCTTACGCCCATGCACGAACGAGTTCCGTAGCGGCGGCACGTGGATCGGGAGCGCCGGAAAGCGCCGAGGATACGGCCGCCATTTGCGCGCCCGTTTCGCGGACCATCGGCATCCGTGCGGCGGTAATGCCGCCGATCGCGACGACCGGCGCGCCCGCGTAGCGCACGACCGCGCGCACGCCAGCCGCGCCGATCGGTCCGCCCGCATCGCTCTTCGTTGCCGTTGCGAACATGGGGCCGACGCCAACGTAATCGACGCCGGCAGCTGCCGCAATGCACGCTTCCGCGGGCGTGCCGCAAGAAAGTCCGAAGATTTTTCCCGCAAGTCGTTCGCGGAGAACGGTTAGCGAATTACCCCGCACGTCGTCTTGACCGAGATGCACGCCATCGCAAAACGGTGCATTGCCGATATCGTCGTTTGCGATCGCGAGCGCTCCATAGGCGCGCGCCCGCGCCGCGATCGCAACCAAGAGATGCCGATCGAGACCCGTTTTATCGCGTAGCTGCACGACGCGCACCCCGCCTGCGAAGAGGGCTTCGGCATAGGTCAGCGGCTCCGCATGCTGACGCGGATCGATCAGCGCGTAGATCCCGGTCGCGCGAAAACCGGGCGTAAATGCAAACGGGGAACCCGAAGGTTCCCCGCTTTCCGTGCTTGAGATCGGCTTAGTTGCTGACGAAAACGATCGTCGAGCCGGTGACGCCGTTAAGGGTCTGCTTGGCGATGATTTGCAGGCAGTACGCTGCGACGGCGGGACCCGCTGCGTTGATCTGCGGGTTCACGATCGGCGAAACATAGATCTGGTTCGTCGCGACGGAGTTACCCGGAACGTACGGAACGGCGCCACCCGAGAGCGGTGCGCCCGTCGTGCTCGATCCCGTGGTGATTGCGGGCGAAGTGAAAAGCGCCGCCGCGGCGAGGGGTCCCGTGGGAGCGGCGGGGCAAGCGACCGGCGCGCCGCCGACCGACGTGTTGTACGTTGCCGGCGGTCCGGCGTAGAAGGCCTGCCACTGGAAGGTCTGATCGAAGGCTTGAGTCGCCGTGATCGTGCTACCGCTGTACGCCGTCGCCGTAAGCAGCAGGAAGGCTCCCGGCTGGTTTGCGAGCTTCAGGGTGCCGCCGTTTGGCGAGCTGATCACGACGTTCGAGATACTGGAAGCACCGGTACCGGACAACGCCGACCCGTAGCTGGAGCAGGCGGACACGACTGCCGTTAAGCACACCGTGATTAGGCCAAGAGCAAGACGACGCATGAAAAAGACTCCCGTCGACACGGAAAAAAAGCTCGACGGTCTTCTAAAAGTTTCGCCGCCGGGCATCGGCGAGTTTGGCATGGCGGGTGATCGTTCCTGTTCGCGCCTTAGCCTTTGACGGCGGGGAGCACGACCTCGAACGGTTCGTCCCCGCCGTCACGAAGCGACGGCGCCACGGTGAGCACGAATGACCGCGCGCGGTCGTCGAGCCGCGCGGTCTGGAAATTCAGGATACCGGTGTAGCGAGCGTTCGGTGCGAGATGCGCGCCGAGGAAGAGCTGTTTGTCCGTAAGCCGCCAATCTTTCGTGTCGATCGGGCGGAACGTGTCGCCGGCAGCTTCGCGAAGCACCGTCTTGCCGTAGGGGAGAAGCGTGACGGGCTCGCTCCCTTCGTTCGTAAACGTGACCACGGCTTCGATGCGGCGTTCGTAAAACGCGAGACGCTTCAGGCTGACTTTCAAGCCACCGACCGTTGCCGAGGCATCGGGCGTGACCTGACGCCAGGGATGCGTCACGTCGCGGACGGCAAACGCCCCGTTCTTCATCGGAAAAACTCCATACACGACGACGGGAAGGTGCTGGTTCTGCGTCGCTTGGGTTTGCGGATCGCGAAACGAGACATGCTCGTCGACGAAATAGGCGTATCCACGCTTATCGTGCCGGGTGCCGAAGAGGTTGTAACTCGCGAGCTCTTGGCGATCGGCCGTGAAGACGGTTGCAAAGTTTTCGGCCGTCCGGTAGTAGGCACGCTGCGTGGGATCGAGCAAGCCGAACGCGCGGTCGTACTTTTTCGCTTTCAGCGCATCGAGAAAGCGCGTCATCACGACCGTGGGGCCGCCGACCGGGACTTTCTCGACGTTGAGCGTCGTCGGCGCGGCGCCGAGGAGCGTGGCCATGAGCGCGATAGCGGGGACGAGACGTGCCGGGGCGATGCGACGATGGACGTTCACGATTGCTCTCCCACGAGGATGTCTACGATGCGTACGAGATCGGCTTCGTCGGAAAAGCGCACTTCCAGGCGACCGCCGCGATCGGTTTCGACGATCGTCACGCCTGTTCCGAGATGGTAGCGTAATCGCGCGACGAGCGCTTCGCGATCGGCGTTCGCTCTGGCCGACGGGGCCGCTTTCGCTTTGCTTGCGGCGGGGACTTCGCGCGCGAGGGCTTCCAACGCACGTACGCTCGTCCCCTCGCGAACCGCGCGTTCCGCGACGGCGACGCGCCGCTCTGCGGGGAGCGCGAGCAGAGCGCGTGCATGCCCCGCCGAGAGCGCTCCGCTCCGGACTTGCGCTTTGATCGGATCCGGGAGTGCGAGGAGGCGAAGCGCGTTTGCGACCGCCGAGCGGCTTTTTCCCATACGCTCGGCGACGCGCTCCTGCGTGAATGCGTACCGCTCCATCAAATGATGGAAGCCCATCGCTTCTTCGAGCGCATCGAGGTTCTCACGTTGCAGATTCTCGACGATCGCGACCTCGAGGCTCTCCTGAGCGTTCGCATCCCGCACCATCGCCGGAATTTCCGTCAACCCAGCAGCCGCCGCGGCTCGCCAGCGGCGCTCGCCTGCGATGAGTTCGTATCGTTCGCCGCCGAGCGGCCGAACGATGATCGGGACGACCACGCCGAGTTCGCGGATCGAGGCCGTGAGATCCGCGAGCGCTTCCGCCGCAAAGGCGGTGCGCGGCTGCGCGGGGTTCGGGACGATCGCGCCGATCGAGATGCCGAGGGCCGTACCGCTCGGCCGCGGCTTTTCCTCACCGAGTAACGCGCCGAGGCCGCGACCGAGCCCGCGCTTATGCACGGGGCATCGATCCCGCGATTTCGCGCGCGAGGGCGAGGTACGCTTGTGCGCCGCGAGAGCGTGCGTCGAGGACGACGGCGGGCTTCCCAAAGGACGGCGCTTCGGAGAGGCGGACGTTTCGCGGGATGGTCGTGGCAAAAACGCGCCCGGGGAAATGACGATGGACTTCCGCGAGAACGTCCACGGCGAGGTTCGTACGACCATCGTACATGGTGATGAGCACTCCGAGGATCGTAAGCGTGGGGTTCAGATGGTCTTGGATGCGCCGGACGATCGTCGTTAGCGAGACGAGGCCTTCGAGGGCGTAATACTCCGCCTGCACCGGGATCAACACTTCGCGTGCGGCCGTTAGGGCATTGACGGTGAGGAGACCGAGCGATGGCGGGCAATCGATCAGCACGATGTCGTACGCATCTGCGGTCGCGGCGAGCGCCGCTTGCAAGCGCCCTTCGCGGTCGGACGCCGCAACGAGTTCGACTTCGGCGCCCGCGAGCGAAAGACTCGCCGGAACGATCGCTAGCCCGGGGAGCTCCGTCGGACGCGCCGCTTCGCGGATCGATGCCCCATCCAAGAGCACGGAAAACGTCGAAAGCGCGTCGGCATCCTTCACGATACCGAAACCGGTCGTTGCGTTTCCCTGCGGATCGGCATCGACCACGAGCACGCGAAAGCCGTCGAGCGCGAGTGCGGCGCCGAGATTCACGGTGGTCGTCGTCTTGCCGACGCCACCTTTTTGATTGACTACCGCGATGATCCGCGGTTCCGATGAAGCCGTGGCGTTCAACCCTTTAGCGACGCGAGCGCACGAAGGCTACCGCGAGTTCATGGAGCAGGCCCGCCTCATTACGATCCGGTTCGTCCGTAACCTGCTCGAAAAGATAGCGTAGCACCGCGCCGACGCGCCCGTCGCCACGGAATCCCTCGGGTGCGACGCCCTCGGCGATCATGATCGCGATGACGGCGGCGCCATCGATCGCGAGATCGCGCAGGCCGAACACCGGCCGCTCGTCGAGCACCGCCGCCACGGCGGCTTGAAACCGCTCGTTCGCATCGTCGCGCTTCGGCAAGCCGCTGCCCGCGATATCGGCGGCCCGTAGCGCGAACAGGCGATCCAGATGTGCGGGACCGACGCGCTGCAGGAAGCGGCGCAACGTACGCGGCTGCGCTTCCGGATCGGCCTGATACATATGCTGGCGCACCAGGTGCGCGACGGTTTCCGTAAGCTCGCGTCCGTATCGAACCCGCTCGAGCATCGCAACCGTGAGCTCGCGCCCCATATGCTCGTGCCGATAGAAATGCGGGCCGTCCTTGACGCGCGGCTTGCCGACGTCGTGTAAGAGGGCCGCGAGACGCAGCGTCAGGTCGCCCGGCGGTACGGCATCGACGGTATGCATCGTATGCTCGTACACGTCGTACGCATGCCACTCGTTTTGCTCGCAAGCGACGCCTTCGAGAAGCTCCGGCCAAATATGCGCGAGAACGCCCGTCCGGCGCAAGATCGCAAAGCCCACGCTCGGCGCCGGAGCGAGCGCGACGAGCTTCGCGAGCTCCTCGCCGACGCGCTCGGGCGAGACGGTCGAAACGAGTTGCGCGTCGGCGCACATCGCCGCCTCGGCCCGTTCGGAGAGCGCGAAGCCGAACCGCGCCGCGAATTGCGCCGCGCGCAACATGCGGAGCGGGTCCTCGGTGAAGGCCGCATCCCGCAAGATGTCGATGCGCTTCCCGACGATATCGGCTTCACCGCCGAAGGGGTCGAGGAGCTCGTCACTGTCGATCGCCCGCGCGACCATATTCATGCGAAAGTCCCGGCGCGCCAGATCGTCGGTCAACGGAATATCCGGAGCCGACTCGACCGCAAAATCGCGATGGCCGACCCCGGTCGATCGCTCGCGACGTGGAAGCGCGACGTCGGCATCGCCAACGGGCGTCCGGAGCTTCATCACGGCGAACGACGCTCCAACGATATCGACGACACCGACCGTGCGGAGCGCGGCCAATAACGCAGCCTCCGTTACCCCGACGACGACGTAGTCGAGGTCTTTCGGGGAGACGTGCGGATCGCGTAGCTCGTCGCGAACGCGGCCGCCCACGGCATAGAGCGAGCCCTGCGGCAGCGCTTGCAATAACAAGGCATCCAACGGATGTTTCACGTGAAACACCGCGCGCCAACGGTCGCCAGCCTGCAAAGCGTTTCACGTGAAACATCTGCCAGGGAAGCGGCGACGATCACGTGTAGCACAGCGGTCGTTTTTCCGGAATGCCGTTCCGTCGCGGGAAGCGATCGTTCGTCGGCGTTACCTTCGTGACGACGAGGATGCGCCGACCGCCCGTGACGGCGATTTCGTCCGTGACCTCCGCTCCCAAGACCAAGCAGGCATCGCGCGTGGCGATCCGTTCCCGCTCGTCGAGGACGCCGCGTTGTAGCAATGCGACTCCGCCGACCATAAGAAACGGCACCACGAGCTCGACGACGGTCGGAGCCGAAGATACCGCGCGCGCCGTCGCGGTCGCGAACCGCGCGCGCAACTCGGTGCGGGCGGCGGCCTCCGCGCGATCGCCGCACACGTCGATCGAAGCGAGCCCGAGCTCGCGGACCGCGAGCTGCAAGAACGCCGCTTTTTTACGGTTCGCATCCAACAGCGTGCCGCGGAAGCCCGTCGCGATCGCCAACACGAGCCCGGGGAGCCCGCCCCCGCTGCCGACATCGAGAAACGGCTCGCGCAAATACGGCGTCAGCGTCAGGCTATCGACGAGATGCGTGACGACGGATGCGGCATCTTTCGCCCCCGTGACGTTATCGGTCGAAGCGAGTAAGAGCGCGCCATAGTGTGCGAGCGGCGCGATCAAGTGCGGCGCCACCCCGGCGTCTTCGAGCGCGAGCGCGATCGCCGGGATCAAGAGAGCGCCACATCCCGACCCGCACGGGAGCGTTCGCGATGCAGCAAGATACTCAGAATCGCGATGTCGGCCGGCGTCACCCCAGGGATGCGACCTGCGGCGCCGAGGGAGCGCGGGCGGCGCGTTGCGAGCTTTTCCCGCGCCTCACGCCCGAGCACCCCGACGCTCTGGTAATCGAATCCCTCGGGGATCGGCGTCTCCTCTTCGCGGCGCGCGCGCGCGATCGCTACGCGAGCGCGCGCGGCATACGTTTCCGTCTTGAGTTCGATCGCCAGACGAACGCCGAGCTCCGCATCTAAGTCGCCCGGGAAGGCATGCGCGATCGCCGGAAAATCGATTTCCGGGCGACGGAGTACCGTTGCGAGCGGCGTTCCTGCGGCGATCGCGCTTCCGGCGACGATTTGCGCGCGGAGTCGCGTCGCCTCGGCGGTCCGGCGTGCCCGCGCGAGCGCTTCGCGGCGGGCTTCGAACGCTGCCCACATCGCGTCATCGATCAAACCGTAGGCGCGGCCACGCGGTGTGAGGCGCAAATCGGCGTTATCGTGGCGCAACACGACCCGGTACTCGGCCCGCGAGCTCAACATCCGGTAGGGCTCGTCGACACCCTTCGCGACGAGATCGTCGATCATCACCCCGATGTAGGCCTCGTCGCGGCCGAGGATGAGCGGTGCGCGACCGAGGGCACGGGCGGCGGCGTTCGCACCCGCGACGAGCCCCTGGGCCGCAGCCTCTTCATATCCCGATGTGCCATTGAGTTGCCCGCAGAAAAAGAGCCCGCGCACGCGTCGCGTTTCGAGCGTGGCGTGAAGCTCCGTCGGCGGAACGTAATCGTACTCGACCGCATAGCCCGCGCGAAGCATGCGCGCTTCTTCGAGGCCGGGCAGCGTGCGTAACATCGCAAGCTGCACCTCGGCGGGGAGTGAAGTCGAAAAACCGCCGACGTACAGCGTCGGCTCGTCCCATCCTTCGGGCTCGATAAAGATTTGGTGCGTCGGATTGTGCGCGAACTTGACGACCTTGTCTTCGATCGACGGGCAGTAGCGCGGGCCGATTCCACGGATCAAATCGAGACCGTAGAGCGGCGAGCGATGGAGGTTTTCGCGTACGAGCGCGTGGGTTCGCTCGCTTGTCCCCGTGATCCAGCAGGACAACTGCGGTCCTGGAAAGCGGCGAGGTCCGGCGTACGAGAACGGCAGCGGCACCGCGCTCGGTGGCTGCTCGGTCATGAGCGACGGATCGATGCTCGTCCGATCGATACGCGGGGGCGTACCGGTTTTGAGGCGGCCGAGCGGGAACCCCGCCCGGGCGAGCGCCGCCGAAAGCCCGATCGCCGGCGCTTCGCCGAAACGCCCTTCGTCACGAATTTCCGCGCCGCGATAGGTTCGCGCGGCGAGAAACGTTCCGGTCGCAAGCACGACGCACGGTGCGTGATACCGGCGTCCATCGGTGCATCCGACGCCGACGATCGCGCCGCCCTCGACGAGTATGGTGTCGACCATCCCGGTCACCATGGTCAGCCCCGCCTGCGCCTCCGCCATTTCGCGCGCGAGCCGTGCGTAACTCGGCTTATCGGCTTGGCCGCGCAGCGCTTGCACGACGGGCCCCTTCGTCTCGTTCAGCCATCGTACGTGGAGCACCGAAGCATCGATCAGCCGCCCCATCGCGCCGCCTAACGCGTCGATCTCGCGCACGAGTTGGCCCTTCGCGCTGCCACCGATCGATGGGTTGCACGGGAGCGTACAAATCGTCCCAGGGTCGCCCGTCAACAGAAGCGTCGGCACCCCCATCCGTGCGGAAGCAAGCGCCGCTTCGAGCCCTGCATGCCCGCCGCCGACCACGATCACCGCGCCATCCGCGCCCGAGGGATGCGTTTTCATCGAAGCCCGATTCTACCACGTACGGGGCACGAATCGTCGATCATTTTCCGACGCAAAACCGCGCGAACACTTGGTCGAGGGTGGCCGCGTTCGCGGTCTCGCCCGTCACCTCGTCGAGTGCCGCTACCGCGTCGAGCAGGTCGCGGGCGATCAAATCGATCGGTTCTCCGGCAGCAAGCGTTGCCGCAGCGTCCGCAAGCGCGGCGTGCGCGCGCGCGACGCCGTCGGCTTGCCGCGCGCTTGCGAGATGCGGTCGCGCGGCATCCGGTGCCGATGCCCCGCCCCAACCCATGCGCGCGATCGCCGCCCGAAGCGCGTCGAGCGTTTCCGACTCGCGGACCGAGCCGTGGATCGCCTCGGACTCCCCGATCCCTCGGGCACGATACCCCACATCGCCGCGATCGGCTTTGTTGAAGAAGACGACGCGCGCCGAATCCCGCGTCTCTTCGAGCACGGCCCGGGCATCCGGGCCGAGCTCGGCCGACCCGTCGATCACGACGAGCCGAAGGGCGGCGCCTCGCGCGGCCGTGCGCGCGCGCGCGATCCCGAGCTTCTCGATCTCGTCGTCCGTCGCGCGGATGCCCGCCGTATCGATCGCGCGCACGAACACGCCGTCGATTGCGAAACGCTCGTCGAGGGTATCGCGCGTCGTCCCCGGCATGGCCGAAACGATCGCCCGCTCTTCGCCGAGGAGCGCGTTCAAAAGCGACGACTTCCCGGCATTCGGAGGGCCCACGATCGCCAGGGAAAGGCCCTCGCGAACGTGCCTACCGCGTTCCCACGAGCCCATGAGCGCGTCGAGCTCCGTGAGCGCCGCGGCAACGTGCCCTCGGAGCTCCACGGCCGTAGGCGCCGCGATCTCGTCCGGGAAATCCAGCGCGCCCGCGAGCTGCTCGAGCATCGCGTGTAGCGGCGTACCGATCGCCGCGATGCGCCTGCGCAAACCGCCGGCGAGGTTGGACACGGCCGCGCGCGCCTGCGCATGCGATTCCGCTGCGACCACGTCGGCGACGGCCTCCGCCGCCGTCAGGTCGAGTTTGCCATTGAGAAAGCCGCGTCGCGTGAATTCGCCGGGCGCGGCGAGGCGGGCGCCGGCCACGAGCAGCGCGCGAAGCGTCTCTCCCGCGACGCTCGGCGAACCGTGCACGTGCAATTCGACCACGTCTTCGCCCGTCGCACTGCGCGGCCCATCCATCGCGAGGCCAAGCGCTCGATCGAGCTCGCCGCCCAAAACGTCGAGTACCGTGCCGTAAACGGCGCGGCGGTCGACCAACGGCTGCACCGAACGAAAAACCCGGGCGACGATCGCACGGGCCTCGGGGCCGCTACACCGGACGATGGCGATCGCACCGCGCCCGGGTGGTGTCGCGATCGCCGCGATCGTATCACCCGTCGCGTGCATTGCTCGCGGCTATTTCGGGGCGATGACGAGACGCCGATCCGGCTCCACGCCCTCCGATGCCGTCGAAACGAACGGGCTGTCGGCAAGAACGAGATGGATCACCTTCCGCTCGGACGGCAGCATCGGCTCGAGCGAGATCGCCCGTTTCTCTCGAACGACCCGTTCGAGCGTCGTGAGCGCCAGGGTCTTCAACTGATCGGCTCGGCGCGCGCGGTAACCCTCGGCATCGACCGTGAAGTACCGGCGCCCATTCCGCAAGCCGTTGTTCGCGATATTGTTGAAGATGAGATTGAGCGCTTCGAGCGTGTTCCCATGGCGACCGATCAGGTTTGCGAGGTCGGGGCCACGCACTTCGAGATATTCGCCCTCGGTCCGCGGGATGTACACGATTTGCGCATCCGGCACGCCCATGCGCACGAGAATGCCTTCGAGCACTTCGCGTGCCGGTTTGATATGCTCCGGCTCGACTGCGGGGATTGCGGGCTCGCGGCGCGGCGGCGGCGGGCGCCGCTCGTCCCCGCCGTAACCGCCCGATCCGCTGCCCGTGCCCGCCGCACCCTCGGGGCGCGAACGGCGGCCGCGTCCGCCGCGGCGGCGCTCGCCGAACGCGCGTGCGTTCTCGCCGCCCTCAGGCGGCCGGGGATCCTGATCGTCGTGCATGCTCTCTCCGTCGTTCGTTAACGTCGCGAGCGACGCTTGGAACCGTTGGTGCGGGTGGCTTTCTTTACGGTGCCATTCGCGATGAGCTTACGAGCGCCCGTCGCGCCCGCCCCACCGCTTGGCGCCGGTGGTTCGTCGGGCGGTAGATCGTTCTTCTCCGCGAACCACCCGATTTTGAATTTCTTGAAGAAATAGAACGTCTGCGCCATCGTGAACAAATTGACGAAGAACCAGTAGAGCAGCATCGCCGATGGCCAACCGCGTCCGAACCAGGCGATCATCGCGGGCGACATGATCGCCATGATCTTTTGCGTTTGGGCCTGTTGGGGATCGGTCGACGGCGGGCTGCCGTAGCGGACGCTCACGTACATCGAGATGATGTAGAGCCCGAGCAACAAATAGTCGGGGCTCGTGAGATCGAGCGCGAAGACCTTCGGAAACTGCTGCGCGAGGGAGCTACCGATCCAGGCCCAGTGCTCGTTCTTGAAGAGCGCAACTTGCGCTGGCGCCGTAATCACCCAATAAATGCTGAAGAGGATGGGCATCTGCAAGAGTAGCGGCAGGCAGCCCGCAAACGGGTTGACGCCATGCTCCTTATAGAGCGCCATCGTCTCCTCTTGGATCTTTTGCGGGTTCCCCTTGTACCGCTGCTGGATGCGCTTGAGCAGAGGCGCGACCCGTTGCATTTCGCCGGTCGACTTGAACTGCGCGCTCGCCAGGGGCCAAAATGCAAGCCGCACGACGAGTGCGAGCGCGATCAGGCTCCAACCATACGACGGGATAACCGAGTGGATCCCATGGAGCACCTGCGTGAGCAAGGCCACGACCGGTTGCAACGGGTTAAACGAAAAGGAGAAGGCGAGGAGCGCGTCCACGGGAGCCTTTCGGGCTAGGAGTCGGTACTACGGAACGGGATCGAAGCCACCGGGATGCCAGGGTGCACACTTGCCGATCCGCACGACGGCCAACACTATTCCCCGAACCACGCCGTGTTTCGCGATCGCGCCCGAGGCGTAGAGCGAACAACTCGGCTCGAATCGGCACGAGGGGCGAAACAGCGGCGAGAGCCAGCGCCGATACCCCGCAATCGCGGCAAGTGCGATGCGTCTCACACGGACACGAGTGCGCGCGCGACCTCGGCGGCGAGCGCTGCGTACGCAAGATCGGCGGACCCCGGGCGCATGACGAAGAGCAAGTCCGCCACCGGTAACGCGCCGCGGTCGAGCGCGTCGAGCACGGTTTTCACCCTTCGCCGCGTGCGGTTTCGGAGGACGGCGATCCCCACGGCCTTGGAAACGGTGATGCCGACCCGGGTTGGGTGGCCCGCCGGCCGGGGCGCCGTAAAAAGCACGAATCCGGCCGTCGCGCGCTTTCGGCCGCGACGCATGACGCGCTGAAAGTCGCCTTTACGTCGCAGGCTCTCGAAAGCACGCACGGAGGCTAGACGGTGAGGCGCTTACGGCCCTTTTTCCGGCGGGCTGCGATCACGCGACGGCCATTCGGCGTCGCCATGCGGGTCATAAAGCCGTGCACGCGTTTGCGGCGACGGTTATGCGGTTGAAAGGTCCGCTTCACGGGATGGACTCCTCGGGTGTCGCGCGAGACTCGCGCGAGGGTACGGGCGTGGTGGGATCGCCGACACGAATGCCAGATCCCGAGCACTGCATTCTACCCCGCATGCAGGCGGGCGTCAAGGCGAGGCCGGAAAACGAGAACGAGTTGCGGACTCTACACACCTGTGGAAAAGGCTGTGCACAAAACGATCCCTCGTCGCGCGCGAAGCCTTCCCGGGTGGGCGTTCGAGGTACGCGGCGCGCTCGCTTCGAGGCGTGCCGAACGTTCGAAAAACCGTTGTCGGACCGGGGTTTCCTCACCGTCGAAAAGCTGTGGATAAGTGCATAAGTTTCTCGCTTTCAAGCGCAGGAAGGCACCCCCCGGACGCCAATCTCGGGCACTCATCCTTCGCCCGGTCCGCGTCAAACGGCACGCTCGTTCATGTGCCGCGCGGTTGCAGTATTTCTCTAGGACGGACCATCTATGGCTCAGGCGCTCGACGCAATCGCAACCGATCTCTGGACGACCGCACTCGCCGAACTCGAGCGCCGCTTCTCGAAGCCGGTGTTCGAGATGTGGCTCAAGCCGATGCGCTTGATCGGCACGAACGGTACCGAAATCGTGCTCTCGGTGCATTCGCCGTTCGCGCGCGATTGGGCGGAAAATCGACTCAAGACAGCGATCGCCGAGGTTCTCGATGGACTCTTGGGCGAGTCGATCACACTTCGCTTTACGGTTGCCGAAAAGGGGACCGTCGCGAGCGTCACTCCCGCGATCGAAACGCCGGCCGTCGTCGCCCCGCGTGCATTCGCGGGCGACGAACTCCGCGTCGGTAACCTCAATCCGCGATATACGTTCGGCGAATTCGTCATCGGCAACTCGAACCGGTTCGCTCACGCGGCTTCGCAAGCGGTCGCGGAAGCCCCGGCGCGCGCGTACAACCCTTTGTTTTTGTACGGCGGCGTCGGCCTCGGGAAAACCCATTTGATGCACGCGATCGGACATCGGGTGTTGCAGCATCGCCCGGATGCGAACGTCGTGTACGTTTCGAGCGAAAAATTCACCAACGAGTTCATCATCGCGATCAAGAACAATCAAACGGTCGAGTTTCGCAACCGCTACCGCCACGTCGACGTCCTCCTGATCGACGATATCCAGTTCTTGGAAGGCAAAGAGCAGACCCAAGAAGAGTTCTTTCACACGTTCAACTCGCTGCACGAGGCGCAAAAGCAACTCGTGATCTCGAGCGACCGCCCGCCGAAAGAAATCCAGACGCTCGAAAATCGCCTACGCTCGCGCTTCGAGTGGGGCTTGCTCACCGACATCGCACCACCCGACGTCGAGACGCGCGAAGCGATCCTCCGCAAAAAGGCAGAAACCGAGAAAGTACCGGTCCCGGACGAGGTCACCTCGTTCATCGCCAAGGTCATTCCCTCGAATATCCGCGAGCTCGAAGGCGCGCTCATCCGCGTCGTCGCGTTTGCATCGCTTACCAAAGCGCCGATCACGGTCGATCTCGCCGCGGACGTTCTCCGGTCTGCCGTCGCGCAGGCGCCGATCCATCGCGTGACGATCGCTACGATCAAGGATCGCGTTGCGAAAGCCTACGCGCTCACGGTCAAAGAGATGGATAACGGGCGGCGCGACCAGCGGCTCGCCGGTCCGCGCCAGATCGCGATGTACATCGCATGCGAACTCACCGACTGTTCGCTTCCGCAAATCGCGCGCGAGTTCGGGAAGAAAGACCATACGACCGTGATGTACGCACGCGACAAGGTCAAACACCAAATGGCGGCCGACGAAGCGTACCGCAATAAGATCCGCAGCCTCCAAGCGATCTGTTCTTCGCAATAAGCGCAACGAGGCTACGTTCGCGTTACGACGATCCCGACGGCGACGGCCAGCATCGTGCCCGCGCCGATGCGATGTACGGCCCGTTGCGCCCGTGGCGAAGCGATAAACTTTCGCGCGCGCCCCGCAAACGTCGCATACACGGCGAGCACGATGCCATCGCATGCCATGAACAGTGCACCCAAGAGCACCATCTGTGCGCCGATCGGCGCGCCCGCGTGCGTGTATCCCGGCAAGAGCCCCGCGAAGAACGCTACTGCGCCGACGCTCGCGAGTTGCGTACCGAAACCGAGGCGAACGCTCCGCCGCGCTTGCGCCCCACCCGCGTCCGTAAATCCGGGATGCGCGAACCACATCTGCCACGCGCGGTAGCCCAGATACGCGGCCCCGAGCAGCCGCACGCCGCCATAGACCGTCGGAACCGATGCCAAGAGGACGCCGATTCCCAAACTCGCCGCGCCCGCATAGACGCCGTTTGCCGCAAGCACCCCGCACACGACGCCAAGCGCCGCACGCCGACCGTCACGCAGCGCGGCAAAAACGACGGCGCATACGGCCGGTCCGGGCGTCGCGCAGACGACGAAGGCCGTGAGAACGAAAGCGACGATCGACATCGGACTCCGCAACTTCAGGAGGGGTTCTTCCACAACCGCTCCGCACACCCGACGAGGGATTTCGGGTGCCGCCCACAGGATCGCGACCACAGGGCGCCCTAGGAGACGTGGATAAGGATGCGCGCGCACGAAGCCGTGGAAACGACCGGAAACCTACGTCGACCTATCCACACGCAAAAATAGCGGAAACCGCCGCCGCGTTTGGGTTCGCGCGACTCTCCCCGTCGCTCACCGCGTTACTACGATTACTATTACTCTTATATACTTACATTGACGACGGGACGGCGCGAAAACGCCGACGGTGCATAGTTGAAGTTCACGTGTAGTACGAAGGACATCGCGCAAGCGGTATCCGCCGCATCGAAGATCGTCAACGCGCACACCACGGTGCCCATCCTCTCGAACGTACTGCTCTCGGCTGAAGGCGATTCGATCCGCGTCCGGGCGACGGATTTGGAGCTGACTCTCGAGCATGCGTTTGCAGCCGAGATTCACGAGCCTGGTAGCGTGACGGTGCCGGCGAAACTCTTCAGCGGCTACCTCGGCAACCTCCCCGCGGGGTTGCTCGAACTCACGGGTTCGACGACGCGCGCGAGCGTCAAATGCGAGCGCTCGAACTACGATTTTCACGCGCTTCCCGCAGACGAATATCCACCACTGCCGGCAGCGCAACGCGGGACCTCGTTTGCGATTGCGGCGAAATCGTTCCGCGATGGGGTGAACGCGACGATCTTCGCAGCATCGAGCGAAGAGGCACGTGGCGCGGTCCTGATGGGAACGTTGCTCGAACTCGAAGGCGACCGGATCACGATGGTAGCGACCGATGGCTATCGGCTCGCGAAGTGGTCGGCGCCGCTCGCACGGGGCATCGAAGGCAGCGCGCGCTTCATCGTACCGTCGCGCGCCCTGCAAGAGGCCGCGCGCAATCTCGGTGCGACGGAAACGCTCGAAGTGACGGCGCTCGGCGCGCAGGCGAACCAACTCTCGCTTGCGGCCGCACATACCTCGATCGTCGTGCGTTTGGTCGACGGGCAGTATCCGAATTATGGGCAAGTGATTCCGGCGCGCTTCGATCGTTCGGCGACCGTGAATACCGCAGCCCTCATCGGCGCGCTTCGCCGCGCGGAGCTCGTCGCGGGCGACCGCGCATCGATGGTTAAGCTCGCGGTTGCGAACCAAACGCTCGTCGTCACCGCGAATTCCGATGTCACGGGCAACGCGTACGAAGAACTCGAAGTCGATCAGACGGGCGAGGATCTGACGATCGCATTTAATGCCCGCTATCTCGTCGAGATTCTCAACCACGTCGATTCGCCGCAAACGGTGCTCGAATTTCTCGGGCCGCTCTCGCCTGCGGCGATCAAGCCGTTCGAGGCAAGCGAAGGGACGCAGTCGCTTTTCGTTCTCATGCCCCTGCGCCAGTAAGGCGCGGCAACGCATGCGGATCGAACGCGTGCGCTTGATGGACTTTCGAAATTACGCCGCGCTCGATTTTACGCCCGAGCCGGGCTTGAACGTGCTCGTCGGGCGAAACGCACAGGGCAAATCGAATCTTCTCGAAGCGATCGCGATGCTCGGTACCGGAAAATCGTTTCGTACCGCACGCGACGGCGAGGCGATCCGTCATGGGTGTAGCCGGGCCACGATCGATGGCGAAGCGAGCATCGGCGCGGGTACGATCCGCCTCCTCTGCACGATCGAAAAACGCGAGCGGGCGATCCGCAAGCAGTTTGCGGTGAACGGCGATGCGGTGGCGTTCGGAGGATTCATCGGGCGCACGCGCATCGTCACCTTCGTACCCGCCGATCTCGCGCTCGTTTCCGGGGCGCCGCCGCTCCGGCGTGCGATGCTCAACGGCGCGCTCGCGCAACTCTCGCAAGCGTACTATCGAAATCTCGCCCGTTACGCAAAGACCGTTCGCCAGAAGAGCGCGCTGTTGCGCGGCGGCATCGCCCCCGACCGCGATCTGTTGCTTGCCTACAACGACGATATGGTCGCGTGCGGAACGCGGCTGCTCGTCGACCGCGCGCGCTTCGTCGGCGAGCTTGCGGTTCGGGCGTATGCGGTCCACGCGCGATGGGTTCCCGCAAGCGAGCGCGTCACGATCGCGTATGCACCCGGTGTGCCGCTCACGGGAGTGGATACGAGCGATGCACAGGCGGTCGGCGCCGCCTTCGCGACCGCGCTCGCGGAACGCATGTCGGCCGAGATCGCGCGACGGTCGACGCTCGTCGGCCCGCATCGGGACGATATACGGGTCACGCTCGGCGATGACGGGCCGCTCGGGGCGTTCGGCTCGCAAGGGCAGCAGCGCAGCGCCGTCCTCGCGTTGAAAGTCGGCGAATACGCGCTCGTGCGCGACCGCAGCGACGAAGCGCCGATCCTGCTGCTCGACGACGTACTCTCGGAGCTCGATCCGATCCGCGCCGAACGGTTTCTGCAAGCGCTCGGCGATGTCGAACAGGCGTTTCTCACGGCGGTCGACCGTCCGAGCATATCCGGGACCATCGCGCAGACCTATACCGTCGATGCAGCGACGCTCCTCGCGTGCTGAAATGCTGATCCTTCGCGATGCGCTCGGGGGATGGCGCCCCGGTCACGGTGCGGGCAACGATCCACTCGGTACTGCAAACGCTTGCTGGGCCGAGATCGTCGGGGAGGCGATGGGGAAGGCGACGCGCCCGGTCGCGCTCGAAGGCGAGATCCTCGTCGTGCGAACGACGTCCGCAGCGTGGAGTCACGAGCTCTCGTTTCACGCGGAGCGGATCGTCGCGGCACTACGGGCGCGTCTGCCCGGAATCGCGATCGCGAGCTTGCGCATCCGTACGGGGCTCGTGAGCGCACGCCCGAAAAGCACGCGGCGCGGTCGCGACGTTCGCGTGACGCCGCGAGCGGAGCTTGGCCTGCCGACCTCACCCGCGGAGGATCTCGCGGCAGCGGTCGAACGACTGCGCATCCGGCAGCGTGCGGAGCGGGATGCGAAACGTCGGGCGGGGTGGAAAGACTGTAGTCGATGCGGCGTTTCCGTTGCAAGCGGGGCGTTCTGCGCCCCGTGTGCCGCGGTGACGACCGATGCGCGTAGCCTTGCGGCCGCGCGCATCATGTACGACGCTCCGTGGCTCGGGTTCACGGGAACCGCCGAGCTAGTACCCGCCCTGACGCTCTCGGAATACGAGGCCACACGTCTCGCCCTCCTTACCCGCTGGTGGGATCGTCTCGTCCGCGTTCGTGCTCGGGGGGCGGCCGCAGTCGACGGCACGGCGCGCTCGGTCGCGAGCTCGTTCATCCTCCTCAAGACGAATATGGAACCCGAACGGATCACCCCGGCGGTCGCGAAGAACGAACTCGGGGATGCTCTCTACGCCCTTCTCTATGATAATGAGGCGAAACGCGCATGAGTGACTATACCGGCGAACAGATCGAAGTCCTCAAAGGGCTCGAAGCCGTCCGTAAACGCCCCGGCATGTACATCGGCACGACGAGCGTGGATGGCCTGCACCAACTCGTGTACGAAGCCGTCGACAACTCCGTCGACGAAGCGCTCGCCGGGCACGCGACGACCATTACCTGCGTTCTCTACAAGGACGGCTCGTGTTCGGTCGAGGACGACGGACGCGGTATTCCGATCGACATGCACGCCGAGGAAAAACTTCCGGCGCTCGAAGTCGTCATGACGATCTTGCACGCGGGCGGCAAATTCGGCAAAGGCGGCTACAAGGTTTCGGGCGGCCTCCACGGCGTCGGGATCTCGGTCGTGAACGCGCTCTCGGAGTGGACGGTTACACGCGTACGGCGCGACGGCTACCAGTACGAGATGCGGTTCGAACGCGGCATCACCGCGATGAAGCTCAAAAAGCTCGGGCCTGCCGCCGGAAGCGGGACGTTCCAGCACTTCAAGCCCGATCCGGAAATTTTCGACACGCTCGAATTTCACTGGGACGTGTTGCAGAAGCGCCTTCGCGAACTCGCGTTCCTCAATCGCGGCCTTTCGATCACGCTCCGCGACGAGCGCGCGGACGAGGTCAAAGAGCGCGTCTTCGTGTACGAGGGCGGCATCGTCTCGTTCGTCGAGTCGCTCAACGAAAAACGCGATGCGCTGCACGAGATCATCTCGACAAACGGCGAGCGCGACGGCGTCGTCGTCGAAGTCGCCCTGCAGTGGGCCGATGCGTATAACGAGATCGTGTACTCGTTCGCGAATAACATCAACACGCGCGAAGGCGGCATGCATCTCACGGGCTTCCGCACCGCGGTGAACACGTCGGTGAACGCCTACGCGCGCAAAAAGAACATGCTCAAGGAATCCGATCCCAATCTCTCGTCGGAAGATTGCTTCGAAGGCCTCACGGCCGTTGTTTCCGTAAAACTGCAAGAACCGCAGTTCGAAGGGCAGACGAAGACCAAGCTCGGTAATGCACGCGTCCGCTCGATCGTCAACAGTCTCGTCGGTGAACGGCTTGAATTTTTCTTCGAAGAGAATCCGAAGATCGGGCGCACGATCATCGATAAGTGTATGCAGGCGTCGCGCGCCCGCGAGGCTGCGAAAAAAGCGCGCGATCTCGCACGCCGGAAGACCTCGCTCGATGGCAACGGGCTTCCGGGAAAACTCGTCGATTGCAAATCGACCGATCCCGCGATCTCCGAAATCTTTCTCGTCGAAGGCGACTCCGCCGGCGGCACCGCAAAGGGCGGCCGCGATCCGAACACGCAAGCGATCCTGCCGTTGCGTGGCAAGATCCTCAACGTCGAGAAGGCGCGCCTGGATAAGGTGCTCGGCAACGAAGAGATCCGGACGATGATCACCGCACTCGGTACGGGCTTCGGCGAAGAGTTCAATTCCGCGAAGCTGCGCTACCACAAGATCATCATCATGACCGATGCCGACGTCGACGGTTCGCACATCCGCACGCTGCTGCTGACGTTCTTTTTCCGGCAGATGCGGCAACTCGTCGAAGAAGGCTACCTTTACATCGCGATGCCGCCGCTCTATGGCGTCAAGCGCGGCAAGACGCACGATTACGCGTACAGCGACGATGAACTCAAGAAGCTCTTCGGCGATCGCGACCCCAAAGAATTCACCGTCCAGCAATACAAGGGCTTGGGTGAGATGGATGCCGAGCAACTCGCGGAAACGACGATGGACGTCGCGCATCGGCGGCTCAAGCGCATCTTGCTCGAAGACGCGACGGAGGCCGAAGACGCGTTCGTCACGCTCATGGGCGACAAGGTCGAGCCGCGACGGAATTTCATCCAAGAGCGCGCGCGCACGGTCAAAAACCTCGACCTCTAGCGTCCACACGCGAACTCGTGCGAAAGCGTGCCCTTCCGGCGACGCTTTCGTGCGTGCACGCGTTTGTATCCCGATGCATCTTTCGCGCCGGAGCCGCCGTTTGCAACCGCAGCGCCGTGGGCAAGCCTAACCCGTGCGTCGTTCGAGCAGAATCGGCTTGGTGTCGCTTGGCGTCGCGATTCTCGTCATAAGTCTCGTGCTCTTCCGCGGGCCGCTATTGCGGGCGGCGTTGCAGCTCGCCGTGCCGCCGATCCTCGGGTACGGCCTGCGGCTCGACGACGTGTTGTTCGAATCCTCGCACGCCGCGCTCGTCGGCGTACGCATCACGCGCAAAGGCGAGCCCGTGCTCGATGCGGCGCGGGTCGATCTCGAATATCATCTCCGCGATCTCTTTCCCGGCGGCGTGCGGAAATTCGGCTTCGTCGCCGCGAGCATCGCACACCCGACGCTCTACCTGATCCGCCACCGCGATGGCTCCTTCAACGTCACGGGCGGCGCGGGGCCCGGGCAGTCGAGCATTCCCTCGGCAACGCGGGCGCAAGCGCGCCCGTACTACTTCACGATCCGCATGCGCGATGGGGTGCTTGTGTACCGCGATGTCGCGAGTGTCGTTCCGGACGAACGCGAGCAGATCGTCGATGGCGTCACGCTCGATGCGTCGGTGAAGACGGATTCGCGGTCGTCGTACCGGTTCGCGGGCGTACTCCACGGCAAGCCCGTGCAAGGCGCGGCCGATCGCGCGTATCCGCTACGGATCGACGGCGCGATCGACTACGACCGCGGGTTTGCGATCCATCACGTCCGCGCGAGCGCGCTGCCCCTGCGAACCCCACTCGCAAGCGTGTTGCATACGCGGGCCGTGCGCGTCGATGCGGGGGAACTCCGGGATCTCGACCTGCGCGTCTTCGCCGTCGGTATCGCGGTCGACAAGCCGTTCCGGTATCGTGCCGGGGGCAGCGCGCAGTTGGTCGACGGGCGGCTTGCGGTCGGTGCCCTCGCGATCCCCGTCCGTGCGCTCGCGGGGCCGCTGACGCTGTATGACGATGGCATCGCAACGCGCGGCGTGCGGGGAACGGTGGCGGGCGTGCCCGTCCTTGCCCAGGGGGGCCTCTTCAACTTCGCGCAACCCACGTTCCGCATCGCGCTCTCCGGGGCGGGCGACTTGCACGATCTCCGGCAAGCGTTTGGATTTGCCGCGCGCCAACCACTTCGGGGCACGGTGCGGCTCGCGACGATCTTGGAAAATCGGATCGACGAGCCCCTGATCCTCGTGCACTTCACGGCCCCGCATCTCGCTTATGGGACCGTGCCGTTCGAAAACGCGGCGGGCGACGTTTCGTATTACGACTCCGCGGTTTCGCTCGCACCGATCGCCGCGCATTACGGCGCGGCGAATCTCCGCGTCGCCGGTCGGCTCGTCCTCGGCGACGCGACGCACCCGCTCGATACGAAAATCGTGCTGGTCGCCGATGCGCCGGCGCGTGGAATTCCATACGCTGCCGAACTCGTTCCCGAGATCGGCGACGTTCGCGTAGCGGCCCTGCTCTCGGGTCGAGGCGAGGCCTTCCGACTCGGCGGCTCGGTCGCCGGGGCCGGGAACGGCGCGAATCTCTCCGGTCTCTTCGCCGTCGACGAACGTGGTTACGGCAGCTATGGACCGATCGCGATCGACCGGCCGGGCGAATTGCTCGTCGGTGGGCTACGGCTGGATCGGCGGGCGGGCTACGACGGTGCGTGGCTCTCCGCACGGAACGTGCGCATCGGCCACGGCAGTGCCGACGCGCGCTTCCCCGGAGCGACGATCCCCCAATTCCCGGCCGTTGCGGGCGTCGTCGACGGCGAGGTTGCCGCTGCGGGCACGCCGGATGACTTCGGCCTTGCCGGAAACCTTCACGTCACCGATCTTGCGGTCGCGGGCATCCACGGCGATCGTGCGAGCGCGCGCATCGCGGGCTCCCTCGCGAACCTGCGTCTCGAGGACGTGCGGTTCGCCTCGTCGCTCGGCACCTTCGCCGGACGCGGAGCGATCGATGACGGACGCGTTGCGCTCGCCGGCGCGTTCGCCGGAACGTTCGAAGGCCTCCGGCCGCTCACGGGCGACCTCGGCGCCAGCGGCACCGTTTCGGGGCCCGCGTCGGTCGTGGTCGACAAGCACGGCGTCGTGGTGCAACTGGATCGCGGGGCGATGGACGCGCATGTCCGCGGCATCCCCGTTACGGGGCTCTCGGGCACGGTCGCGGTCGATGCGGACAAACGCCTGCGCATCGTCGCCGCGGAAGCTTCCGTCGCTGGCGGACGTGGCGTCGCAGTCGAGGACGGGCGTGGGACCGTCGCGTTTTCGGGGACGGGCATCGATGCGAGTCGTCTCGCGCTTGGGGCCACGCTCGGCGCGGGCCGCATCGACGGCTTCGGGACCGCCTACGTGCCCCAGCGCGCGGGCGAACGACCGCGGCTCGATGCCGGCTTCGCGCTCCTCGATGGCGTCGCGCTCGGCTACCCGCTCGACGCGCGCGCCAGCATCGGCGTGGTTGGGGATCGCCTGACGATCGGGCGCGGGTTCGCCGTCGTTGCCGGCACCGAGGCATCGTTCGACGGCGCGGTTGGGGCGATCGGCGGAACGCCGACCTACGACCTCAACGCAGGCGTCCGCGGTGGCGATCTCGGGATCGTGCGCGAGAACGTCGCCGCGATGCGCGGCCTGCGCGCGCTCGATGGCAGTCTCGATGCGAACGTCCGCGTTACGGGGCGTGGTCGCGATCCGCGTATCGTCGGGGGCATCGCGATCCCCGAAGGCTCGTATAACGGTCTCGCCTTTCACGACGCGCGCGCGGAGCTCGATGCTGCGATCGGTGCGGTCTCCGTTCGTACCGGCTCGATTCGCGTGGGATCGACCGTCGCGACATTTTCCGGTGGGCGCGTGGGCGACCGACTCTCGGCGACGGTCCGCAGCCCGAAAGCCGACTTGGCCGATTTCAACGACTACTTCGATATCGCCGATACGCTCGGAGGCGTGGGACGTATCGGCTTTTCGTACGACGGGACGCCGAAGCGCATCTCTTCGTCGGCCGATATCGCCTTGCACGACGTGCGCTACGAACGATTCGCTCTCGGCGACGCGCGCCTGGCATGGCACGACGCGAACGCGGCGGGGAACCGTATCGTCGGTGCGCTCTCGACGGTCGGCGCCTCGGGCTCCCTCGACGCAAGCGGTACGCTCGCGCTCGGAACCGGCGGCCCGATGCGCGCGCTCCGGTCGGCCGGCGTCGACCTCAAAACCGCGCTGCGCGGGCTCGACCTCGCCGTTTGGCTCCCGGCGGCGGGCTTGCGCTATCCCGTCACGGGGCGCCTCGATGCGAACGCTGCGATCGTCGGTCGGTTTCCCGAGGTAGCCGTAAACTCCGACGTCCACGTGCGCGACGGCCTCGTCGCGGGCGTCCCGCTGCAGCGGGCCGATTTGGCCGCACGCACCGTCAACGGGCGCACCCTCGTTACCGAGGCCGCAATCGACGTACCGAACGGAACGCTTCGCGGAACCGGTTCGTTCGGGTTCGCGCGGACGAGCCCGCTCGACCTCACGCTCACCGCAAGCGCCCCCGAAATCGGCACGTTCCTCGCCCAGACGTTGCATCGCCCCTACGATGTCGCGGGAGCGCTCGAAACCAACGTACGGGTCGGCGGCACCATCGCAAATCCCGCGATCGCGGCGGGCTTCGATCTCGTGAATCCGCGCATCGAGCGCTTTGCTGCGACGCGGGCGTTCGGCTCGCTCGCGCTCGTCGGCACGAACGTGAAGCTGGTCGATGCGGAAATCCAGCTCGCCAAGGGCACGCTCTCGCTCTCGGGCGAGGTGCCGCTGCAAATCGCACCGACGATCGCGATCGGCCCGAGCCGAGCACCCGTGAGTTTCCTCGTCGAATCGCGGGGGGTCGATATCGCCGCGTTATCGCCGATCTTCGGTGCGAACACGCGGCTGACGGGAACGCTCGACGGCCGCTTCGGGGTCGAGGGAACGGTAGCGGTTCCTCGCCTGCTCGGCGACCTCCAGCTCACCGGCGGCAGTTACGTTTCGGACCTCGAGCGCCAGCAACTCAAGAACCTCTCCGCGCGCCTCGCCTTTGCCGGCGCGCAGGTGCGGATCGATGGTATCCACGCCGATGCGGGGCGTGGCCGGATCGATGGTAGCGGCACGGCGCTGCTCCCGATCGTTCCGGGTTCCGGGCTCGCCTACGACGTCGCCCTCACCGAAAAAAGCGCGCAGCTCGACAGTCCGCAGTACGCAAGCGGAACCGTGGATGGAACGCTACGGCTCGTGCGGACGGCAAGCGCGAGCGTCCCGACGCTGCGCGGCGATGTCGCGCTCTCGAACGCGACGATCCCGGTAGCGGCGATCTACAATCAAAACCCGCCGCCGCCCGATCCGAACGCCGCACCACCCCTCGATCTCAACCTCGATCTCACCGCATCGGCCGGGAAAAACGTCCGCATCCGCAATGCGTTCATCGACGTCGGCGCGGCCGGAGCGGTGTCCGTTGGGGGAACGCTTGCGGCCGCGAAGCTCGACGGCGATTTCTACGCAACCAACGGAACGTTCAACATCCTCAGCCGCGCGTTCCGCGTGCAGGCGGCGCGAGTGACGTTTACGCCGGACGCGGGGCTCGTCCCGCAGGTCGATCTCCGCGCGCTCGCGCGCGTCTCGACCTCGCGCGACAGCTTCGACGTCACGACGATCGTCACGGGGCCTTCGACCGCGCTCTCGACGACCTTCGAGACCGATCGTAACTACTCGCGCGACGAGGTGCTCGCGTATCTCTCGGGTGCGTCGGCGCTCGGATTCAACGCGTCGCAGGCCGCGCAGCTTCCCGGAACGCTTCGCGGACTGCCGCCCGTGGTCAACGCCCTGACGCCGCCGCAGCTCGTGCGCGTGCCGACCTCGGCGTTCAGCTTGAGCGAAGCCGGATTCGACGTGCTCAACACGCAGCTGACGCAGCGCTTCTTCGGCCCCGCTGAGAACTTCTTCGCGCGTACCCTCGGCCTCACGTCCTTCGGGCTCAATCTCGATTACACGGGTGGGATCGGCTTCAGCGCGCGCAAGGAACTCCGTCGCAACGTCTATCTCGTCTACGGGCAGACGTTGACCTCGCCGATCCGCGAGAATCTGGGTTTCGAAGCGCGCCCTGATCGCGATACGACCCTGCGCCTCACCGGTTTCACGCAGCAGGGCGTCGCCACATACGTCGGCTCGAACACGAACCTCTTCGGCTCGCAAGCCTACGTTCGCACGACGGCAAATCTACCGATCGGCGGCACGGCCGGGTTCAATCTCACGCTCACGCGACTTTACCCTTAAAGAGCCGCAACGTCTGCGCGTTTTCGCGCGTTGCGTTGGTATCCGCCGAGAGTTCACTCATCGGATTTTCATGTCGTCCGGGGGAGCGCAGGCGCGCGTTTCCCGCGACGAGAACGTCATTCGGACGCCCGAAGTGGGTGCGGCGCAAGCCTCGCCGCCCCGCCCGGCCCGTCCTCCGACTACAAACGCGAAGGACGTCTTACCGTATGGTTCTCGTTTCGAAGGCGTGGCGCATCGTCATTGCCGCGCTCCTGATGATCGGTCTCGTGATTCCGCCCGCCGCGCATGCGCAGACCGCACCGAACGCTCCCCCAGTCGTATCGGTTTCCGTTACGGGAAACGCGCACGTTCCGAGCGATCGTATCCTCTCGGTCGTGAAGACCAAAGTGGGAGAACCGTTCGATCCGGCCGTGGTGCAGGACGATCTCAAGGCGATCACCGATCTCGGCTTTTTTGCCGACCAGGCGCCGCCGATCGTCAAGCAGCGGCCCGACGGGATCGCGATCACGTTCCGCGTGATCGAGAATCCGGTCATCACGTCGATCCAATATACGGGCAACGCGCACGTGCCCAACGATACGCTGCTCGCCCTGATGGATACGGCGACGGGGCAGGTGTTCAACACGAACACGTTCCGCCAAGACGTCCTGAAGATCAACTCGTATTACGATAAGATCGGCTACGGCGGCCAGGTCTCGACCCACGTCGCCGACCTCGACGTGAGCGCGAAGACCGGCGTGTTGACGCTCAAGATCATCGAAGGCCTCACGGTTCGCAACGTCAAGATCACGGGCGATCCGGTGATCTCGCCGATCGCGATCCAATCGACGATCGCGACCAAGCCCGGCTCCCCGTACTCGCAGGACGCGAGCGACAAAGATTTCGAGCGCCTCAAAGAACTCTACAAGAAATACGACATCCAGATCGGCGATTTCGAGAGCGGCATCGACCCGACATCCGTCGATCAAAAAGCCGGTACCGCCGACGTCACGTACAACATTTCCGTCGCGCGCGTCGGGGCGGTCGAAATCAAAGGCAATTCCAAGACGCAAGATCGCGTCATCCGCCGCGAACTGCGTCTGCGCCCGGGTGCGATCCTCACGGAAAGCGCGCTCAAGCGCGATTACGAACGGCTCAACAACCTCGGCTTCTTCGAGAAGGTCGATTTCGTCGCAAATCCCGGCCCGGATCCGAAGAAGCCCGCCCTGCTCACCGTAGCGTGGGAAGTCAAGGAACAGCGCACCGGTACGGCGCAGGTCGGCGCCGGGTATTCCGGCGGCCTCACGGGGACCGGCCTGACCGGCACCCTGTCGTACTCCGAGAACAACATCAACGGCACGGGCAACTCCGGCGCGGTGCGCTTCGAGCGCGGTTCGCGGATCTCGAGCGCGCAGGTCTCGTTCACGATCCCCTACTACGGCAAGACCGAAGCGAGCCAGAAGTATAGCGTCGGCGCGCAGATCTTCACGAACTCGTCGACCAACTACTATCCGGTGTATGCGGTTCCGACCGCGGCCCCGGCCGCCGGTTCCGTCGCCCCGACCCCGACGCCGATCGGTGCGACGCAGGGCGTTTCGCTGATCCCGGTCGACGCGACGAACGTGAACCAAATCGCGGGAATCGCCGCAACGTATTTCTCGCGCACGACGGGTACGGCCGTCACCGTCGGCCGCCGGCTTTCGGACGTCACGCGCGCGTCCGTCGGTGTAAACCTCTCGCAGGTCGCCGTCGCCGCGCAGGTTCCGTCCGGCTTCTATTTCGGAAGCAACACCACGATCGCCGGAATCACGACGGTCGGTACCGGCTCGCCGTTCTCCACGCAAGGCTCCGGCACGGCCGCACTCGGTATCGCCGCGCCATCGATCGCGAACGTCGATTCGACGCGCCCCTATAACCTCTTCAGCTTCAACTTCGGGCTCTCGGCCGATACGCGCGACGACGTTTTCAACCCGCGCCGCGGGCTGAGCGCATCGCTCTCGGACGATATCTCACCCGGCCGCGCGATCGGCTCGGCGTTCAACTATCAGATCATCACCTTGGATACGACGAAGTTCTTCCCGCTCTTGAAGAACGCAACGCTCGGCGTCCATGCGAAGATCGGAACCTCGACGGGCGCGATCCCGCCGAACCGGCTTTTCACCTTCAGCGATCAAGATCTGCGTGGGTATTCGACGATCTTTTACGGAACCGAGATCGTGCTCGGGCAGCTCGAACTTCGCTATCCGCTCACGCAGGATCGTAAGTTCGTCCTTGCGACCTTCGTCGACGATGGCGGAACGCGCATCCGCGGTGCGGGGCTGAGCCTCGATGCCAACGGCAATACCGTCAACCTCAATCGCTACCAGTTCCACCCAGACATCGGGGTCGGTCTCCGCTTCGATGTACCGCAACTCGGTCTCCGTACGATCCGCCTCGACTTCGCGAAGGGGCAAAACGGAGCCCATACTGCCTTCGGCATCGGTCAGAGTTTCTAACGATATGACGTTCATGCAAAATACCCGCCGCTTCGCGCTCGCAGCCGTGGTTCTCGCGGCGATCATCGGTGCGCCGCAGACGCTTGCCGATGGCATCACGGACATCGGATTCGTCGATCAGCAGGCGCTCGGAGCGGTCCCGGCATTCCAAAACGCGCAAAAGCAGCTCGCGCTCTTCGATCGCGACCTCCAGAAGCAGCTGCAGGGCCGCGCGAAGAGCGCGCGGTCGCAAGCGGATCAGCAGGCACTCCAGCGCGAGTACCAGACGAAGATGCTCGCGCGGCGAAACGCCCTTTTCGGCCCGCTCTTCGGAAAAGCGCAAACCGCGATCGCCTCGATCGCTTCCTCGAAGAATCTTTCGGTCGTCGTGGATCGCCGGATCGTCATCGTCGGCGGTCAGGACATCACACGGAACGTTCTCGACCTGATGACCGGCGTCGGCGATCCGGTTCCGCCGGTAAGCACGCCCGCACCATCGGCCGTCGGTTTCGTCGATCAGTCGCTCATCAACCAGCTCCCGTCGGTCGTAGCTGCCGAGAAACAACTCGACCAGTACACGCGCGACCAACAGAAGATCGCTCAGGACAAGCTCAAGACCGCGAAGACCGATGCGGACAAGCAGACGATCGCCCGCGATTATCAAAAGAGCCTGGATGCGAAGCAGAACGATCTGGTCAAGCCGCTGGTGGACAAGACACGCGACGTGATCGCGGATGTCGCGAAGAAAAAGAATCTGGTGCTCGTCATCGATCGCTCGAATCTCGTTTACGGCGGCACCGACATCACAACCGATGTCACGCAACAACTCAAGTAACGGGCGCGGTCATCGTGCGGCGGCGTTTGCCGCACCGATGGTCGTCGGTCTCGCCATCGGGCTCGCCGCGGGGTTACCCGGTTGCACCCGCTCGGCGACGAGCGCCGTCTCGCCGTCCGCGACGGCAAGCGTGAATCCGTCGTTCGCGCGCGTCGGCTACGTGCGGATGGAAGACCTCATCAAGAAACATCCGCTCTACGGGCAACTCGCGCATTACGATGAGACGATCGAAGCGCTCTCCTTGCGCACGGCACTCGGATCGAACGGGCCGGCGTTGCCGGCAGCGGAGCTTGCAAAAGAGGATCGCGCGTTGCAAGCGGCACTCGATGAGGCGCGCGCGCGCACGACCAAGCTCTTGAACGAAAAGCAAAAAGAATACGGGAAGCGCGAAAACGATGCGATCGCTGCGGCACTGCGCACGGCGGGCATCCCGATGGGCCCGGGAACGAACGCGATCGCGGGTTCGGTGAATGCGGTCGCGCAACAGCAGCGCGCGCAAGCGGTGTCGTCGGCGCAAAGCGACTTCAACGCGTATCGTGCCACACTGATCAAGCAGGACGATGCCGCAATGCAGGCCGCGCAGAAGGCGGCAACCGCACGCGCCGACCGCTCCTACCGCGCAAAAGCCGACGAGCTCCAGGCGAAGGAACAGCAGCTCGCGTTCGAACTTGCGACCAAGGATTCGTCCGACCGTCTCTCGCTACGGACCCGGCTCTCGAACCTGGCGCTCGAAGACGGCGCGCGCGAAGAGGCACGGGCGAAGCTTGCGGCGATCGATCGCGCCGAAGCCGATCAACTCGCCGCCGCTCGCAATCGCGACCAGCAGACCCTTGCCAACTTGCGCGCGAGCTTGAAAGCGAAGATCGCAAGCGATGTCGCCCTCGATGCGAAACGCGTGCACGCGGAATCCGTCGCGAAGCTCAAATCGCGCGGCGCCTCGATTCAAGCGCAGTTCTCCGGTGCCGCGGCCCCCGTCGTCGCGCAGGCGCTTCCAAACGGTACGGTCTCGGTGCCCGCAGGCGTTTCGCCCGCGCTCAAAGCGCGGCTGGAAGATTTGCACAAGGCGTATCAGGTGCAGTTCACGGCGGATGCAAAACGCACGATCGCCGATTTCAAAAAAACCAACGACGATCTCACCAAACGGTTCAACACGATCCACGGCGTCGATCAAAACGCGGAACGCGACGCGCGCGCGCACATCGCCGAGCTTCAAAAACAGCGCGACGACCTCTACCGGCAGATGGTCGCGCAAATCGGTCGCGAAGTGCGAGTCGTCGCACAAAATCGCGGCGTCACCACCGTCATCAACGACACCGTCGCTCCGGCGAACGGGGTGGACCTCACTGCCGACGCACAAAAAGACATCGAAAGTTTGCACGAGTGAAATACGGATTCTTCGCAATCGCCTTTCTGGCCGTCACCGCTAGCCTCACGGGTTGCGGCAACAAGCAGAGCTCGGATGTCGCCGTCGTCGACGTGCCGCGGATCATGCAGTTCTGGCCGAAATTTATCAATTATCAAAATCAGATCAACAACGACCAGTTCACGATCGAGCGATCGAACGCGTCGCCCGCACAAAAACAAAAAGAGCGCGAAGTGCTCGCCCAGCGGTTCATCCAAATGCAAAACGAGATCACGGACGACGTGCGCACCGCCGCGCAGCAGGTTGCAACCGACAAGCATTTCAAGCTCGTCTTCACGCGTCAGTACGTCGGGTATGGCGGGAACGACATCACGACCGATGTCGAAAAGGTGCTGAAGATCGACGAGAAAGCGCTCGAAGCAGGCGCGAAGAAATGATCTTCGGCACGCCCGCGACGCTAGCGGCGCGTGTCGGTGGCCGGGTCCTCGGCGATGCGACGCTCGCGATCGAACGCATCGGCGCGGTGGACGACGCAGATGCCAATACCCTGACGTTTGCCGTCGACGAGCGCTACCTGCGCGGGGCGCTCGCTTCGCGCGCGGGCGCGATCCTCACCGACGAGCGGCTCGCACCGGCGGGAGCCGCCGCAAAGCCGTTGATCCTCGTAGCGAACGTGCGCGATGCCCTCGCCACGCTGCTTGCGGCCTTCGCGCCGCCGCGACCGGTCGGTCCCGCGCGCCATCCGAGCGCGGCGATCGATCCGAGTGCGGAGCTCGCCTCCGACCTTGTGGTCGGCCCGTTCGTCGTGATCGGCCCGCGCGCGCGGATCGGATCGGGCGTCGTGTTGGGCCCGGGCGTCATCATCGGTGCGGACGTAACGATCGGGAACGATTCGACGCTCCACGCGCATGCCCAGGTGCTCGATCGCTGCGTGCTCGGCGCCCGCAACGTGATCAACAACGGTGCCGTCATCGGCGGCGAGGGCTTCGGCTGGGTTACGGTCGACGGCATGCTCCGCAAGATTCCACAAATCGGTAATGTCGTGCTCGCAGACGACGTCGAGATCGGCGTGAACGCGTGCGTCGATCGCGCGCAGACGGGCACCACCGCGATCGGCCAGGGGACGAAGATCGACAATCTCTGCCAGATCGGGCATAACTGCCGCCTCGGGAAACACAACGCGTTCGCCGCGCAAGTCGGCCTCGCGGGGACAACCGTCACGGGCGATTACGTGCAATCGGGCGGCCAAGCGGGATTCCGCGGCCACATTACGATCGGCTCGCGCGTCGGCATCGTCGGCGGGTCGGAAGTCTGGAACGACATCCCGGACGATACGATCGTCAGCGGCGCACCGGCGCGCGAGCATCGCTCCGTGCTCAAAGAGAAGGCGATCATTCGTAAACTGCCCAAATTGGTCGAACGAATCAAGGCCTTGGAAGATCGCTCTTCCCACGGTGTTTGACGTCGCTCCGGTCGTGCTTTTGCCTCGTCGCTTAGGCGAGGAAAGCCGCATGGAAAGGTCCCGTTTGGTGCAGTATCAGTCGACCTTACGCGAACCGATCGTGTTCGAGGGGTCCGGCTTGCATACCGGAACGCCCGCGCGCGTGACGGTTCGTCCGAGCCACGCCGGAAGCGGCGTGCGATTCCAACTCGAAGGTGGCGTCGCGTTTCCCGCGCACGGCCGATACGTGCTCGATACGAGTCGTGCAACCGTTATCGGTATCGGCGATCGGCGCGTCTCTACGGTCGAGCATCTCCTCTCCGCGCTGCTCGGCATGGGCGTCGATAACGCGACGATCGCGGTCGAAGGCGATGAGATCCCCGTTATGGACGGCTCGGCGTTACCGTTTGCAACGGCGATCGCCGAGGTCGGCCTCACGGTCCAGCACGAGCCGCGCGTCGGTTTCACCGTTTCCGCGCCCGCGATCTATCGCGACGGCGGGAAGACGCTGGTGCTCGCACCCGCCGCGCAACTGCGCTTGAAAGTCGCGGTCGACTTTCCCGCACCCGTCGGCGCACAGTACCTCGACGTGACGATCACGCCCGAAACGTATCTTGCCGAAATCGCGCCCGCGCGGACGTTCGGTTTCAAGCACGAGATCGAGAGCCTCTTGAGCCGCGGTCTCGCGCAGGGCGGTACGCTGGAAAACGCCGTCGTGTACGGACCCGACGGTCCGCTGAACGCCCTGCGGTTTCCAAACGAAGCCGTCCGGCACAAAGCGCTCGATCTCCTCGGCGATCTGGCGCTCCTCGGCGCGGTGCCACAATGCGAAGTGATCGCGGTCAAGAGCGGGCATGCCTTGCATGCGATGGCCGTCCGGGACCTCGCTTCTGGGATCGCTTCGCCGATCGAGGCGGCCGTCTGATATGGGCGAGATCGACATCCGCCAGATCATGCAGCTCCTGCCGCACCGCTATCCGCTCTTGCTCATCGACCGCATCCTTGAGCTCGAGCCGATGAAGCGGGCGGTGGGTTACAAGAATCTCACCGGAAACGAAGAGTTCTTCCAGGGCCACTTCCCCGGAAACCCGCTGATGCCGGGCGTCTTCATGATCGAGGCGATGGCGCAGCTCGGCGGCACGACCGTGCTCTCACCGGGCGACTTGATGCGCAAGGTGCCCTATCTCGCGGGCGTCGATAAAGCGAAATTCCGCCGCCCGGTCGTACCCGGCGATCGGCTCGATATGATCGTCGAGGTCACGCGGACGCGCTCGTCGATCGGGTGGGTCCATGCGGTGGCGACGGTCGATGGAAACGCCGTCTGCCAGGCGGACCTGATGTTTTCCATCGCAAGCGTGCCGAGCGCGTTTGCCTCCGACGCGACGATCCTGCACCTATGATCCATCCGAGCGCGATCGTCCATCCGCATGCCGTCGTTGCAAATTCGGCGGATATCGGCCCGTTCTGCGTGATCGGCGAGAGCGTCACGATCGGCGAGCGCGCACGTCTGCTCTCGAACGTCGTCATCAACGGACATACGACGATCGGCGACGACGTGACGATCTATCCGTTCGCAACGATCGGCGCGCCGTCGCAAGATCGCAAGGCGCGGGAAGAAGTCGCCTTCACGACGATCGGCGCGCGCACGATCCTCCGCGAATACGTGAGCGTCCAGCGCGCCACGGGCGAAGGCGAAACGACCTCGGTCGGCGAGGACTGCCTGCTCCTTGCCTACTCGCACGTCGCGCACAACTGCCACGTCGGCAACTTCGTCACGATGTCGAACCTCGCGCAGCTCGCGGGGCACTGCGTCGTCGACGATATGGCCGGCATCGGCGGGATGGCGGGCGTCCATCAGTACGTGCGCATCGGACGCCATGCGTTCGTCGGCGGCATGTGCAAACTCACCCGCGACGTGCCCCCGTTCATGCTCGCCGAGGGGCAGCCGGCGGAGATCCACGGCCTCAATTCCGTCGGGCTCCGGCGCGCGAACTTCCCGAGCGACGGGTTCGCCGAGCTCAAGGAGATCTTTAAAACCGTCTATCGCTCCGACCGCAACCTCTCGCAAGCGCTCGTCGCGGTCCGCGAAATCGTGCAAACGGACGAGGGACGCGAGTTCCTCCGCTTCGTCGAAGCCGAATCGCACCGCGGCATCGTCTTGAAGTAGCGCCCGGTGCGCGTCTTTTTTGCGACGGGCGAAGCGTCGGGCGAAGTGACGGCCGTCGAACTCGGTCTAGCGATGCGCGCGCAGCACCCCGGGCTCGTGCTCGAAGGGATCGGCGCCGACCGGATGCGGGCGGCGGGCTTCGCGACCTGGCACGACACGCGGGACTGGGCGAGCATGGGGATCTCGGAAGCGATCCGCCGCATCCCGAAATTGTGGACGATCGCGATGCGCACGGCGATCCGCCTGCGCCTCGATCCGCCCGACCTCGTCGTGCTCGTCGACTTCGGCGCGTTCAACCTCCGGCTCGCGAAAACGATGCGTCTGCTCGGCTATGCCGGGCGTATCGTGTACGACTTTCCACCTGCGGCGTGGCTCGATCGCGAACGCGCGGCGCGGGCCGTTTGTTCGTATGCAACGCCGCTCACGCCGTTCGCACACCAAGCTGCGTTTTATGCAACGCTCGGTCTCAAAGCCGAATATATCGGGCATCCACTCGTCTCGACCGTCGCACCCCGGCCGGAGCGCGCCGTGCCGCCCGCGAGCGGCGGGACGATCGCGCTCCTTCCCGGCAGTCGGACGCACGAACTCGCGCAACACGTGCGCCCGCTCCTCGCCGCATTCGCGCTCGTACGGGCGGCGCGCCCGGAAGCGACGGCGATCGTCGTCGCCGCGAACGACGATGCGGAACGCCGCTTGCGCGTGGCAGTCGACGGGCATCCGGGCGTAACGATCCGGCGCGACGCGCGCGCGGTTTTCGCCGAAGTCGATGCCGCGATCATCGCTTCCGGAACTGCGGTTTTAGAAGCGGCGCTGCGCGAAGTGCCCTGCGTCGCGCTCTATATCATCTCCGCCGCACAGGAGCGCCAGGCGAAGCGCTTTTGGCGCGGGACGTTCGTCACGCTCCCGAATCTCGTACTCGGGCGGAGCGTCGTCCCCGAACTCCTGCAGCGCGCGGCTACACCCGAAGCGCTCGCCGCCGCGACGGAAGCGCTCCTCGGCGATCCGAGCGCGCAGCGCGCCGATTTCCGCGCGCTTCGCGCCGCACTCGGGCCCGCGGATACGCTCGCGCGTACGGCGACCTTCGTGCTCGCGCAGGCTCGGGCGCGCTGATGCGGCTCTACCACACTTCCGACCTTCACGACCATCGCCACATCGCCGCGCCGTTGCGGGCGCTTCGCGCCGCACATCCGGGGCTGCTCGTCGATTGTGGCGACTCCCTGCGCGGGAGCCAGACCGTCTTCCATCGGCGCGAACCGATCGTTGCCGAGATCGATGCGGCCGAATACGACGCGCAAGCGATGGGCAATCGCGAGTTCCACTACCTCTTCGGTGCCGTCGCCGCCCGGGCGCGCCTCATGCAGCATCCCTTACTCTGCGCGAACTTGGTGGACACGCACGGTAGGACGCTTCCCTTCGCGCCGGATCTGACGTTCGTGCGCGAATCGGGCGGCCGTACGTGGACGATCCGGTTCTTCGGATTACTCGTCCCGCAATATCGCGAGGGGGCGCCGTGGGAGCGGCTCTTCGGCTGGCGCTTCCGCGATCCGTATGCCGTCGCCGCCGAGTACGCCGCGGCCGCCGCGCCCGGCGTCACGCTCGTCGCGCTCTCGCATCTCGGGTTGCGCGCCGATCGGGAACTCGCGCGTCGCGTGCCGCGCCTCGATCTGATTCTCGGCGGCCATAGCCACGATACGCTCCTCGCGCCCGAATACGTCGGCGAAGTGCCGATCGTGCATGCCGGTCCCTACGGCGCGTTCGCTTCGCAGACCGATCTTGCGTACGACGCCGCAAGCGCGCGCGCGCGGATCGCGGATTTCTCCCTCGTTCCGCTTGCCGCGGCATCGTGAAACCTTTGCTTTTCGTTTCGAACGGTCACGGCGAGGCGGCGATCGCCGCCGCGCTCGCCGCGCGCGTTCGCGCGTCCGGCGGCGGGCCTACCGATCATCTTCCGCTCGTCGGCGAGGGATTCGTCGCGGCGGATTTCCCGGAGGTCGGCCCGCGGCGCGCGATGCCGAGCGGCGGCCTCGTCGCGATGGGGAACGTCGCGAACTTCTCGCGCGACGTCCGCGCCGGCTGGTTCGGGCTCTTTGCCGCGCAGTGGGATTTTCTCGGGCGCGCCGGCCGCGCGTATCGCGCGATCGTCGCCGTCGGCGATACCTACGGGCTCGCACTCGCGCTCCGGGGCGGCGTTCCCGTCGCGTTCGTTGGGACCGCGAAGAGCGCCTTCGTGGCACCCTACGACGCGTTCGAGCGTTGGTTTTTGCGTCGCGCGGCTTGGATTTTCGTCCGCGACGGCGAGACCGCGCGGGTGCTTCGTGCGTGCGGGGTTGCGGCGCGCGCACCCGGTAACGTGATCGTCGATCTCGCGGCGAGCGACGAGCGGTTCCCCTGGAGCGAACGCGAACGCATCGTCGTGCTCCCCGGTAGCCGCGAGGCCGCATATCGCGATCTGCTCCCACTGGTCGACGCGCTGCGCGCGCTCGCGTGCCGTCGCCCACGCTTCGCCGCGGCGCTCTCGGTAGCGGCGAATCTCGATGCCCGGAAGCTCGCGGCGATCCTCGCCGAATCCGGCTGGCAGATTACCCCAGGCCCCGATGCCCGGCGGCCGTTTACCGCGAGCGTTCCCGAACTCACGCTTGCCGCCTGGGGCGGTCCCCTCGGGTCGCTCTACGCCGGTGCGACGCTCGCGTTCGGGCAAGCGGGAACCGCAAACGAAGCGGCGGCTGCGATGGGGCTTCCCGTCGTCGCGCTGGAAACCGCGCACGCTCCGAAAGCCGCGTGGTACCGGATGCGCCAGGCGCGCCTGCTCGGCGATGCGCTCGCCGTCGTCGACGCCGCCCCAGAACACGCCGCGGGTACGCTCGAACGCCTCCTCGACGATCCCAATCTTCGCGCACGCATGGGAGCGGTCGGTCGCGCGCGTATGGGCGGCCCGGGCGGGGCCGAGGCGATCGCGACGATCCTCGCCACCTTCGGGCGCGCCGCGTGAGCGATCGCCTGACGGGTTGGATTCTCGGGCTCTCGTTCGCCGTGCTACCGCTTTTCGGTACGATCGCGATGCTTGTGCCGCTCCACCCGCCGCTCGGCGCCCTCGTGCCGGCGTGGGGCGCATGGGTGCTCTTCGCGCTGGTGATCGCCGTCGATATCGGCGTGGTGCTGCTCGTCTCACGCCGACCGCGCGAGATACCCGCCATGCGACTCGGTTTGCTCGCGAATTTCTGGGCGACGCTGATCGCCGCGATCTTCGGCTTCGATCCGCTGCCCGGGATCGCGCTTTCGTTCGGCGTCCTCTTTTATGTCGAAGTGCACGGCGCGATCGTGCGGTATTACGAACGCCCGGGCGTCGCGCAAACGATCTTTGCGATCTTCCTCGGATCGGGAACGCTCGCGTGCCTCTTCGCGCTCGTGCTGGTCGCCACACGACGCCCGAGCGATTTGCTGATCCTCTATCACGGGCGGGCCGTCGGCACGTTCTTGAACCCGAGCGAGCTCGCCGAATTCTGCCTCGTGCTCTTTTCCACGGCGCTCGGCGTTGCGTGCACGGTGTCGGGAACGCGGCTCCGCGCGCTTGCGTGGACGGCCTGCGTGGTCGCGTTCGTCACGCTGGTGGAGACATTCGCCCGCTCGGCCCTGGTATCGTTTGCGATCGTCGGTACGGTATTCGCCTATGGTTATAAGAAGACGTTCACCGTCATCGCGTGCGGCTGCGTGGTGATCGCGCTTGCGGCAACGTGGTCCGCGACGCTCGATACGCATCACGAAGCCGAGGATAATTTCGCACGCGTTCCCGGTTTTGCCGCCGGGCTCGCGACCTTCGTGCGGTTTCCCGTCACGGGCGTTGGGCCGCTCGCCTTCCACCGCACCTACGAAGCGGTCCGCGCGCCCGACGGGACGCACGCCGAGGAACCGATCGCGTACGACCCGCACAACATGGCGCTCTCGATTCTGGCGGAAAGCGGCCTCATCGGCTTTGCCGCGATCGTCTTCGGGTGGTGGCAGTTCGTCACGCTCGCACGGCGTGCGCTTGCGGCGGCGAACCCGAAAGCGCGCTTTCTCTCGGCGTGTATCTGTGCCGGTCTCGCCGCCACGCTCTTGCACGTAATGCTCAACTCCGTGAGTCTCTCGTTCGGTATTTGGTCGCAGTTCATGGCGCTCGCCCTCGCCTCGGCCGCCGCAGGCATTCCGGAGCCGACGCATGCAAAGCGGTAGTCTCGTGTCGCTTCTCGCGGCGCTCGTGCTAGCGTCGTGCGCCCCGTCGTCCCCGACGCGCCCTGCGGCAACCGGTGCGGCGCTCGCAACGCCCGCCCCGGGTGCGACGCCGACGCCCCTTGCGGTGCACGTCGTCGGTGAGGCGACGGGCGGCCAGATGGCTTCGATCAAAATCAGGCGCGGGGATCGGTTGGTCTACGAGATCCGCTCGACGAAGCACGAAGCGGCGAACGCTACCGGGAACGCAACGTTCGATAACGCGCAGATCCTCTTCTACGATCCCAAAGGCGGCGTGCTCGATACGCGCGCGCCGCTCGCGCTCGCGAACGAAACCGCGAAGACCGTCATCATGAAGGGCGGCGTGCGTGCGCGCTCGCATAGCGGGTCGGTGCTCACCTGCGATACCCTGATCTACCGCGCGGATACCGAACGGCTCCACGCGGTCGGCCACGTCGTTTTGACTTCCGCCTCGGGTTCGCGCGCGACGAGCAACGAAGCCACGAGCGATGTGCGTTTAGACAACGTGGAATTTCTTGGAGGCCCGGCATGAGCGCCCGTATCGTTCTCGACGATCTCTCGAAGAAATACGGGAAGCGTAGCGTCGTCGCGGGCGTAAGCGCCGATGTCAACCGCGGCGAAGTCGTCGGCCTGCTCGGCCCGAACGGCGCGGGAAAAACGACGACGTTCTATATGGTCGTCGGCCTCGTGCGCCCGGATGGCGGGCGCGTGTACGTCGAGCGCGACGGCATCCGGACCGACATCACGCGCCAACCGATGCACAAGCGTGCGAAGGCGGGCGTCGGCTACCTCGCGCAAGAGAACTCGATCTTCCGCAAGCTCTCCGTCGGCGATAACATCCGCCTGATCTGGGAGATGAACGGCGTGTCGCGCCCGGAGCAAGAACGCCGGCTTCCGGAGCTACTCGGCGAGTTCGGGCTCACAAAATTCGTGGACGCGCGGGGCGACAGCCTCTCCGGTGGCGAGCGGCGGCGCGTCGAGATCGCCCGCGCGATCGCAACCGAACCCGCGTTCCTGTTGCTCGACGAGCCGTTCACGGGAATCGATCCGATCGCCGTCGCCGATATTCAAACGATGATCCGGCAGCTTCGCGACCGCGGGCTCGGCGTCTTGATCACCGATCACCAGGTCCGCGAAACGCTCGCGATCGTCGATCGCGCGTACATCCTCAACGACGGGAAGATCGAAGTTTCGGGTACGGCGCAGGACGTGTTGGATTCGCCGGTCGCGCGCCGCTTCTACCTCGGCGAAGGCTTTCGCCTGTGAGGCAACGCCTCAACATCCTCGATCGGTACATGCTCGCGGAACTCGCCGGGCCGTTCGGCTTCGGGTTTTCGGCCTTTACGCTCATCTTCGTCGCGACCCAGATCATCGCGCTCGGAAAGCTCGTCTCGGACGAGCACGCTCCGTTGACGGCGGCGATCCAGTATTTCGTGCTCGAGATGCCGCAGTACGAACTGCTCGTGATTCCGATGTCGATGCTGCTCGGCGTGTTGCTGATGTTGCAGCGGCTCTCGGTCGGTAGCGAGATCGTCGCGATGCAAGCGGGCGGCATCGGCCTCGCCCGGATCACGGCACCGGTGCTGATCGTCGCCTTCGGGATCGCTTGCCTTTCGTTTCTCGCGCAAGAGACGCTCGTTCCGGCGGCCACGAGCCAGGCCGTATACGTCCGCGACGCGGTCATCAAGCACCTCAACCCGCTCGGTTCGAACCTGACCGTGTCGACCGGACTCGCAAACGGCGGACGCCAGCTCACGCACGTCGACACGATCGATCCGTCGACGCAACAACTCCTCGGCGTCACGGTACTCCAGTTCGATGCGCATGGCGAACCGCGGCTAATGATTTACGGCCGCCGGGCGAATTTCGATGACCCGACCTATACGTTTCTCGACGCCCGGACGTACCATTACGAGGCCGACGGCAACACCCAGACCTCGGTCGATCCGCGCCTGACGGTCGATATCGGCGGGCGCCCATCCGATCTCTCGAAAAATTCGATCCTCACCAAACCGGAAGAGATGAGCCGCGCACAGATCGCAACCGCGCTTGCCTCGGGGAACCTCTCCGACGCGCAGATCCGGACGTTTCGCGCGACCTACGATGCGAAGCTCGCGCGCCCGTTCTCGGCGTTCGTGTTCGCCCTGATCGCCATTCCGTTCGGGCTGCGGCCCGCGCGCGGGAGCGGTACGGGGCTCGGCTTCGGGCTCGCGGTTGCGATCGTGTTCGTCTATTACGTCGTCACGACGACGTTTTTGTTCGTCGGTGGGCTTGCGGCTTGGCTATCGGGCATCTCGGCGTGGGCGCCGAACGTGCTCTTCACGGCCTTCGGGCTCTATCTCGTACGCCGGGCGAGCGACGCATGACGAGCGCGATTCCCGGCATCGTCACGATCGTCTTCATCACGCTCGGAGCGGGTGTCATCGCCTACATCGGCGACCGGGTCGGGCACCAAGTCGGGCGCAGGCGGCTGACGCTCTTCGGCTTGCGCCCGAAGTACACGTCGACGATCGTCGCCGTGAGCACCGGGATGTTGATCGCGCTCAGCCTGACGCTTGCGGCGCTTGCGGCATCGCAGTATGTGCGCCAGGCGGTCTTTCGCATCTCCGCGCTCAACGATCGCATCAACGAGCTTCAGGATCAGGCGAGCAAGCGCGAGGAAGAACTCGGCACCACGCGCCGCAAATCGATCGTCTTTCCGCTCGGGGTTCCGATCGGCTCGCAGTTTCTCACGCTCAAATCCGCGCAGCCGATCGAGGAACAACGTAAGGCATTGACCGAGTTCTTCGCCCAGACGACCGATTACGTCAATCGAACGTACACGGCGCCTCCCGCGTCGCTGAAACCGACGCCGAAACGCGCCAAGGATAAAGCCGTCCAGGAGACGTTCTCCTCGCTCATCGACATCGCGCACGCGTACGAACAGAAGAGCGGCACGGACGCGGTCGTCATCCTCCCGATCGTCGACCGCAATCTCTTCATCGGCGATACGGTGACGTTCGGATTCAATGCCTACGCCGACAAGCTGGTCGCGCGGAAGGGACAAGTCATGAGCACGATCGACGTGCGCGGCGGCGAATCCGTGCAGGTCTATTTCGGCGAGCTGATCCACAAGGCGGCGCAAACGGCGATCGACCGTGGGATGCCGCCGGTGTTCGTCGCGACGCCGTTCGTCGACCAGGGCGAGGTCCAGAATATCGTCCAGGAAGTCTTGCACGCGCGCGGCCGCTTCCATATCGTCGCGAAGGCCGCAAAGGACATCTATCCGCACGCGCCGCCCCTCGAGCTCGATTTCGCGGTCGTCGCAGCGAAGCGATGACCGATGCTCCGGAGAGGCTGACGCTCGGCATCGATCCCGGCACGCGCAAGTGCGGCTGGGCCGTCGTTCGGGGGGTCGCGCTTCCCGCGGTCGCGCTCGGGATCGTGCCGAGCGCGGACATCATCGCAACCGTCCTCGCCGTGCGCGAGCGGCACGCGATCGCCGTCGTCGCCCTGGGCCGCGGTACGAGCGCGGGCGACGTCGGCGCGCGATTGACGGCGGCGGGGGTACCCTTCGTGCTCGTGGACGAGCGCGAGACGACCCTTCTCGCGCGAAAGCGATATTTCGCGGCGCATCCCGTCCGTGGTTGGCGCCGCTTCGTTCCGGTCGGCATGCTCTTGCCGCCGTGTCCGATCGACGACTTCGCCGCACAACTGATCGCGGAGCGCTATCTCCAAGCGGTGCAGGAGAGTCAAAACCTCGGTCGTATGTGAGGTCTCGGCATGCGCTCAATCGAGGGCGCGTCCTCTTTGCGTCGTCATGCGCTTACGCGTGTCGCGGCCTTTCGCGGTCCGCGGGATGAAGGAAAACTTGAAGCTTCAGTCCGTGGTCCACGTTCGAGAGGGCGCCCCCAAGCAGCAGCCGATCTTCTGGAGGGATCTATGAAGCGTCTCGCTACCCTGATGCTAATGGCAGGCTTCACCGTAAGCTCTCTCATCGGCATGGGCCAGGGCGCCTCCGCTACCCCGTTCAGCGACATCCCGGCGAACCACTGGGCCTATCAGGCGATCCAGAGTTTGGCTGCCGACGGTCTCGTTGAGGGTTACCCGGATGGTAAGTTCAAAGGCGATCGACCGCTGACGCGCTATGAAATGGCCGTCATCGTCGCTCGCGTCATCGCAAAAGTTCAAGCAAATGGTGCCGACGCGGCATCGAAGTTCGCAACGAAAGCCGATCTCGACAAGCTGCAGAAGCTCATCGATTCGCTCCGTGACGAGCTCGACTCGCTTGGCGTTCGCGTCACCAACGTCGAGGATGCGCTCGACGCACTCGACAAGCGTACGAAGTTCGCACAATCGATCGAATTCCACGGCAGCATGCTCTTGCAGAACACGGACCGCGAGCGGTACGTGCTTCCGAAGACGGTCACCGGCGGCAACAACGGCGACGCGTTCGTAACCGCGTTCATCTCGTCGCCCGCGAATAACAGCCCGCTCGAGCAGCAGGGCCCCGGCACGCTGATCCGCCAGGACGACAAGCTCAACTTCATCTACCACGTCACCGAGGATCTGCAGGTTTCGCTGCCGTTCCACCTGATCACGTACGGTTACGGCGGCGAATTCACGCAGCAAAACCAAAGCGTGCTCAACCCCGATGTCGTGATCCGCGTCAAGCGCGCCGGTGCGCTCACCAACATGGTGTTCCGCGTCGGCCAGCTCGACGATCTTCCGTCTTCGCGTACGGGCCTCACGTACCGCGCCCCCGATGCATCGCAGCAGGGCCCGGGCCTCGAGAACCCGATCCAGCCGTACCAGAAGGGTCTCGAGTTCAAGACGACGCTCAACGGCCTCACGGACGTTTCGTTCGCCTTCTCGCGCCTCGACCAGACGTATCTGAACACGCTCAACACCATCCCCGATCCGTCGGGCGACTACGGCGTGAACAACTACTTCTTCTACACGAATCGCCCGCAGACGGGCCTCATCCAGCAGGGTCCTCCGGGATCGACTGCCGGATCGCTCCGCTCGCAAACCTTCAGCGCCGGTAACGGCGCGCTCGGAAACGTGTTCCTCTCGGCCCAGGCCGTCGCCGGAACCGTCTTCGTGTCGGGATACAACGGCAACGTGTTCAACAACACCGGCGCCGCCGTCGGCGGAACCGGCACGGCACCGACGTTCGTGTTCAACGTCAGCCTCAACCAGGTCGTCTTCAATCCGGCGTTGCCCGCAGGCTCGCAGGTCACGATTACCTACGTTGGTCTCGGCTACAATAACAACTCGCAGACGCAGCGCTACGAGTTCAACGCCCGCGTAAACCAGAAGATCAAGGGTCTTCCGGGCGCGGAAGTCGGCGTTTCGTTTAACCGCGTCTACGATCAGGACAACCTGATCGTCTCGGGCCCGGTCTCGAACTTCCAGAACGCCGCACTCGGTAACGGCGCGAACGGCGAAGGCTATGGCCTCGTGAGCGACACCGTTTTCGGTATCGACGCACAGGTACCGCTGCCGTTCTCGCTTGGCAACAAGCAGCCGGCCCCCGTGCTTTTCGGCGAAGTCGCCGGAAGCAAGTTCACGAACGATGTCCGCAACGTTGCGGCAACCACCGATACCGCTGCCGTCGTCGGCGCACGCTTGAAGTACTACAACGTCACGGGTACCCTCCAGTACCAGGCCGTTGGCGTCAACTTCTTCGATGGCGCACCGTTCCGATATTTCGGCAACGCACCGCCGACGTTCAGCTTCTACAAGCTCCCGTACGTGCCGCAGTTCTTCGGATTCGGCAACACGCTCGCGATCAACCGCGAGTTCGATAACCAATTCCCCACCGGGAAGTCGCCGAACACCGCGGGCAACGCAACGCTCTCGTACATCTACCCGCTCTTCAATCCGTTTGCCGCCAGCGGCCCGTCGTTCTTCTCGGCCTTCACGCCGAACACGCAGGGCTTCACCGGCAACATCGCGGCTCCGGTGCGCATCGGCGACACTACGGTTAACACCCGTTTCCTCGCCCAAGCGCTCCAGGAAATCCGCCCGAACTCGTTCGGCGCCATGCAGTTCGGCTCGGCGTACACCTCCAACGTTCGCGAGACGTACAACAAGTACGAAGCGGGCGCCGGGTTCAGCGTACCGATCTTCGCGAAGAAGGTTGCCTTCAACCTGACGGGCACCTACGACCAACTCTCGCGGAACGACAAGACCGGATATCAGTACTATCCGTTCAACCCGAATACGCAATCGTTCGACGGAAGCTCCGTCGGCTCGGCTGCAGCGGTGCTCACCGCTGCAACTGGCGGCGCATACGGCGCGGGTAGCCGCGTCTCGTTCTTCCCGAACTACGTCAACGTGAAGCACTACACGGGCGCGGTCAATGCGGCGATCCCGCTGACCACGAACGTCGTTCTCGCACTCGACTACAACTCGCAGCGCTATGGCGGCACCTACGGTACGACGCTCGGGCAGAGCCTCGATCAGCGTAAGGACCAGTATCAGGGTTCGCTGACCTACAGCGTCCCGAATACCACAAGCCAAATCGTGTTCATCGAACGCCAGAACAAGTACATCGACAACGTCGTCCCGAGCTACAACTTCACCCAGGTTCGGACCGACCTGAACTTCGTGGTTCGCTTCTAAACGAGAAGCGCTCCGCGGGATTCGCGAAACCAAAGCGCGCCTCGACACTTCGGTGTCGGGGCGCGTTTGTTTTGGCGACGGCGCCCCAGAGGTTCTCGGATGCGTCGCCGGGCAACACATGTGCATGCCGCGGATCTCTCGTCCGATCGCTTACGGTGCGGTTGGGTTTCTCGTGCTTTTGCTGGGTTTGCAGCAGATCGCTTCGATGGCGCTCCTCGCGCCCTACGCAAGCCCGCTCGCGCTTCCGCGGTTGCTCCCCGAATCGCTGGGCGTTGCGATGTATGGCGCGTTCGACCGCGCGCCGATTTCCGCGCGACTCGTCGCACCTTTGCGCGTCACGCTTGCCCGCCGCCTCGTGGCCTCCGGCCACACCGCGGAAGCGCGCGACGTCGTCGAACGCCTTCCACCCGGCGTCGATCGTTACGATCTCGAAGGTATGCTCGCGGCGGATCGCGGCGCGCTCTTGGTCGCGGCAGATGATTTCGTCGAGGCGGGCGACGACCAGCATCTTGCGAGCGTTCTCGATACGATCGTCAAGACGGATCTCATTCACGCGATCGCGTTACAAGAGCGGCTCGTCGCACGTTTCAGTTCCTCGCCGATCCCCGCACCGGGGCTTGCCGACGCGTACTGGCGGCTCGGCATCTTACAAGCCACGCTCGGGTATGTCGGAAAGCCGGAGCAACGCGGGCCTGCGAATATCGCCGCTCTCGCGTCCTATCAGCAGGCCGTCGACCTCGCGCCGTTTTCCGCTCGTTATTTGCTCGCACTCGGTAATCAGGCTTCGAATTCTGGGGAACCGGCGCTTGCGATGGCGACGTTTCGTCGCGTGCTCGAACTCGATCCTCAAAGCAAAGATGCGCCTGCCGCGATCAAGCGTCTCGGCGGTACGATTCCGAGCGGCGCGAGCGCCTCGCCGACCCCGTGATCGTTGGGGTCGATGCCCAGCTGGCCGTCGGGACCGCCACGGGAATCGGGGTGTACCAGCGCGGCCTGTTGACCGCGCTTTCGGCCGCAGGCATCGCGGTTCGTGCCCTTTCGCAACCACGGCTCGATCCGTGGCGATTCGATCGCCGCGTGCTGTGGGACCAAATCTTGCTGCCGCTCGCGGCGGTCGGGTCCCGTTGCGATCTCGTGCATTGCACGTCCGGGACCATGCCGCTTTGGTCGCCCGCGCCCGTCGTCGTCACGGTGCACGACGTCGCGTGGCTACGCGTGCAAGATCACGTTCGTCCGTACGCACGATGGTATTTCGGCCGCTATCAGGCCGCGCGCTATCGGGAGGCTCGGGTCGTGCTCGTCGATTCCGCGTTTTCGCGCGACGAGTATCTCGAGCTCGTCGGCGGTCCGTCCGAGCGCGTGCGCGTCGCGTATCCGGGCGTCGACGGGATCTTCGCGACGATCGCGCGCGCGCCGCATAGCGAGCCGACCATCCTCTGCGTCGGCACGGTCGAAAAGCGCAAGAACTTGCTCGTAGCGATCGAGGCGCTTCCCGCGCTCCCCCAGGCGCGGTTGATCGTCGTCGGGCCATCGACCCCGTATCGCGCGGTTTGCGAAACGCGTGCCCGCGAGCTCGGCGTGAGCGAGCGCATCGCGTTTCGCGGGTTCGTTACCGACACGGAATTGCACGCGCTGTACGCCGAGGCATGGGTGGCGGTCGTACCGTCGCGGTACGAAGGCTTCGGCTATGGTGCGGCGCAGGCGATGTGTGCGGGCGTTCCCGTGCTTGCCGGGCGCGGCTCCTCGCTCACGGAGGTCGTCGCCGATGCCGATGCGCTGATCGGCGCCGACGACGTCACGGGTTGGACGGAGGCGTTGCGCGCGATCGTCGCCGCGCCGGAACGTGCGTGGGAGCGCGCGGAAGGTGCTCGCGCACGAGCCGTCGATCGGTTTGGGTGGGATACGACGGCGCGGGTCGTTGCGACCGCGTACGCCGACGCCCTCGCTTAATAAATCGGCGACCCGGGAGCTCCGGGCGAAACGGATCCGTCGTCTTGTCCGACGATCAGCCGGAGCGGATAGGACGAACCGCCTTCGGGCATCGTAACGATCTGCGTCCGGTAGAAGCCGTGCGGAGGTACGCGAAATTCGCGAATCTTGAACTTCGAAAACGGCGCAAGCGCATGGGCGCGCACGAGCGTCCGATCGATCAAGAACGTGCCCGTCGCGCGGCCACCTCGAGGATTGGCATAGACGGCCACGGGGATCGATGACGGCCCATTGTTGACGACGGTAATCGTGACCGATTGTTTGACCCCGTAGTCTCCGGCTAGTACGTCGCCTTTCCGCAGGTTCGGGAGCGGAATCTGCCCGATCGGGATTTCCAGCGGATCCTCATCGGTATTCCAGTACCGCTCGACCGTGAATTCGGGGACGGAGTACTCGCCGCGCGCGTGCGGTACGCCGCCGCTGAGCAGTTCGGTCGTCGCCGGGGGCTGATCGAGCGGATCGCTCTTGTTCTGTGCCACAAGTGTGAGATGGAGCGGATTGCCATCGATCTCGCGGAGCTGCAATAGCGCGCTCACGAGCGTTCCCGCGTTTAGCGGCGCATCGACCAGGTTCGCGAATCCATTGCCCGGGATCGTGACGATCGAGCCGATGTTCTGCGCCTCGTTACGGAGGAATCGTTCGGTCGAGAGGTGGCCGACTTCCATCTCGTTTGCCGCAGGGCCGGCCGAACCCGCGATCAGTTGCACGGTAGCGGGTGCACTCGAGGGATTATCGACCCGCAGCACGATTCGGCGGTCCGGTTGGTCCTTCGGGTTGTAATGGTAGTAGAGAAACCGCTGTGCGTCGCGCCGTGTGAGGTCGGCCGTGAAGAGGACGCCGTTCGCGCGTAGGGTTTCCGGGTAATCGCTGACGAGTAATTGGGACGGGTGGATCCGCGGCAAGGCGAGGTTCTCGACCCGAACGTGCGTCGTACCGGTAACGCTGAAGTAATTCGCACCGGAAGCGATCACCGGAACGTCGACCGTGGCGCCGTTGTCCGCCGCGAGCGGCTTCGCGAACGTCACGCCGTCGGTCGATGCGTTCGCGACCGCACCACGCTTCAATGCAGCAGCCGCGATTGCGGCGGCAACGGCTTGCTCGCGAACGAATGCCGCCGAGGCCGGGTTCCCCGTCAGCCGTACCACGGCGGAGTCGGCGATGACGGCTGCGTTCTCTTGCACCACGAGCGGCACGTCGCGCGTTTGCGTCACGCGATCGTCGGCAACGGTAATGACGGTCGCGCCGACTTTTCGGCCGGTAACGAGGATCGTCCGCGCGTTTTGATCGATCGCAAGGTCGGCGACCGTTGGATCGGCGATCGTCGCCTTGAGCGAGCCGAAAACGCCGCTCACTCGAAGGGTTATCGTTGCGTTCGGATTTACCCCAGGCGCTGGCGGATCGACGACGATCGGTACGGGCGTCGGGGTAGGCGTCGGTACGGCCGTCGGTGTGGGCGTCATCGCCGCATCCGGCATGCTCGTCGGCGATCCGCTCGGCGAACCGGATGGCGACGGGATCCCGCTTGGGGTGGCGACGGGGCTCACGGCACTCGGCGGTGGTGATGCCGGAACTTGCGGTGCCGGAACTTGCGAGGCGCCTGCGACGACGCTTCCGAGCGCGACGGAGAGGGCGAGGCAGATCACGACGAGGGACGGCGCAACGACGCGACGCACGCGTACTCCTTACGGCGGTTTAGGCGATCTTCGCTTCGCGACGCACGGCGGACGCCAGCAACGTCTTATAACCGACTGACGGGAACAAAACGGTTACGAGGTCTTTCTCGGTGCGTTCGACCGTGCCTTGCCCGAATTTCGGATGAAACACCACATCGGCGATCCGATAGCCCGACAATTGGAGCGTGCGATTGCCCTGCAAGCAGTTGTCGCACTCGCCGCAGAATTCGCGCTCGTAATCCTCGCCGAAGTAGTTCAAGATGAATTTGCGCCGACACGACGAGGTTTCGGCGTATTGCAACATCATCGCAAGCTTCGATTGATCGTACGACTTCTTCGTTTCGTAATTCGCTAAATTCAAGACGAGGTCTCGGTGCTCTTTCGCAGCCGCCGTCAGCACGTATTTACTGCGCGAGGCGGTAACGATGAAGCCGCCCTTTTTCAGAAGCGCGAGAATCACTTTGAGTTTCGTGAGCGGGATCTGCGAGATCTTCCGAAGGTCCGTCAGCGAAACGCCGCCCGATTGCGTCTCGAAATATTCGAGCGTCCCGAACACTTTCTGCACTTCTTCGACATCGGGGTACTTGCCGGTCAGGAAGTAGTTCTGGACGCGCGTATCGCTCATGCGATAGAGCAGGATGCATCGCGAAAGCGCTCCATCGCGGCCGGCACGGCCTGCCTCTTGCGTATACGCTTCGACCGAACCCGGCAGATCGTAGTGCACGACGAAGCGGATGTTCGGCTTGTCGATCCCGAGGCCAAAAGCGTTGGTCGCCACGACCGCGCGGATCGCTTCGCCCATGAATAATTCGTGGACCGAAACGCGGTCGTGTTTCTGTAATTTCGAATGATAGACGGCGGCGGGAAGATTGAGCGCGTCGTGCAGATACTTCTGCACTTCCAGTGCGTTTTTGATGGTCGCGGTATAGATGATCCCGGTCCCCTCGAGGCCGGTTTCGAAGAGCTCTTTGAGCGCCTTCAGTTTCGCGCTCTCCGAGTCTGCGCGCTTGACTTCGTAACGCAGGTTCGGACGGTCGAAGCCTTTGACGATCGGCTTCGTGTTCGGAATGCCGAGTTGGACGAGGATATCTTCGCGCACCGCGGGCGTTGCCGTCGCCGTGAGTGCGAGGACGGTCGGTTTCTTAAGCTCCGCGATCGCATTCCCTAGGGCCAGATAGGCGGGCCGGAAATCATGCCCCCACGCGCTGATGCAATGCGCCTCGTCGACGACGAAGAGCGGCACGTCGAGCGTCTTGAGAACGGCGAGGAAGGCGTCGTCCTCGAGCTTTTCGGGTGTAACGAAGACGATCTTGATCGCGCCACTCGCGACCTTTGCCATCGCCTTGAGTTCTTGATCCTCGGAAAGGGTCGAATTGAGCGCGACGATATGCTCGAACCCGCGCTGGCGCAGCATGTCGAGCTGATCTTTCATCAGCGCGATCAGCGGACTGACGACAACGGTGGTACCGGGCAAGAGCAACGCCGGAAGCTGATAACACAGCGACTTCCCGGCGCCCGTGGCGAGGATCGCAAGCGTATCCGTGCCGGCGAGTACGCGCGAGATGACCTCTTCTTGACCCGCGTTGAACGTGTCGAGGCCGAAGAGGCGTTTGAGTTCAAGCGAGAGGTCCACGTGCCGGGCGCGCTCCTTCGTCAACATCGTACCTAATTCCAAATTGGGAAGAACGGCACGCACATACGGAGCGCCGCGATCGTTGTATTTGCTATCGTACCCGACGCGGGCACGCTAAAACGAAAACGGCGCTATCCGCTTTCCCGACGTACGGTGGGAGCGTTTTTCCCGCATCCCGAACCGAAGCCAGCGTGTCTCTTTATCGCACGTGGCGTCCCAAAGGTTTCGCCGATCTCGTCGGCCAGGATGCCGTGGTGCGCACGCTCTCGACCGCACTCGACACGGGGAAACTCGCCCACGCCTATCTTTTCAGCGGGCCGCGCGGTTCGGGCAAGACCTCGGCTGCGAAGATCCTCGCGCGTTGTATCGAGTGCGTCGCCGGGCCGACGGCGATCCCGGATAACACGTGCGCGAACTGTCGCGCGATCTTCGATGGCACGGCGCTCGACGTTTTGGAGATCGACGCCGCATCGAACCGTGGCATCGATGAAATCCGTGCGCTCCGCGAATCGGTAAAGTTCGCGCCCTCGGTAATGCGTTCGAAAGTCTACATCGTGGACGAAGCGCATATGCTCACCAAAGAAGGCGCGAACGCGTTCCTAAAAACGCTCGAGGAGCCGCCACCGCACGCGATCTTCATCCTCGCGACGACCGCACCCGAGGCGCTTCCGCCGACGATCCTCTCGCGGTGCCAGCGCTATGCGTTTCGCCGCATCGCGATTCCCGTGATGATCGATCGGATGCGCGTGATCGCAGCGGCGGAAGCGATTCCGATCGACGATGCGGCGCTCGGCGCGATCGCCTATCGCGCCGACGGCGGCTTACGCGACGCCCTGACGATGCTCGAACAGGCAGCGTCGTTTGCGGGCGGAGCCGTCACGCTCGCGACGGTGGAAGCGGCGTTCGGAACGACCGGGCGCGGACACGCGAAGGCGCTGCTCGATGCGATGCTCGCGCACGACGCCGCGGGCGCGCTCGTCGCGATCGACGATGCAAGCGACGGCGGCACGGACATGCAGAATCTGCTCCGTGCGACGATCGGCGAGTTCCGCCACCTGCTCGTCGCACGCGTGAACCCCGAGTTGCTCGAACGCGACCTCTCGCGCGACGACGCGGATCATGCCCGCGCGCAGGCCGAAACCGTACCGCAGGTGCGGATCATCCGCGCCCTGCGCCTTTTCAACGAAGCGCTATCGCTCGCGCGCACGTCGGGCTCGCCGCGCTTGGAGCTCGAATCGGCAACCCTTCGCTTCGTTTTGCAGGGTGAAGACCCGACGCTCGAAGCGCTCGCGGCCCGCGTCACGGCGCTCGAAGCGGGAGCTCCGGAAGGCGCGATCGCCGCTCCAGCGGTCCCCGTGCGCCGCACACAACCGGCCGCGCGCGCGAGCGACGTGGCTGCTCCGGCGCGTGAAGTTGCGCCCGCGCCTGCACACGAACGCGCTTCGGAGCCGCTCCCCGATCCCGAACCGATGGTAGCTACGGCGCAAACGGCCGTGGCCGCTACCGCATCGCCCCCCGCGCACGGACCGATACCCGCCACCGTGCAAACGGCCGCGGCTCCGGTTCCACCGCCCGAGCGTGAGCGCGAGCCCGCACCCGAGCCCGCGGTGGCTCCCGTTGTCGCCGAACCCGCAGCGGAACCGGCTGCGGCCGAGACGCTCTCGCTCAACCAGGTGCGCGGGCGGTGGGAAAACGTGCGCTTTCGCCTGGCCGAGAAGCGGCCGTCGCTCGCGCACGGGAGCTTCGGACGGGCGCAGGTCGAGCGGGTCGAGGGCGACACGATCGTCCTCGCGGTACCGGACGCGATGGTGGCGAAGCAACTCCGCGCGGACGAAGCGCTTCTCAAAGAAGCGATCGCCGACGTATTCGGGCGCGCACTCCAACTACGCATCCGAGAATACGACCTCCGCGTAGCGGAAGACTCCCTCGCAGGCGAGCCCGCGAACGTCGCGGACCCGGAAACCGACCTCATGCAGTACGCGATCAAGCGCTTCGGAGAACGATGAATCAGCAACAGATGATGGCGCAGATGCGCAAGATGCAGCAAGAGATGGAACGCGTCCAGACCGAGCTGACCAACACCGTCGTCGAGGGCAAAGCCGCAGGCGATGCCGTGGTGATCGGGATCAGCGGCGATTTCCGCGTGAAATCCGTGAAGCTTTCGGCCGACGCCGTGGACGCCGACGACATCGAGACGCTCGAAGATCTGCTCGTCGTCGCCATGAACGACGCCCTCGGCAAAGTGCAGGAACTCTCCGGCAAGAAAATGGGCGCCGTAACCGGAGGCATCAAAATCCCCGGCCTGATGTAAGCACGCGTCTCGCGGCGCTGGAGCTTCGTTGCCGAGGGTCTTGCGGCCACCGGGCCGCGGCGACCCTCGGCGCCTCGTCCAGCACCACGATACGTGCGCTTCCATCGGGCGCGCTTTGCGCTTTGCTTCGCTCGCTAGCGTGGGCGCGGGCGCGTGCGCGTCGCTTCGCTCGCTTGTGGTTTGACCCGGGGATCTCGTCGCTTCGCTAGCGTGGGCGCGGGCGCGTGCGCGTCGCTTCGCTCGCTTGTGTGGGCGGATGTTTTCCTTTGGGCGAAGGTTGGCGTTATGTGTGAGGCTGCGGTTTGAGTAGTCGGGGTGTTGCGGGGCCCGTGCAGACGCTCATCAACGAGTTTTCGAAGTTGCCGACGGTAGGGCCGAAAACGGCGGCGCGGCTTGCGTTTCATTTGCTGAATCGGCCGCGCGCCGATGCGCAGGCGCTTGCCGAGGCGATCGTGGCGCTGAAGGATCGCGTGCGGCTGTGCTCGCGGTGTTTTTCGATTACCGAAGACGATCCGTGCGCGCTTTGTACCGACGAGCGGCGCGACGGGGCCGTGCTGTGCGTCGTCGCCGAAGCGAAGGACGTATTTGCGATCGAGCGCACCGATGCGTATCGGGGGCGCTATCACGTGCTCGGGGGCGTCATCTCGCCGATGGATGGCATCGGGCCCGGGCAATTGCGCGTCAAGGAATTGATCGAGCGGATCGGGAGCGAGGGGTTCAACGAAGTCATCGTGGCGACGAATCCAAATGCCGAAGGCGAAGCGACCGCGCTCTATCTTTCGCGGCTCATCTCGCCGAGCGGCGTCGCCGTCACACGTCTCGCCTACGGCTTGCCGATTGGCGGCGACCTGGATTACGCGGATGAAGTAACGCTCGGACGCGCGCTCGAAGGCCGACGCTCGCTTTCGTAACGGCGGAAATACGATCGGGCTCGCGCTCTCCGACGGGCATCAAACTCCGCGATCGCCTTGCGTGTTTAACTACGCGTGACCGTATCGCCGAGGCGGATCGTACCCGGTGTGACGACTTCGCAGTAAATCCCGACTTCGTTGTTGCGATGCCGCACGTACGCTGCGTGAAGCGCGGGATCCGGAATCGCCGTTGCGATGTCATATGACGGTGTCACGCAGCGGACGATCGGCGCGAGTACGCGGAGCCGTACCGCGCCGACCGCGAGCAGCACGCCCACAAATGCCGCTTCGCGCGCGATCGTATCGTCGATCGCGGCTACGAGAATATTCGAGCGAAACGCACGTTCGTCGATGGCGCGGCCCGCGAGCGCTTCGACATCGCGCACCCAGGCATCGAACATCAGCGAGATCGGGGCCGCATCGAAGAAATGGGTGCCCGCGATCTCGTCGAGCGCGACGCCGGTTTCGCGCGCACACGCGATCGCGTCATCGGACGAAGCGAAGAGCTGCATGCGGCGTTCTTCCTTGCCGCGATAGGGTTTGCCGACGCGCGCGTGTCCCGAGCGGACCTGTAATGCACGTGCGCGGTCGCCATCGATTCCGTCGGCGAGCACCGTCGCTTCGAGAAGCGATTCGGCGGCGAGCGCTTTTATCGGAAATCGCCAAAGTGCCGCGACCGCTCCCAGCGATTCGTTCGCGGGAACGACGATCGATGCGTCACGGGTAACGCTTGCGAAAGTGCGTGCATCCATGGCCTACGACGTTCGCTACGCCGAGGTGCATTCTTTGATCGATCGGCCGCATCGAGCATAATGGTAGTGGCGCCGCGCTGCAGGTGGGGTCGAGGGGTTCGTTCTTCGCCACGAGAAACGGCGTGCTACGCATGAGTGCTTCGGATTGGCGGGTGTCCACGTCCACGCGGTTCGATCGCGATCGACTGCATGTTGCCTCGAGCGACGGGGTGCGCGCGTGATGCTCTCCGAGCCCGTACGCCCGCTTTCGCTCGGTGAAGTGCTCGATCGCGCGGTGACGGTCGCCGTGCGTGCGTTCGCGCAGCTCGCGACGGTCTTCGCGATCGCTCTCGTTCCGCTCGCCATCGCCGGAGCGTTCGGCAACAACGGCACGGCGCAGCTCGTCGATCGGATGCAGTCGCTTGGAAAACTCGGAGCGCTCACACCGGGCGCCCTGGCCGCGATCTTTCGAGCGCAGCCGGTGAACGCCGCCGACATCGCGCAATACGCGTTCGTGTTTTTGCTCCTGCCGATCGTCTTCACGGCGGCGATCGTCATCATTTCCGCGCGCTTCGACGACGCGGCGTCCGACACGCGGGCGGCGCTCGTGCGCGGGCTTCGCCGCATGCCCTCCGCGCTTGCGCTACTCGTCGTTTGGGCGGTGCTCGTATTCGCCGTATTCGTCGCGGTAACGTTCGTCTTCGTGCTCATCGGAGCGGCGCTCACCGTACCTCTGCGTAGCGGCGGTATCGCGCTCATCGCGATCGCATCGATCCTCGGCATTCTCGCGTTTTTGTTTTTCCTCGCCCTCGGAGCGCTTGCGTTCATGCTCGTGTCGGTCGCGTACTGTGCGGTCGCGCTCGAAACGGCGAACCCATTCACGGCAACCGGGCGTTCGTTCTCGCGCATCTTTCGCGGACGCGAGTTCGTGCGCGCCGCGTTTGCTGGCCTTGCATTTCTCGTCGCATCGTTCGTGCTAAGCCTTATCGCAACGGGAATCGCCGGGCTGCTCTTCGCCCTGCTGCATGTCAAGGTGTTGTTGATCGCGATCGAGCTCGCGGCCGGGATCGTCTCGTACCTCGCGCAAGCAACCTTCATCACGATCTATTATCGCGACGTACGCCTCCGCCGCGAGGGTGGCGATTTACGCGTTCCGCACACCGCGTGACGCCGCCGCCCGTTCCGTTTCGTATCGGAAGTCCCGCTCCGAAGCACACCGCCGCCCCGATTCGGGCACAACCGCAAACCGTTGCGGGGTGGCGCGTCGCATTTCCAGATTCTGCGAAACAGCGTGCCGCGCGCGACGCAGCGGCGCATGCGATCGTCGAGAAGTCCGGCGCCGCATCCGTAGCGGGCGATCCGCAGCGGCTCGCCCGCGCGATCGAAAGCGATCCGATTTTCGTACACGCGCATCACGCGTCGCAACGCGCGGACGAATCGCTCTGGTCGCGTTTTTGGCGTGCCGTCGGTGATGCGATCGGACGTGTGCTCCAAGCGATCTTCGGGAAGGCAAAGATCGGTCGGGATGCGAGTTCGTCGATCGGCTTTCTCGCGCTGCTCCTCGCGTTCGTCGTCTTTACTTGGGTCCTCGCGCGCATCGTCCGTGCGAACCTCGCCGATCGTCGCCGCACGGTTCCCGATGACGACGCGGTGCGCGGCGCCGATCCCGCGATGCTCCTCGCGTCCGCAGATGCGCGCGCGGCGTCAGGCGATTTCGCAGGTGCGACGACGCAAGCGTTCCTCGCCGCGCTCGCGCGCCTCGATCGGGCGGGTATCGTATCGTACGACGCAACGTTGACGCCGAACGAGTACCGGCGCCGCGTGCGTTCCGCACGCCCGAATCTCGCGGATCCCTTCGATGCGCTCGCGCGCGCGTTCGTCCCGGCCGCATATGACGATCGGCCACTCGATGCCATGCATTATGCACGCGCGCGCGGCGCCTACGATGCGCTCGCACGCGCGAGTACGGTATGAAGCGCCGCAACGATCTGCTCGCGCTCGTCGCGGTCGTACTCGTGCTGCTCGGCACCGCGCTCATTACCTCGCGCGCGCCGGAATCCGACGCATACGTGGATACGTTTTCCTCGCACGACGCCGATGTCGGTGGCTATCTCGCGTTCTATCGCCTGCTCGAACGATCCGGCCGGCACGTCGAGCGCTTCGAGCGGCCGAGCGAAGAACTCGATACGCGCATCCGTACGTTGATCGTCGCGAACAATGGATCGTTCTACGTGCGCGACGTACCGAACGTGGAGCGCTTCGTGCGTGCGGGCGGCAATCTCGTTTGGGTTTCCGAGGGCCCGGACGAAGCCGATCCCGCCTGGAAGCCCCTGCATTTTCCGCGATTCACGAACGTGCCGAAAGCGATCGCACGCGGCCGTCAATGCGCGCTGTATCCTGCGGCGTCGCTCCGCGGCGTGCGACGGATCGCGCTCGCTTCCGATCGTTACGAACGCCTGCAAACGAATGCGTTTCCGCCCGCCGTCCCGCTCTTCGGCGATCGTGGTGGCGCGATCGTGGCACGGTATCGCTTGGGGCGCGGGATCGTGACGATCGTGACGGACCCGACGATCTTTGCCAATCGCTCGCTCGCGCGCGACGACAACGCGCGCCTCGCGCTCGCGCTCGTGCCACGCGGCGGGCTCGTCTCCTTCGAAGAAACGATCCATGGGTTCGGCAGTCACAAGGGCGCATGGAATGTGTTTCCGGCGCCGATGCAGCTCGCCGTGATCCTCGCGATCGCCGTCGCGGTGCTCGCGTGGATCGGCGCGAATCTTCGCGTGATCCCGCTCGTCGCGCTTGCGCCGCCGAGCGATGCGAATGCTTCGCTCTACATCGCCTCACTCGGCGCCCTCCTCCGTCGCGGGCATGCGACATCGCGCGCCGCAAACGATCTCGTGACCTCGACGTTCGCCGCTTGCGCGCGGGCGCTCGGCCTCACGCGAGCTGCGGGCGAGCGCGAGTTGATCGCAGCGTACGGCGGCCGCGGCGAAGCGATGCGTGCCGAAATGATCCGCGACGTCGCCCGCCTGCGCGAGCGCGTGCCGCTCGATGAGGGAGAACTCGTGCGGGTCGCGGCGCTCTGTCATGCGCTGCGCGAGGGCGCACGCCGTAGTCGCTAAATCTCCGTCATTGCAGAAACGAGAAAGGCCCATCGCCCATGGATGAGAGCAGCGTACCAACGGAAATCACGCCGGCCGACGATGTCGCGACGCGTCTGCGCGCGGGGCTCGCACGCGTCATCGTCGGGGCCGAGGAGCCGATTTTTGCGGCATTGATCGCGCTTTTCGCGGGCGGGCATCTGCTCGTCGAGGGCGTGCCGGGAACGGCAAAAACGCTGCTCGTGCGCACGCTCGCGCGGTTGATCGGCGGGGAGTTTCGGCGCATCCAATTCACTCCCGACCTCATGCCCGCGGACGTCGTCGGTACGAGCGTTTTCGATCAGCGCGACGGGTCGTTCGCCGTGCGCTTCGGTCCGATCTTCGCAAACGTCGTGCTCGCCGACGAGATCAATCGCACGCCGCCGAAAACCCAGTCGGCGCTGTTGGAAGCGATGGAAGAGCGGCGCGTGACGATCGATGGAGCGACGACGGATCTGCCCGCGCCCTTTCTCGTCGCCGCAACGCAAAATCCGATCGAATTCGAAGGCACGTACCCGCTCCCGGAAGCGCAACTCGACCGCTTTCTCGTACGCGCGCGTAGCACGTACCCGACGCCGGATCAGGAGCGCGCGTTGCTCGCGCGCGTTGCGGCCGGATTCGATGCGCGCGATCTCGCGGCCGCGCAAGTCGAACCGGTCGTGACTCTCGCAGAACTCCTCGCCGCGCAACGGGAAGCCGCGCAAATGCACGTCGGTGAGGAATTGATCGGCTACATCTACGCGATCGTCGAGGCGACGCGTGCATCGAGCGATCTGGCTCTCGGCGCGAGTACGCGTGCGGGTATCGGCTTGCTCGCTGCCGCGCGCGTCGCCGCGTATCTCGACGGGCGGCGCTTCGCAACGCCGGATGACGTGAAAGATACGGCCGTGATGGTGCTCGCGCATCGCATGATCGTGCAACCCGAGGCCGAGATCGACGGCATCACGACCGAGATCGTCGTGAAGCGTATCCTAGCGACGCTCGCGGTACCGGCCCTCGCCGTTCCTTAAAGCGCTCGCGCGCCTGAAACCGCGGTTGTGGTTTACGCGCCGAGCACTCGCGCTCGCGGTCGCGATGCTCTTCGTGCTTTCCCTTGGTGGCATTGCGAGCTGGATCGCGTCGGTTGCGCTCGTTGCGATGGTCGGGCTCGCGCTTGCGACCGCGATCGACGGCGTCATGCTCGCACGCTCGCGCGTCATCGTTTCGCGCTTGCCCGCCGATCGTTTCGTTCTCGGTGAATCGGGCGTGCTGCGCTACGCGGTGCGCAACGCAAGCGACCTTGCGATAGCGGTCGAAATCGTCGAGGCAGCGATGCCGCTCGTAACGATCGCGGAAGAGCCGGCACGCGTTCGCGCCATGCCGCAGAGCACCGCCGAGGCGAGCCTTGCGATCGTACCGCGCGAACGTGGCGATGCATCGTTGTGCGCATTCGGTATCCGCATGACGACGCGTTTCGCGCTCGTCGCGCGCACGCGTCTCGTCGCCGAACGACAGCCGATCCGCGTTTGGCCCGATCTCGCACTTTTGCGGCAAGGCGGATCGCTCGCGCAACGACGACGCTCGATCGCGCTCGGCTTGCGGCGCTTACGCTTTCGCGGTCGCGGGAGCGAATTCGAAAGCTTGCGCGACTACGCACCGGGCGATGCGTTTCGCGATATCGCGTGGCGTGCGACCGCGCGTCGCGGCCGTCCGATCGTCGTGCAACAAGAGATCGAGCGAAGCCAAACCGTGCTGATCGCGCTCGATGCCGGCCGGCTCATGACGCCGCTCGTCGGCGTACAACGGAAGTTCGACTATGCGCTTGCCGCCGCATTGACCCTTGCGGGCGTGGCGACCGCCGAAGGCGACCGCGTCGGCGTCGTCGCGTTCGCATCGACGATCGTCGAGTATATCGCGCCGCAAAATGGTGCGGCGCACGCCGCGACGCTGATCGAACGCCTGCACGCGCTGCAACCGCGCTTCGAGGAAGCGGACTACGAGGGCGCATTCGCCTTCGTCCAGCGACGGCAGACCAAGCGCAGCCTGTTCGTGCTCTTCACGGATATGTTCGATCCGGTCGCCTCGGGTGCGCTGCTCGCGCATCTCGCACTCTTGGTGCGCCGCCATCTCGTGATCGTCGTTCTGCTCAACGACGACGCGGTCGCGCGGTCGCTCGCGCGCGAACCGCGAGATGCGGGGGATGCCTATCGTGCGGCGGTGGCGACGGTGATGGCGGACGAGCGTACGCACGCGATCGCGGCGCTCGGGCGCATCGGCGTCGGCTGTGTCGACGTTGCCGCGAACGATCTTTCGCTCGCGCTCGTGAACCGCTACGTATCGATCAAATCGCGGGGTACGTTGTGACGGCCCGCGAGGCCGAAATACGCGGTCAAGGCGGCGAGATACACCGCGCCGATCGCGATGCGAAGCTCGGGCGGCGCGCGGCGTGGCGAAACGAATCCTTCGTTGATTCCGGCAAACAGTAACATCGCGCAAACGCCGAGGATGAGGACGCCCGCCCGACGTCCGTAACGCGCGAGTGCGACGCGGCGAGGTAGCCGCCCGGGCGCGAGCACGCCGCTCGCCATCAGGAGGCCGCTGCCGCCCGCGATGACGATCGCGCTCAATTCGAACCCACCGTGTGGCGCGACGGTCGCGATGAAGTCATACCCGAAGTGCGCGTTTGCGAAGAGCGCCTGGTACGCGCCGAAAAACAAGCCCTGATACACGATGCTATAAAGGGTCACGATGCCGAGCGTCATCCCGCCCGCGAAAGCGAGAACCGCAACGCGGATATTGTTTTCGATGATGTACGCGGACATCGCGGGTGCGTTGGATGCGGAGACGGCAAAATTCGAATCGTGGAGCGATTTCTTGATCGACGGGACGTTCTCGCCCATGAAGGCGATCGCGTTCGCCGGGTCGTGCGTGACGAGTACGTACGAAGCGATCCACGGGCCGAAGAAGAGCGCGGCGCAGATCGCGATCGGGATCCACGAGCGGCGCACTTCGCGCGGGAAATCGGCGGCGAAGAAATCGCGAACGCGCGCCCACGAGGAGCGCCCGGAGCCCGAATACACGACGCCGTTCGCGCGCATCGCGAGGCGGTTGAGATAGGTGACGAGCCGCGGGTCGTAACCGCGCGCTTGGGCATACGCGAGGTCGGAGGTGATACGCCGGTAGAGCGTGCCGAGCTCCACGAGCGCATCGCCGCCGATCCCCGAGAGGCTTGCACGGTCTACCGCTCCAAGGAGATCGTCCAACCGATGCCATCGCTCGGTACCGCGCGCAACGAACGTCGCCTCTCGCATATGCGCGGCCGAGTTCGTGGTTGCGCGGCGTCACGCCTGGAGAGTATTCGTGGAACGGGACCTCGCGATCCGGACGCCCGAGAGCATCACGATCCGCTACGAGCTCGCGGGCATCGGGAGCCGCTTCCTCGCGGTCTTCGCCGATCTCATCATCCAGGTCGTCACGGTGATCGTCATCGCGATCGCGTTCAGCCTTGCCAACATCGGCGACCACGGTCTCGTGCGGGCGTTGCACATTCCCGCGAAGGCTGCGAGCGCGACGCTCACGGCACTCGTCATCTTCGGCCTCTTCGCGATTTTCTTCGGCTACTTCATCGTCGCCGAATGGCGTTTCAACGGGCGGACGATCGGTAAGCGGATGATCGGTATTCGCGTCGTACGCGACGGTGGCGGGCCGATCGACCCGCTCGCCTCGATCATCCGCAACTTCATTCGCGTCTTGGAAGCCGGCTTATTCTTTTACGGCATCTCCGCGATCGTCGCGCTGTTTTCGAAAGAAAACAAACGTCTCGGCGATTATGCCGCCGGCACGATCGTCGTGCGGGACGCACGGATGGATCGCTCGACGCTCGCGTACGACCCCGTGCGCGCGGCTTCCGACCCGCTTCGGCCCGCCGAGCGCGGGCTTCTCGATCGGTACGTCGAGCGGCGCGGCAGCCTCGCGAAGGAGGCCCGTTCGCGCGTCGCCGCCGAGATCGCGGTGCGCATCCGTCCGCGTTTTCCCGACCTCTCGGCTACGGAGGGGGACGACGACGCGTTTTTGATACGCGCCGCGGCCGTGCGCTAGCGTTTCTTGATTTTCGAAAACGTATCGCGCGCGAATTGCAGCGCGGAGTTCTTCGTGTCGGTATAGAGTTGGGCCGCATCGGCGCGGCTCATATGGCGCCCGTGCTGATAGTAAAAACTCGCGCTCTCGCCGACGACGATCGTTCCGGCATACGCGATCGCGCCCTTGATGAAGATGCCCGCGACGGGGATAAATCCGGAGAGTTCGCGCGAGATGACGCGCCAGCCGAATCCACCACCGACGATCGGGAGCAATTCCCACATGCGCTGCACGTCCGGATCGCGGCCGTAAGCCGCACCGATTTGCAGCATGAGCATCATCTGGATGCCGGTGAGTGCGACCATGTCGCCGGCCGATGCGAACGCGCCGAGGACGAAGCCGAGCACCGGCACGTGATCGACGACGGCGCTCGCGCCCGCGATCTTCAGCGCGTTGTTCGCCGCATCGCGCGTGAGCTTGAGCGCGACGCTCTCGCGCAGTGCCGGTAACCGCCGCCCGACGGCGATTTCGATCCCTTTACAGCACTCGATCAGATGCGGTAAGACTTTGGGTTTGAGCGCCTCGGACGAAATCGCCGCGATCGTGTATTCCTCGATCGATCTCGGGCGCGGATGGGCGGAGGGTGCGCTCGGGGTTCCATTCGGGTCGAACGTGATCGCGAGAACGGGGAGGCGCAACGGCGCGAAGAGTTCGAGGTTCGCGCCCGCGAGATCGCCCGGATGTCCGAGAAAAAGCACGGCGCGCGCATCGCCCGTTTCGAGGATCGGCGCACCGCTCGGGCTGACGGTCTCGAGCACCGCCGCCGCATCGAGCGGAACGTGATCGTCGTCGTGACCCGAAAGCAAAAACACGCGCATCGCCGCGACGAGCGCCGGATCGCCACACAAGAAAAAGCGGAATGGCCGCTTCACCTGTGCATGGACGGCGCTCGCGTCGACGGACGAGCGAATTTTGTTGAACGTCGCCGCTGCGGTAACGACGTTCATGCGAAGCGTTGCTCGGGTGAAATGCTCATTACGCACCTTCTACCCAGCGTTCGGGGCGATCGTTTCGTTACCGCGGTTGCGCGTGGGAGGCGGCTTCCTTTTCCGGATCGTCCGTGTACGCAAGCCAGATCAAGCCGAGGAAGATTTCGAGCGCCTGCGCGCTCATGCCCCGAGCGTTCGCGATGTCGACAACGGGCTTTTTCTCGGCCTTCGCTTCGGCGAGGATCGCATCGGGCGTCGTGTTCGTATCGGCCGCGACGATCGCCGCCGCCGCGATGTCTCCGGGCGTGAAGCCGCCCTTGACCATCGCATCGTAATCGAGCGACGGAGCGTGGAAGCGGATATCGAGCAGCTTCGCAAGCGTTGCATAGCGATCGGGCGAGGCGCCGAGGCCGAGCAGATCGATGCGTGCGACGAGTTGCCGCGAACGCGCCATGTCGTAAAGCTGCGCGCCCTGCGACGCCGCCACGGCCGAGCGGTTGAGGCCTTCGCTCGCGCGCTGCATGAGCGGGACGATCGCGTTGTAATCGGCGATCGTCATTTCGCCCGAGAAGTCCAGCGACCGCGGAAGCGCGCGCAGGAAGCGATCGAGATCGCCGAGTGCGACGTCGAGCAATGCGAGAGAGCCGCGCGCGGCGTCGACACCACGAACCATATCGCCGTCTGCGGCGCTGAGATTCGCGAGGATGCGCGGGTAATCGGAGAGCGTTGCGGCCGCCTGCGGTGGAACGCGATCGAGATCGAGCGGTGCTTGCATCTGCGCGAGGATGTCGCGGTTGTCTTTGAGCAGGCCGCCTTCTTTGTGCAGTTCGAGCGAGCCCACGCCGGCAACGGCTTCGTTCGCCTTGTTGATCGTGGTATCGATCGAGCGGCTCATGCCATTCAAGTTGTGCAGCACGGTATCGAGACGCCCGCCCTTGCGGACGTTGACGCGGCTATAATCCGGTACGCCGTAAGAGATGTTCTCGAGCCGACTCTGCAAGAGCTTGAATTGATCGCGGCCCGAATCGCGGCGGCTCAGAAGTGCCGTCCCCGCTTCGGTTTCCGCGATGCGCGTCTCGGCGAGTTGGTCGCGCAATGGCTGGAGGTTCGGATGCAAGAGGTCGGTGCGGCGTTGCGTTTCGCGAAGTGCCGAAAGACGGACGTTCGCGACCGCCGAAACTTCCGGGGAACGGGAAGCGACGGCGGTGAGGTTTTGCTCGCTCTTCGCATTGAGTCCGAGCGCGAGCTCGTTCTCGCCCAAGTGGAGTTGCGCGATCGTGCTCGTCGGGTCTTTCGCAAGAATTTTCCCGAAGTCCATCGCCGCGATGTTGTAACGGCCCGTCGCTTCGTCGTGGAGTGCTGCGACGGTCAGTTGATCCTCGCTCCGCTTGGTGGGGTCGAGTTCTTCGTACGTGAGTAGCTTCTTCACGCGATCGTTCGTGCCGGGGTGATCCGCGAAGTACTTGTCCACGAGCGACGCGTGATCGGCGTATTGCGCGCCGAGGTGGCGCATGAACGAAACCATGGCGTCGGGATCGAATCCCGCGCGCGTCATGATGAGTAGCCCGTAGCGGTCGGCTTCGATCTCGTCCTGGCGCGAAATCTTCGCCATGATCCCGGCCTGGAAGATCTGTCCGAAGCGATAGAGGAACGGCGAGAAGAGCGAACCGAGCGAAAACACCAGGTTGAGGATGTTCGCTTTGTTTTGATTTTGAATGTAATGCCGGCGTTCGTCGTGGCCCGTCTCGTGGCCGATGACGCCCGCGAGCTCGTCGTCGGACTGTACGAAATCGAGCGTGCCGACGTTGATATACACGTATCCGCCGAGCGTCGTGAACGCGTTCACGTCGGGAACGTCGAGCACTTTGATGTTGTACGGGATGTCTTTACGAACGGTTTGGGCCCAGATTTTTTGCGAGATCTCGTTGACCCACGCGTTCAAGAGCGGATCGGCGATGACGCCGCTCGAGTCCGTAACCTGCTTATCGTACTCTCGGCCGAGCGCGATTTCTTGCTGCGTCGACATCGCCGACGCTGGTGCCGGAATGGTGGCACACAAAAGCGCGAAGATCAGCGCTATGGGCGTAACACGACGAACGAGCCAGTGCGACATCTACCGTCTCCACGAGAAATCCGGCACGGCCGCCGGGGCGCATGCATTCCCGGTCGAGGGGTCGATTTCATGCGAATCGCGGCGGAGTGCTGTGGGCACCGTGTGGATAAGTCGAGAAACGTGTGAGCGTCGTGTGGACGCGGGAGGCGCCGGTCGTCCGTTCTCGCAATCCGGCGCCCTTACGATGCGGGGGCTAGCGGCGATGGGGCTGACCATATGACGGTTGTTTTGGGCAAAGGGCGCGGATTGCAGATCGTCGTCGACCGAGCGCTTGCCGACGCCTGCACGGACGTACAGGCGCAACTTGCCGAACGCGCCGATTTTTATCGCGGGAGCGATGCGGTCGTCGCGCTGGGCGAGCGGACGCCGACGGACGATGAGATGATCGCGTTGCGTGACGTGCTCGCGGCGTACGATGTCCGGCTCGCGGGCGTTTCGGGCCCGGTGCAACTCGAAAGCGTTGCGGTCGCGGCGGGGATACCGTATCTCGGGCCGACGGCGGAGAACGCCGTCGCACCGATCAAGCGATCGCGGCCGCCGCGGGAGATCGAACTCTCGGAGTCCGCGCGCTCGCTCGTCGCCGATTTCGCGGGCGCGCGCGCCGATCTCGCGAAACGGCGCGAGGCCCGCGAGGAGTCGGCGGCCGCGCGCGCCCAGGTCGCTGCGAGCATCGCGGGCACCGGAGCGCCCGGGAATGCGATGCGGGCGGCGGCTCCCGAGGCGACCGTGCACTATCACCGCGGTACGCTCCGTGGCGGGCAAAGTCTACAGTTCGTCGGCGATCTCGTCATCGTTGGCGATGTGAACCCCGGTGCGGAGATCGCTGCGAGCGGCGATATCATCGTCTTCGGCGCGCTCCGGGGCGTCGCGCACGCAGGCGCACAGGGCTTGGAAAGCGCGCGGGTCGTCGCGCTCGATCTCGATCCGACGCAGCTGCGCATCGCGACGTGCATCGCGTCCGATGCCGGCAGTACGCGTACGGCGGCCCGCGGCCCCGAACATGCATCCATCGTCGATGGGCGCATCGTCGTCGTGCCGCACGCCAAGGCCGATTTTTCGCCACGCGAGGCACGTCCGTGAGCGCGCGCCGGATCGTCGTTACGTCGGGGAAGGGTGGCGTCGGAAAAACGACGACCACGGCGAATCTCGGCGCCGCGCTCGCGCAGCGCGGGCATCGCGTGGTGCTCGTCGATGCCGATATCGGGCTTCGCAATCTCGATCTCGTGCTGGGCGTCGAAAAGCGGATCGTGTTCGACCTCGTCGAGGTCGTCGAAGGCCGCTGTCAGTTACGTCAGGCGTTGATCAAAGACAAGCGCTTCCCGTCGCTTGCGATGCTGCCCGCCGCGCAGACGCGCGATAAAGGTGCCGTGAGCGAGCTGCAGATGACCGAAGTCATCGAGGAACTCGCGGAAACGTGCGATTACATCCTGATCGATTGCCCCGCCGGGATCGAGCACGGATTCCGCACGGCGATCGCCGGGGCGCGCGAAGCGATCGTCGTGACCACACCCGAAGTAAGCGCGATTCGCGATGCCGACCGCGTCATCGGGAAGCTGCACGAGCGCGGCTTACCGCTCCGCCTCGTGGTTAACCGGGTCCGTCCGGAGATGGTCAAATCCGGCGACATGATGTCGGTGGACGACGTCTGCGAGATCCTCTCCGCCGATTTGCTCGGCATCGTTCCGGACGACGAAGAGATCATCGACACCACCAATCGCGGCGAACCGATCGTGCTCGATGCGGTGAGCCGCCTGGGCAGCGTGTACGAAAAGATCGCGCGCCGTCTCGAAGGCGAGATCGTGCCCTTCACGCAGTTCGATGCCCCCGGCTTTTTCGGCCGACTCAAAACGTTCTGGAAGGCAGGCTAATGCTCCAACACGATGTTTCCGGTGCGCCGGCCGACTCCGTCGTCATGCCCGGTGCGAGGGGGCTTGCGATCGTCGTCACCTCCGGAAAAGGCGGCGTCGGCAAGACGACGACCACGGCAAACGTCGGGGCCGCGCTTGCGCTGCGCGGTGCGCGCGTCGCGCTGGTCGATGCCGATGTCGGGCTGCGCAATCTCGACATCGTGATGGGGTTGGAGAGCCGCGTGCGGCATCACGTGCTCGACGTACTCGAAGAACGCGTTACGCTCGACGATGCACTCGTGCGCGACAAGCGGTTGGAGAATCTCTCGCTGCTCGCCGCGGCGCAGACGCGCGACAAGGACGATGTCGATACGAAAAAGATGATCGCGCTCGTCGAGCAGTTGCGCGACCGGTTCGATTACGTCTTGATCGATTGCCCGGCGGGGATCGAAACGGGCTTTCGGAACGCGATCGCGGGCGCGCAAGAGGCGATCGTCGTCTGCACGCCCGAGATGAGTGCGGTGCGCGACGCCGATCGTGTCGTCGGGCTGTTGGGCTCGATGCGCGCGCGGCTCATCATCAATCGCTTACGTCCCTCGCTCGTGCGTCGCGGGAAGATGCTCTCGGTCGACGACGTCGATGCGATCCTTCGCTTGCCGCTCTTGGGGGTGATCGCGGACGAACCGGGCGTGATCGTTACCACCAACCGCGGCGAGCCGATCGCACTCGACCAGACAAACCGCACGGGCGCGACGTATCGAGCGATCGCGGCGCGGCTCTCCGGCGACGAATCGGTGCCGGTCGAGATTCCGCAAGAGCCCACGATGCTCGGGCGCTTGGGTGCGCTTTTCGGGGGACGAGCATAAGCGATGATGGATTTCTTCAAGAACTGGCTCAAGCGCGAAACGTCGAGCGCGACGGCGAAAGAGCGGCTGCGCCTGGTGCTACTCTCCGACCACCTCTCGCTCGCTCCCGATGTCGTCGAAAATCTCCGGCGCGACTTGATCGCGGTCATCTCTCGGTATGTGGAAGTCGACGAAGCGCACTGCGACGTGAGCTTCGAACAACAGGATTCGGCGGTCGCGATGCTCGCGAACATCCCGATTCTGAAGATGAAGACCCCACCGCCCGGCGGGGGTGCGCCGCGCACGCAGGCTTCGCCCCCAGCGGCGCCGCCGACGGGCATGGATGGTGCGGCGCCGGCCATGACGGTTGCGGAACCCGCCGTAACGGTCCCCGCCCTCATCCATGCCGTCGAGACAGCTGCCGAAGCACCCGTCGGCGCGGGCTTGCCCGCGCCGAAAAAGCGGCGCCGCCGCCGGCGTCCGGCCAATCCGAATCCGGCGGGTGGCGCCCAGCCGGGCTTCGCATCGCCCGCCGTCGGCTAGCGACGGCCGATTCTCAGCAGAACTTCATCGAGTACCACGAACCTTCGTGGCGCGCGTTGCGTTGATCGGCATACGGCATCTTCCATCGTGCTTCTCCCGACGAGGCTCCGTATGTCATCGCACCGTCCGCACCGTTTCATCGCGAGCGCAATCGCGCTTGCCTACATCGTATCCATCGCATCGTTACAACCCGCCCGTGCCGACGACGACGCGGGAGCACAACCCGGTGTCGCGCGCGTCGCGGCGATCCGCGGTTCCGTAACGATCACGCGTGCGGATAGCAACGATGGCGTGGCGGCGGTCTTGAACGCGCCCGTACTCGGGGCGGACTATGTGAGTACGGCGGAGGGCGCGCGTGCGGAACTGCAGCTCGATAGCCGCACGGCGGTTCGGCTCGATGAGAACACGCAGATGCGATTCACCAGCCTCGCTGCGGACAAACGGGAGTTGCAACTCGCCGTTGGAACGATCGATCTCGGCGTATTCGGCGAGCGCGATCGTCCGCAGATCGATACACCAACCGTTTCCGTGCGGCCGACCGCGGCGGGTGACTATCGCGTCACGGTGACGCAGGACGGCCAAACGCAGATTACGGTGCGGCGCGGAGCGGCGCAAGTGACCTCGCCGCAGGGCAATCAGGATATCGCTCCCGGAAGCACGCTGCTCGCACTTGGAAGCGCCGAGCAGCCGACGATCTCGATCGTCCGCGAAGTCGCAACCGATGAGTTCGATCGGTACGCCGAAGCCCGCGATGGCGAGATCCGTTCGGCGCTCGCCAATGCGTACGTGAACCCCGATGTTCAAGGCGCACAGGATCTCGATCGCGTCGGGCGTTGGGTCGTCGATCCGCAGTACGGCCATGTGTGGGTGCCGCCCGTGCAGTCCGAGCCGAATTGGGCGCCGTATCAGAGCGGTCGCTGGGCATGGGAAGACGCGTATGGCTGGACGTGGATCGCCGCGGAGCCATGGGGCTGGGCGCCGTACCATTACGGGCGCTGGTACCATAGCCCGGTCTACGGCTGGGCGTGGTATCCGCCGCCGCCGCTCGAGTACCGTCCCCTTTGGCAGCCCGCGCTCGTCGCGTTCCTCGGTTTCAACATCGGCGCGGTGCGCGTCGGCTTCGGGTTCGGGAACATCGGCTGGGTGCCGCTCGCACCGGGCGAGCTCTATCACCCCTGGTACGGCTACGGGTCGCATAGCGTCACGAACGTAACCAACGTAACCAACATTACGAACGTAACGAACAACTACGGCACGATCAACCATTACCGGAATACGCTCGTGACGAATGGCGTGACCGCAGTGTCGCAAACGAACTTCCAGGCGGGCAACTTCGGGCGTCGCGTCGCTCTCGATAACGCGGCGATCCGACAGGGCCGCGCGTTTGCCGGCGCCGTACCGATCGTTCCGAACGCGAATCATCTTCGCTACGCTTCTACGGGTGCCGTCGCCGGCGTCGGGCCGCGACCGATCGTGCAGCGCACCTTCGCGGGAAATGCCGTGCCGGTCGAACGCGTGCCCTTCGGCGTGCAGCGGCGCGAGATCGCGACCGTGACGCACGCCGCGTACACGCCGGATGCACGCTACCCAACGGCACCGCGCGTTACGACCGCAATCACGCGGCCGAACCCCGGCCTTGCCCCCGTTCCATCGGCGCATACGGCGCCAGCGGCGGCGGGAGCGGTTTCTTCGCCCTGGGATCGTTTCGATCGCGGAACCTCGCCGGGCGGCCGGCCGCAACGCGGCTACACCGCTCCGACGAACCGCGTCGCCCCCGCGCGTGCGCCGAGCGATGCCTTCTCCCGCTTTCCGCAGCGGGGTAGCGCGGGCGGGAACGTAATAACGCCAACGCAGGGGCAACCGGTGCGGCGCCCGAGCTATGCGGGACCGGGGCCGTACGAGGGCGCACGACATCGGCCCGATCCGGCCCAGCCGCAGCAACCGCGCCCGGCGTATGACGCGCCGCGCCCGGCCTCCGGTGGAACCGCGCGTTCGCCGCAAGCCGCGCAGCAGCGCACACCCGCCGCTCGCACCGAGCGCCGGCCCGCGCGCGCGGACGACCGACGCCCGCCCGGCTAGCCGTCGGCATAGGCGCCAGCGGCGACGGGTTGGCTTCCTACCGAGCACGAATCACCGGTGGTGCTTCTCGTATGCGCTCGTCGCACGACGCCGTGGGCGGATAGGGATGGCGGGTAAGTGACGCGCCCCTGGTACGCGTCGTTCAACTTCGTCCTCCCGTTTGCGTGCGTACTCGTCACCCTGGCGGGCTTGCTCTTCATCCGCTCGGCGACGTTGCACGACGGCCACGAAGCGGGCCGCGAAGTCACCCGGCAGGCCATTTACGCGGTGCTCGGCATCGCGATCATGCTCGGTTTCGCGTTTTTGGACTATCACGTCTGGCAGCGATTCGCGATTCCGATCTACTTCGTGAACCTCGCGCTGCTGGGCTTCATCGTCGTCAAGGGGCACTCGGCGCTCGGCGCGCAACGCTGGATTTCGCTCGGGCCGCTCGGCACGTTTCAACCCTCGGAAACGGCGAAATTCGCGCTCGCGATCGCGATTGCGGCGCTCCTCTGTCGCGGAGGCTATGGCCGCCTCACCGATCTCTGGAAGCCGCTTGCGGCGATCGCCGTCCCGGCGTTTCTGATCCTGCGCCAACCCGATCTCGGGACGACGCTCGTGCTCCTCGCCATGCTTTCCGCGCAGCTGTTTTTTGGGCTCCCGAAACTGCAGCATTACGCGGTCTATCTGGCGGGCGTTTTCGCGGTTGCCGGGGTCACCGTCGGCACGAATAAAATTCTCAAGCCGTTCCAGCGCGATCGTCTACTCGTGTTCTTGAACCCGCAAGCCGATCCGCAGGGCGCGGGGTATAACCTCAACCAATCCAAGATCGCCGTCGGCAGCGGCGAGTGGTTCGGCAAAGGCCTTTTCCACGGCACGCAGACGCAGCTCAACTTCGTGCCCGAGCATTCGCGGGATTTCATCTTCACCGTCGTCGGCGAGGAGACGGGGTACATCGGCGCGCTCGTCCTTCTCGCGCTCTATGCCACGATCGTCGCGAACGGGATGCGCTCGGTGTTGCTCGCGCGCGATCGGTTCGGCCTGTTGCTCGGCGTCGGTCTCGTGACCATGCTCGCGTTCCACATCACGATCAACGTGGGGATGACGATCGGCATCATGCCGATCACCGGCATCCCGCTCCCGTTCATGTCCTATGGCGGCTCCGCGATCCTCACCGACTACGCGGCGATCGGCCTCCTCATCAACATCGCCTTCGAGCGCGACCGCCGCGTCTTCAACGAAGTCCGCGAGCGTGGCGATGCCCGTGCCGCCGTCTGACTCGCGCGCGATGACGGAGCTCGATATCCTCGAAGCGGAATCGATCTTCATTTTGCGTGAAGCGTACCGTCGGATCCGGCCGCTCGGCATGTTGTGGTCGATGGGCAAGGACAGCACGGCACTCTTATGGATCGCGCGCAAGGCGTTTCTCGGCACGGTGCCGTTTCCGGTGTCCTTGCTCGATACCGGCATGGAGTATCCGGAGGTTTATGCCTTTCGCGATCGGCTCGTGGCGCTTTGGGGGCTCGATTATCGGAACGAGGCCTGCCCGCCGGAGAGCGCGGTCGATCCGTCGTTACCTCCCGGCGGGCGCGCCGCGGCGCGAAAGACGGAGGGCCTCCGTGCGCTGATCGCACGGGAACGCTGGAAAGGTGTCGTGCTCGGTATTCGTCGCGACGAGCAGGCGACGCGCGCGAAGGACCGCGTGTTCAGCCCGCGCGATCCCGATGGCTCGTGGCCGTTTCGCGATCAACCGCCGGAGTTCTGGCGGTATCACCAGACCGAGACGGTCGATGGCGGGCACCTCCGCGTGCACCCGCTTCTGCACTGGACCGAAGCCGATATCTGGCGCTATACGCGGCGCGAAAATATCCCGTTTTGCCCCCTATATCTCGCGCGCGACGGGAAGCGTTTTCGCTCGCTCGGGGAGAGCAACATCACGTTCCCCGTTCCGAGCGAAGCGTCGTCGATCGACGCGATCATCGCGGAACTCGAGACGACGCGGCAGTCCGAACGCGCGGGGCGCGCGATGGATCACGAAACCGAGGACGCATTCGAGCGCTTGCGCGCCGGCGGTTACATGTGAACACCGTCCCGATCGTCGTCGCGGGGCATGTCGATCATGGCAAGTCGACGCTCGTCGCGCGCATCTTGCTCGATAGCGGTCATTTCGCGGATGGCAAGTACGAAGAGCTGCTCGCGGCCGCGCGCCGCCGCGGAATCGCGGTCGAGCTGTCGTTCTTACTCGACGCGTTCCAGCTCGAACGCGATCAGGCGGTGACGATCGACGCGACGCGCGTGTGGTTCGCGAGCCCGCGCCGTCGGTACGAGATCATCGATGCGCCGGGTCACGTCGCCTTCGTGCGGCACATGGTGAGCGGCGCGGCGGACGCCGCCGCTGCCGTCCTGCTCGTCGATGCCGCCGAAGGCGTGAGCGAGCAGACGCGCCGCCACGCGTTGCTGCTGGCGCTCCTCGGCCTTCCGACGTGTGCGGTCGCCGTGAATAAGATGGACGCGGTTGCTTTTTCCGAGGCCGCGTTTCGTGCGACGGCATCGGCGGTCGTCGCGATGCTCTCCGCGGCCGGCCTCGCGTGTGCCGGCATCGTCCCGACGGTCGCGCGCGATGGCGATAACCTCGTCCGGGGGTCGGCGCGGCTCCCCTGGTACGGCGGCCCGACGCTCGTCGAACTGCTCGATGCGCTCGAAGCCCCCGAAGCACGGGAGCGCCCGACCCGCTTCCTCGTGCACGACGTTTACCGCCGCGGCGACGAGCGGGTGCTGGTCGGGAGCGTTGCGAGTGGCCGGATCGCCGAAGGGATGACGCTCGCGTTCTCGCCGTCACGCGAAACGGCGACCGTGACCGGCGTCGTCCGCTTTCCGGAAGCGCGCCACGCAGCCGTTGCGGGCGAAGAAATCGGCATCACGATCGATCGGCCGCTCTTCATCGAGCCGGGCGATGTTGCAAGCGAACTGATCGGGCCACCGACCCTTGCGCGGCACGTCGAGGCCGATCTGTTCTGGCTCGACGCGGAACCGGCACACGCGCAGGACGCGTTCGTCCTCCGTTGCGGTACGCGCGATGGAGCCGTCACGCTCACGGCGATTCGCTCCGTCGTCGATGTGGCGACGTTTGCGACGGACACCGCCGACCGCTTAGCGCGCAACGACGTCGCGGACGTCGTCCTGCACGCGGTGCGGCCGCTCGTCGTCGATCTCGAAGGCTCGGCCCTCGCCCGCTTCGCGCTCTATCGCGGCGGGCGGATCGTCGGCGGCGGGCGCCTGCGGGCGGCCACGAACGCACCGGCGGAGCGGCCGCGATCTGCGAACGTTTTCGCAAGCGAGCGGCGTGCGCGCACGCGCGAACCGGGGTTCGTGGTCTGGCTGACGGGACTGCCGTGCTCGGGGAAATCCACGCTCGCGGAGCGCCTGGCCGCGACGCTTGCGGAAGATGGCGTCGATGCGTACGTGCTCGATGGCGACCGCTTACGCACGGGACTCAATGGTGATCTCGGGTTTTCGCTCGCCGATCGCAGCGAAAATGTCCGGCGTACGGGCGAAGTCGCGGCGTTGTTCGCGGACGCCGGGCTCGTCGCGATCGTCGCCCTCGTTTCGCCGATGCGCGACGATCGCGCGCGGGCGCGTGCGGCGGCGCCCGGGCATTTTTACGAAATCGCCGTGCAAGCAACGCTTGCGACGTGCGAGCGCCGCGACGTGAAAGGGCTCTATCGCCGGGCGCGGGCGGGCGAGCTCCGCGATTTCACCGGCATCGACTCGCCGTATGAGGCACCCGCGGCGCCGGACCTCGTCGTCGATACCGACGTGCACGATCTCGAGGCCGGTGCCGCCGTGCTCACAGACTTCGTTCGGGCGCTTCTGCTTCGCCGATCGTGAGGGTGGCTTCCCAAGCGAAGCGCGGAGCGACGTCGCAAAACCACCGCCCCGCTTCTTGCAGCAGCGAAACCGCGAGCCGATAGCGCCCCGGAATGCTCGGAGCGACGATACGAATGGAAAACGCGGCGCTCGCAGCCGGGCCGATCGTCGCCCGAAGCGCCGAACGCGGCACATCGGCGTCGTTCGTGACCTGCGTCCCGTCGGCGGCGAACCAGCGAAAGCTCGCGAGGAGCGCGTTCGGCCCCGAGGCGACGAGAAACGTATCGCCGTCGTTGCGGACCGACAGCACCTGTACGAACGTCGAGCCCGCAGCGGCGATGCAAAGCGCGGGCTCGCCCGTCAACGATCCGCGGATGGATGCGTCGGCGAGGACGCGCGAGAGCGGGAAGAGCCCGTGTTCGGGGCGCAGCCCGAGCGCCCGGAAGCGATTGAGGAACGGTTCTTCGCGACGGCGATTTCCATTGGTGCCGAAGCCCACGCGGAGCGAGCCGGCGAGGGCGCCGGGAAGCGCGAGCGGTATGGGCGCAGCGGCGGCAACATCGTCGAAGATCGCTTCGCGGCCACTCGCACGCAGCGCGCGCCGCGTAATCGCCCGGGCGATCCCCGCCGCGTCGTACATCACGAGCAGATCGCCCCACGGGCTCTCGTTCACCGCGCGTGCGACGACGCCGCCGTCGCGTTGCAGGCCGCGCGTGGCCACGCCATCGAGCGGATCGCGCCGGTCGCCAAAGGCGAGGCTGACACCCGCGGACGACCACGAAGCGAGCGCGTCCGGCTCGGGTGTCGTCATGCGGCTCGCGACGGTTGCGAGCGCCGTCGTCACGGGCGTCGGCGGCAAATCGTCACGGACCGCGATGACGAGATTGTTCGTGACGATTCGAACGTTCGTCCACGACGTGTCGTATTGCGTGACGGCGAGCCGGAGGACGTACGAGCCCGGCGCATGTGGCGTCGGTACGAAAAAGGCTTGGGTCCGTTCCGCTCCTGCAGCCAAGCGTTCCGTGAGATCGAAAACGTGGGACACATCGCCGATTCCCGCGGCGTCGTGCCACTGCGCGACGATCTGGACGGGTGCGGGCCCGACCGAGGCGATCGCATATGGTGTTTCGTTGCGCATCGTCAGGTCGAAAACGACGTGCGAATCGCATGCGATAGCCGCAGGCATTGCGTACGAGAGCACGGCGCGCTGCTCTTCCGGGCGCACGAAATCCATCGTCGGCCAGGGTTCGTCGCTTGCCGCCGCCGCTTCGGTAGAGAAGCGCGGAAGCAACGTGGTGAGGTCGTACCGTGCGGGATCGGCGCAGCCCGCCGGCTCGTACACGAGCGCGTAGACTTCCGGCACGGGTAACGCGAAGCGCGCAACGGGTTCCCAGGTCGCGCGATCGATCGCATGGATCGTACTCGTGGCGCCCGTTTCGAGCGCCCCACGGGGATTGCTGTCGCCCACGAAGAGGAAGCGTTCGTTCCACGCGAGCCCCCGCGTAAAGTCGGAAAACCGTTGCCGCCGCACGACCGTGCCGTCGTCCGCGATCGCGACCAGCTCCGAGGTGTCGGATGCGCAGACGAGCCACCGCCCATCGAGCCTGCGCGGATCGTGCGGCTTCGCAAGGCCGCGACAGACGACGTGGTTGTCGGACAGGCGAAAGAGCATCCCGTCGGGTTCCGGGTCGCTCCGCCATCCGGAGGCTTTCGCCGTTGCGGTAAACGCCGTCGCGTACAGTTCGCCATCGACGGGCGTGAGGCAGTTGATATGCCAGCCGTCGAAATACGGTGGCCCCGCCCAATGCGTCGCGATCGCATCGTCGTCGATCCGGACGACCGCGTTGCCGCTAGTATTGACGGCGTAAAGCCTGCCCGCCGCGTCGAAGGTGAGGTCGTGCAGGTTGCCGACACCATCGACGCGCCGGTAGTCGCGGATGCCCGCGTCGTCGTACACGACGATGTCGCACGTCGGCCGCGCGGCGCGCCCGGACGAGAAGCCGCGTGCGAGGAGCTCGCCCGAGGCCGATCGCGCGATTCCGAGACAAGAATACCGGTCGATGATGGAGAGCCCGTCGCGGCCGAGGCGCAGCAGCCCGCCGTGACCGACGCGCGGCGCCGAGACGAGGAGCCCCTCGCCGTCGCCGAAGACGCGCGCGAAATCAGCCGTGTGCGCGAGCGTTACTGGAAGAGCCGCAGGACGGATTGGGCGTTTGCGTTCGCCTGCGCGAGGAGCGAGGTCCCGGTCTGCACGAGGATTTGCAAGCGCGTGAATTGCGTGCTTTCCTGACCGACGTTCAGATCGCGCACCTGCGATTCCGAGGCCTGGATGTTGGTCGAGGCGATGTTGTTGTTGTTGGAATCCTCGGTGAGGCGGACGATGATCGCGCCGAGCTGCGCGCGCTCGTTGAGTAATCGGTTGAGCGCGTTATCGATCTGCCCGATCGCATCCTCGGAGCCGAGCGACGGTGCCGATGCCGCCGAAAGCAGCAGGTTGATGTTACCGATCCGAAGCGTATCGGTATTCGTCGCCGAGAAGCCGATCTGAATCGTGGAGCCTTCGTCCGCGCCCGATTGGAAGTTGAATGCCGGGTTGTTCGGGTTCGAGGTTGCGGCGACGTTTTGCGAGACCTTCAAGTACGAGGTCGTCCCGACATCGGCCGCCGTGATGTTGCCCGTGATGATCGCGACGTTGTCAAAGAGCGTGCTCGTCTGGTTCGCGCCCAGGAGCTGCCCGGCGACCGAGACCGGATTTCCGCTGATGGCCGCCGAGTTGAAGAACGACTCCTGGATGGCGATCGAGGCGCCCGTGTTGATCACCTGGAGGGCGATCGTGCCGTCGACCGTGTAACCGGTCGTGGCCGATGCGGCCGTGAAGCCTTGCACGCCCGTGAGCCCATTTGCCGCGTTGCCGACGGCGGTTGCGAAATTCGCGTTCGCGGCAACTACGGAGGCGATCAAGAGCCCGGGGTTCACGTTCGCCCCTACGGCTGCGGTGCCGGTCACCGTGATGTTCGAGAGCGTGACCGTACCGATGTTCGCTGCGGTGATCGAAACCGTATCGGCACCGGTGGCCGTAAACGAATACGAGTACGGCGTCAGCGGCTGTGCGGCGCCAGAGAAGCTCTCCACGGTCGCACCATCGGCCTTCGCCGCGTAATTGAGGAGGCCGCCGCCGCCCGATGCATCGAAGGCGAGCGTGTACGTCTGCCCGGCGGTGAGGCCGGTGAGGCTCTCGGTTGCGGTAACGACGCCGGTTTGCGAGAGGTTGGCGAACGACTGCGATGTCGCTCCGCCGCCCGCCCCCGTACCCGCCGATGCGAGCGCGGTATTGGAGGTAATCGTCACGAACGCCGGCTGTTGCGCCTGGAAGCCCGCGTGCGAACCATCGAGCAGCGCCGAGCCGTTGAATTGCGTGTTTTGCGAGATTCGGTTCACTTCTTTGAGAAGCGCCGCGACCTCGACCTGAAGATTCTCTTTGTCGGATTGCGAAGTTATGTCCGAGGACGCCTGGACCGCAAGGGAGCGGATGCGCTGCAGGATGTCGGTCGTCGTTTGCAACGCGCCGTCGGCGACGAGCGCCGCGCTCTGCGCGTCTTGAATGTTGCGCGATGCCTGGTCGAAGCCGTTGACCTGCGCCTGCAACTTCTCGGAGATCGCGAGGCCCGACGGATCATCCGCTGCGGAGTTGATCCGCAAGCCGCTCGAAAGACGCGTCACCGCCGTCTTGAGGGCATCCTGACTCCGATTCAGGTTAAGCTGAACAGCCCCGCTTAGAAGGTTGTTCGCAATACTGATTCCGCCACTCCCTGGCATGCATTGTTCCTCTGCTGAACAGGAAACCGCGTGACGCCATCCTGGCGTGTACGGTTCCCCAGACATGAGGATACGGATTGCAGGGGCCGGCGTCAAGTAACGATGGTGGGCGAAGGGCCTATCCCGACGGTGACGGAAGGGTGGCTACGATCGAAGTCGAGCCCGCATGCGGCGTCCTTTGGGCGTCGCGTTTCCGGAGTTCGGCTGGCGATTGGAAACTTTTATGTGGCCTGCTGGCCACACGAACCACCCGCGGGCGCTGCCCGTCATTCATCCGTATTCATGGGCCGTCGTTCGTGCGGACCCGCCTGGTTGCGTGAGCCGCGCCGCGGGACGCCCCTCTTCACCGGAGCGAACGAGAGGGCCCGAGAGCACCCCGAAAGGTGATCCGTGCCAACCGACATCCTCATCTCGAGCGACCCCTGGGAAAACCGGGTAGCGATCCTCGAGGACGGCAATCTCTCCGAGATTTACTTCGAACGCGAAGAAAAAGTCATCGGCTCGATCTTCAAAGGCAAAGTGCAGAACGTGCTCCCCGGGATGGGCGCCTCGTTCGTGGATATCGGCCTCGGCCGAAACGCCTTTCTCTACGTCGACGACATCAATAAAACGCCGCTCAACATCGGCGACGTCGAAGTCACCCAGGGCCGGAGTGGCTGGACGATCACCGAGAAGGTGAATCGCGGCGACGATGTCCTCGTGCAGATCGTGAAAGAGCCGCGCGGCCTCAAGGGCGCGCGCATCTCGACGAACATCTCGCTCCCCGGCCGCTACCTGATCCTCATGCCACAGGGCAAATATTCGGGCGTCTCGCGCAAGATCGAGTCGGCCGACGAGCGCAATCGCCTCAAGAAGATCATGCAGCGCATCCGCCCGGAGGGCATGGCAACGGTCGTGCGCACGGCCGCGGGCGGCGTCTCCGATGCCGAGTTGATGGCCGATCTCGGCGTGTTGATCCGCATGTGGCACGGCATCGTCGAGCAGTTCAAGCACGCGCAATCGCCCGCGCTCTTGCACAAGGACATGAACCTCGTCTTCAAGGCCGCGCGCGATTTCATCACGCCGGAAGTCCAGCACGTCTACATCGACGATGCCGATGAAGCCGAACGCGTGCGCGATTTCATGCGCCTCCTCGGCCCGCAATACGTCGAGCGCATCCAGCCGTATAAGGGCGGCCGGAATCTCTTCCGCGATTACAAGATCGACGACGAGCTTGCGAAGCTGCTTCGGCCGACCGTGAAGCTGCCCTCGGGTGGCTCGATCGTGATCGAAACGACCGAAGCGCTTACCGTGATCGACGTGAACTCCGGGAAATTCACGGGCGGCAAGAACCTCGAAGATACCATCGTTCGCACGAACATCGAAGCGGCGGCCGAGATCGCCCGCCAGGTTCGCCTCCGCGACATCGGCGGCATCATCGTGTGTGATTTCATCGATATGAACACGGAAGCGGCGCGCTCGAAAGTGATCGCGACGCTCGAAGGCGTGCTTCGCAAGGACCGCACGCGCTCGACGATCCAATCGTTCTCGGGGCTCGGGCTTCTCGAGTTCACCCGCAAGCGGGTCGGCAAGGATCTCGCGCAGCAACTGCGCGGCGCTTGCCCCACGTGCAGCGGAATCGGTTCCGTGCTTTCGCCGGAATCCGTTACGATTTCGACGTTCCGCAAGATGCGCGACGAGCTCGCGGGCAACAACGGCGAGACGCCGAAACACGTGCATCTGCACGCTTCGCCCACGGTCGCAGCCTCGGTCGAATTCTGGTACGAAGACGAACTCAAGGCGCTCGAAGCGCAGCTGCATACGGCGATCGACGTCCGCGTCGATGCGATGGTGCACCCCGAGAAGCCGCGCATCTCGTACGAAAACGCGGGCGCCGCGACGCCGGACGAAACGCCGATCCGCGTCGGCGACGAAGTCGTCGTGGACGTGCTCCACGCACGGTTGCCGATCGCATCGAACGCACTCGCCGTCGTGCACGGCCGCCTCGTCGAAATCGAGAACGGTGCGAACCTCGTCGGGCAGACGATCAAGATCAAGATCATCGATGTCGACGGTAAGGACATCCTCGCTGAGGCCGGTACTTCGTTTGGCATCGCCGGCGCCGAGCCGCGTCTCAAACGCCGTCGTCGCGGTGGCCGCGGACGCTCCAAGCCGATTTCGATCGAAGAGCAGACCGAAGAATTGCAAGAGCTGGCCGACGAAGCCGCACGCGGACAGAGCGTGCGCGCGGCGATCGGGATCAGCACGCAGGCCGAAGTCGAGGCCGAAGATGCGCTCGTCAAGTCGGCGGGGGTCGCACGCGTCGCTGCGGTAACGGGCGAAGCCGTCGAATCCGACGGCGAAGCCGCGGGCGACGATTCGGCCGAAGTGCAGCGGAAGCGCAAACGCCGCCGCCGCCGCCGCCGTGGTGGCGCGGGCGAAGGTCCGGCACTGGACCGCGCGATCGGTGGAGCCGCCGTCGCGGACGATGTCGACGCGCAGGGCGCGGATGACGGCACAGATGAAGGCGACGAGGATGAGGACGCCGTGGCCGAGGGCGAAGCGCCCGCGACCGACGGAGCGCCGCTCGCGGCCGATGGCACGGGGCCGCGCAAGCGCCGCCGCCGCCGTCGTCGCCGCGGACGCGGTGGCGATCGTGGCGAGGCCGCGACGCCGAATGCCGATGGCTCGATGCCGAGCGTGCCCGAACGCGGGATCTTCCGCGTCGGGGCCGATGGCAAGGCCGAACACACCGGGGAAACGGCACCGAAGGAACCGAGTCGTGCGCTCACCGCACGTCCACGTTCCGGACCGCCCGCGGTCGAACCGCCCCCGCCCTCGCTCACCGCGCCGGACGAACAGGCACGCCCGACCCGTCCGTCGCGTCGTCGCCGAGGCGGTTCCGCTCCCGTGGCGGGCGCACTCGACGCTCCGGTCCAGCTGACCGCGCTCCCGTCGCCAGCCGAACCGGCACCGGCCGCCGCGCCGCCCTCCGAAGAAGCACCCGCAGCAAGCCGGGGTCGACGCGGGCGCAAGGGCGCGGATGTCCCGGCCGCCGCGGTCCCGGAGCAGCCCGTGCGCCGGGGGCGGACGAAAGCCGAAGCCCCCGTAGTAACGCCCGAGCCGGAATCGACGCGGCGCGCCCGCGTTCGCACGCCACGCTCCACTCCGGCCGCGGCTCTCCCCGAGCCCACGCCGACACCCGCCGCGAAAGCCCCGGCGCGTCCGGCACGTCGCGCACCGGCTGCCGCCAGCCCGGAGCCCGTCGCACCCGAAAAGCCCACGCCACTCCGCAAGGCGAGTGCCGCTGGGAAGGCACGTGCGGTAAAAGCACCGGTGGCACCGGCCGCTCCTGCCAAGGCGGCGAAAGCTGGGGCGCCCGCCAAGGCCACGAAGGCCGCCGCCCCGGCGAAATCACCCGCCAAAGCGGCTCCGGTGAAGAAGGCTCCCGCTGCGAAGAAAACCGCCGCAAAGAAAACGGCGACGGCGGTCGCCAAGAAACCCACGAGCCGCAAGAAGTCGTGATTCCCGTCGGTGCGGTGTTCGTCGATTACGACGGCACCGTCACCTCGGCGGACACCTTCGATGTCCTCGCCCGCCAAGCGGTGGGCGAGGACGAGTGGGATGCAATCGACGCCGCGCTCATGGCCGGAACGCTTTCGCTCCGCGAAGTGCTCCGGCGTCAGGCGGCATTCGTGCGCCTCACCCAGCGCGAAGCGGTCGCGCGCCTTGCCACACACGCGCCGATCGATCCGACCTTCGGGGACTTCGTCGGCCGCGCGCGAGACGCTGGCTGGTCGGTCACGGTCCTGAGCTCGGGCATTCGCTCGGTCATCGTGCCCATGCTCGATGCGGTCGGGCTCGGCCACGTCCCCGTAATCGCAAACGACGTCGATTTTGCACCCACGGGCTGGTCGATGTCGTTCGTCGATGCCGACGATAACGGCACCGATAAAGCCGCGCGCGTCCGAGCGGCGCGGGATGCTGGGCTGCCGACGGTCTTCATCGGCGACGGCATCTCGGATTTCGCCGCCGCCATCGTAGCGGACGAGCGTTTCGCGAAGCGCGGACGATCGCTCGAACCGTACCTCGCGGCGCGCGACATCGCTTTTACGACGTTCGGGCAGTTTTCCGAAATACCGACGCCGACGCTACGCGCGTAAGCGGGCTACGGGGCGGGTGAGGCAGCGACGCTCGCGGGCTTGAGGCTTGCGATCTTCCCCTCAAGGAACGCGACCGCTTTGGCGAGCTGCGCGTCGTGGCCCGGGTAGCCCAAGCGCAAGCCGTCCTTGACGGTGGTCGAATCCACGGCGAGATCGGGCTCGATGCCCTTGCCATTGATGTCGCGGCCGCCCGCCGTGAGATAGCGTTGCGTCGTGATTTTAATCGCCGTCTTGTCGGGAAGCGGGAAGATCGTCTGCACGACGCCCTTGCCGTATGTTTTGTGGCCGATGATCGTGCCGACGCCGCTGTCTTGGATCGCGCCCGCCGTGATCTCCGAGGCAGATGCCGTCAACTCGTTGACGAGGACTGCGAGCGGGCGGGGCGCGATCGCCGTGTTTTCGGCATCGAGCTGCGTGTTTTCGCCCCCGCGCGATTCTACCGTCACGATCGGTCCGCTCGGGATGAACTTCGACGATACGGAGACGGCCGAATTCAGGTAACCGCCGCCGTTGAAACGGAGGTCGAGCACGTAGGCTTTCACGCCTCGCGCTTCGAGCCGACCGATCTCACGCGAGAGTTCGGCGCCCGTATTCTGTCCGAAGACCGAGAGGCGGATCCAGCCGATGTTCGCATCCGGCAAGATTTTCGAGATCACGCTCGGCTCGTGGATTTCGCCGCGCGTCACGGAGATCGGATCGGCGAGGAATTGCCCTTCGCGCATGACCTGCAGCTTGACGATCGTACCCGACGGCCCGCGTAAGAGCGACGAAATGGCTTTCGTATTTTTCGGATCGAGCGTGTTCGTCTGCGTCGATTCGATCGAAACGATCACGTCTTGCGGTTTGATCCCGGCCTTATCGGCGGGCCCGCCTTCGATGACGGTATCCGCCACGAGCATGTGCGATGTTTCATCGAAGAAGTACGTGATCCCGACGCCCGTGAAATTCGTACCGTCGAGATTTTCATTGAGCGCGGCGTAGTCTTTTTCGTTGAGAAAGACCGTGTATTTGTCTTTTACCGAACCGAGAAGCCCGGAGAGCGCCTCATGCGTGAGCGCCTTCGTGGTGAAGCGCGTGCCGTACGTTGCGGCGACGCCCGCGACTTCGCGGTCGAGCTTGCCGAGATTTGCGATCTCGTCGTCGCTCGCTTTCATCTGCGGAACGTCCGGCTTCGCGATACCGTTTTTCTGCAAATACGAAACCAAGCCGAGGCGCGCGCCGTCGAGCGCTTTCTGCGCATCGACGCGCTTGTAGAAATCTTCGGTTAGGTGCGTATACGCGGACGCGAGCTCTTGGCGATCGAGCAGGGTCAGCGTGCTTGCGGCGGTCGCCGCGGGGAGCCGCGCGGTTGTGGCCGCGAGCGCCGCCGCGAGGAGAAGTGGGATGATGCGCTTCATCGTGCGGCGACTTTTTTCGCGAGAACGGCCTTTGCCGCCGCGAGCTGCTTGTCTTTCGGCGTATCGATCATCCCGGCGGCTTCGACCGGCTGATCCACGACGACATCGGGAACGATGCCCTTGTGATGGATATCGCGGCCCTTCGGCGTGATGTACTTCGCCGTCGTGATCTTGAGCGCGCCGCCGTCTTCGAGGGCGTAAATGCTCTGCACGACGCCCTTCCCGAACGTCTTCGTCCCGACGAGGGTGCCGACGCCATAATCTTGCACCGCGCCCGAGGTGATCTCCGATGCGCTCGCGGTGTACTTGTTGACGAGGATCGCGAGCGGCTGGTAATCGCCGACGGCTCCCGTCGCAGACTTCGCATCGCGGTCGCCCGCGCGGTTGATCTGCGTCACGATGGGGCCGTCTTTGATGAAGAGCGATGAGATGTCGACGGCCGCATCGAGGTAGCCGCCACCGTTGTTGCGCAAATCGAGAATATAGCCCTTGGCACCCTTGGCCTTCGCATCGTCGAACGCTTTGCGCACTTCGTCATACGAGTTGCTACCGAAATCCGAGAGACGGACGTAGGCATAGCCGTCTTCGATCTTCGCTTTGACCGAGGGCACGTACACTTGCGCGCGGGTGATCGCGATCGAGCGCGTCGGGCCGGGTGGCAGCTTCTTTCCGATTTTGGTAAACGACTGCTGGTGCACGGTCATCGTCACATGCGATCCGATCGGCCCGCGGATGAGGCCCTCGACCGAGTCGAGTTTCATGCCCATCGTCTTGTGGCCGTCGACCGTATCGATGACATCGCCCGGCTTCACGCCGGCGGAGATTGCGGGGTTGCCCTCGATCGGATCGGCGAGCGTGTCGCCGTATTTGTCCTGGATGATATAGATCCCGATACCGCCGAAGGCGCCGCCTTTGAGCCCCTCCTGCAAGCCGTCGATCTCGTGCTTCGTAAGATAGACGGTATACGGATCGCCGAGGCTCGACATCAGTCCCGCGAGCGCGATCTCGGTAAACTCTTTGTGGGTCGCGCTCTTCTTATATTTTTGCTCGGCCGTCGTGACCATCGCATAGGCGAGATCGGTATCGCGCGAGCGATCGCCCGTCGCTTTTTCCGTCGGCACGACGGGTGCCGCGATCTTCGCGACCTTCTGCAGATACTGGACCAGATATTTATGCTCGCCATCGAGGAGCGTTTGCGGATCGACGGGTTTGTAATACGCCTTTTCCACGCGGTCGATCGAATGTGCGATCAGGCCGCGGTCGCCCGAGAACCCGCTGAGGTTGAGCGAAAAGGGCGGAGCGAGATCCGCCGCGCCGGCGCGCGCGTTGACGACTGCCGAGCCGCCGAGGGCTGCTGCTGCGACGATGACGGCTGCGAGAAGGGCGCGGATAGGTGTCGGCACGGGAAAGCGGTTACCCTCAGATAGCGGTCGCGAGTGTGTGGATGTTAACCCGCCGAGCATCGGAATCGTTCCACGCTTGCTCCGCGTTCATCGCATCTTTACCCGTCCGACCATCGAAAACGCCATTCCGGCACGAATCTAGCGCAGATAGCTCATCGGATCGACGAAGCTCGCGCCGACCTGCACCCCGAAATGGAGATGGGGCCCGGTCGAATTTCCCGTCGAGCCGACCGCCCCGATCGCCTGGCCCTGCTGCACTTCTTGGCCGTTCCCGACGAAGATTTGCGAACAGTGCCCGTAGAGCGTGGCGAGGTTGCCGCCGTGGCTGATGACGATATAGTTGCCGTACCCGCCGCCGTCGTAGCCGACGTCGATGACCTTGCCCGCCGCCGCAGCCGTAATCGTCGCGCCCGTCGGCGCCCCGATATCGATGCCGTCGTGGTTGCGGAAGATGCCGTTGACCGGATTCGTGCGCATCCCGAAGTACGAGGTGATCGTGCCGGATGCCGGCCACGCGAGGCGGCCGGGGGCGCCCCGTACCGGGCCTTCGGTTTGCCCCGCGAGCTGGCGCGCGCGGCGCTGGCGCTCGGCTTCGGCCGCTTCTTCGGCGAGTTTTTGCGCGATGAGCGCGCGGATCGCATCGGATGCGGCTTGCGATTCTTCTTCGGCGCTCGCGACCTCGTGCTGCACTTCGGTCTTGCGGTTCTCGGCGATCGCGAGCAAATTACGGCGCTGCGCTTCGAGGGCGTCGAGCTGTAGGCGCTTTTGACGCGCCGAGGCTTCGGCGGCGTCGAGTTGCGCGTGATCGGCGACGAGCGTTCCCCGCACGGTCGCGACGACGCGCTCGGCCTGGCGGCGTTCGCGGATGGTGCGTTCGTTCGCGCGGACGAGATACCGGATGTCGTTCCAGCGTTCGACGAAATCGGCGAAAGAGGTCGAGCCGAGCAATACTTCGATGTATTCGCGATCGCCGTGCTCGTACGCATCGACGAGCCGTCGCCGCAGCGCCTGGTCGTGCCGGTTCACGGTCGCTTGTGCGGCGGTGAGCTGCACTTGATTCCATGCGAGTTTGCGCCGATTCGAGCGCAGGCTCGCCTCGATCTCGGCGAGGGAAGCGTTGGCTGCGACGATGTTCCGATCGGCGACGGCGAGTTGCGTTGCGGCGATCGCGACGTTCGCACGTGCGTCGCCGAGTTGCGCGTTCTTCTTGCGCAGCTTTGCCTTCACGTCGGCGAGATGCGCCTTTTGCTCGCGGATCTTCGCGCTGACGTCCGCGCTTGCGGGTGCCGCGCCGTAAAAAACCGCGCTCGCGAGCACGACGGCGAAAAATCGACGCATCACGCGCGCCGCTTGTCGGTCACGAGTACCGAACCCGGTTGTGCTTTCGCATGTGCCTTCAACTCCGCAGCGATCTCGCCGATCTCCTGGTACGTTCCGATCGGCCGGATCAGCGTGGAAACGAGCGCGATCGAAATCGCGATGATGGGAAAGCGCGCGAGCGCTCCGCGACGATCGTGCGACTCGATGTACCCGCGCTTGAGATCGGTCTCGGAATACAGCGAACGCACCTCGCGATCGAAGGTGGCGATCATCTCGGTCCCGATCGCCCGTGCGCGCTCGAGGGTATTCGTGACCGCGATGAAATCATCGCCGCCGATGTGGCCGACGAAACCGCCGTCGTCGTTGCGGCGCACGGCATCGACGAGCACTTGCGCCGTGAGCCGGATCGCCTCGTCACCTTGGACGAACCCGTATACGTCGTTGAATGCTTTGAAGTTGTCGAGGTCGAGATAGAGCACGCAGAGCGGCTCTCCGCGTTGCAGACGCTTCGCGACCTCGGCCGCGATCGCGACGTTCCCCGGTAGGCGCGTGAGCGGTTGCAGCGACGAATCGGATTCGACGCGACGGATCTTCGCGTTGACGCGCGCGAGCATTTCCTGCGGGCGAAAGGGCTTCACGATGTAGTCGTCCGCGCCCGCGGCGAAGCCCTTGACTTGATCTTCCGTCTCGCCGCGCGCGGTTAGCATCATGACGGGCACATGCGAGCACGTCGGATGTCGCCGGATGCGCCGACACAGCTCGAACCCGTCGACGAGCGGTAACGTGACGTCGAGCAACACGATATCCGGCACGTACGTATCGAGCGCCGCTAGCGCCGCTTTGCTATCGCCCGCTTCGAGCGCATCGAAGCCCGCGATGCGCAGATTCGTCGCGAGAATGCGGCGTAAGTGCCGGTCGTCGTCCACGACCAACACCCGTTTGCGCTCGGGAGCGAGTGAATCCGTCACTTAGCTCCGCAAATACCGGCCGACGGAGAGCCAGGAGCTTACGAAGCCCACGGCCGCGCCGACTCCGAGCAATTCGAGTGCGAGCATTCCCTCGTTCACGTGCAACGGAACGAATTGGATCGTGGCTGCGACCTTCGCGACTTGCGTATCGGCGAGTGCGAGGATGCCGAGCGCGATCGCCGCGCCCGCGAGCCCCGCGACGAGGCCTTCCATGATGAACGGTCCGCGAATGTACGCGTTCGTCGCGCCGACGAGCTGCATGATCGCGATTTCGCGACGGCGCGCGAACACGGTAAGGCGGATCGTGTTCGCGATGATGATTGCGGCCGTGAGGAGCAAGAGCGCGATCATCACCACGCCGATGCGGCCGAATACATTTGCGAGATTGAGTAACTTCGTAACGGTGCCTGCCGCATATTCGACCGTCGCGATCCCCGCCACGCGCTGCACGTGTTGCGCGACGATCGGCACGTCTTCGGGTTTGCGCACGCGCACGTTGAACGCATCGGGCAAGGGGTTGCTCGTGAGCAGCGAGGTGTCGAGTTCCTTGCGCAACAGATCGCGCATCTTGCGCAAGCCCGCTTTCTTATCGACGAACACGGCTTCAAGTACGCGCGGATCGGATGCGAGCACCGCACGCACCGCGTCCTCGGTCTTGCGATCGGCATCGGGATTCATGTAGACCTTGATCTCGATCCGGTCGAGCACGCCCGCGCCGAACGACGCCACGGTTTCGCGCACGTAGAGAAAGGCTCCGAGGAGCACGATCGTAACGCTTACCGTGCCGATCGCGGTGATCTGCATCGGGGCGTTGCGCGTGAAGTTCGTAAGAACCTCACCCAGAAAGAACCTGACTTTGCCCCAATCCACGATGGTAGAATCCCCGCTCTTCGTCCGTTACGATGCGTCCGTTTTCGAGTCGCACGACGCGCCGACGCATGCGATCGACGACGGCGACGTTATGGGTGGCGACGACGACGGTCGTGCCTTTCAAATTGATCCGCTGGAGCAGCTCCATGATCTCTGTGGTGTTCGACGGATCGAGATTGCCCGTCGGCTCGTCGCAGAGCAGAATCTTTGGGTTGTTCACAAGCGCGCGCGCGATCGCGGTACGCTGCTGTTCGCCGCCCGAAAGTTCGCCCGGAAACATCCGGCTCTTGTGTGAGAGGCCGACGAGATCGAGCGCGCGTGGCACCTGCCGCATCACATCGCGTGTGGCCGCGCCCGTGACCTGCAACGCGAACGCGACATTCTCCCAAACCGTCTTGTGCGTGAGTAGCTTGAAATCTTGAAAGACGACGCCGACGCTGCGCCGCAACTGCGGAATCTTCGAACGCTTGAGCGTATCGACGCGCACGCCATCGACGATCACGGTACCGGCCGATGGAACGGCCTCGCGGTACATCAGCTTGAGCAAGCTCGATTTTCCCGTACCCGAGTGGCCGACGAGAAACACGAACGCACCCTTGTCGATCTCTAAATCGAGGTCTTCGACGGCACGCGTGCCGTTCGGATACGTGAGCGTTACGCCGCGAAGTGTGATCAACCGGACGTCTCGATCATAGGTGCCTGCTTCGGAGAAGAACCGCGCATCGCCGCTCGCTCGCGCGGCAACTGCGTGGAAGGTTTTTTCTCGGCGCGCCACTACCGATACCTCTGCATCATGAATTTCGATCTTACCGACGATCAAAAAGCGATCCAAGCGCTCTGCCACGAGTTCGCCCGCGAAGAAGTCGCGCCACGTGCCGAGGAGATGGATCGCGACGCCGCGTTTCCGTACGATCTCGTGCGCAAGATGGCCGACCTCGGGCTCTTCGGGCTTCCGTTCCCGGAAGAGTACGGCGGCGCCGGAGCCGATACGGTTTCGTACGCGCTCGCCGTGATGGAAATCTCGCGCGCCGATGCGTCGACCGGCATCACGCTCGCCGCCGCCGTCTCGCTCGGCGCTTCGCCGTTCTACTATTTCGGGACGGAAGCGCAGAAGCAGAAATATCTCGTACCGCTCGCGCAGGGCACGTCGCTCTGGGGTTTCGGCCTGACGGAGCCCAACGCCGGAAGCGATGCGGGTGGAACGCAGACGCGTGCCGAGCACGACGGCAACGGCACGTGGACGATCAACGGCACGAAGGCCTTTATCACCAATAGCGGCACCGATGTTACGGGCGGCTCGACGATCACCGCGGTCACGGGTAAGGACGAACGCGGCCGCAGCGAGATCACGAATTTCATCGTGCCGCAGGACACGCCCGGGTTCACGCGCTCGAAGAAATACAACAAGATGGGCTGGAAGGCGTCGGATACGCGCGAACTCAGCTTTGCGGACGCGAAAGTCTCGGACGAGCACGTCCTCGGCGAGCGCGGTAAGGGCCTCAAACAGTTCTTGAAAATCCTCGACGGCGGCCGCATTTCGGTCGGCGCGCTTTCCGTCGGCCTCGCGATGGGCGCGTACGACGAATCGCTCAAGTACGCGAAAGAACGGCACCAGTTCGGGCAGCCGATCTCCAAGTTCCAGGCGATCCAGTTCAAGCTCGCCGACATGAAGATGGAGATCGAGCACGCGAAGTTGATGGTGCTCAAGGCCGCGTGGGAGAAGGACAACGGCCGCGATTTCAACCTTTCCGCAAGCCTCGGCAAGCTCTATTCGGGCGAAGTCTCGCGCCGCGTCTGCAACGAAGCGGTCCAGATCCACGGCGGCTACGGCTTCATGGACGAGTATCCGGTCTCGCGCATGTACCGCGACCAGAAAATCAATGAGATCGGCGAAGGCACGAACGAAGTCCAACGTCTCGTCATCGCTCGCATGATCGGCTGCTAGTTGCGCCCGATCGCGCTACCGTTCGCTGGAGGATCGTTCATGGATCGTCGTACGTTCGTTCAATCCGGTCTCGCGGCTGCCGCCGTCGTCGGCGCGGTCGGTTTCAGTGCCGCCCCGGCATATGCGGCCGGCCTCGCCAAAGGCGATAAGGCCCCCGACTTCACGCTCGCAGCCGCGATGGGCGGCAAGGAAACGTCGTTCGCACTCGCCGACGCGCTCAAGAAGGGCCCGGTCGTCGTGTACTTCTATCCGGCGGCGTTCACGTCGGGCTGCAACGTCGAAGCGCACGAGTTCTCGGAAGCGATCCCCGAATACACGAAGGCGGGCGCAACCGTCATCGGCGTTTCCGGCGACGACATGGAGAAGCTCAAGAAGTTCTCCGTCGAGAAGTGCCAGTCGGCGTTTCCGGTGGCATCCGATCCGGGCTTGAAGATCGCGAAGAAGTACGACTCTGTGGTCGCGTTCGTGTATGCGAACCGCATCTCGTATGTCGTCGCGCAAGACGGCACGATCGCCTACGCTTACTCTTCGCTCGATCCCGACAAACACGTGGAAAACACGCTCGCGGCCGTGCGAGCGCTGAAGACCGCCAAATAGATGACCGCAAACGAACGGATGTGGCGACTCATCGAGCTCTCGCCCGAGGCGCTCGATGCGTTGCCCATCGGCGCGGTCGTCGTCGATTACAGCGGGACGATCGTCTCGTACAACGATTACGAATCGCGTCTCTCGCATCAAGCGGCGGCGAACGTCATCGGGAAAAATTTTTTCCGCGATGTCGCGCCGTGTACGGCCGTGCAAGCGTTCGAGGGGCGCATGCAAGCGTTCATCAAGACGACTGCGGTGGTGAGCGAATCGTTCGACTACTTCTTCCCCTTCGTGCATGGCGCCGTCGACGTGACGATCACGTTCGTACGCTTGACGGGCAAAAAAGAGATCCTCATCGCGGTCGAACGCGTCGATCGCTCGCCCGCCGAAAGCTAAGCGATCGCGGGGGTTTGCGCCTCGAGCCGGATTACCGTCGCGCCGAATCCGGCGGCCGCGGTTGCGAATGCTTCGCTTGCCGTAAAGACGACCGTCTGCATCGTTGCAGCCGCCTCCGCTAAGAGCGGGAGCAGGCGCGCGATGCGCGCTTCATCCCAAAACGCAACCGGATCGTCGAGCAAGAGCGGTGGCGTTTCCAGCCCCTCGGAAAACATGCGCGCCATCGCGATGCGCGTTACGAGATACGCCTGATCGCGCGTTCCCGCCGATAGGCGATCGAGCGGGATGAACGCTTTCGTTTCCGGGACGCGCACGTTCACCTCGAGGGTCGTTGGGTCGACCTTGATTTCGCCGTAGCGGCCTGCGGTAATCGTCGCGAACGTGCGTGCGGCGTAATCTTCGAGCCGCCGCGCGAAGCGTTCATGCGCTTCTTTCGTGCGGTCTTCGACGGTTTTGATCGCGAGCGTGACGGCACGGCGAAACGCATCGAGCCGCGCGACTTCGGCATCGTAGCGTGCCACTTCATCGTCGAGTGCGGCGACATCCGCGATCTGTTCCTCGCTCGCGCGCAGCGTCGCTTGCGTCTCCGCGAGGCGTCCTTCGGCGGCACGTAATTGCGCTTCGATCTCGGCGCGTTCGTCGACGAGCGCGCGATGCGAGACGCCGGATTCCGGGGGGGTGTCGCCGATCCGTGCGGCGAGCCGCTCGCGCTCTTGCAGCAGCGCCTCCTCGTCGTCGTCGCCGAGTTCCGAGTTGCGCTGGAAGGCGAGCATTTCGAGGCGCGCGGCCAGGCCATCACGCTCGCGCTTGCGCGCATCGCGGTCACGCACGTGCATGCGGATCGCATCGCGTTCGTCCGCCGCATCGAGCCGCGCTTCGGCGACGATGGCCGCAAGCGCTCGGTCGGCGATTACGGCCGCGGCGGTGGCTTCGCTCGAAACGCCGGTACGCTCGGCCGCACGTCGCGCGCGCTCGGTAAGCTCGCGGAAGCGATCCCGCCTGCGTCCGAGTTCGTCCACGTTTACGATCCCGCGCGGTTCGAGAACGCGAGCGACGATGCTCGCAGCGTCGCGTTCGGCTCCGATCGCAGCATCGGCACGGGCCTGCGCTTCGGACGCGCGTTTGCGCTTTGCGGACCGCCGTGCGGAGAGACGCGCGAGCGCGAAGCCGCCTGCGATTGCGGCGATCGCGCAAAGCACGCCGACGAGCATGTCGCGCGCGACGACGAACCCCACGGTCGCCATTGCGAAGATCGCGGTTGCCGCGACGAGCGCACCGAAGATCTGCGAGCCGCCCTCGCCGTCGTGGCGCGCGGCGACGGCGGCAGCGCTCGCTTCGCTCGCGCGCGCGCCCGCCTCGCGTGCTTGGCACGAAGCCTCGCAGAGTGCGGCGTACGCCGTATCGTCGATCGCGCCGATCGACGTTTCGAGTGCGGCGCGTTCCGCTTCTTCGCTCGCGCTCGGTCGTGCCGCAAGTGCGGCGTCACTAGCGGCGGCGGCAAGCGCTCGCGTGCGTTCGCAATCGGCATCGCTGCGGGCGAAGCGCTCGGCCAAATCGTTCGGCCAGTCTGCGACGTCGGCGAATCGCGCGTGCGCGGTTTGCACCTCGGCGATCTCATCGCGGAGTTCTTGGAGCTTCTGCAAGCGTGCGCGTACGGTCGCCGCGCGCGCCACGTCGATCCGTCGCTCGATATTCGCGAATCGCGCAAAGAGTGCGTCATGCGCCGCGCGTGCCGTTTCGTATGCCGTCCGTCGATCCGCCAGCGCATGCAACGCGCGGCGCGCGGCGTCCGCTCGCGTTCGCGCTTGCGCCGCGCGTTCGCGCGCGATCTTTAGCGGCGCGTTCTTCGTCGCGCGATCGGTTCCGACGTGATCGCGCAGGGCGTCTTGCAACGTTGCGATCGCGGCGACGGCCGCATTTTCTTTCGGTCCTCCGCCGAGCGCCCGCGAGAGCGCGCCCGCGATCGCCGAGGCGCATTTACTCTCGAGATCGATCTCGCGCTGTCGCACGCACGATGCGTTCACGAAGACGTCGTAGGGCACGCCAAGATGCACTTCGCCCGGTGCGGGGAGCTTCGCAATCGCGAGCGATCCCGCGATATCGACGCCGTTACGATCGTAGACGCTGACGGCCTTCGCATCGTCGAAGGCGCGCTGCACTTCGAACGCACGGCCATCGTCGAGCGTGTAGCGCAGGGTCGCCGCGTACCGCGCGCTCGACCATGGGCGCCATGCATCGCGCGCATCTTTTCGGCCAACGCCAAATAACGTCGCGGCGATCGCGGTCGCAACGGTCGATTTCCCCGCTTCGTTCTCCCCGACGACGATCGTGAGGCCTTCGCCAAACGCGAGTTCGCGTTCGACGAGTTTGCCGAATCCGGCGACGTGGAGTTCGCGGAGTTTCATGGCGCAACCTCACCGCCCGAAAACGCGAGTGCGACGTAGCGCAACGCGCGTTCGGCATCGGCTGCGGCCTCGCGATCGCTCGTGTTGCGCGCCCGTTGCAAGAGATCGGCGATGCTGTGGCCACGCACCGTGCGCTCTTGCGCGAGTAGCTCCGGATCGCAGGCCGTCGTCGCGTCGATCACTTCCAGCGAGCCGAGGTGCGCGAAGGCGTCTTCGAGCTCATCCGTTTCGATGCGCGTAGCGGGCGCGACGAGACCCGTGAGCCGCACGCGAACGAAATCGTTCGCGTCGTAGGCCGCGAGCGCGGCCCGAAGGTGCGCGTGGACCGCGCGATCGTCGGGTGCGTCGTCGCACGCGCAGGTAACGTCGTGCAGCCGCGTGCGCCCGACCGGTACGCGTTCGAGTGCGATCGTCGCGTCGTCGGCGATGTGCACGAAGAGCATTCCGTGCGCGCCCTCGCCGAATTTGATCGGCTCGGGCGAACCCGGATAGGCGATAAACGGCTTCCCGGCACGTTCGATCGTGTAGCCGCCGTGGTAGTGGCCGGTCAGCAACAAGTCGGCACCCGATTCGGCGACTTCGTCTTCGGAGAACGGCGCGGTCGCGCGTTTGCCGGGGGGGCAGCGGCTCTCGTCGGAGCCGTGCACGAGCGCGATTTGTACGCCGCCGCTTCGATCGAAGCGCGCGTTTGCAAACGGACGTCCGGGCTCGGCGCCGGTGTGGCCGAAGCCCCAGAGCGTGATGCCTTCCGCGAGCGCGTACGGACGCCAGGCGGCTTCGTCGAAAATCCGCACGTTCGGCGGCAGCGCGCCGCGCGCGAGCAGATGGTGCGGGCCGTATGGGTCGTGATTCCCGGGCGCGACGAACACCGGTTTTCCGAAGCGGACGCATTCGTTTGCCAAAAAGCGGGCCGTCTGCGGGCCCGCACGCTCGGCCTCGTATAAATCGCCGCCGATCGTCAGCGCATCGGCAGCGCGCGCGATCGCTTCGTCGACGATGCGTACGAACGCGTCCGCAAGCGCGCGCCTGCGGTACGAGCCGCCGCGACGATTGGAGAATGTCGTTTCGAGATGGACATCCGCGCAGTGCGCGATCAGATACGGCATCGCCTGAGAAAAGTTCGGGGCCGCCGCAAAGGGGCCCCGTTGACGATCGTGCTTACCGTACGCCGAGTGTCCTCGGCTACACGTTGTGCGCCCGGCGGTGCGCCGGGCCGTGCGTTAGGCGGTCAGGTAGGTTTTGAACCAGGCCATCGTGCGCGTCCACGCATCGGCAGCTGCTGCGGCTCGGTAGCTCGCGCGCGTGTCGTCGAAAAACGCGTGCGGTGCGTCGTCGTAGACTTTGACGTCGTGTGGCGACGTAAGGAGCGCGAACATCGCCTTCACGTCATCCGGCTTGATGCCGCCATCGAGCGCGCCGAAGCTGCCCATGAGCGGTGTCGTGATCTTGCTCGTATACGGGAACGTCGAGGGTTCGTCGGGCTTCAGGCCTACGCGGACCGCGCCGTAGAACATCGATGCGGCGGCGAATTCCGTGCGCCCGATGACTTCCTTGAGCGTGTAGCTGCCGCCCATGCAGAAGCCGGTGATGCCGACTTTCGCTTTCGGCGCCTGCGTGAGCGCCCAAGCGCGGCCGGCGAGCAGATCGCCCGCGACTTGCTCGTCCGTCAGCGCACCGGAAGCCGGGCGGAACGTCGAGATATCGGTCGTGCCGTCGCCCGCCGCCGTCTTCGTGCGCGCGAAAAGGTTGGGCGCGATCGCGATGTAGCCTTCCTTCGCGTAGCGGCGGACGGTATCGCGGATCTGCGCGTCGACGCCCCAGATGTGTTGCGTCACGACGACGCACGGCGTGGTCGCGGTGATCTTTTTCGGCATCGCCGCGTACGCATCGATCGTGGTGTCCGGACGCACGAGCATCGGGCGCGAGACGACGATCGCGGGATCGCTCTCGCTCACGATCGCATCGTGCGGTTTGCCGAGATCGCTCTGCGCGAGCGCGATCGAAATGGCGGACGGAACGGCAGCCGCGACACCTGCGGTCATGCCGACGAACATGCGACGGTTAAATCCGGGCGCGGCCGGGAGGGTGGTTTCGAGAAGGTTCATGATTTATATAAATTCCCACAGGAGACGTAGCGGGCGATATTGGTCGTGCTCTGGTGCACGTTCACGCTGTAGTTGCCGGAGAGCAGGCGATCGATGGAAACCGGGACCAGCGTCTTCGAGCGTCCGTTGACGACGTTCGCGAGCGCGAACGCGGGTTTCGGATCGATGCTATCACAGCTCGATCCGCGGTGGATGTGGGCCGGCTGGGGGCCGTTCGGGGCGCCGGAAATCGCGAGCACGACGAGCGTCTTTGCACCGCGGGCGAACAGGGTAACGGTCCCGACTTCGCCGGAAGCGTTTTGTTGCTGCATGCCGAGTTCGGTGCCGAGGCCGCCGTCGTTCGGCGCTTGCGCGGATGCGGGCGCGAGCATGGAGGTCGTGAGGAGCGCGGCGGCAAGCGCCAGCGCGGCCGTTGGTATGGCAAACTTCATAGTGACGGGCTTTGCGTAGCAGGAGGGTCCCGCCTGCGCTTAGCCGGGTGCGGACGCGTTCATCATGGCGTACGCGCCCGTTTCGGGGTCGTATCGGCGGCGCCGAAGCTCGCGCAGCGGGCGCGGACGGAGCACGATATTCCACGCAACGGCTTCGGTCGACGGGTTGCGGTTTTCGTGCACCTGCCCGGGCAAGACGATCGTAACGTCGCCCGGTTGCGCGATGTGGTCGCGCACGAGCCGAAGCGCTGCGACGCCCGGCGCGAGGTCATCGTCGCGGTCGAAGAGCCGGAACGCGGTGTGGCCGCGATAGCTCCCGTAGACGGCCCACGATTCGGCGTGATCGTGGGCGCGCGTGTGATGCCCGGGAACCTGCACGGAGGCGTGGATGAGGAAGCCGCGTTCCGGATCGCTCCAGGCTTCGAACGAGCTACTACGCCCGGCGAACGCGGCGGCCAGCCCGTCGTCCCCGAGCGCTTGCGCGAGCACCGTCGCGAGCCGGCCCGTGAGTTGCTCGGGCGTGCCGCCGATTGCGATCTCGCCCGCTACCGCATCGGCGAGCAGCGAAAGCGCGGATGCGGCTGGCGTAGTTTCGAACGTGGCTTCTTGCATAAGGCTCCGCTCCGAAAGGAGATTTGGCAGTCGAACTCCGTATTGAATGCAATGAATTTCCGCGCCTCTTTGCTCGTTCTGGCAATATTCTGCACGCTGCCGGTGCCCGCGGTTTCGGCAACCGATCCGGATGCGGCACTCATCGCCGCCGCAAAAAAAGAAGGCGCCGTCGTGCTGTATGGCTCGATGACTGCGCCGCAGATGCAGGCGCTCGGCCAACGCTTCGAAGCGAAGTACGGCATCGCGGTGCAGACGCTCCGCTTGGAAAGCAACGTCATCCCGAGCCGGATGATGATCGAGGCGCGGGCGGGCACGCCGAAGGCCGATGTGGTGGACGAGCCGGGCTTCCAAATCGATTTGCTCAAGCGGCAGCAGTTGCTCGAGAAAACGTCGTTCCCGGAGACGGGGGAGATGACGGCGGGCACGTTCGATCGCGAGGGCTTCTGGGCCAGTCTTTTCCTAAATACGGAAACGATCGCATATAACCCGAAGCTGCTCGCGGCCGCGCATCTGGCGCCGCCGAAATCGTGGTTCGATTTTACGAAGCCCGAGTGGAAGGGCAAGTTCGCGCTCTTCAGCGGGTCGTACGAGTGGTATGCCGCGATGCAGCGCGCGTTCGGGAAGGAGCGCGGCGAAGGGCTCGCACGCGCGCTCGCAGCGAACGGCGCGAAGCTCGTCAATAGCCACCAGCAAGCCGAGAATATGCTCGTCGCGGGCGAGTATATCGGCGCGGTCAACACGTACGGCTACAACATGGCGCGCGAGCAGGTGGCCGGCACGGCGATCAACATCAACCCCGAGCCGACCGTGATCGAAGTGCATGGCATCGGCGTCGCCGCGAAAGCCCCGCACCCGAACGCCGCACGCCTCTTCATGAAGTGGTCGATCGGCCGCGAGAATCAGCGCTGGATCGCCGCCTCGCTCGGCCGTATCTCGGCGCGCAAGGACGTGAAGAACGATCCCGCGATCTGGGGACCGCGCATCCACTTCATCATCAGCGATCCCGCGGAGAGCGTCAATTACGCCGACTACGCGAAATCGTTTAACGCGATCTTCGGCGTTGCGAGCTAGTATGGCCGCGATCGATCCCGTCACGTTTGCGGTTATCGCAAGCCGTCTTTCCGGCATCGTGCAAGAGATGCAAGAGGGCATCTTCCGCACGGGTTATTCGACGATCGTGCGCGAGTCGCAAGATGCGAGCTGCATGCTCATGGATGCCGAGGGTTCGGTTGTCGGCGAGCACGTGGTGTTGCCGTTGCACGTCGCGGCGTTGCCGGAAGTCGTGCGCGCCGTGCGCCGCATCTTCGGCGATGCGATCGAACCGGGCGATGCGTTCATCACGAATCACCCGTACGACGCTGGGGTGACGCACTCGGTCGATATGGCCGTGGTCACGCCCGTGTTTCACGATGGCGTGCTTGCGGCGTTCTGCGGCAGCATCGCGCACAAGAGCGACCTCGGCGGCATCGTACCGGGCACGGGCTCGGGAAACGCGCGCGAGATCTTTCACGAGGGGATCTTGTTTCCGCCGGTGCGGTACATGCGTGCGGGCACGATCGCACGCGATATCGATGCGATGCTTCGCGCGAACAGTCGCACCCCGGAGCTCGTGATCGGCGACGTACGCGGGCAAGTCGGCGTGGCGCGGCTCGGCGAGCGCCGTCTCGCGGAAACGATCGCGCGTTATGGCTTACCGGCGCTGCTCGCGACGTTCGCCGAGAAACAGGATGCCACGGAGCGCTGCGCCCGCGCGGAGCTTGCGACGTGGCCCGATGGAACCGCGGAAGCGGAGAGCTTCGTCGATCACGACGGCGTCGCGCTCGACGTCCCGGTGCGCTATCACGTGCGCGTCGAGAAGCGCGGCGAGACGTTGCACTTCGATTTTTCCGGTTCGAGCGATCAGACGCTCGGCCCGATCAACGTACGCCCCGCGCTCGTGCGCGGGTGCTGCTATTACGCGACGATCGCGATGATCGATCCCACGATCGAAAATAACGGCGGGCTCGCGCGTGCGATCGCAACGACCACGCGCCCGGGCTCGGTCCTCGATCCCGTCTTTCCGGCCCCGACGAACAACTATATGGCGACCGCGATGGCCGTAACCGAAGCGCTGATCGACGCGCTCACGAAACTCGCCACCGGGCGCAAGATCGCGGCCGGAGGCGGTGTGGGTGGCGGCATGGCGATCAGCGGCGCGCGTCCGAATGGTTCCGCGTTCGTGCAATATGAATCGATCGGCTCGGCCTACGGCGCGCGGAGTATGAAGGACGGCGTTTCCGGCGTGAGCGTGTTGCTTTCGAACTCGCGCATCACGCCGATCGAGATCTTGGAATCGGAGTTTCCGACGCGCGTGCGCCGCTTCGCGCTGCGGATGGACTCCGGCGGCGCCGGACGCTTCCGTGGCGGGCTCGGGCCGGTTCGCGAATACGAAGTGCTCGCACCGCAAGCGCAGCTGACGTTACGCGGCGGCAAGCATACCGTACCCGCGCATGGCATCGACGGCGGTGCGGCGGCGGCGCTCGGGAGTTGCGTGCTCAATCCCGGCACGCCCGCGGAGCGCGTGCTACCGAGCCGCTTCGGCGGCGTCGCGCTCGTACCGGGCGACGTGTTGCGCATCGAAAAAGCCGGCGGCGGCGGCCTCGGCGATCCGCACGAGCGGGCGTTCGCGACCGTCCTCGGCGACGTGCTCGATGGGTACGTCAGCGAAGAGGCCGCGGTCGCCGTTTACGGCGCGGACCGTCAGCTCTTGACGGCCGCGATCAGCTCCGATGCGTCGATGGCGCGGTCGATCACGCCGTAACGTACGCCGAGATCGATCGCGCCCTGGATTTGGGCGGGATCGAGGCGCTCCGCGTAACGGCAGCGCGCCATCTTCGCCGCGAGTTCGGGCTTCATCTTGGCGTACTTCACGAGGATCGCGGCGGACTCGGCGTGATGCGCGTTCGCCCACTTTCCGGCTTCGTAAATCGCGAGCGCGAAGCGGCGTGCGGCTTCCGGATTCTTTGCGAGAAACTCGGCGTTCGCGAACCAGCCGCTAATCATGAAACGCTTGCCGATCGCGTCGTAGGTTTGGGCAAAGATGCGTGCGCCGTTCTCTTTCGCAAACGATAGCGACGGTTCCGAGATCACCGCGCCGGCAACAGTGCCACGTGTAAGGGCGGGTGCCATCGCGGGGAACGGGATTTCGATGAACGTGACTTTCGTGACGTCGACGCCGTTCTGCGCGAGCCATGCTTTGGTCGCGAGTGCGCTCAAGTCTTTGAGCGTAGAGACGGCGATCGATTTGCCCTCGAATTCTTTCGCCGATTTGATCGGCGTGTCGTTCGCGACGAGGAGTGCCGAGGTCGCGGAATCGCTCGCATACATACCGCCGCCCGCGAAGTACTTGAACGGGATGTTGTGTTCGACGGCAGACGCAATTTGCACGACATTGGAAATACCGACATCCACACCGCCGCCAGCGACCGCTTGTGCGACGGACGCGCCGTTTGCGAACGTCGTGAGCTCGACGTTCAATCCGGCCTTTGCGAAGAACCCGCGGTCTTGCGCGTAGTACGCTTCCGCATACGTATCGTTTGCGGTTGCGGCGACGCGCAACGGCAGCGGATCGGCGGCAGTCGCTCGCGTTTGCACCGCGAGCGGCGTGAGCGCGACGAGCGCGCAGCCGAGAACGATCGTTGTTAGGCGGCGGAACGATGCGTTTGCTGGGCCTTTGTTTCGTGATTGCATCATGCGTGTGTCTCCGCGAGCGCGTTGAAGACGCGCTCGGCCGTGATGGGAAGAACGGCGATGCGCGCGCCGACCGCGTCGTCGATCGCGTTTGCGATCGCGGGACCGATCCCGGTGTTGCTCAACTCGCCCGCCATCTTCGCGCCGAACGGGCCACCCGAAACTTCGCCGTGCAAGAGCACGGTGCGAAGGGGTGGCACGTCAGCGATCGAGGGAAGCTTGTAATCGGCGAGATTGAGCGTCGCGATCTTGCCGTCTTCGACCGGGAGCTCTTCCAGCAGCGCGTTCCCGAGGCCGTACACGTAGCCGCCGTCGATCTGGCCCTGATGCGAGACGGGGTTGATGATCGTGCCGACATCCACGACGAACGTCGCCTCGGCGATCTGGAAAGCGCCTGTCCGCGCATCGACGTTCACGGTGACGCCGAATGCGGAGAAGCTGTAGTCGGCGGGATGCGCGGACGGGTCGCTATGCGTACCGTCGTATTTGCCGATGACTTCGAGCGGACCGTCGGCGCACACGCGCGCGGCGATCTCGGCGAAGGACGTCTCGCGGCCGCTCGCCTCGTCGACGAACGTATCTTCGACGAGCCGCAAGCCCACCAGCGCTTCGAGTTTCGCGCGCATCGCTTTGCCCGCGGCCTCTGCCGCGCCGCCGACGATATGCGTCACGCGGCTCGCGCCCGCGCCCGGGTCGTTCGGCGCTTCGGCCGTGTTGCCGCGGCGCACCGCGATGCGTGCGGGGTCGATGGAAAGCGCCGCCGATGCGACGCGCGTGATGACGGTCGCACTCCCCGAGCCCTGATCGGGTACGGCCGTGAGCGCTTCGAGCGTGCCGTCCGCGAAGAGGCGCAGCACGAGCGAGGTCTTGCCGCCGCCCGTATGGCGGCATGCGAAACCGATGCCATAGCCGATGCCGGGTTTGCGGTCGCGTTTATCCCACGCGATCTCGTGACGGAGCGCTTCGAGCACCTCGCGCGCGCGTGGCGCATGAATTGTCTCGCCCGTGAGCGCGGTGTCGCCCGGCATCATCACGTTTGCGAGGCGGAAATCGAGCGCGTCGATTCCGAGATCGCGCGCGATCAGATCGACGTGCGATTCCCACGCGAAGACGGTTTGCACGTCGGCGGGCGCGCGCATGTGGCCCGAGGGCACGGTGTTCGTATAGATGGTGCGCACTTCGATGCGCGCGTGCGGAACTTGGTACGGGATCGTCGCGAAGCCGAGTTGGCCCGGCGTGAGCCACGGGCCCGGCTTGCCTGCGGCGTATGCGCCACCGTCGTAATCGACGCGTGCGTGGTGCACGAGGAAGCGGCCGTTCTTATCGACCCCGGTGCGCAATACGACGGTCGACGCATGACGTACGCCCATTGTCTGAATGTCGTCGACGTAGGACGAGATCGCTTTGATGGGGCGCCCCGTTTGTTTCGCAAGGAAGTAACAAGCGAACTCGTCCGTAACGATGCCCTTCCCGCCGAAATCGCCACCGATCGCGGGGGTTTCGATGACGATCTTCGCGCGCTCGACACCCGTCACGATCGCGAGCTGTTCGCGCAAGCGAAACGGCGCCTTGCACGGCGAGTACACGCGCACGGTTCCGTCGTCTTCGATCGCGACCACCGCTGCGTGCGGCTCGATGTAGCCGTGGTGTTGGCGCGGCGTCGTGAAGCGATGTTCGTAGACCTTATGCGCTGCGGCGAAATGCGCTTCGAGATCCGCGTCGCCTTTCGCGAGCGTTCGCCCGCCTTGGATGTTTTGATGCGTGCGCGGTTGGCGAACGGCGTCGGAAAACAGATACGAATCGCCGAGCGGATGCAACACCGGCGCATCGCTCGCGAGCGCGTCCTCGGTGTTCGAGACGACGGGCAGTTCTTCGTACTCGACGTCGATGAGCGCGGCCGCTTCCTCGGCCGCCGCCGGGGTATCCGCGGCGACCGCGGCGACGTGTTCGCCGACGAAACGCACCACGTCATACGCGAGCACCGGGCGATCGAAGAGGCGACGCCCGAAGTTGAGCGGCCCGAGCTGCGGGCCCGTGATGATGGCACGCACGCCGGGCACGGCTTCGGCCGCGCTCGTGTCGATCGACACGATGCGTGCGTGGGGAAAGGGGCTCGTCGCGAACGCGCACCAGAGCATTCCCGGCAGCGCGATGTCGGCCGTGTACCGCGTGGCGCCGCTGACCTTACCGCGACCTTCGACGCGTAGTTCGTTCGGTGCGAAGCGCTCGGTCGCGCTGCGTTCGGGCGGGCGAAGGGTCGTGCTCATTCCGGAATCTCCGCGAGGTCGGCGATGGTGCGTTCGATCCAAACGCGCGCCATCGCGCGCTTGTAGGCCGCGCTTCCGCGCGCATCGGTAAAGGGGTCGATGATGTCGTCCGCTAGCGTGGCGGCGTGCGCGATCGTTCCGCGCGTGAGGACGGTACCGCGCAACGCATCTTCGACGGCGCGGGCGCGCAGCGGCGTCACGCCGAGCGAACCGAGGCCGATCCGAATCTCATTGCAGTGCTTGTCCGCCGAGCAATCGAGGTACGCGGCGACGGCGACGGTCGCGTAATCGTCTTCGGTCCCCGGTAAGAACTTCGTGTAGGCCGCGCGCGCGTTCGGCGCGAGCGCGGGGATGCGCACGCAGCGTAAGAGCTCGCCCTCCGCAACGGCGCTCTCGAAGTAATCGAGGAAGAACTCCGCCAGCGGAACGACGCGCTCGCCGTCCATGGTTGCGATAACGGCGCTTGCGTCGAGTGCGATCAGCATCGGCGGCGGGTCTTGCGAGGGGTCCGCGTGCACGAGGTTGCCGCCGAGCGTCGCCTGATTGCGGATGCGCACGGTTGCGATGCGCCCGAACGTTTCCGCAAGCGCCGGGCAGAACGCGTGGACGGTCGGTGAGGTCTCGATCGCGCGGTGCGTTTCGAGCGCGCCGAGTTCGAGGCTGCCATCCGCGGTAAGGCGGATGCCGCGCAACTCCGCGATGCCGTTGAGGTCGACGACCACCTCGGGCTGCATGAGCCCCTGGCGCATCATCAGCACGAGTGACGTGCCGCCGGCCATCGCCGCGGCGTCCGCGCCGTGGTCGTGGAGCAGGCCGAGTGCCTCGTGGAGCGTCGTCGTCGGGTGGTATTCGAACGTGCGCATCGACCAATTCTCAAGCGTGGGGGAATTCGATGTATTCCTTGCAGTTAATTACCGTCCTCGTGACATACTACCCGGAAGAAACATTTCTTCCCGCGTGCCTCCGGCGTCGCCGGGCACGCGCTTCCGCTAGGGTTTTTCGTGAAACAGCTTCGCGTCGCCGTCGATACCGGCGGCACTTTTACGGATTTCGTCGTGCTCGATGCCGCGAGCGGCGCGGTCGAGGTGTTCAAGGTTCCCTCGACGCGTGGCGTCGAGGCCGATGGCATCGTCGCGGGCTTGCGTGGGTACCTCGAGCGCACCGGCGCCGCGGGTGCGGACGTCGCTTTCTTCTCGCACGGCACCACGGTCGGTACGAACGCGATCCTCGAAGAAAACGGCGCGCGCACGGGGCTGCTCGTTACCGAAGGCTTTCGCGGGATCTACGAAGTCGGCGAGCAGAGCCGGCCGTATGGCGCGACGACGTACGACCTCTTCTTCGAACGGCCGCGACCGCTCGTGCCCGCGCGCCTGACGCGCGAAGTCCCGGAGCGCGTGCTCTTCGACGGCAGCGTGCTCGTGGAGCTCGATGAAGCGGCCACGCGCGGAGCGATCCAGGAACTCGTCGCGCGCGGCGTCACGTCGATCGCGGTGACGCTGCTGTTTTCGTTCCGCAATCCGGATCACGAGCGCCGCGTCGGCGCGTTGATCGCGGAGATCGCGCCGCATGTGAACGTTTCGCTCTCGAGCGATGTCGCGCCGCAGATTCGCGAGTACTATCGGCTCTCGACGACGGTCGTCAACGCGTATCTGAACCCGAAGCTCGAACACTATATCGATTTGCTCGGCGAACGCCTGACGGCCGCGGGTTGCAGCGCGAAACAGCGCTACATCATGCGCTCGAACGGTGGCGTCGCGAGCTTCGCATCGGCCGCGAAACGCAGCGTGCAGACGATCCTGAGCGGCCCGGCGGCGGGCGTCGTCGCCTCATGTCGATTGATCGCGGAGAGCGGCGGTTTCGGCAACGTCGTCACGTTCGATATGGGTGGAACGAGCACCGATGTCGCGCTGATCGAGGGCGGCCGGCCGATGCGGCGTGGCGCGGGCAAAGTGCATGGGCGCGACGTGCTCGTTCCGATGCTCGATATCCATACGGTTGCCGCGGGCGGCGGCACGATCGCGTTCGTCGATGCGAGCGGCGTGTTGCAAGTCGGTCCGCGCAGCGCGGGCGCGCAGCCGGGCCCCGTGTGTTATGGCCGCGGCGGCACCGAGCCGACGATCACCGATGCGAATCTCGTCCTCGGCGTGCTCGCGGAAGAGAGCCCGCTTGCGGGCGGGACGCTACGCCTCGATCGCGCGGCCGCGGAAGAAGCGATCCGCGTGAAGATCGCGGAACCGCTCGGGCTCTCCGTCATCGCGGCGGCGCGCGGTATCGTCGAGATCGTCAACGTGAAGATGCAAGAAGCGATCAAGGTCGTCTCTTCCAACCGCGGATACGATTTGCGCGATTTCCATCTGCTCGCGTTCGGTGGCGCGGGGCCGTTGCACGCGGCGCCGATCGCCGAGGAACTCGGCATGCGCGGCGTGCTCGTACCCGCATTTCCCGGCGTGACGAGCGCGCTCGGACTGTTGCTCTCCGACGTGCGCCACGATTACATCACGTCGCACCTGGCGCGCATCGATACGATCGACCCCGCCTCCGTGCGGGCGACGTTCGAGGCGTTGCGCGCGCAGGGCGAAGCGGAACTCGTCGCCGAGGGCTTCGCCGCGGATGCGCTACGCTTCGAGTATTCACTCGATCTGCGCTACGTCGGCCAGGGATACGATCTCGCCGTCGCCGTTCCCGAGATCCCCACGAGCCGCGATGCACTGCACGCCGCGCGCCTCGCCTTCGATGTCGAACACCAGCAACTCACGGGCCACGCGGCGCCGGACGAACTTGTCGAAATCGTGAACTATCGGATGACCGCCGTCGCTCCCGTGCCACACGCATCGATCGCCTCGCCGTTTACGCGCGCGACGGATCTCGCTGCGGCGCGTCTCGGCGAACGCACGACGTACGTCGCAGGTACGGAGCCCGCGGTCACGGCGCTGTACGATCGCGCGAAAATTCCCGAGGGCGCGGAGATCGTCGGTCCCGCGATCTTGTTGCAGGGCGATTCGACGACGGTCGTCGGCGCCGGGCATCGCGCACGGGTCGTCGCGCTCGGGCAGATCGAGATCCGAACGGGCGTGCACGCCTCTACGCCCGCACCCGAGCTTGCGAGGGCCTAGGCGATGATCGATCCCGTAACGTTCCAAGTCGTGCAGAGCCGCCTCGACGGCATCGTGCAAGAGATGCAAGACAGCATCTTCCGCACGGGCTACTCGACGATCATCCGTGAGTCCCAGGATGCGAGCTGCATGTTACTCGATGCATCGGGTAACGTGGTCGGCGAACACGTCGTGTTGCCATTGCACGTCAGCGCGCTGCCGGAAGTCGTGCGCGCGGTACTCCGTGATTTCGGCGACGATATCAACGACGGCGATGCGTTCATCACGAATCACCCGTATCTCGCGGGCGTCACGCATTCGATGGATATGGCCGTTGTCACGCCCGTGTTCAACGACGGCGTGCTCGTCGCGTTCTGCGGTAGCATCGCACACAAGAGCGATCTCGGTGGCGTCGTTCCGGGCACATCGTATGGGGCCGCGCGCGAGCTGTTCCAGGAAGGCATCCAGTACCCGCCCGTGCGCTATGTCGCCGCGGGCGAAGTGCAGCGCGATATCGAGTCGATCGTGCGCGCGAATAGCCGCACGCCCGATCTCGTCACGGGCGATATTCGGGGCCAAATCGGCGTTTCGCGGCTCGGCGAACGACGCGTGCGCGAGCTGTTCGTGAAATACGGTACCGCAACGGTGCTCGACGCGTTCGCCCACATGCAAGACGTCACGGAAGCGCGCATTCGCGCGATCCTCGCGACGTGGCCCGACGGCACGCACGAAGCGGCATCGTTTGTCGATACGGACGGCGTTCGGCCCGACGTGCGCATCCGCTATCACGTGCGCATCACGAAGACGGGCGATCGCATCCACTTCGATTTCACGGGCTGCGACGATCAGGCGCACGGCCCGGTCAATATCGGCCCTGCGCTCGCCCGCGGTTGCTGCTATTACGCGCTTATCGCGATGGTCGATCCGTCGCTTCCGAATAACGCAGGCGTTGCGCGCGTCGTCGAAGCGAGCTTCCGCGAGGGCTCGGTCGTCAATCCGCGGTTCCCGGCGCCGTGTTGCACGTACATGGCCGCGACGACCGCCGTGACGGAAGCGATGCTCGTCGCGCTCAGTGGCTTCGTACCGGCAAGGCGCATGGCGGGCAACGGTGGCGTCGGTGGGCTTTCGATTACCGGGAAGCGCACGGACGGCCGCGCGTTCGTGCAATATGAGTCGATCGGCTCCGCGTACGGTGGCCGCGCGACTTCCGACGGTGTTTCCGGAATCGCGGTACTTCTCTCGAACACGCGCTGCGCGCCGGTCGAGATCGTGGAGAGCGAATATCCCACGCGCATCCGGCGTTTCGAACTCGTGCGCGATTCCGGCGGTGCCGGAAAATATCGCGGTGGGCTCGCACCGCGGCGCGTGTGGGAAGTGCTCGTGGACGATGCACAACTCACGTTGCGCGGCGGTAAGCACGATCTGCCCGCGGTCGGCATCGACGGCGGCGCGGACGGCGCGCTCGGCTCGCTGGTGCTCAATCCGGGCACGCCGCGCGAGAAACGTTTGGGGAGCCGCTTTTCCGGCGTGAAGCTGATGGCGGGCGACCTCTTGCAACTCGAAAAAGCGGGCGGCGCGGGGCTCGGAGCGCCGCAAGCGCGCGCGTTCGATGCGATCGTCGCCGACGTTATGGATGGTTACATCAGTCGCGATGCGGCGTGTGCCGATTACGGCGTCGAACGTGCAGCGCTCGATGCGGCGGTCGCGCGCCTGGATGCAGAACATGCCGAAGAAGCAGTCAACGAAGGGGTACCCGCATGACGATCGAGCTTTCGTTCTCCCTCAACGGCACGCCGCAAACGTGCAGGATCCCACCGGAACGGATTCTCGTCGATCTGTTGCGCGACGAACTCGGCGTCACGGGCCCGAAGGTCGGTTGTTCGGTCGGCGTGTGCGGCGCGTGCAGCGTGCTCGTCGACGGCACGCTGATGACGGGCTGCATTCTACCTGCGCTGTTCGTGCAGGGCAAGAGCGTGACGACGGTCGAGGGGCTCGCGCGCGATGGCGAGCTTTCGCCCTTGCAGCAGGCGTTTATCGCGCACGGCGGCTTCCAGTGCGGTATCTGCACGCCGGGGCAACTGCTCGCGTCGACCGCACTTCTTGCCGAAAATCCCAACCCTACGCGTGATGAAATCGAGCACTACATGATGGGCAATCTCTGTCGCTGCACCGGTTACGCGGGCATCGTTGCTTCGATCGAAGCGGCAGCTGCGGCGGGCGCGCGATGACGTTCGAGCAGACGGTCGAATTGCCCGCAACGCCGGCCGAAGTGTGGGCGTTCGTGATGGATGTTCCGCAAGTTGCAAAATGTCTGCCCGGTACGGATGCGGTGCAGTCGCTCGGCGACGACAAGTACGCCGTGAACGTCAAGGTGAAGGTCGGCCCGATCGGGCTTACGCTCAAGAGCGAGATCGCGATCGTCACGGCGGATGCGGAAACGCGCGTCGCGTCGCTTCGCCTCGATGCGAACGATAAGCGCGTCGGCGGTGCCGTGAAAGCGACGATGACGATGCGCTTGGAAGAAGCGGGCACCGGGACGAAGATGCACGTCGCCACGGATGCGACGATCATGGGCCGCATGGGCGATTTCGGACAACCGATGATCCGCAAAAAGGCCGATCAGATGCTCGTGGAAACGGCGAACGCGATGCGTGTGGCGCTCGCCGCGCGCGCGGCAACGTGAAACGCGCGGCGTTCGGCGCGAGCCTCGCCGCGTTCGCCGGTGCGCCCGCGTTCGTGCGCGCGCAGAGCCTGACGCCGCTTGCGATCGGCGCGGCGCTCGACGATCAATCGACGCCGCTTTTGTACGCGCAGAAAATGGGGCTGTTCAAAGCGGTCGGCCTCGACGTGCAGATCGCGCGCATGTCCAATGGTGCCTCGATCGCGGCCGCCGTCGCTGGCGGGTCGCTGCAAATGGGCAAGGCGAGCATGATGAATCTCGTCGCCGCGCATGCGCGTTCGCTCCCGTTTGCGCTGCTCGCGCCCGCGGGGCTCTATCGCGCGGAAGCGCCGGACGGCGGGCTCATCGTCGGTGCGAAATCGACGATGCGCGAAGCGAAAGATCTCGCGGGCAAAGTGCTCGGAGTCGCTTCGCTCAACGATCTGAATGCGATCGCTACGCAGGCGTGGATCGACGCGCATGGCGGCGATGCGAAAGAAGTCCGATTCATCGAACTGCCGCCCTCGGCCGTCGGTGCCGCACTGGAACAAGGCCGTATCGAGGGTGCGACGCTCTGGAATCCGGTGATGGCGGATGTCATTGGCAACGGCAAGGCGCGCTTCGGTGCCGCCGTGTTCGATGCGATCGCGAAGCGGTACCAAGTTGCCGCGTGGTTCGCCGATGCGACGTGGATCGCGAACAATCGTAGCGTGGCGACGCGTTTCGCGACCGTCATGCACGAAGCGAACGCGTATGTCAGCGCGCACGAATCGCAAACGACGGAACTGATCGCAAGCTTCATCGGCGTCGATCCGGCGGCGCTCGGCTCGATGGCACGTTCGCAACCGGCGGCGTATCTCGATGCGAAAGAGATCGCGCCCGTGATTGCAACGGCGAGCAATTACCGCATGATCCCGAAGCCGTTCCCAGCCGAAGAGATGATCAGCCCGCTCGCCTTACGCCCGCGTTAGAACGCGGTGACGCCGTTCGGGGAACCGAGGCCGGTCGGGCCGTCGTAGCCGCTCCCGCTCGCGCATGCGTACGGGGTTTCGCACGAGCCGTTCGCGCCCAGCGTGATGTCGAAAAAATGCGTAGCGTTATCGTAGAGTCGTGCGCCTGCGGAGTTTGTGCCGAGCGACGGACCGAGGCCGTAGAGCGCCGCGATTGCCGGAGCGCCCGCGCTGGTGCCTCCGGCGACGAGCCAGCCGACGCGGCCGCTCGGTAACGGGGTCGAGGTATACATCGCCACTCCATAGGCGGGGTCGGCCGCGTACGCGAGGTCGGCGACCGTGCGCATCGCGCAGCCGGTATCGTGCTGCCACGCGGGCTTCGCGACGTACGCGGAACAGCCGCTGCCGGTTCCGCTCCAGGCGACCTCGGCGAAGCCACGGGCGTTTGTCGTCGTCGCGATCAGGCTCGTTCCACCGACCGCGATGACCGATGCATATGCCGCGGGAAAGTTCACGCCGTAGCCGTTGTCTCCGGCGGCCGCGACGATCGCGATGCCCGGATGGTCGTATGCTGCGGCGTACGCCGGGCTTCGTTCGCCCGGCCATTCGGCGATTGCGTAACTGTTCGCGATCGCGCGGGGATGCTGCCGAGCCGCGATATCGACGGCGGCGGCGAGATCGTCCGCACCCGACGAGTTCGCTTCGATGACGAGGATCGCGCAGCGCGGGCAATTCGCGGAGATCATCTGCACGTCGAGCGTGGATTCGATCGCCCAACTCGGATCGGGTTGCGGCAACGCTCCCGCGTCGCTCTGTCCGCGTTTCGTGAAACACCGATTCGCGCTCGTGCACGGCGGCAAGCCGAAATGCGCGCGGTACGCAGCGAGATCGTCTTCGAGGTGTAGCGCGTCGTAGACGGAAACGACGGCGATCGTCACGCCATCGCCGTTTGTCGCAGCCGCGGACGTAATGCCATATGCGCGTTGCAGATCGCTCGGGCCATAGCCGGCGATTACTTTCGCGGTGGCTTGCACGGCGTTGATAGGGGCGGGCGCGTTCATACCGCCGGCATAGCGCGCTGACGATGTTTGCATTCTCGCGGAATCATCGGCAATCAGGACGAGACACCGCGCCGTTCCGGGCAGCGCATCGCTACAGACGCGCTGCGACGCGAGCGTCTCCGTCCGCGCGTACGTTATCGCGTGCGGCATCACCGAGGCGCATGCAGCGATCGCAAGGATCGGCAAAACGCAGCACGCGCGGACGACAAAAGAGACGAGACAAGAATGCATCGCTCGGTTGCTATCCGTATCCGCGAAGCAGCTCCCTCGCTCGCGAAGGTTAAATTGTTGTCGAACCCATGAATTTAAGGGGGTGTCGTTTACGACGCTATGGCCCTTGCGTGGTCGCCCAGAGCTCTTCTGCGCGCGCGTGCAAACTCGGCACGTCCGTTGCAAGCAGATAGCCGTCGCGCACGAGCGCGGCGGTCGCAGCATCGTACGCCGTAAGGTAAGCGGCGCGCGTGGGATACCGCTCCGCGACGGATCGTCGCGGGTCGCCCGTACGCGTACGCTCGGCGTTCGTTGCTGGAAATGGAAAATATGAGCCGAAGAAATCGACGAGGTGATCGCCGAAGCCGGTCTCGCTCGTGCGCATGTTCCAACCCGTGTACGTTGCGAGCGGTACGGCGATTTCTGGAAGCCGTAAGCCGCCGAGGTCGTTACCGTCGGCATCCATTTGCGGCACGAGCACGGGATAGGCGGCACCGAGGATCGGCGGTTGTTGCGTGCTGATGCCGCTCCGCCATTGCGGGCCGAAGTCGTAACGCCACGTGCGATGCACGACGGCCGGGGTCGGTGCCTTCACGCCTGCGATCGCGGGAAAGTGCGTCTTCTCGGGCGCGACGAGCGTTGCATCGGCGATACGGGGATAGTGGCTCTCCGGCGGTGCCGTGCCCGCGCGCACCCACGCATCGAGGCGCACCAAGAGCGCACGTTCCGTCCAGGTGTAGTCGAGCGGGTCGACCGTATAGCGGGCGCCTTCGCGTGGTTTCGCCGCGACGCGCGGCACATGCTCGCCGCCCATTACGGCATACGCGCGCACGCTCGGCGGTAGCGTCACATCGGCCGTGCCTTCGACATTCGTGGTCGTCAGCGAAGCGACGCGGCCGTAATACTCGTGCGAGGTAAAGAGATACATGATCTTCAGCGGCGTCGCGAGCGCGTTTGCGTGCGTGAGGATACCGTCCGTTGCGCCCGTTACCGGATCGGTTTGTGCGGCATCGGTAAACGGAAAGACGTCCGTCGGATAAAAGAACGACGAAAACGCCGCGGCATCGCGCGACGGCTGTCCGAAGCGATAGTTGAAGCTACCGAGTGCGGCGCCGCTAACGATCGGCATCATGCCATCGAAGACGATGCGCCCGTCTTCATCGGCATTGAAGCCTTGCTCGACGAACTGGCGCAAGAAGCGGCCGGTTTGCGAAATGCCGTAACTGTACGCGCGCTTCACGTGCGCGATCGCGGTCGGATCGTGCTTGATCCACGCAACCGCATCGCGCTCGGCTGCGAGGCCCAGGCCGACGACGGTTGGATCTTTCGCGCGATACACGAGCTCGTATATTTTCCCAGGAGCGAAACCATTGGTCAGCGCGATCGCTTCGTCGTTCTGCGTGAAGTGCCAGAGCGAGCGCGGGATCGTTTGGCGCGGAGCGAGGACGTCGTCGCGTTCCGTGAGCACGTTTGCGGGGTCGTTCGCATCCGCGACCGGATACGGAACGCTGCCGTTGTGACCGATCCCTTGCTCCGCGGTCGGTTTGTCGACGTGGAAGTCGGAACGCACGAGCCCCGTGATCGCGCTACCGTCCGCGTTGTGTGCGACGGGCGCGACGAGTTTCATGTTCGTCTTCACGTCGCGCGGTACGTCGAACTGCCAGCCGATCCACATCACGGTGAAGCCGTGCTGCATGAGAAAGCCGTCGCCGAATTGTTCCGCGGTTGTGGGATCGGCGGACGACTTCGCGTGGTTCTGATGCCAGATGAGGCCCTTGCCGCCGCGGTTATTCACCTCGACGATCGCCGCGCCGTTGCCCTTGGCTTCGTCCTTCGGGCGGAGCATGTAGAGATCGGCGGTGGACTCAACCTCGCCCTTCGCGTTCCGCGGAGCGAGCCCGAGATCGACGACGAGCCGATTCGCGGGCGTATCCGGCACATCGGCAAAGTGCAATTTGCCGACGATCTTCTCGTACGCCCCGGTCGCGCCGAACGGCGCCCCGGCGAGCACATCCGTGCGACTGACGATCTCGAACCCGGTCACGCGCGCCTGCGCGGGCGTGTGCGCGGCGAGTGCGGTCGTCGCGACGACGAGCAGTGCGATAACGAGCGAAGGAAGTCGCATGTGCGGCGCTACGCCGACGGCGCGCTATTGCCTTTTACGCAGCGTCGGATAAATGCCCGATGTGTTGTTTGCACGGTGCGTCGAGTGTCCGAAGCAGCACGTCGCTTTGCGTTACCGAGGCTTCCAGTGCTTCTCGAAGAGCAACGCCGCAAGAAAAACCTTCGCGTTGTTTGTCGGCGCGATCGCTTTCCAATCTTGACGTGCGCTCGCGGCCAACCTAACGAACTCTAGGGCATCCAACCTCGCGAATGAGTACGATAGGTCGTAATCGGCCGTGTGCCGCGCTTCTTGTAATCGGATAAACCCGTTTGCGACCGTCATGAATCGGCGATCGAGCAGGCCGGTGACGAGTTTCTTTTGATGGTCGGGGAGATTTTCGGTCGTTCCATGCACCCACGATCTGCAGACACTTTTCATGTTGTCGTGACTATATGCTCGGCTTACTTGCGCGCGCAGCAGCGCTGGCTTGACGATCGATGTCGCGTCCGCAACGAGAAGGTGGAACAGTGAGTAGTACGCAGTGGAGATCGCGCGGCGTAAACTTGCGTGTTTCGACCGAAGGCGTTCCCGCCGTGCCAAGTGCAACGATTGTTCGAGAAGGTCTTTCGCGTAGGCCATCGTTAGCGGCGATAACGCACGTACGGCCACTGGTCGGAACCGTACAGACGCAAGAGCTTCGAAGTAACTTCTTGCGCGAATGCGTTGAGCTTGTCGAGAAACGCATCGTATTCGTCTTTTCCACCGACCGAAAACGAAATCCATATCGCTTTATCCCCGGTCGAATCCAGGCCGAGAGTTACGTCGGCCTCGCCGACATCGGGCGGACGTTCGAGTGTACGCAGCTCTTTCTTCACTTCCTCAACGAAATCGATTGCGTTCATCTGCTTTCCTCATCAAACGGGACCGATGACTTCGACGAACATCATAACCGCCCCATGTTGCCGCTTCGTTGCCCGCTAGTGGAAATTGCGGGAGCGGACGTGGTCCGTGGTGCCGCGTGGGTCGAGGGGCCAGCAGCGTTTCATGATGATGTCGAGCGTGCCCTGATCTTTCTGGAGGACGCCTTCGATCACGAGGCACTGCGACTGGCGGATGATGCGGCGATTGCGCTCGTAGATGTCGGGGCGCACGATGACGTTGACGAGCCCCGTCTCGTCCTCGAGCGTGAGGAACACGAAGCCCTTCGCGGTGCCCGGGCGTTGGCGCGTGATGACCAAGCCGCCGACCTTGCACACGAGATGGTTCGGCATCCCGCCGAGACGGTTCGCCGCGAGCACGTTCTCGCGATCGAGTTGCGGGCGTAAATGCGCGATCGGTTGGACATCGGCGACGCCCGTTGCGGTGATGTCGAACGTCGTCGCCTCGATCGGCGTGAGCGCGCGCAAGAGCGGTGCGGGCTCGTGTTCGATCTCCATCGCGCGCCCGAGTTCGCCGCGCGCTTCGCGTTCGTCGAGGCCGCGTAGCGCCCAGAGGGCTTCGCGGCGCGAGGGATACCAGATCGCGAACGCGTCGGCGGCGGCGAGCTGATCGAGCGATTCGCGCGAGAGCCGCGAGCGTCGGGCAAAATCGAGGAGATCGGAGAATTCGCGCGGTGCGCCGTCGCTTGCATCGCCGAAGACGAGCGCGCGTTCGAGGTTCTCGCGCTGGGCATCGCCCATGCCGCGCACGAGATGGAACCCGAGGCGCAAGCATCCCTCGCGATCGACGAAACTCCACCACTCGCTTTCGTTCACGGCGACGGGCTTGACGGTGACGCCGTGGCGCTTCGCATCGTTAACGAGCACTTCGGTCGAGTAGAAGCCCATCGGCTGCACGTTGAGGATCGCGGCGCAGAAGATCGCGGGTTCGTGACATTTCACATATGCGGAAGCATAGGCGAGCAGTGCGAACGATGCCGCGTGCGATTCGGGGAAGCCGTAATCGGCGAAGCCTTCGAGCATGTGGAAGAGTTGATCCGCGGCCTCGTGCGCGATGCCGTTTGCGACCATGCCCGCAACCAAGCGCGGATAGATTTCCGCCATGCGCGCGCGCGAACGTTTGTTGCCCATCGCGCGGCGGAGTTGATCGGCTTCGCCCGCGCTGAACCCCGCGGCTTCCATCGCCATGCGCATCCCTTGCTCTTGAAAGAGCGGCACGCCGAGGGTGCGTTCGAGGATCGGCTTGAGCTTCGGGTGCGGATAGGTGACGGGTTCGAGGCCGTTGCGCCGGCGCAAGAACGGGTGGATCATATCGCCTTGGATCGGGCCCGGGCGGATGATCGCTACCTGCATCACGATGTCGTAGAAACACGCGGGCTTCAAACGTGGCAACATCGACTGCTGCGCGCGCGATTCGACTTGGAAGACGCCGATCGAATCGGCTTTCTGCAACATCTCGTACGTCGGGCGGTCGTCCGCCGGTATCGAGCCGAGCGACATCGGTGGGCGATCGGGATACGAGCGCTTGAAGAGCACGAATGCATCGCGTAAGAGCGAGAGCATGCCGAGGCCGAGCAGATCGATCTTGATGATGCCGAGCTCGGCGAGATCGTCCTTATCCCACTGCACGATCGTGCGATCGCGCATCGTCGCCCACTCGACGGGGGCGACTTGCACGAGCGGATCGCGCGTGATGATCATTCCGCCGGAATGGATGCCCATGTGGCGCGGAAAGCCATCGATCCGCCGACAGAAGCGCATCAGTTCTTGCGCGAGCTGCGGTTCGGCGATGGCATCCGGTGGCGCGCTCGCGGCGACGGTTTCGGGGCCGAAGTCCTTACCGGCGAATCCGTATGCGTGCATCGGCCGGGGACGAACTTGTGGAAGGATCGCGTTGCTCGGATCGGCGCGATTCGCGGGCGGCTCGTCCGAGCGCTCGAAGCCCGGCGCATACGCGCGCCCCTTGCTCGCCGCGGGCTGATCGCCCGCAGCCGCGCGCGACATGCGCACGTTTGCGCCCGCATCGAGATCGCGACGCTTCTGCACGGAATCCGGAAGCGGTGCGTACGCGGCGTTCTCGGTGCCGAGCGCACCCGCAAGCGATTCGCGCGCATCGTATTCGCGCACGATCGTATCCACTTGCGCAAGCGAGAGCCCCATGGCTTTGCCGACATCGCGGATCGCGGAGCGCGTGCGATACGTGATGACTTCCGCCGCCATCGCTGCGTGTTCGCGCCCGTACCGATCGTACACGTATTGGATCACGCGCTCGCGATCCTGATGCGCGAAATCGATATCGATATCGGGCACTTCTTTGCGATCTTCGGAAAGAAAGCGCTCGAAGAGCAAGCCGTGCCCGATGGGGTCGACCGCCGTGATCCCGAGGGTGTAACACACGGCGGAGTTTGCGGCCGAACCGCGCCCTTGCCCGAGCACGCCGAGTTCTTCGGCCGCGCGCACGATATCCCACACGACGAGAAAGTAGCCCGCGAGATCCATGCGCGCGATGATGCCGAGCTCGTATTCGATCTGGCGCTCGACTTTGGGATCGAGCGGCATCGCGTAGCGTTTTGCGGTGCCGGCTTTGACGAGCGTGCGGAGATAACTTTGGTGGCTCGTCTCGCCTTCGGGGATCGGGAAGTGTGGAAATTGGTTTGCGCGCTTGCGGAGGCGAAATTCGCAGCGCTCCGCGACCGCGATCGTGTTGCGGATGGCGAGCGGATATGGGGCGAACAGACGCGCCATTTGCTCCGGTGTTTTGAGCGAATACTCCGCGTTCGGGCGGAGCAGCGTGCCGGCGTTTGCGAGCGTGGATTTGTACCGCACGCAGGTGAGGACATCGGCGAGCTTCGCATCCGCGCGATCGGCGTACGCGACGCCGTTGGTTGCGACGTACGGTACGTCGAGCGTGCGCGCGAGCCGCGCCATCGCATGCACGAGCGCGCCGTCCTCGGGGCGCAGATGATGCTGCATTTCCAGATAAAAGCTACCGGGGAAACGATCGCGCAGCTCCGCACCGATCGCGAGCGCTCGCGCATCGTCGTTTGCGAGGAGCGCTTTCTCGACGAGACCGTTGCGCCCGCCGGAGAGTGCGATCAGCCCGGCGGTATGGCCGTCGAGATCGTCGAGCCGCAGCCGCGCGTCGCGTTTGCGTCCGCGTAGCTGCGCCGCGGAGATGAGATGAGCGAGGTTTGCGTACCCGGTTTCGTCTGCCGCGATGAGCACGAGCCGCGGCGAATCGGTTGGGACATCGTGGCTCGCACGCGCAGTTTTCGGGTTATCGCCGTTCGCTCTGCGCGAGGGTCGCGTACTGCGCTTTGGGGCGGTTGGGATTTCGAGCGTGAGTTCCGCGCCGCACAGGGCTGCGAGCTGCGTGCTCTCGGCGGCTTTTGCGAAGCGCACCTGCCCATAGAGCCCATCGCGATCGGTAAGCGCGATCCCGGCAAGCCCACGTTCGAGCGCCGCCGCAACGAGCTCCTCGGGATGCGAGGCAGCTTCGAGGAACGTAAAGTTCGACCACGAGTGGAGCTCGGCATACGCGGGCGTCGGCATGGGCGCCCATTGTAATCGAACATATGTTCGATTACAATGAGACAAAAAGCCAAATCCAGGACACGAAAATGCCCAAGTTTCGCCGTATAAGAGGGACAGTACACGAAAATCGTGTACTCTTGAATCATGGCTGCACACCATGCCACGCCCTAAGGATCCCGGCGGGAAAGTTGAGATTTTCCTCGCAAGCGACGAATTGTCATATTTTGACGATCTTAAAGGCGACATGAGCCGAACCGCTCTTGCAAGCATACTTATTGGCTACGCACTTCGTCACGCTGATGATGCGTTAAACGAACATGCCCGTAGAGTCATGGAGCGCCACGCGCGAACTCCGAGCAAAATGAGGACACCAAGTGAGTAACTCTCGAGCAGCAAGCGCGATGGCTCGTCCAACTGTTCTCGACGTTTTCTGCGGCGCAGGCGGGCTTTCCGTTGGATTTCAGGACGCAGGATATAATGTACTAGCCGGGATCGACTCTTCAGAACCTGCGCTGCAGACCTTCAGGAACAATATTACCGGTGCATCGGCCATCAAAGCTGATATTAGAACTTTGTTAACAGACGAAATCACGGAACGTATTGGAACGGAAGTGCACGTGTTGGTTGGCGGCCCTTCTTGCCAGGGTTTTAGCACTTCGGGGGGGCTCGCGCGAGATGATGGTCGCAGGCTGAATGATCCCCGAAATCATCTCTTTCTGCATTACCTTCGCATGGTGCAAGCGATGCGTCCGGCTTGGATTGTATTCGAGAACGTTCCGGGCCTACTACTGTATCACCACGGTGAGGTGGCTAATACAATATGTAAGGCGTTTGCAGATCTAGGGTATAAAGTAGAGCCGATCATTCTTTTAGCAGCAGATTATGGTGTTCCGCAGCTTCGGCGACGCTTAATCTTCGTTGGGAACAGAACTAACAGCCCGATCCGCTTTCCCATGCCCACGCACGGTGACTCAAATCTTTGGCAGCGTTTCGCGCTACCATTCACTTATCTATCGCGTTTAGGAAATAAAGACTCCGCATCTCGCGCAGCGCACGTGACTTTAATGCAGGCGATTTCAGATCTTCCTATTCTTGCCGAGGGCCAAGTATTAGATCACGTCAAATACCGAACTTCTCCCTCGTCGGATTACCAACGCAATATGCGACAAAGGTCAAGGTATGTTCGACAGCATATTGCTTTTGATCTCGCCGAATTCGATCGTTTGGCGGCAAATACGCTGATGCCAGGGCAAAATTGGACAAACATCCCTGCTGCAGCGCGACCCGCAAGATTTCAGAAAATACGTCCATATGACGCTACAACACTAATGAGAAGGCTTTTGCCAAACAAACCGTCTTATACAATTACAACGAAATTTCATGAAGCCAGTACGGGAGCTTTCATTCACCCCGACCAAAATCGGACACTAAGCATTCGGGAAGCAGCGCGTTTGCAGTCGTTTCCTGACAGATTTATCTTCACAGGGACCGGAAAGCAAATACGAGATCAAATTGGCAACGCAGTTCCGCCATTATTTGCCCGAGCGGTAGCTGAGGCAATCCTGCCGAGCGTACTAAACGATGTGTTCGGGATCCAAACCAGCGAGATCCGAGAAACCCTTTGTATTGAGGGTTCGATCGTAACGGATAGCGTACGCCTTCACAAGCAGCGGCGGTACATAAAGACTTATGACGAAAGCCAAGAGTCTCTCCAACTAGCGTAACATCGAGGTATAAATGCCTTACTTTTCCATCGCGCAAATACGCCACTCACTTGTACTTCTAAAAGAATCAAACACGTTCTTAATATCTCTTCTTTGTATGCTCCGCTTGGGCATACCCGTTACAAATCGTAGTCAAAATGCAGTGCGATTTGGCTCCGCCGATGAATTAGCCCTCCTACGGGAATATTTTCGTGTGTCGGGGCTTCCGCCAGGTCGCCCTTTTTTCACAGTATTTGGGCGAGAGCAAGGCCAATCCGTCGACGAGAAATATCCTGCTAGGACACTTCAACGACTCCGTAAAGAAGCGTCAGAGATTTTTTGGCATCCTAATCCGAATGATTGGTCGTTCAGACGTAATTATAGCCAAAAATTATTGGATGGACCACGATTTTCGGTCCGAGAAATCTCACTGAGTGCTCTATGTGTATGGTTTTATCGGCAAAAAGAAATCGCTTCTGTATCCGCGGCGATCAACCGTTTTATCGAAGAGTTTCAACTTGATCGCGATGATCTTATCGGCAGAAACTTCATGCGTGATGAGGAAAATTTTCGTGATGAAGACATGCTGCAGGTGTGTGTATCAGATAGCGACTTAGCATTAGAATTGGGATTGGCGCTGCCGCCTAGCGATCCACCGCCCCGCACGGAGTTCCGGTCTAGACTAAACGACGCGATGTCTTCCCGTAAGCTTGTGTTAAATGAAAAGGTCCTTGAAACAGTAATCGTCGCATGGCTCGCAAGAGATATTGTTGTCCTGGTCGGCGCGCCAGGAACAGGTAAAAGTACAATCGCACACGCCTTGCCAGCCGCGATAGAAAAAGCTCTGGGTAGCGAAGGTTCGGTAGTCAATGTAAACGTCCAGATTACATCCGAGACTGATATTTCAGTGATGATCGGCTACCAAAATCTCGAAGGAAGCTTCGTACCTTCGGAGTTCACGAGCTACTTTTTGATGAACGAATCTTTAAAGCTCCGTACTTGTATAGCTGTCATCGACGAGTTTAATCTTGCTAATGCTGATGCTTATCTTGCGCCAATTCTTGCTTCGATCGAAAGCCAGCAGCCCATTCATTTGGCAGGGACGCCCCCTGGTAACGGATATCTGTTACCGGTAGACACCTTTATTATCGCGACGTGCAATAGCTTCATTGACGAGCCGGGAACGCGTTTGCCGTTATCGGGTCCCGTGAAAAGGCGATGCACTGTGATTACTATGCCGAATGTCCTGGCAGAAACTGCAGCGAAGACAAGCGTTCGTCAGGCGTTTTCAGAGCTTGGAACGGGCCGAATCCTATCTGAGTTAGATGAAATTGAACGAAGATTCACGCAAGGATCGGCTACCGCTTTTGATCGTTACAGGCGCGAAATGCTAAGGTCGTGTTCGAGTTATGAGAATCTAGCAGACGATGTCCGCGAGTGCTTGGAGGCCATTGGGACAGCAATGTTTGAAAGTCCTTCAGGACGTTTGTATTTCACTATAGGTGTATACCGCGACGTGCTTCTCTCTTTGGTCATGAGCCAAGAAAACGACAGAATGTTCGCGCTCTCACAGCAAATGGTAAATAAAATAATACACACGTTTTCCGGTCCGATTGATGTTATTCGTGCTGCGTCAAGCCCACTGAAAGGAACTGCTGGCTACCATCTCATTGAGGAGATGTTAGCACTGATAGAAAGTCGTGACTTCGGAACGGGACTTGTGCCGCCCCTCGTTTAGCGGAGTACGGACAGAATAAGCTCTCTTATCTCGCTTTTTATAATTGAGTCCGTATCTTGTGCCGGTGAGAATGGGACTTGAAAAAGAGTCTGGCCCCTCGAGCTAAGAGAAATGATTTTAGAAAACTGTGGCTCATCAGGCGGATAAATAATCATAGCACGATCCGTGCAGAACGTATTTAAATAATATTGAACTTCCGCTAATGAATCAGCGCTTGCTCTGTTTCCATCATTACGATATTTTGCATCGATTAACAAATAGGTATTGTTGAGTTTACTTGCAATTGTAATGTCAGGTCTTGCTCTATCAGGTCTAGCCGTCTCACTTCGCCAGGTCGTCGCAACACACGCGGGCTCAGTATCATAATAGATCTCTAAAAAATCGTTCGCGAAAGCGGGTTGCCGCATCCGTGCGGTTAAGGGCTCCCGTGTTGGTACGCAGTTCAGTAGCTTCGCGATGCATAGTGTCACAAACGCTTGATATAGTTCATCAGATTGCTTAACGAAGAGGCTCAAGGTTCCAGCGACATCGGAGGCGTGACCAAATCGGCGACCAACTTGTTCCGAATAGCGTCGAAAAATATAATTGTGCCTTGGATCAGAAAGCTCTAAGGGCGTGGGATTCAACGGCAAGGTCGCAGAAAGAGCAGGTGAGCAACTTAAACGCCTAATTTTGACTATATTGTTCTCAAGCTTCCGGGCGGAAGACAAAAGAGTCTTGGTCTGTTTGGTGACACTTCGAGGTAAAAGTGCCATGATAGAGACACAATTATGCGCAAGCAGCAAGGCACGATTTGTTGCAGTTGCGTCAAGGGTCGACCTTTTCGCCTTAATTATGACTTGTCGAGGGATAAAACTTTGACCGCTCACATGGATGGGTCCGGTCTCATACTTCTCAAGCAGATAAGGGCTTCGCCTTAAGAGACTAATAGTGGCAGCGGTATCAATAGGGCGCTTCAAGTTGTTGGCTATCTTTGTTGCGCTTTGCGATGATCTGGGGGGATTATTAAAAAGGTCATCGATCGTCGCCGCGATTTTAGGAAGATGTTTCCATAACCAAGAAAAATTTGTTGTGAGCTCCATGATTGATTGGCCCGATGAAAAGAGAAGTTGGCCTGAATGTGAAAGCGAACTGGCACCTATATAGTTTACTATTTCCATAATCCCCGCTAAGCGTAATTTGGTGTCCTCTGTGACAAAGAGCAAAGTATTGTCACCAGCCACTACGTAATGAAAACCGACGCTCCGTGTGAAATCTAGGGTTATAAACCAGGAGTTCCCTTTTCGGACCATCGTAATCGTCTTGCCGTCAAGTTCAACTAGAGCCAACGGGCTCAATCCTTCAAGTACGAGCACAGCTGGACCCGAGCGCACGGTTTGGAGTGTATTGTATTCTGATACGTCGTAGTAGTACGTATCTTGTATGAGCGTCGCTTTCATGAGATTATCATGCTGAATACACGATCGACAGGCGACGTGAGAGACAGGCAGGGACGTCTAATAAGTGCGCTTTCTCGTGGCAAAGATTTACTTGGGCTACCAAGGTGAATCAACCGAGGAAGAATCACGACATCAATCCTGAGTGCTGGACAAGCTTAAGTGATTGCCACGGTCGAGTGCTTGGAGTGAAATAAGCAAACGGAAACGAAACAACTAATCGACGTAACTCACCGTTCGTTGTTCGATTAAGATCTCAGTGTCCTGCAGGCAACGTGGGATTGCCCGCGTCTTCGGCTTCTTTCATTGCGGCGAGTGCTCTGCGCGCGGTGTCGCGAATTTCAATTGCAGATTGGATGAACCGAGAAGACTGTGATGCCAAGAGACTCGTCGTTTCTTGTGACGATGCGTTCTGGTAGTCCGCCACGTCGCCCGCGATCTTCTCCGCGATGGCGAACTGCGTGCGAGCATCTGCGAGCATGCCTTGCACGAAAAGATTGCGCGCGGCGACGATTCGGAACGAGGCTTCCTTCACTTCGCTATATTGGAATTTCTCGTGATACGAAAGTACTTCGCCAAACGACCGTTGATGATCGCGGACAACAGCGCTACCGCAAGCGCTATATGCTTCCGCCACACGCAATGCCGCGGCGGTCACTCCAGGATGGTCGTCGGGCTTGTCTTTCGTTTGGCGAACGTACGCGATCACCGATGCGACGGTGTTCGGACACGTCGTGTCGGCTTGTGCCGCTGCTGGCTGTGGTGCGAAGGCGAGTGCCGACGACACCGCAATCGCGGCGATGAACGTACGTGAAAGCAGCATCGTCATCGTCTCCGTCGTTCGTTAGTTGGGAGCCGGTGTCGCGCTCGCCATCGCCGCGGGGCTCGCTGCGGCATTCGGCGCTGCAGGGTTCTTCGCGGCATCGTTCATCGCGTCGAGCGCGGCCTTCGCTTGACCGCGGATCTCATCGGCGGAATCTTTGAAGATCGATGCGCGGCTGCCGCTGCCACGATTCGTGTAATCGGCAACGTCGCCCGCGAGCTTTTCCGCCGAGCTGAATTCCGAGCGCGCCTGCTTCACGTTTTGCATCGCAAAGAAATTACGCGCGGCGACGATTCGGAACGATGCTTCGCGAACTTCCGAATATTGGAATTTGTTGTCTTGCTGACGGGTATCGCGGAGGACGATCCGCCCGCAATCGTTGTACGCCTCCGCGGCCTTCAGCGCGGCATTTGCGACCACTTGATGATCGTCAGGCGATGCTTTGGTGATCTTCAGATATTCGCTAAGTGCGGGGACGGCGTTCGGGCAATTGACGTCCGATTGCGCGGCCGCGGGATGCGGGGCAAATGCGAGCGTCGACGATACGACGATCGCAGCGATGAGCGTACGTGCGTGCAACATAAATTCTCGTCTCCGGTGCGGATGCGCTAGTGCGCTGATGCTTCGTGGGCGGGCGTCGTCGCCCTTGGCATCGGTGTCGCCGTCGGCGCTGGACTCGGCGATCCCGATGCTTGCGGGCTCGAGAGTTGCTGCGCGAAGGCTTCGTCCAATGCGCGCGATGCTGCCGCCGCCTGATCGAGGACGAGCACCGCAGCCTCGTGATAACGCGAGATGATGCGGGGTTTGATCGCGTCGTTTTCGGTCGGCGCGCTTGGCGGCGGCGCCCAGTTCGCGACGTCGCTCGAAAGCGCGCGCGCCCGTTCGAACTGTTCGCGTGCGTTGCCACCGTCGCCGAGGATGAAGTAATTACGCCCCGCGACGAGATGATATTGCGCCTCACGCACTTCCGCGTGATGGAACTTCGCGAGAAACGCCGGCACCGTCTCGCGGTCTTTGGTTAACTGTTTCGCGCACGATGCATACGCCGTAGCAGCGGCAAGCGACGATTTCACGAGCGCTTCCGAATCGCCGGGCGTTTGCGCCGTCGTGCGAATGAAGCCTTTCGCGGCAAGCACCGCAAACGGGCAGTTGTCGTCCGAGATCGGGAGCGGCGCGGCGGTCAGAGCGGGTGCGGGCGTTGGCGCGGCGGTCGCTGTTGCCTTCGGCTTCGGTTTCGGCGTTGCGGGATCGGGCGTCGCCGCACGCACGGCGATCCCTGGCACGAGGCTCGCGCCGAGGATCATGGATGCGCAAGCGAACGCGCGAAGGGCACGACGGGAAACGAAACGCGGCAACGGAGGGCGCGTGGAAGCGACGATCGACATATCGATGCGCTTCGTGCGTTACCGAGAGCCTCCCCCGCGTTCCGCACGAGGCGCGCCAGAACGGGTATACCGTGGCCGATGGCTCTTCGCGTGCTCGCCGTACTCAATGCTCACGCCCGCCGCGCCGGCGAGGCGCACGCGGCGGTTGCGACGGCGCTCCAGGCGTGCGGCTACGATTCCACGATCGTCGCTTCGGAGTCTCGCGCGCACCTCGAGCAACTCGTCGCCGAGCATGCGCCGGCGAACGATGTTATCGCGGTATGTGGCGGCGATGGCACGCTCGTTTCGAGCGTCGGCGCATTGCTTGCAGCGAAACGACCGCTCGCGATTTTACCGCTCGGCACGATCAACGAACTCGCGCGGTCGCTTTCGATTCCGCTCGATCTCGCCGACGCGTGCGCGCTCATCGGCACCGGGAAGCCGCGCGCGATCGACGTCGGCTGCGTCAACGATTGCTACTACCTCAACGAAGCGAGCTTCGGGCTTTCGGGGCGTATCGCACATTTGCAAGAAGACGAAAACCTCAAGCGCCGTTTCGGGATGTTCGCCGTGCCCATTACGACGATCCGCGCGCTGCCGTGGCTTCGCCCGTTCCACGTCGAGATCGAAACCGGGGATGGAAGGCAAACGCGCGTGCGTACGGTGCAAGTAACCGTGGCGAACAACGCGCACTTCGGTGCCCTCGTCACCGATCCCGAACGCCACATCGACGATGGCGATCTCGCGATGTACGTCATCTCGTTCCGCAACTGGATCAATGCCGCGCGCATCGTCTTTAGCGTGTTCGCACGCCGGTTTCCGAAAGTCCCGGGCGTGCGGCGCATTCGTTCCACCGCGTTTACCGTGCGCACGCGCAAACCCAAGCGCATTTACGCGGACGGCGAATACGTGACGACCACGCCCGCGCGCTTCCGTGTGTTGCCGCGCGCGCTCGAAGTCATCGTGCCCGCCGCTGCGCGCGACGCGTTCGTATGAGTTGGCGCAAGCGGCTCTTCGAGCCGACGTCCTATGCGATGCGCATCTCCGCGATCGCGCACGACGCGTTGCTCGCCGATGGCGTGCGCGGCGCGATCGTCGATCTGGATAACACGCTCGTCGGCTTTCGCGCGGACGGCCCGGCACTCGAGGAGATCGCGTGGGTCGAACGAGCGGCAGCGCGCGGGATTGCCGTCGTCATGGTCACCAATAACGCGACGCCTTGGGCACACGAGATGGCGGCCGCGCTTCGCATCGCAATCGTGCCGAACGCGCGCAAACCGTTTCCGTGGGGCTTCCGTCGCGGGCTCGCATCGCTCGGGCTTCCGCGCGAATCGGTTATCGTGATCGGCGATCAGCTCTTCACCGACGTGCTCGGTGCGAAGTTGTATGGGATGCGCGTCATCCTCGTCGATCCGCTCGTCGTGCACGATCCGCTGTGGACGCGGCCGTTACGCTCGCTCGAACGCCGCATCTTGCGCGGGTTTCCGCGCGTCGATTGCTAAACTCCACGTCCATTCGGCAGATGGGGAGCGAGCGTGCGGTATCGGAATCTCGGTGGCTCGGGTTGCAAGGTCTCGGCGGTGGGGCTCGGTTCGTGGCTCACATACGGCGGTAGCGTCGAAGAAGCGACCGCACGTGCGTGCATCGAGCGCGCCTATTCGCTCGGTGTGAATTTCTTCGATACGGCAAATGTGTACGCGCGCGGGCGTTCGGAAGAAGTCGTCGGCCGCGCGATCGCCGCCTTTCCGCGCAGCAGTATCGTGCTCGCGACGAAGGTCTTCTTCCCGATGGGCGACGGCCCGAACGATCGCGGCCTTTCGCGCAAACACATCCGCGAACAGTGCGATGCGTCGTTACGCCGCTTGAACGTCGAGTACGTCGATCTCTACCAGTGCCATCGGTTCGACCGAACGACGCCGCTCGAAGAGACGGTCGCGATGATGAACGATCTCGTGCGCGCCGGCAAGATTCTCTACTGGGGCACGAGCGAATGGACGGGCGATCAGATCGCCGCCGCGTGCGATCTCGCGCGTGCGCGCGGTTGGGCCGAGCCCGTTTCGAATCAGCCGCAATATAGCGCGCTCTGGCGCCGCATCGAAGAACGCGTGTTGCCGATTTCGCGTACCTATAACATCGGGCAAGTCGTGTGGTCGCCGCTCGCGATGGGCATCCTCACCGGCAAGTACACGTCGGTCGATGCGCCCGCAGGCACGCGCGCGGCGGGTGCGTCGGCCGATATGATGGAGGACTACTTCACGCAGCCCGTCCTCGATGCGGTGCAACGTTTGCAGCCGCTCGCCGAGCGCGCACACGCAACGCTCGCGCAGCTCTCGCTTGCGTGGTGCCTGCGCGATACGGTCGTCTCGTCCATTATCGCGGGTGCGACGAAGCCCGAACACGTCGACGACAACGTCGCGGCGGGCGACCTCGATGTGGACCCGACGATCTTCGATGAGATGGATCGCATCCTCGCCCCCGTCGCGCCTTACGAACCCTATCGCGCGTAGCGGCCGCGATGGATAGCGGACCGCCGAAAGCCCAGCGCGCGGCGCTCCGCATCGTGCCGAATCTGCCCGCACGCGTGGCACCGCGCCCGCGCGTGCGGTTGGTGCTCGTCGTTGTGTTTGCGGTGATGGCGTGGGCGGCGGTGCTCGTAGCGATGGCACTTGCGCCGGTGGTGCGCGTCGTGCGACACGCTGCGGATTTGGAAGCGCTTCCGGCGATGGTGGATGCGCTGCAACGCCGCGTGAACGCACTCGAGGGCGAGCGCTCGGATACGCCGGCCGATGCGCGGGCGGATACACTGGATCGCTATGTTGCGTTGTAAGCCGCACATTGCGTCGGTGCTCGCATTTGCTCTGTGCGTGGTGCCGGGAGTTGCGCGTGCGAGTGCGAGATCGTGGCAACCGTCGGGGATCGTTCCGACGACGTCGTCGCTTACCGAAGTACTTGCGGCAGCGCATCTCGACACCGCACCGATCGGCGCGCAGCGCACGGAGCGCTGGACCTACGTCAACGGTAAGCATCGCATCCCGGTCGCGGTCGCGGTGCGCGGCGACGATTTCCGCACGTCGCTCGTACTCGGTGATGCAACGTATACGGCGGGCCGCTCCGGCGGCGAGCGTTGGCGCGGCGATGGCAACGGCATCGTTCACGGGATTCAGGCAGACCTGCAGGGCGACGCACTCGATCGCGCGCCGCAAGCGATCTTTCCGCTCGATCGCGCCGGCCTGACGCTCGCGGGCGAAACGCGCACGCCGCTCGCCGCGTGGGTTATCGCGACCGATCCGGCTGGCGACAAACCCGCGTCTCTCTTCATCGATCGCGCCACCGGTACGATCGTGCGCGAAGTCATGCGCGACGGGCGACGCATCGTGACGACAGCGTTCGATACGTTTCAGCCATTCGCCGGAGTGCCGCGCGCCCGCCATTGGCATATCGACGACGGTCGGGCGGCGAACGCGATCGACGTAACGGTCGACGCGATCGAAGCAACGAGTGTCGCGCCCGAGGCGGTCGCCTTTCCGCAGCGCCGCACGTTCGCACCGGTCGCGCCGCTTACGGAATCGGTGACGCTACCGGCGCGGTTTTCCGACGATCGCGTTACGCTCGCAACGGAGGTCGACGGGAGACACGAGGAGTTCATCCTCGATACCGGCACGACGAGCGTGACCGTCGATCCATCGGTCGTACGCGAGAGCACCCTCGAACATGCGGCGCTCGGTCGAATCTCCGTCGGTCCGCTCGCACTGGAGCGAGCTTCCGTCCTCTCTATCCCGTGTTTTTGCAGCGGCATCCTCGGACTCGATTTCTTTTACGGTCACGTGCTCGAAATCGATTACCCGGGCCGTAAGGTGCGCGTCCTCTCGGGCGCCGATGCCCGCGCTGTTTTTGCCGATGCGAAAACGACGGTGTTGCCGATAAACGTCGATCAAGGCTTGCCGCTCGCGCATGCGAGTTTCGGTATGCTACAAGGTGACTTTTTCGCGCTCGATACGGGCTCGCCACGTATTTCGGTCAGTCTGCCCTTTGCAACGCGGTATGCTTCCGCAATTGCGGCACAATGGACACGGCGCGGTACGCCCTACGTCGAGACGTTTCTCGAAGGCGGTATCGAGGTGCAGCCGTATCGTGCCGGCTCGTTGACGTTTGCGAACACGCGCACGCTCGATGTTCCCGTCGACGCGCAAATCCCGACGACGCAAACCGACGATCTACGATTCCCCTTCGATGGCATCATCGGCACCGACATGCTCCGTAACTTCGACCTGTACTTCGATTACGACAACGCCCGCCTCGGCTTACGCAGCCGGTAGAATACGGGCGCGGGTAATGACAGGTGATGGTTGGCCGCTACGGTGGCGCTCATGAGAAGTGCAGTGGGTGCTACACGCAGCATCCATGGGGCGGTTCCGGCTGCGAAATAGGCTTGCTAATCGCTCGATGGGTCGACGAGTCCGTACTCCCATGTGCCGAGGAGTGCATATTGCCGGATATCCTCGAGGAGCGTCGGATCGTGCGGAGCGTGCCGTGCGACGACGTCGATAACGTTCTCGACTTCAGCCGAAGAAAGCCGACCGAGGATACGTGCGATATCTGCCTGGTCTTGCGATCGGGCGGCGTCGAGCTTCATAAGCACGAGAAACGCGATCGGGATAACGCGGTCGCCTGCGGTATTTACCGCTGGCGGCGCTGCAAATGCTGCAACGGCCCATGGTGCGTTACTCGAACGCAGATCGATTTTTGCGTTCGTTTGCGGATGGCTCCACGAGGCGCCGAAAAGCGCGAGTTGCGATTGAAAAAACGCAAGGTCGGTGGCGCGCTTCACGAACCCGGCCGCACGTAGCCGATCCGAGGCTTCGTCGTACGTTTCGGGAAGCGTGAAGTAGTCGATGTCTTGGGTGGTACGTTCGGGTGCAAACGCATTGACGGCGTGGGCGCCCACGAGGCACACGGCGATGCCTTCGAAGAGGTCTTCCAAACGATCCACTCCATGCAGCGTGCGTTGCTGCGATTCGAGCGTCATCAGCGATTCGAGATCTCCGGGAGATCCACGCCCACGCCGACGAAGCGCCATTTCGAGGAAAAATCGGCGTCGTGAAGCGGCGGATGTCGGGTCGAATCGTATCGTTGTGTCCATCGGTACCTCTGCGAGACGCACGCGTGTACGATTCCCACTTCGCCGCTCTTCGATATTTTGCCGCCGTTGGATGATGTGTACGGTGGTGAGCGCTCCTCTCAGCCCTCCGCAGTCGGTAGAGTACCGCCGCACGTGCTACGCGAACGGTGAAATATGGCAACGCAGCCGGCATGGTGGCGAGAACGAGCGCAGTCGCGCCTCGCGGAACTCGACCGAGCGGTAATCACGCTCCGGGCAGCGCTGTGCGATTTTCCGGGTGTTCGGGGCGCCTTGATCTTTGGTTCGTATGCGCGCCGTGAGGTCGGGCCGGAGAGCGATCTCGACGTCATCGTCGTTCGCGAAACGCCGCTACCAAGAGCCGAACGCGACGACGATATTCGCCGTGCCCTAACGCTGGCGGTTCCCTACGATCTGGTGACACTGACGCCGGATGAATACAAGCGCCTCACTCACGAGCGCCCGTTCTTCGTGCAGGCACGAGCCGACGGGCTATGGATCGATGCAACAGGACCCCGCTGATCTCGCGTTTCGCTGGTACGATCAAGCGGCAGCCGATCTCGATGCTGGCAATCGCAACGCGGAATTCGGTATCGCGTATCTCGCCTGCTTTCTTGCGCAACAATCGGCGGAGAAAGCGTTGAAAGGTCTTCTCCTGTGGACGCGAGGCGATAAGCCACGCTTGCATTTGATTGCGCAACTTATTCGCGAGTTACCGGAAGCGGATCGGCCTGCTGCGCATCTAGTCGCTGATGCGCAAACTCTGGACAAGTACTACACAACGACACGCTACCCGGACACGCTCGATTTCGCGCTGCCGTCGCAATCGTTTAGCGCGCGCGAAGCGCGAGGCGCACTCGACATCGCAGCGTCGGTCTTGCAGTTCGTTCTGACGCGCTTACCCGAACGGCCGTCCGCCCCAGACAACACCTAGGAGCCGCAGCGCGCCGATCGCTTGCGTAAGGCAAGCTTCCCGCGAGTCGTCTGCGCCGCAGACGTACTACAGCAATCGCTTGCGTCACGCACGCGTCGCTAATCGTACGCGCCGCAGACGTACCACATGCGTTCGGCGCATGCGATGCGGTAAAGCGCGCCGTCGGCGAGCAGTACGTCGTATTCGTCGCGCGCGATACGGCGCGCGTTCGCCGCGGGCACGCATGCGTGCCACCAGCCTTCGTTAATACGAAACGGCCCCGCGTGATCGACGATGCCTTGCGGCGGCGAACCCAGAAACCGCGGCGCGCCATCGACGATCGTCACGTCGACTTCCCGCGGCACGCGCGCGCGATACTGCAACGGCAATATTTCCGGTAATGCGGAAACCTGCTCCGCGAGCGCGGAGGCCCACGTCGGCGCGGCGAGCGCCGCGATCGCAAACGGTTCGTACACGGTGCGGCGCTCCATGCGCGCGTGCTCGACGATCCGTGGCCGTCGTGCCGAACCCTCGCCGAGCGCCGCCTCGAGGCGCGCGACGACGAGCCCGAGCGCTTCGGGATCGGGGTCGTTGCCCGAGAAGAGTGCGAGCGGGACGCCGCCGTCTTCGAAGTCGTGTGCGACGAGCCGCAAGCCGACGACGGCCGAGCGCAACACGATGCCTTCGAGCCGCGCACGCAAGAGTTCGAAAAGCGTCGTCGGTTGCGCGGTCGGTTGCGCGCTACGTGCGACGAGCTCGTGCGTGTCGCCGTCCTCGCATTCCAGGCTCAGCACGAGGCGGCCGCAGCGTTTGCCCGCGAGCACCAGATCGTCCACGACGCATCCGACGAGCGTGCGCAACGCGAAGAGCACTTGTTCTTCACTCGACGCTTCGCCGTCGCCGAAGAGCGAACGCTCCACGCGCATCGCGCGCGTGCGCGGCACGAGCGGCGCATCGTCGATGCCGCGTGCGCGCGCGTGGCAGCGTGCGCCGTCGGTGCCGAAGCGGCGTACGAACGGGCCGTGTGGGAGCGCCGCGAGTTCGCCGAGCGTCGTCACGCCGAGTAGACGCAAATGTTCGCGCATGCCGTCGCTCGCATCGAGTAGATCGAGTGCGAGCGGTGCGAGAAACGCGGGCGCCGTTTCGGCGTCAAGCGCGGTGCCATCCGCGATGCGCGCGGCGGCGAGCGCGACGAACCGGTTGTGCGCGAGGCCCAAGCGCACGGGCCAGCCGAACGCGGCGAGCGCTTCGCGGACGGCGGCAAACCAGCGCACGGGATCGCCCTCGATGCCGTGCATTTCGAGAAACGCGGTGCCGGGCGCGGCGTCTTCGATCAGGGGCGAGGCGGCGTCGAGTGCGTCGAGCGCATCGTTCCAGAGCTGGAGCCGGCGCACGGGTTCGTCCACGAAAACGCGCGCGTCGTGCGCGCACGCCTGCGCCTGGAGCAGCGTCATCCCGATCTGCGCGCCGAGTGCGGCTGCGGTTGCGGAGCGGTCGACGATGCGTCCGCGCTCCAAACGGTCGACGACGAGCGCCGGCTCGCCGCGATCGTACGCGGCATTGCCACACGCTACGGCGAGTGCGAATGACGGGACGAAAGCGCAGAGGATCGGCATGGGACGCGGATCGTACATCGAACATATGTTCGATGTCAACTGAGATGAACGTCGTCGCTTCGGGCTGCGTTATGCGGGCATGCGCATGATTCGCTCGCTCGCCGCATTCGCGATGTTCGCCCTTAGCGGCGTGCCGGCACTCGCCCAAACCGCCACGCCTTCGGCTGCGCCCCCACCCGATATCATCGCGCGCCCGGTCGTGACGGCGGGCCCGAGCCAGCCCGTGCCCACCGGATCGCCCTCGGCGCGTGCGGTGCTGATCGAGAACTCGGGCTCGACGAACACGCTCGCCTACACGATCGCGCTCGAACCGAGCGGGGTCGCGTTCCTGAAGAGCAGCGGGACGACCGTCGCGCGCCAACTCGACGCGAAGATCGTCGCACGGTTCTTCACCGCCCTTACGACGGTCGGACCGTTAGAGAAAATCATCGTCCAGCCGTGCGCGAAAAGCGCCTCGTTCGGCACGTATACGACCGTAACGGCCGCTGGGAAAAGTTCGCCGGATATCAGCTGCGGTGGCGATGCGAAGACCGCCGAACTCGCCGCCGCCGCAGATGCCGTCGCGATTGCCGCGCGCGCCGGACGCCCGACGTACCGTCGATTACTCGACACCAACGCCGCGCCGATGCCATCGCCCACGGGCCGCTAGCGCTATGCGATAGCAGTAGTCTTTCGCGGGCGACCAGCCTTCGCGCCGTTCGCACGCGCTGCCGGGGCAGTCGCATCGAAAGTCCACGAGAAGCACTATGCAATCCGTTACGGTCGTAGTACGCTACCAATGGGTTCAGGCTCGGTAGAAGCCCGGTTCTCCTTAGCTCGGCTCTGGCCGGGGACGCAGCGCCGCAAGGTGTCTGGACGTGTATTCTACCCCTCAAGGCTTGCCACACGGCGTGCCTTTTGTGCGTCAATAGCCCTTTCGTTCGAGCGTACCGAATCGAAGCCGCTCGTCGATTGCGCCTTTCGAGCGGCGTCGAAACGCGGTAATGATGCGACCGTTCGTGCTAGCGATGACGGCAAGGAATGTATGCCGTTCAACGCCCTCATCGAAGTACGCGGCGGCCACGCTAAGACATGCGGAATCCATCCCGCGTAGCTCACATGATCGACATCCGTGCAGTGCTGAAGAAACTCGTTCACGCGATGATGAACGCGGCGCCCATCGTAGTCTCGGAACACCAAATCACGTTGCCCGGGCGCGATGGAAAGAGCAGCCTCGACGACAGCGCGCATAGCTTTATGCGTCGCAAAGTCATCGATCGTCGCACGCGGACACGGCTGCGGCTGAGCATGAAGTCGTTCGACCTCGTGCCACGGTAGGAGCCCCTCCGTTTTCCAGCTACGCATGTGGCGGTGCGATGCTCACGCGACCGGTGACGTGGCGAACGATGCGCAATCAGCCTACCGCGCGGAGCGGGCGCCGCATCGGGGGTTCTTCTGCGGCGAGCACGTGGTCGCGGAGGTCGTGGAACGTGGGGCGCGATTCGTATGGGCCGCAGCGCACGAGCGCCGTCTTACCGGGTGCCGCACGCTTGTGTTTACGCACGTCGATGCGGACGTCGAAGCCCGCGAGCTCGCCGAACGGCCCCGAAGGCCCGTTCCAGCGCACGCGTTCGATCGTGCACCCCACACGGAGCGAAGCGAAATAGCGGAGTTCTTCCGAAGCCTCGACGCCGGTCGCGACGAGGACGGCGTTCGCGCGGTGCGTGAGGCTCGCGAGGCGCGTCCAGGTGGCGGCGGAGATGCCCCGCGCGCCGCCGAGCGTGGGGATCGCGACGACCGGGAACGCGCCCGAGCGCACGATGATGTCGGCCGCGCGGGCCGCGCCGAGCGGATCGCGGACGGGCACGATCAGGAGACGATCCAGGCGCACCCCGGCGGCGGCAAGCGCGGGCGGGTGGAACGTCTCCGCGCGCTCGCAATCCTCGTATTGCACGATCGCCCCGAGGCCGCGAACGGTCGCCTGCGCGAGGAGCCGGGCGACGATCGCCGAGCGCCCGGAGGATGGCGCTCCCTCGATCGTCGAGATCGTCCCGCGCGTGAAACCGCCGGCGAGGGCGCGGTCGAGATCCGCGATCCCGGTCGCCACGACCACATCCTCGGACGTGACGAACGCCGCCGCCGCCGCATCGCGGTGGCGGGCATCGAGGCGTTCGCGAAGCGCGAGAAACGCGGCGTTGGCGGCCATGGGAGCGCGAGTATATCGAACATATGTTCGATGCGCAACCCGAACCGCGCTCGTTTTGGCGCTAGCTCGGCCGCTCCACGATGGCTCGGCAATACGCTAGCACGCGCTCGGCCTGCCCGATCGCCGCGAGCGCATCGGCTTCCTGAAGGATTTTCACGGGATCGCCCCCACCGAGGGCATCAGGGTAGCGCGAGCCCATGTAGTACAAGTCGAGCCGATTCGCGGCAGCGATGACATCTGCGGGAACCGTCTCACCGAGCGAAACGAGTTCTGCGGCGAGCCTGTCGGCGACGTGCGTGCGCGGGTGATCGTCCGCAAGCACGATGAGTGCCGCCATCAGTCCGAATTCCGATGCCTGTTGCGCATGGAAGCAGGCTCGCGACGGAAAGCGAGGCGCGATATCGCGGGCAAGAGCAACTTCGACGGTCGCGTTCTCGAACCAAATCCGAGCTGTGATGCGACGATCATGCTGCATAAATGCGCTTCGCGTTTTCTAAAATCGTGCGACCGAAGGACGTTGTCGGCAAATCGCTCGCATACTCATGTGGTGTGACCACAACGAAATCAAACGGGATCGGGCCACGCGCGGCGAGTGCGATATCGGCTGCGCGATCGATCGAGCGTTGCGTCGTTTCACGAACGATGAGAATATCGAGATCGCTCATCGGTCGCACATCCGTACGCGCGTACGAGCCGAAAACGTAGACTTCACGAACGTCAGGAAGCGCGCGGCACACATCGATGAGCCGCGCCAAGGCCGATTCCATGGCGCGTGTACGATCGAGGCAGCGCTCGTCGTAGCATTTCATAGCGTTCTGCGTTCTCGTCGTTGCGCTCGTGTGCCTACGCAACATGACTTCGCACGTGGTCTGCGAATTTGTCAAGTGATGCCTGCTTCGTCTCCCTCTGGTGCGCCCGCGATCGCGCTCGCGCCGCTGACCCTTGCCGACCGTACCCTCGCGAACGGTCTCCGCGTCGTCCTCATCGAGGACCATCGCTCGCCGACGGTTTCGATCAACGTCGGTTATCGCGTCGGCGGGAAAGACGATCCGATCGGCCGCTCCGGTTTCGCGCACCTCTTCGAGCACTTGATGTTCAAAGGTACCGAAAATACGAAACCGGAGACGATCGATCGCCTGACCGAAGACGTCGGCGGTTACAACAACGCCTTCACGGCGGAAGACATCACGAACTACTACGAAGTCGTGCCGTCGAACTACCTGGAAACGCTCTTGTGGGCCGAGGCGGATCGCCTTGCGAGCCTCGTCGTTAACCAGTCGAATTTCGTCACCGAGCGCGACGTCGTGATCGGCGAGTACGATCAGCGCATCCTCGCCGAGCCGTACGGTATGCTCGACGAGCTCGTCAATCGCGAAGCGTTCGCCGCGCATCCCTACAAGCGCGGCGTCATCGGCGATCCCGCGAACTTGCGCGCCGCGACGCTCGACGACGTCGTCGCCTTCCACGCAACGTATTATCGCCCGGATAACGCCGTGCTCGTGGTCGTCGGCGATCTCGATATCAAGCAAACGAGCGCGTGGGTGGATCGCTACTTCGGGCCGATCGCCGTCCCCGCAACAGCCGTTCCGCGCGTCACGATCGTCGAGCCACCGCAGACGAGCGAACGCCATTTCACGTATCACGGAAAGAACGTCCCGCTCGCGGCGCTCGAATTCGCGTACCATATCCCGAACGCGATGCATCCGGATGCGGACGCTCTCGATATGCTCGAAACGATCCTCGGCGCGGGGAAGAGTTCGCGACTCTATCGCTCGCTCGTGTACGGAAAGCAGCTCGCGGCGAGCGCCTATGCGGGTGCCGATCTGCGCGAACAGGCCGGGCTTTTCGGCGTACGCGCGATCGTCAGCGACGGCAAATCCGTCGGCGACGTGCGTGCGGCGCTCGACGATGAGATCGCGCGCGTGCAGAACGATCTCGTTCCCGCAGAAGAACTCGAAAAAGCGAAGACGCAAGTCTTCAGTTCGCTCGTGCGTTCGCGACAAACGAGCAGCGGCGTCGCCCTCGCCGTCGTGCGCTCGGCCGTCGTGCGCCACGATCCTGCGGCCGTGAACAACGATGCGGCGGGCTACGCAGCCGTGACCGCGGACGACATCCGGCGCGTCGCCCGAACCTATCTCGTGCCGACGAATCGCACGACGATCGATTACCTCGGCGAGAAGTAGCCGATGAAGCGTGCCGCCTTCGTCCTCACCCCGCTCCTGTTAGGAATACCAACGCTCGTGAACGCCCAGTCGCTCCCCGGTGCGAAATCGTTTCCGCCGCCGCCCGCCCCGCCGCGCGTCCCCGCTTTTCCGAAACCGGAAGAACGGACGCTTGCGAACGGGCTACGCGTGATCGCGGTGCAATCGCTCCCCGGCGGCGCGCCGATCCCGCTCGTCTCCGCGCAGATCGCGTTCTCCGCAGGCGGTGCGGCGGAGCCGATGCCGGGCGTCGCGATCCTCACCGCCAGTTTGCTCACTTCGGGAACGACGACGCGCGATGCGCTCGCGATCGCGCAGACGGTCGATGGGCTCGGCGCGCGGCTCGATGCCTCGGCAAGCTACGATGCCTCGGTCGCGAGCGTCGGCGCCACCACACCGAAGTTCGCCGAAGCGTTCGCGCTCTTCGCCGAGGTGCTCTTGCATCCGGCGTTCGCGGTCGAAGAGCTCAGCCGCGCGAAAGTGCGCACGCTCAACGATCTCCGCGTGGGTTATAGCTCGCCTGCAAATCTTGCCCGTATCGTTGCATCGCGCGTCGCGTTCGGGGATGCGCCGTACGGCTGTCCGCTGCAAGGCACGCCCGATTCCGTCGGCAACATCCACCAGGCCGATGTCGTCGCGTTCCACGCGGCAGCCTATCGCCCGGATGCGGCAACGCTCGTCATCGGTGGCGATATCGCGCCCGCCGACGCGTTAGCGCTCGCGGAGCGTGTTTTCGGCGATTGGAAAGCACCGAGCACGCCGAAACTCAAGGCACCGGTTTCTCAGCCGCTCCCGCCGCGCGCGCACGTCGTCGTCATCGACAAGCCCGATGCCGGACGCACGGCGATCGTCGCCGGGCGCGCCGCGATCGCACGCGGTTCCGCCGATTACTATGCGGCGAGCGTCGCAACGGCCGTACTCAGCGGCTACTCGGGCAGGCTCAATCAGGAAGTGCGCGTGAAGCGCGGGCTCTCATACGGCGCGGGCGCATCGCTCGTCGCCCGGCGCGACGCGGGCGTGTTTCTCGCATCGACGCTCGTCGATTTCGCGAAGACGGCCGAAGGCACGAAAGTCGTGCTCGATACGATGGCGAGCCTCGCGAAAACCACGCTACTCCCCGAAGAACTCGTGCCGCGTAAGGCGACGATCACCGGGGGCTATTTCCGGGGAATCGAAACGATCGATGGCTTCGTCGGCACGCTCGGCGAGCTCGCGCTTTACGGCGTACCGCTGAGCGAACTCGCGGCATACCCGGCGCGCATCCAGGCCGTCGACGATGCGGCGATCCGCCGCTTCGTCACGAGCTACGTTGCGGACCGGCCGTTCGTGGTGCTCGTCGGCGATGCGAAGGTGTTCCTCGCCGATATCCGCGCGCTCGTGCCGGACGTGCAAGTCATCGCCGCCGCGGACCTCGACGTCGGTTCGGCCAAACTTACGAAGTAAGGCCGAACCGGCGCCCGCCGGGCGTTACGGGATCAGGAGCAGTTTGCCCGTCGTACTACGCGCGGCGAGATCGACGTGCGCCTTGCGGGCGTCGGCGAGTGGGTACGTCGCGCCGATGCGGAACGCGAGTTCTTTCGCCTGGATGTGGCGGAAGAGATCGTTCGTGCGCGCGACGATTTCGGCGTGCGTGCGCGTGTAATGGATCGCCGTGGGCCGCGTGAAGAAGAGCGAGCCCTTCGCCGAGAGCAGCTGCGGTTCGATCGGCGGAACGGGGCCGCTCGCGCCACCGAAGAGCACGAAATAGCCGCGCGGCGCGAGCGCGTTAAGGCTCGAATCGAACGTGTCCTTACCGACGGAGTCGTACACGCAGTGCACGCCCTTGCCGTCGGTCGCGCTCTTCACGGTTTCGGCAACGGCGTCGTAGCCGATTGCGTGATCGGCACCCGCTTCGCGCACGAGCGCCTGCTTCTCGGCGCTGGAAGCAACGCCGATGACCGTGGCGCCGCGTGCCTTCGCGAGTTGCACGAGGATCAGGCCGACGCCGCCCGCGGCTGCGTTGACGAGGATCGTATCGCCCTTCTGGATCGGATACGTACCGTGCGTGAGGTAGTGTGCGGTGATGCCCTGGAGCATCGCGGCGCACGCGGTGCGATCGTCGATCGCATCGGGGACCGCGACGATCTTCTCGGCCGGTACGATCGCGTATTCGGCATACGCGCCCATCATGCCAACGGCCCAGGCGACGCGTTCGCCGACGCGGGCCGTGGTCACGCCCTCGCCGATCGCATCGACCACGCCGACGCCTTCTTGACCGGGCGTGTACGGCACGTCGTTTTTATACAGGCCCGTGCGCACGTACACGTCGATGAAGTTCACGCCGATGGCGGTGAGCTTCACGCGGACGGTACCCGGGGTGGGTTCGGGGAGGTCGATCTCGGCGAGCTCTAGGACTTCCGGGCCGCCGTGGACGGAAACGCGAATTGCTTTCATCGCTCGCTTGCAACCCAAAGCGCGGGCGCGCGGATTCGGCGGGAAGCCGAGCGGGTATCCACCTCGACATGGAACGCCAAGATCTCTATCAGGACGACCTCACCGAAGAGCGCCAGCCAACGCCGGGCGATCGCGCGGAAACCGCGGATACGATCGCGCTCGATCCGGATCGCGCCGACCGCGAGAACCAGCAAGAGGGCATCGAAGGCCACTCTTGATGGAAGCGCGCGGCGTGTGGCCACTCCTGAAAGAGACGTTTTCGGAGTTCAATGGAGATAAGGTGCCGCGGCTGGCTGCGGCACTTTCGTATGCGACGATCTTCGCGATCGCGCCGCTCTTCATCATCACGATTGCCGTCGTCGCGTTCTTCCTCAACCCGTCGGGCAACGGCGCGGGGCACCACGGGCAAACCGAGGACGCGCTTATCAATGCGATCGGTCGCGGCGTCGGCCACGATGCGGCGCTTACGGTGCGCGGCATGGTTTCCGCTGCGTTCAACAAGCCGCATACGGGGCGCATCGCGACGATCGTCGCATGGGTGACGCTGATCCTCGGTGCGTCCGGTCTTTTCGTCGCGCTGCAAGATAGCCTCAACACGATCTGGCGGGTCGAAGCGAAGAAGAAGAGCCTGTGGGAAAACGTGCGCGATCGTGTGGCATCCGTCGGCATGGTGCTCGCGATCGGGTTCGTGATGCTCGTCTCGTTCGTCGTAAACGCGGCGGCGCAATTCGCAACGACGTACTTGCAGCATCTCTTGCCGTTCCCGCAATTCGGTTTGGTGGTACTCGCGGTGAGCACCGTGCTTTCGTTGCTCATGATCTCGCTGATGCTCGCGCTCGTATTCCGCGTGTTGCCGGACGTGCGCATCGCGTGGCGCGACGTGGGGCTCGGCGCGTTCGCAACCGCCGTGTTGTTTCTTATCGGGCAATGGGCGATCGGCTTTTACATCGGAAAAACGGGTGTCGCTTCAAGTTACGGTGCCGCGGGCTCGTTGATCGTGATCTTGCTTTGGGTGTACTACTCCTCGATGATTCTCTTGCTCGGGGCGGAGTTTACCAAAGTCTACGCGCGAACGCGCGGCTCGCGCGCGGGAGTCGCCGTACCAACATCGCACACGGATGCGACACCCGAAAAGGCGGGCGCGCCCGCGCCCGGTACGCCCGCGCCGGTTTAGCGCAACGTTACCTTACGACGCGAGCGTGGTGCAAGCGATCGTACGCCGTTCTTCGAGCGCGCGCGTTTGTACGATGCGCGTCCCCGACCAGCGCTCGAAGGGCTGGATGCGTCCAAAAATGCGTACCAGCGGATACAGCGCGAGCAACGATGCGAAAAGGCAACCGTAGCGCGCGAGCGTGCGTACGATCCCGACCGGTCGCAAGCGCGCGTCGACCACGCGTAGATCGAGCACCAGCATCCCGAACGTTTGCCCGATCCATGCGACGAGTATGACGACATAGATCGCGATCGCGATCGCGGGAATCACATCGAAATGCAAGCCCTTCTGCGCGACCGCCGTGGCGGGCGCACTATCGGACAGCGATACGACGATCGTCTCCTGCGCGCGATGGACGATCGCCGTGATCTGCGGGACGAGGGCTCCGCAGAGGCCGGCATCGATCGCGAACGCCGAGACGCGACGCCAAAAGCCGGCGTAGCCGTCGCGCCGAAGTTCCGCGTCTTCGGCCGCGTCCGGTGCCTGCAACATCTCGTTTCGTACCGGAATGCCCTTGGTGAGTTCGGCGCGCCAGTGTGCGGCGAGCGGGGCATTCGCGAACGCATCGAGCGCGGAAATGCGGTGTACGGCGTACGGCATCGCGGTCAGCCATTCGCCCATCCGCAGGCTCGGTTCGCGCTGGAGCTCGTTTCGTTGTTCCGCAAATTGCGGAAGATCGACCGCGCGGCCGAGCGCGTGGAACGTCGTGATCGCGACGGCACGATGCGCCGCATCGATATGCCCGCAGACGAGGAGGCCGATGCGATCCGCTGTGTATTCGAGCTTCCGTAGCCACACGCCGAACGCGACGGCGACGAGCGGATTTTCCTTGCCGTTGATGCTCAGGAGCGAGGTGAAGCGCGTATGTCCCGCGGCGATGTGCCCCAGTTCGCGGCCGACGACGAAAGCGAGTTCGTCGGGTTTGAGTTCGTGCAACCAGCGCGCGGAGATGACGAGCGAATACGGTTCGCCGATGCCGACCGCAGCGATCGGAACTGCATCATCATCGCGGATGAAGATGTGTGGCATCGCGACATCGAGCATCGTCGCGCAGCGTTCCACAACGGCGAACACTTCCGGAAATTGCTCTGCATGCACGCGGACTGACGTACCGAGCAGTCGCCCGCGCGAAAGCGTGACGAAGACCATCCCGACGACGGCGATCAGCGCGAGCGAATGCCACGAGAGCGTATCGCTCAGCGCACTCAGCAGCGGGATGAGGATCCCGATGACGAAGATCGATCCGCCGAGCGCCATATTTTCGTTGGTTACGCGAAGGGACGCCGGTCCGCGAAAGAGCGGGATCCGCGTCACCAGCCGCGCGTTCCCGGCGCGCCTTTAAACGGGCCGGTGATGTTTGCCGTGATCCAGCCACCGTAGAAATCGCCTTCTTGCGCTTGCACGCGCTCGCCCTCAACGTAGCACGCGTCCACGCGGCTCGCATAGAACGCGAGCGCGTTTGCGATCGGCGCGAACGCGGGTGTGGGGCGCGGATACGTCCACGCTACATCGCGCACGAAGAGATCGCCGATCGCGAGGTCGATATACGAAGCGGTCCCTTTCCACTCGCACATACTCGCGCTCGCGCGCCCGCGGCGGAGGAAGTTCCACTCGACGTCGCCGGTCGGAATGTAGTACACCGGCGGGTGGCTCGTCTCGAGCACGCGGTGCGCGCGTGTCGTGCGCGCGATGACGTGGCCCGCGTGTTCGACGCGGATTTCGACCGCCACCGCTTCGAGCCGCGGTGGGCGTGGATAATCCCAAACCGATTCCATCGTTCGCCCCTTTCTTCAGGGCGTACCGGCGAGCTGCTCCGAGGTTTCGTCGACCGTCGTCCGTCCGATTTCGGGGCTCGTTTCGATCTCGACCCGATTGCGGCCGTTCGCTTTCGCGCGGTAGAGTGCTTCATCGGCGCGCGCTTTCACGTCTTCGAGCGTGTCGCCGGTCCGCGCGACGGCGACGCCGACGCTGATCGTTACCACCTGCAAGAGCGAGATGCTGGCGTGGGGGATGCGAAGGGCTTGCACGGCTTCGCAGAGGCGCATGGCGACGGCGGCACCGTCGGCAAGCGTGGTGTCGGGAAGGACCAGCGCGAATTCTTCGCCGCCGTAGCGAGCGACGAAGTCGATCTCGCGGCGAAGCGCGACGCGAAGCGCTTGCGCGACCGTGCGTAGCGTCTCGTCGCCCGCGACGTGCCCGAATTCGTCGTTATAAAACTTGAAGCGATCGATATCCAGAATCGCGATGGCGAACGAATCGCCACTGCGGCGCATGTGCGCGCTTGCCTCGTCCACGACGCGATCGAATTTGCGCCGATTCGGGATACCGGTGAGGCCATCGATCATCGCCTCATCGGCGAGGAGCGATTGCGCGTGGAGTGTTTGCGCGTAAAGCCGATCGGTTTGCGTGAGAATTACCGTGAGGACCAGAAACGCAAGCATCGCGTGCTCGAATCGCGCGGTCCACCAACCGAGCGATCCGGGCGTCTTGCCGACGAGCGTGAGGAGCGCATCCGAAACGAGCACGAGCACGACGAGGGCGAGCCATGCATCGAGCATCGTCGGCCCGCCTGGGCGGCGGCAGAGCGCGCCGAGCGCCACACAACCGAGGACGACGATCGCGGACAAGAGGCAGACGGCGAGCGTCGTCCAGTGGCCGCTCGCGAACGAAAGCGGAAGCGGCACGACGATCGCGATCGCGGCGGCGACGGTAGCCGGTAGCCCGATGCTCACGAGCGCCACGCGAACGCTCTTCCCCGCGAAGGGGCGGTCGATCGCGACGTTACTCGCTCGGCGTTGCGCCGCATAGTAGATCATGGTCGCGAGAAACGCGATGTGCCATGTGGAAAAGAGCCATCCCGGCGCGGAGGTCGATGTGACTCCGGGTACGAGCGCGCCCCCATTGACATTCGAAACCGCATAAAGGGCTTGACCGACCGCAATGATGATGTAACCGATCGCGAGGATACCGGGCTCGGCCGCACCGCTCGAGCGATGCTGGATCACGAGCGCAAGCGCCGTGATCGCACTCGCCGTTACGACGCAGCCATACAGCGCGCAAAATACGACGAGGTTCGCGCCGAGCATATGGCTCGCGAATGGCGCGATGGCGATGCTCGTTACGATCGTCGCAAGCGCGCTTGCGAGCACGAAAGATTTCGAGCGCGCCGAGAGCGGCGTGTTCGAGAGTTGGGTCATCGTCGGTCAAGCCATCTGGAAGCGACGGCCCCACAGAGGAAGGTCATATTTTGTGGTCGGCGCGATCCCCGAAAAGATAAGAAATCAGGCGCTTTTCTAGACAAAAATTAACGGATGATGAACGTTGAGGGATGCGCGGCTCGCTGATAGGCCCATTTCCCTTGATCGAGTTTGTAGAAATAGACGTTCGGGTCGAATGAATCCCCGCGGCCGTTGAACGTGAATTGCCCGACGACGGTGGCGAACGGGATCGGTGTCTGAAGCGCTTGCAAGACGGCGACGCGCGACACGGTCGCGGCGCGCTTTACCGCGGCGATCGCGATCTGCGCCGAGGCGTAGCCGAATGCGTTGAGGGGCGTCATCGCACCGTAGCGCGATTCGAAATCTTGGCGAATCTGGAACACCGACGGCGCGAGTGCGAGCGGCGGCATCGAGGAGCTAACGACGATACCGTCGAGCCCGAGTGCCGCGGTGCCGGCGTCGAAGAAGCCTTGCGGCGCGCGGAAGGCGCCGGTGTATCCGGCCGTGCGCAGCTGGGCGACGAGTGGCCCCATATCTTTCACGGTTCCGGCAAGGAACACCAAATCGGGTTTCTGCTCGACGACCGCCGTCGCCGCGCCCGCGTAGTTCGGCTTCTCGATCCCGAACACGACGATGCGCGAGGGGAGTTTCTTCTCGTCCACGTAGCTCGCAAACGCACGCGCGACATCGTTGCCGTAATCGCCGTCTTGCATCACCGTGACGACGCTCTTCGGCCGATCGTCCTCGAGCGCGCGAATCGCGTGCAAGCGCCCCTCATCGGTATCGCGCGTCGCGAGCCGCACGAGCTTATGCTGCGGTTGCTGCGTGACGGCATCGGCGGAACTCGTCGGCACGATCAGCGGCATCGAGGCGATGCCGTACGAACGCTCCGTTCCGACCGTCGCCGATGCGCTCAAGTGGCCGATGACCGCAATGACCGTCGTATCGTTGGTTGCGAAATCCGCCGCGACGAGCGCGCCCGCGAGCGCGTTTTGATCGTCGAACGCGCGCATGAGAAAGCCGCGTTCGAAGCTCGATTTCGCGCGATTGTAATCGTCGACGGCTTGGCGGACGCCGTCGCCGATCTGCTCGCCCGAGCGTCGCAATGGCCCGGAGAGCGGTACGGCGACCGCGATGGTGCTGGTCGCTACGAACGAGCCGATCTGCGCGCGTGCCGCCCGCGGTGCGACGGCGGTACCCGCGAGACCGGCCGCAAACGCGCTACGCCGCAGCTTCCGCCCCGTCATCGGACGAGAAACGCCGTGAGCGTCGTTGCGAGGAAGGCGACCGAGAAGACCATGTTCGTCGTGAAGATACGATCGTTGAGCACGAAGACGTTCTTCGCAAACCCGAACAGCCGATCTTCGTAGACCACGAGCGCGGCCGCGAGTGCGACGCCGATGTAGTAAATCCAACCGGCGCTCTCGAGCACCCCGATGCCCGCGAGGATCATCACCATCGCGACGTGCAGCACGATCGGTAACACGCGGCCGCTGCGTTCGCCGAAGCGCGCGGGGAGCGAGCGGATCCCCTCCGCGACATCGACCTTGTAATCCATCAGCGCGTAGATGATGTCGAAGCCCGCGACCCAGATCGTCACCGCGAGCGCGAGAAGTAGTGCGGAGGTGGAGACGGTGCCCGTGACGCCGACGTACGCACCGAGCGGCGCGCACGCATCGACCGCGCCGAGGACGAAATGCACGCCCCACGTGAAGCGTTTGCAGAGCGGGTATGCGAGGAGCCCGATTGCGGCGAGCGGCAAAAGCTTGACGCATAACGGATTGAGCATCGCCGCAGCGAGGAGCGTGAGCGCGAGGCCGACGACGATCGCGATGAGCATCACCTGCGGCGGCAGCGCGCCGCTTGCCGTTGGGCGATTCTTCGTGCGCGGGTTCGCGGCGTCGATCTTGCGGTCGAAGAACCGATTCGACGCCATCGCGGCCGTACGCGCGCCGAGCACGGCGATGGTGATCCAGAAGAGTTGCGCCCATGTGGGCAACCCCTTCGCGCCGAGCACGCCGCCGACGAGCGCGAACGGCAACGCAAAGAACGTATGCTCGATGCGGATATCGCGAAGGAAGAGCGAGACGTATTTCACGTGGGCCACTCCGGATTTTCGGGCGCGGGCTCGGCGAGCAATCGCGCGAGCGCGTGCGGGCCTTGGCCGGACCAACGATCGGGAACGCCCTTCTTTTCGAGAACGCCCTTGAGCCCGAGCTCGGTCCAGCGCGCGGTGACGCGATCGCGCGTGGCTTTATCCATCACGATATCCGGCGGCCACGTGCGATTATAACCTTCGTCCGCGCCCTTGCGCGTGGCGTCGATCCCGAGCTTGTGGCCGATCGCCGGCAGATACGAACCGCTGTGGTCGAGATCGTCCACCGGCCCCGGCATGATGACGAGATCGCGCGACGGGTCGACGTTGTTGAGCGCCGTCCACACGACGACGTTCGGATCGCTTACGTCCACGTCGCCATCGACGATGAGGAGCACGCGCGTCAACATCATCATGTGCCCGAGCCCCCAGAGCGCGTTCATGACTTTCTTCGCTTGGCCCGGATATTGTTTGTGCACGGCGACGATCGCGAGGTTGTGGAACCCACCTTCGACCGGCAGATTGTAGTTCACGATTTCCGGAACGACCATCTGCAAGAGCGGTAAGAAGATGCGCTCGGTGGCTTTGCCGATCCAGGCATCTTCCATCGGCGGTTTGCCGACGACCGTCGCGCCGTAGATCGGCTTCGCGCGGTGCGTGAGCGCGGTGCAATGAAACGTCGGATACTTATCGGCGAGGCTATACACGCCGGTGTGATCGCCGAACGGGCCTTCGGTGCGGAGGTCGTCGTTATCGACGTAGCCTTCGAGCACGAACTCCGCATCCGCGGGGACCTTCAGATCGACGGTCTTGCATTTGACCATGCGCGGCGCTTTGCCGCGTAAGAAGCCCGCAAGCGACATCTCATCGACGATCGGCGGTAAAGGGGCGGTTGCGGCGTACGTGACTGCCGGATCGGCGCCGATGACGATCGCGCACGGCACGCGTGCGCCCCATTTGCGCGCGTGATTCCGGCCTTGCTTGTGGCGCTGCCAGTGCATCCCGGTGGTCTTGCTGTCGTACCGCTGCACGCGATACATGCCGACGTTTTGTACGCCCGTGATCGGATCTTTCGTGAACACCAGCGGTAGTGTGACGAACGGCCCGCCGTCGAGCGGCCATGTGGTGAGCACGGGGATCGTCATGAGATCGGGATCGGTGTCGACGACGTCCTGGCAGCTACCTTTTTCCACGGTTTTCGGAATGGCGCTCCGCAGGCCGGCGAGCGAGAACGCGCGCGAGACGGCTTCGCCCATCGATTGCGGTTTGCGCAGGTCGATCGCGCGCCGCACCTTCTCTTCGAGATCCGCCAGCTTCTCGACGCCGAACGCCATCGCGGCACGTTTCTCGGTACCGAACTGGTTCGTGAGAACCGGAAACTTCGAGCCGACGACGTTCGTGAAGAGCAACGCCGGACCGCCCGCTTTGACGAAGCGATCCGTGATCTCGCTGATCTCGAGGTGCGGATCGACGGGCGCGTCGATCGTGACGAGTTCGCCTGCCGCCTTGAGTGCCGCCGCAAAGGCCGCTAAAGAATCGTACGCCATATCCCAAGGTTGGACGCTCGGAAGGCGAAGCCCGGCACATGCAATTTCTCTTTATGGGCCGCCGCCGCACCGAATCGTTTAGCGACGCCGATTTCGCACCGCACATGGAAGCCGAAGCCGATCATCTCCGCAAGCTCTACGCCGAGGGCGTCGCGCGCCAATTCTGGAGCCGTTCCGATGTGCCGGGCGCGATCGGTATCGTCGAGGCCGACTCGCTCGAAGACGCGATCGCGAAGATGGGCACGCTTCCGTTCGTCGTGAAGAAGATGCTGGAAATGACGATCTTGCCGCTTCTGCCCTATCGCGGCTTCGGTCCGCGCTAAGTGTTAGGATCCGCGAGTGTACGTTTGGAACGAAAAACTCGCGGATTCTAAGCAAGTAAAAATATCGGGGTCAAGTCGGTTCAAGTGCACGGCATTGGTTACAGGCGATTAAGAATTCTGCGCTAGCGCTGACAGCGTTTTTGGGCATGTTTTTCTGTGACGTCACTGTCCTGTCGGACTCGTCATCAGTCGGTGGTCTCGTGCTTCCGAAATCTCAAAAGTTCTTTGCTTTCGAATGTTAAACTTAAAGAGGTGAAGTCTGCGGAACGAAATAGCCATTTAGTGCTTGTTTTATAATCGTTTTTGATTTTAATTACATCTCTTTTCTGTAAGAGGCATTCGAAAATCACATTTGTCAAAAGGTCGCCTGCACACGAATCGATGTCGTGAGGTGCGGCTATTCTTATTGAGCCATCCCGTGAACGGCGATCGTGTAGCTCCTTTATATAAAGAAAAGCGAGGCCACCACCACAAATAACAATAAATAGTCCAGACATGATCTGTTCCCAAATTACAGTGGTTTTACGATCCGTGAGGATTGTTGGCGGGAGTCGATCTAGTACGACGTCAAATTTAAGCGAAGCGATTTCACTAAACGGAATGGAATACCAGTATCGTAGGGCCCTGTTAAATCTTCTTCCCCCGTGGGACCGCTTCGGAGTAACAAATATCTGCTTGTCATCCTGCTACAAAAGTGATAAGTCACCGGCCAAGTTTTGCGCAAGGATTCCTTTCGGCAGTGAATGGCCCGCGATTGTTTCGATATAAACGCTCATGCCGATATTTAGACCACTCCTTGCCAACGGCGGCCTTGCAGAAAGAGCGTCGCTGGCAATTTGAGTGCCAACCTGGTCCGCCCGTAGGGTCCCAAAAAATATAATTATTGAATAGGTGACAACAAGAAAAATTGGACGAAGTCGTTCCCAACTAAGCTTCCCAATTACTGTAGCAAACTCTATAATCTCACTAATTGAGGCTTTTCCTGATCGCGGCCCTCTCACAATAAGAGCGGATTTCGACGTAGCAAGAGAAGCTACAAGAACGATTACACAACACCATATTAAAGGGTCCTCAAATTTAAATAATACTGATAGTCCCCATCGGGGTAATTCAAAAAACGGGACCGGACCAAGATGCGATGTCAACTGAGTGCTTCGGAAAAAGCTGTCCAGGCAAATGAATCCAACAAAATTCAAATATGCTACGATAGCACCCGTACTGTATAAAATTCTTTTCAGCATGTTTCAGCTATCGGCAGCTGCCCTAATAATAATGAGCGGATTTTATAAGAAGTGCCCTTATTCCACTTCTGTTTAAGCTAGGTACAGAAAAAAAGAAATTGCTGAGCATGTGAAATTCGAAGATGCAGAATAAAGTCATATTGATCAACTTCACCTACGATTACATGATGAACCTAAATTTTGTGTTATTTCGCTAATCAAGCAAGATAGGCGTAGCCTTAAAGTTTTGCAAGACGAACGTCTAAAGACGCATGTTGCGCACGTCGGCGGGCGTATCGAGATCGATTTGTGTGTTTGCGTCGCGCACCGCGAAGGTGATGCGCGAGAGCGTCGGATCGTCGCGGAGGGTCCGCAACGTATCGCCATCGGGGAGCGAGCGCAGTTTCTGCCGCGCCGCCGGCCCGAAGCGCACCGGGTGGCCGGCGCGCCCGCCGACGAGGGGATAGGCGATCTCGGCGTCCGGCGCTTCCGCGACCCATCGCACGAGTTCCGCATCGACGTACGGCATATCCACGAGCACGACGACGAGCGAAGCGCGCGGCGAGACTTCGGCGCTTGCCAACCGCGCCGAGTGCGTCATCCCGCGTTTGGGCTCGTCGTTGCATACGGTGGTGCAGTCCGGCGGCACGAGATGATCGAGCCGCGACGGCAAAACGACGATCGTTTCGTATCCCGCGCAGGCTTCGATCGCGCGGTCCAGCAGCGAGATCCCGCGCACGCGGAGCTCGGCTTTATCGCGGCCCATGCGCGAGGACGCGCCCGCCGCGAGGATGGCGCACGCGATCATGCGTGCGCGCGCAACGCTCCACGGATCGGGCCTTCGGCTGCGTTCAGCCGCCCGCCGGCGCGCCCGTTCCGTACGGCGACGACTTCCGCCATGATGGAAATTGCGACCTCGATCGGCGTTCGCGCGCCGATATCCAAGCCGACGGGCGCATATAAGCGTGCGAGCTCCGCATCGGTGATGCCGCGGTCGCGCAGTGCCGCGCAGCGCCGGGCATGCGTTTGCCGGCTGCCGAGCACGCCGATGTAGCCGACGTGTCGCGCAAGGGCGAGCGCGAGGACGGGCAGATCGAATTTCTCATCGTGCGTAAGAACGACGAGCGCGCTCCGCTTGTCGAACGCCTCGGTTGCGAGCGTTTCGTCGGGCCACGCGACGTGGATCGTATCGGCATTGGGAAAGCGCGCGCGATTTGCGAACGCGGCGCGCGGGTCGACGAGCACGGTGCGGTACCCCATCAGCACGCCGACGTCGATCAGGCTCCGCGCGAAATCGACGGCACCGATGACGTAGAGCGTCGGACGCACCGCAATCGTTTGCACGAAGATTCGTTCCGCGTGTCCGACGGGCTCGCCGTGCGCGCCGAAGCTCCGCACACCATCGGTCCCGCTCGCGAGCATCGCCCGCGCTTCTTCGATCGCCGCGTGGTGGAGGCCCATCGGTTCGAAGCGTTCGACCGCTTCTACGGTTTCCGGAAACACGAAAAGATAGCCGCCCTCGGGGCGTAACCGCCGCACCCACGCGAACGGCCGCGCCTCGGCGATGTGATCCGCGATGCGGGACCAGGCGAGCAGATCGACGGGCTCGATCAGCACGGTCACGCTTCCGCCGCAGGTGAGCGCGCTAAAGGTCGTCGCGCCGTCGTCGAGTGGATCGCCTTCGGCACCGAACGCACGTACGCGCGCGCAGCCGTCGGCGAATACCGCGTGCGCTTCGTCCACCAGCGTCGATTCGAGGCACCCGCTCGAAACGGCACCGATCAGCGTGCCGTCGTCGACGACCGCGAACACGGCACCCGGATCGCGCGGGCCGCCGCCTTCGGTTGCGATGACGGTTGCGAGTGCGACCTGCTTTCCCGCATCGAGGGCACCAGCGACCGCATCGATGAACGCAATATCCATGGGTGCTTTTTACACGCGAACGGTGCGTTTCCGTGTACGTCGTTCGAACGACGGGCCGCGAACATGGCGTGAACGCGCGTTCACACGATCTTCCTACGATTCGCTTCGCGCGCTCCTAGGCTCGCGGTATGAAACATTCGCCTGACGAGCCGCTCCCGGCGACGGCGCTCTTCGTATCCGGCCTCGGTATCGCGATCTTCGTAGGATGGCTTGCCATGTATGCCTTGCTCCGGGCGCGGTGGTAGCGCATGCACGTCCATAAGCTCGAAAAAATCTGGATGACCTGCGGCATCGCGATGCTCGGCATCTTTCTTGCCATGATCAGCGCGGCGGCCGTCGTCGATGGGCTCGTGCCGCCGAGCAACGTGCAAAGCATCGATCCGACGAAAGTCGCCGGCACGCCGCCCTTCGATCGCCCCGGCCTCCGAAAGATCGCCGAGGGCGCGTACGAAGCGTACTTCGTTGCACGCGTTTTCGCGTTCGCGCCGAGCGAGATAACGGTGCCCGTCGGCTCGCACGTCACGTTTTACGTGACGGGTACCGACGTGATGCACGGGTTCAGCATCCCGGAAACGGGCATCAATGTGGCGGTCACGCCCGGGTGGGTGAGCCAAGTCGCGCACACGTTCAAAACGCCCGGAACGTTTCTTATCGTCTGCAACGAGTATTGCGGCTCCGGCCATCAGCTGATGGCAGCGAAGGTGATCGTACGATGACCGTGCTCGACATGCGCGCGGTCGATCGTGCCGCGAAGCTTTCCGTTGCGGAGGGCGATTTACTCGCGCTCGCACACATCTACGTCGCCACCGCCGTTCTCGGATTCGGCGCGCTTTTCGGCATGTTACAGGGCTTCTCTCGTGCCAATTGGATCGTGATGCCGCCGTGGTTCGATTATTACCGCATGCTCACGGCGCATGGCGTGATGATGGCGCTCGTATTCACGACGTTCTTCATCACGGGATGGTTCACGTTTAGCACCTATCGCACGATCCCGCGCGTGCGCGCGACGCGGCTCGGATGGATCGGCTGGGGCGTGATGGTCCTCGGCACGGTAATGGCGACGATCGCGATTCTCGATGGAAGCGCGAGCGTACTCTACACGTTCTATGCGCCGCTCAAGGCAAATCCGTTATTCTATTTCGGCGCAACCTTCCTCGTCGCGGGAACGTGGTTCACGGCAGCCGATATCTTCGGCAATATAGCGTGGTTCAAAAAACGGAATCCCGGCGCACGCATGCCGCTTCCCGCATTCATGGCGGCATGCACGATGACGATGTGGTGCATCGCGACGCTCGGCGTCGTTGCCGAAATGCTGCTCTTGATCCCATGGTCGCTCGGTTGGACATCCGGCATCGACGTCGGGCTCACGCGCATGTTGTTTTGGTATTTCGGCCATCCGCTCGTTTACTTTTGGATCATGGCGGCGTATTCGATTTGGTACGCGGTCGTGCCGGCGCGCTTCGGCGCACGCGTCTACAGCGACGGCCTGACGCGATTGGCATTCGTGATGCTGCTCTTACTCTCGACGCCGGTGGGCCTGCACCACCAGTTTCTCGATCCGGGAATCGCGCCCGGCTGGAAGTGGATGCACATGCTGCTCACCTTCGGCGTTGTCGTGCCCTCGTTTATGACGGCGTTCGCTATTTTTGCAACATTCGAAACATATGCTCGCTCGCAGGGCAAGCGCGGATTCGTTGCCACGATCCGGAGCCTGCCGTGGCGCGATCCCGTCTTCGCGGGGCCCGCGTTCGGAATGATCCTCTTCATCTTTGGCGGCTTCGGTGGGATCGTGAACAACTCGTATTCGATGGACGTGCTTGTGCACAACACGATGTGGGTCGTCGGGCACTTTCACATTACCGTCGGTGGCCCGGCGGCGCTGACGTTCATCGGTGTCACGTATGCGCTCATCCCGACGCTTACCGGGCGGAAGCTCTTCGCCCCGAAACTCGCGCTGTTGCAAGTCTACACCTGGTTCGTCGGCATGGCGATCATGTCGCTCTCGATGCATTGGGCGGGGCTCCTGGGCTCGCCGCGCCGGGCCTCGGACGTGAGTTATTTCGTGCGCAGGGAGCGGCGACGTGGCACGGCCAGATGGTCGGCGCCGCCGTCGGCGGGACGATCGTTGCGGCGTCGGTGGTGATGTTCATCGTCGTCGCGACGGGGACGTATCTCGCGAATCGGCCTGCCGAAGAGCGGCCGGGCTTCGCGTTCGCATCGGTAACCGAAGACCGTGCGACGACGCCCGCCGTTCTCGATCACCTCGCGCGGTGGGGGACGATCGCGCTCGTGCTTGCCGTCCTCTCGTATGCCGGGCCGATCGCAACGCAAATCCATGCGCATGCGTACCTCGCGCCCGGCATGAAGACGTGGTGACGGCGGAAAGCGGACCGACCCAAACCCCGTGGATCGCCGTGCTCCACGAGGGCGATGCGGTGCCGGACGTTCCGCTGGTGGATAGCCGCGGGCGCCGCTTCTCGCTTGCAAGGACGGGTGGAGCGACGACGCTCCTCGCGTTCGTTTATGCGCGATGTGCCGAGGCGCGTATGTGCTCGCTCGTCGGCGCGGAATTCGCACAAGTGCAGACCGCCGTGCGCGGACTGCCCGTGCGGCTCGTTACCATAACGATCGATCCCGTCCACGATACGCCGGAAGTGCTCGCTCGCTACGGAGCGCTCTTCGGTGCCGATCCCCGGGTCTGGACGCTCGCGAGCGGCGATCCGGCAACCGTCAATGCGCTCGTCGCGCGGTTTGGGATCGTCGTGAAACGCTTGCGCCCGGGACTCTTCGCGCATGCGGAAGCGCTCGTTGCGATCGACCGCGATGGGCGCGTGGCGGGCACCATCGCGGGTGCCGAGTGGGCGCCCGAGGATGCGGTGGCGCTCGCGCGCGCGACGGCGGCGCTTCCCGAAGCGCCGCTTCGGCGCATCCAGATGTGGCTTGCCTCCCGTGTGAGCGCGGTCTGCGGCGTCGCGGGCGGCACGGAGCGCTTGACCTTCGGCGGTGGGTTGATCGTTTTGGCCGTCATGTTGGCGCTCGTCGGCGCGGCGCTCCATCGCGCATTTTGGCCCGGATCGCCGAGCGTCCGCGCACCGAAGAGCCCGCGATGAGAGCGATGTTTCGCAACGTCGCGGTGCCCGTCGACGGCTCGGAAACATCGCGACGCGGGCTCGCCTTCGCGATCGAACTGGTTCGCGATGATGGTCGGATCGCGATCTGTAGCGTCGTGGATCGGCTCGCCGCGTCGCTTCCCGCAGCCGTACTCCACGAAAATCCGGATGCGTATTGTACGCGCGCGCACGACATCGCGGATGCGAGCGGGCTCATGGCGTGGTCGGAGGTTCTGCACGGCGCGAGTGCCGATGAAATCGTCGCTTTTGCCGCGCGGTACGGCGTCGATGCGATCGTGATCGGCACCCACGCCGGCACGGGCTTCGCGCGCGCACTCCTCGGAAGCGTCGCGCAGGGCGTGCTCCGGCGAGCGCCCTTACCGGTCGTCGCCGTGCATATCGATGACGAGCTTCGGACGGGGCCGCTCGCGGTTGCATTCGATGCGTCGGCGGGCGCACAAGCGGCCCTCGAACTCGGCGTCGCGATGGCCGCGGCACGCGGGCTCTCGCTCCTCATCTTGCATGTGGCGCAAAGCGATTCGGATGTAGCACACGTGAAGTCGCTCGCCGATCGCGCTTGTGTGCGCGCGCACGAACGCGGTGTCGTGGCGACGTTCGCGATCTGTGAAGGCAGCGAAGCGAGCGCGGAAATCGTCGGCGCGCTGGACACCTACGACTGTTGCGCGATCGTGATCGGCGCGCACGGCAACGCGCCGCTCGCGTATCTCGCCCTCGGTAGCACGGCCGCGGCGGTCGTCGCGCGCGCGCGGGTTCCCGTCGTCTGCACCCGCGCTCCCGCGTAAAGGCTTCGAACGCTTCCGCGGGTGCGTGTGTCGCGAGAACCGAATTCGCGTGCTCGTGACAACGCCGAGATCCGTCCTGTTGGTCGACGACGAACCGGCCTTGATCGACGTCCTGGAACGGTATCTTCGCGATGAGTGCTTCGACGTGTATCGTGCCGTCGACGGCCCGAGCGCGGTTGCCGCTTTCGAAAAATATGCCCCAGATCTCGTCGTGCTCGACCTGAACCTGCCGGGCTTCCCCGGTACGGAGGTGTTGCGCCGCATCCGGGCCACGCGCGACGTGCCGGTGATCGTGCTAACGGCGCGCGTCGATGAGATCGACCGCGTCGTCGGCTTGGAGCTGGGAGCCGATGATTACGTCGGCAAGCCCTTCAGCCCACGGGAGGTCGTCGCGCGCGTCAAGACCGCTCTACGACGAAACGAACGGAGCGTGCCGGACGCCGCGCCGCTTATACGACGGATCGGCGCGATCGCGATCGATACCGTCGCGCATGCGGTTCGCGTCGATGGCTACGAGGTAACGCTGACGCCCACGCAGTTTCGCATCCTCGATACGCTCGCCGCGCACCTCGGCCAAACGCTCACACGCAATCAATTGCTCGAGAGCGTGCACGCGGAGAACGACGTCTTCGATCGCACGCTCGACCGCCACATCGCAAATTTGCGCGCGAAGATCGAGCCGGATGTCGCGCACCCTCGGTACATCGTTACGGTTTTCGGTGTCGGGTACAAAATGGTGCATCCGGCGTGAGGCAACTCCTTCACGAAATCCGCAATCATCTCGCGATCGCATCGGCGAACGTCGAGGCGTTCTACGACGGGAAACTCGTGCCTACGCCCGTTCGGCTCGCCGCGGTGTTGCAAGCCTTACGGGAAGTCGATGCGCTGCTCGGCGCGCTGCACCCGGGCGCAACGGTTGCCGCCGTGCGGTTGCACAGCGAGCCGCGTCCGATCAACGTGTGCGATATCATCACGAACGAGGTCATGGGTTTCGAAGCCTCGGCCAGCGCGCAACACATTACGTTCAAGGCCGATCGGTGCGATGCGCGCGATCTGTGCTTGGGGTTTGCAGGCGATCCCCTGCGGATCGGCGAGATCGTGAACAATCTCGTATCGAATGCCATCCGCTACACGCCCGCGGGCGGAACGGTCGAGATCGATTGTCGGCGGGTCGCCGGTACGCTCACGCTGAGCGTGACGGACGAGGGGCCGGGCGTCAGCGAAGCCGATCGCGAGCGCATATTCGAGCCCGGCTTCCGCGGCGCGGCCTCCGCCGGCACGAAGGGTAGCGGTCTCGGCCTTTCACTCGTCCGTCACTTCGTCGAAGAACACGGCGGATCGATCGCCGTCGAAAACGTCGTCGACCGTGGCGCGCGCTTCACCGTAAAACTTCCGGGAGTGCCGCTGCCAGTTCGCGCGCGCCGCTCGGCGGACGGCACGCTCACCCTGCTATAGCGCCTCGGAGGCGTTCGCCGTACGATGCCAGCCGAGGCTCCGCATCAGCGGGCCGTCGTCGAAGCGGAAGAGATATGCGGGTTCGCCGCTCTCGTTGCGATGCGTATGCGGCATCCACGCCGGCACGACGAACGTATCGCCTTCGCTCCACGCGATCGTCGTTTCGCCGATCGTGGAAACACCGTTCCCTGCGTGTGCGTGATAGACGGCACTCGTCGTCTCGCGTCGCAGCGGCGTTGCGTGGCCCGCTTCGATGCGTTCTGCCTGCGCGCCGAGGGTGCGTGAAATATCGCCGCCCGTATCGCGATGCACGTATGGCGCGATCGCGGTCGGGCCGGGAATCGCATCGAGCGTCGCTTGCATATCGGCCCACGGATAGCGTAAGCGCGATGCGCCGACGGCCGGTTCCGAGGGGTATTGCTCTTCTTTATACGGCTGCGCGAAGTTCACGGGCATGTGCTGGAAGAGCGGGAGATCGAGGCCGTCGAGCCACACCATCGGGCCTTTGCCTTCGTTCCCGTGATCGTGATATTCCCACGTTGGCGTGAGCACGAGATCGCCGCGCTGCATGACGACTTTCTCACCACCGACGGCCGTGAACGCGTTCTCGCCCTCGATGATGAATCGCAGTGCGAATGCGACGTGCCGATGCGCGCGCGCGACTTCGCCCGGCAAGATCAGCTGCAGCCCCGCATAGAGCGTATCCGTCGTGTGTGGCGCGCGCAGGGCCGGGTTCGTCAGCATGAACACGCGGCGTTCGGCTTGCGCCGTCGCGACGAGCTCGCCCGCGCGGCGCAGGAGCGGCCGTAGTTGCGCGTATCGCCAAATATGCGGCACCGCTTTCGGGTGCGGGACCGGCGTCACCATCGCATCCATGACCGTCCACAGGGGCTCGGCGTTGAACGTGTCCATTTCGGTGAAGAGCTGTTCGAGCGAATCGTTTGCAATCACGTGGTGGCTCCCGGGCGTGCGGATCGACGGTCGATCGCTGTTCTCGGAGCCGCGTTAGAAGTCCCAGCACGAAAGGCGCGGCGCACCGCTACCCAGACGCAAATGGTGTTGTGCGACGCCAGCATCGACGACGATCGGTAAGGCGACCAGCAGCGTCATGGCGAGCGCGCCGGTGACGAGCGTCGCCTGCCGATTCGCTGCGAGTTTGCGCACGATGAGATCGGTGAGCGCCGTCATCGGTAGCGTAAACGCGAGGAGCCACGGCCAGAAAACGTAGAGGACGACGAGCCCCGCCGCCCACGCTTCGCGATCGTCCGATGCGCAATCGACCGACATCGCGGAAGCGATCGTCGCGATCGTTGCGAGCGCAATGACGAACGCGGCGAGGAGAAAGCTGATCGTGAGACGGCCGAGCGGGACGGATGCGAAGCTCATGCATCCGAGCGTACCGCTCGCTCGTCCGAGAAGCGTCCGGCGTTAGCGGCGGTAGAGTTGCGTCATCGATACGAGGCTTCCGAAGTCTTTACGCTTTACATCGTACGACGTTCGTAGTACGTTGAGCGGATGATTCGGTCGCTTGGCGATAAGGACACCGAGGCTTTAAGCAAGCGCGAAAGCGTCCGTCGTTTTCAGGCGATCGAACGTGTCGCTCGGCGCAAAATCGCGCTGGTCGACGCGGCGACTACGATCAGCGACCTCAAGGGCCCGGGGCTGCACCTCGAAGCATTGAAACCGCCTCGCAGGGGGCAGCATTCGATCCGAATCAACGACCAATACCGCCTCTGCTTCATCTGGAAAAACCGCGATGCATTCGAGGTAGAGATCGTTGATTACCATTAACTCCGGTATGCTGCATACTATCGTTCCTGGATGTAAGGACGCAATACAATGAGCAAACTAAGCCCAATCCATCCTGGCGAAGTTCTGGCCGAAGAATTCATGGCACCACGCGGCCTAAGTGCCAACCGACTCGCCCTCGATATTCGTGTGCCAGCAAATCGGCTATCCGAAATCATGCGCGGCAACCGTGCAATTACCGCCGAAACGGCGTTGCGGCTTGCGCAGTATTTCAACACTTCGCCCGCGTTATGGATGAATCTTCAGACGAAGTATGACCTAGAGCGCGCGATGGACGAATTTGGCGTACAGGTGGCTCGCGAGGTCGTAGTCGCCCCGACCATCTGAGTCTACGTCGTTCGAGAAGCGTCCGGCGCTAGCGGCGGTAGAGTTGCGTCGCGCTCGCGTCGCCCGTTTCCCAGCCGGCGCGCGCGAGTTCGCGATCTTCGTGTTCTTCGACGGGATAGCCGACGCAGAGATACGCGACGAGTTGCCAAGCGGGCGGCACCGCGAGAATCTCCCCGATGCGCACGGGATCGAGGATCGAAACCCAGCCCACGCCGATGCCGCGTGCGCGTGCGGCGAGCCACAGCGTGAAGACGGCCGTCACGACGGAATATTCGAGCATCTCGGGCATCGATGCGCGGCCGAGCCCTTCGCCGAATGCCGTTCCCCGGTCTGCGAATGCGGCGAGATGTACGGGTGCTTCGCGTAAACCCGCTAGCTTCAGAGCGCGATATTGCGCGCGGCGCTCGTCGTCGTAGCGGAGCGCGGCGAGTTCGTTCGCGCGCTCGTATTCCGCGACGACTTCCGCACGGCGCTCGGGGCTGGCGACTTCGACGAAGCGCCACGGCTGGCTGTAGCCGACGGATGGCGCCGTTGCCGTCACCGCCACTAACTCCGGGACGACACCCGGGGGAAGCGGTTCGGAGCGGAAGCGCCGCACGTCGCGGCGCCAGTGCAGTAGCGCGTTGAACGCCGTCCGGAATTCGTCGGTAAAGGGCGCTTCGTCGCGCGAGCCATGCTCGACCATCGTGCTTCTCGGTTAAGCCCGGGCGGCGTGTGGCCCCTTCCGGTCGCGTCGCGTCTCCGGCTACGAGTCGGGTGTCGGGCTGGGTGCTGGTGCGGTCGCGTCCACCGTCACGGGCGGAGCGAGGAGCCGGATGAGTTCGGGCTTGAGACCCGTGAACGACTGTTGGAAGACCAGTTTCGTGATCGAATCGCTTCCTTTATATGTCGGAATGTTCGGGACGACGTAGACGACGGTCGTGCCTGCGCCTGGCGGGTATGCGTTGCTATCGGCGCGCTTCCCGCTCGCGGTGAAGGCGCTTGCGTTTTCGCCCGTCCCACTGCTCGAACCGTCTTTGAAAATCGCTTGAATGATCGGTGTCGGCACGTTTGCGCTGCTATCGGAACTGTTTTTGATCGCGACGCGAAGCACGAGGCTGCCACGGTCGGGCTGGCTCTCGATCTGGTACTGCTTCATCTGCGGCGCGTTGTCGGGCATCCACGCGATCGTCGCGATCGTCCAGTTGAAGAAATCGAGCGCGAACGGCTTCCCGATGTACGCCGTATCCGACGACGTCAATTTCGCCGGGGGCGCGGGTGCCGCGGCGGGTGCGGCGGCGTTCGCAAGCACGACGATGCCGGTGGCGAGCGCGAACGCAAAACGTAGTTGCATGCCTACGCTATCGGCAAGCGTGGTCGGGAAAAGAAGAACGCGCCGGCGAGTGCCGACGCGTTCGTTGGTATCCGAAATACCGAGGTTAGTCGCGCTGGCGACGGCGGCCGCCGCCACCTTCGCGCGGCGGGCCATCCGCTCGCGGCGGAGCGTCGCCGCGCGGTGCGTTCATCGGGCCGTTCGACGGGCGCGGTGGGCGCGCGGTGTACTCTTGCTGCGATCCGGTGTCGCCACCGTCGTCGCCGCCGAGCACGGCCTTGCGGCTGAGGTTCACGCGGCCTTGGCTATCGACTTCCATGACCTTGACCATGATCTCGTCGCCGACTTTGACCACGTCTTCGACCTTCTCGACGCGTTGCGGCGCGAGCTGGCTGATGTGGACGAGGCCTTCCTTGCCGGGCAAGAACGCGACGAACGCGCCGAAGTTCATGAGGCGCGTCACCGTACCCATGTACGTTTCGCCGACGCGCACTTCTTTGGTGAGCGCTTCGACCATGGCTTTCGCCTTTTCGGCGCCGACGCCGTCGGGCGAAGCGATGAAGATGCGGCCATCGTTTTCGATGTCGATCTTGACGCCCGTATCCGCGATGATCTTGTTGATGATCTTGCCGCCGGGGCCGATCACGTCTTTGATCTTATCCGGGCTGATCGTGAGCACGAGCATTCGCGGTGCGAAGGCGGAGAGTTCCTTACGCGGTTCCGGCATCGTCTCTTTGAGCTTCCCGATTATGAAGAGGCGCGATTTCTTCGCCTCGACCATCGCTTCGCGCATGATGTCAATCGTGATGCCCGCGACCTTGATGTCCATCTGGATCGCGGTGATGCCCTTTTCGGTGCCCGCGACTTTGAAATCCATCTCGCCGAGCGCATCTTCGAGGCCCTGGATATCCGTGAGGATCGCGTGCTTCTTGCCCTTGAGCACGAGGCCCATCGCGACGCCCGCGACGTGCGCGGTGATCGGCACGCCCGCGTCCATGAGCGCGAGCGTCGAACCGCAGACGGACGCCATCGAGGACGAGCCGTTCGATTCGAGCACTTCGCTGATGAGGCGGAGCGTGTACGGGAAATCTTCTTCCTTCGGCAACACCGGAACGAGCGCGCGTTCGGCAAGCGCGCCGTGGCCGATTTCGCGGCGGCCCGGTGCGCGCATCGGGCGCGTCTCGCCGGTCGAATACGGCGGGAAGTTGTAGTAGTGCATGTAGCGCTTGTTCGGGATCGCCATCACGCCATCGAGACGCTGCTCGTCCGAGATCGAGCCGAGCGTCGCCGCGGTGAAGACCTGCGTCTGACCACGCGTGAAGATGCCGGAACCGTGGACGCGCGGGACGTACCGCACCTTGGACCAGATCGGCCGGATCTCATCGGGCTTACGGCCGTCGGGGCGGATGCGATCGTCCACGACCATGGTGCGGAGTTCTTCCTCTTCCATGGCCTTGACGATCTTCTCAAAGTCCTTGTTGGATTTGTCTTCGAGGACCGCTTTGATCTCGGCGTTCTTCGCGCCGACTTTTTCGAGCGCGGCCGCGCGCGTGAGCTTCGCGAAGGCGGCGTTGCGATCGCCCTTGTCGCCGATGCGCATCGCTGCGGCGACATCTTTTTTGAGGTTCTTTTCGGCCCACGCCTTGAGATCGGCATGCAGCTGGGGAACCGGGAAATCCCGCTTCGCCTTGCCGCACTTCTTCGCGAGCGCGTCGATCTGTTTGACGATTTTCTTAATTTCGGCATGAGCGAAATCGACCGCGCCGAGGAAATCTTCCTCGGACATTTCGTTACCGCCACCTTCGACCATCATCACGGCATCGGCGGTGCCGGCGACGACGATATCCATGCCGCCCGTTTCGTACTGCGGGAGCGTCGGGTTGCAGATGTAGTTGCCCGCTTCGTCGCGACCGACGCGAACGGCGGCAACCGACTTCTGGAACGGGATGTCGCTGACGGCAAGTGCCGCGCCGGCGGCGCAAACGGCGAGCACGTCGGCATCGAGTTCGGGATCGATCGAGAGCACGGTGCAAATGATCTGCACGTCGTTGCGGAAGCCATCGGGGAAGAGTGGCCGGATCGGGCGATCGATCTGGCGGGCGGAGAGCACGCCGTGTTCGGACGGGCGCCCTTCACGCTTGATGTAACCGCCGGGGATTTTGCCCGCCGCGTACATCTTCTCTTCGTAGTCGCAGGTGAGCGGGAAGAAATCGATACCTTCGCGCGGTTTATCGGAGGCGGTGACGGCGCAGATGACGACGTTTTGGTCGCCGTAACGAACGACGGCCGAGCCGTTCGCCTGCTTCGCCAGCTCGCCGGTCTCGATGCTCAGCGTTCTGCCGCCGATTTCGAGAGAGACGGATTCTAGCACGGATACTCCTAGTTCTGATGTGTTCTTCGTCTTGTAAACATGCCGAGGTTCTGCGATGCCAAGAACACCTCCCGCCCGACCCTACGGTCGGGACGCTTGCATCCCTCGACGCTCGCGGGCGCAGGACCAAATGGGTTTATATTTGACGTGACGACCCGAATGGTGCACGATAACGTGAATGAACGCCACGGTTTCGGCACACGCGTCTCAGCGCGATCGCGTCGCGTTGCAAGCCTTCGAGCGCATCGCAAGCGCCTGGAAACTCTCGATCGCGGAGCGGCGCATGCTCCTCGGCGGGGTCCCGAAGACGACGTACGATCGTTGGCGCCGGGCGCCGGATCGCGCGAACTTGACGACGGACACGCTCGAGCGCATCTCGCATGTTCTCGGCATGTACAAGGCGTTGCATGTGATCTTCACGGATGCGGGCGATGCCGACGCGTGGATCGGCGAGCCGAACACCCGCTTCGGCGGTGCGAGCGCCAAGGCACACATGCTCGGTAGCTTCACGCAGCTCGTCGAAACGCGACGCTACCTCGATACCGTTCGCGGCTCGTGATCGCGGCGATCGACTGGCGCCCATCGTATCGGCTCATCCGCGCACATCTGCCGCGTGTGGATATCTTCGAGCGAATCGTGCCGCCCGAAGATTTGGCGATGCTCATGGAAATCGAAGCGCTGACGAATCCGCGCATGCGCTTCGCGATCGGGCCGATCGCGGCGATCCCCGTTGCGGATCGCGTCACGGGTCCCGGCGCATCCTATGTGATGGCGCCGTTTGCGTACCCGAGCGAAGCGCGGTTTAGCGATGAGCATCGGGGCGCGTATTATGCGGCGCACGACCTCGCCACGGCGATCGCGGAAGTCTCGCATCATCGAGCGATCTTCGCGCGCACGACGCCGCCGAAGGCGATGGAATTCGACGAGCGCGTCGTCACGGCGCGGATCGCGGGCGACTTCGAAGACTTGCGTGCGGAGCCGCCAGGCGATCCGCGCTACGGCGAAGCGTATGCGGCGGGACAGGCGTTCGCGCGAGACGTGCGCGCGGGCGGCGGCAATGGCGTCGTTTATACGAGTGTGCGCCACGCAGCGGGCGAATGCGTTGGGGTTTTTGTTCCGCGCCTCGTGCGCAATGCGCGGACGGAGCGCTTCATCGGCCTGCGTTGGGACGGCAACGCGATCGTCGACGCCTACACAAAGGATTCGCTGCTCGGAGCGTATCCGAAATAGCGAACGGGCGCGCCGTGCGAAATCGCGAACGGGAACCGCATGCGCACGGTTGACGACTCGCGCGAACGACCCTATGTGCCCCGCCCGCCGTATCGCGAGCGGCTCGCCGCGCGGCGCGCACTGCTCGACCGCGGCGTCGTGCGGCTACTCGAAATTTGTGCGGAACTCGGCGATGTGGAAGCCGTGTACGCATTCGGTTCGTATGCCCGCGGCGACATCGGTGTCGCTAGCGACTTGGACATTCTCGTCGTGCGGAAGACGGAACTCCGGCGCGTAGAGCGCGACATCGCGATCCGGGTGGCATTCGATGTGGCGATCGGGCTCGATTGCATCGTCGTGACGCCAGACGAATATCGCGATGTGTTGCCGACGACGGGCTTCGGCCAAGCGATCCTCGCCGCCGCGGTCCGGCTCGATGCAGCCCGATAAGTTCACCCTCGCCGCGGAATGGCGATCGATGGCCCGCGAAAACGAACGCATCGCCGCGATGCTCGTTGAGGAGTCGCCCGCGACGGCGGCATTTCTCGCACATCAAGCCGCGGAGAAAGCGTTAAAGGCGGCGTGTATCGTCGTTGGCGAGGACACGCCGCGGACGCATGTGGTGAACTATCTGCTCGACGAGCTCGCCAACAACGGGATCACCGTCTCGGATGACGTGCGCGACGCGGCGCGACTGGGATCGATCCGAACCGCGTCTTCGTCGCTAACGACGCGCGGCAAGCGATCGAGGCACTCTCGGCAGTCACGGAGTTCGTCGACGAGGTGATCGCACGTTTGGGGCCTCCGCGATGAGGACCGCTCAGAAAGCCGACGGGCTCTCATTGCCATAATGCCTGCGGCGGTAGCCCACGCACACGCAACACGCGTGTCGTTCGAATGCCGTAGGCTGTTGTGAGTCGTCGCTTGCCGGGAGGCTCGTTTGCGGTCTTATTCCGATTTCTTCCACCTAACCACCGGCCTGCTCTTGAAGCGGGGCCATGAATCTGGCGCCTATCCGATCCGGGTATCCGCGAGTTGCGATCCAACCAGGAGCGCAGAAAGCTGCATATCTCGATAATTTGGAACGATCGCATCGCGACGAGACGTCGTTCGTTCCCGGCCGCATTTGCAACACGCGTGCGTTCAGTGCATTCATCGCGGATATGGTCTATGAGATCATGCACGGTAACCCGGCACGTTGCATAGTGAAACGTCAATGGTTCGCGATCGTGATTGATCGCTGATGGAATCGTCGCTGCTTCCGATTCGCATGGTCAACGAGGCGACGTACTGTCGGCGTCTTTTCTGGCTGGAGCATGTGACGAAGCAATTCGCCGAAAGCCACGACACGCGTGACGGCACGCGCATCCACGCGCGCGTCGACAAGCCCGGCGGCCGTCTCGCACGCAAGGATGATGGCGGCGAAGACGCGCCAGCGGTAGCACGGTCGGTAACGCTTACGTCGGATTCGCTGGGCATCGTCGGGAAGATCGATCTCGTCGAGAGCATTGGCGAGAACGCGACGCCGGTCGACTACAAGCGCGGCGCCGCGCCGAAGATTCCGCAGGGTGCGTGGGACCCCGAACGCGTGCAGCTGTGTTTGCAAGGCCTGCTCCTTCGCGAGGCGGGATACACATGCGAAGAGGGCATGCTCTACTATGCAGAATCGCGGCGGCGTGTCACGATTGCCTTCGATGACGAGCTGATCGATCTCGCGCTTCGAGCGATCGCGGATGCGCGAGCAATCGTCGCGGCGACAACGATTCCCGCGCCGCTGGTCGATAGCCCGAAGTGTCCGCGATGTTCGCTCGTCGCAATTTGCATGCCGGATGAAACGAATCTCTTGCGAGCCGAGCGGTCGGGCACCGTCCATCGCTCGCTCACTCCTCCCGCCGACGATGCGCTACCGCTCTACATCGTCACGCCCGGCGCGAGTGTTGGAAAAGCCGACGAAACGCTTGAAGTCCGAAAGGATGGCGTGGTTATCGATCGCGCGCGCATCCTTGAAGTTTCGCACATCTCGATTTTCGGAAACGCGCAAATCAGCACGCAAGCGATGCGCGCGCTTGCGGAACGCGGCGTTCCAACGTTTTACCTATCGTTCGGCGGATGGCTCTCCGCGATCTGTCATGCACCGGTATCGCATAGCCTCGATGCGCGTATCGCGCAACATCGCGCGTTCGGGGAATTCGAGACGACGATGCTGCTCTCACGGGGATTTGTCGAAGGGAAAATTCGCAACCAGCGAACGCTCTTACGCCGGCAACTCGGTGACCGCGCGACGCTCGAACTCCAGCAGCTCTCGCTTTTGATTGATCGAGTCGCAAAGGCGGATGCGCCCGATACGCTTCTCGGGCTTGAAGGGCAGGCCGCGCGCGTGTACTTCTCGCGATTTGCCGATATGCTGAAAGCGGGAACTCCGTTCGATTTCGAGCACCGCAATCGTCGGCCGCCGCGCGATCCGGTCAACGCGTTGCTCTCGTTCATGTATGCGTTGCTCACAAAGGAATGCATCGCGGGCTTGCTGAGCGTCGGGCTTGAGCCCGGGCTCGGTTTTCTGCATCGCTTACGCGCGGGCCGGCCCGGTCTCGCACTCGATTTGGCTGAGGAGTTCCGCCCGATCATCGCCGATTCGGTCGTCTTCTCGATCGTCAACACGGGCGAGATCGAGGCTGCGCACTTCGTTTCGCTCCCGGGCGAAACGGCGCTTACGAGCGATGGGCGGCGAGCGGTGATCCGCGCCTTCGAACGACGCATGAATACCGAAGTAACGCACCCCGTCTTTGGGTATGCGATTTCGTATCGCCGAGTGATCGCCGTGCAAGCGCGACTACTTGCGCGCACGCTCGAAGGTGATATTCCGCGATACCCCGCGTTCGTGACACGCTGATGGCACAGCGGGTGTATCTCCTTAGCTATGATATTCGTGACAAGCGGCGGTTGCGTTCCATGCACAAGGTCGCGACGGCATATGGACGACGGTTACAATATAGTCTGTACGCATGCGCGCTGACCCGAACGCAGCGGATCAATCTACGAATCGCCGTCGGCAACGTGGTCGACGCTGCCGTGGATTCGGTAATTATTCTCGATCTTGGTGCCATGGCCGATCGCGAATCGTGGATCCCGCCGTACGAGTCCATCGGCATCGTGCTCGAATTGCAGGCGCGCACGTCCCTCATCGTCTAGGGAGTTTCGAGCGCCTCGGTGGCGCGCCGATCTCTCGTGGGCGCTCGCGCTATACGTGGTGGGACTTTGCTCCCAATTTCGCGTACGAATATGCCATGGCCCGTCGTCTGATTGAAGACCGCTCGAAAAGCGACGATCAAAGCCACATCTCGTCGTCGATTCCTCGCGCGGACCATCCGCGTCGACAACGACGCGGCATCATTGAAGCATCGGTGCCGCCCTGCGGCTCTTCGGGTTCGGGGCCCCATCCGCGTCGACAACGACGCGGCATCATTGAAGCTCCGTCTCGTGAACGACAGGAACACCGCGTACGTGGCCATCCGCGTCGACAACGACGCGGCATCATTGAAGCAACAGAATAACCTCGCGAACCGCGGCGTGCAGCTGACCATCCGCGTCGACAACGACGCGGCATCATTGAAGCGCGGCAGCGAGGTCTTGCGCGGCCTGCTGCGAGCGCCATCCGCGTCGACAACGACGCGGCATCATTGAAGCTCGCATATCGCAACGTGAAACAACGGAGTAAAGTACCATCCGCGTCGACAACGACGCGGCATCATTGAAGCAGGAAACACCGCCGGGTATTTCGCTCTTCGCGCGCGGCCATCCGCGTCGACAACGACGCGGCATCATTGAAGCTGAGGCCCGCGGGCGCAGCGATGCCTTTTTGCGCAAGCCATCCGCGTCGACAACGACGCGGCATCATTGAAGCGTGGTCTTCGCGAAATTGCTTGAGCGCGGCTTCGAGCCCATCCGCGTCGACAACGACGCGGCATCATTGAAGCACCTCCGCGCGGGCTTCGACGCGAACCGCGGCGCCTTTACCTCGCT
>JBBISR010000002.1:0-324693 GCA_037441145.1 Armatimonadota bacterium
AAATCGCGGTCGCGGAGACGGACTCGCGCTCCCACTGCGTTTCGAGCGCCTCTAGCGACGTCGTCGCGAGTTCCGTCCGTGCGATCATCGTTACGGCGCTCGTGACGAACCCGATAAACCACGCCGTACTCGCAAGAATGAGCGCCATGATGCCGAGCGCGATCAGGAGCTCGATAAGCGTAAAGCCAGCCTGCGCATGCGGTACGAGTACGCCCGGCGATGATCGGGTTTGCGTTCTAATACGCGAGCGCTTCGTGGACCTCATCGCCTCCTGGAGTGCCCGGGGCGTATACGCGATAGACAGCCAACGACATGTTCGCGAAATACCTCGTTGCCGAGGTCTCGTTCTGCGACGTGGCGTCGCGCCTCCGCGATCGTTCTGCGAACGGCGTACGAAAAAGGGAACTCCGCCAGCCGTAGAACTCGTCCATCCGTATAGCCATTTTCTTTCCGTTGGAGATTCATTTCGTGAGCGAATCGCTTTCCCGTCGTCAAGTCATCGATCTCATCGTCGGCCTTCCCGTTGCCGCCGCCGCCCTTGCCGTCGTCGCCGCTCCGGCCGAAGCCGCCATCGCTCCCGCGGCCGTTGGGTACGTCGCGAAGTCGGTGATGGCCGGTAAGGTCTGCTCGAATTGCAGCCTCTATCTCCCCGGCAAGTCGAAAACCGCCGTCGGCAAGTGCAGCCAGGTCAGCGGCCCGATCGCACCCGGCGGCTACTGCACGATCTGGAACCCGAAAAAGAAGTAACGAACGGCCGACATCGCTCCTCGGGAGCGTCGAAAAAGGGCGTCGTACCTCGCGGTGCGACGCCCTTTTTTTCCAACATCGCGTGCTTTAGCAGCGCGTGAATTCGGTTCCGAGGACGACGCACGTTCCCACGCCGGGCGTGCTCCGGATCGAAAAAACATCCGTACAACTGCGCATGATCGGTAGCCCGCGCCCGCGCTCGGATGAGTTCGCGGGGAGTTGCGCGCGCGTTTGGCCGCCGTTTTGGTGGAATCCGATTCCGCGATCCGTGACCGTCGCAAAGAGCCGATTCGGCTGGACGATCCACACGCTGATCGCAACGTCCGGCGTCTGCGCATGTTCCACGGCGTTTGCGAACGCTTCCCCGAGCGCCGTGATGAAGTCATGCATCCGTGCGAGTTCGATGCGATGCTCGGCCGCGAAATCCAGAATCCTCCGGCGCACGACTGCGCTCTGTCGCGCGTCCGGTGCAACACGTAAATCGAGAGTCGCGCCGGCTTCCGGTATCTCGGCGCCCATTGGTTCCGCCATCGATCAGCTTTCTGAAAAGTACGGTCGTTCGTACCCGAAAAATAGGAGTTCGTAACGTCAGAACTCGGGGTTCGATACGGTGTGGCGGGCCTTTCGCGTAAGAAGCGCGTGAAGAGGGAACGCTTGCCATCGTTACGCCCGTTGTCGGGGCACCGCAATTTTTTTCTCTCGGAGTACATCACGTGAGCGATCAGCTTTCCCGCCGTAAAATCATCGATCTCATCGTCGGCCTCCCGGTCGCCGCCGCCGCCCTCGCCGTGGTTGCGGCGCCTGCCGAAGCCGCCAAATCGGCGCAGAAGGCCGTGCAATACGTAGATGTCGCCCCGGCTGGGAAGAAGCCGTGTTCGGCTTGCAAATTCTACCTCAAGGCGAAGAAGAGCGGCAGCAAAGGCGCGTGCAGCCTCGTCGCCGGCCAGATTTCGCCGAAAGGCTACTGCATCATCTGGGCGCCCAAGGCATAGCGCACGTCCGTTGGCGATGCGAGGGCGGCGTGCGTCGGCACGTCGCCCTTTTCGTTTCGAGCCGCCGCGCGCGCACCGGAAACCGTTCGAGAAAGGCGAAGCGCTAGCCGCATGCCGACCTATGCAGCCCCCACCGGTGACGAGCTCACCGCCCTCGTCGAAAAAGCGAAGACCGCGAAGATTCGCATCCACACCGCCAAAGGCGATATCGTGTTCGGCTTCAATCCGAACGAAGCGCCGATGCACTGCGCGGCGTTTATCAAGCTGACGGAAGCGGGCTTTTACAGCGGCCTAAAGTTCCACCGATACGAGCCCGGCTTCGTAATCCAGGGCGGCGACCCGGATGGGAACGGAACGGGCGGCCCGGGCTACAAGCTCGACGGCGAATTCTCGAACCTTCCGCATTTGAAGGGCACCGTTGCGATGGCGCGTTCGAGCAACCCGAATAGCGCGGGCTCGCAGTTCTACATCTGCATCGAAGACTCGCCGTTCCTCAACAAGCAATACACGGTGTTCGGGCAAGTCACCGAAGGCCAGGACGTGGTCGACGCGATCCGCGCGGGCGACGTGATGGAAACCGTTACCGTAGAGTAATCCCGTGCGGTTCTCGTTTGGGACGCAAGGATGGTCCTACGCCGATTGGGTCGGCGGGATGTACGATGCGGGTACGAAGCCCGAGCGCTACCTTCGCGCGTATGCCGAAGAGTTCGCAAGCGTCGAGATCGACTCGACGTTCTACGGCACGCCGTCGATCGAACGCGTACGGCGTTGGTGCGCGCAGGTGCCCGCATCGTTCCGCTTCTCTCTGAAAGTCCCACGCGAGATCACGCACGAGCGGCGGCTCGTCGATTGCGAGGCGCCGCTCGCCGCGTTTCTCGATGCGGCGCGTGCGTTCGAAGATCGGCTCGCCGCCGTTCTCGTACAGCTCCCGCCCGATTTTACGCCGCACGAGCTCGGTGCGGTGCGCGCATTCGTTCCGCACTTGCCGGGGAACGAGATGGATGTGGCATTCGAGGTCCGCGATGCGGGCTGGTTCGTTTCACCGATCGCGGAAGAACTGCACGCGCTCTTATCGGCGCAACATGTCGCGCTCGCCGTCAGCGACGCGCCGTTCGTACCGCTGGAAACGATGCTCGCGGCATTCGCCGATCCGACCGCCGATTTCGGCTATCTGCGGCTCATCGGCGATCACGATGCGCTCGATCGTTTCGATCGCGTGGTGATCGATCGCTCGTCGAACCTCGCGCGGTGGGCCGCCGCACTCGCGAGCGCCCCGCCCCGTATCACGAAAGTTTACGGTTACGTGAACAATCACTACGCCGGCCACGCGCCCGCCGTCGTGCGCGATCTCTACCGCGCCGCACGCGTCGCACACGAACGCCCGAAACGCATCGAGCAGACGTCGCTGTTCTAACGCTTAGTTCACGTGGTACCACGCGCGCTGGGCGATGCGGCGGATCGCGGCGTTGCCGAGGCTGAAGTCCGTGAGGTTGCGCGTGAGGACCGCGAGCACGAACGGGTTGTCGCCGTTCGGATCGACGATGCCGACGTCGTTGCGCACGCCATCGATCTCGCCCGTCTTGTTCGCGAGCACGGCGCCCTTCGGTAAGCCGCGAAAGATCTTATCGCGATCTTCTTGCCCGAGCATGATCGCGATCATCGCGCGGCACGATGCGGGAGAAGCGACGGTCGTCAGTCCCTCGCGCGCGCCGCGCTCGATCTTATACAGCAGCTCGCCCATATCGGCGGGCGTCGTCACGTTATCGTTGTGCTTGACGATCGCCGTGTAGTCGAGGAAGTGCCGCAGTAAATGCGTGCCGTCCATGTGGTTGTGTACGATCGTCGCTTTGAGCGCCGGAAAGCCGAAATGCGAGATCAGGGCGTTCGACGCCGTATTGTCGCTCTCGCGGATCATCGCGCCGATGACCCGTTGCATCGGATAGACCGAGCCCGGACGCGCGAGCGCGAAATCTTCCGAACCACCGACCATGTCTTGCGCGTGAATCGTTACCGGCGTTTGCGGGCTTGCCGTGCCGCGTTCGAAGGCGCGATACGCCGTGACCATGATGACGAGCTTGATCGTCGATGCCGCCGGAAACACCGCGTAGTGGTTGTACGCGGCGAACGGCGGGCTCCCGTCCATCGTCCGTGCGTACACGCCGACGAGGCCGGGGACACCGTCGATGATGTCGTCGAGGACGAGTGTTTTCGGGCGAGCGGAAACACGGCGCGGCTTCGCGACAAGCGCCGCACCGAAGGTCGCGACGCCGAGCGCGAACGCCGCGCGCGAAGCGTGCTGCGAAGGATGCTGCGATAAAAAGCGTCGCTTCGGATCGGTCATGAGGCGCCTTTACCCGCATCGCGCGGACAATTCCCCGAGAGGCGCGCGCTCGTCCGATGCGAAGCGCTTCGATTCATGACGCAGCCCCTCGTCCCGAACGACCTCTACGCGCTCGCGCTTTGCACCGATCCGCAGCGCGATCCGCGTGCGCCCCGCACGTTCTATCGCCGAACGCATTTCGCGCGCGAAGAGAATCTCGTGCGCGGCGCGATCTGGGTCGTGTCCGATGCGGGTGTCGCGCGGGCATTCACCGCCGGCACGAACGACCGCGCACCGCGGCCCGCGCCCGATGGCTCGTCGTTAGCCTATATTGCGGATGGCGCCGAGGCCGGAACCGCGCAGATCAAGGTATTGCCGCTCGATGGCGGCGAGGCGACGCCGCTCGGCGGCCCGATGCGGAAGATCGCGGCACCGGTGTGGTCGCGCGATGGAAAGCGCCTCGCCTTCACGGCGGAGGCGCCGTTCGATGCCGTGACCGCGCGGATCATGGTCGACGAGGTCACGAAAGCGCGCCACATTCGCGCGCTCCCGTTCAAGAGTGACGACGACGGATTACTCGATGGCATCCGTCGTCACGCTTTCGTCGTCGACATCGCGGAAGGCGTCGCGCGACAGGTAACGTGCGGCGATTTCGACGTGCTCGCGCCCGATTTTTCGGCCGACGGTACGGAGCTCGTGTTCGCCGCCGCAATCGACGTCGCGGAGTCGCGCTTCGGACGCGATCTGCATGTCGTCACGATCGCAACCGGCGAACGGCGCGCGCTCACGCACGGTGAGGGCGTGATGGCGGCGCCGCGCGTCTCGCGCGACGGCACGATGGTCGCGTTTCTCGGCAACACGCACGGCGACGATGCGGGTGGGCGCTTCAACGACGAGCTGCTCGTCGTGCCGATGGCGGGCGGCGCGATCCGTTCGCTCTCGGTGGATGTGGATCGCACGGCGAGCGACTGCCTCGCGGGCGATCTGCGCGATGGGATGGGGACCTGCACGCCCGTGTGGTCGAGCGAAGATTTCCACGTGCTGGTGCAGATCGCGGATGCGGGGGCGGTCGGGATTCGCGCCTTCACCTATGAAGGGAAAACCCGCACGATCGCCGCGGGCGAACGCGATATCTACGCGTTCTCGCGCGGCGATGACGGGACGATCACGATCGCGTACGCGACACCCGAAGCGCCGAGCGCCCTTGCGGTGATTACGCCGGACGGTACGGAGCGCCGCGTCACGACGGAAAACGACGCGCTGCTCGCGGAGCGGACGATCGCAACGCCGCGCCGCATCCGGCCGAAAGCGGCCGACGGAACGATTCTCGACGCGTGGATTCTCGAACCTATAGGCCCGGCAGACGCGTCGCGCCCGCTCGTGTTGCAAGTGCACGGCGGGCCGCACGCCGCGTACGGCTACGCGTTCTCGCACGAGTTCCAAACGCTCGTGTCGCGTGGCTTCGTCGTTGCCTACGGCAACCCGCGCGGCGGGCAATCCTACGGGCACGCATATGCGGATGCGATCACGGGCGATTGGGGCGGCATCGATGCAAGCGACGTGCTCGCGATCCTCGACGGCGTGCTTGCAACCGTGCCCGTCGACCATGCGCGCATCGGCATCGCGGGCGGCTCGTACGGCGGCTTCATGACGACGTGGCTCCTGGGGCACAGCGATCGTTTTGCGGCCGGCGTTTCGATGCGCGCGGTCAACGACTTCATCAGCGAAGTTGGCGCCTCCGATCTCGGGTGGTTTCTCGAAACCGAAGTCGGCGCGGCGATGACCGATGCGGCGGGGCAAGCGCTCTTCGCGAACTCGCCGATGCGTGCGGCCGAACGCATCACCGTACCGCTCTTGATCGACCACTCGGAGCGCGATTTCCGGTGCCCGATCGACCAGGGCGAGCAGTTGTTTACGTTGTTGCGCCGATTGGGAAAGAACGTGGAGTTCGTTCGCTTCACGGGTGACGGGCACAATCTCTCGCGCAGCGGTTCTCCGCGTAATCGCGTCTTACGGTTACGCGCTATCGCGCACTGGTTCGATCGCTACCTTACGCAAAACGCCCCCGGCCCGCATGCGGCGGGTTCGCTCTTCGCGCCGATCCCGCATGAGATCGATGGAGAAATCGCATGACCGACCGCCGTTCGTTTCTCACGAGCACCGCTATCGCTAGCTCCGTCCTCGCGAGCGCCGCGCGAGAACCTGAGGTGGCGAGCGCGGCAATCGCCGATACCGCGATCAAAAAAGTCGCGACGGAGGCCGAGATCGTCGCGGTCCTTCGCAAAGATGCGAAATACAAGCAGGTGATGGCTTCCGTGCCGCTGCGCGGCGGCGTCGTCGCGCATTACATGTACAATTCGCTCAACGGCGTCGAGCGGGGCTACGGCGCGCCTGCGGGCTCGATGCACGTTACCACGGTGCTTTATGGCACTTCGATCGCGCTCGTGCTCTCGGATGCGTTCTGGGACGCGCACGTAACGGATGCCGCCCTTGGCGTCCTCGGCGAGAAGCCGCTCCCGAATCGCAAGGGGAATCCGTATCTTCATGCAGAGGCAAGCGCCGGTGCCGATGTCGGCGCGGGCGTCGAAGCGTTGCTCGCGCGCGGCGCATCGTTCTTCGTCTGCGCGAATGCGCTGATGGGGCTCGCGCAAACCTTCGCAAAGCTACCGGGCTTCCCAACCGACGCGCCGCCGTTCGACACGCTGCGTCGCGCGTTGATCCCGCAGAGCACGCTCGTCCCCGCCGGCGTCGCCGCGCTCGTGACGCTCCAGCAGCAGGGCTACACGTACATGCAGGCCTCGATCGCGACTTAGCTTCCCGTGCCTTGGTAACGGTTCAAGCCGACGCGCCAGAAGAGATACGACGCACCGAACCATGCGAAGCCGACGAGCGGCGTGAGGAGACCGGCCAGTTGCGAGAAGTGCAGGTCGGTTTCTTCTTTATGCAAGAGCCACGTCGCCGGGAAATACGCCATGAATGCGAACGGCAAGACGAACGTCAGCACGATCCGTACCCCACGCTGATAGATGGAGATCGGGTAGCGTAAGAATTCTTGCTCGAGCGAGAAGAGCACCCAGCGCAGCGCATCGATGCGTACGACCCAAAACGCGAGCGTCGAGACGAAGAGCGTGATGCCGAAATCGATCAGCGCGCCACCGACCATCACGAGCGGAACGTAGAGCACGAACGCAAGATCGACGTGCACGCCGCTGAAGGGGATGACGCCGATGAAATAGACGATCGCGAGCAGCAGCTCGTCGGGATAGATCTGCTGCGGCACCGTGATCACCTGAAAGAGCGTGTTTTGCGGGCGCACGAGGAAGCGATCGAACTTCCCCTCGCGCACGAACTCCGGCACGTTTCCGGCCGTGAAGAAGAACGTGTTGTGCAGCGCGTGGCCGAGCATCCAAAGCCCGTACATAAAAGCGATCTCTTTGAAATCCCAGCCGTTAAGCGATGGGAAGTTGCGCAGGGTGATCCAGAGCGCGGCGACCGCCGTTGCGTGGTAGATGACGTTGAAACCGAACCACATGAAGAAATTCGCGCGGTATTCGAGCATCGTCATGAGGTTGATGCGCCAATATTGCGCGTAGGCCGCCAGGTACACGCCGCGTAATTCGGCGGTATGATCCGTCTCCCCGTGCGCGCGCCGTTTCGGCTCGATCTAACGGCGAACGCACTCCGGCGCCTCTCGACGAACGTCGTCGATCGTTTCGCGGACGGTACGTACCGGCGCGCACTTGCGACGCCTGCGGGTACGGCGATCGTAAGTGTCACGCAACCGACGCCCGATGCGCTCGCGATCGACGTGCGCGGCGATCGTGCCGATACGGATGCGGTGCTCGCGTTCGTGCGCCAGTCGCTCGGCACCGATATCGATACGGCGCCGTTTCGCGCGGCGGCGCAACGCGTTCCGTGGCTCGACGAACTGGCGGGCCGCCTACGCGGGTTGCAGCCGCCGCGTTATCCGACGCTCTGGGAAGCGTGCGTGAACGCGATCGTGTTCCAGCAAATTTCGATCCACGCCGCGGCGGCGATTCTGGGCCGCACGATCCGTGGGCTCGGCACGGCGATCGCGGACGACGATGGCGAACCGCTCTTCGTGTTTCCGGAAGCAGAGAAATTGATCGCTTGCGATCCCGAGCGACTTCGGTCGTACGGACTCTCGGTCAACAAAGTCGTGGCGCTTCGGGAGATCGCCGCACATATCGTCGCGGGGACGCTGGTCGAAGCGCCGCTCGTCGGGCGATCCACACCGGAAGTTATCGCCGAACTCGTGAAATATCGCGGCATCGGGCCGTGGACCGCCGCCGTAATCTGTTTGCGTGGGCTCGGGCGGCTCGACATCTTTCCCGAAAAAGATTCCGGAGTCGCGCGATCGATGAAGCTCATCTCGGGCGACGCGGCGATCGACGGTCCGAATGTCGTCGCGCTGCTCGGCGCGCAGCGCGGGATGCTGTACTACCACTTGCTCCTCGGCCGGTTGGTGGCACGCGGCGAAGTGCCGCTCTAACCAACGGGCTGTTCCCGCGGGCGGGTACCGCGGCGATACCGAGGCGGGCCGCGGTGCCTTCTTGCGACGGGAGCCCGAAGGGGCGTACGCTACTGCCATGCAGACCACGCGCGCGCCACAATTCCTCATCCAAAAATCCGCCGATCGGTATTTCGGCGATCACGGGTGGCTCAAGACCCGCCATTCGTTCAGCTTCGCAGATTACTTCGATCCGAAAAATCTCAATTGGGGCGCGCTTCGCGTGCTCAACGACGATGTCGTCGCGGGCGGGCAAGGCTTCGGCACGCATCCGCATCGCGATATGGAGATCGTGAGCTACGTGCTCTCGGGCGCGCTCGAACACAAGGATTCCCTCGGCAACCACGGCGTCGTGCGCCCGGGCGGCGTGCAGTACATGAGCGCGGGCACGGGGGTGCGGCATTCGGAGTTCAACGGCTCGGCGACCGAGCCCGTGCACTTCGTGCAGATGTGGGTCGTGCCGAACGTGATGGGCGCGGCGCCCGCGTACGGCCAGGCCGACTTCACGCAAGCCGAGCGCACGAATCGCTGGTTGACGATCGCCTCGGGTCGGCCCGGCGTCGCGGCACCGGTGGCACTCCGCGCGGATGCAACGCTCCGCGTGACGCGTTTGGAAGAACACGAACTCGCGATTGCGATCGCACCCGAGCGCTTCGGCTTTCTCTTTGTGGCCAATGGGGAAGTAACGGCGAACGGCGAACGGCTCGGCACCGGCGACGCGGTTCGGATGACGGGTGTATCGCACGTCGCGCTCGCCGGGTCCGCAGAGCTCGTGTTCTGGGATGTCCCCGCCATCGACTAGGAGCAAGCGTGACCCAAGCGTGTAGCCATCTCGCGACGATCCGATCCGTGCAACCGAATTCCGACGGGTGCGAGGAGTGCCGCAAGCTCGGCGATACCTGGGTCCATTTACGCACGTGTTTGGCATGCGGGAACGTCGGCTGCTGCGACGACTCGAAAAACCATCACGCGACGAAGCATTTCCATGCGACGCAGCACCTCATCATCCAGAGTGTGCAGCCGGGCGAATCTTGGAAATGGTGTTTCGTCGATCAGCTGGTTTGGGAGTAAGCGGATGCGAGCAATGATTCGCATCGTCCGCACGATCGCCGTCGGCGTACTCGCGGGGGTACTGCTGACGTGCGATCTCGCGCCGTCCGTCGCGGGCGCCGAGGGCACGCGGGATACGCTTCGGATCGGCGTATCGCTCGTGCCGCGAACGCTCAATCCCATCCTCGGCACGACGACCGTGGAAGCCGCGCTCTCGCATCTCTTCAGCGGCTTCCTCGTTGCCGCAAACGATAAGAACCAGCAGATCCCGGAGCTTGCGGCCGTCGTTCCGACGCGCGCGAACGGCGGGATCAGCGCGGACGGGAAGACGATCACGTACAAGCTTCGCCGAAACGTGAAATGGCACGACGGCGAAGCGTTCACGAGCGCGGATGTGAAATTCACCTTCGAACAGGTGATGAACATGAAGAACAACGTGATCTCGCGGCACGGATACGATCTCATCGACCGCTGCGACACGCCCGATCCGTATACGGTCGCGTTCCACTTCCGTACGCCGTTCGCGCCCGCCGTCAACACGATTTTCGGTCCGAGCGATAGCCCGATCTTCATCATCCCGAAGCATCTGCTCTCCAAATATGCCGACCTCAACGACATCGCGTTCAATGGCCAACCGATCGGCACGGGGCCGTATAAAGTCGTCCGGTGGGTTCGCGGCGAGCGTATCGATCTCGACGCGAACGATGCGTTCTATCTCGGCAAACCGAAGATCAAACACATCACGGTACGTTTCTTCGCCGACGAAAATACGGCGATCAACGAGTTGCGCACGCACGAGATCGATTGGTTTCACGAAGCCACCGTGAACGTGTACCCGCAGCTCAAGGCGCTAACGGAAGCGAAGCTCGTCGTCACGCCGTACAACGGCTACTACGGCCTCATGTTGCAAACGCAACACGCACCGCTCTCCGATGTGCGCGTGCGCCGCGCGCTCTCGCTTGCGATCGACCGCGAAACGCTGACGCGTACGCTAACGTTTGGGGCGGCCACGGTTGCCACGGGCGACCTCCCTCCGGAGTTGAAATTTTACGCGCCGTCGATCGCGCCGATCCGTCAGAATCTCGCCGAGGCGAATCGTCTGCTCGACGCGGCGGGACTCAAGCGCGGCGCGAACGGCGTCCGCACGTTCAACGGCAAGCCGCTCTCGCTCGATTTCGTTTACGAAAGCGCGTCGGCGCTGAACCGGCGCGTTGCGGTGCAAGTGCAGGCGCAGCTGCGCGACGTCGGGCTCGATCTCAAACCGCGCGCGCTCGTCTCCACGTTGATCTACGGAGCCGCGGCTGCCGGTGGAACGCTTGCATCGGGGCAATTCGATGTCGGCGTCTATCCGTGGGTCGCGGGGCTCGATCCCGACAATTCGTCGCAATTCGCCTGCGAAAACGTCGCACCCAAGGGCTATAACGAAACGCGCTACTGCGACAAAGCGATGGACGCCGCGCAAAGCACCGCACTCACGACGTTCGATGCGTCCGCGCGCGCGAAAGCCTATGGTGCGGTCGAACGCAATCTCGTAGACAACGTTCCGCTGGTCTTCCTTCTCTATCGCGTGAACATCCAGGGCGTTAGCCGCGACCTCAAAAACGTGCGCCCGAATGCCGTCGAAGAAACGTGGAATTCCTACGAGTGGTCGTTCTAGCGCGACGGTCGCGTTCGCCATTTGGCGAACGGCGCGGTCGGTGTCGAGGGCGAACGAGCGCCGAAAGGGGGTAGCGTGATCGGCGGTAGCGTTCGAAAAGCGGTTTGGCTCGGGGTCGCGATCGCCTGTGCGTTCGCGTCGCCCGCGCGTGCGGACGAGCCATCGCGGCACCCATGGACGCAACCGGGTATCTTACGGATCGGCGTGCGCACGAACCCGCGGTCACTCAATCCGATCCTCGTTACCAGTAACGTCGAGATGTCGCTCGCACGTTTGACGAGCGACGTGCTCGTAACGGCCGATGCGAACGGCACGCTAATCCCCTCGCTCGCCGCCGTCGTTCCCACGCGCGAGAATCGCGGGATAAGCGCGGACGGCCGCACGATCACGTACCATCTGCGGCACGACGTACGGTGGCACGATGGCGTTGCATTCACGAGCGCCGATGTCGCGTTTTCATTTGCCGCCGTGATGAACCCGAAGAATTTGGTCGAGACGCGCGATGGTTTCGATCGCGTCGAACGCGTTTCGACGCCCGATCCGTACACCGTCGTGTTTCGGTATCGTGCGCCGTACGCGCCGGCCGTTGCAACGGTTTTCGGCGATAGCGGGCTGCCGTATTGCATCATCCCGAAACACTTGCTCGCGCGGTACGACAATCTCAACGACGTGCCGTTCGATGCGGCCCCCGTCGGTACGGGGCCGTTCCGTTTCGTGCGCTGGGCGCGCGGCGATCAGATCGTCTACGAGGCGAATCCGTCGTATTTCAAAGGCGCGCCGAAACTCAAACGGATCGTCGTAAAGTTACTTGCCGATGAAAATACGGCGAATAACCAGCTGCGCGCGCACGAGATCGATTGGGCCTTCGAGGGCACGATCGGCGGTTATCGCGATCTCAAAGCGATCCCGAACGTCGTTGCGGCGTTGACGCCCACCAACGGCTTCAATCATCTCCAGGTGCAGACGCAGCACGAACCGTTCGGTGACGTGCGCGTCCGGCGCGCGATCTCGCTCGCGCTCGATCGCGAGCTCCTCGCGCGGACGCTAGCACTCGGCGCCGTGCAACCGGCAAACGTCGATTTTCCGCCGTTTCTCTGGGCGCACGATGCCACGATTCCGGCGACGACACGCGATCTCGCGCGGGCGAACGCGTTGCTCGACGCCGCCGGGCTCGCACGCGGTGCCGATGGGATGCGTATGTATAAGGGCAAACCGCTTGCGATCGATTTCGTCTTTCAACCGGAGAGCGCGCTCGGGCGGCGCGAGGTCGTGATGATCGCGGCACAGCTGCGCGAAGTCGGGCTCGATGTGAAGCCGCGTGCCGTAACGTCGTCGCTCTTTCTCGCGCCCGCGGAATCCGGCGGCGTCCTGCGAAAAGGTAACTTCGATCTCAGCCTCGTCGAATGGACTGCGGGCGTCGACCCGGACAATTCGACGATGTTGACGTGTGCGAATCTCGCGCCGAGCGGCTACAACGAGGCGCGCTATTGCTCGAAGACGATGGACGCCGCACAAGCGCGCGCGCTTACGACGTTCGACCAGCGCGAACGGAAGGCCGCGTATTCGGCGATCGAGCGCGAACTCGTCGACGCGGCACCGCTCATCCCGATCTTCTGGATTCCGTGGATCGAGGGCTTGAGCGACGACGTTCGCGGCGTGCATCCGAACCCCGCGATCGAAACGTGGAACGCGTGGGAGTGGTCGATCTGATCACCCGCCTTGTACGACGATCCGTTTTTCGCCGGCGCGCCAAATAAGCGCGCCGAACGCACCGAAAACGACGAGCCACAGCACTTGGAGCGCCATCGCTTGCGCGTAGTGCGCGGGCGGGATCGTGCCGACATAGATCAAGAGCGGCGTCGAGTAGATCGCCGCGAACGGTAAGGCGAGCACGAACTGTTGCAACGGCCCCGCCGGAAAGAATACCAGCGGCACGATCTGACCGCCGAGGAGATCGGAAATCCACCGGACGATGAGCTGGATCGCGAACGTTTCGAGCGTCCAAAACGCGACCGAGTTCATGATGAAGTTTAGCAAGAAATTCACGCAGTACCCGAGGACGAAGCTAAGCGCGAAGGCCGCGAGGACGCTCGGTGCCGGCAGATCGACGTGCACGATGAAAAGCGCGAGAATTAACGCGGGCACGATCGTCAGCGCGTGAAAGCACGTCTGCCCGAAGCCTTCGCTGAAGAAGTACACGGGTAAGCTGATCGGTTTCATCAGGTCGGTCGCGATCGTGCCATCGCGCATCTTGTCGCGGATGAGGCGCGTGCCGTCGACCTCGAGGACGAGCGACATCAGGAGCGCTACCGTCGTGTACGTGACGATCGCGTGCAGCGGAATCCCCGATGGCGCGGCGTTTTGCGCGTACAGTGCGAACCATACGGTACGCAAGAGATAGACGCGCACGACGAGCGATGCGACGCTCGTGAACACGTCGATGCGATACGTCGATTCGCGCACGAATGCCGTCCGCGCGAATGCGAGATACGGCGTGAGCCTGCGCGCGAGCGGGCGATGGCGTACGGCGATCACGTCGCCGCGCTCGCCGGATCCGCGTAGCCCTCGGTGTAGATACGGCGGATGATCGCTTCGAGATCGGGCTCTTCGAGCGAGAGATCGGTCACGTTCGAACGCTCCGTCACTTGCCGGATCAGCGCATCCGCCGAAATGGCGTTTCGATCGAATTTCAAGCGGGCGACGTTGCCGATGCGGCTTTCGAGTTCGGCGCGTTCCGCGTACGGGTCGGGTTCGCCGTCGACGAGTTTCACGACGAGGGTGCGATGCGTGCCGTACTCTTCGCGAATGCGTTCGAGCGGGCCGTCGAAGATGATGCGCCCCTCGTCGATGAGGACGATGCGCTTGGAGAGCCGCTCGACGTCGACCAAATCGTGCGTCGTCAGAATCACGGTCGTGCCGCGCTCGCGGTTGATGCGCTCGACGAACGTACGGATCGCTTCTTTCGCGAGCGCGTCGAGGCCGATCGTCGGCTCGTCGAGATAGATGATTTTCGGATCGTGCAACATCGCCGCGGCGAAATCGCCCCGCATGCGTTGCCCGAGCGAGAGCTGCCGCACGGGCGTTCCGAGGAAGGCATCGATTTCCAGGATCTCCGCGAAGTGCTTCATGTTCTCGTTATAGCGCGCTCGCGGTACGTCGTAGATCGCGCGTAAGAGCTCGAACGACTCGCGAAGCGGTAGATCCCAATAGAGTTGGCTGCGCTGGCCGAACACGACGCCGATGTTCCGCGCGTTCTCCGAACGCTGCGCGTGCGGCGTGAGCCCCGCGACGCCGATGCTTCCCGAGGTCGGCACGAGAATGCCCGTAAGCATTTTGATCGTGGTCGATTTCCCGGCGCCGTTCGGGCCGATGTACCCGACGAGCTCGCCCGCATCGAGCGACATCGTTACGCCGCCTACCGCGACTTTCTCTTCGTATTCGCGGGAGAAGAGCGTTTTGAGCGTTCCGCGCACGCCGCTCCCGCGTTTGAGGGAACGGAAGACTTTGCGCAGTTCGGTCGTCCGGATGATGGGCGGCATAGCGCCGGTAGTGTTCCACGCCGAACCGAAGGTTCGCCTGGGTCGGAGCCATCGCACGGGAACGTCGTGCGCGTCCGGCCGCTCAGAGACGAGTATGGAAAAGCGTGCGATGACGACGATTTGGATTACGGGCGATCAAACGACGATGCGTAGCCGCGCGCTGACCGGAGCCGATCCCGCAACGTCGGTCGTGCTCATGATCGAATCGCTCGCGCGCTCGAAGCGCGTTCCGTATCACAAGCGCAAGCTCGTCCTGATCTACGCGGGGATGCGCCACTTTGCGGACGATCTGCGGGCGGCGGGCTGGACCGTCGATTATTACACGGAGGTCCCGGACTTCGCGGAACCGCTCGCCGCGCACGTTCGCAAATACGCACCCGTCGCGATGCGCATGATGCAGCAATCGGAGTATGGCGTGACGGAGCGTTACACGGCGCTCGCGGCCGAACACGGGCTCGCGGTCGACGTCTTCCCGCACGCGAATTTTCTCTCCGAGGCGAACGATCTCGACGTCCTCGCGAGCAAGCCGACGAGCCGCGTAACGATGGAAACGTTCTATCGACGGATGCGCAAGAAGACGGGGCTCTTACTCGACGACGGCGAGCCTGTGGGCGGGCAGTGGAATCTCGATCACGACAATCGCGAGAAGCCGAAGAAGGGGATGCGCTTTCCGGCCCCGCCGCGTTTCGCACCCGACGCGCACACGCAAGACGTTATCGCGATGGTGGAACGGCACTTCGGCGATCACCCCGGCATCATCGGCGATTTCGCGCTTCCGGTCTCGCGTGCGGATGCGCTGATAGCACTCGACGACTTCATCGAGAATCGCCTCGATGGCTTCGGGCCGAGCCAGGATGCGATGCTCGCGGGCGAACGCACGATGAATCATTCGCTGCTCTCGCACGCGATCAACACCGGATTGCTCGATCCGATGGAATGCTGCGAACGCGCGGAGCTCGCGTATCGCGCGGGTGCCGCGCGCCTCAACTCGGTCGAGGGCTTCATCCGACAACTCATCGGCTGGCGCGAATACATCTGGCGCGTGTATTGGAAGTTCATGCCGGAGTACAAAGAGCGCAATGCGCTCGGCGCCGATCTGCCGCTGCCGGCATTTTTCTGGAACGGCGGAACTTCCATGTTCTGTTTGGAAAAATCGATCGCGCACGTACGCGAGACCGGATACGCGCATCATATCTTGCGCTTGATGGTACTCGGCAATTTCGGCTTGATCGCGGGCATCGCGCCGCTCGAAATGCACGACTGGTTTTGGGCGATGTTCGTCGATGGCTACGATTGGGTGATGGCGCCGAACGTGATCGGTATGACGCTGCACGCCGATGGCGGGTACGTCGGCACGAAGCCGTATGCCGCCTCGGCGAATTACATCAACGGTATGTCGGATTATTGCAAGCCGTGCAGATACGATCCGAAGCTCGCGGTCGGCGAAAACGCATGTCCGTTCAACGCGCTCTATTGGGATTTTCTCGGGCGTAACGAGGCGCGGTTCGCGAAGAATCAGCGCATGGCGATGGTGATGCGCAACTGGTCTGCGAAAGACGATACCACGCGCGCCGCCCTTCGCGATCGCGCGGCTACGCTACGCAAGCGTTTACGCGCGGGCGACGCTTTGTAAGGACACGGTGATTTGGCCGCTGCGGCAAGGGTTCGCACGATCGGGACGGAATCGGAAAAATTAACATCCCTTAATGTGGAGTCTCGATGAAATCTCTTGCCGCCGTCCTTTCCGTCGCCGCGCTCGCTTCGGTTGCGATGCCCGCCCTTGCAGCGAAGCCGCTTCAGGTCCACCTCAACGCGCAGAATAAGTCGGGCGAGGCAGGCACCGCCACGCTCCTGCAGAGCGGCGATAACGTCATCGTCATCGTGCGCGAGCGCAACGAAACCGATGCCGCGCAGCCCGCGCACATCCACAAGGGAACGTGCGAGAAGCTCGATCCCAAGCCGATGTATCCGCTCACAACGCTCGTGAACGGTTATTCCGAAACGAAGATTCCGAACGTCAAACTCGCCGATTTCACCAGCGGCAAGTTCGCGATCAACGTGCACAAGTCGACGAAAGATATCCCGACCTACGTCTCGTGCGGAAACGTCGTCGCGACCGACGACGCCATGATGATGAAAAAGCCGTAACCCTTTCCCTCCCGTGCAAGAGGAGCCGTACGGATACGCCGTGCGGCTTTTTCTTTTCCGGAGATCCCGTGCGGAGGGTGTAACCGCTTGTAGCCGTGGGCATGATGTCGCCATGGATATCAAACACGAGCTCGGCAAAGTCGTCGACAACGTCAAAGACGCGTTCAACGAGGGCACGCATAAAGGCACCGCGGAAGCGGAGCACGAGAAGCGCGAACTCGCGGGCGATCAAATGTCGGTCGGCGAGAAGGCCGCTTCGATGGCAAACGAAGCGAAGAACAACGTTCAGGCAGGCCTGGACCACGCAAAACAGGACGTCCGTAGCAACACCTAGTCGCAAGGCGATAAAGAAAAAGACCGCTCTCGAGAGAGCGGTCTTTTTCTGGCCTCGGCAAGCCGTTTATTAAACGGCCATCAACGGTGCTTGGATGTCGGCGGCACGAACATAATCGGCGCCGAGTTGGGCGAAGAGTTCGCGTTCGGGGATCGGCGTCGGTAACACGCACGGAATGCCGGCGAGCATGCGCTTCGCAAGATCCATCCACGGCGCGCCGATCTGGCCCGACGGGTCTTGCTCGAATACGGTTTGCGCGGTGAGGCGGCTTTTGCGGACGCCGTCGTTTTCCGGAATGCAGCAGAGCACGGTCGAGCCGATGCGTTTGGCATACGGGCCGACGAGTTCGTCGTTCGATGCGCGATTTGCAACGAGCCCGGCGAGCATACCGCCGCCCGTCTTTTGCTTGATGCCGATCGCGGTTGCGATACGGTTCGCGGCAAAGATCGAATCGAAGTCGTTCGTTGCGACGATGATGACCTGTTCGGAGTGTTGCAGCGGGGCGGAGAATCCGCCGCATACGACATCGCCGAGTACATCGAAGACCATCACGTCGTAATCGCGATAGACGCCGAATTTTTCGAGCAGTTTCACCGTCTCGCCGACGACGTAACCGCCGCACCCGGCGCCTGCCGGAGGGCCGCCCGCCTCGACGCAATCGACGCCGAATTTGCCGCGGACGATGATTTCGTCGCGCTCGATCTCGTCGGTCTTGAATTTATAGGACGAGAGCACTTCGACGACCGTGGGGATCAGCGAACCCGTGAGCGTAAACGTCGAATCGTGCTTCGGATCGCAGCCGACCTGGATCGTTTTCTGACCCAGACGACCGAACGCGGCCGAGAGATTCGATGAGAACGTGCTCTTCCCGATTCCGCCCTTGCCGTAGACTGCGATTTTTAACATGCACGCATCGTGCGCTCATCCGGCCACTGGCACGGTGATAGCCGTCACGGGGCCCGCTCGCTCGTGATCGTCACGATCTCGCGCACCTACGGTGCTGCGGGTCATGCCGTGGCGGACGGCGTCGCGCATCGCCTCGGGTACCGTCTCGTGGACCGCGATCTGCCGACGATCGTCGCGCATCGGCTCGGTACGAGCGCGGCTGCGGTCGACGGAATGGAAGAACGCGAGGCGAGCCTCGGCGCACGCATCCTTCGCTCCCTTGCCGGTGCCGTTCCCGAAATCGACGCTCCGGTGGGTGGCGTCGTCGAGCGTGAAACCCGCGCCGAAATCGAGCGCGCGGTGCGGGAGGCTGCGGCGGCCGGAAACGCCGTGATCGTCGGGCGCGGAGCGGCATCGATCCTGCGCGACCGAACCGACCTCGTTCGCGCGTTCGTGACGGCCGATCTCGCGTGGCGCGCCGCCCGCATCGCAGCCGCGCACGGCGTCGACTTGCGCACCGCGCGCGAGGAAATCGCGCGCGTCGATGCGGCACGGCGTGCCTATGCCGAGGAACGCTACGCGATGGCGTGGGGCACGATCGCCGAATACGACGTGATGGTCGACGTCACGCGTGCGGGCATCGCGGGCGCCGCGGAAGCGATCGTCGCGGTCGTGCTCGCAATCGCGGGTGGCTTATGAAAGCCGCAGTACCGCCCGTCGACCGCGAGCCACGCGCGGCGAAAAGCGGCGGACTTTTCGAAGCGCTCGCCTACCGCGATTTCCGTTTGCTTTGGTCCGGGTTATTGGTCTCGAACCTCGGCACGTGGATGCAATTCACCGCACTCGGCTTTCATGTCGTCGCGCTCGCAGGCCCGGATGCGAAACGCGCATCGCTCTACGTCGGTTATCTCGGGCTCTCGCGCGCGGTGCCCGTACTGCTCTGCTCGCCGTTCGCGGGCGTCGTCGCCGACTCGCTTCCTCGGCGGCAAGTACTGCTCGTTACGAACGTCCTCATCGCGATCATCGCGACGCTCTACGCAATCCTCATTGCACGCGATGCCGCCCCGCTCGGTGTGGTGCTGGTGCTTTCGGCGTTTCAAGCGGGGGTACAAGCCTTCGATGCCCCCGCGCGGCAGAGCTGGGTATCGCTCCTCGTGCCCCGCGAGCTCGTCGGCAACGCCGTCGGGCTCAACTCGATCGCGTTCAACGCGCCGAGCGTCGTCGGGCCGCCGATCGCCGGGATTTTGATCGCGATGAGCGGTGCGTCCGTGGCGTTCGCCCTCAATGCGCTCGCCACGCTCGGCGTCGTCGTCGCGCTCGTGCTGATGAAGCCGGTCGCGCCGAGTAAGACCACGCGCGAGCCGATGCTGCAATCGATCCGCGCGGGGATCGCGTTTCTCGCAAACGATCCGACGCTGCGCTGGATCTTTCTCGTGCTCGTCGTCTCGGCGCTTTCGGTTCGGCCGTACACGTTCGTGCTTCCGGCATACGCGGCGCACGTCGTGCACGTCGATGCGCGCGGCCTCGGGTTGCTCCTCGCCTCGGCGGGTGTGGGCGGCATCGTCGGCGCGATCGTGACGGCGCTCATTCCGGCGAAACGGCGACGCTTCGTGTGGTTCGCTTCGGCGATAACGATGGCGCTCGGCGTGATCGCGCTCGGGCTCACGACGAATCCGATCGTCGCGTTCCTCGTGCTCGGCCTGACCGGCCTTGCCGCGCTCGCGTTCATCGGCGCTTCGAACGTGTTCATCCAAACGCTCTCGCCCGACGACAAACGCGGCCGCGTGCTCTCCGTCTATTCGATGACGCTGCTCGGCCTCGTCCCGATGGGCTCGCTCGTCATCGGGGCGCTCGCAAATGCCTTCGATTTGCAGATCGCGCTTGCGATGTGCGGTGCCATAACGCTCGTCGCCACGCTTACCGCACTCGTGCGTTCGCCCGCGATGCGATCGCTCTAAATCGCGGAACCGAACGAGCGCGCGCAGTCTCTACGAATGGCAGAGCATTCGTTCTTGCACCGCACCATCGCTCGCTACGCGCAAAGGATCGTATCATGCAGACCGACCACCAGAAGGCGACGCAGACCTGGCCCGAACTCGCCGAAGGCCTTTACGGCTTCCTCACGGGCCGCGGCGCGACGATTCATTACACGTTCGAAAACATGGAACTCTGGGTGCCGAGCAAGACCGGCGACGACGCGACCGCCGCGAAGTGGAAGATGAACGGCACGCTCAAAGTCACGACCACGGAAAAGTGAGATGATCGCCGTCACCGGTACGGTTACGATCGAGGGTGAAGGCGGGCATTTTCTCGTCACGGGCGAGGGCTCGACCGTGACGATCGACGTGCGCGAGCAGCGGGCGGGCATCGCCTCGCTGCTCCGCGCGCCGGGCATCGTGCGCACGCTTCGCCTGGTTTCGAAAGCGCTCGTCGCGCAGCAACTCACCGTTCGCGTCACGCGCGGCGGCAAGACGCTCGCCACGGTCGGCGGCGCCGAACCGAGCGGGCTGATCGGGCGCATCTTGCGCATCGAACGTTTCCGTTTCGGGAAATAGCATGCGCGTACTCGTAACCGGGGCGACCGGCTACATCGGCGGGCGGCTCGTCCCGCGGCTCGTTGCGGATGGGCACGACGTGCGATGCATGGCGCGCGATCCGGAGCGGCTCGCCGATCGGTTCCCGGGTGCCGCGATCGTATACGGCGATGTCTTCGACGCTGCGAGCATCCGCGCGGCGCTCGAAGGGATCGAGGTCGCGTACTACCTCGTGCACTCCATGGCGCGCTCGAAACAGTTCGCGCATCAGGATCGCGATGCCGCGCGCATCTTTGCCGAACAGGCGAAAGATGCCGGCGTCGGGCGCATCGTTTTTCTCGGCGGCCTCGGCGCCGAGAGCGACGAGACGCTCTCGCCCCATCTGCGTAGCCGTCACGAAACGGGGAACGTGTTGCGCTCGACCGGTATTCCGGTCACGGAATTTCGCGCGGCCGTCATCGTCGGCAGCGGCAGCGCGAGTTTCGAAATGCTCCGCGCGCTTACCGAAAAGCTCCCCGTGATGATCGTTCCGAAGTGGGTGAGCACGCGGTGCCAGCCGATCGCCATCCGCGACGTGCTTGCGTACCTCGTCGAGGCGTTACATCGCCCGGAGTCGGCCGGCCGAACGTTCGAGATCGGTGGCGCGGATGTGTTGCAATATCGTGAGATGATGCTCCGGTACGCGAAGGTGCGCGGCTTGCAACGCACGCTCATCGGCGTCCCGTTTTTTTCGCCGCGGATTTCGTCGTATTGGGTGCATTTCGTCACGCCGATTCCGGCGACGATCGCGCGGCCGCTGATCGATGGGCTCCGCAACGAAGTCATCGTGCGCGAACATTCGGCGGATGCGGTATTTTCGGTGCGACCGATGGGCTACGATGAGGCAGTCGAACGCGCGCTCGATCGGTATGTCACGACGGGGCCGGAGACGACGTGGTTCGGCGCGTACGACGTGCGGCGTCTCCCGGGAAACTTCTCCGGCCTTACCGAGGGAATGATGGTCGATCGGCGCGAGCTCGCCACATCGGCATCGCCCGACGCACTCTTTCATGTCTTCACCTCGCTCGGCGGCACGCGCGGCTGGCTCTACGCCGATTTCTTATGGGAGATGCGCGGCATCCTCGATCGCATCGTCGGCGGGATCGGCACCCGGCGTGGGAGGCGTTCGGCGACGGATCTGCGCCTCGGCGACGCCGTCGATTTCTGGCGTGTCGAGGCGTACGTGCCGAACGCACTGCTGCGCTTGCGCGCCGAAATGAAGCTCCCCGGCCTCGCGTGGTTGCAATTCGAGACGGAGACCGGCTCGGACGGCCGTAGTCTCTTGCGTCAAACCGCGTTTTACGAACCGCGTGGCTTGTTTGGCTATTTATATTGGTACGCGGTGCTGCCGTTCCACGGCCCGATCTTCAGTAACATGGCAAAGCGCATCGTCGCCCTTGCGGAGTCGGAAAACCATGCCGCGATCGGCGATGAGGCCGTCTCGGCGTAAAAACTACGCGGCGCGAGCGGTAAGTGTGTCGCGCACGCGGTTCGCGTCGCGTTGATCGACGAGCACGACTACCGTTTCCGCATTCGCGGAAACATGAATCAAGCCGATGCCCGCCTCCGCGATCGCGGCGATCGCTCGTGACGCCGACCACGTGTGGTCGATGTTGCCGCGTTGCTCGAGCGTGATCCGCGCGCAGTACAGGCGCAACCGGAGCGCGACGTTAAGCGAGCGCATGGCATCGCGCACGGCACCGAGATCGTACTCATCTACGGATCGGCGAGCGCGATCCGTCGTTCGGATGATTCGAACGAGCGCGCTATGCTTTCGGCGAACGGGAGATGACACGGGCTCCGGCGTAAGCGCTCGGCTCACGCGATCTTCGGGAAATCGGTGAAAGCATGGCAGTACATCGTTCGGGCGCTGTTGCGTCGATACTCGTTTTCTCGGCTCTCGTCGTTGGCGTGCGCGCGGAGGCGCAGGTTCCGGGCTCGCTTGCGGGTGTGACGGTCACCGGCCGGGCGACCGTGAGTTTGCCGGCCGACGACGCGCGCGTGGGCTTACGTTTCTCGGGGCCCGCGACGGCTACCGATATCGGCCGCGTCACGACGGTGCTCCAAGGCGCGGGCCTCACGGGGGTCGAGGCGCATCTCGCGACACCGACGCCCGTGTATGCGTATAGTGCGCCCGGGGGGCTTGCCGGTACCGGTGCCGCGGGGGACGCAAGCACCGACGACGTTGCTTGCGGTCGGCGCGCTCCATGCACCGACGCAAGAAAAGATCGCAACCGTGCTCGAGAGCGCGCGGAAGGCGTTCGCCGATGCAAGCGGCATCGTGCCTGCGGGATTCGGCGTGCTCTACAGTATCGAAAATTGCAGCGCCGAAGCCGACCGCCTGACCAAAGCGGCGCGCGACGATGCACAGCGACAACCGACGGCGATCGCGGATGCGATGGCACTCCATCTCGGCTCCGTCACGGCCGTCCTCGTTTTGCCCTCGGGTGGTTCCGGTCCGAGTTCGTTCCTGTGCGGCCCTGCGTTTTTCGCGCAACCCGTCAATAGCCTCTACGCGATGACGAGCGTCGCTCCCGAGCCGAAGGTTTCGGCTTTTGCTAATCTTACCGTAACCTATGGCATCAAGGCGACGCCGTAGCGTTTAGGTTTTCGTTTCCGTGCCGTAGATGTGCGTTACGTCCGCCGCCGCAACGGCGACGCTCGGAAACGCGCGCTCGCAAACCGCTTTCGCATATGCGGAAAGGCCGATCGTTGCGGTTTCGGCGACGTTTGCGAAGGTGCGCGAGAACGGCGGTGGGCTTCCGTACAAGCCGAGCACGTCGTGCATCACGAGCACTTGCGCATCGCAATGCGCACCGCTTCCGATGCCGATCGTCGGCACCGCGAGCGATGCCGTAACCGCGGCGGCAACGTCGGCGTCGACCATCTCCATCAGCACGACGAACGCGCCTGCGGCCTCCGCCATACTTGCGGTTGCAAGCAGTTCTTCGCGCGCGTTTTGCTTGCGGAAGCCGGTGCTCATCGCGGCGATCTGCGGGAGGACGCCGATGTGCGCGCAGACGGGAATGCCCGCTTCGCTGACGGCGCGTACGCGCGACATCTGTGCGAGCGATACTTCCATCTTGACGCTCGTCGCGCCGACGCGCGCGAGCGCCACCGCCGAGGCTACGGCTTGTTCGTCGCTCGATTGATACGAGCCGAACGGCATATCGATCATGACGTGTGCGTTCGTGCTGCCGCGCACGACGGCGCCACCGTGCCGGATCATATCGTCGAGCGTGACGGGCATCGTCGAATCGTAACCGAGCACGACCATGCCGAGCGAATCGCCCACGAGCAACACATCGATACCTGCCGCTTCGGCGAGGCGTGCGAACGGCGCATCGTATGCGGTGATCACGGGAAATGCGGTTCCCTTACGGGCCTGGATTGCGGCGGATGTGATACGGCGTGCCATCGTCGTGCCGTTTCGCGCGCGCGGTCCGCGATGCTTCCACACGCGGTACCCGACACCGCACCTATAATTTCTCCTAAAGAATTAGTTGACGAGGCACCCCTGCCGTGATAGAACTTCGGCAACACGCTTTTGGAGATCGCCATGAACGCTCGATTCGCTCTTCTCCGAGGAATGCTCGCGCTCGCACTCGTCGTTTCGCTCGTTCCCGTTGTGACCGCAACAGCGGCGGCAAGCGATGATGCAAGCATCCGCGACACGCTCGGACGCTGCATCGGCTGCCGTATCGACCGCGATCTGCGTGGGCGCGATCTCCATGGCCTCAAGCTCGTCGGCGCCGATCTCGGCGGCACGAACCTCGCGGGCGCGAATCTCCGCGAGGTGCAGCTCGTCGGCGCAAATCTCGACGGTACGATTTTCGACCACGCCGATCTCACGAACGCGCGTTTCGTCGGCGTTTCGTTGCGCGGTACGTCGTTTGCGGGAGCGCAACTCGATGGCATCACGCTTACCGGCGTGCACTTCGGGCAAGGGGCCGTGAAGGGCATCGATGCTCCCCGGCTCTTGCATCGCTGCACGGGCTGCGATTTGCACGAACTCTCGCTCAAAGGCGGCGATTTGCACGGCGCGCATCTCGTCGGAAGCGACCTCGCGCACGTCGATCTGCGCAATGCGAATCTTCGCGGTCTCGATGTCGTCGGCGCGAATCTTTCCGACGCCGACTTGCGCGGCGCGACCGTTACCGATGCGTCGATGATCGCGACGAATCTGCGTCGAGCGAACCTCGATGGCGTGAACTTTACGGGCGTGCGTCTCTGTGCGCGAAACTCGTACGTGTGGCGCATGTCGTCCGGGAAAGATTCGCCGAAGATCGGATGCGCCGATATTCGTAATGCTTCGCTTCGTGGCACGAACTTCGACGGGTCGCTGATCTGCGACGCGAACGATGGGCCGTGTTCGCCGATGACGGATGCGGAGTTTCGCAAATATAGCACGGATGCACACCTTACGAGCGAGAGCGTTTCGAACGGCTAGCACGATTTCGTCGGCCGCGCCAACACTTGGCTTTCGGTCGACGTCTTCGTTGCTATGGACGATCACGCCGAACTTTCGGCATTAGCGAGCAACGCTGTGCAGGGTGGCGACGGAGAGTACGAAGCGCTCGTGCGCGCCTTGTGGCCGAACGCATTTCGCATCGCGTGGTCGATTCTCGGCGAGCGTGGGGCTGCAGAAGACGCGGCGCAATCGGCGTGTGCGTCGATCTGCGCGGAGTTACCGAACCTCGCGAACGTAGCCGCGTTTCCGGCGTGGGCCTACCGGATCATCGTCTCCCGAGCACGCGATCGTGCACGGTCGCTGCGCCGGCTGCAACGCCGCGAAACGGTCGGTTATGAAACGGCACGCGATATCCCCATTCGCGACGACCCAAGCGCTCGTATCGATCTCGAAATGGCGATCGGCAAGCTTCCGGAATCGCTACGCCTTCCGGTCGAGCCCCACTATTTCGTCGGTTTGACGAGTGGCGAAGTTGGGCGCGCACTCGGCATTCCGGCGCCTACGGTACGCTTCCGTTTGATGATCGCGCGCCAACGTCTACGCCCACTTCTTTCCGATGTGCTGACGCCCGCAGCGGCGCTGGAGACCCGATGACAAGCGACCATGAAGCAGTCAAGGCTGCACTCGACCGACGCTTTTCCCGACTCGTCGTCCCCCCTTTGCCGAATCGTGTCTGGGCCGTACCGCAAACGACGGCGTTCCGCGCCCGACGGCGCTCGCGAGCGCTCGTCTATGCAAGCGCGTTTTGCGGCGTACTCGCGCTCGCCGAGGTGACCGCGCAAGCGTCGGACGCGCTGCGCTCGCGTTTCGAACAGCTCCTCGGTCGCGGGTCGACGCAGCCGCTCCCGCCCATGATCCATGCCGCCGATCGGCTCACGATCGCACAGGCGCAGCAACGCGTACCGTTTACGATCGTCGAGCCAGCCGGTCTGCCGGAGCACACGACGTTCCAATATGCGAGCGTCGCGCGGAAGTCGTCGATCGCGAGTGTGGAGCTGATGTATCAAGCGCGTATCGACGGCCGCTACTATCGCATTCCGATCAACGAAGCGACGGCCGAACGCGGACCGCTCGCCGCGAAGTTCGAAGTTGTACGAAAGGGAAAAGACGGCCGCCTTTCTGGCGAGGCGGGAACGATGTCCGTTCGGCGATGGAAGCACGGTACGCTGATCATGGAGACGGTGCCCGTCTTCCCGAGCGCGGCGCTGGAACGGATCGTTCGCGAGAATACCGTTCCGGAATAGGCAAGGCGCGGAGTGATACCCCGGCCAACTCCGAGCGCATGGAAGCTCTCGATCTCACGGCAAAAAAGCCCCGCCCCGGCCGCGATGCCCTCGCGGGTATCACGTTCTTACCGCGTTCGATCGATAAGGTGCGCGGCATGATGCCGGGCGGTGTCGCCGACGGTTACAAAGTCGAAGGCTTCACGGAACACATGCTCGAGGATCTCGGCATCACGGTCGATGCGTTCGTCGCCGCGGTTACCGCGGCGAAGAGCGATGCCGACATCGCGGCGTTCGTCACCGAGCACGCGGTAACCGGCGGCGTCGAGAAGTGGAACGGCTTCGTGCTCAATCGGCTCGTGTATGGCGGCGACCGCGCCGAAGCGATCTCGGAACATCCGTGGCTTGCGGAACACCCCGAGATCACGCATTCGCTCGACTTCATGCAGTACCGCGAAGACCACGGCCTCGACGGCGACTAGCCTTGATATGAACGCGCTCTTGTGGACATTGCAGATCCTACTCGCGCTGCACACCGCGGTCGGCGCGGTTTGGAAATGGAAGAGTCCGCCCGGTACGATGCCATCGCTTGCGGCAATACCCGAAAGCATCTGGCTCGGCATGAGCGATGCCGAACTCACCTGCGCCGTCGCGTTACTTCTTCCGGTAGCGCGTAACGCGAGCGCCGCGCCGATCGCGGCAGTCTTCATTGTGGCAGAAATGGTTGCGTTTGTGGCGGTCCATCTCGCGTCGGGATCGACGAACCCGGGACCGCTCTTCTATTGGGGAATCGTCGCCGCTCTCGCTGCGTTTGTCGTTTACGGTCGACTTGTTCTGCGGCCAATCCGCTAGGCGCTAGGCGGGCGCGCTCGCCACGAGGGCTGGAACCACACGGCGGGCAGGAACCGCGAAGACCGCGAAATTGCCACGTATGAAGTGGCGTGCCATCCCGTACGCGACACGGGTCGCGGAACAACGAGAGAAAATCGAAGCGACGCTGCAACAGATTCTTGCGGCTTGCCGCGAGCTTGCCGATGTCGACGCGGTGTACGTTTTCGGTTCGTACGCAACGGGCGAGATCGGTCCTACGAGCGATCTCGATGTGCTCGTCGTGCGGAACACGCCCGTGCGGCGAGCGATTCGCGATCTCGCGATCGTCGAGCGTTGCCCTTATTAGGTCGGCGTCGACATGATCGTCGTTACGCCCGAGGAGTATGCGGCAAAGCTTCCGCTGACGAGTTTCGGACAGACGATCCTTCGCACCTCACGACGCGTCGATGCAGCCTGACCGTTTCGCGCTCGCACGCACGTGGATCGACGTCGCCGAGCGCGACCTCGATGCCGCGCCAATTCATGGTGATGGAAAGGCCGACGTAGATCGATACGCCGACACCGACGGCTAACCGTTTGCGGACCGCAGACGCGCGGTGCCGCTCTTGTCATGCGATGCGGCGTTTTGTTTGATTCGCGCGAGCGCACGAAAAGCGCCATTACGATCGTCTTGCCTGCACCGTACCATCGCTCGAATGAACGTCCGCTAGAACGAGAGCGTTTTAAGTTTTGGTACTTGCTCGAAATCTGCGTCGAGCGTGATTAAGGGCAAGTGATGTTCCAAAGCAGCAGACGCGATCCAAAGGTCGTTGTCGCCGATATTTTTGCCGCGTGTGGCGTGTTTCGTCTTCGCCCAAATTTCTGCCGTGTCGCGCGTCGGTTCTAATATGACGTAGTTCTGGAGCACATGCGAAAGATTTTCTCGCCGCGCACCGCCCCATTGATGCTTCTCAGCCCAAAAAAGTAGCTCACCAACGGTGACAAACGAGATGCAACCGATAGAGCCTTTTACAAGGCCCTTGAGGCTGTTTCTCCGTTCGACGGCCGCACTCGTGATTTTGAAGAGCACCGAAATCGCAGAAGTGTCGAGCAAAATATAGTTGCTCAGAATCTCGTGCCCCGGCCGCCGCGCGCAGTCTTGATAAACGCTTGAAATGACTCAAGCGGCGCGGGCTCGATTCCCGGAAATGGATCCTCATCAAAGGCTTCGAGAGCGCTGATGCCTTGCGCACGGGCAATCTCGTCGAGACTTGTTCGATCGTTGAAGCGCGATGGGGGCATGCTCTCACTTGCTTCGAGCGAGACGAGATCAAGGATTTTACGATCTCCGGCAATCGCTTGGACGGTAACGAACATATTGAGGGCGCCAGTAACGAGTGGCTCCATCGCATCGGAAAAAGCAACCACACTCGTTTCCCCGGCAGAATCGTGGATCCGGAAGGTCTTCTTGGCGAGATCGAGTTCAAGAACGCGTCCTACAACGCAACGAGCCTCTTCGCCGCGACCGGCTGCCTCATTTACATGAAGCTCGCGGATTCGCTCAAGCGTTCGCTGATTCACGACCATCGAGCGACCACTTTCCCCGATGAGCTCGATTCCCTCGACATCTGACGGGCGATCGAATAGGGCTTCGAATACCAGGAGCGCCTTTCGCATCTCGGCGTCACCGGCTCCGAGGCGCTCGATCGAAGAAATCATCGCGTCAAAGGCGTAAGCTGGGACGTCTACCAGCGTTCGCGATTCCGACTCCAGAACAAGGACGCCGCTCCCTCGTTCGACGCCGATAAGCGACATTTCGAGAGACTCGTTTTGGAAATTACTCAGACGACCGCGGGTATTTCGGCTTGCTGCAAATGAGGAAGCCTCCGCGCGCGCCGCGACGTGGAGGGCAGAAAGGATCACGCCGACCGCGCGAAGGGACACGCGACCGGGCGGTAACGACTTGTGATAGACTTTCACACGAAAGCTCGTAAGCGTGCTCCTCGATCAATACTGATAACCGGCAACTTCGATGGCAGTGGTGTCTTTCTATTTTTTGGCGCCAGCGACTACACGCCAGCGGTGACGGCCTGTTGTTTGCGGTAGGTCGCGAGTTCGACATCCGCGTCGAGTTCGTTGAGCTTGTCCTTAAGCGCTTTCTCGAGGTCCGCATCCGCCCACATGCCGCGGCGTTGCGTATCGAGGAGCACTTCGCCGAGCTCGCGCGTTTTGTGCGAGTTCGCTTCGCTGATGCGATCCCACTCGGTGAGCGTCACCTCGACGGTGCGCTTCCAGAGATCGGGTGAGATCGTGTTGCCGAGCGCGGCTTCGGTCGAACGCATCGCCTTGAAGATGTCGCCGAATTCCATCACGCCCGAGTATCCGTGCTTCATCATGCGATCGCGCCACGCTTCCGAGTGGAAGCGCGTGAGCACGCCGTTGACGACGAGGTTTCGGAAATTGCGAACCTTGGGTTCGCGGCGCGTGAGATCGGAGACGATGATCATCGTATCGTCGTGACCCATCGCGCGTTTGGCCGCGCCGAACGCCGAGGTGAACGAGGCGAACATATCTTCTTTGACCGGGCCGCCCGCCGCCATCTGCACGAGCGGTTGCTGGATGACCTCGACGGTCGTGACGAGATACTTCTGCACGTCGTGCGCCGCGACGACGCGGATTTGCGCGTACTCCGGGAGATATGCGTTGCCGTTATCGGACATCCACGCCGCACCGATATCTTCGTAATCCTTGAACGTGCCGCGATCGAGCATCGCGCCGACTTGGCCCATGAACGCATCTTCCGGCATCCCGAAAACGCGCGAGTACGCGAGCTTCGGATCGTGGCCTTGCGCGAGCAGTTCGTCGCTATGCTTCTTGACGAAATTCCATTCGGGCGGCTCGTCCGCGGTCGCCGCGAGCTGCGCGGCTTCTTGGATCAAGCGCACCGCGCCCGGGAACGTGTTCTTGAACACGGTCGAAGCGTTCGCGAGGATGTCCACACGCGGCCGGCCGAGCTCGTCGAGCGAGATGAGCTCCGGACGCTCGGCGCGATTGAAGCGATCCTTCGCGACGCGGACGCCCATGAGATCGAGCGCTTGCGAGATGCCGACGCCTTCGGACTCGAGCACTTCGGAACCCCAGAGCACGACGCCGACGGTCTGCGGGTAGTGACCGCGCTCGGCGACCGCGCCTTCGAGGATCATCTCGACGGTGCGGCGCGCTTTGCGCTGTGCCGATTCTTTCGGCAACATACGCACGTCGACCGATGCCATGTTGCGGCCCGTCGGAAGGACGGACCAATCGCCGATGAGTTCGCCACCCATCGATGGCTCGACGTACTGGCCGGAGAGTGCTTGCACGAATCCGGAACGTTCCGCATCGCCGACGCGGCCGAGTTCCGTCCACATGATCTTCGCGCGTTCGATGAAGTCGACGAGTTGCACGAGTTCGTACGGATCGCTGAGAAGTGCGTACGTGCCGATCGGACGCGCTTTGAGCAAGCCGACGATCGCGGCGCGACCGCTCGCACCGGTCGGCCGGATCACTTCGTTTGCGATCACTTCGCGGCCGGCATCGCGCACTTCGTCGAGGATATCGTGATGGTACGTGCCATCGGCCGCCTGATCTTCGGGCGTACGGGCGAGCACGTCGTAGTCGATACCGTAGCATTGACCGATCAAACGATAGAGATCGATGTCGCAGAATTCGAGGCAAGCGTAGAACGTCGAGAGCCGATCTTCTTCGCTGAGATTGCGGCCGAAGACGTGCTGACCCGCCGGCGCATATTCGCCTTCGACGGAAACGAGCTCGTCGTGCACCGCGCTAATGTACGCGACGGATTCTTCATCGGTGGTCGGCAACGCGAGCGACGATGCGCCTTTGCCCGCGATGCGTAAGCCGCTGCGTTCCACGAGCGCGACGATTTCGGCTGCGGTATCGCTACGGCGTTCGGCGTCGTGCGCGGCCGTGGTGTAGTAGTCGTGCACGAGTCGGTGCAGATTGCGTAAATCGTCGCCGCCTTCGACCGCGACGAGCGCGGGTGAGAGATGCGAGAGGATCGTTGCGTACGAGCGGCGCCGCGCGATCGAAGCTTCGACCGGGTCGACGACGTTGAAGATATACGCGTGCGGCGTGCGGTCGATGAGGAACTCCGGATAGTCGCCCGCAGCCGGGCACCATTCCTTACCGGCCGACCATTCCACGAGACCGTGCGTGCCGACGTGCACCATCGCATCGGCCCCGAAGCGGCGCGTCGCGTAACGATAGGATGCGAGTAACCACGGCGACGGCGGCGCGGCTTTATCGTGGATGACCGTGAGATCTTCCATGCCCTTCATATCTTGTAGCAAGACGAGGACGTTACCGTAACGCAGGCCCTTGACGGATATCGTTGCGGGCGGCTGGCCCCACGTATCGTAAAACAGGCCTTGCTTCTGCGTCGGCAGATCGGCGACCCAGTCGCGGATCTCCGATGCCGAAACCGCGCCGATCGTGCGATAGCCCGCGTACACGTCTTGCAGCTTGAGCGACATCTCGGCATCGGTTTCGTCAACGTCGCCGACGGTGTAGCCCTGCTCTTTGAGCGCTTGCAACATCTCGCGTGTGGATGCGGCGACGTCGAGGAACAGCGCGACGCCGACGTTGCCCGGTCCCGGCGGGAAGTTGTAGATGAAGAAGGCGACTTTCTTTTCCGCATTCGGCAATGCGCGTAGCTTCAACCACGCGGTCGTCGTGTCGGCGAGCAGCGCGATGCGATCCGGGATCGGTTCGAGCGCGCTGACGTCGGCATTCGTATGTTCGCGCGAACAGATCGGCGGCATCGGTTGGATGCCCTCGGTCTCCGGCGTGACGACGTTACCGATGTATTCGAGCGACGCGACGCCGAACTTCGATGCGGCGAGATCGGCGCGCGACATCGCGGCGTTCACGGGCGACGTGTACACGCGCGGGTTCCCGAGATCGTGAATGAGCTGGATCGACGGTTCCGGTGCGCCCGCGAACATCGAACCCGCGAGATAGAGCGGGACGTTGTGATAGACCGCGCCGACGAGCGGCTGCTGATCTTTCGTCGTGAGCAGATGCTTGCGTGCGACGAGGTGCGCGTTGAACACGGCGGTCATCGAGGTGATGACGCCGACGCCGCGCTCTTCCCAACCCTTGATCGCGCCATCGAGCGTCGGATGGTTCCACTCCGGGAGAAAGAGATCGTGGGTGATGAACCCGACATGCTCCCAAGGCTTCTTACCGTACGTCTTTTGGAACCACGGGTGATACCACGCGAGATAGGCTTCCGGCGTTTGGAAGAGGCCCTCATGAGCGTGGTGGTAGATGCCTTCGTTTTCGACCTTGTCGGGAAGCGGCACGTCACCTTTGTACGACTTCATGAAATGCTTCATCAAATAGAGAAACATATTCTCGATGTTGCGTACGCTCCGGTTGTTCCAGTAGCCGATCATCACGAGCGATTTGAAGACCGGTTTCTTCAAGATCGCGGCCATCATCGGCGCCGCGCCGACCATCTTCTGCATCCCGAGGAAGCCTTCGCGGGCTTCCCAAAACTCGTCGATCACTTCGTCGTTCTTGCGTGCCTTCGAGCGCTTGAGATGCATCGAGAGCTCGCGCATCGGGTTCGACTTGTTCATATCGAACTCGAAACCGAGCGACTTGAACATCGCGCCCTGCAAGCGCGGATCGGGGATGTCGTACCAGAGGATCTTCACGTGCCCGAGCTCGCCCGCGGCTTCCATCTCGGTGATGAGCACGCCGAGACGGTCGACGGTATCGTGCGTCATCGACTGCCAGCCGACGAGGATATCCGCCTCGCGGATCGCCTGACGGAGGCGATGGATCGCCGTCGGATCGTTAAAATCGGAAGCGCCAAAATGTTGGAGCGTCCAATCTTGCTTCGTTACCTCACGGAGTTTGTGAAACGCAAGGCGCATGGCGTTCGCGCGTTCGTCCGGGGCCCACGAAGAATATCCGACAACCTTCATACCCCCTACCGTAAGATGGTGAGAGCGGGGGGACGGTGATAGGGGTCACCCTCCCTACCACGGTGCCCGGAGCCACGCTCGCAAGCACGATTTCCTCAAGAAAAACGCGCACTCCTAAAAATAAGGGATAAAACGCTTGCATTACCCCCAAAATAGGGTATCATGCCGGAACAATGATTTACTCGCTCCGCGCACTGCATTTGAAAATCGCCGCCGACCCAGCGGTTGCCATCGATTTGCGTAACGGACGAAAGTCGATAGGCCCCGTTCGTATGACGGCATCCTGGCCGTGCGGCTGCCGTGCCCACGGCGCGAGCCCGATGTCGATGCGGCTCTTCGCCTGCGGCTGCCACTAGTCCGAAGCTATGACGTTTTGGAACGTCGCGCGGTAAAGAAATAATCGGCAACACGAAATCCCGCACGTTCGAGCGCAGCACGCGCTCGGACGTTTTCTGTTTGTACGAAAGCGCACGCCGCGCGTCCCGAACGTTCGAGTCGATTCGCCGCTTCGGTGAGGATCGCCGATCCGTAGCCACGGCCGCGCATCGCGGGATACACGAGCGCGCGAATTTCGGTCCAGTGCGTGTCGAGTGATTCGCTGAAGAGCGCGCCGACGGTGTCGTTGCCGACGGCGGCGAGTTGCGTATCGGGTGCGCGGAAATACGGCGCATGCTCTTCGTGCAAATCGGCAAGCGAGAGCCGATCGCTTGGGGTCGGGCGCCGTAAGGATAGCGGCGATTCGCTTTCGCGATCGAGCGAACGGATCATGACCGCGCCCCAGGGTGAAAGCGCGAGATCGAGGCCGACCGCGGCGCGCCATGCGGCGACGTCGCTACCGTAAAACCACAGCTCGCGCGCGCCCGTGGTCGCGAAGGCTTCGCCGAGGCGGCGCGCCGGATTCTCGCTCATCGCGACTTCGAAGCGCACGATGGTATCGGTCGGTAAGATCGCGCCGTTGCTCACGAAAGCGACGGCGACGGCGCGGCCGTTATCGCGAATCGGAACGCCGCGGGCGAGTGCTTTGATTGCGGCTGGCTGCGCGAGCTCGGGAAATTTATCGAGGTACATGGCGATGCGAGCGGTCGCATGAAAACGCGAGCCGTCGATGCGACGGCTCGCGTACGTGGTTCGCGGTTTGCGGTATTACGCTTTCGCGCGTGCGGTGCGGCGCGCGCGCGCCTTCGCAACGGCCTTCTTGCGCGTGGTGGTCTTCGCAGCTGCTTTCTTCGCGGTGGTTTTGCGCGCCGTGGTCTTGCGAGCGGTCGTCGCTTTCTTCGCAGCGACGGTCTTGCGTGCGGCCGAAACCTTGCGCGTTGCCGGTTTCTTTGCGGCCGTCTTTTTCGCGGTGGTCTTGCGCGCCGTCGTCTTGCGCGCGCCCGTCGCAACCTTGCGCGTGGTTTTGCGTGCCGACGTGGTCTTCTTTGCGGTCGTCGCCTTGCGCGACGTAGACTTCTTCACGCCGCGCGCGGCGGTCGACGTTTTCTTGCGCGTGGTTGCCGCAGTCGAAGTCTTCTTTGCTTTCGCAACGCGGCTGGTGGATTTCGGCGCGCTCGTGCTCTTGCGAACCGAGGTCTTGCGTGTGGTGGTTTTCGCTTTCGCGGAAGCGGTACGCTTCGCGGTTTTCGGAACTGCCACGATGTGTGGACGTCCTTTCTCGACGCGTTGCGTCGATGCGCCGAAAGGATTCGGCAGGAGGAATTACCTCCGTTCTATCACGTCGCATCGACTTGCGCAACGATTTCGTGCAAGTTGAAATACTTTCCACGCGCTGCCGTTGCGAGCTCGCGCATCAGCGGAGCCGCTTCGTACACGTCGAGATTGACGAAGATCGCTTCCGTGCGCCCGGAAAGTTGCGCCGCGATCGCGCGACATTGCGCCGATGCAACCTCGACGAGCGCTTTCACATCGCCGCCCGCAAGCGAACGCGCGATATCGTCGTGCGCGCCGATCGGCACGTTCGCGCGGCCATCGGAAAAGACGGCGACGTGTATCTCCGCGCCGGCATTTGCGCGTCGAAAACGCTCCGCGATCTTGCGCACGTGTTCGAGCGCTTCGGCAAGCGGCGTAAGGGCTTTCGCTTCGCCGGGTTCGAGTTCGAGCAACCGGGATGCGACGAGATCGACGTTGCGGCCGGTGTTTTCATCGACGACGACTTCGGCGTGCGGCCCCCAACACGAGACGAGTGCCGCGCGTTCGCGTTCGGCGTAAATCGGTCGTAGTAGTTCGCGGCCCGCCGCGCGCACGAACTCCGATGACTTCTTCGTCGAGAGCGAAGCATCGACGACGAGGATCGTCAAACGCGGCGGTGCGGAGGTTTCGACGCGCTCCTGCGGCTGCGCGGGCAGATCGGTCTTTGCGACGACCGCACGATCGACGAGCGTTGCGGTTACGTCGAGCCGACCGTTTGCAAGCGGCCGCGAACCGACGGGCTGGCCTTCGGTCTTCGTCGAGATGCGCGCCTTGCTCGGTGCGCGCTCGGTTAGTGCGGGTGAGACGATCGTTTGCGGGCCGCTCGGCGGTGCGTCGTCGGGTCCCGCGTCGTCGCCGGTCGCTTCCATCGTACTCTCGAGCGCCGCGGCGATCGCCGCATCTTCGGCGAGATGTTCGGAGAGCGCTTCGACTTTCAGGCGGCTACGGCGCAGGCGTGCCGAAAGCGGAAAGACGCGCAAGACGTCGCCCGCCGTTACTTCGCGCCGCTTCTCGTATGCGGCAAGCGCGCACGCGGCTTCGAGCGCGACGATTTCGGTGCGATGCGAATCGATGCCGAGCCGCGTGACCGCCGCGATCGCAACGCGTTCGGCTTCTTCGCTTACCGTGACTTCGGGTAAGAGCGCGATCGCGGCCGCGATGCGCGCGCGTTCGCGCTTCGTTGCGGCGGCGTACGTGTCCGCGAACGCATGTGGATCGCGCGCGAAGAGCGCGTTGCGCCGGTAGATTCCCAAACGTTCGCCATCCGCGCGTGCGGCTTGCACGAACACGCGCAAGCCGATGCGATCGGTAATCTGCGGACGTAATTCGCCTTCTTCGGGATTCATCGTCCCGACCAGCGAGAAGCGCGATGGGTAATCGATCGCGTGTTGGCCGCGCTTCACGCGCACGACGCCTTGCGCCGCCGTATCGAGCAATGCGTCGACGACGACATCGGCGAGCAAGTTGATCTCATCGACGTAGAGCACGTTTCGATTGGCGCCTGCGAGTAATCCGGGGCGAAACGAGACCGCCGAGCGTTCGAGCGCCGCGCGCAAATCGATCGCGCCGACGACGTCGTCGAGTTGTGCGTTTGCCGGAAGTTCGACGATCTCGCCACGCGCTTTGCGCGTCGCGATTTTCGCGCCCGCTTCGATCGTTGCGGCGCAATCGGGGCAGAACCGCGAGCCTGCGGGATCGCATCCGTATGCGCACGTCGCGCGTACGAGCATCGGAAGGAGCTCGCCCATCGATCGCACGATCGTCGTCTTTCCGGTGCCTTTCGGCCCGGATAGTAACACGCCGCCGACCCGCGGATTGATCGCGGCGAGGGTAAGCGCGCGTTTCGCTTCGTCTTGACCGACGATTGCGACAAACGGAAAGGGAACGTACGAAGCACGGGAAGCGGCCATCGCTCGTGCGCTTCACCACGCGCGTACGGCGTCCTCGCAATCGTGCAAGGCGTAGAGAGCGATGCGTGCAACATGCGCGGTATGATCAGGCATGTTGCAGTCGACTCCGGGACCCTTACCGTACGCGATGAGGGGCACGGTCCGGTCGTCCTGCTCCTTCATGGGTTTCCGCTCTCGCATGTCGTCTGGGATGCGCAAATCACCGCACTTGCAAAGCATTATCGCGTACTCGCGCCCGATTTACGCGGCCACGGGGACTCGGTTCTTTCGCCCGGACCGTATTTGATGGAAGCGCTCGCGGGCGACATCGCGGCGATGCTCGATGGCTTCGGGATCGAGCGCGTCGCGATCGCCGGCGCTTCGATCGGGAGCTACGTGATGTTTGCGTTCTTTCGTATGTATGAAGAACGCGTCACCGGGATCGCTTCGGTTGCGGGCCACGCGGCGCCCGATACCGCCGCACTCGGGCCCGGCCGCACGAGTCTCGCCGATCGTGCGGAACGCGAAGGCATTGCACCCGTCATCGACGCCTACTTGCCGCGGTATTTCGCGAAGCATGTTTATGAAGAGCGCCCGGCGTTCGTCGAGGAAGTTCGCGCGATCATGGCGCGCACGGACGGGCAAGCCGCGGCGTGGTCGATTCGCGGGATGGCAGAACGCGTCGGAAGTTTCGATCTGCTTCCCGATATCACGGGTCCGTCGCTCGTGCTCGCAACCGATGAGGACGATTGGATCGCCCCGGAATCGCTGCGCGAGACCGCCGCGCAAATGCCCGATGCGACGTACGTGCTGCTCGAACGCTGCGGTCATTTACCGATGATGGAACGATCGGACGCAACGACGGCGGCGCTCGAAGCGTGGCTCGCGCGCGTGTACCCACCGACCGCGCGCGCGTAGAGAACCGGCACGACCAGCAGCGAGAGCGCCGCGCTCGTGCCCATGCCGAAGATCAGCGTCCACGCAAGACCGCTCCACACGGGATCTGGCGCGATGACGAGCGCGGAAAGCATTCCCGCAAGTGCGGTGAGCGCGATCGGACGCGCGCGCGTGCCCGCTGCTGCGATCGCGGCGTCGCGTGGTGTCGTGCCGCATGCGATACTCGCTTCGATAAACTCGACGAGAACGATCGCGTTTCGCACGACGATACCCGCGAGTGCGATGACGCCGATCATTGCCGTTGCGCTGAAGTAGACACCGCGCGGCGCGAGCAGCGCGAAGCCGGGTAGCACGCCGATGAGGCCGAGCGGAACGGCACTCAAAATAATGAGTGGGATTCGCAACGAGCGAAAGCGGGCAACGAGAACGAGAAAAATGAGCACGATTGCGACGCCCATCGCGATCCCGAGATCGCGAAACACATCGAGCGTCAGTTGCCATTCGCCGTCCCACCGGACGCCGTAGCCCGCGGGGAGCCGCTCGTTGCGAAGCGCGAAGAGCAGATCGATGACGGCGTAGGTCGAGCTGCGTCCGCTCATCTCTGCGGTGACGTACTCGAGCGGTACTCCGTCTTCGCGTACTGCGGGCGATTCGTCGAGGCGCGACGCGAACGTTGCGAGCGACGCGAGCGCGATCGGAGCACCGGCGGGGCCCGCGAGCACGGTACGTTGCAGCGATGCACGGCCCGTGCGGCGCCTGTCGATTTCGCGCAGGATTACTGGGAGCGGATCGGCCGAGCCCGCGTCGTGCAGCGTGCCCACCGTAAGCCCCGCGTACGCTGCTTGCAATTCGCTTCCGACGTCTTCGGGCGTCATGCCGAGGAGTGCGGCACGCATCGGATCGACGACGACGTCGACCCGTGGGGCGGGGCGCTTCACCGTGTCGTCGACATCGACGACACCCGATTCCGCGCGCACGAGCGATGCGACACGCGTCGCGAGACGCGCGCGTTCGGCACGATCGGGTCCGGTGATCTCCGCAAGTACCGTCGCGCGAACGGGAGGGCCTGGCGGCTCCTCGACGAGCTTTACCGTGCCGCCCGACGCAGCGGCGGTTCGGACGAGGACCGGACGCAGCGCGCGGACGACGGCGTCGCTTGCGCGCGTCCGGTCGTGGGGATCGACCAAGTTGACGCGGAGATCGGCCTGCCATGCGGCATCCCGAGCGAGTAGGTCTTGCAGGAGCGCGTTGAAGTCCGGCACGGCATGTGCGCCGACCGAGAGGTCGACGTTGCGAACGTCTCCATCCGCGAGGAGGTCGCGCGCGAGCGCCTGCGCGACGCTTCGCGTCGTCGCGAGCCCCGTGCCGGCCGGGAGATCGAGCGTTACCAGAAACGTCGTCTCGTTTTGCGAAGGCAACATGCGGAAACGGACGGCCGTCGTTAGTGGCAGTGCGAATGCCGCAAGCAACGCGACGACGAGCGCGCCAAAGGCGAGATTGCGTGCGCGCTTCTTGTCGATCAGTCGCTCGACGGTGGACTCGATTGCGGTGCGTAGTCGCGCGCGGCGACGCGCTCGTGCGGGCTTGCGGAGCGGGCCCAAAACGCGAACGGCAGCCCACGGAGTTACGAAGAGCGCGACGATAAGCGACACGACCATCGCGATCGGCACGTTGAGCGGGATCGGCCGCATGTACGGACCCATGAGGCCGGTCACGAACGCCATCGGCAGAAACGCAAGGATGACGGTGACCGTGGCGAGGATCGTTGGCGCCGCGACTTGCACGACCGCACGGACGACGGCATCGCGAAGATCGCCGCCTTCCGCACGGACGCGGTGGATGTTTTCGATGACGACGATGGCGTCGTCGACGAGGAGCCCAAGCGCAAGGATCAGCGCGAAGAGCGTGATGCGATTGATCGTCTGATGTAAGAGCATACCGACCACTAGCGTGACGGCGAGGGTGAGTGGAATCGTCAGCGCGACGATCAGTGCTTCGCGTCGGCCGAGCGCGATGACGAGAAGTAGCGAAACGATTACGATCGCCTCGCCCAAGCGTTCGAAGAGCGTTCCAACGGCGGCGTCCGCCTTCGCACCGTCGTCGCGCATCACGTGGAGCGTGACGCCGCTCGGAAGCGGAAGAGCGCCCGCGGCCGCAAGCGCGGCGGTGGTCACGGCTCCCGCGTCGGAGCCTGCATATTTCGCCACCGCGATACTGACAGCCGTCTCCGGCGGGTGCGCGCGCTCGGCGTGTTCGTGATACGAGACCGGCGTTTCTGGGGCAAACGCGATCGTCGCGAGCTCTCCGAGTCGGACGGGGGCTCCGCCGCTGCGGCGTACGACGGCTTTCGCGACATCGTCGATCGCAACAAACGGCGCGCCCACGCGAATTTCGACGTGTCGCGTGTCGTCGTTGAGAAAGCCCGCGTCGGTGCGAACGTTCGTCGTCGCGAGCGTTCGCGAGACGTCGGCAAACCCGAGTCCGAACGCCGCGAGTCGTTCGGGGATGACGTCGATGCGTGCGGCCGGGATGCTACCGCCGAAGAGCGTTACGTTTCCGACCCCCGCAAGCGGTGCCAAGCGATCCGCGATGGTTTGCGCGAGCTTGCGGAGTCGAACGCCATCGTCGGTTCGGCTCGCGAGCGTAAGGACGAGCACGGGGAGGTCGTCGATATCGAGTCGTTGCACGCGCGGCGCATCGACCGCGGCGGGAAGCGCATCGCGCGCGGCATCCAGCCGCGTTTGGAGGTCGACGTATGCGGTTTCCGTCGGCGTCCCGACGCGAAAACGCACCGTGATGCTCGAGCGACCCATCGTCGTCGTCGCGTACCGGTGCTCGACGTTCGGCGTTTGCTCGATCGCGCGTTCGAGCGGGATCGTCACGAGTCGCTCCGTGTCGTTGCGGTCGTGCCCGGCGTACGCGGTCGTAACGATCGCGTACGGAACGGCGATGCGCGGATTCTCCTCACGCGGCGTCACCCACAGCGCGAACGCGCCGAATATCGCCGCGACGATGACGAGCACGCTCGTGAGTTTCGCGTCGATGCAAAAACGGACGGCGGTGGAAAGCGAAGGCATCGTCGCTTACATTAGATACCCCCAGGGGTATTGTCAAGGATACCCCTGGGGGTATAATGCGTTCATGCCCAGCAAATCGCTTCCGGCCGAACGACCACTCGCTCTTCCCGATGCCGACATCGCATCGATCGTGAAACGCCTGCGCCGCGCCGAAGGACAGCTTGCAGGCATCCGCGCCATGCTCGAGCGGCGCGCCGATTGCCACGGAATCGTCCAGCAAATGTCGGCCGCACGCGGGGCGGTCGATCGTGCGATGGTCGCGGTAATCGTCGGCAGCCTCGCAGATTGTTTGCGTTCTACGGACGGCGATGAGGCGAAGGTCGCCGCGATCGCCGAGTCCTTCGCACGCGTGCTGTAATGGTTATGCGTCGGCGAGCAAGTCCGCGTAGCGTTCGCGGAGATCGCGTTTGAGGAACTTGCCGACGCCCGTGCGTGGGATCGCATCGAGGAAGACGATGCGATCCGGTAACCACCACTTCGCGACGCGCTCGCCGAGCCACGCCCGGATCGCGACTTCGTCGCCGACCGCATCCGCGCGCAGAACGACCGCGGCGACAGGTCGTTCCAGCCACTTCGCATGCTTCACGCCGAAGACGCACGCTTCGCGTACGAGCGGATGTCCCATGAGCGTGTTCTCGAGTTCGACCGAGCTGATCCACTCGCCACCGGATTTGATGAGGTCCTTGGAGCGGTCGACGATCTCCATGTAGCCCTCGGCGTCGACCGTTACGATATCGCCGGTCGTGAACCATCCGTCCTTGAACGCAGCGGCCGTTGCTTCATCGTTCTTGTAATATTGCCGCGCAACCGCGAAGCCGCGAACCCAAAGCTCCCCGCGCGCGATGCCATCTTGCGCGATCGGAGTATCGTCGTCGTCGAGGACTTTCCACTGGACGAGCGCCGAGAACGGCCCTTGCTTGAGCCGCCGAGCGCGCCGCGCCGCCGCAGGCTCGTTCGTAAGTTCGCCTTTTTTGTAATTGACCGTGCCGATCGGGGACATCTCGGTCATGCCCCAAGCGTGGATGACTTCGATACCGAGCGCTTGCAGATCGTCGAAGAGTGCCGGCGGGCATGCGGAGCCGCCGATGACGATGCGATCGAGCGCGGGTAAACTCTTCCCCGTGGCCTTCAAGTAATCGCGAAGCGCGAGCCACACGGTCGGTACGCCTGCGGAAAACGTCACCGAGTCTTCGGCCATCGCGGTATAGAGCGATTCGGGATCCATGCGGGGCCCGGGAAAGACGAGCTTCGAGCCGCACATGATCGCGGTGTACGGGAGGCCCCACGCGTTGACGTGGAACATCGGGACGATCGGCAAGATCGCATCGCGTTGACGCAGGGCAAATACGTCCGCGAACGCGGTCGCGAACGCATGAAGCACTTGCGAGCGATGCGAGAAGAGCACCGCCTTCGGATCGCCCGTCGTTGCCGAGGTGTGACACATGACCGCGGCGGCGTTTTCATCGACCGTGGGCCACGCGTATGTTTCCGGCTTTCCAGAAAGAAGTGCCTCGTACGAGCGCTCGTTCGGCAGCGGTTCGTGCGGTGCGTTGCCCATCACGACGAAAATTTTCTCGGCAAGTGAGGGCTTCGCGGCGATCGCCTTGTGCATCGCGGGCACGAGCGTATCGTCGACGAAGATGATCCGGTCATCGGCGTGTTCGAGCACGAAGGCGACCTGTTCCGGAAAGAGCCGGATGTTCGTTGTGTGCAGTACCGCGCCGATGCATGGCACCGCGTAGTAGAGTTCCAGATGGGCTTGCGTGTTCCAGGCGAAACTCGCAACGCGCTCGCCGGGTGCGATCCCCAGTTCCGCAAGCACGTGCGCGAGCTGCGCCACGCGCGCGCCGAACTCCGCGTAGGTGAAGCGCGTGCTCGAACCGTCGTAACGGCGCGTGACGATTTCGCGCCGCGGATGATTGCGGATCGCGTGTTCCAAGATGAAGTGGACCGTCAGCGGAATGTCCATCATCAAGCCGGGCAAGCCTTGCACGGCGGTAGCGGGTGTGGTGCTCGTCGTCATGCAAAGTGCTCCAAAACGGCAGAATTTTTCCTCGTTGTCCCATCTTGAGTGAGGACCCTCTCGCAATGCACGAACGCGTCGATCTCACCGGCCGTACGGCCATCGTCACCGGAGCGAGTCGCGGCATCGGCCGCGCGTTCGCCCTGGGGTTGGCGCGCGCGGGTGCGAACGTCGTCGTCGCGGCGAAATCCGAACAGTCATCCGAAAAACTGCCGGGTTCGATCCACACCGTGGCCGCGGAGATCGATGCGCTCGGTGGCGGTCGCGCGCTTGCGGTCAAACTCGACGTACGGAACGAGGAGAACATCGCGGCAATGGTCGCGCAAACGATGGAGCGTTTCGGGCGTATCGATATCCTCGTCAACAACGCCGGGGCGATGTGGTGGGAATCCGTCCTCAACACGCCCGCGAAACGGTACGATCTGATGTGGGAGGTCAACGTACGTGCGAGTTATCTCGCCGCGCTTCATGCGTTGCCGCACATGATCGCGAATGGTTGGGGGCACATCGTGAACTGCAGCCCGCCGATCACGACCGAGCCGAGCCCGGGTTACGTCGCGTACATGACGACGAAGATGGGCATGACGCGCGTCGCGATCGGAATTGCGGCGGAATACAAGGCGCAAAACATCGCGGCGAATGCGCTGTGGCCCGCGACGCCGATCGAAAGCCAGGCGACGATCAACTGGGGTTCCGCGAAGATGGGCACGCCCGATCACTGGCGTTCGCCCGCGATCCTCGTCGACGCGTTGCTCGAAATCGTTACCTCGCCACCGCAGACGTGCACCGGCGGGCAACTGATCGACGAAACGTTCTTACGCGAACGCGGCTACTCGGACGCGCGAATCGACGCGTATTGGCTCGCCGGGAAAGCGCCCGCGCACCCGATCTGGATCGATGGCCGCCCGGCCGGCATGATGTGATGGAATCGTTGCGCATCGAGCGCGAGGGCGCGCTCGCACACGTGGTGCTGATCGGACCGGGGAAGGGCAACGCGATGGGCCCGGCGCTCTTCCGCGAGCTACCGCTTGCGATCGCCGAACTCGATGCCGACGATGCGGTGCGGTGCATCGTGTTGCGCGGCGAGGGCGCGAACTTTTCGTTCGGGCTCGATGTCGCCGCGATGCTCGGTGCGAACGACGGCGCGATGGTTCGCGACGGCGGCGCGCACGATCGCATGGCGTTTCTCGGCGAACTCACGCAGTTGCAGCGCGCATTCCTCGCCGTCGCGCGTGCGCGCACGCCGGTGATCGCCGCGATTCGCGGCTGGTGCATCGGGAGCGGGCTCGAACTCGCGGCCGCTTGCGACATCCGCTATTGTTCGCCCGATGCGCGCTTCTCGCTCAAGGAAGTCGAGCTTGCGATCGTAGCGGACCTCGGCGGATTACAACGGCTCCCGCACATCGTGGGCGAGGGTCATGCGCGCGAATTGGCGCTGACTGGTCGCACGATCGATGCCGACCGCGCCGAGCGGATCGGGCTCGTGAACGATGTCGCGCGCGATACCGACGTACTCGCGCTCGCGCTCGCAACCGCCACGACGATCGCGCGCCACGCACCGCTTGCCGTCAGCGGCGTAAAGAACGTGATGAACGCCTCGATCGGGCGCCCGCCCGAAGAGGGCCTCGGATACACGGCGCTTTGGAACGCCGCGTTCTTCAAGAGCGAGGCGCTCGCCGCCGCCGTCGCCGCGTTCGGCATGAAGCGGTGATCGCCGGGTATACTACCCACCTAATGAGCACGCACGACGAAGAAGACGACCTACTGCGCGACGCCGATACGGACGAAGCGATCGACGATGCCGATCCCGGTATCGTATCCGATGAAGAGATCGATAGCGAAGTCGATGCCGAGGGCGGCGCGGCGATCCACAAACGAACGGACTAGTTAGCGCGCGTTCGTCGCGTAGATCGTCGCGATGAGCGCCGCGTAGTCACGCTCGACGACGCGCCGACGCACCTTGAGCGTCGGCGTGAGCTCGCCCGCCTCGATCGTCAGATCGCGCGCGAGGATGCCGACCCAGCGGATCTGTTCGAAGGTCGCAAGATCGGTTGTCTGTGCGAGCGCTTCTTTCTTGAAAAACGCGATGACCGCGTCGTCCCTTGCCGCGACTTCGTGCGCGAGCGTTTCGTCGAGCGGGATCGCGGTTGCGAGCGCCGACCAATTCGGCGCGATCAGCGCGGCCGGATGCGCGTATCCGGAACCGATGACGACGGCTTGGGAAACGAATGCCGAACGCAGGAGCGCGGACTCGACGCGCGCCGGGGCGATGAACTTGCCGCCCGAAGTTTTGAAGAGCTCTTTCTTGCGATCGACGATCGCGATGTAGCCGTCGCGATCGATCTCCGCGATGTCGCCGGTTGCAAGCCATCCGTCGTGGATCGCCTCCGCCGTAGCCTCGGGGTTATCGTAGTAACCGCGCATCACGTTCGGACCGCGAACGAGGAGTTCGCCATCGGGTGCCAGCCGTACGTCGACGCCCGGAATCGGGCGCCCGACCGTGCCGATCCGCGAGCGTCCGGGTGCGTTGACGCTCACGACGGGCGAGCATTCGGTGAGCCCATAGCCCTCTTCGATCCGAATATCCGCACCGAGGAACGCGAACGCTGTATCCGGATGGAGTTTCGAACTTCCGGAAATAAAGAAATCGAGGCGATCGAGTCCGAGGAGCGGCCGGAGCTTCTTGAGGACGAGCAGATGTGCGATCGCATACGCGAGTCGCACTGCGGGCGTGGGGTGGGGCTGCGTCGCGAACGCGCGTGCGTGATCGCGTGCTACGGCGAGCGCCCAGGGCACGAGTTTCGCCTGAACGCCGCCTTTGGTGCGCGCGCGCGTGACGATCGACGCGAGAATCTTCTCGAAGATGCGCGGCACGGCGAACACGAATTTCGGCCGTACCGCACGCATGTCGTCGAGAATCTGTTCGACTGCGTGGCTGATGCTGACGGTGACGCCGCGCAAGAGATAGCCGAAGAGGTTCGCGTGCTCGTAGATATGCGCGAACGGTAAGATCGAGAGCACGGGATCGCCCGGAAGAAAACTCTCGGCGACGAGCGAGAACGAGGCTTCGGCGTTCGAGGCGATGTTGCGATGCGAGAGCATCACGCCCTTCGGCATGCCGGTCGTGCCCGAGGTGTAGATGAGGACGGCGAGCGCGCTCGGATCGAGATCGCGCAAGAGCGCTTCGGCCGCACCCGGCGTGTCGCGCACTTTACCCGCTCGTTCCCAAGCGGCCAAGCCCGCGGGCGAAGGATCGTCGAAGGCGATCGTTGGTAGCGTGACCTGCGCGCCGAGCTTGTCGCGGAGCGCCATGCTTTCGATGAAGAGAAACTTTGCGCCGCTGTTGGCGAGGATATGGCCGACCTGGTCCACCGCCTGCGTGCTATAGATCGGAACGACCGTCGCACCGCAACCGAGGATCGCAAAATCGGCCACGATCCAGTTCACGCTATTGCTTGCCATGAGCGCCACGCGGTCGCCGAGCCCGACGCCATGCGCGGAAAGTTCGAGCGCAAGCGCGTCGACGCGCGCGCGCATTGCAGCCGAACCCGTCGTCTGCCAACCATCACTCCCGCGTTCGGCGTAGAGGGGCCGATCCGGGCCGTCGAGCGTGGCACGGATACACGAGGTGAGCAGATCGGGTCGGTTCATCGGCGCACTCCGAAACGACGAGGAAGGATTCTTCCAGGATTGTCGTATCCCGGTGAGGACTTTCTTCCGCATCCGCACGGCCTGCCCTTGACGTTCTAATCGTAACAGGTTAAATCTAATACATGAACGTCGATCGAGCCGCGCCCGCCGGTGGCACGAGCGCCGTGCTCCCGGGCGATCCCGGGCTGCTCGGCGAGCATTGGGGCGACCGCGTCTTCGCGGGCGAGGTCAAGAGCAAGACCGTCTTTCCGGCGCTCGTCCTGCACTTATTGCACGCGCAGCCCGACAGCGGCTACGGGCTCATGCAGCGCCTCGGCCTCCTCGGTGGCCTCTTCAGCGTCAACCCGAACACCGTCTACCCGCTCTTGCGGCGCCTCGAAGAACGCGGCTTCGTCGCAGGCGAGCAAGCCGAAAATACGCGCCGCGGTACTACCATGTATCGCATCACGGCCGCAGGCGAAGAGCGACTCGCCGCGATCAAGATCAACTTCAAACCGTACCTCACCAACCTGATCGAGGCGCTGCACGGCCTGCGCCGCGACCTCTATGGAGAGACCTCATGAGCGAATACCGAGCGCCGTTGCGCGACATGCAGTTCGTCTTGCGCGAACTTGCGGGCATCGAAGAGATCGCCAAGATCCCGGGCTACGAGGAAACGGGCGAGATCCTCGATTCTATCCTTGAAGAAGCGGCGAAGTTTGCGACGGGCGTCCTCGATCCGATCAATCGGATCGGCGACACGGCGGGCTGCACGTTGCACCCGGATGGTTCCGTTACGACGGCGCCGGGCTTCAAAGAAGCGTACAAAGCCTTCGCGGAGGCGGGTTGGATCGGGCTTCCGGTTTCGGAGGAGTACGGCGGCCAGGGGCTGCCGAGTTTGCTCCTCGGGCCGACGATGGAGATGTGGAACGGCGCGAACATCGGCTTCGCGAACGGGCCGCTCCTGAATTCGGGCGCCATCGAAGCGTTCGAACTCGCGGCTTCCGATGCGCTTAAGAAGACGTACATTCCGAAGCTCGTTTCGGGCGAGTGGACGGGCACGATGTGCCTCACCGAACCGCAAGCGGGATCCGATCTTGCGGCGGTGCGCACGACGGCCGTCCCGGACGGCGATCGGTACCTGATCCGCGGCCAGAAAATCTACATCACGTTCGGCGAACACGATATGGCGGAGAACATCGCCCACCTCGTCCTCGCGCGGCTTCCGGGGGCGCCTGAAGGCACGAAGGGCATCTCTATGTTCGTCGTGCCGAAGTTCTTGGTGAATGCAGATGGTTCGCTCGGCGAACGGAACGACGTGCTCTGCACGGGCATCGAGCATAAGCTCGGCATCAACGGCAACCCGACGTGCACGCTCAACTACGGTGAGAAGGGCGGCGCCATCGGCGAACTGATCGGCGAACCGAATCGCGGCCTGGAATACATGTTCGTGATGATGAATGCGGCGCGGTTTTCAACGGGCGTGCAAGCCCTCGGCATCGCCGACCGCGCGTTCCAATCCGCGCTCGCTTACGCCAAGGAGCGCGTGCAGTTCCGCGACGTCGCTTCGCGGTCGCACGACGCCGTCGCGATCATCAAGCACCCGGACGTGCGCCGCATGCTGATGTCGATGAAGTGTCAGCTCGAAGCGATGCGGGCGCTCGCGTACGTCACCTCCGCGTCGCTCGATCTCGCGCACAAATCGCCGGACGAAGCAATCCGCAAAGAAGCGAAAGCGTTCGTCGAATTCATGATCCCGGTCGTCAAGGGCTGGCTCACGGAAACGGGCCAAGAGATCTGCTCGACCGCGCTGCAAGTCTTCGGCGGTATGGGTTACGTCGAAGAAACGGGCATCGCCCAGCAGTACCGCGACATCCGCATCACGACGATCTACGAAGGCACGACCGGTATTCAGGCCCTCGATCTCGTGGGTCGCAAGCTCATCAAAGACATGGGCACGAGCGCGGGTAAGGTGATGAAGAAGGTTGCGGGAACGGCGAAAGAACTCGCCGCATCGCCGAACGCCGAAGTCGCCGCGCTTTCCAAACCGCTCGCGGATGCAGCGAAATCGCTCGGCGAGGTCGCGCAGTTCATCGGCATGAGCGCGATGAGCGACATGCGCAAATCGTTTGCGTGCAGCGTCCCGTTTTTGAAAGCCGTCGGCGTCGTCGCGGGCGGTTGGCAGCTCTTCCGCGGCGCTAGCGTCGCGGGCGAGAAGCTCGCGGCCGGTTCGAACGATCCGTTCTACACGGCGAAGATCCAGACCGCGACCTTCTACGCGCACCATATCCTCACGCAGGTCGAGTGGTTGAAGCGTCAGGTGATCGAGGGCTCGGCCGACGTGATGACGATGACCGAGGAACAGTACGACCTCGATCGCTCGGCGATGGCGCTCGCATGATCCACACCGAGGATCGCGCGCCCGGTATCCGGGTCATCACGCTCGACAACCCGCCCGTCAACGCGCTCTCGTTTGCGTTCTCAGCAGAGCTCGTGCCCGCGATCGAAGCGGCGGAGGCGGATGCATCCGTCCACGCCGTCGTCTTCACGGGCGCGAACGGCATCTTCTCGGGGGGCGCGGATGTCAACGATTTTGCAAACGAGCCGGGCCCGGATACGCTGACGGTGCGCGACGTGATCGCGCGCATCGAGGCCGGTAGCAAGACGTACGTCGCCGCGATCGACGGCAACGCGCTCGGCGGCGGGTTCGAACTCGCGCTCGCGTGTGACTACCGCGTCGCGACGAAACGCTCCAAAGTCGGGCTGCCCGAGATCAAGCTCGGCTTGATTCCGGGTGCGGGCGGCACGCAGCGCTTGCCGCGCCTCGTCGGCGCGCAAGACGCGTTGCAGATGATGCTCAAGGGCGAATCGATGGCGGCCGAGGACGCGAAGGCGAAGTCGATCCTCGACGAGGTCGTCGAAAGCGACGCGATCGGCGCGGCGATCGCGCTCGCGCAGCGCGTTATCGCGACCGAACCGAAGCGGCGTATCTCCGCGCGCCAAGCGCAACTCGGCGTGAAGGGCCTCGGCCTCTTCGCGACACCCTTCGTCGTGGCGCAAGCGCACAAGATGGTTCCACCGGAAAACAACGGCGGCTTCGCCGCGCACAAGCTCGTCGATGCGGTGCAGGCCGCGATCGAGTTACCGTTCGCACGCGGCATCGCGCGCGAAGAACGCTTGTTCGAAGAGCTCGTGCGCTCGGAGCCATCCGCGGCGCTGCGGCACGTGTTCTTCGCCGAACGCGAACTCGGGAAGATTCCGGGCCTACCGAAAACCGAAGCCCTACCGATCGAGTTGGCGGGCGTGATCGGCGCGGGTACGATGGGTACCGGCATCGCGATCACGTTTGCGAACGCGGGTATTCCGTGCGTCGTGATCGAGCCGAACGACGATCAGATCGAACGCGCGAAAACGATGGTCTTCGGGATGTTCGCCCACCAAGTTTCCAAAGGCCGCATGAGCCAAGAAGAAGCGTGGACGCGCGGGCAATCGATCCGTTTCGAATCGGATTACAGCGAGCTTGCGGATGTCGACGTCGTCGTCGAAGCCGTGTTCGAATCGATGGACGTCAAGCGCACGGTATTCGCGAAGCTCGATGCGATCTGCAAACCCCAGGCGATCCTCGCCTCGAACACCTCCACCCTCGATATCGATGAGATCGCGCAAACGACGAAGCGCCCTGAGCAAGTGCTCGGCCTCCACTTCTTCGCACCCGCGAACATCATGAAACTGCTCGAGATCGTGCGCGGCTCGGCGACTTCCGCGCAGACGCTCGCGACCGGGATCAAACTCGGCAAGACGCTCCGCAAAGTCTCCGTCGTGTCCGGGAATCAGTTCGGTTTCATCGGCAACGCGATGCTCTTCGACTACGCGCGCGAGTGCATCTATCTCGCCGAAGAGGGCGTCGCCCCGGCGCGCATCGATAAGGTCATGAAAGATTTCGGGATGGCGATGGGGCCGTTCGCAACGCTCGATCTTTCCGGACTCGATGTTTTCCGTTTCATCCAACAAGCGAAACCGGAGTTGCTCGGCGGGCGTACCGCGATCGTCGAGCGCCTGACCGATATGAAACGGCTCGGGCAGAAGACCGGTGGCGGTTTCTACCGGTACGAGAAGGGCAATCGCGAGCCGATCCCCGATCCCGAAGTCGTCGCGATCCTGCGCGAGGAAGCCGAGAAAGCGGGCGTCGCGCAACGGCCCGACGTCACCGACGCCGAGATCCTCGCACGCTGCACGCACGCGCTGATCAATCGTGGCGCGGAGCTCCTGCGGCAGGGCATCACGTTGCGTCCGGGCGACGCCGATATCGTTTGGATCTACGGCTACGGCTTCGCACCCCACCACGGCGGCCCGATGTGGTATGCCGATGAGATCGGCGTTGCAAACGTGCTTGCGACGATGGAGAACTTCCGCGCGCGGTTCGGCGAGCATTGGGCGCCGTCACCGCTCTTGCTCGAGATCGCAAAACACGGCGGCACGCTCGCCGCCTATTCGAAGGAGTTGGCTCATGCGTGAAGCGGCGATCGTTTCGGCGGCACGGACCCCAATCGGTAAGGCATTTCGCGGCGCGTTCAATCAAACGCACGGCGCGACGATGGCCGGACACGCGATCGAACACGCGGTACGACGCGCGGGGATCGATCCCGAGCTCGTCGAGGATGTCGTCGTCGGCACCGGCCTCCCCGAGGGCGCGACCGGGCATAACATCGGTCGCGTCGCGGCGCTCCGCGCGGGGTTGCCGATCGGCACGGCCGGCACCACGATCAATCGGTATTGCGCCTCGGGGCTCACGGCGATCGGCACCGCCGCCGCGCGCGTCATCGCGGATCATGTCGACGTGATGGTCGCCGCGGGCGTCGAGTCGATCTCGCTCGTGCAGAACGACATGAACATGAAGGGCTTTAGCGAGGAGTGGATCCTGCGCCACGATCCCGACATCTACATGCCGATGTTGCAGACCGCGGACAACGTCGCGAAACACTACAAGATCTCGCGCGAAGCGCAAGACGCGTACTCCCTGGAATCCCAGCAGCGCACGGCCGCCGCGCAAGAAGCGGGACGGTTCGATGCCGAGATCGTGCCGCTCGCCGCGTGGAAGTATGTCGAAGAAAAAGGCACGGGGCGTGTCACCGAAGAGCGCGTCACGCTGCTCAAGGATGAGGGCAATCGCGCCGACACGACGCTCGAGGGCCTCGCCGCGCTCAAGGGCGTGCTCGATCCGAAATCGTCGATCACCGCCGGAAATTCTTCGCAACTTTCCGATGGCGCGGCCGCCGTCGTCATCATGGATGCAAGCGAAGCGAACCGCCGCGGCATCGCGCCGCTCGGGTTCTATCGCGGGATGGTCGCGACCGGATGCGATCCGGGCGAAATGGGCATCGGGCCCGTCTTTGCGGTGCCGAAACTCTTAGCCCGTCATGGCCTCACGATCGACGATATCGGGCTGTGGGAGCTCAACGAAGCATTCGCCGTGCAAGCGCTCTATTGCCGCGATCGCCTCGGCATCGATCCCGGGAAGTTCAACGTCGACGGGGGTGCGATCTCCGTGGGCCATCCTTACGGCGTCAGCGGTGCCCGCATGGTCATGCACGCGTTGATCGAGGGGAAGCGCCGCGGCGTACGCCACGTCGTCGTGACGATGTGCGTCGGTGGTGGTATGGGCGCGGCGGGGCTCTTCGAAGTGGCATAACCGGGCGTCCGAAACGTAAGGATGTCTTGAAATTCGAGCATCCTTTCGTGTTCCCGGAAGTGCTCGTTTCGCCGAGCACGAATGATCCGAAATCGCGCTCGTATCGTAAGCGAGCACGATTTGAGGAGGAGGACCGGTGGCAGCTTTTATGCCGCATGGAATGTGCTTTGCATGGCAAGGCCCTCTTCTCGCATTGCATGTCCTCTCGGATAGCGCGATCGTCATCGCGTACTTTTCGATCCCGCTCGCGCTCGTGCGCGTCGCGACGCGGCGGCCCGATCTGCCACTCGGCCGGATGATGGTGCTCTTCAGCGCGTTCATCATCGCGTGCGGCGTGACGCATGCGTTCGCTATCTGGACGATCTGGTTCCCCGACTACTGGATCGACGGTGCGGCAAAAGCGGTGACCGGCATCATCTCGATCTTTACCGCCATCGCGCTCGCTCGGGCTCTCCCCGGTATCCTTTCCTTGCCAAGCCCGCAGGCCCATGAAGCGATCAACGCGCGACTCACCAACGCGAACGATCGACTCGCGCGTGCGCTTGCGTTGCTGGAGGTGCAGAGTATCGAAGAGCAGGCGACGATCGACAACCTCGCGGATGGCGTCGTCGTGCTCGATGCAAGCGATACGATCGTGCGCAGCAATCGCGCGGCCGCACGGCTCGTGCCGGACGATCTGCTCGGGTTCGTCCTCGGCGACCCGAGCGCGATGTTCGGTGTCGTCGACGAAGATGGCTCGCCATTCGATGCGCGTCGCGTGCCGCTGCGTGTGGCACGCGCGTCCGATGCCGTCTGCACGGTGGTCGTCGGTGTCGGCGAGGCGTCCGCGCGCCGCTGGCTGACGGTCGCGGCAACGCCGATCCGCGATCACGTGCTCGCCGGTACGTCGCGCGTGATCGTCACGATGTCCGATGTGACGGAGCTCCGCGTTCGGGAACTCGAACAGTCCGACTACGCGCGCCAGCTGCATACCTTGCATTCGATCGCGAGCGATGCGAACGCACGGACGAAAGATCGCATCGATTCCGCACTGCATGCGGCGCTCGAAAAACTTGGGTTCGCGTATGCATTTTTCGCACGGATCGATGACGACGCGCTCGTGATCGATAATAGCGTATACGTGGACCCGACGTTTCCGAACGGCCTCGCGATCAAGACGCGGGTCCCGTCCGACCGCTCGGGGCTCCTCGTGGGGACGCGCGACGCGATCGTCGAGGTCGGCGATCTTGCGAAGGCCGACGCGGCATCGTTCCCGTTCGGCTCCGACGGCGCATACCTCGGAACCGCAATCGTCGTCGACGGGCTCCCATACGGGATCATCGGCTTTCGCTCGCGTGCGGCGCAGGCGCATCACACGAAAAACACCAACGTCGAATTCATCCGCGTCACGGGGCACCTCGTCGCGTTTGCGATCGAACAATCGCTCCATCGCTCGCGGCTGGACGGGCTCGCCTTCTACGATGCCTTGACGACGCTCCCGAACCGCGTCTTGCTCTTCGATCGGTTGGAACAAGCGATCCGGGCCGGAAGCCGCCGCAACGAGCCCTTTGCGGTGATGTACCTCGATCTCGATGGCTTCAAGGCCGTGAACGACACGTACGGCCATGCGGCGGGCGATGAAGTACTCAAGGCCGTTTCGTTACGCCTACGGGGCGCGATGCGCGAGAGCGATACCGTCGCGCGCCTCGGCGGCGACGAGTTCGTCGTGCTCGCCCCGCACGTCGACGATCCGAAGAAGGCCGCGCGACTCGCCCTCTCGATCCTCGACGCGATCGCACAGCCGATCCCGCTCGACGGTACGGATGCAGCAGTCACCGCGGGCATCGGCATCGCGCTCTTCTCGGCCGATGGCTCGACCGCGCAGGCGCTCGTCGACGCCGCCGACACGGCACTCCGTGCGGCGAAGCTTGCGGGAAGTAACTGTTTCCGATTCGCGAGCGAAACCGCGCGTGCGCAAGGCACGATCGTCGAGCCGCTCGTCGCCACGCAAAGCGGGCGTGCGCCGAGCGCGCGCCGGTCACCGCGCGCCTGAAAGGGGAACGATTTCTCCCGGTTGCAAGTTGATCTGCATATGTTGATGCGTTCACGTTTCGTCGCCGCCATCGCAAGCGCGGCGGTTCTGCTCGGTGCCGCACCGCTTCCGGCAACTTCCGCGTTTTTGGAAGCGTACGCGAAGATCGATGCGTACGTCGCGACCGTAACCACCCACGAAATCATGGGGAACGATACGCAAGACCGAACGTACCGCTACACGTACTTGAAACCGCACTTCGCGAAAGCGGATGTCACGGCGGGCCCCGGGCGCGGCGGCGGTGCCGTGTGGCGTGGCGGCGACACGATCAAAGGCCATCAGGGCGGCTTTCTCTCGGGGATCAAGCTCAACATCGGCATCCACGACGGAAGAGCCGTATCGCTCCGCGGCGACACGATCCAACGCGGTTCGCTCGATAGCATCGTCGACGATTTGAAGGCGCCCGATCAAACCGAAAGCGCGGGTACGATCGAGGGCATGGCCGTTGATATCGTAACGATCGCGTATCCCCAACCGGTGAACGGCGTTACCCGCGAGACCATCGCGTTTTCGAAGACCACCCATCTCCCGGTGCGCCGCGTACAATACGGCGCGGAAACGCTTCTGAAACAGGAAGATATCAAGAGCATCGATACGAGCGTGAAGCTCACCGAGGCGGATTTCAACTAACCGCGATCAGAGGGGAAACGACAATTCCCCGATGTTGTTGTACACGCCGTCGCGGGCGCCGTCGCTCGTGACGTAGGACGAACCGTCTTTTGCGCTCGTGCGACGCAGCGGAATGCGCGCCGTGCCGTACGGACTGCGAAGAAACCAAGCCTGGAAGCCGACGTCCACGATATCGTAGGTTTTTGCGGGCACGACGATCGTGTAGTCGAGCGTGATCTTCGCCCCGGGCGCGAGCACGAGATGTGCGCCGCGCCTTCCGCCGATGACGGCGTCGCGCAGTTCGCCTTCGGAGTACAGCAGGCGACGCGGGCTCAGGGCTCGCGAGCGGTCGACTTCCCAAGCCGCACCCGCGCTCTTGGCATCGGCATCGCTTGGGAGAATACGTCGACCCCAGAGATTGATGCCGGTCGAAGCGAGCTCGATTTCGACTTTGCCCGAATTGTCGTAAGTGACGTGCACGGCGACGAACTCGTCGCCATTGCGCGTTCGCGCGTGCGTGAGTTCGACCGCGTTCGTCATCCGTGGCGATTCGGCGGCGGGTTTGAGAATTTCTTGATAGGTGAAAACGTAGACGCCCCAGATCGCAGCGATCGCGAAGGCGGCGATTTCGACGAGGATGCGCGTTTGATCGAGCGCGCTCGGTACCGTCGTTACGCGTAGTCCACGAGTCGGCTTTTCGTGCATGCCTTCTCGTACGCGCCGCGCGAACGGAGACCTTGGTCGAAGCTCGCGACGAAAGCCCGTGTCGTCGGCCGGAAATCCTGGGTCGGCGCGTGAAACGGGACGGTATGAAGCCGATCACGTCCCTCGTTTCCATCGTGGCGCTCGCCGCGAGCTTGATCCCGATACCGGCGCTCGCCGCGGTCGATGCCAAGCATCCCAAAGTCGCGATAGTAACGACGGCGGGCACGATCGTCGTGCAACTCGACGCGCTCCATGCGCCGAAGACGACGGCAAACTTTCTGCGTTTGGTCGATCGCAAAAAATACGATGGCGCCGCGTTCTACCGGAGCGTGAACAAGGCGAACGAACCGAGCTCGAATATCGAAGTGATCCAGGGTGGTTTGCAACCCAATACGCCGCCGGAGACGATCGCGCTCGAGAAGACGACGCAAACGGGCTTGCACAATACCAACGGCGCGATCTCGATGGCGCGTACTTCAGATCCGAACTCGGCGTCCTCCGAATTTTTCTTATGCGTCGGCGACAATACGTTTCTCGATTCCGATAAACAGCCCGATGGCAACGGCTATGCGGCGTTCGGTCACGTCGTGCGCGGCATGGAAGTGGTGCTTCGCATCAATCACCTGCCCGTCCAGGCGCAAATGCTCCCGACGCCCGTTCGCATCATCTCGATGCGGCGCGTGAAGTAGGCGCCGATGCACCTGGATGTCGCGAACCTCGTACGCACCACCGAAGCCGCCGAGCGCGACTTCATCGTGCGCGCGCTGCATGCCGTCGGCGTGGACGATCGCGACGCGCAGCTCACATCGGAAATCCTCACCGCTGCCGATTTGCGTGGCATCGAATCCCACGGCATCGCGCGCTTACGGTGGTTTTACGTCGATCGCATCCGCATGGGGACCGTGAATCCGCGCCCGAATTACCGGGTCGTGCGGGAAACGCCGTCGTCGATTTTGCTCGATGCGGATAACGGGCTCGGCCATCCGGTTTCGCATCTCGCGATGGAGCGAACGATCGCGAAAGCGGCGACGAGTGGCATCGCGTTCGGCGCGGTACGGAACTCGAACCACTACGGGATCGCGGGCTACTACGCGATGATGGCGCTCCCGCACGACATGATCGGGATTTCCTCGACGGACTCGATCCACTTCGCCGTGCCGACGTTCGGCCGCGATCGCATGCAGGGAACGAACCCGTTCGCCGTGGCGATTCCGGCGGGTGAGGAAGATCCGTTCGTCCTCGATTTCGCAACGACGACGGTAACGTACGGCAAGCTCGAAGTCTACGAGCGTCGCGGCAAGAAACTGCAGCCGGGCTGGGCGGTGGATGGCGAAGGCAAGCCGACCGACGATCCCGGCGCGCGGCATTGGGGCGCGCTGCTCCCGCTCGGCGGGTTCGGGACCGAGCATGGCGGGCACAAGGGCTACGGGCTCGGCGCGCTTTCGGAGATCCTGTGCGCGGTTCTGAGCGGCGCGCCCTTCGGCACGGACTTGAGCGTCATCGAAGGGCCGGAGCATCCGGGCGGCGTCACAGGGCATTTCTTCGGTGCGATCCGCATCGACGTGTTGCGCGATCTCACGGAATTCAAGCGCGACGTGGACGCGGCGCTGCGTGCGTACAAGACGAGCACGCCGATCGCGGGCTACGAGCGCGTCAAGGTCGCGGGCGAAGTCGAATACGAGAACGCCGCGGCATACAAAGTGCACGGCATCCCGCACGTCGAGCGTGTTTGGGAAGATCTCGACAAACTCGCGGACGAGATCGGCATCGCGCCGCTTTCGCGCCTCTCCGCATGAGCCACGCATTCATCGTCGACGCGCTCCGTACGCCGAACGGTCGCTATGCGGGCGCGCTTGCGAGCGTACGCCCGGACGACCTCGCCGCCCATGCGATCGCGGCGCTCGTCGCGCGCACGGGGATCGATCCTAGCACGATCGACGATCTGTACTGGGGTGCCGCGAATCAGGCGGGCGAGGACTGCCGAAACGGCGGCCGCATGGCGGCGCTTCTCGCGGGGTTGCCCGTCGAAGTCGGCGGCACCACCGTCAATCGCCTCTGCGGGAGCGGGATGCAGGCGTTGCATTCGGCCGCGCATGCGATCATGGCGGATCAGATCGATATCGCGATCGCGGGTGGCGCGGAATCGATGTCGCGCGCTCCTTTCGTAATGTTGAAAGCAGAGAAGGCGTACGATCGCTTGCCCGAGATGGGCGACACGACGCTCGGTTCGCGATTGCTCAATCCGCGTTTGAGCGCGATGTATCCGCCGATCTCACTCGGCGAGACCGCCGAAAACGTCGCGGAACGCTACAACGTTACGCGCGACGAGCAAGATGCGTTCGCGTACGCTTCGCAGATGAAGGCGAAAGCCGCGATGGAAACCGGCGCGTTCGACCGCGAACTCGTTCCCGTTACGGTTCCGGGCCGCAAGGGCGAGACGATCGTCGCCGTCGACGAACCGCCGCGTCACGACACGACAATGGAATCGCTCGCCGCGCTCAAACCGGCGTTCCGCAAGGGCGGAACGGTCACGGCCGGTAATTCCTCGCCGCTCAACGACGGCGCCGCGGCGATGCTCGTGATGGGCGAAGCCGCGATGCGTGCGGCGGGTATGACGCCGCTCGCGCGCATCGTCGCGACGGCGACGTTCGGCGTCGATCCGAGCATGATGGGCATCGGCCCGATCGGCGCGACGCGTCGCGCGCTCGAACGCGCGAAGCTCACGGTCGCCGACATCGGTCTCGCCGAGCTCAACGAAGCGTTCGCCGCGCAGGCCGTCGCGAGCATGCGCGAGATCGGGCTCGATCCCGCGATCGTCAACGTCAACGGCGGTGCGATCGCGCTCGGTCACCCGCTCGGCTGCAGTGGCGCGCGCATCACCGGCACGCTCGCGCACGAGATGAAGAAACGCGACGTACGGTACGGCCTCGCGACGATGTGCATCGGTATGGGGCAAGGTATTGCAACGATTCTCGCTTTGGCATGATAGGGGCTAGCACGATGCAACCTCTTATCGCTCGTACATGCGCCGTTCTTGCAACCGTCTGCGCGCTGCTCTCGGCTACCGCCGCGCGTGCGGAGGAGAAGCCTCCGGTGTCCGCTGCGGCCGATACCTCTGCCCCGTGCCCCGCCGTCGTCTCGTCGTTCGTCGCGACGGATCTCGAAGGGGATGAGGATGCGCGGGGACCCTCGCGCGTTTTCGGTATCGTTGTGCGAGCGCGAAAGAAAGAACCGATGGCGACGTACCGCATCGATCTTGCAAGCGACGATCGCGTGTATTCCGTTGCGGTTCCCCTACAATTCGATACCCACCCGGAGCTCCTCGGCGGATTCGAGTCCAAGCCCGTCTACGTGCGTTTCGATCGCGCGCTGACGGTACACGATGCTTGGGTCGGTGCGGTGGGGAGCGCTCGCGCACTCGTTCCGTGCCGGCCGAATAACGTCAGCTCGGATCGCCCGGGGCTCCGCGTGTCGGCGAACGCGCCGGAGCTCGTCGCCGCACGCAAGCGCGTCGTCGAAGGGGCCGGCTCGGCGAGCGCGATCGCGATCGATGAGCAACAATCTCGGCCGGCCTTGGCGCCCGCGTGTTCGGTTCCCGAATCGATCGGGCGAACGCTATCGGCCCCAGCGCCACGGCAACCGTTTTTCGGCGAAATCACGGGCATCGCTCGCGTATTGGTGTCCCTCAACGCCGCAAGCGAGGTCGCAGCGGTTCGGATTCTCGATTCCACCATCGGGCCGACCGCGTCTGCCGAGGCGCTGCGCGTCACACGCGCCGCACGATTCGAAACGGCCCGTTACCGCTGCCAGCCGATCCCGCATGACTACGTGTTCGTCGTGCAATTCCGGTAGGTCGCCGCGCTCGCATTGCCAACCGATTCCTCATGACTTTTCGTCCCTCGCGCGGTATCAGTAAGCAACCGTCATAGGAGTCTTGCGATGATTCGATCGTTACTTACCGCCGTCGCGCTCGGCGCGCTGCTTGCCGCTCCCGTTCGTGTCGCGGCCGATATGGCACCGATGGTGGGGATGCACGACGACGCTCACATGCAGCATATGGCGCTTAGCCCCGCGCGCGCGGCGCGTCCGGGCGACGCGGAGCGGGCGGTTGCGATCCTCGCGGCGGCGCGCACGTTCATGGCGGCGTACGCCGATCCGGTAGCGGCCGAACGCGCGGGGTTCGCGAAGTTCGCGCCTTCGCTGAAATTGCCGATCGAACATTACACCAACAACGCGAACGCCGTGAAAGCCGCGCTCGGGAAATTCGATGCGGCACAGCCGACTTCGCTGATCTACGCGCGCACGGGCGAGAGCCTCAAGCTCGTCGGCGTCATGTACACGGCAAACGCTCGCGCGAACGACGATACGCTCGATGCGGCGGTCCCGCTCTCCGTCGCGCGTTGGCACCGGCACGTGAACTTCTGCTTCAAAGCGGGCCAAGAGGCGGGGCTCGGCGGCGATAAGCGGTTCGGTATGGGCGGCTCGATCGAAACGGAAGAGGCATGTGCCGCAGCGGGTGGCCGTTGGCAAAAGCAGCTCTTCGGTTGGATGGTGCATGCGTGGCCGCTCGAAACGGACCCGAAAAAACAGTGGGCGGTCGAAGAGCCCAACGGCAAGGGAGCGATGGCGAACGGGATGCGGATGTAGTCGCCTACCGCCCGGTGAAGGCAGCCGCGCGTTTTTCTTTGAACGCCGCGATGCCCTCGCGGAAGTCGTCGGTTTCCCCCGCGACCGCTTGCATTTCGGCTTCGTAGGCGAGGGCTTGCGTGAGCTCCGGCAATCCGTTGCGGACGAGTTCGCGCTTGATTAAGCCGAGCGATCGCGGGCCCGCGGCGAGCTTCGCCGCGAACGCGTACGTTTCGCGCATGAGTTCGGCATCCGCGATGACGCGCGTGAGCAAACCGAGCTCTTTCGCGGTGCCGGTGTCGATGCGCTCGGCGAGCGTACAGAGCTCGAGCGCTTTCGCATAGCCGACGATGCGCGGTAAGAGATACGAAACGCCGCTATCGGGAACGAGCCCGATCTTTGCGAAAGCCGTCGTGAAGGATGCCGTCTCCGCGGCGTACCGAAAATCGCACGCAAGCGCGATTCCCATGCCCGCGCCCGCCGCGACGCCGTTGATCGCGGCGACGGTTGGTTTCTCGATCGCGAAAAGCGCGGCGATCAGCGGATTGAACCGTTCGACGACCGCCGAATAGAGTGCGCCGGGCGCCGCGCCGATCGCACGCGGATCGTCGAGCGCTTGCCCGGTGCAAAAGCCCTTGCCGCTCCCGGTGATGACGATCGCGCGCACCGCGTCGTTGCGGTCGAGGAGTTTCATGCTCGCAAGCAGCGATTCGAGCATATCCGCGGTGAGCGCGTTATACGCATGCGGGCGGTCGAGCGTGATCGTGGCGACGGCTTTGTACACCGCTACGAGATGACCGTTCGTCGGGGCTTGGTTCATCGTCCGCTCCAGTGTGCCGTGCGCTTTTCGGTAAACGCGGCGATGCCTTCGCGGGCGTCGTCCGTCGCTGCCAGCGTGCGGAAACCCGCGCGTTCGCGGACGAGCGTTTCCGCGAGCGGCCCCGCAAACGCATCGTCGATCGCAGCGCGTGCGCGGCGAACGGCTTGCGGTGCCTGCGCCGCGACGAGTTGCGCGAGATCGAGCGCGGTGCGCTCGACGCGTTCGCTCGGCACGCAGCGATTTGCAAGCCCGCGGGCGTACGCTTCGCGGCCATCGATCTCGCGGCCGGTGAGCACCATTTCCATCGCGAGCGCCTTACCGATCGCGCGCGGAAGCCGCTGCGTGCCGCCCGCACCCGGCATGACGCCGAGGCGAATTTCGGGCTGACCCAGCCGTGCGGAATCCGCGACGACGAGCATGTCGCAGCTCATCGCAAGCTCTAAGCCCCCACCGAGTGCGAGCCCGCGGACGGCCGCGATGCGGGGAACCGCGATCGCATAAATCCGCTCCCATGCGTCGAGATCGGCGATCGGTAATTCCGGGATATCGGCCCCTGCGGCAAACGCCCGCGCGTCGCCCGCGAGGACGATCGCGCGCATGCCCGCAGCTTCGAGGGCTTCCAGGGAGTCGCACAGTTCGTTCACGAGCGCGTTCGAGAGCGCGTTCAGGCGTTTCGGGCGGTTGAGGCGCACGAGCGCGACCGCCTCCAACGGGTGCTCGATGAGCAAATCGCTCATGTTCGGTTCTCTTTCGTCAAATCGCGAAGGTCGTACACGCGCTTCGCCTTGCCGACTTCGATGCGTTCGATCGTGTTGGGCGCGAGAACCGTTGCGCGCACCGTTACGAGGAGGACGTCGAAGAGTCGCTGCGCGATGCGCGCGCCGAAGTGCTCGCGATCGGCAAGCGCGGCGTCGGGGCGCATCTCACACTCGACGTGCAGATCGTCGAGTTTCCCGGGCGGGCGGGCGACCGTGATGCGATAGTGCGGCGCGAGTTCTTCGAAGCCGAGGAGCACCTCTTCGATCGCCGTCGGAAACACGTTGACGCCGCGGACGACGAGCATATCGTCGACGCGTCCGGAGAGCCAGTCGATGCGCGCCGTCGTGCGGCCGCACGCGCACGGTTCGCGCGTCATCGCGGTCAGATCGCCCGTGCGGTAGCGCACGACCGGCATCGCTTCGCGGGTAAGGGTCGTGATGACGAGTTCGCCGCGCACCCCATCCGGTACGGGCGCGTGCGTTTCGGGGTCGAGGATCTCGCACAAAAAGTGATCTTCGGCCACGTGCATACCGGCCTTCGCAAGGCATTCGCTTGCGACGCCGGGCCCGATGATTTCCGTCAATCCGTAAATATTGAGCGCCGTGATACCGAGCGCGTCTTCGAGTTCCGCGCGCATCTGCGGCGTCCACGCTTCCGCGCCGCAGATCGTTACGCGCAATGCCTGCGGTCGCCGGCCTTCCGCGGCGAATCGTTCGGCCAGCAACATCGCGTAACTCGGTGTCGCGCCGATCCCGACGACCGGGAGATCGCACAACAGCTGCATCTGCCGGCTCGTGTTGCCGCTGGACGCGGGGATCACGCAAGCGCCGAGCCGTTCCGCGCCGCCGTGCATGCCGAGGCCGCCGGTGAAGAGGCCATAGCCCCAGGCGACTTGATACATCTCGCCCGGGAGCACGCCCGCAAGTGCGAGCGCGCGCGCGTTCACTTCGGCGAAGATCGCGAGGTCGCGCGCGGTATACGCGCCGATCGTGGGGTTGCCGGTCGTGCCCGAGGATGCGTGCACGCGGCGCAGATCGCCGGGTGGCACGCAGAGCATCCCGAGCGGATAACTATCGCGCAAATCGGCTTTGTGCGTAAATGGGAGCGTCGCGAGCTCCGAACGATCGCGCGGATCGCCGATCGCCGCAAGCCGTTCGCGATAGAGCGGGCTCGCGCTTCGCATGCGGCGGACGAGCGCTCCGAGACGTTCGCTCTGCAGCGCTTCGAGCGCCGTCCGATCGAGCGCTTCGTATTCCGGTTGCAAGATCGGCGCGAGCATGCGGTCTTTCTTTTGCAAAAGCGACGGCGGCACCGTTTGCGGGTGCCGCCGTATGTGAAGTCGGTCGGATGCGCCTTTGTGGCTAGTGTGGCGCGTACGGGTCGGTTGCGTAAATCGCGCCGACGTTCACCGGTGCGATCGTCGTACCGTATGCGGCGTTCACCGTGGAGATGAACAGGTTCGCGATGAGCGCGTACCCGGTATTCGACGGGTGCAGGCCGTCGAGGCTGAAGATGCCGCCACCGTAGAGCGCATTGCAGCACTTGGGCGGATTGATCGGAACGCCCGCCGTCGCTTGCGCCAGGAGCCCGTTCACGTCGACGAGCGGGGAGCCGTTCGCCTTCGCGACGTTCGCGATGATGGTGTTGTACGCTGCGTTGTACGTGTTTGCGATTTGCACGTTTGCGTCGGTGACGAAGTCGCCTGCGGGCTGGAGCGTGATCGCGAGCGGCGCACCGGTCTGCAGCGTACGCTGGATCGCCGTCAACACGGTGCCGAAGCCGTTGAGCGTGAGCAGACCGTTCGCACCCAAGCCGTACTGCGCGGCGAGGAGCTGCGACGCTCCGCCCGCGAGCTGCGCTGCGGCGGCGGCGGGAACGCCCGCCGGCACGAGGCGCGCGGCGATGTACTGCGCGAGCACCGGCGGATTCGTCGGGGTGAATTGCGCGGCGCCGGAGACGGTCGGGAGGTTCACGAGGACGACGTTCGTTCCGACGTTACGTAAACGCGAAACGATCGTTTGGAGATCGGCCTGGAACTGATTCTGATCGGTGATCGCGATGCCACCGTTGGTGAACATGAACTTCAGGAGGTCGTTGCTCCCGAGCCACACGGTGGCAAGCGTGGGACGGAGCTGCACGGCGTCGTCGACTTGCGAGCTATTCGCCGGGAACGTTCCGAGAATCGGGAAGAAATCGACGTTTTCCGAACGGACGATCGCGGCGAGCGGATCGAGCGGGCTCCCGGTATTGAGCGTGCACGGACTATTGGGCCCGGTTTGATACAGCGCTTCGTGGAGCGTCTGGCCCGGAACGCCGAGGTCCTGCGGGTTGTTCGTTGCGAGGCGCGTTTGCAGCGCGGTCGAGGCGCTGAAGGCGAGCGCGTTGTTCGGGCCCGTGCAATCGGCTTGGATGGAGGCGAGGCTTCCCGTCGCCGTCGGCACGAGGATGCCGCCGATGCCCGGGGCTTTGATGAGCGGCAACGGTGAGGTTCCCGCGGTCGAAATATCGGCACCGTTATTGGCTTGCTGCCAGAAAAGCGCCCACGCGCCGCGCGTCTGCGTCGCCTGCACGGCCGTGAACGGGCTGCCGGGGATGGGATTTGCCGCGTTGACGCCGAGCAAACCGTTCGATTGCACGCCTGCGGTCAAGCTATCGCCGATGCCGACGATATTCGCGAGGGGATTGGTCTTCGGCGGGTTCGATGCGGTCGGCGCGGGAGGCGGGCCCGATTGCGTGGAGCCGCCACCGCCGCCGCAAGCGGCGAGGGCGAGCGTGGCGATTGCGGCGAGCGCCTGGGCGGAGCGTTTCATCATGAGCGTGCGTACCTTACAGCGGAATGACGGCGGGCGAGCCGATGCCGATTTTGAATTGTATTTGCGCGGCATGGAGGCCGCGGATCGTCGGCGCGAGGGAATTTGCGCCGCACGGGAGCGCCTGACACGTCAGCGCCGTGATGCCGTTCTGCGCGATGTTCGTCGGTTGGCCATCGCTCACGACGATCTGCGCGAACGACATCTTCGAAAGCTTTTGCGAGACGCCGTAGATGACGGCGAAAAGGTGCTGCGGATAGGGATCCGGCCCCGTGTAGTTCGGAATTTTCGACGGCTGGAAAAAGACCGTCGTGCTTGGCGTCGCGCGATATTCGATGTAGAGCAACTGGAAGAACTGCGGGTGATTCGTCTCGTTGACCGGGCTCGGATGCACGAGCCACTCGGGCGCGATCGTGTAGGTCGCGAAGAATTTGCTCGTTGAGAGAAACGGCAGCGTTACCGCGAGCAGCTTCTGTTGGAACGTACGCAAGTTGACCGTGTACGCTTTGCCGGTTGTGGGGCTCTCGACGAGTTGTACGTCGCCTTGGCCACCGACCGTGCCGTTACGCGAAACGTAGGTGGGCGAAATCACGATCGGGATCACGCGCCCGCCGAGCGTAACCTTGAAGAGATTCTGTTCGGTGACGACGAGAATTTTGTTCTTGATCGTCGTGTCGAGCTTCGCGTTCGGAGCCGGGTTCGCGAGGTTCACCGCGGAGATCGGCGAGCCGAGCCCCTGCAGATATAGGGGAACGGTGCCCGAATCGAAGCCGATCGGATATTCTTGTAGTTCGAAGTATCCTGCCTGGACGCGGACGCGGCCGTTTCCACCGCCGCTGACGACGGCGTCGATCGCACCGGGCAGGCGCGCATTGTAGCCCGTTTGGCCGAACGGATAGGCGATCGAGCCATCGAGCGTATACTGGAATCCGCGCGGGAGCGACGGGTCGCTGATCGGATTCTGCGGCTTCCCGACCGGCTGCGTCTGACCGATGACCGCAGTCGCATCGGACGGAGTGGAAGCGCGGGCGCGCGCCTCACGCGCTTCATCCATCGCGCGCTGGATCGCACGGTGGGCGGGCTCGGCGACCTGCGTTCCGAGGGCTTGGGCGAGGCTCACATCGGCGCGCGCAGGAAGCGCGGGAGCGAGCGTAGCGATGAGCGCCACCGCGCATAACGCGGCAGACCTGCGGACGATGGACATAGGCGGGACCTCAAGGACGACTACCGCGAAAAAAAACGAGCGGCGGTAGAAACGAAGTTGCCGTTGCATTCTCGTGGCACGGAATAATTCTTCTTTGGACTATCGGGTCGGAACTTTTGCATCGGATATGGAAATCCGAGTCCGATGGCGATACGAGGGGGCATGTCGATGACGCGCGCGATCCCGCTTTTGCTCGAACCGCGCTTGAGCCCCGCGATCTGGGGTGGCTCCGCGCTCGTCGCGCGGTATGGCAAGCATGGCGATCCGGCGGCGTTGCTCGGCGAGTCGTGGGAATGCTACGACGCGAATCGCATCGATGGCGGAGCGCTCGGCGGAACGACGCTCGGCGAAGCCCGCGTAGCGCTCGGCGCCGCGCTCATGGGCCCGCTCGACGCCAGCGTACCCTTCCCGATCCTCACGAAGATCATCGATGCGCGCGAGAACCTCTCCGTGCAAGTGCATCCGGACGATGCGTATGCGCGACGCGTCGAGCATCAGCACAACGGGAAGACCGAGTGCTGGTACATTCTCGAAGCCGCACCGGGTGCGGAACTGGTGCTGGGATTCGCGCGCGACACCACCCGCGACGAATTCGCGGCGCGCGTCGCGGACGGTACGCTCGGCGAGCTCCTACGCCGGGTCCCCGTGCACGCGGGTGACGCGTTCTACCTGCCGGCCGGAACGTTGCACGCGATCGGCGCGGGCATCGTGCTTTTCGAGGTGCAGCAAACGAGCGACATCACCTATCGTATTTTCGATTGGAACCGCGTCGATGCGAATGGCAAATCGCGCGAGCTACACGTCGCGAAGGCCGCCGACGTGCTGGATTTCCACGCATCGCATGCGGGTGCGATCGGTCCACTTACGTTCGCCGCAGACGGTCTCGAGCGCAGCGTTCGCATCGCCGATCCGCGTTTTACGGTCGAGTGCTTGACGATCGGCGCGGCGGGCGCCACGCTGGATTTCGCGGGCCTACCCGCAACGCTTACGGCGCGCGAGCGACCCCTCGTGTTCACGACGAGCGATGGCGACGGAACCGTCGTCGCGCCGTTCGGAACGGTCGTGCTTCCCGCGGCGCTCGGGCGCGTTCGGATCGCATCGCCCGATGCGATAACCGCGCAGGCGCTTCTTGCCTCGCCGGGCCTCCCGCCGAGCGTCATACGGACGCGCGCGCTCGCGGCGGGGATCGCATTGGAACGGATCGATGCGTTCTTCGCGCAGTTCGGCGTCCGCGACTAAGGGGCTTTGGTGGCGCGCTTCTCGGCGCGCGTCGGTCCCGGTGCCGTCGGAAGATACCACGGCTCGGCTTGCGGTTCGTCCTTGATTCCGGCGATGACGAAGGCGACCGTCAGGCCGACGAGCGCGACGTACTCGCCGTGATACGGAAGCCGTGGGCCACCGAGGAGCGGTACGATCGCGGCGATGCAGTACGCGAGCGTCGACCACCACGCGATCGCCGTCCATGCGGCAACGCGGCGAACGACGAACGCGCTTCGGATCGATAGGATACCGAGCACGAACGCAAAGAACGCGTACGCGTAACCGACCGATGAAGGTTCCATGCGCGCATATTCGTGCCGCACGCACCCGAAGCTTTGCTTGCGGTTTAGACGGCGATCGTGCCCTCCATGATGTGCACGGCACTTCCGCCGACTTCGATCCTGCGGCCCATCTTGCGTTCCGTGACGCGCACGTGCAAGAGGCTCCGGCGTCCCATCTTCGTGCCCTGCTCCGCGACGAACGTCAGGCCGTTTTCCGGTACGAGTAATTTGTGCTCGAAGGCATACGCGGCAAGCGGCCCCGTCGCGCTCCCCGTCGCGGGGTCTTCGACGATGCCGAGTTCCGGGCCGAACATCCGGGCATACACGCGGGCGCTCTCGCCCGTTGCGCGCATGGCGAACGCGTAAAGCCCCCCGGCTCCCGCCTCGCGACATGCGGCACGGATCGCGAAGCCATCATCCGCGCTCGCGCGATCGACCGCAGCTCGATCGACGAGCGGGACGTAGAGAAACGGAGCGCCCGCACCCATCGTCTGCGGTGTCGCGTCCGTGCGAACGTCGGATTCGGTCAGCCCGATCGCGGCGGCTACCGTCGCCGCAGGCATCCGCGGGCCGAAGCGGACGGGCGGTGTCGTGAGCCACGCCATGAACGCGCTGCCTTCGTCGATCGAAACCGGCACCGGCCCAACGTTCTCTTCAAATGCAAATTGCAGCGTTTCGACGAGGCCTTCGCGTTGCGCGACGAACGCCGCGCCGATCGTCGGGTGCCCGGCAAATGCGAGCTCCGACTGTGGCGTGAAGATGCGCAAACGCAGCGGCATCGCTTCGCTTGCGTTCGTGGAGATGAAGACGGTTTCGGAAAGGTTGAACTCGTTTGCGATGCGCTGCATCGTCGCCGTCGGAAGGGCATCGGGCACGAGCACGACGGCGAGCGGATTCCCTTCGAACGGGGTTTCCGAAAACACATCGACGTGGTGATATTCGTAGCTCGGCATCGATTGAGCGCCTAAGCGACCGTCTCGACGATCGCTTCGATCTCGACCGCGCAACCGTTTGGCAACGAACCGACACCGATCGCCGAACGTGCGTGATAGCCCGCGTCGCCGAAAATCTCGACCAGCATATTCGATGCGCCGTTGATGACATGCGGATGCTGCGTGAAATCCGGCGTCGCATGGACGATGCCGGTCAGTTTGATGAAGCGCGAGAAACGGTCGAATCCACCGAGGCTCGCGCGCACGGTGGAGATGATGCCGAGCGCGCACTCGCGCGCCGCATTCGCGCCGACCGCGACATCGAGATCGTGCCCGAGCCGCCCGAGGATCGTCGACACGTGCCCGGAGACGTAGAGCGTCGTCCCGACCTGGATCGTCTTTTTATAGGCGTAGATGGCATCGCGTGCCGGTGGCAACGTGAGTCCGAGCGCGGCGAGACGTTCGTCGAATGGGTGCATGGTCGAGAGCGTAGTCTACGCGAGCGCGGTCTCGCGCGAAGCGGCGTGTCGTACGTGCACCAGGCGTTCGAGCGAAACGGGCGTTGCGTTCCGATCGCGTAACGGGCCCGGCGGGTCGGGATCCGGCATCGTCTCTTCCCACCGTTCGCGCGGCAGAGCTTGCACTTTTGCATTCGGCTGCAAGAGCAGCCAAACGTATTCGAGCGCGTTGCCGAAATAGCGCGATGCGATGAGCGCGTTCTGCACGAGCTGCGGATGGTTTTTCGCGCGCGTCGCTTTGTTCTTCATGTTGTTGTCGCGCATGCGGCGCAGGCAACCGAGGAAGAAGTTCGAGTCCGTGCGGATGCCGATTCCCCAGACGTTACGCGCCGTGCGTTCCGTCTCGTTGATGACCTTACGATCGTAGGCTTCCCAATCGATGCCCATCTTCTCGTAGATCGTCGATTCGCAATCGCGCAGATACATCGTGATGTACACGGCGAGCGTGAAGAACTTCACGGAGAAGCGGTTCTTCCAGCCTTTGTAAAACTGCGGCTGGCTGCGTACCATGAGCGAGAAGAACTGCGCGTGGCGGCGCTCGTCCTTGCACCATTCGTCGAAATACGTAAAGAGCGGATGGAAGCGGAATTCCGTCGCCGATGCCATGTGATCGTTGATGTTCTGATAGCGGTAGAACCCAACGGACTCGGAGAGGAACGTCGTGATGAATATCCACTTAGGGTGGAGGTACGCGAGCCCTTCGACTTTCGGCAGGCTCGCGAAATCGAACGGTCGCCCCATGTGCTTCATGACATAGGCAAGGAACGATGCGTGCCGGCCTTCGTCGCGCGCCATACTCTTGTAGAGCGAGGCGACGTCTTTATCGTCGAGTCGCTTGAAGACGTCGGCGTAGAGCAGGCATCCCGAGAACTCGCCGAGCGACGAGCGATTGAGGAATTCGTAGAACTCTTCGGCGAGCGGCGCGTAATCGATATGATCGAGCGCGCCGGGCTGCCATTTGAAATGCGTCTTGTTCCGATCGGCTTCGAGCTCGGCACGCAGCGCACGGATCTCATCGCGAACGAGATCGACGCTCAACGTATTGAGCATCGCTACATCCGTTTTATACATCCGTGGCTTGAGGAGCTTGTTCCCCGCTTTCGCGGGTATCTCGGGTCCGATCTCGACCGCGCCTTCCATCAGCTCGCGCGAACCGCTTCGAACACGAACGAATCGTAGAAGAAGAACTTGACGCGCTCGGTGCGCACGATCTTGAAGCCCGCGCGGTACATGATCTGCTCGACTTCGTCGTAGGTGAACATGTGCAGATGCGTCATGCGATCTTTGCGCGAGAATTTTTTGCCGACGGCCATCCAGAAATCGTTACCCGGCGTGCGGACGGCGAACGATGCGACGAGTTTGTGCGAGCTCAAGTTCGCGAGTTGCGTCAGCATCTTGGTGACTTCATCGAGCGGGTAGTGGAAGAGCACGTCGAGGCATGCGACGAGATCGTACGAACGTTCCTCGCCCGCGACGCAGCCGATGTCGCCGACCATGAAGCGCGGCGCGATGCCCTTGGTACGGCCGCTATTGATGTAACGTGCGTAGTGGATCATCGGTGCGCTGACATCGAACGCATCGACTTCGTAGCCATGATGCGCGAGTTCGATCGCGAGCGTTCCGGTTCCGCATCCGGCATCGAGCGCGGTGTGCGCGGTATCGTTCTTCGTCCACTCGACGACTTTGTCGAGCGCGCGCTGGTGACCGTCGCGGATGATCTTCCAGATCGGCGGAATATCGCCGTCGCCGTAAATCGAGGTCCAGCGCGAGAAGCCGGTCGTTTCGAAATACTTGTGCACGCGCTTTCCGACTTCGCTCACGGCGGACGACGCGAACAGTGATGCGGGTTTCGCCCGTTCTTTGAGAATGGTGTCGGACGCGTCTAGCGTTTGCGACTTGAGCTCTGTATTCACGTCAAACCTACTTCCGTAGCGATTGACCTGACGATACCGTGGGTAGCGCTTCGGGGGCCGTGATGACTGTCACCCCGGTCGTGTGGTTCCCGAAAGCCGCGCTATCAGTACCGCGAGACGTATGCGCGGCGCCCGCGTACGAGGCGATAGATCGTCACGCCGATCGCGCCGATCGCGCCGACGACGGCCGCTACGACGAGCGCGTGTAAGACGAAACCGACGATCGCTAGTGCGACGAGTGCGGCCGTAACGATGAGCGTGATGCGAACGAACGTTGCGAGCACGGGATCCTCCGAGAGCCCGACGGATGCCGGACGCCACGACGTACCGCGCGGTGGTCGGCGAGGTTTCGCCGCGCCGCTAGGCGTTCGCCATGCGCTCGAGTGCCGCGTGGCCGAGCAGCGCGATCGTCGAATTGCGGCGCGTCTCGATGATCCCCGCCGCCTGCAGTTCTGCAAGCTTGCGCGTTACCGTGACGCGATTGCTCCCGATCATGTCGGCGATGCGCTGGTGGGTGAGCGGCACGTCGATCACGGTAGCGCCCGCATCGTCGCGGCCGAATTCCCGCGCGTATTCGAGTAACGTGCGGTAGAGCCGAAGGTCCACGGAGTCGTTCATCAGGTCTTCGATGAGCGCTTGCGAGGCCGTAAGGCGGCGCGCGAAGCCCGCCATCGCATCGACCGCGGCTGCGGGATGCGCGGCCAGCAACGCGCCGAGGGCACCTTCTTCGATCGCGATCACGTCGGCCGCGGCGGGGGCTTCGGCGCAGATGCACGAGAGGCTCTGGTCTTCCGCGCGCCACTGCAAGAACACGTCGTTCGGCCCGAGCATCGCAAGCGTGACCATGCGCCCGTTCGGTAGGAGATTGTAGATGCGCAATCGTCCGCTCACGACGTAGAAGAAGCGCGACGGGGCCGCGTAGAGCGGTTCGATTTCGTCGCCCTGCGCGAGGCGGAGCGTCGTATACCGCGCCCGATCCCGCAGGAGCGCCGCGCGCATCGCTTCACGGGCTTGCGCGCCCTGCGGGGAACGCGCCTCGCCCCGATCGTCGTAACCTTCGGCCACGGCGGCGAGGATCGAAGAACGCATCGCTGCGACCGCGTTGACGACGCCGAGCGCGGCCGAATCGCCGACGTTTGCTTCGAGGAGCCCGAGCTCGATCGTGTTCGTCGTTTGCACGGCGGCGCGGACGGCATCCGCGAGTTCCATACCGCTCGCCGCATGTTCGCGCCCGATCGCGCGCGCCGCGGCCATGAGGCGATCGTCGTGCGCCTCGGATGCGTCGAAAGGCGATGCGGCGTCGAAGCGTTCGGAAACGAAGCGCGCGGCTTCGTCGTGCAACGACGCGAGCAGTGGCGCGAGGGTTTCGGGCAAGCAAAAATCTCCGCACGTGCGAGTTGTGGCGATGCTAGCGGCTTTGCCCGGGTATGTCGGTGACTTGGCGGCTCGAACAAACGTTCGAGCGCGAACAGGAACGCGGTGAGGCGCTTCGGGAATTCTCGCAGTCCCGTGAACGACGTCTTCGCGGCGCTCCACCCGACCGTCGCCGCATGGTGTGCGGCGACGCTGGTCACGCCGACACCTCCGCAAGCCCAAGCGCTGCCGCTCGCAGCCGAAGGGCGGAGCATGCTCGTCGCCTCGCCTACCGGCACGGGCAAGACGCTCGCGGCGTTTCTTCCCGTGATGAGCCGACTCGCGGAAAAGCGCGATCGGGACGAGCTCTTTCCGCGGCCGTTCGCGCTCTATATCTCGCCGCTGCGCGCGCTTGGGTACGACGTCGAGCACAACTTGCGTCGGCCGCTCCGTGAGATGGGTTTGCTCGAGCGACCGAATACCGAACGCGCGGAATTGCGGCGCGGCCGCATTCGCGAGGGCTTCATCCGCACGGGCGTGCGCACGGGCGATACGCCGGTCGAAGAGCGGCGCTTGATGATGTCGCGCCCGCCGCACGTGCTGATCACGACGCCGGAGTCGCTCGCGCTCATGCTCGCGATGGAGACGTATCGCAAGACGCTACGCTCGGTCGAAACGGTGATCGTCGACGAGATCCACGCGCTCGCGAACAACAAGCGCGGTTCGCAACTCGCGCTGCTCTTGGAATCGCTCGAAGCGCTCGTGCCCGCGCCGCTCTTACGCGTCGGACTCTCGGCGACGGTCGCGCCGCTCGAACGCGTCGGTTCGTTTCTGGTCGGCATCGATCGGCCGTGCGCGATCGTCGATTGCCGTGGGTTACGCTCGTTTTCGCTCGGCGTCGTCGCGCCGTTCGCGGGCGCGATGGCGCCGCTTGCGACCGCGGCGCGCACCGCCTACAAACTTTCGGAAGACGTACGTTCCTCGCTCGTCTTTACGAACGTCCGCAGCCAAGCCGAACGCGTGGCGCACGAGATGACGCAGGCGGGCGAACCCGAGAGCGAGATCGAGGTCGCCGTGCCGACGCTCGAAAAACCGAAACGCGATCGGCGCATCGGCGTGCACCATAGCGCGCTTGAAAAAAGCGTGCGGCACCGCGTCGAGGCCGGTCTGCGCGATGGAACGCTGCGCACGGTCGTGTGTTCGTCGTCGCTCGAACTCGGCGTCGATATCGGCTTCATCGACCGTGTCTTCCTGATCGGCGGCGCGCGCGGCATGACTTCGACCTTGCAGCGCGTCGGGCGCGCGGGGCATCGGCCCGGCGCCGTCGCCGAGGGCGTCGTGATCGCGCAAGATCGCGACGACATCATCGAAGCCGCCGCGACGAAACGGTGCATCGCGGACGGCGTGATCGAAGAGATGCAGATCCCCGAAGCGCCGCTCGACGTGCTCGCGCAGTGGCTCGTCGGCAGCGTCTGCGTCGACCGCCGCATTTCGTACGCCGATGCGCTTGCAACCGCGCGGCGCGCGTACCCGTATCGCAATCTCGAAGCCGCCGATCTCGCGCGCTGCGTCGCGTACCTCTCGGGTGGCGGCGTCGGTCCCGATGAAGCGCACGTGCGCCGTCTCGGCGCGGATGAAGAAGCGATCTTCGGCCTCGGACGCGAGGCGTCGAGCGCGTTCTACGAAAACGTCGGCACGATCCCAGACGAACGCACCGTCGCCGTCGGCGGGAAGGGCGCGCAGATCGGGCGGCTCTCCGAAACGTTCGCTGCGTCGCTGCATACGGGCGATGTGTTCTTGCTCGATGGGCGAACGTTGCGCGTCAAAGAAAACGGCCCGTCGGGGATCGTTGCGGAGCCGTTTGCCGGGCGGCCGAACGTGCCGACGTGGTCCTCGCACATGAAGGGCGTACCGCTCGCGCTCGCCTCCGAAATTTCCGCGTTACGGCAAGGAGTCGCCGAGCGGCTGGAAAGCGGCGGGCCGCAACGCGCGCTCGCGTGGCTCAAATCGCAGTACGCGCTCGCGGGCGTCGAGGCCGCGCACGTCGTGCGCTACCTCGCGCAGCAGCTCGCGATCTCCGCGATCCCGACGCTCACGAAGCCGATCGTCGAAATCTATCGCATGGATCAGCGCCAAACCGCCGTGTTCCATACGTGTGCGGGGCGGCGCATCAACGAGACGCTCTCGCGCATCGTCGGCGCCCGCGTGCACAAGCGCTATCGCGTGAACTCGCAGATCACGACGGACGATAACGGCTTTCTCGTCGCACTTCCGCCGCGCACGACGATCCCCGACGCCGTGTGGGCATCGCTGCTCTACACGGATGACTTCGATGCCGATCTGCTCGTCGGGTTGCGCTCCGGGTATTTACTCAGCCATCATTTTCGTTACATCGCAAATACCGGATTGCTCGTGTTGCGCCGCGCCGGGGGTACGACGATCCGCCGCGCCGGTGGTGCGTGGTCGGCGGATCGCATCTTCAACCGATTGCTCGAAAGCGAACCCGACTATCCGCTGGTGCGCGAAACGGTCCGCGTCGTCACGCGCGATCTGCTCGATGCACCCGGAGCGCTTGGGTATTTGCGTTCGCTCGAAGGCGAGCCGCGCGTGCTCCATCCGCTCGCCGCATCGCCGTTCACCTTCGGCATCGTGACCTCGTCGTTCGGCGATTCCGTCGTGATGGACGATCGCGCGAATATGGTCGAAGCGCTCCACGATCGCGTGCTCGCGCTCCTCGGGGAACGCGACGACTCGGCGCTCGCGGTTTCGACGATCGCGGATGCCGCAGCCGCGCCGACCGATGCGATCGGGCCGCGCGCCACGCACCTGACCCCGGAAGTGCGCATCGGGAAGAAAGCGGCGTGGGCGAACGCGCAAACCGAGGAGCGCACATCGCCGATCGTCCGCGATCCGGAGCAAGCGCCGCTCCTCGATATGCCGGGTATCGCGCCGCAGGCGCGTCGCAAGCCGCGCGCACCCAAAGCCGCAAAGACCGCGCGCCGATGATCAAGCCGCAGCCGGCTTCCGCAACCGCCCGCCTTGCCGATGGCGTCGTCGCCGTGCCGAACGGCCTCGTCGTGCTGACGGCGTCGCGCGCGCTCGTGTGTGCGGATGCGCATTTCGCCTACGAAGACGTCATGGGCGGCGCGTTGCCGCTCTGGAGTACCGCGGAGATCGGCGCGACGATCGCGATCGCGGCGCAGCGCTACAGCGTGCGCGAGATCGTTTTTCTTGGCGATGTGATCCACGGTTCGCGCATGAGCGACGGTGCGGCGCGTGCCGTGCGCGAGGCCCTCGACGCGCTGCGCGCGATCGCGAAAGTGACGCTGGTCGCCGGGAACCACGAGGGGCGTACGCGCGGCGGTGCCGTGCTCGGCGAGACGGTCGAGGCGTGCGAACGCGACGGTTGGCATCTCGTGCACGGCGACAAACCCACGCGGATCGGGACGCGTACGATGATCGGCCACTTGCATCCGAGCATCCATCTCGGTGGCGGCAAGAGCGCGCCTGCGTTTCTCGGCTCGCGCGATCTCGTCGTCGTGCCGGCGCTCAATCCATATTCATCCGGGCTCGACGTGCTCTCGGACGATTGCATCGCCGCACTCGCGCCGTATGCGGTCGTGCGCCGCGACCTGCACGTCGTCGCCTCGGGTGGCGATCGCGTGTTCCCGTTCGGCACGCTCTCCGCGCTTCGCGGTGCTCTGCGTCCGGGCGCGCGCGCGACGATGCCGTCCGCGCGATATGGGCGGCGCCGCCTCCACGCCGACTAGAGTTGCGCGAGCCGATCGAGCGCGGCATATGCTGCCGCGACGTGCGCGCCGACGTGGAATCGCCCATCGGCAAGCATCGCGCGGAGCGTGGCCAGCGGCACGCATTCGACATCGATCTCTTCGGTCTCGTCGAGATCTTGTGCGCCTGCGAGCACGACGTCGCGCGCGAGATACACGTGAAAACGGCTATCGGAATTCGTCGAGTCCGTCACGTATGTGTGCACGAGTTCGAGCGGATGCGGGCTTGCGTACCCGGTCTCTTCCGCGAGTTCGCGCACGGCACAGTCCACGGGCGTTTCGCCCGGATCGATCGCGCCCGCCGGCAACTCGAGCACGACCTCGCCGATACCGTGTTTGTATTGGCGCACGAGGATCACGTCGCGTTCCGGTGTCAGCGCGAAGACGATCGCGAAACCGCGCGCCTCGCGCACGAAATACTCGTCGAGCACGGTGCCGTTGGGCAACGCTACCGCGTCGCTTCGCAGCCGAAGCCAGGGCGTTTCGATCACGTATTTCGAGGAGCGGACGAGCCAACGTGCGGGAGGCATCGCTACAGGGTACCGCGCCGCACGCGCGCGTTCCGCTTAGTGTCGCACGTCCGCCGCTTTGCGGAGCTTCGTTTGCGCCGTGTTGCTGTTCGAGCCAGTACCGGGGAAGGCGAAGAGCGATCCGCCCGTTGCGGAGGTGTTGAGGAACCACACGCGTCCATCGCCACCGGTAACCGCTGCTGCAGGCGTGTATGCTCCCGATGCATCGATCGTGTTCGGAACGAATGGCGTGAACGCCGAGCCCGCACCGTTGTAGCGAACGAGCCCACGCGTGTTCGGGTATTGGCTCGACCCGACGATGCCGTAAATCGCGCCAAAGCCCGCCGTACCATTTCGCTCGGCGCCGCTCACGAACGTCGTCGGCGGGCTAGAGAGGCCGAATGCCCCGAAAATTTGTGTCGATTGCCGGAAGAGGGCCTGCACGTTGCCCGCTCCCGCGCCGCGCGTGTCTCTGAGCATCGTCTGCGGGGTAAGAACCGATAGATCGCCATAGATGTCGGCAAGGAGGATGCGCCCGAAGACGTCGATGAAAATCGCCGCGCCGGCATTGCCGTTTCCGCCGAGGAAGTTATTTTGCCCCGCTTGGCTCGCGTAGGTCGAAGCGGTCGGGTCTTCGCGGTAGTACGTCAAAGTGTTGGGATCGAAGATGTTGAGCGTCATTGCGGTTTTGTCGGCCCAAATGAAGCCGTACGACCCCGACAGATTCGCGGCGCCGCCCGTTTGGCCGTTGTTGAATTGAAATAGTGGGCCACCGGCGGTTGAGGTGCTGATTTGATCCGAAGTGCCGGGATTGAGCACCGTATAAGCGCCGGTCGCTTGCCCCGTCGGAATGATCTTTCCGATCTGTCCTCCGGTATCGATCGTCCACACGTTATAGCCGGAATCGAGCACGGCGCCGACCACGGGTTGCATCGGGCTGATCGGCGTCGTCGTCGTCATCGGGCAAGCGCCACCGCTCGGAAAATCGAGTGCAACGATGCTCGCGCGCCCTTGCGCAGACTCGAACACGTATGCGTTACGCGAGTTCGTAGAATCGACAACGATTACGGGGCTAAACGGACCCGGTACCGAGAGGTTGCAGTAATTGACCGTCGTGCCCGAAGAGCTGAAAGAGACGTTCGCAAGCACGGGTTTGCCACTGGGCCCCCCGTTACTGACGAACCAAAGTTGGCCCGATGGGTCGACCGTAAGCGCGGCGGTATTTTGGCTTGGAAAAAGCGCTTGTGCGCCCGTTGCGCCGCTACTATCGAAGCGGTCGTATTGATCGTATGCCGGGATATTCGGGACGCCGACGACGTATTGCACCGTTCCCGTCGGCGCGCCGAACTGGAACTGCACGTTTCCGATGAGCATACCCTTGCCGTCGTACGCAAGATCGAGCGCGTCGGACGAGCCAGACACGGTAACGGAGTTGCCCGCTCCAAATGGCGTGCCATTCCGTGCGAACTGCAGATCGGGCGTGTTCGAGAAGACGGTAGCGATGATGGGCGCGGCATACGGCCCGACGATGACGTTGCCCGCCGCGTCGTAAAAATTGATCGGTGTGAGGGTGTTTTTCGCCGCTACGGTGTGATCCGTTGCGAAAACGTTGAACTGCGTCTGGCTGCTCGGTAAGGCGCTCGTCGGCACGCCGCCCAGCACGACGTTTAGCGTCGTCGTGCCATTTTTCGCGATGCTCGCGTTGGAAATGATGCCCGAGGAGAGGACGCTTCCACCGACCTGCGTCGGCATGAGGCTTACCGTCGTACCCGCCGCATACGTTTCGATTTCCAGATCGAGTTTTGCGCTCGTCACGCCGCTCGGAAAGAGGGTCGCCGGTACGGGCAGCGCGATGACGCAAGAGATCGAGTACGCACCGGTCGCTGCCGTACATCCGTTCGCACCCGGCGTCAGCGTGTAGACCTGGCCACCGAGCACCTGCGCGTTCGTCCCGCCGCCGAGGCCGCTCGTGAGGGAAAGTGGGTCGGCGGCGACGACGCGGATTTGCGCCGAGGCAGGAGAGATATACTTCGGGGTGCGTCGGTCGGCACCGGTCGTCGCGATGCCCGCCTTCGGTACGCTGATGCGCAGGGTCGCCGTGGTCCCGATCGCCGAGCCGAGCGGCGAGCCTGTGGGCGCGTTCGCCGCCGGCGTTGTGGCGCTACCCGTCGGCGGGACCGCGTTCGCACGGCCGCCGCCGCAACCCGCGACGACGGCGGCGAGCGTGCAAAGCCCCGCAAGCCTCGTGATTCGCCGGACGCCGCCAAAGCCTGCCGTCATGTTACGTGTGGGCTCTCTGGGCGTCGATTTTCCCGCGCCGGAACGAAGCTCCAAGGCGATTGTTAAAGCCAGACCCGTACCCAGGATACACAAAGAGCCGATGGCCGGCGTTTTCGGCAGCCCAGATTCGCCCGTCTCCGCCGACGACCGCACCCGTCCCCTTTGGGGTCAGCGTCGGAAACACAAGGGACGAGGGGATATTCGGAATCGCCGTCCCGGTCGTTCCCGTCAAGTCGTAGCGGATGAATCCGCGGCTCGCGGCATTGACGGCCCAGAAAACCTTGCCGTTTTCGGCGCCGTTGACGCCAAATTGCGCTCCGAATCCGCCACCGCTGACGGTGTAGGTCGGCGACGACAAGGCCCAGTTGTTACCGCTCGTGCTATTCGCGGTAATCCCGTTACCGGAAACGAGCGTATAGAGATTGCCCGTCGTGTCGATATAGCCGAAGTTTGCCGTGCCTGCGTTGGTATAGATAACTGCGGCGGAACCGTTGGTGAACCGGTTCGGATTCGGCGAGGCTTCGATGAAGATCGGCGGTGTCGCTGCTGCGGCGGGCGATGGACCCGTATCGACGACATCCAAGCCTTTGGAAATCGTATCGCCGAAGAACAGGCCCTGTGTGACGGCAACGGGTGGCGACGAAGCCGAGCTAAACGTGAGATTGTACGGGGTCCCGGTACCGAACGCTTGGAGCGGCGTCAAGGCCGTACCGCAGCAATCCTGCGCATCGATAAATGGGTTGCTATTGGTCGGCGTGACCTTGTCGGGAAAAACGCGAAACGCGGATGCGAACGGTAAATACGCGAAAAGGCTTTGACTCGTCGTCATCCAGACTTCTTGAGCGTTATTATCGTATGCGATCGTCATGCTCGTAATCGGCGCCGGGCTGCCTGCGGCAACGGGAACGCTCAGTTGCGTCGTGACGCTGCAGATTCCACCATTGATCGACAGCGCATCGACCTTGATGAAGTTCGGCGTGGTCGTGGAATCGGTTAGGTAGATCGCTTTGTTCGCTTGATCGACGGCCATGGCGGTGAACGGCATGGTGAGCGCTGCGATGACCGCGCCGGGAAGCGCGCACTGCGCGTTTACGGGGCCGCTTGCGCCGCCAAAAGTGATCGTGCCGAGGCCGCCCGCTTTTCCCGTGCCGTCTTCATAGGCATAAACGAGGTTGTTCTTCGCATCGAGGTTGGCGATCGTATCCGGCCAAACGGATGTCGTCCCTGCGGTGGTCGTGCCGCCGAGCGAGATCGGCCCGTTGTTTCCAAACGTATCGTAGTCTTCGTATCGTGTTAGGTTATCCGGCACGATCGGGTACGACGTACCCGACGTTTGCGTGAATCCGATGAACAAGTTATCGTAAAGGACGCCCTTGCCCGTAGAAATGAGCGCAAGCGCATCGGCAGAACTCGCGATCGTCGTCTGGAGCGGCTGTGGGGCTTGCTGGCCGCCCGCGTTGGTGATCTGGAGGCTCAGGGCGCTGTTCGGCGTGGTGATCGTCGCGTAAATCGGGTTGAGGTATGGTCCGATGATCGTCTGACCCGCAGCGTCCTTCGCAACGACGGCAACGGGCAAGGGGCTCGCGTTCGGCTTCGCGGAGGCGTTCGTCGCCGGGATGACGATCTTCCCAGCCGCGTCGGCGGTTCGTACGGAATACGAGGACACTTTTCCGCTCAGAACGATCGGCGGAAGCGCGGTATTCGCGGTGTTCTGCACCACGGATACGCTCGCGAGGGTGCCGTCGCCGAGCAAATACGATGGATTTTGCGCTGCGACCGTCATGGTCGGGTTCGTGTTCACGATCGAGGCGAGCGCGACGTTGTACGTCGTCACGTCGAGGTCGATCGGATTACCGCCGGCGCTCGCCGCCGTTAGCGACGGGGGGATCGGGACTTGGATCGTGCAGGCCCGCCCGAACGTCGTCCCCGTGCACGTGAAGGCGCTTGAGGAAATGTCTGCGATCGTAAGCGAAGTCGGCACGGCGGTGCTGCCGTGAACCACTCCCGAGACAGCAATCGTCATCGTGCCCGATGAAACGAATCTGGGAAGCCGGTTGCGGCCGCTCGTTGCGACGTTGTTCGGAACGGCGATCGAAAGCGTCGCGGTCGCGGACGACGTACCGGCTCCCGGAGGGCGTGCGCCGGGCGTACCGGTGCTAACGGCGACGGGAAGCGCATCGTGGCGGCTCCCCCCGCCGCAACCGGCTACTCCGGCGGCGATCGCGAGAACGATCGCCGCAGGGATCGCGGCATTCCTACGTTTTTGCATTGCGTTTCCGATCCGAAACGTTGAGTCCGAGCGTGGTCACGCCGAAGTTGACGGTAACCTTCGCACCGCTATTCGCGTCGCTAAAAACGTACGATGCGAGACCGGCTCCCTGCGAGGTAACAGTAAACCCGTTGCTCCCGCTTGGGACGGAGCTGCCGAAGCAACTTCCGACCGGCGTGCCGGCGGTCGCGATCGTCGTGACGTTGTTTAAGCCGGTCGTCGTGGCGCACACGAGTCCGCCACCGTTACCGACGATTTGGAACGTCGCGCTAACGCCGAGGGCGCCGAAGCCGATCGTGCGCCCCGAGCCGTCGTTGAGGCTGTCGATAAAGGCTTGGCCGCCCGTCGCCGCTGCCGCAAGCGGCAGCGATGATGTCAACCCGAGGATCACGACGTTGTACGTAAACGTCACGCCAAGGGGGTCGGTGAAGGCGAGCTTGCACGTTCCGGTGCCCGTTATGATGAAGGGTTGCTGGAAGGTGAAGACCGTGCCGTACGGCGTGCTGGTCGCGCCACTGCTTGGCAATGAGCGGGAGATGGGCGTACTTCCGCACGTCGAGCCGAACGAGCCGACCGTCGGCACAGGTGCCCCGAACGTGTTGCCCTGGAAGCGTACGAGCGGGCTTCCGATGCTCGTCAGATCGGGCGGGAAGACGCCGGTCACGAAATTGTTCATCGTGTTATTGGCAAAGATCGCACTCGTCGTCGTGCCATCGAGGTTTACGGCGCTCGCGATGGATTGGTAAACGGTTGTCGGAACGGAGATCGATTCGCCGAGCGCGTCCGTGATTGTCACGGGAGCGACCGATCCGTTGCCGACGTTCGCTGAGAACGGGTAAACGTAACCGCCCGTCGTTGGGGACGGACTCGGGTAGACATAGACCGAGGTGTTGCCACCGACGGTGTAGCTTCCCGTGCCGCCCGTAACCGTGAGATTCCGCGATTGGATGCTCGACGAGAAGTTGAGCCCGGGCGAGGTCGACGGCGCGGGTGACGGAAGCGTATACGAGAGGGCCGGAGCGAGGGTGATGCTCAGCGGCACCGACGCGCCCGTGGCGTCGGAGAAGCTTACCGTACACGCTCCGCCAGCGAACGTGCCGCCACCGGCGAGGCTCGGATCCATCGAGAGCAAGAAGGTCGGCGAGGCTCCACTCAGACTCGATAGCCCGGTACAACCGCCAGCGATGCCTCCGGTGTACGGCGGCGTGCCGCCCGTCACCGTGACTTTTGCGGAGCCGAGTCCGCTGCCGGGCTTTGCGCCCAGAGGGGTTGCCCCAAGCGTAAGCACGTTCGTGGCGCTCGCCGAGGCATATGGCCCGGGAGCGAGCGCAACCGTGACCGGCGTGACGTTGGCGTATGGAATCTGCAGCGTGTTGCCGAGGCTATCGGTTGCCGAGGCTATCGGTTGCCGAGACGATCGCCGTGCCGAAACCGACACTTGTCACGTTTGTCGTTGGCGACGTTCCATTTGAAATCGTAACCACCGCGGAATTCGATGAGGCGAACGTGTACGGGGGCGCACCGCCTCCGAAGGTTAGCGAAAAACTCGGCGTGCTTCCGTTCACGAGGTTGATCGAATAGGGATTGGACGTAAACGTCGCATTCGTGGAATTCGTAAACGACGCGGTTGCCGTGAGCGCGCTCGATTGTTGCGCGATCGCCACGGTGGTTGCGTTATTTGCCGCATCGACGATCGTGATGACGGAGGGCGAAGCGCCGCTCGCGTTCTGCGGGATCGTGAACGTGAAGTTCCCCGTCGGTGCGCTCACCGTCGCGGTCGTTTGCTGGGTGCCGCGCGGAGCGCGCGTGCGTGCCGAAGTTGCGGTCGATGTCAACGCGGTGTTGTACGTTGCCGTATACGGTCCCGTACCGCCGTTCACCGTGAATGCGAGTGCTTTGCCGCCTAGCGGGATCGACCCCAGCACGAAGAGACCTCGCCCGAGGTAGGCGGTATCGCTCGAGGTCACGCCGAGCGTCTGCGCGTTAGAGCTCGTCGAAACGACGTAGATCGTCGTCGATTGCCCCGCGCTATCGGTAAAGGTGATGGGCGTCGTGCCGAAGCCCGCGTTTTGTACGGTAAAGAGGCTCGCGATACCGCTCGCATTGGATGCGATGGCGACCGTTTTATCGAGGACGTTTGCGGTGTAGGGCGGAGCTCCGCCGCTAATCTGCACTTGCGCGGTTTGGTTGAGACCGCTCGCAAACGTAATCGTGCTCTTCGCGCCATTGTAGTTGGTGCTCGACGAGCCGACGCTCAGGCCGGTTGCTGGTGCGACGACGACCGGATACGAGAGCTTGTTGCCGCGCGAATCGGTGACGGTGGCGACCGTCGTGCCGAAGGTGCCTGCGGTGAGCGTGTTACCGGAGAAGCTCGCCGTAAGGGCGTTCCCGGTGGCGTATGTGTAGGGCGGATAGCCGCCCGACGCGCTGAGTACGGCCGTTTGACCCGGTGCCGTGAAGCGGAATGCGCCGGCGGTGCTCTGGTAAAACGACGCTGTGGAAGCGTTTGTCGTGATTCCCGAAGCGGCGACGGAGTACGGAATCGTCAGCGTGTTGTTGCCGGAATCGGTAACGACGAGCGCATTCGTGCTGTAGTTCGATGGCGTATCGGAAATCGTGACGTTGAAGATTCCCGTGCTGTTGGAAAGCACGGCGTTCGCCGCGGTTTTGCGGATCGTGGTCGTCGCGCGGCTGCTCGCGCTAAGCGTCAGGGTCGATGGGCCGGTGAGCGTGTACGGCGCCTTGCCGCCCCCAACCGTGAGCGTGAACGTCTGCGGTAACGATGGGAACGTGAGCGCGCCGTTGGCGAGCAAACCGCCGCCCGTGGTATTCGCCGCCGATGCCGTCAGCGCCGAGGGGCTGACGCTGATCGGCAGCGAGATCTGCTGCCCGCTTGCATCGCGAAGGACGATGTTGGTCACGCCGTAGCCGACGGTGACATACGTAAGAACGGGTGCGCTCGAAGACCCGCCGATCGTCGGCGTGACGACGCCCGGGATCGTGGTCGATGCCGTATACGGTGCAACGCCGCCAAAAAACGCCTGCGAATAGCTCGAACCGAGGGCGCCGGAAATGCTCACGGCGCTATTCGCGATCGGTTTCGACGCGATGCCGAGTCCGAAAACTGCCGCCGTCGTCTGCACGTTGAACGACGCAGCCTGGCCAACGGAATCCTTGACCGTAACGAGGGCCGTGCCGAAACCGCCGGACGTCAGCGTGCATGTCGCGCCGCTGATCGCAACGCTAACGATGGTGCTGGAACTCGTCGTGCAGGTAAACGGTGCGGCGCCGCCCGCGATCGCAAGGGTGCCGGTCTGGGCGGGGAGCGAGAAGTTGAACGCGCCGTTTGCAAACGTCGCGCCGCTCGATGCCGATCCCGTGACGGTAAGAATCGACGGCGCTACCGCGACGGGAATCGTGAACGTGCTGCCGTTCGCGCTACTGATGTTGAGAATCGACGAGCCGAATCCGGTAGTGGTGATCGTATACGGGCTGCTCGTCGAAACGGCGATCGGCGCGGACGATCCGACGACCGTCGTCGCGGCGACGGTGTAGGGCGTCGCTCCGCCGCTAAGTGTAAATGCCGCCGTCTGGCCGATCGCCCCGGAGAAGACGAAGGCTTTCGCCGTGCCGTTGTAACTGCTCGTGCCGGAAGTAACCGTGAACGCGAACGTCGCTGGCGAGTTGTTCAGAAGGAACGGTACGGTCGATCCCGCTGCGTCGTTGATGCTTACGATCGCCGAGCCGAAGCCGACGGTCGAAATCGTGCACGTCGCGCCCGTCGAATCGAGCGTCGCCGTCGCTACCGCGGTCGCACTCGAGGAGCACGAGTACGGCTTCGCGCCGCCCGCGGGCGTGATCGTGCCGATTCCGGTAGCGATCGACGTGGCAACGAACGAAGGGCTCGTGCTCATGCTACTGCTGCTCGAACCTGCGACGTACGCGCTTCCGCTACCCGTGGCGGTCAGCGGCGTTGCCGTAACGACCGCGGGGATGTAATACACCGCGCTGCCGGAGTCTTTGATCGTGAGGACGCCCGTTCCGAAACCGTTCGCGGTCACGATGAACGTCGTCGAGTATGCGCGCTTCGAGCGCTGGGTTGAGGAGACCGTCGATGGCCCCGAGAGCGCAGCGGAGATGACGGACGTGTTCGACGACGTCGTGGTAAACGGCGGCTGCCCGCCGACGATCGTAATCGACGTCGACTTTCCGGGCGCATCGAACGTGAACTGGTTGCTCTTCGGGTTGTAGTACGGGTTGGCGGCGGCACCCGCAGCGGCGGCCGGAGGCCCGAGCGGTGGCGCGGCGACGGCAACGACGACGGAGGTCTGTGCGAGCGCGGCGTCCGTCACCGTGAGCGTCGTTGCGCCGAAGGCGAGCGCGTTTACCGCAAGTGCCGTACCGGTGACGGTGCCGGTTGCAACGACCGCGTTACCGCTCGTTACGGTGTACGGCGCAAGGCCGCCGTTGATCGCGAGCGTCGTGACCTCCGTCGGAGCGTCGAACTGCACGCCATTCGTCGAGACATACGGTGCGGTCGAAGCGGCGCTGAGCGTGAGCGGCGTGCGCGCGATCGCGTAGGTGACGACCGCGTTCCCGCTGATGCCGCTGGCGCTACCGGTAACCGTTGCGTTGGGAACGCTCGCGTCGCCATCGTACTTGAGTTGCACGGTATCGGTGAACGAGCTTACCGTCGCGGTCTGGCTTCCCGTGCCGCCGTTGAGTGAGAGCAACACGTGCGGGTTGTTCGTCACGAGTTGGATCGGCGAACTAAACGCACCCGAGCCCGTGATGATCGCGCCCGAGGCGTCGGTCGGTACGACGTTGACGTTTGTGGTAGACGCGGTACCCGCGGTGCCCTTGCTCGAGCTGAGCAGAAGATAGAATCCCGCGACGGTGCCCGCGACCGTGAGCGTCACGCGGTTCTGTGCGTTGGCGTAGAGCGTGACGCCGACATCGGATTGGCCGAGGATCGACCCCTGGCCGCCGGTTTGCGGATACGTTTGCACCGTGATGATCGCGTTTTGCGCGGCGTTATTGTTCGCGGCGAGCGGCACCGAGAGGTTCGCCGTGCAGGTAAGGACCGAACCGCTGGCAACGCAATTCGGGTTCGACGCAACGAGATCGAGGTTATACGGTACGGGCGAAACGCTCGTGCCGTTGACCGATTTCGTGGTGAAAACGACCGACTGCGCGTTCGGCGAGATGAACTTCGTATCGCGCAAGAGCGCGGAGGTCTGTCGCAACGGGATGCTGACGCTGAAGGTCGCGATCCCCGGAGCCGTGGACGTGATACTTGCGGGCGGTGTCGCGGTCGGCACGGCCGGTGCGGGCGTGGGCGTCGCGTTGGCGATCGGCTGCGTGGGGGGCAAGCCGGACGTGCCACCACCGCCGCCACCGCAACCGACCAAAAGCGAAAGAGCCGTCAGTGTAGCGGCTACGCGCAAAAGACCACGCTTCGGCAACAAATCCGTTCGCATATACAAAATCCTACCAGCAAGTACCGGGCCGGAAGGGTTACGCACGAGGACCTTCATCCCATCCCGAAAAGTGATGGGAACCCTAAAATTTCAGCGGGACTTTTGCGAACTGACGGATCGCTCGACGGGAAAGAGTGGCGCCCCCGCATTTGGCGAAAAGCGAGCGATGCTCCAAATCGGCGCCTCCTACGACACCACGTACGGCACGCTCTGGAAGGACGGGACCTACTTCGCGCGCGGCACGCGCGTGTTGGTGACGGGGCTCCATCTCGACCAAGGCTTCTGCGTGCGGTTTCCCGCAGCGATCGATGGCGAGCCGCTCGAAACGTGGGAAGATTGGAGCGAAGTCGACTTTCTCGCGCCCGAGGGCTCGGTTGCCGCGATCGATGGGCCCTCGCAAGCGATGCTCGCCGAAGCGCGTCAGGTGCTCGACGAAGCCGAGGACGGGTGCCATCTCCATCTCAACGACGGCGACGATTGAATCTCGTCGCGGCCGAACTCGCACTCGCCGGGCTCGCGTTACTCTCCGTGGTCTTCGCGCTCGTGCGAACCGGCCGTCTCGGGCGAGGCGCGCAACGTACGAAGCCCGTCGATGCTGCGACTGCAGATCGAATCGCTCGCGTCCGTGCGGCGCGCGACGCGCGGTTCGGACGCCGTCGCCGCTAGCCGCCGCTTTCGCGCGCGAGCATCTCGCCGTAAATCGTACGCACGCGTTCGAGCGTATCGGCATCGCTTGGCCGCTTGTCCGTACGCATGCGGACGATCCGCGGGAAGCGCAGCGAGAAGCCGCTCTTATGTAGCGCGCTCGCTTGGATGACGTCGAAGGCGATCTCGACGACGAGCGTCGGTTCGACGACGAGTTCGCGCCGTTTGAGCGCGAGCGTGCGGTAGGCGTTCGCCGCTTCGTCCTCGGGTAGTTGCCGCGCGAGAAACCAGTCCGTATTCGCGACGATCTCCGCATCGGTCAGCCCCGTATAGGCTTTTCCGATCACGAGCAGTTCGTCACCGTCGCGCACGGCGAACGTATAATCCGAAAGCCATTTCGCGCGTTTTCCGTGACCCCATTCGACGGCGACGACGACGCAATCGAGCGTCGCTAATTCGCGCTTGAGTTTGAGCCACCACTTTCCGCGACGGCCGGGCGCGTAGGGCGCATCGGTCCGCTTCAGCACGAGCCCCTCGTGCCCGCGTGCCCGCGATTCGTCGAAGCGCGCGTGCACGATTTCGGGCGCGCTGCCGGCTTCGAGCGCGGACCACGGTGCGATCGCGATGCGGTCGTCGAGCGGCACGAGCGTTTCGGCAAGCAGCCCACGGCGTTCGACGAGCGGAAGATCGATGACGAAACGCCCGCCGCGAGCGAGCAGATCGAACGCGACGAATTGCACGGGAATCGCCGCCTGCAACTCGGGGGCAGGGTCTTTTCGCTGCAGGCGCGTTTGCAGATCGCGAAACGGCAGAACGCGGCCGTCGCGGATCGCGATCAACTCGCCGTCGTAAATCGCATCGCCCGCATGCTCGCGTAACGCCGCAACGATTTCGGGAAACGCCGCCCCGACATCGGTATGCGTGCGCGAATAGAGTGCCACACGTTCGCCGAACGTGTGCGCTTGGATGCGGATGCCGTCGTATTTGTCTTCCACGATCCAGCCGCCGTCGGCGAGGATCGGGTATGGGCCACCGTATGCGAGCGGCGTCGCGAGCATGACGCCGATCGGCGTGCCGTAGGCGACATCGACCGCACCGAGGGTGTCCGCTTTTGCGGCGCGCGCGACGGCGCCGAGATCGCCCGCGGCCATCGCGGCTTTGCGTACGTCGTCCGCATCGCGGGAGAATGCGGCGGCGATCGCATCGAGGACCAACCCTTCGCGTAAGCCGATCCGCAGATCGCCCGTGAGGATCTTGATCGCATACGTCGCTTCGAGCGGGCTCGCACAGGCGGCGAAGATGCGCTCGCACGCGTACTGCCGCCGCTTGTTCGCAGCTTTGCCCTTCGCGTCCGCGATCTCGTCGAGCGCGAGCTTGAGCGATGCGGGGGTGAGCGTCTCGCGGAAGAGGCTCAAACCTGCGGGCTCGCGCACGAGCGTGCCGAGCGCCGCTCCGAGGTCGCCCGCTTCGCGATACGCGCTTGCTAGCGCATCTTCGGGAAGCTGCCATACGGCATGTGCGGCGGCCACGATCGTACGGCTCCCGACGGAGAGTGTCCGTTCTTCGGTGGGCGCGAACGGCGAACCGGAAAAGAAGCGCGTCGCCGCGGCGAGATCGTCGTCGTCGAGCGCGCGAAGATACGTTGCGAGCGCGTCGATCTTGGCGAGCCGGCTTGCGGTCGCGCCGATCTGTTCGCACGTCTGAGCGAAGCGGAGCACGGAGCATCGCTTTCGCGCGCGAAGGTCCCCGTGCCCGTGCGCTTGTAGCGATGCCGGGTGATAACCGCAATCGTGCTCTTTCGCGTCGAACCCGGTCGCGTGAAATCGCTCGCCGAAGATCTGCTCGCGATCGACGGCGTCACGGAAGCCTACAGCACCGCGGGGGCGTGGGACTTGGTCGCGATCGTGCGCGTGCGCGAGCACGACGAACTCTCCGATCTGATGACCGAACGCATCGCGACGCTGCCGGGCATTCGCGGAACGGAAACGCTCGTCGCCTTTCGCGCGTTCGCCAAACGCGATCTTGGAGCGATGTGGGATATCGGCGTTTCGTAGCGGCGCGCGCGGCATGGATCGCCGCTGCGATCCTCGCGCTCGCGTGCGGTGTGCCTGCATTCGCGCAGAACGCCACGCCGACGGTCGACGCGTTGCAAGCCAAGATCGCCGCGGCCGTCGGCCCCACGCCCGCATCCGAGGTCGAGACGTGGCGCGTCACCTACGCAAACGAGACGGGAACGCTCGTGGAACGCAGGCGCGGCCGAGATTTCGTCGATGAAGAAATACGCGGTACGGTGCATACGCTCGAGGGCGAACGCGCGGGGCAACACTGGTATCAAAATGCGAACGGACTCACTGTCGTCGGGCGCGCGACGCCGTCGCCTGCGACGCTCGACGACCGAGGTGTCGTGCGGCAAACGGTGACGCGCATCGGCAAACCGATCGACGCGTGGGAATTGCGCACCGAGCGCGCGAGCGGCAACGCCTCGGCCGACGATATCGATCCGGAACGGTTTGCGATCGTGCGGCACGTCGACGAGCGGCTCGGTGGGGCGCGCACGGTGACGACATACGATGATTTTCGTACGGTCGGTGCCTACACGCGCGCGTATCACGAGCACGAAGGCAATGGCGCGCCACAAAACGACCGCGATCGGGTGTTGCTTACCGATGTCACGGATGCGCCGCCGACCGATGCGGATATCGCGATCCAACCCACGCGGCGCCGACCGTTCGCGTTAGCCCCGGGCGTCCTTCGAGCGCGGCTCCCGGCGACGTTCGATCGCGGCCAAGTCTACGTGCGCATGACGATCGCGGGCACGGGGTACGACTTCGTCGTCGACTCCGGCGCGAGCGGCGTTTTCATCGACGGTGGGCTCGCAAAGAAGCTTGGCCTCGCGGTCCAATACGTGAGCTCGCTCGATGTCGACCGCCGGTTCACGAGCAGCGTCGTCCTACTCCCGGCCGCAACGATCGGCGAGCTCGCGGTTACGAATCTCTATATGGATACGATCCCGGGTATGCAAGCGCGGGAAAAGGTCGCGCCGGTCGGCATCGTCGGCTACGATTTTCTCGCTTCGATCGATGCGCGCATCGATTTCGAACACGCGACCGTCGATGCGATCGACCCTGCGCAGTACGCGTTGCCAACGGGAGAGCACACGATACTCGAAGCGTCGTTCATCGGTGGCGTACCGCTGGTCTCTGCGGCGGTCGACGACGACCCCGGTACCGAGTTCATCCTCGATACCGGGGCCGAAGGGCCGGGGTTGTTGTTCCAGCGTTTCGTCGGAAAGCACGCTTCGGCGTTTCGTTCGTTGCCGAATTCGAGCTACCAGATGCAGGGCGTCGGCGGCAATCCGTTCGCGGTCGATCGCATCGTCGCCGGACATTTTTCGTTCGGGGGCGTGCGTTTCGGCGGGCTCGAAATGGCGCGAACCCGTATGCGCGGTGCGCTGAATATGACGGGCTACGATGGGCTCATCGGCCGCGGTATCCTCGCGCAGTTCGCGATCACGACCGATTTCGAACGACACCGGATCGTGCTCGAACCGAGCGACGCGCTCCGCGCTACGGGGCGCGTCGCTCCCTAGATCCTAGACGTCCCGATCGCGGCGAACGATGACCTTGCGGCCGCGGATCGTCGCACCGCGAAGCGCGAGGATGACGCTTTGCGCGGCGTCATCGGGCACATCGACGAGCGAGAACTGGTCGGCGATATCGATGTGGCCGATATCGCGCGAATTGAGCTTCGCTTCGTTTGCGATCGCACCGACGAGATCGGCCGGGCGGATGCCCGCACGGCGGCCGAGCCCGATGAAGATGCGCGTGACGCCGACGAGTGCGGCGCGCGGTTTCGCTTGACGCGGCGGGCCGCTATCGAACGGGCGCGGCGCCATCGGCATCATGCGCTGCGGCCGATCCGGTGGCGTGACCTCCATCGGCGGAATCTCTTCGTCTTCCTTACCGCTGCCGTCGCGCGCGGCATCGGCGACCTTGAGTGCGGCCGCGAGAACTTCGATCGGATCGCGATCCGCTGCGAGCGCGATCGCGGTCGCGCGGTAATCGTCGAGCGTTCCCGCTTCGAGCGCTTCGCCCACGGCCGTGCGCGTGAGTTCGAGCCGCTTCGCGCGTAGATCGCGCACAGTCGGGACGTTCTCCATCGCGATCTTGCGCTTGGTGTGAAATTCGAGATTCCGTAACAAGCGAAATTCGCGCTGCTCGGCGAGCGTGATCGCCACGCCTTCGCGCCCGGCGCGGCCCGTGCGGCCGATCCGGTGGACGTACGCATCGGGCGATGAGGGCACATCGAAGTTCACGACGTGCGAGACGTGATCGATATCGAGGCCGCGGGCGGCGACGTCGGTAGCGACCAAGATCTCCGAAACGCCATCGCGGAAACGGCGCAATACGCGGTCGCGCTGTTCTTGCGAGAGGCCGCCGTGCAAGGCTTCCGCCGCGTAACCGCGCGCGCCGAGCTTTTCGGTGAGTTCGTCGACTTCGAGGCGCGTGCGGCAGAACACGATGACGGAAGTCGGGACTTCCATATCGAGCACGCGCGCGAGCGCGGCCGCCTTCAAGCGACGTTGTACGAGGTACGCGACCTCGCGCACTTTCGGTGCTTCGCCCGCAAGGACGATCTCGCGCGCGATCGTCACGCGAACCGGATCGCGCTGATGCTTTTTCGCGATCTCGAGGATGCGGCGCGCCATCGTGGCCGAGAAGAGCGCGGTCTGGCGATCCGCCGGGGTCGCTTCGAGGATCGCTTCGAGTTCGTCCGCGAAGCCCATATCGAGCATTTCGTCCGCTTCGTCGAGGACGACGGTGCGGACGGTGGTGAAATCGAGCGTGCCGCGGCGGAGATGGTCGAGCGCGCGGCCGGGCGTTGCGACGATGACGTCGACGCCGCGTTGCAGTGCGCGAAGCTGGAGCTGGACCGATTGCCCGCCGTAGATCGGCAGGACGCGGATATCGAGGCCCTTGCCGTACTTGTGGATCGCTTCGGCGACCTGCATCGCGAGTTCGCGTGTGGGGACGAGGACCAGGGCGCGCACCGTGCGCTTCTCGCCCGACGGCCGACCGATGCGCTCTAGGAGCGGCAGGGCGAACGCGGCGGTCTTCCCCGTGCCCGTCGCGGCTTGGCCGAGTACGTCGCGGCCGGCGAGGATCGGCGGGATCGCCTCCCGCTGAATCGCGGTCGGCTCCTCGTATCCGAGGGCGGTTAGTGCGGCAACGAGTGCCGGGTCGAGGCCGAGAGCTGCGAAACCATTTTCCACGGGCGTAACATCGCCGTGCGTATCGTGCGCGCTAGTGTCTTCAATATCTACGGTACCGGAATCCATTCGCGTCGAGTTCGCCGTGCGCGAGCCTTCAAACTCTTCCCGGCTCGTCTAGAAGAGACGTAGTTGCTGGTGGCGCTCCAGATATTCGGCATCCACGCCCTTGCGCCGTAAGTGCCAGGCGAAATCTTTCCAGCCGTGATTGAGCAGCACTTTTTTCGGTTGTGCCAGCTCGACGTACCGCATGAGCGCCGGGAAATCGGCGTGATCGGAGAGCGGGAACGCGGCATCCGCGCCGTAGCGAAACGAGGCGCTGCGGTCGAGTGCCCAGCCCGTGCACATCGCCGTCCGAACCGACCGCGTCTTCGCCGCCGTCGGCTTCGATTTGCCCGACGGTGGCCAAATGAGCGCGCTCGTCCCGTCCCACGTCTGCGCGTCGTACCGCTCGTAGGGTGGGAGCTTGACGCCCGCCTCCTCGTACACGCGTGCCATTGTGTAGATCGCACCGTGCACGGTGAGCGGGACGTTCGCCTTCCCGAGGATGGCCATCACCTCTTGCGCCTTGCCGAGCGAATACGCGTAGAAGATCGGGCCGACGCCGTCTTCGAGCGCCTTGAGTGCGAAGTCGATCATACGATCCTCCGTTTCCGCGCGTGGCGGAAACGCGTATTGCGGACGGCCGTACGTACATTCCATCAGCACCGTGTCGCACTTCTTGACCTCGGTCGGCTCGCACGTGTACGAGCGATCCATTTTGAAGTCGCCCGTGTAGACGAACGAGCCCTCTTCGCCCTCGATCATGAGCTGCGAGCTCCCGAGGACGTGCCCGGCGGAGAAGAGCGTGAGGCGATGATCGCCCTCCATCCACGGCGCGTTATATTCGCGTTCGTCGAAAATACATTCCGGTCGCGTCCGCGTGACGGGTACGAGCGACGGCTGCGCGAGCTTTTGCGTCTTGCGCCCGAAACGCAAACGGCAGACGCGCGCGGTGTCGGTGTGCGCGATGATACGATCGTGCTCGCGCGCGTGATCGCTGTGGCCGTGGGAGATGTAACTGCGCTCGCGCGTCTTCATCGAATCGATGTAGAGCCCGAGCCGCTCGACGTAGAGCGTGGCGCCTTCAAGAGAGAACATGGCTCGAACGCATGTTCGAGGTCCGCCGTGGCGCTTCCCCGGTCGCTTTTTCACGTGCGGGCGCACCCTTTGCGCCTACCGTGTTGTTTTTGCTCGCATGGCACGCATCTACGATAACTTCGCCGACACGTTTGGAAACACGCCGCTCGTCCGCATCCCGCGCCTCAATCGCGGCCTCGGCGGCACCGTCCTCGTGAAGATGGAGTCGATGAATCCGGCGGGTAGCGTCAAAGACCGCATCGGCGTAGCGATGATCGAAGCGGCCGAGCGCGATGGAAAGCTCTTCCCGCACTCCGTAATCGTCGAGCCGACGTCCGGAAACACCGGAATCGCGCTTGCGTTCGTTTGCGCGGCGAAAGGCTATCCGCTGATCCTGACGATGCCGGAAACGATGACGATCGAGCGGCGCAATTTGCTCAAGGCTTACGGAGCGCAGCTCGTGCTCACGCCCGGACCCGACGGCATGAAGGGTGCGATCGCGAAAGCCAAGGAGATCGTCGCGAGCGATCCGGCGCGCTATTTCTCGCCCGGCCAGTTCGATAATCCGGCGAACCCGGCGATCCACTATAAAACCACGGGCGAAGAGATCTGGCGCGACACCGATGGCAAGGTCGATGCGTTTCTCGCGGGCGTCGGGACCGGCGGCACGATCACGGGCGCGGGGCGGCTGCTGCGCGAGCGCAACCCGAACGTACGCCTCTTCACGTGCGAACCCGACACCTCGACCGTGCTTTCGGGCGGCGCGCCCGGTCCACATAAGCTGCAGGGCTTCGCGCCGGGGTTCGTGCCGAGCATCCTCGACACGCACATCTACGAAGAAGTGATCCGCGTGAGCTTCGATGAGGCCGTCGGCATCTCGCGCCGCCTCGGCCGTGAAGAAGGCATCCTCGTCGGCATCTCCGCCGGTGCGAACGTCTTCGCGGCATTGCAGCTCGCCGCGCGGCCGGACTTCGCCGGGAAGACGATCGTGACGATCGGTTGCGATACGGGCGAACGCTATCTTTCGAGCCCGCTCTTCACCGAGCAGGAAGCGACCGTCATCGAGCCCGCGCTCGTGTAACAAAGCGCGCGGCAAACCGGGAACTCGGCGCGTGCGCGGCGGAATGCCCTCCTCGTGGAAGAGGTCGCGGTATCCGTCGCGTGGGTGCACGTCGCATCCGTCGCTCCCGAGACCATCGATACGTTCGTCGCGCGTTTGCCGGTGGACGAGCGGGAGCGCGCCGCTCGCTATCGGTTTCCGAAAGATCGCAATCTCTTCGTGCTCGCACGGACGCTCGCGCGGCACATGTTGACGGAGATCGCGGGCGAACGGACGTGGACGTTCGCGCCCGATGCGCATGGGAAACTCGCGATCGCGCCGCCGTTTGGCGATCCGGCCCTGCACTTCAACGTTTCGCATACCGACGGCGTCGTTGCGGGAGTCGTCGCGCGCGGGATCGCGGTCGGTATCGATGTCGAGGGCATCGATCGCGAGCTCGATTTTTCGGACATGACGCACGCGACGTTCGCTCCCGAAGAACGCGAAGCGTTTACGCGATGCACGGACGATGCGCGGCCTGAGTTCTTCTTCGCGACCTGGACGCTAAAAGAAGCGATCGCGAAGGCGCGCGGCATCGGTCTCGGCATGCCGTTTCCGGAGACGTGTCTTGCGCTCGAACCCGCACCTCGGGTGCTACGCGATCCGGCGGGCGACGTCGAGCGTTGGTCGCTTACGTCATTTGCTCCATTGCCCTCGCATCGGCTCTCGGTTGCGCTGCGCACCGAGCCCGGAGCGGTTACGGCATTCGACGTACGTGAAGTGAGCGTGGAGACGCTGCTCGAACGCTAGGCCCCCATGCTCGAAGGTATACCCGCGGTCGGCGTCACGCGCGGCCCGCTCGTCGAATCCATCCACGCCGTTGCGCTCTGCGCGGTCGATCCGAGCGGCGAAATCGCGCTCGCCGTGGGCGACATCGATACGCCCGTGTTCTTGCGTTCGTCGGCGAAGCCGTTCATCGCCGCCGCCGCCGTGCGCGCGGGCGCGATCGAACGCTTCGGGCTCACGGACGCGGAACTCGCCGTCATGTGCGCTTCGCATAACGGCGAACCGTTTCACACAGCGGCGGTCGAGAGCATTCTCGCGAAGATCGGAGCCACGCCCGCCGATCTGCAGTGTGGGATTCACGCTCCATCGTATGAGCCAGCCGCACGCGCGCTCACGGAACGCGGAGAGATGCCGTCGGTACTGCATAACAACTGCTCCGGCAAGCATGCAGGCGTGCTCGCGCTTTCGCGATTGCTCGATGCGCCGTTTGCCAACTATCTCGCGGTCGATCATCCGGCCGAACGCGCCGTACTCGCGATGTGCGAACGCGTGAGCGACGACCGCTTCGGGGCGGATCGGCTCGGGATCGATGGCTGCGGCATTCCGGTCTACGCGACCCCGTTACGCAACGCGGCCTTATCGTTCGCGCGTTTGGCGACGCTCGACGGACTCGACGATGCCGACGCGCGCGCGCTCGAACGCGTGCGTGCCGCGATGCTCGGCGAACCCGCATACGTCGCGGGTACCGCGCGCTTCGATACGGATTTGATGGTGGCGACGAACGGACGCATCGCTTGCAAGGCGGGCGCCGAAGGCGTGCACGCCGATGCGTTGCTCGCGCATGGCCTCGGGCTCGTCGTAAAATGCATCGACGGAACGCGTCGCGCCGTACCACCCGCGACCCTTGCGGCGTTACGTGCGCTTGGAGCGCTGAGCGCCAAAGAAGAAGCGCTTCTCGAGCCGCATGCCCGCCAGATCGTTCAGAATCATGCGGGCACGGTGACGGGCGAAGTCGGCGTGCTACCCGCGTTTACGGCAACCTTACGAAAGATGTGTGAGTCCCGGGTGAGGTGATCGAATTCTTCTTACGCCGCCCGATCTTTGCGACCGTCTGTTCGCTTGTGATCCTCCTCGTCGGTGCGGTTTCGATTCCGATCCTGCCAATCGCGCAGTACCCGAAGATCTCGCCGCCGGTCGTTACCGTAACGGCGATCTACACGGGGGCGAACGCACAAGCGGTCGAGGCATCGGTGACGACGCCACTGGAGCAAGCCATCAACGGGCTTCAGGGGCTGCGGTACATCACGTCGACGAGCGGTAGCGACGGCACCGCGACGATCACGGCAACGTTCGATCTCTCGCGCGACCTCGATCAGGCCGCAAACGACGTGCAGAACGCCGTGAATCTCGCGCAAGGTCGTTTGCCGAACGAGGTTAAGCTCGCGGGCGTCTCCGTCGCGAAGAATTCGGGCACGTTCATCATCGGCATGGGGATCACGTCGAGCAACTCGCGTTTCGATCCGACGTTTCTCTCGAACTACGCCGATCTCAACGTGCGCGACGAATTGCGGCGCATCCCGGGTGTCAACAACGTCATCATTTTCGGCGAACGCAAATATGCGATGCGCCTTTGGGTCGATCCGAAGAAGCTCGCCGATCATCGCTTGACCGCAGCCGACGTTACCGCGGCGCTCGGCGATCAGAACGTGCAGGTTGCCGCGGGCGCGATCGGTCAGCCGCCGACGAGCGGCAACCAAGCCTACCAGTACACGGTGCACGCAACGGGCCGCCTCTCGACGGCCGACGAGTTCGCGAACATCATCCTCAAATCGACGCCGGACGGTGGGTTCGTGCGCGTGCGCGATATCGGCCGCACGGAGATCGGCGCGGAAACGTACGCAACCGATCTCCAGTTCGATGGCCGCAAGGGTGTCGGCATCGGGGTGCAACAGGCAAACGACGGCAACGCGCTACAAATGGCGACCGACGTACGCGCGACGATGGATCGGCTCGCGGAGAAATTCCCGGCGGGCGTCTCGTACCACGTCGCCTTCGACGTTACGGAATTCGTGAAAGAGTCGATCAAGGAAGTCGTCATCACGCTCTTGATCGCGATCGTGCTCGTCGTCATCACGATCTTCGTGTTCTTGCAAGATTGGCGCACGACGCTGATCCCCGCGATCACGATCCCGATCTCGCTCATCGGCACCTTCGCGCTCATCAAGCTGCTCGGCTTCTCGATCAACACGCTGACGCTCTTCGGCCTCACGCTCGCGACAGGGCTCGTGGTCGACGACGCGATCGTCGTCATCGAGAACATCGCGCGCTTCATCCACGAGAAGAAGATGTCGCCGTTCTCGGCGGCGCTCGAGGGGATGCGCGAGATCCTCGGTGCGGTCGTCGCGACCTCGCTCGTGCTGCTCGCCGTCTTCATCCCGGTCGCGTTCTTTCCGGGGACGACGGGGCAACTTTACAAGCAGTTCGCGCTCACGATCGCGTTCTCGATCGCGATCTCGCTCTTCAACGCCGTCACCTTGACGCCGGTCCTCGCATCGCTGCTGTTGCGCGATCAGGGCGAGTCGCAGCGCGGCCTTTGGAAGTACGTGAACGGCGCGATCAACGGTACGCGACGCGGCTATCATCGGCTGCTGCCGCAGATCATCCGCGCGCGGTATGCCGTCCTGGTCGTGTTCGCGGGGCTGTTCGCGTTCACGGGGTATCTGTTCCTGAACGCGCCGACGGGCTTCATCCCCGACGAAGATCAGGGTTATGCGATCGTCTCGCTTCAGGCGCCCGAGGGCACCTCGGTCGACGGCACGCAGCGCGTGCAGACGCAAGTCGAAAACATCATCCGCTCGCAGCCCGAAGTTGTGGACGTGTTCGACATCCGCGGGTTCAGCTTCACGGGTGCGGGCCCGAACAAAGCGACGATGTTCATGTTGCTCAAGCCGTGGAAGGATCGCACGGGAACGGGTCACTCCGTGACCGACGTGCTCGGCCACATCAATTTCGCGCTCTTCACGCAAGTCACGGGCGCATCGGTGTTCGCGGTCAACCCGCCGCCGATCCAGGGCCTCGGGCAGCAATCGGGCTTCACGTTCGAACTCGAAGATCGTGGATCGAGCACGCTTCCCGCGATGCTCGGCGCGGCATACCAGGGGATCATCGGGCCCGCAAACGCCCCGGGCTCCGTGCTTTCGCGGACGTATACCACGTTCCGCACCGACTCGCCGCAGCTGCAGATCGATGTCGATCGCGAGAAGGTCAAGGCGCTCGGCATCCCGCTTGCGACGGTGTTCAACACGATGCAGGTGTACCTCGGTTCCGTCTACGTGAACGACTTCGATTTCCTCAATCGCTCGTATCGCGTGTACGTTCAAGCCGATACGAAGTATCGGAACAACGTTGCCGATTTGCAGAACATCTTCATCGCGACGGATCCGACGAAAGCCGGAAACGGCGCGATCGCTTCGGGACCGAACGCCGCGGCAAGCGCGCCCGCGCAATACGTGCCGCTCAGCGGCCTCGCAACGTTCCGCTTGGAGCGCGCGGCCCCGATCATCACGCATTACAACCTCCACCGCTCGATCGAAATCTCGGGCACGCCCGCGATGGGTCATGGTATGGGCGAGGCGCTTGCGACCTTGCAGAATTACGGAAAGAATCTCCCGCCGACGCTCGGTTTCGAATTTACCGGGCTCTCGCGCGAAGAGATCGAGGGCGGGAGCCAAGCGGCGCTCGTGTTCGCCTTTGGCTTAGTGTTCGTGTTCTTGGTGCTCTCGGCGCAGTACGAGAGCTTCACGGATCCGCTGATCATCCTGCTCGCCGTGCCGCTCGCGTTGCTCGGTGCGATCGGATTCTTGCTCTTCCAACACATCGTCTCGGATGTGTTCGCACAGATCGGCTACGTGATGCTCATCGGGCTCGCATCGAAGAACGCGATCCTGATCGTGGAATTCGCGAATCAGCTCCGCGAAGAGGAGGGCTTGAGCCCGACGGACGCCGTCGTGCGGGCCGCCGAGACGCGTCTTCGCCCGATCTTGATGACCTCGTTCGCGTTCATCCTCGGAATCCTACCGCTCGTCACGGCAACCGGCGCGGGAAGCGCATCGCGCAACTCGCTCGGCTCCGCGGTGTTCGGTGGGATGCTCGTCTCGACGTTCCTCAACTTGCTCGTCGTGCCGGTGCTTTACGTGTTGATCGAAAGCTTCAACGAGCGCGTCGGCGCGGGCAAAGGCAAGCATGCGAAAACGGCGGCGAGCGCGCCGGGTCCGGAGCGACTTCCGGCGCGTGTGTAGGACTTAGGTCGCACTTCGCGACAACTCTCTTGCGTGACGGGCGCCGTTCTGCGGCGCTCGCGTTCATCGATTGAGGAGTCGCCTGTGATCCGACCTTCGCGCCTCGTGCGCACCATCGCGATGCTGACGGCAACGGCCGGCATCGCCGCCTCCACCGTCGCTCCGCTGCCCTCCGCAGCAGCCGACGGCGGCCCGATCAAGATCGCGGTCATCACCGATATGTCGGGCGTCTACGCGGGGCTTGCGGGCCCGGGCGCGATCGCCGCTACGAAGATGGCCGTGGCCGATTTCGGTGGCAAGGTGCTCGGGCGCACGGTTGAAGTCGACGCGATCGATCACCGCAACAACGCAACCGAAGCCGGAACGAAAGCGCGCGAAGCGTACGACGGCGGGGCCGAGCTCGCGCTCGATATGACGAACTCCGGCACGGCACTCGCCGTCGCCGCGGTTGCGAAAGAAAAGCACAAGCTCGCGATCGTGACAGGCGGCGGCACCTCGGCCGTTACCGGGGCGAATTGCAATAAATACACGTATCACTACGCGTACGACACGTATGCGCTCGCGTTCTCGACGGGCGCCAGCATTGCGAATTCGCCGACGGGCAAGAAGTGGTACGGCATCGCGCCGAGCTACGCGTTCGGCGATCAGATGCTCGCCGATTTCACCGCGGCGATCAAGTATCGCGGCGGCGAGTTCGTGAAGGCCGATCGCATGCCGCTCGGCACTGCGGACTTCTCGACGTATTTGCTCTCCGCGAAAAATGCGAAGCCGGATGTCCTCGGCGTGCTCAACGCAGGTGCGGACACCGTGAATACGATGAAGCAAGTGAAGCAGTTCGGCGTCGATAAGCAGATGAAGGTTGCGGTCGGGCTGCTCTTCCTCTCCGATGTCGATGCGCAACCGGAGGTGTTCGCGGGATCGCGGATCACGACGTCGTGGTACTGGAACGAGGACAAACCGGCGCGCGCTTGGGCCGATCGTTACGCCAAGGCGATGAACGGTCTGCGCCCGACGGACATCCAAGCGGCGGATTACTCCGCGGCGATGCAATGGCTGCAAGCGGTGAAGGCCGTCGGTTCCACCGATGCCGATAAGGTCGTCGCCTATCTCGACGGCCGTCAGTTCAACGACTTCTACGCGCACGGCGGCGAGTGGCGCGCGCGCGACCATCGCGTGTTGCACGATATGTACGTTGTCGACGTGCTCGATAAGTCCGCGATCAAGGAACCGCACGCGTGGTTCAAGATCGTGCAGACCATCCCACCGGGCCGGGCGTTCCGCCCCGAATCGCAGTCCGTCTGTAAGAAGGACTGGTAGCAGAACCTGACCTGATCCGCCGATGACCGTTTCGTATCTCGTCACGCAGATTTTCAACGGGTTGGTCGCGGGAGGCTTCTACGCTATTTTGGCGTTGGGGCTTTCCGTGATCTTCGGCATGCTCCGCGTCGTAAATTTCGCCCACGGGGTCATGTATATGCTGGGCGCGTTCGTCGCCTATTACGGCGCGCAACTGTTCCATCTACCGTTTTTCGCCGCGCTCATCGTCGGGCCGGTCATCGTCGGGCTCTTCGGCTTGTTGCTGGAGGTGACGCTGCTGCGGCGGCTCTACAAACTCGACCCGATCTACAATTTGCTGTTGACGTTCGCGCTCGTGCTGATCATCGAGGACGTTATGCGCGTGTTTGCGGGCGCGCTCGGTTCGCCGTATGCGACGCCCGAGATCCTTGCGGGCGTCACGAATATCGGCGTCACGGAATACCCGACGTACCGGTTGTTTGCGATCGTGCTCGCGGCCGTCGTTTGCGGGGTCGTGTGGTACGTTGTGGAACGCACGCCGATCGGCGCGCGCATTCGCGCCGCAACCGAGAATCCGACGTTGACGCGCGCATTCGGAATCAACACCTCGCGCCTGATCTCCGCCGTGTTTGCGATCGGCGTCGCGCTCGCCGCATTTGCGGGCGTGCTCAGCGCGCCAAACACGAACGTGCAGCCGAGCATGGGCGATACGATCATCATCAACACGTTCGCCATCGTCGTGATCGGTGGACTCGGCTCGATCAAGGGCTCGATCATCACGGGCTTCGGGCTCGGCGTGATCGCCGCAATCGGCGCCGTGCTCTACCCGCCGATCGCGAACACGCTCGTCTTTATCGTCATGGTGATCGTTCTGATCGTGCGGCCCGCCGGGCTCTTCGGTATCCGTGAGGGCGCACGATGAGAGCGCTCGTCGCTGCCGGCAACCGAGGGCTGCTCGTCGGCTTCGCGCTTCTCGCCGTCGCACTCGTGCTGCCGCATTTCGTGTATCCGGTGCTCGCGATCAACCTTGTGTGCTTCGCGCTCTTCGCCGTCGCGTTCGATCTGTTGCTCGGGTTCACGGGATTGCTTTCGTTCGGGCAAGCGATGTTCTGGGGCGGCAGCGCATACGCGGGCACGCTGCTCATCGCGAAATTCGGTGCGCCGTTCCCGGTCGCGCTCCTCGGCGGCATCGTCTACTCCGCGGCGCTCGCGTTCGTGGTCGGCCTGCTTGCGATCAAACGTACCGGAATTTACTTCGCGATGATCACGCTCGCGATCGCGCAAGTGCAATACTTCTTCGCGCTGCAGTTCAACGAGATTACGGGCGGCGAGAACGGGTTACCGATCCCATCGCGCGGCGGCGCGTTCGGGCTCTCGCTCGAAAACGATCTGGTGTATTACTACGTCGCGCTCGCGATCGTCGTGCTCGGCGTCGCGTTTGTCGTGCGCGTCGTCGGCTCGCCGTTCGGCTCCGTGCTCGCCGCGATGCGCGAGAACGAGAATCGCGCGATCGGTCTCGGCTACCGGGTCGAGCGCTATAAGCTCGCGACGTTCGTGATGTCCGGAACGCTCTCGGGCCTCGCGGGCGTGCTCTACGCGGTCGGGAATCGTCTGACCGGGCTCGACGCGGTCGATTGGCACACGTCGGGCAAAGTCGTGATGATGACGATCCTCGGCGGCATCGGCACGATCTTCGGCCCGGCGCTCGGTGCGAGTATTTTCGAATCGTTAGAATATTTCGTTTCGAAGACGCCGATCGGCGATAAGACGAACCTCGTCCTGGGCTCGATCTTCCTTGTCATCGTGCTGGTCGCACGGCGCGGCATCGTCGGCGAGATCGTCCATGCGCTACGCCCGAAGCTCGTCGATGAAGACGATACCGCGCCGCGAAAGCCGAACGTCGCGGAGCACGTTCCCGCGCCGTAATATGCATCGCCGGTTACGGCGATGCATATTACGGCGCGAAGCCGTGCGGTGCGGAGCACGTTCCCACGCCGTACGATGCGTTGCGGGTTTCCTAAACCCCGAGATGTTCGAGTAAGCTCGCTTCGTTTGCGATCGCTTCGGCATTCGAGAGCGAGCGGACGACGTGCCCGTGATCGACGAGGTAATGGCGATCGCCGACACCCGTTGCGAAACGTAAGTTCTGCTCGACGAGGAGCACCGTCATGCCGCTCGCTTTGATCGCGCGGATCACTTCGCCGATCGCGTCGACGATCACGGGCGCGAGGCCCTCCGTTGGTTCGTCGAGCAAGATCATGCGTGCTCCGGTGCGCAACACGCGCGCGATCGCGAGCATCTGTTGCTCGCCACCGGAGAGCGTCGTACCCACGGCCTTGCCCCGTTCTTTCAAAATCGGGAAAAGATCGTAGATTTTCGCAAGCGACCAACCGCCGTCGCCGACGATCGGCGGTAGGACCAGGTTTTCGGAGACCGTGAGCGAGCCGTAGATGCCGCGCTCTTCCGGGACGAATGCGATACCGGCGCGCGCGATGCGATCGCTCGTCGCGCGCTCGATCGGCTTCCCGTCGAAATGGATCGTGCCGCGTTTCGCGCGCACGATGCCCATGATGGTCTTGAGCGTCGTGGTTTTACCGACGCCGTTCCGGCCGACGAGCGTGACGACTTCGCCGCGCTCGACGGTGAGCTCCATCCCGCGCAGGACGTGGCTTTCGTCGTAATACGCGTGGACGTCGCGCAGCTCAAGCATGTCCGCCTCCGAGATAGGCGTCGATCACGCGTTGATCGTTGCGCACTTCGTCGTACGTTCCGTCGACGAGCACTTTGCCGCGTTGCAGCACGGTGATGCGATCGGAGAGATCGGCGACGACGCGCAGGTTGTGCTCGACGAGCATCACGGTGCGGCCCTTCGCCACCTCACGCACGAGATCGGTCACGCGCTCGATGTCTTCGTTGCCCATACCGGCGGTGGGTTCGTCGAGCAAGAGCAACACGGGATCGAGCGCCAGTGCGATCGCCAACTCCAAGCTACGTTTGCGCCCGTACGGAAGCGTCGCCGCTTGCACGTCGAGATTCTTCGTGATGCCGACGCGTGCGAGCAGCGCGCGCGCGGGTTCGTCGAGCGCGCGCATCGCCGAACCCGGTGCGAGAAACTTATACGGGAGATCGGTTTTTGCTTCGAGCGCGACGCGCACGTTTTCGAGGACGGTGAGGTGCGGGAAGATGCTGTTGATCTGGAAGCTGCGCACGATTCCGAGCTTCGCGATCGCTGCGGGCGCCAGGCCCGCGATGTCGCGCCCCGCGAACACGATCCGCCCCGACGTTGGTTTCGCAAATCCGGAAATAAGGTTGAAGAACGTCGTTTTGCCCGCACCGTTCGGGCCGATGATCGCGTGGATCGAGCCTTCGGCGATCGCGAGTGAAACGCCGTCGGTCGCCCGGAAACCGCCGTACGATTTCACGAGGTCGACGGTCGAGACGAGCGTCTTCACGGGCGCAGCAATCATCGTCCGACGATTGTCGCACCCTGCGCGGCGAACCTCTTATGGTTTCGGCGTAATGAAGAGCACGGCTACCGCAAACGTGACGCCCGCGATCGTGACGCTCGCATCCTCGTCGATGATGCGACCGTTCGGCAACGCGAGATCGGCTTCGGAGAGATAACACTCGACTCGCCGTTCGCGCACGTTGACGAGATACGTCGGCACGCCCGTCCGAACGTACATCGGAATCTTCACGCGCCGATCATCGCGGTACGTCGTGTCGGAAACTTCGATAAAAGCGATCATATCGGCCGCCGTTACCATCGGATCGTATGCGCGATCGCGGATGATCGCGACGTCGACCTCCGGTGCGTTCGTGCCGTGCCATCCGGTCACGGCAACGGCGTTTTCGATTTGCACGACGAGGTCCGGATCGAGATGCGGGACGAGGCGCTTATTGAGCGCGCGCACGGCGAAGGTGTGCGGTTCGTTGCGGGGCGACACGTCGTACACGATTCCATCGATGAGCTCGGTGCGTTCCGGCATCTCCGAAGACATGAACTCGGCGACCGTGATCGCGTGTCGCGTGGACTGCAGCAGCGCTTCCATGGTCACGAGTCTATCACGTCGTTCGATCGCCTCGGCAAGGCGCGCGCGCTCGCTCCGGGGCGCCCGCCGGGCGCGCGATTCGCACAGTACTCCGCAAGCCACGCGGCGGTAGAGTACGTGCGCCCATCGCGCTCGACGACCGCTAGTCGCCCGCGCTGCGCGGCTTTGTACGCCGCCGCGCGCTCGTTCGGAGCGACCAGCTCCGCAAGCAAAATCAGCGGTTCGCCGCGCGTCGCGGCTTCGATGCGTCGCAAGGAGCGCAGAACGGCGTCCGCCACGATTCGAGCGAGCGACCGCGCGTCGCCGAGGCGCGCCGCGCCGAGCGCCACGAGATAGGCTTCGCGTCGGCGCTCGTCGATCACGAATGGCGGATAGCCGCGGCGCGCGAGGATGATATCGGCGAAGAGGCGTCCGACGCGGCCGTTCGCCGAGGAGAAGGGCTCGATGCGTTCGATGCGCGCGATCGCTTCCGCCGTGACGAGCGCGTCCGGCCGGATGCCGATCGTCGCGTTGATGCGCTCCGTCGTCGCCTGCACCTCGCGCGGTACGGACCAATACGGCGGCGCCACGTGCCCGTCCGCCGGCGCGCGTGGGTTCGTCGTGCGCCACGCTCCCGGCGAGCTTTCGGGTTCGGAGCGGACGGCAAGCGTGTGGAGGCGCCGCACCTCGTCGACCGAGGCCCAGGCGCGCGCGGGCGGCAACGGCGCGCGACGGGACCACGCGTACGCCGCGGCGTCGGCATACTCGCGGACCGAAACGTAATCCGCGAGGAGGTGCCCGCCGAGCGCGATCCCACGATCGAGCAAAGCGGCAACCTCGGACGCCGTGAGTGCGCTGCCGGCGATCCGGGCCGATGCTTCGATCGATTCGCGCCGGAGCAAACGGAGCTCGCGCGCCGCCGCAGGCCGCGGTTCGAGCGTGCGTATGCTGTCGCGCAATCTTTCCATCGCGCGAAGTTCTCGTTCCGTCGCGTTGTCCACGATAATTCAATTATCGGTCTCGTGGACAATTCATGCTAAGCGAATTGCTTCGCGAACCGTAGACTATGGTATGAGCACATCGCCGTATCTCGATGCCCTTCGTTCGCGCGTTCTCGTTTTCGATGGCGCGATGGGCACCGAACTTATGGCGCTCGAGCTCGACGATGCGGCGTTCGGCGGCGCGGCCTACCACGGCTGTAACGAAGCGCTCGTCGTCACGCGTCCCGATGCGATCGCGACGATCCATGAAGCGTATCTCGCCGCGGGCGCGGACGTCGTCGAAACCGACACGTTTACCGCATCGCGAATGAAACTCGAAGAATACGGCCTCGGCGAGAAAACCGAAGAGATCAACGTCAACGCCGCGCGGATCGCGCGTGCCGCGTGCGACAAATACGCGACGCCCGAGAAACCGCGCTTCGTTGCGGGCTCGATGGGGCCGACCGGCATGCTCATCTCGTCGTCCGATCCGTCGCTCTCGAAGATCACCTTCGACGAACTCGCCGAGCTCTATGCGGAGCAGGCGGGTTTCCTCATTGCCGGTGGCGTCGATCTGCTCTTGCTCGAGACGAGCCAGGATTTGCTCGAGATGAAGGCCGCGATCGCCGGGATCGTGCGCGCGTTCGACCGCGGCGCGCGTCGCGTGCCGATCCAGGCGCAGGCGACGCTCGACGTTACCGGCCGCATGCTCCTCGGTACGGATATCCGCGCGGTCACGGCGACGCTCGATGCGTTGCCGATCGACGTCATCGGCCTCAACTGCTCGACCGGCCCCACGCACATGCGCGATGCGGTCCGCTTTCTCGGCGAATCATCGCGCTGCTTCGTCAGCGTCATCCCGAATGCGGGCTTACCGATCATGGGCACGCGCGGCGAGACGATCTATCCGGAAACGCCCGAGGAAATGGCACGCGAACTCAAAGCGTTCGTCGCCGATTTTGGCGTGAACGCGATCGGCGGTTGCTGTGGCACGACGCCCGCGCACATCACGGCATTCAGCGAAGCCGTTTCGGGCCTCGTGGGCCGCATGCCGGAACCGAAGCCCATTCAATACGCCGCATCCGCGATGACGGCCGTGTGCCTGGCGCAAGAACCGCGCCCGCTGCTCGTCGGCGAACGGATCAATAGCCAGGGTTCGCGCAAGATCAAGCGCCTCTTACTCGCGGACGACTACGACGAAATCTCGCTCGTCGCGCGCGAGCAGGTCGAAGGCGGCGCGCACATCCTCGATATCTGCGTCGCGCTCACCGAGCGCACGGACGAAGACGAGCAGATGCGCGCGATCGTCAAGCGCCTCGCGCAATCGACCGAAGCGCCGCTCATGATCGACTCGACCGAAGCGAAGGTCATCGAAGCCGCGCTCAAGATGTACGCGGGCCGCGCGATCGTCAACTCGATCAATTTAGAAAACGGCCGCGAGCGCATCGATTCGGTGATGCCGCTCGTGCGCGAAGCGGGCGCATCGGTCGTCGCGCTCACGATCGACGAAGTCGGGATGGCGAAAACCGCCGAGCGCAAACGCGAGATCGCGCAGCGCATCTACGACATCGTCACGACGGAATACGCGCTCCAGCCGGGCGCGCTGATCTTCGATCCGCTAACGTTCACGCTCGCAACGGGCGACGCCGAATTCATCGATTCGGCGAAAGCTACCATCGACGGCATTCGGCTGATTAAAGAAGCGATGCCGGGCGTGCTCACGTCGCTCGGCATCTCAAACGTTTCGTTCGGGCTCAAGCCGCACGCACGCGCGGCGCTCAACTCCGTGATGTTGCACCACTGCGTCGAGGCCGGGCTCGACATGGCGCTCGTCAATCCGAAAGAGATCACGCCCTACGGCGAACTCGATCAGTCGGAACGCGATCTCTGCGACGATCTCGTGTTCAACCGCCGTCCCGATGCGCTGCAACGCGTCATCGAGCACTGGGAAACCGTCGTCGTCAGCGCCGGCACGAACGCCGCGGTGGCCGAGGACGAAAACGATCCGATCGAAGTCCGCATCCACAACGCGATCCTGCGCCGTCGTAAGGACGGGATCGAAGCGAAGCTCGATGAGGTCTTGCGCGAGCGCCAGCCGGTCGACGTGCTCAACAACGTGCTTCTCCCGGCGATGAAAGATGTCGGCGATCGTTTCGGCGCGGGCGAGCTCATCTTGCCGTTCGTCTTGCAATCCGCCGAAGTGATGAAGCGCGCGGTCGGCCATCTCGAACAGTTTCTCGAGAAGACCGATGGCGCGACGAAGGGCACCGTCGTGCTCGCAACCGTGTACGGCGACGTTCACGATATCGGGAAGAACCTCGTTAACACGATTCTCTCGAACAACGGCTACACCGTGCACGATCTCGGGAAGCAAGTCCCGATGGCGACGATCCTTGCGAAGGCCGAAGAAGTCGACGCCGATGCGATCGGGCTTTCCGCGCTGCTCGTCTCGACTTCGAAGCAGATGCCGATTTGCGTTAAGGAACAAGATGCGCGCAATTTGCACTTCCCGATCATCGTCGGCGGTGCGGCGATCAACCGCGATTTCGGCCGCCGGATCAGCTTCCTCGACGACGGCGATCGCTATTTCGAACCCGGCCTGTACTACGCGAAGGACGCCTTCGAAGGGCTCGCGATCGTCGATGCGCTGACCGGCGATTCCACGCGGCGCGATGCGTTCCGCGCGGAGATGCGCGTCGAGGCCGAGCGTTCGCGCGATGCCGCGCGTGCCGCGAAGAACGCACCGTCGACCGGTCCCGCGCAAAGCGCCCGCACGACGCTTTCGTATCCGGAACCCCCGAAAGCGCCGTTCCTCGGCGCGCGCAAATTGCGCGGGATCGCGCCGGAAGAACTCTGGCCGCACTTCGACCTGCGTTCGCTCTATCGACTCTCGTGGGGTGGCGGTAACGTCAAGGGCGACGCGTGGGATTCCGTGGTGCGTGACGAGTACGAACCGCGCCTCGCGGCCTTCAAAAAACGTGCCGAAGCGACGCCCCTGCTCGATCCGCGTGTGGTGTACGGGTACTTCCCCGCGGCCGCGCTCGGGGACGAAGTGATCTTCTACGATCCGGAAAATACGAAGCGCGAGATCGCACGCATGAACTTCTCGCGCCAAGCGGGCGGCGAGCATCTCTCGCTTGCGGATTACTTGCGCGAGCCGCTCGACGGCGGCGCTTCGGATATCGTTGCGATGCAAGTCGTAACGATGGGGCGTGACGTTTCTCACGTGATCGATGCCGCGCAAGCGCGTAACGATTACAGCGACTCGTATTATCTCCACGGGTTCGCCGTGCAGGCGGCGGAAGCGCTCGCCGAACACACGCACGCGCGTATCCGGAGCGAACTCGGCCTCCCGCAGAGCCGTGGAAAACGCTACTCGTGGGGCTACGGCGCGTGCCCGGATCTCTCGCAACACGAGATCGTCTGGCGATTGCTCGATGCGGAAAACGCGATCGGCGCGGAGCTGAGCGATGCGTTCCAGATCATTCCGGAACAGTCGACCGCCGCAATCGTGATCCATCACCCGCAGGCGAGCTACTTCAACGCCGCCGCCACGCGCGAGCTCGTTACCGCCTAGCTCGGGGCGAGCGCCGCGCGGCGCTCCACGAACCATCGCAGATCGCGGGGAAGCACGCGGATGTGCACGTGCGATCCGTCGGACTCGATGATTTCGAAATCGTTCCCCGCTGGGTTGTCGTCGCGAAGTTTACCAAGATCGGCGTTTGAGATACCGATGACATTCGTGCCGTTGATCGCGACGGCGATGTCGCCCGATTGGAGCCCGGCTTCGGCGCCGGAACTCACCGGAGAAATATCGAGCGCGATACCTTGTTTCACCGGTCGGGTATTGACCAAGGTTCCACGCTCGCCGTTTGCGAGTGGGATCGCATACCGAAAGAGATTCGCAATGCGAGAGTCCGTCGATTCGGGATGGCTGAATTCGATTTGCTTGCGCATCGTCGCGATCGCGCGGCTCGCGAGATCGCCCAGCTGTGCGTAGTACGACTCCGTCGCGTCCTGCGCGTTCCGCGTCGTGTAAGCGATATCGGCTCGCTCCTCCGCGCCGAGCCACGTTTCGCCGAAAGTGTCGACCACGTTCATTTGCACGGTCACGCGTACGATATTGGTTGGCCCTCCGCGCACGTCCGTGCTCGCGCCGAGGTTGCGTAAGGTAATGGCGCTCGTCGCAAACGTGAGCGCGCCATTTTTTCGTGCCGCGTCGATCGAGCTCGCGAGCGACCCAGCAGTTGGTGCCTGCACGAGCACCGTTCGGGTGCCAAATTGCGCGCTTAACTGCGTTGCCACGGTAGTGTCGAAACGCTGCGCCGCGTTTCTCTCGAATCCCGAAAGCTCCGCCGTGTTGCTCGCGAACACTGCGAGTCTTCCCGCACCTGGCAGGGCGCGAAGGAACGCCGTACGTGCGTTTGCGGCGCGAACCGCCGTTTGCGCGCGTTCCGCAATGCGTTGTGGCGATGGCTGCGCGTTGGAGGCATAAGCAACGTGGTTGGTGGTGAGAAACGTCGTGATGAAATCGAGCGCGGATACGGCAAAGCCCGTCGGCGTGTTGCCCTTGGTTACGATCATCGCAACGAGTTGCCCATCCCCATCGAACACGGGGCCGCCGCTCATGCCTTTTTCGATCTTCACGTTGGAGAGTTCGAGCAGACGCTGGTTTTGCGTGAGCGAGCTGACGGTCACCGAAGCGATCAAGCGAGGCGTGCCTTCGCCACCGCCGGCCGTGCTTTGCGTCGCCGAATCGCCTGCATAGCCGGCGACGGCGACGACGTCGCCTTCGGACACATGCTCCGGCGAAAAGCGGATCGGCGCGAGGCCGCCGCGGTCGAGCTTTACGACCGCGAGATCGCTCGATGCTTTCGATTCCGCGATAACATGGATCGGCACTTGACGCGTTTCGGCGATGGTCTCACCCGAGAGCGAAGCCGCATCCGCGATGACGTGTTGCGCGGTAAGCGCGTAGGTCTCGCGGTCGGTCGACGACAGCACGATCGCGGTGCCGGAGTTCTTCACGACGCCATTCGCGCCATAGGCCCAAACGTGGATCATCGTCGGCTTGACGCGCTGGTAGGCGGCACGCGCCGATCCCTCGCCACGCGCAACGGGATGGAAACCGAAAACGAGCAGCATCGCAAAAGCGAGACCGAAACATATCCGCATCGGCACCGCTTCTCGGTCGGAGGTGCACCTCCGCCATCGTCCTTACTTCGCGATGCCGGTGAAAATCGCGTCCACGGCTAGCGGATCGAGGGGTCCGGTGGCATCGGAATACGTCGCTAGACTCGCCGTGCGCGAACCGTCGCGCGCGTCTTTGAGCATGTGCGTCATGTGCGGCACGAGGGTCAAGACGGCGCGTGGGTTTGCCGCCGCAAGGAGGCGCGCGTCTTGCTCCGTGATTTGGATATCTGCCAGACCTTGGACGATTGCCAAGGGCGCGCTAAGCGTACGGGCTACCGCAGCGGGGTCGACGTTCATCCACTGCTGCAAAAACGTCGCATTCATCGGTAAAAAAAGTGACTTCAACGGCTCGGGGACATTCGTTGGCACGTGGCCTACTTTCGCCGCCGCGAGCGCCGCGCGGAGCGGCTCGATGAGTGGTTGCGCGACGGGGCCCTGCGCGGAAACCTGCTCGACGAGCAGGTCTCCGATAGGCCTTCCCGCGCCCGCGATCGAGACAACGCCGTCGGCGGGCGCGCGTGTTGCGGCGAGTAGCGCGATCAATGCACCTTCGCTGTGGCCCACGAGGGTAACGCGCGAGAACCGCTTGTCCGTGCGGAGTTGTGCGAGCCAACCGATAGCATCGTCGACGTAACCCGTGAAGGTCGGTCCGCTCGCCGGCACCGCTCCACTCGCTCTACTCGCGGCGACGCCGCGCTTGTCGTATCGGACGGTTGCGATACCGCGCGTGGCGAGCGCCTCGGCAAGAAGGCGGTATGGTGCGGCCGTTACGTTCGGAAGACTGTTGCCATCGCGATCGAAAGGCCCGGAGCCCGCGATGATCAGCGCAACCGGTACCGGCCCGGTCGCGCCATCGGGCAAGGTCATCGTGCCGTAGAGCGTCCCCGTCGGCGTGACGAGTGTGGTGTCCGTAACGGCGGCGCGCGCTGGCTCCGCGGCAATGGCGAGCGAAGCGCAAAGCGCGGCAAGCGCGAGCGCGCCGAAAACGTTCTTCATGTGCGTTCCGTACCGCGGCGCGCGCGGATGGTTGCGGCCAGCGCGCCGCCGAGTGCGCCGCACGCGACATCGAAAGCGTTCCAGTCGAGCCCCTCGCGCGCGCCCGCCACGTACTGCCCGACTTCGATCGCACCGCTGTACGCGGCGACGCCAAAGACGTATGGCCAGGCGCTGCGGATGCGAAGCGCCCAGATCGCCGTTCCCCCGATTAGCGCGAAGGCGATCACGCTGTAGACTTTACGCAAGAGCACGTGCCACGGAATGCCCGCGGGCGTCGTCGCTTCATATACGTCGCGGCTTACGGCAAGCGCATAGAAGATGGCGAGCACGACGAGCAAGGCGGCGATGGGGAACGGAGAGCGGCGCATGCCGTCCGAATTCCCCCGATATGCAATGCGTCATCCTCGCCGCCCACGGTTCGCGCAATCCCGAGGCGAATGCGTCGTTGCGCGACCTCGCCGTTGCGACGCAAGCGACGCTCGCATCCGACGTTCGCTATGCGTACCTCGAAATGGCCGAGCCCTCGATCCCGCAAACGATCGCCGCCGCGGTCGGCGAAGGCGCCACGCGCATCGTGTTGTTACCGTACTTCTTACACCCGGGAATGCACGTGCGCCGCGACCTCGTCGAAATCGTCGACGAAGCGCGCGCGCAACATCCGGGGGTCACGTTCGCGATGGCCGACTTCTTCGGAAACCGGCCCGAAGTCGCAACGATCCTCGCCGCCGCCGCCCGCGACGCGCTAACGGCGAAATAATTCGCTACGGGCTGGCTTCGAAATCGACGTCGCGCAGCGTTTCCGGGCCCGGTCGGTCTCACGCAGCTTCGACAACATCTTCATCGACAGTCCCCGTCACTGCATCGAGCCACGCCCAATCGTCCGCGTGTCTTTCCAAGATCACTCCTTCGCCGCCGTGCCGGATGCGTAGCCTGAATCCCATCGTTCTGACCAGACGATCGATGTCGCGATCATGGCGTTGTCTTCCGAGCACGTTATGAGGAGCGTATACCAAACGTGCCTTATACGAAAGCCAATGATGCGAAGTGCGAGGGAGCGGGACCGGTTGGTGTTTTCGGCGTACTAGCGGGGCCATGCGCACCATCACTTCCGCTGCGCTCTGCTTGCTATTGCTTGCCGGAGCCCTACCCGCCAACGCCGCCGATCAAGAGATCAAGATCGGCATCGATCTGCCCGTTTCCGGGGCCGACGCGGGGTCCGGCATCCCCACGCAAAACGGCGCCGTGCTCGCGATCGAAGAAGCGAGCAAGAAGCTGCCGAAGGGCTTCAAGTTCACGATCGTCGCGCTCGACAACGCCGTCGGCGGCGTGCATAACCCGCAGCAGGGCGCCTCGAACGTGAAACAGCTGGCCGCCGATCCCGCCGTACTCGGCTCGGTCGGACCGTTCAATTCCTCGGTTGCCGCGGCGGAAATTCCGATCACGAACGGCGTCGATCTCGCGCAGGTTTCGCCCGAAGTGACGAACCCGAAGATCACGCTCGATCCGAAGTATCGTACGGCGCATCCGACGGTCGCGAACTTCTTCCGCGTGTGCTCGCGCGACGATCTGCAAGGCAAAGCGGACGCGCAGTATATGAAGGAGCTGAAGTTCAAGACGGTCGCGATCCTCGACGACAACGAGACGTACGGTAAGGGCCTCGCCGACATCGTGGAGGCCGAGGCGAAATCGCTCGGCCTGACCGTCGTCGCACACGATCACGTGACCCAAGGGCAGCAAGATTTCAAGGCGCTGCTCACGCGCGTCGCGGCGGCGAAGCCCGATGTCCTGTACTGGGGCGGCGTGCTTTCCACGGGTGGCGGCTTGATCCGTCAGCAGATGGCGGGCGCCGGCATGGAAACCGACAAAGTCGCGTTTTTCTCCGCGGACGACTTTCCGCTCAACGACCAGTACCTGAAGATCGCGGCGGCCGCTGCGAATAACTCGTACGCGACGGGCGCATACATCGACGTGCGCACGACCCCCGACGGTCGCAAGTTTCTGGCCGCGTACAAGGCGCGTTGGAATGCGGATCCGGCGGGCTTTAGCGCGGCGGGCTACGTTGCCGCGGAAGCGCTCACGTCCGGCATCCTCGCCGCGATGAAGAGCAACGGCAACAAGGTCCCGTCGCGCCTGCAAGTCGTGCAAGCGCTGCACGCCGTGAAGCTCAAGACCGTGCTCGGCGCGTTCTCGTTCGATAAGAACGGCGACACGACCGATCCCGTCGTCTCGCTCTGGGCCGTGAAAAAGAACGCCTGGACGTACGTCAAGCGTAGCGCCGGCAACTAGCGCGTGATGGTGCTCGCGGCGGTCGCCGCCGCCGCGATCAAAATCGGTACGTCGCTTTCGGTCTCCGGGGCGGAAGCGACGAACGGTCTTCCGATGCAAAACGCCGTGGTGCTCGCGGTCGAACAGGCGAATGCGAAGGCGCATCGAGAGGCCTTCGAAGTCGTTTCGCTCGACGATACCGTCGGCGGCATTCATAACCCGCAGCAGGGCGCGACGAATATCCGTACGCTCGGCGCCGATCCCGCCGTCGTCGCGGTCATCGGGCCCGTCGATTCCAACGTCGCCGTCGCGGAAATTCCGCTCGCGAAAGCGCTCGGGTTACCGATCGTCAGCGGCAGCGCGACGAATCCCGATCTTACGAAGAAGCTGCGCTCCGGCGTGTTCTTTCGCGTCGTCGCGACCGACGATCTGCAAGGCGCGGCGGCGGGCATCGTGGCGCACGATCTCTTGCATTACAAGCGCATCGCGGTCATCGACGATAACGAAACGTTCGGCCGTGCGATCGCGACGATCTTCGCCGACTGGTTCACGAAAGCGCATGGAACAGTCGTGCTGCGCGATCACGTCACGCCGAACCAGCAAGATTTCCACGCGCTGCTGACCGCGGTTGCGGCGCAACACCCCGACGCGATCTTCTTCGGCGGAACGCCCGCAACGGGCGGCGTGCTGCTGCGCAAACAGATGCGTCAAGCCGGGCTCGATCCCGCGAAAATTGCGTTTCTCGGCGGCGATCCGCTCGTCGATCCGGGCTTCATCAGCGGCGTCGGTCCCGACGCGGATAACACGTACTATACGACCGCCGCGCCGAATGCGGAAAAACTGCCGGCCGCGAAAGCGTTCGTTGCCGCGTACCGCAAGCGATTCGGCAGCGAGCCGGATGCGTACTCGGCAACGACGTACGCCGCCACGCAGACGATCCTCGCGGCCGTCGCACGGGCGAGCGCTCGGGGTGCCGTGCCGACACGCGCGGCAGTGCGCGCGGCGCTCGCGACGACGACGCGCGTCCCGACGGTGCTCGGCGCCATCACGTTCGATGCGAACGGCGACACGCTGCATCCGATCGCTTCGGTGTTTACGATCCGGCACGGCAAGGCCGTGTACCTCACGCAAATCGACCCACGGAAATAACGATGCACCTGACGTGGCCCTTGTTTCTCAATTTGGTAATCTCGGGGCTCGCGCTCGGCGGCATCTACGCCCTGATCGCGCTCGGGTACACGATGGTGTATGGCATCATCGAGCTCATCAATTTCGCGCACGGCGACGTGTACACGCTCGGCTCGTTCTTCGCGCTCGCGATCCTGACGATGCTCGGCGCAACGGGCGAATTGCATGGCTGGGTGCTGGTGGTCGACGTGACGCTCGCCGTCGTCGGCGCGATGCTCTTGTGCGGGCTCGTGGGGATGGCGATCGAGCGCTTCGCGTATCGCCGTTTGCGCAACGCGCCGCGACTTGCGCCGCTCATCACGGCGATCGGCGTTTCGTTCATTTTGCAAAACCTGATGCAACTGTGGAAGGGCCCGTCGCCGATCAGCTTTCCGGTCGTGATTCCGATCGTAACCTACTCGGTCGGCGGCGTGACGATTCAATCGACGCAGATTCTCGTGATCGTGCTCGCGACGGTGATGATGGCGGCGCTGCAGCTCTTCGTCTACAAGACTAAGTTCGGCAAGGCGATGCGCGCGACGGCCCAGGATCGCGATGCGACGCAGCTCATGGGCATCAACGTCAACCTCACGATCGCGCTCACGTTCTTCATCGGCAGCGCGCTCGCGGGTGCGGGCGGCTTCGCGAGCGGCGTGTATTACGGCTCGACGTGGTTCTTCAACGGCTTCGCAGCGGGCTTGAAAGCCTTTACGGCCGCCGTTCTCGGCGGGATCGGGAACTTCGTCGGCGCGATGGTCGGCGGCTTGCTGATCGGCCTGATCGAGTCGCTCGTCGCGGGCCTTATCTCCGATCAGTGGTCGACGGTCGCGGTGTTCGTCGTACTCGTGCTCGTGCTCGTCTTCAAACCCACGGGGCTTTTCGGCACGGCCGTCGCGGAGAAAGTCTGATGGCAACGCTCGTGTCCAAGCCGAAGCGTTCGCAGCGCGAGCTGATCCGCATCGGTTCGGTGATCGCCGCGGGTGTGTTCGCGGTACTGATCCCGATCGTCGACGGGAATGCCGGGCAGATCAACGTGCTCGTAAACGCGGGCATCTACCTCATGCTCGCGATCGGGCTCAACATCGTCGTCGGCTATGCTGGCTTGCTCGATCTCGGGTACGCCGCATTTTTTGCGATTGGCTCGTATGCGTACGCGATCGTTGCGTCGCCGCAGTTCAACATCCACGTCGCGTTCTGGCCGATGCTCATCCTCGCATCGCTCGTCGCCGCGCTCTTCGGCATCGCGCTCGGCGCGCCGACGCTACGTTTGCGCGGCGATTATTTGGCGATCGTGACGCTCGGGTTCGGCGAGATCGTCCCGCAGACGTTCCTCAACCTCGACGGCATCACGGGCGGCCCGAACGGCATCTCGAACATCGACGGCGCGACGCTCTTCGGCTATAAATTCGGCCTCGACCCGGTGCCGTATTACTACCTAACGCTCGTGCTGATCGCGCTGAGTTTGTGGTTTGCGGTAAACTTGCGGCAATCGCGCCTCGGCCGCGCGTGGATGGCGATTCGCGAAGACGAAACGGCGGCCGCGCAAATCGGCATCAACACCACCACGGCGAAGCTCGCCGCGTTCGCGCTCGGTGCCTCGTTCTCGGGGCTTGCGGGTGTCGTGAACGCGGGCTTGCTCACGCTGGTGTCGCCCGAACAGTTCAAGTTCAACGTCTCGATCACGGTGCTCTCGATGTTGATTCTCGGCGGGATGGGCTCGCTCACGGGCGTCGTCGTCGGCTCGCTCTTACTCTCGATCTTGAACTTCTACTTGTTACCGCAAGCCGGAAATTTGCTCGGGCAGATCGGTATCCACGTCGACGTCACGAATTACCGATTCATGATTTACGGCTTCATCCTCGTCGGGATGATGCTCTTCCGGCCCGAGGGGCTGATCCCGTCGCGCGATCGGAAAGCGGAGCTGCACGTGACCGAACCCGACCCTGCGGCCGTCCACGAGAACGCCGAATACGGCGGCGGTGGCCGCCCGTGAGCGATCTTCTCACCCTACGCGGCGTTACGCAACGCTTCGGCGGTCTGACCGCGATCAACGGGCTCGATTTCTCGATTCCGAATGCGGGTATCGTCGCGATGATCGGCCCGAACGGCGCGGGCAAGTCCACCGTGTTCAACGTGATCACCGGCATCTACAAGCCCTCCGAAGGCGAAGTGCGCTTGGGCGACCTGCGCATCGACGGCATGCGCCCGGATAAGATCTGCCACGCCGGCATCGCGCGCACGTTCCAGAACATCCGGCTCTTCTCGTTCATGTCGGTTCTCGATAACGTGATGACCGGGAGCCATACGCGCTTACACGCCGGGCTCTTCGATGCGCTCATCCACTCGCCGCGGCACCGCGCCGAAGAGCGTAAGGTCACCGCACGGGCGCGCGAACTGCTCGCATTCTGCAACCTCGAACGCGAAGCGGAAACCTACGCGCGGAACCTCGCCTACGGTCAGCAGCGCCGTTTGGAAATCGCGCGCGCGCTCGCGAGCGATCCGACGTTGCTCTTGCTCGACGAACCCGCCGCCGGCATGAATCCGCGTGAGAAAGAAGATCTCGTCGTCTTGATCCGCCGCATCCGCGATCTCGGCATCACGGTATTTTTGATCGAACACGATATGCCGCTCGTGATGCAGATCAGCGAACGCATCACCGTGCTCGATCACGGCGAGAAGATCGCCGAGGGCCTGCCCGCGGCGGTTCGCAACGATCCGAAAGTCATCGAAGCCTACCTCGGAGCACCCGCGTAATGGCACTTCTCGAAGTCGAGAACATCGACGCGCGCTATGGCCGCATTACGGCGCTCTCGGGCGTTAGCCTTACGGTGAACGAAGGCGAGATCGTCACGCTCATCGGTGCGAACGGCGCCGGCAAGACGACGACGCTGCGCACGATCAGCGGCCTCGTAAAGCCCGCATCGGGAACGATCCGGTTCAAGGGTAGCGCGATCGAGAACATCTCGGCGGATCGCATCGTGCGCTTGGGTATCGGGCATTCACCGGAAGGCCGGCGCGTGTTTTCGCGCATGACGGTGCGCGAAAATCTCGAACTCGGCGCGTTCACGCGCACGTCGAAGGCCGAGATCGCAAGCGATATGGAGCAAGTGCTCGTGACGTTTCCGCGCTTGAAAGAGCGCTTCGAGCAGAAAGCGGGCACGATGTCGGGCGGCGAGCAGCAGATGCTCGCGATGGGGCGCGCGCTGATGTCGCGGCCGTCGTTGCTCTTACTCGACGAACCGTCGCTCGGGCTTTCGCCGATCCTCGTGCAGACGATCTTCGGCGTGATCCGCGACATCAACGCACGCGGCACGACGATTTTGCTGATCGAGCAAAACGCCACGCAAGCGCTTTCGATCGCGCATCGCGGGTACGTGCTCGAAGTCGGGAAGATCGTGCAGACAGATTCTGCCGCGAACCTGCTCGCCTCGCCCGCCGTCCGCGCGGCGTACCTCGGCGGCGCCGCCTAGAGCAACTTCATTTCACGAGGAGATCGATCGTGTCGGATTCTGCACTGCCCATACCGCCGAAAATCGTCGTCACCCCGAATGGCCCCTATCTCGTTACCGGCGGCGTGCCGCTCGACGTGGAGTCGATCGAGGCCAACGCCGAAGGCGGCTCGTGGACTTGGAAGCCGGGTAAGTCGTACGGTGCGGAAGCGAAGTACGCGCTCTGCCGCTGTGGTGCATCCACGAAGAAACCGTTCTGCGACGGTACGCACGCGAAAGTCGGCTTCGACGGTACGGAGACCGCGAGCCACGCGCCGTTCGACGAGCAAGCGAAAACGATCGACGGCCCGACGATGGACCTCAAGGACGCGGACGTTCTATGCGCCGTCGCCCGCTTTTGCGATAACGCCGGCGGTATTTGGTCGCTTGTGAAAACATCGGATGCACCGGGCGTGGAAGCAACGATCGTGCACGAAGCGTCGCACTGCCCCTCGGGCCGCCTCGTCCTTCACGATAAGCGAAAGGATACCGACGTCGAGCCCGTGCTCCCGAAGTCGATCGCGATCGTCGAGGATCCGGAAAGCGCGTGCAGCGGTCCGCTGTGGGTGCGCGGCGGTATCACGGTCATCGCGCAAGACGGTACGCCCTACGAAGCACGCAATCGTCAGACGCTCTGTCGCTGCGGCGCATCGGCGAACAAGCCGTTCTGCGACGGCTCGCATATCGAGATGAAGTTCAAGGACGACGATCTCACGGCAAAAGCCGGCTAGCCGTTACGCTAGTTTCCGAGCGTGGCGAGCGAGTCGCGGACGAGGGCGGCGACGCGGCGATAACGGCCCGCGGTGTTATCGTTGTTTTCGCGATCGTACGTCGTGAGGCCGTCGATATCGATGCGTGCGAGCACGTCCGCGATGTGGTGGAGCGTTTCCGCGCGCGCGGGGTAGCGTCGTAAGCGGCCCTGCGATTGCGCGACCGCATACCAGTATTCCGCGGACCATACGCCGAGCACGGAGCGCGCGGGACCGTCGTTCGAGCCGAGCGGCGCGTCGTCCGTCGATGCCGTGGTGCTCGACTTCGCGATCTCGCGATCGACGCGCTGTGCGAAGGTGATACACGAGCGCACGATGCCGACGTCGTCGTTACGCGTGCGCGCGTCGTAGCATTTCGCCGTTTCCGGAAAAACGGTCATAAACGCCGGCCCCTGATAGACCGGCGTCTCCGATGCCCGTGCATATCCGGGCGCGCACAGTAGCGTCGCTACGAGCGCTCCCGCGATGCTGCGGTTCATCGCGCCGCGCGAACCCACGCTTCGACGTCCGCGACCGTACGCGGAATTTTGCCCGAGAGCACCGTGCAGCTGTCGGCCGTGATCGCAACGTCGTCTTCGATGCGCACGCCGATGCCGCGGTACTTCTCCGGAACGGTCAGGTCGTCCAGTTGGAAGTAGAGGCCGGGCTCGACGGTCAGTACCATGCCCGCTTCGAGCTTGCCGAATTTGTACGTTTCCGCACGCGCGGCAGCACAATCGTGCACGTCGAGTCCGAGCATATGGCTCACGTTATGCAGCGAGTACCGCTTGTAGAATTGGCGATCGTCGCGCAACGCTTCCTCGGCGCTTACCGTGAGGATACCGAGCCGTTCGAGGCCCTCCGCGAGCACGCGCATCGCCGCGCGGTTGGGCTCCATGAAGTCGTTGCCCGGCTTGCATTCGGCAAAGCCCGCGTCTTGTGCGGCGAGCACCAATTCGTAAATCGTGCGCTGCTCGGGCGAGAACGTACCGTTCACCGGAATCGTGCGCGTGACGTCGGCCGTGTAGAGCGTCGTCGCTTCGACGCCGGCGTCGAGCAGCAACAGATCGCCCTGCGCGATCGCGCGATCGTTGCGCGTCCAATGCAAGATGCACGCGTTCGCCCCGGAGGCCGCAATCGTGTTGTAGCCGCAGTCGTTGCCTTCGACGCGTGCGCGCAGGTTGAACGTGCCCTCGACGTGGCGTTCGGTGATCTGCGCGCCGAGGATCTTCACGACGTCGTCGAAGCCGCGATGCGTCGAATCGACGGCACTTTGGATCGCTTCGATTTCGAGCGCGTCCTTGATCAGGCGCATCTCGGAAAGTGCCGCCGCGAAGGCCGTATCGCGGTCGTGATCGCCCGCGGCGAATGCTTCGAGCGCCGGGTCGATCGTGCGTAAGAAGCGGTATGCGGAAGTCGCGGCGCTGGTGCCGACGGCGGCGGCGAGATCGGCGAGGGGCCGCGCAACATCGGTACCGAAACGGATGCGGCTTTGCTCGACGCCGAGGCGCGGGCCGACCCAAAGTTCGCCCTTTGCGCGATCGGTGAAGAAGGTCGCATCGGTCTTCCCGGGATTTGGCTCGACGTAGAGAACGCTGCGATGGCCCGTCGCCGTGGGTTCGAGCACGAGCACGCAGTCGGGCTCGGTGTTGCCGGTCAGGTAAAAGAAATCGGTACCGGCGCGGAAGCGGTAGTCGGTATCGTTCGCGCGCACTTTCTCGTGCCCGGTCGGCACTACGAGCGTTTCGCCCGGAAAGAGCGCGGAGAGGCGGGCGCGGCGCTCTTGGAAGCGCGCGAGGCCGTGGACGGCGGGCGGCGGTTCGGCCGACGGTGCGGCCCAATTCGCCGTCATAAACGCCAGCAGCGCCTCGGGCGGCGTCGTGTCGTGCGGCGCGGGAACGGCCTCGGTTGCCGCTTGCGATTCCAGCTCGTGCGTATCCATTTGTAGGTTTTTATTCGGCCAACGATAAAAGTCCCGGCGGGTTTATACCTAGACTGAAGTTTATAAGCAGCACTGAAGGACGAGGACCCCCAATTGGTTATTGAGCTACCTCCAAGATTCGACACACTTTCCGCTCTTGATCTGTGTTCGCGGATATTCACAAGCGCCGGATCGATAAGCATAGAGATTCGTCAGTCAGTTGTGTACGATCTGTTTGCCGCCTGCTATTTGCAAAACGTGATCAGTCAAATAAGGCAGTCAGGCCGTTCAGTAAAAATTGAAAGTTCGCTTAAGTGGTCAACTGAAAAGATGGGGCTTGCAAATTTCCTGTCGGGCTCAAACGCGATGGTGACAGTGCAAAATTCACCCGGTGACCGTATTTTACCATTCACGAAACTCACGAAGAGCGATCTAATCGCCCTTGCGAATCAACGTAAAGCGGCTTACGTGCCTGATACAATAGAGCAAGAGTCTTCGGTCTATGCCAGCCTCCTCACTCAAGGGAAATCGGAAAATCACGAGTTCGCGCTGAGCTACTGTATCGAAGAAATTCTACGTAACGCATTTCAGCATAGCGACTCGGAGGAAATATATCTTGGCGGGCGCTACAACGCCGTAGCCTCACGAGTTGAAGTGGTGTTCGCGGACAAAGGCCGAGGAATTAAGAAAAGTTTAGGACGGAATTCGGCGATACAGGCTTCAAGTGAGCTCCATGCTATACGATTAGCTCTCCATCCAGGGATAACTGGCACATCTCGTTTCGAGCGCACGCTGCAAGGGCATTGGGAAAATGCAGGATATGGACTGTTTATGACGCAACGATTGTGCCGTGAAAACGGCATCTTTGAGCTTGTCTCCAATGACGCGTATTTAAGGCTGTCAGGCAACGTCGAGAGTGAAGCATCTGCGCAATGTGGCGGGACAATTGTTGGTTTAACAATCGATCTCGAAGTGCTTAGCAGAACCACAAAAAAGTCTCTCAAAGTGTTTCTTGTTGAAGGAAAAGAAGCGAAATTGAAAACTAAAGATATCGCCATGTTGAACAGCCTTCAAGCCCTTGGGATTATTAGTAAATAATGTTTGCTGAAAATTGGTGGCGGGAGCCGGAGGAATTAGATGAGTATCAACGAGAGGTCGCGGCCCTCCCGCTAGATGGAGCTTATCTGATAAGCGGTCAACCTGGCTCTGGCAAGACAAACCTTCTGATTTTAAGGGGGCGTTTTCTCTCTCTTGCAGGTTCCACCGATCTCAAGGTAGTGACTTGGACTCGCCTCATCCGTGAGTTCATTGCAACAGGAAATTCGAAACATGAGCTCTCTGACGATCAGCTTCAGACTTTTCTAGCTTGGGGGGTCGAAGCACTTCGAGTAATCGGAAAAGAAGTGGAACTTCCTGAAAACGACTTTCTGAAAATGATTGAGGAATTGGTGAAACTCCTTCAAGCCGATCGTTCAGAATTGCGCAAGTATCAGGGGTTTTTGCTTGACGAGGTTCAGGACTACAGTGCTGAGATGATCGGTCTGTTCGCTTCGCTCAGTAAAAGGCTGTTTTTTGTGGGTGATGATAACCAGCGGATTTATCGCAACGTAGGCGGCATCAAGGCGGTCCGTGACCTTGTAAACAAGGAAGTCAAGTTGCCTTTTCATTACCGTAACGGCATACGCATTTGCCTTGTTGCTGAAAATCTATTAGGGGACAGTTCGCTGGTGAATACGTCGCGGTACGATGAAACTCGCTACCCATCATCAGTGAGTTTAGAAAAATTTGAGTCTGTTGAAAAACAAGTTGATTCGCTTGTGACATCAATAAAGTTGCAAATGCGAGCTTACCCTGGCCAGCTGATTGGCGTGCTCGTTCCTTTCCGCGACGAGCGTCGGGAAGTCATCGAGCGCCTGCGTGGCAGTGAAATTGGTAAATTTTGTCAGTATCAAGTGCGCCAGGAGCAGTATTCGACCTTTGACCCGGAGAAACCAGTCGTCGTGTGTAGCGTGCACGGGGCGAAGGGTTTAGAGTTTAGAGCCGTTCATCTTGTCGCGCTGGAGGGGTTTTCCAGCTTGGGCGGTAACCGAAAGGCACTCGCATACATGGCCGTAACACGCGCGAAGACGTCCCTCAAAGGGTACTATACTGGATCGGTAGAGCACATGATTGCAGCTGCATTTAAAGCTGGGCTTGACTCAAAAGAAAATCCCCCAGTTCTCGAAGACTTGTTCTAGTGAATTTCTATGCAATCACCTCTCGCGGGGATCTTGGAGAGTTTCTTGTAAAGTTGGACCCTCGGAAAGTAAATGTTCAAAGTGGTACTATCAAACACATTGCTGCGAGGCTTCATCGTGGGGAATATCTATTAGATTTCGGAGTGAGGTCTCCGGAGATTGGGGACCTTCCCGAAACCATCATAGTAGACGAGAGTGAACTGCGAGAATTTTACGCCTGGTGCGCGACTTTCGTGACTTCGCTGCGACCGATTTCAGCATTTACCGCGGTTAAGGGGTCCCGAGCAGCCAGTTTACAGCCGGATTTTTTGGCGCCCTCTGACCAAGTGATCGGTGGGATGCTCGGACTTGTTCTAATTGAGGGTCTTTTGCAGTCAAAAGTGCGAGGCAGAGTTCCTGATCTTATCATTCCCACTTGTTCTCGAACACTATCGGCGGTATTTCTTCAACTGGCGATGAATGGGTGCTCGTTCTCCGATATCGCTGACTCTGCCACTGAATGGTTTCTGGTTCGTGATTATCTCGGCGCACCGAAGCTTTCCTTTGATTCGGAGCGTGTGTCGGATGTTTGGTCATGGATTTTCAGGGCAATTGGTCAAGGGCAAAACGTTGATATACGAACTGTCTTACACTATGCTACGGTCGATGCCGAATCATCTCGGTTTTTTAAAAATGCTGAGACATTGTTTGGATCGGCGAATGGATCCCTTCATTTAAGAACTCGTGAAGATCAGATTCGTAATTTTGATCGTATGGTTGACCACATCATTACGCACGGAATGCAAACGAATCTTGGGGTAGCGGCCTATGCTGGTCACTACCTTGCAACAATCAGTAACGGGGATTTTGCGCTGTGGCCAACGAGCCTTGATCAGGTGAATCTTGAAACTCTGCCATTGTGGTTCGCGTTTTTCTGTGGCTTGCACGACAACAGTAACATCTTGTCCTTTGCTAAATCGTCAACGAGACGGATATTGTCACTAATAATGAAGAGGACGGTTGTTGATGTTGACGCCCAGGATCTCTTGTCCGGATCAGGTCGTTCAGCTAATGGGGGGCCTCCATTTGATTTTCCGCTGCTTAATCAACATGAGCTTGTTGTCCGCTTGAGGGGACCTGCTATCGCCTCGTTTACAATTCGGGACCACCGTGATTTTGGAAGTGCGTCCCGGGGGGCTGAACAAAGTCATGTAAAGCGAATCGAACAGGCGCTTCGCATGCTGGCTGAGATTGACCAACAATTACGTCCAATCATATCAGTTCCCGTGGTTGAAAAAGCGGTGCCCGGGACACTGTTTGCATCGGATTGGTCTTCCTTGCAGACTGGTAGTCCAACGAAAAAGCCTTCGCGCACGCCCGCGTCTAAGCGCTCTGGAAAACGGTTGTAGATTATCTACGCAGCGTACTTTGATTTCAAGAAACGGTGCGGTGCGGTTGCCTACCCGTGGATGGCGCGGCTGTCGGCGGGGGCTTCGTCCCGCTCGTGCATCCCGTAATCGCGCACGACGCCCGCGATGCGTAAGCGATAGCTCGCGAAATGTTCCGCACGGCCGGCCGACTGGGCGTCGCGATGATCGTCGAGCTTCCGCCATGCCGCAAGGGCGGCTTCGTCGCGCCAAAACTGCAGCGAGAGAATCTTGTCAGGGTCGGTCAGGCTCGCGAAGCGCTCGATCGAGATGAACCCGTCCATCGTTTCCAAGACCGGTTTCAGCGCCGCTGCCATCTCGAGGTACGTCGCGCGATGCCCCTCAACCGGAAACACCTCGAAAATAACCGCGATCACGCGCGTTCGGCGACGCGCGCCTTCGCGTGGCGATGGAGATGGGCGCTTCCGTACACGGGCGTACCGCCGACGATCGTTGCCACGATGCCGTAGCTGGAATCCCAAATGCTGAGATCGGCGCGTTTTCCGGGCGCGATCGTGCCCGTCTCACGCTCGATGCCGAGCAAGATCGCCGGGCTCCGCGTCGCGTTGACGATCGCTATCGGAAACGAGATATCCGCGTACGACATCAGGTTACGCACGGCTTGATCGATGTGGAGCGCCGATCCCGCGATCGTGCCGTCCTCGGCGCGGACGACGCCGCCTTCGATGCGGTAGCCCGAGCCAACGGGCGGCATGTTATCGGTCGTGAGCACGAGGCGATCGCCGAGGGTGCGATACAAGAGATCGACCATCGGCGGCGAGACGTGGTAGCCGTCGCAAATAAGCTGCACGGTCGTGCGCGATTCTTGCATGAACGCAACGAGAATCGAGGGGTCGCGGTGATCGAGCGGGGGCATCGCGTTGAACGCGTGCGTAAGCGAGCGGAAGCCGAGCCCGATCGCGAGCATACCCTCGCGGTAGTGGGCGCTCGTGTGACCGGCCGAGCACACGATGCCCTGATCGTAGAACACGCGCGCGACGTCGTCGACGCCGCTTGCCTCGGGTGCCATGGTGACCATCAGCAGCGCGCCACGGCACGCCTCGATCATCTCGGTCGCGCGTTCGAGCGTTGCCGGGACGATCCAATCGCCGCGATGGACGCGGCGGAATTTCGGATTGAGAAACGGGCCTTCGAAGTGGATCCCAAGGCAGCGCGCGCCGATCGGTTCGCGACGCTCTTCGAGCTCGTTCGCCGCTTCGGAGACTTCGCTCGCCGCGTGGATCATCGATTCCCACGGTGCGGTCATCACGCTTGCAACGTAACCCGTCGCGCCCATGCGTGCGTACGCCCGCGAGCACGGCTCTACGGCGTTCCCTTGATCCCGGTTGAACAGCTGATCTTCGGCACCGTTGGTATGGACGTCGATCAAGCCTGGCGCGACGATCGCGTCGGTCGGGACGCCGACATCGGCCGGGCCATCGGGGCCGAGGATTTCTTTAATGCGGCCGCGCTCGATCGCGATACGCGCATATGCCGTCGTGCCGTCGCCGAAGGCGACACGGGCTGGGCCGAGGACATACGATTCCGTCACGATGCGTCGTTCGCGGAAATTGTTTTCGCGACCTCGACGAGATTGGTGTGAAAGGTCGCGCCGCCGCCGAAATCGCTCTCCGCTTGCGCGGTCGTCGCGTTCGCATTTGCGCCGCCCGGCGAGAAGACGTTCCACCAGAGCGAGAGATGGACGATCGTTCCGGGTTTCACAGCGTCGGTCACTTCGGCAGCGAGCGTGCATCGCCCGCGGTCGTTCCACACGTCGACCGTATCGCCGTTCGCGATCCCGCGTGCGGCGGCGTCGTGCGCGCTGATGCGCAGTGTCGGTCGCGCGCGGCCGAGGAGCTTCGGATCGGAACCGAAGTTCGAGTTGAGAAACAGATGGTGCGACGGCGTGAGCAGCGCGAGCGGAAAGCGCGTGGCGCGTTCGGGCGAGCCGTCGCGACTCTCGCGCAGCGGCACGTGTTGCGGCACCGTATCGACACCGTGGCGCGCGAGCGAATCCGCGCGCAGTTGGATGCGCCGCGTGCGTTTCGGTTCGCGCATCTTCACGCGCCGCTCGCGCGCGAGCGCGTCGGGTGCGATCCCCGCGTCCTTGAACGGCCCGCGTGCGAGGAGCGTTTGCGCGAGCATGGTTTCGTCATCGTCGAAACACGGTTCCGTGAATCCCATCCGCTTCGCGAGCGTCGAGAACAGACGGACGTTCGACCACGATTCGCCGCGCGGTTCGATCACGGGCTGCGCGTATTGCAAATATCGATGCCAATACGACGTGTACACGTCCTCGGTTTCCAAGAACGTCGGCGCGGGCAACACGATATCCGCGTAAGCCGCGGTGTCCGTATGATAGATATCGTGCACGACGGTGAAGAGATCGTCGCGCATGAGGCCGCGCGCGACGGCTTTCCCGTCGGGGTTCACGGTTGCGGGGTTCGCGTTGTACACGAACAGCGTCGCGATCGGCGGATCGTTTGCGTGCGCGAGCGCGTCGCCGAGGCCGATCATGTTGATCGTACGCGCGTCGCCGTGCGGTTGCAAATCGGGTCGTTCCATCGCGTGGGTATCGTACCGAAACGCGCCGCTCTGCGAGAGCAAGAAACCGCCGCCGCGCGCTTCCGCACCGACCGTTGCCGTGAGACACGCAACCGCCCGCACCATCTGGCCGCCGTTGGAGTGGCGCTGGAAGCCATAGCCCGCGCGGACGATCGAGGGATGCGTCGTTGCGTACTCGTGCGCGAACGTAACGATCGTAGCCGCATCGATGCCGCAAACGCTCGCCGCGCGTTCCGGCGTCCATTCTCGCGCGCGCGTTTCGAGATCTTCCGAACCCGTTGTTTCGCGCGCGAGAAAATCGCGATCGGCGAGGCCATCGCGGAAGATCACGTGCATCAGGCCGAGCGCGAGCGCCGCGTCCGTTCCCGGGTTGAGTTGGAGATGGAGATCGGCCGCTTCCGCCGTGCGGTTCCGGTGCGGATCGACGACAACGAGCCGTGCGCCGCGCTTGCGCGCTTCTTGCACGAGCGCGAACTGGTGGATGTTCGTGCTGCGCAGGTTCATGCCCCAAGCGATGAAGAGCTTCGCATCGCCCGTGCGTTCGGGATCGACGCCGAGCGCCGCGCCGTACGTATGTGCGAGCGCGCTCTCGGCCGCGGCGCTGCAGATCGTGCGCGCGAGCCGCGACGCTCCGAGCCGGTGGAAGAAGCGCCGATCCATCGACGCGCTTTGCACGATGCCGAGCGTTCCGGAAAACGAGTACGGTAGGATCGCTTCGCCGCCATGGCGCGCGATGTCGCCGAGCAAGCGCGTGGCGATCGTATCGAGTGCTTCGTCCCACGAGATGCGCGCGAATTTGCCTTCGCCCTTGGCACCGATACGCTTCTGCGGGAACAGCACGCGGCGTTCGCTCCGCACGTGCGCGGGGTAGCGACGGACTTTTTCGCAGATGAACCCGCGGGTGATCGGATGGTCGGGATCGCCATCGACCCGGACGATCTCGCCCGCATCGTCGATGTCGACGACGAGGCCGCACGTATCGGGGCAATTATGCGCGCAGACCGAGCGTACCGTGCGCATCAATCGGCCTTCCCGAAGAGACGCGAGAGCAGGCTCGGCTTGCGTTTGGCGGCGGGCGCGGCGTCGTTTACGCGCGTCAATCGTTCTTGCATCGCGCGATCGCGGTCCGCTTGCGCGAGCCGGGCGCTGTGTTCTTCGGCATGCGATTCGAGCGTCGCATACAGTGCGCCGAGTTCGTTCCATGCGGCGGGCGCGCGGCCCGCATCGCGTGCGGCGCGATAATCGAGCGTCGAGGTCGTAAACGTGCGCTCGGGAACGATCGCACGTTCGCGCAAATACCGCTCGGCGAGCGAGACGACTTGGCGCCGATCGTTTGCCGTTTCGATGTCCGCGATCGTGTGCACGAACGTCATCGGGTGCCCGCGTTCCGCGACGCGCGCGAAGAGTGCGAGCTCGCGATCGGAGAGCTGGCGCGAGAAGCAACAGATCACTTCGTTCGCCGCGCCCGCCGCCGCGAGCGCTACGGTTTCCGCGTTCTCTTCGCCCGCGTCGAAGGCCGGTGCGTGGACGAGCACAAGCTGCGGTGGAAGCCGCCATGGGTATTCGATCAGCACGGGTGCTTCGGCCGCGACGCGCGCGGCATCGCTCGGCGCGATCGGCATCCACATCGCATCGTCCGCGAGACGGTATGCTTTATGGACGGGGCCGTAGCGCACGTGCACCGGGAATGCGAACGCTGCAGCCGTGCCCTCGTCTTCGAGAATGCGTTCGCCCGCGAGCGTGTTGATGATGCTCGATTTCCCGCGTTTGTACGCACCGAGGATCGCGACACGCCAGCGCTCCGGAACGAGCCCGCGGTCGTAGATCACGGGATCGAAGTGCGCGCCGTTCGCGCGTTGCGGTTCGGCCGCACCCGTCGAGCGCGCGTACGCATTGTCCGCAACGGTTGCCGCTGCGATCGTTGCGCGTTCCGTGAAATTCGCGACCGCCGCCGCGAGTTCGCCACGAATCGTGGCAAGCGCTTGTGCGCGATCGCGTGCCGCGGTTGCGCGCGCGCTCCGATCGCTGCCGTCTGCGTGCACGGCAAGCGCGCGTTCGACGACGCCGACGGCGGCGACGCGCACGCGCGGTTCGAGCGAGCCGTAGCTCGCGGCGAGATCGTCGTAGATCCCGCCGAAGCGGGCGGCGACATCGGCGATAAACGCCGCGATATCGGCATCGAAGGCGGTGAAAATCGTTCCCTCGAGATCGCGTTGCAGTTCGCGCTTCATGTACGTGTCGTGTTTGGCCGCCGCAAAGTTCGCCGCGATGCGCGCGACGAGCGTTACGGCGGGGCCACCGACCGCGCCGAGCACGATCGACGAACGTAGGCCGCTCGCAACGCCCATACTCCACGATCCGGTACCGGGTTCGGCATCGAATCGCCGTGCGGCGAGATCGGCAAGCGGAATGGGTTCGGCTTCGATCGCATCGAGAAGTGCGTCGAATTCCGCCTCGCCGGGTGCCGCCGCCCGCGCGCTTCCCATGACGCGATCGCGCGCCGTACGCGCATCGCGCTCGGCCGTTGCGGCGCGTCCTTCCGCGATGTCGCGCGCGAATCGGCCGAGAACGTGCGCGACCGTATCGTCGACGATCACGTGCAGTTTCTGGCGGTCGCGTAACCGCGCGATATCGGAGATATCGAACGCGCGGGCGAGCGTTGCGATCAGTTCTGCGCGCAACGCCGTACCGGCATCGTCGATTGCCGCGCGTACGGCGGCTCCGTGCGCGCGAAGACGTACCGTCTCGGTTGCGAGCGAATGCGCGAGTGCGACGAGTGCGGGCTCGCGCTGCGTTCGGCGGCGTTCCAGCGTCGCTACATCATCGTCGAGCGCGGCAGCATAGCGTTCGAGCGCATCGTACGCGCGTTCGGCGATCGCGTCCGCACGCGTCTGCGCGCGCTGCAAGCGAGCGCGACCGGCCCGTGCGACGAGCGATGCGTCGAGCGCTGCGAGGAACGGGAGAAACCGACTCGCTTCGATCGTCGCGGGCCGCTCGGTGAGTACGCCTTCGGCATACTCGCGTGCGGAGAGCGGGAAGACGGGGGTATCCGGTGAGTGCCGCTCGGCGAGCGTCGCGATGCGGTCGGCCGCGAGCTGCCACGTTTCTTGCTCGCCCTCGCGCATGCGCCAGAGATCGATCTTCGTTTGCACGATGAAGACGCTCTCGATATTCTGACGCACGATGCCGAGAAACGATGCATCGCCTTCGGTGAACGGCGTTTGCGTATCGATCAGGTAAAGCACGGCATCGGCACGCGGTAAATAGCCGAGTGTCGCGCGCCGGTGGGCGGGATTGATCGAGGCGAGTCCGGGCGTATCGGCAACGAGAAAACCGTTGCGCAAGAACGGCGAATCGACGCGCACGCGCACGCGATTCGGCCCCGAATCGTCGTCGGATGTCGCGTCGAAGACTTTTGCTTCCTCGCCGACAGCGACGAAGCGCGAGAGGCGATCGAGCGGGATGCGCTCCTCACGGCCACTCGGATAGTGCGCCGTCGCGCTTTCCTCGCTGCTGTATTCGAGCTCGGTGATCGTTGCAGTCGAAGGGTTGATATCCGTGGCGAGCAGCCCGACAATGCGCTCGGAACCGAGCCGCGCTTCTTTTGCAAACTTGCCAAGCAAGGCGTTTAGTAAAAACGACTTCCCGCTCGAAAATTCGCCGACGACGGCGAGCACGAAACGGCCGTGCGCGACGCGCTCCCGAAGATCGCCGAGCGCGGCAACGTCGTCGGCCGCGCCGTGCCATGGCGTTTCGCCCGCTCCGGTGATGCGCCGAATCGCATCGATCGCGGCGGCTACGGCATCGCGGGATCCGTCATATGAGGCAAGCGTATCGGACTGGTCGGGGCGCACGGCGCGACGTATTCGCGTGCGCGACGGACGCGGCCCGCTCTACGGTGTCGCTTCGACCAGGGGCGCGATCGCTCGGACGAGCGGCGTCGGGTCGAATGTCGTTGCGTTTCCGAAGACGACAACGGCAACGTGGCTTTCAGGAAACCAGTCGTTGCGCACCGACGCGCCGTCGACCGCACCGTCGTGCCAGATCGTGTGGTGACCGCTCACCGTTTCGTTCACCCAGCCGAATGCATAGGGAAGTGTCGCCCCGATGATCGCGGGCGGCGTGGTCATCTCCGTGACGATGTCCTGCGGGACGAGCTTGCCGCCGAAGAACGCCGCATCCCAACGTGCGAGGTCGGCGGGTGCCGCGTAGAGTCCGCCAGCGCCATGATACGCTTGCGACGTCCAACCCGAAAGCACGACGTTCGCCGTGTCCGCTGGCGGGCCGAACGTTAGCGTCGTGAGGCCGAGTGGCACGGCGATGCGCTCGTGGACGAAATCCGCGTACGAGCGGTGACTCACGGCTTCGATAACCGCACCGAGAAGCAGATAATTCGTGTTGCTGTACGCATACTGCGTGCCCGGTACGAAGTCGAGCGGCTCGTATGCGATCGTCGCGAGCATCTCGCGCGGCGTGACGGTTTGCGAGGTTGCAAACGTCGTGAGAAAGCCCGGCTGCGCGGTGTAGCTCGCAAAGCCGCTCGTCTGCTGCAAGAGCTGGCGAAGCGTGACTTCGCGTGCGTGCGGCGCATCCGGAAGATAGGTCGCGAGCGGCGCGTCGATGCGAAGCTTGTCGTCGAGGGCGAGGAGCTCGACCGCAGCCGCCGTGAACTGCTTCGTGATCGACCCGATCGGAAAGCGCGTTCGCGCGTCGACCGGAAGTGCGCCGTCGCGTGCGATCGTGCCGAACCCGCCGCCATAAACGACGACACCATCGCGCGCGATCGTGATCGAGACGCCGGACGCGGCCGATCCGATCGCGCTACGGCCGATCGTGTCGATCTTCGCGGGATCGAACGAGGGTTCGCTCGCGCCGAGCAATGCCACGAACGCCGCCGACGCGAGCGCGCGACCGATCATTTCTTCGGCGTTGGCGGATCGATCTTGAGGAGCGCGATCTTCCCATTCGTATCGAGGGAGATGTGCACGGGTAACTCGCCTTTTTCGTAAACGCCGACGTAACCCGTTGGCCGCGCTTCAAGGCGAACGAACGCTCCGACCGCCGCACTCAGCTGGGTGAGACCCGTTTCGAGCTGCGCCGCCGGAACCAAGCTGAGGAACGAAGGCGCAAACGCGCTCGTATCGATCTTCTGCGATGCGAAAAATGCACGTAACGCGGCTTCATCTGCGGGCGACATTTCGTCGTGAAACAGGATGCCATCGATCTTGTTCGCGGCATCGACGTGCACGTTGACGAGCACGCTCCCCTTCGCAAATGTCACGAGCTGATCCGCACCACTTGGTACGACGTTCGTTACGTCGCCAAAGCGTGCGACATAGTCTTTCGCGATCGCACGAACTTGCGAATACGGGAGTTGCGCGAGAAAGGCGTCGGCAAAATTCGCAGGCACGGTCGTCGGCGTCTGCGCCAGCAGTCCGCGCACGAGATCGGCAGGCGTACTCTGCGCGAATGCAGGTGAGCCGAGGACGCCGATCGTTACGACGACGGTGAGGGAAGCGATGAACGAACGAACCACGGTGCCTCCTCGGGCGAGCTACGACGCGAGTGCAATGCGTTATCGCCCCATCGCTCAGAAGCCTCGTCGGCTTCGGATCGTGAAGAGCTATCGAGGGGTTGGCTGGCAATTTTCGCACCCCGAACAGTATCATGTCTGATGGCATATGGTATCATTTGAGAGATGCTTATCGACGCCGTACCCTCGCTCGGATCGGCCCTTCGAACGAACTTCCTCGTCTATCTTGCGATAAGTGGCGAGTCATACCCGCGTGAGATGGCGCGGGATCTCGGCGTGCCGAGCGCATCCGTTCATCGACTCGTTGCGACACTCGCACGTGACGGTGTCATCGCGACGCGAATCGATGGGCGCGAACGTCGTATTACGCTCGATCCGCGCTTTTACGCTGCGAAAGAATTACGCGCTCTTTTGCTGCGCATTGCCGAAGCATATCCGCAGGTAACAGCGACGCGCGATGCCGCTCGCCGTCGGCCCAGGCGTCCTGGCAAGCCTTGATCGACGAGTGTGCGAGCCTCGTGGACATCTGCTTCGCGGTTGGCACGGCGTTTGAAGCGGCGGGCATCGTTGCCGTTCTGAGCGGCGGGTCTGCTGCAACGATCTACGCGGCAAGCGCATATCAGTCGCTCGATGCGGATTTCGTTCTGACGTTCCGTGATTCTGCAAACGATGCCGCGAGAACGCTCGCGTCGATCGGATTTCGCAACGCATCCGGTTTATTCGTTCATGACAGGACGAAATTCACGATCGACTTACCACCCGGACCCCTGAGTGTGGGCCGCGACCTTATTTCCTCACACGAGACGATAACGCGCGCAGATGAAATACTCCGCATAATTCGGCCCGAAGATTCGGTTAAGGACCGTCTTTGTGGCTATCTCTATTGGAACGATCGAACGGCACTAAACGCGGCCGTGTGCGTCTTTCTCGCGAATCGCGATCGTGTGGAGCTTCGAGAGCTTTCGCGTTGGGTCCGAGAAGAAGAACGTGCCGCTCCCGCATATCAGCAACGCGCATCGTTCAAGCATTTTCTCGCACGCGTTGGCCCTGCGCCTCGGCAGAACGCGTGAGAGCGGCCTTAGCTGCGAATGATTTCGAGGGCTTCGTCGCGGAGGAGCTCCATGATCGCCTGCGTGTCGCCTTCCACGTTCAAGCGAAGCAGCGGTTCCGTGTTCGATGCGCGGATGTTCATCCAACGATTCGGATACGAAATCGTAATGCCGTCGAGGTGGTCGATCGTTGCATCCGAGAAATGCTTTTGGAGCTGTTGCAATTTCGCCGGAATGCCCGCGACGGTGCTATTGATTTCCCCGGAGCGGAAGCGCTTGTCGATCGGAGCGATTACTTCGCTGATCGGCTTGTTCGCCGCACTGAAGAGTTCGAGACATTGCATGAGCGCGATCATGCCGGAATCGGCGAACCAGTTTTCGCGAAAGTAGAAATGCCCGGAATGCTCGCCGCCGAACGCGATGTTCTCGTCACGCATGATCTTTTTGATCAGCGAATGGCCGACGGGCGAACGGACCGCGATGCCACCGTGCGCTTCGATCGCTTCGGGGACGCTGCGGCTGCAGATCAGATTATAGAGAATGCGCGAACGCGGTTCGCGCGAGAGCGTATTGATCCCGACGAGCGCCGTAACCATATCGCCGCCGACCAGCTCGCCTTTTTCCGTGACGATGAACATACGATCGGCATCGCCGTCGAAGGCGACGCCCAGATCGCAGCCGTGCTCGTGCACGGCCTTCTGCAAATCGACCATGTTCTCGGGTTCGATCGGGCTCGCCGGATGATTCGGGAAGGTGCCGTCGAGCTCGAAATAGAGCGGGATCACTTCGCACGGCAAGTCTTTGAACACGTGAGGTACGGTTGCGCCCGCCATGCCGTTCCCCGCGTCGATCGCGATCTTGAACGGCTTGATCTTCGCGATGTCGCCGATGAACGACAAGCAGTGCTTGCCGAACACATCGAGGATGTCGCGATGGGCGATCGTGCCCATCGGTCCCTTCGGCGTGCCGTAATCGTCGGCGAGCATGCGATCGCGGATACCCGCAAGGCCGGTATCGAGCGAGATCGCCTGCGCCTCTTCGCGGCAGAACTTCATCCCGTTGTACGCGGCGGGATTGTGCGAGGCCGTGATCATCACGCCGCCGTCGTAGCCATATTTGCCGACGGCGAAATAGAGCGCGTCGGTCGAGACCAAGCCGATCGCCGTGACGTTCGCGCCCATTTCGTTTGCGCCGCGTGCGAAAGCTTCGAAGAGCGCATCGCCCGAGGGACGCATATCGCGTCCGACGCAGATATTGACCGCGCCGATCTCGGCAACAAACGCGCGCCCGATCCCGTATGCCATCGCATCCGTCAGCTGCGTCCCGTAAATACCGCGGACATCGTAGCTCTTGAATATAGACGAATCGAATTGCATTTGGGGGCGCGCTTTCGGAGGTTTCGATGAACAGACCTAGCGTGCTCGTGACCCAAGCGATCCCGGCGAACGGAATCGACGTGCTCTCCGCCGCGTGCGACGTGGATTACAACGACGCGCAGCGCCTCGATCCCGCCGCATTGCACGCGCGCGTGCGCGGCAAGGACGGCGTCCTGACGTTGCTCACCGATCGCGTCGACGATGCGTTTCTGGATGCTGCCGGCCCGCAGCTGAAGATCGTCGCCAACGTCGCCGTCGGCTACGATAACGTCGACGTTGCGGCGTGCCGCAAACGCGGCGTGATCGTCACGAACACGCCGGGCGTCCTCGACGACGCGACGGCCGATTTCGCGTTCACGCTCTTGCTCGCGGCCGCGCGGCGCGTTGCCGAAGCCGATCGTTACGTGCGGGCGGGGAACTTCAAAGCCTGGCAGATGATGGGCTTTCACGGCGGCGATCTCGCCGATATGACGCTCGGGATCGCGGGCCTCGGCCGCATCGGGCAAGCCGTCGCGCGCCGCGGCCGTGGCTTCGGCATGCATGTGATCTATACGGATGCCCGGAGAGCGAGCGCCGAAGTCGAGGCGGCTCTCGATGCGCGCTTCGTCACCAAAGAAGAGCTGCTCGCGCAGAGCGATTATCTCTCGTTGCACGTACCGCTTCTCGACGCGACGCGGCACTATATCGGTGCCGCCGAATTCTCGGCGATGAAGAAGAGCGCTTACCTGATCAACACGTCGCGCGGACCCGTCGTCGACGAAGCGGCGCTCGCAGCAGCGCTTGCGGCGAAAGAGATCGCGGGCGCCGGACTCGACGTGTTCGAGCGCGAGCCCGAGGTGAACCAAGAGCTCTATGCGCTCGACAACGTCACGCTCGCGCCGCATATCGCCTCGGCAACGGTGCGCACGCGTTTCAACATGGCGCGCATCGCTGCGGAAAACGCCGTCGCCGTGCTCGGCGGCGGCCAGCCACTCACGCCGGTCGGCTAGCGTTACGCGGCGACGGGCATCGCCGCGGCGATCGCTTGGGCAACCGCTTCGGGCTCTTCCTCGTGGGGAACGAGCCCGGAGCTTTTCAGCACCTGCAGCGTACCGTGGCGTGCGAGTTCGAGATAGGCTCCCGCATTCTTCACGGGATTGATCCCGCTCGCACGCTCGCCCCAAAGCACGAGGACCGGCGCCGCGACGAACGGCAAGTCGCGTGCGACGTTGCAGTTGAGGCCCCCGCCGACGAAATACGCGGGAACGTAACGTGCGCCCGGCTGATGCGTCACGGCGTAGTAGTTCTCGACGATCTCCGGCGTCACGCGCGCCTTCTCGCCGTAGGTCTGCGTCCGGAGAAACCAGCCGATCGACGCTTTCGAGGAAAGCGCGTTGAAAAATGCCTCGCCCGCGAGCGGCGAGCGTACGAGTGCGGTAATGGCCTGTTGCGGCGGCGTCGGCGGACCGTCGAGCACGCCGACGAGCCCCGTCGGGCACATGGTGACCAGTTGCTTGACGACATCGCTCGCACGCACGGCGGCCCGGATCGCATATGCCGCGCCGAGCGAAGAGCCGACCAGCGTGAGCGGTTCGGAGCCGAACTCTGCGAACGCGTCGACGATCTGCTCCACGAACAATTCCGGATCGTAGGCGATGTTCGGCTTATCCGAAAGCCCGCAGCCGAGAAAATCGAACGCGACCACGCGATGCGTTCGCGCGAGCAACGGAAAGAGGTGGCGATACTCGTAAGATGAGGCGCCCGCGTAGATGCCGTGCACGAGCACGACGAGCGGCCCGGAGCCCGCTTCGGTCGCGAAGATCTCGTGCCCGCGCCACGTCCAGCGGCGCTGCACGCCGCCGAGATGATTCTGCGGGAGGTCGCTCCCATCGCGAAGCGACCGGTTGAGCGCGGCGACCGCGCCAAGACCACCAAAACCCGCGACTAGAGGCGGGAGCCATCGTTTCAAGCGCATCCGTTCTTTCCCGTACGATCTGTCGTCTTCTATCTCCAAACGACGGCAAGGTTCCACGCGTTTCGCAAATCATGGAAGGACGCCGACGCGGTGATGCGTGAATCGTGCTCCGTGCAGGTGCGCATGAGAACGCTCGGCGCGGCGATCGTGATGCTGCTCACAGCGAGCGGCGTTGCGGATGCCGCCACGAGCCCCCGAACGTGTTCCGTAACAATCGGCCAGCGCGTCGTGCTTGCGGCTGCCGCTCCCGACCCGGATGTCTTCGTTTGGGACGCGCGGCAGCGGATGCTCGATTACGCGCTCTACTCGTGGCGGAACACGCGCGAGGTCACCGATCATACGGCGATCGCCTACCCGGGCACGGTCGCGATCGTCGTACGTTGCGACGCCGAAATCGTCCGCTTCAAAACGGAGCCAGGCGTGCAGGACGCCGTCGGCATTCGCATTATCAGCGGCCCGAATCGCGGCGTTTACGGATGGGTCGTCGGCGACGAAGTGCATAAGGTGAAAAACGCGCCCTGAGCGCGCCGCGCCTCGACCGAGTTAGCCAATCGTCGAATAAAGCGAAAGCGTCGTTCTCCGCACGGCGCGTGCCCCAGGTGGCCTTTCGCCCTAACATTAAGGCGTGGATAAAATAAACGCTGGCGACACCGCCTGGGTCCTTGCCTCCGCAGCCCTGGTCATGTTGATGACTCCAGGTCTCGGTTTTTTTTATGGCGGGCTCGTCCGTCGTAAGAACGTGCTCTCGACGGTGATGCACAGTTTCTTCATACTCTGCCTCATCAGCGTCCAATGGGTGCTCTGGGGCTACTCGATCGCTTTCGGCCCGGACGTCAAGGGCCTCGGGCTGATCGGCGACCTCTCGTGGGTCGGACTCAACGGCGTCGGCGCGCTGCCGAACAAAGACTATGCCGCGACGATTCCCCACCAGGCCTACATGGTGTTCCAGATGATGTTCGCCGTCATCACGCCGGCGCTCATCACGGGCGCGTTCGCGGAACGGAAACGCTTCAAGGCTTTCGTACTTTTTTAGCTTACTGTGGGCGACGTTCGTGTACGACCCGCTCGCACACTGGGTGTGGGGGCACGGCGGCTGGCTTGCAAATCTGGGCGCGCTCGATTTCGCGGGGGGCACGGTCGTTCACATCTCGTCGGGCGTCTCGGCACTGGTCGCCGCTTACGTCCTCGGCAAACGCATCACGCACACCGCCGACTCGACGGGCGAGCCGCACGACCTCACGATGGTCGTACTCGGCACGGCGCTCCTCTGGTTCGGATGGTTCGGCTTCAACGCCGGTAGTGCGCTCGGCGCGAACGCGCTCGCCGCAAGTGCCTTCGTCACGACGAACACTGCGGCCGCGATGGGTGCCCTTACGTGGATGACGATCGGCTGGATGCACAAGGGTGTGCCGAGCGTTTCCGGAGCGACGGCGGGTGCCGTTGCCGGGCTCGTCGCGATCACGCCGGCCGCAGGCTACGTGACACCGGCCGCCTCGATCCTGATCGGTTTGATCGTCGCGGTTGGGTGCTACGGCGCCGTACAACTCCGCGATAAGATGAACGTCGACGACGCACTGGATGTCTGGGCCGTCCACGGCGTGGGCGGGACGATCGGCGCGATCTGCACCGGCCTTTTCGCAACCGTTGCGGTCAACGCCGGTGGCGCGAACGGTCTCTTCTACGGAAATCCAAAGCAGCTTTGGATTCAGACGATCGCGGTCGTCGCAACGTGGGTCTTCAGCGGCGTCATGACGTTCGTTATTCTCAAAATCGTGAATCTCGTCGTGCCGCTTCGCGTCTCGGAAAACGACGAAGCGATGGGCCTCGATGTCTCGCAGCACTCCGAACTCGCCTACACCACCTAAAGGAGCTCACATGGAACTCGTCCTCGCGTTCGTCTCGTTCGCCGCACTCGTCGGCGCCTGGTTCGTCCTCCCATCGGCACCCCGCGTCTCCGCACCGAGCGGTTCCGGGATGCGCGCGCCGGTCGCTGCATAACGAGCGACCTTCGGTAGAAAATCGACGGCGCTCGGTGCCGGGATGTACGATCCCGCTCCGAGCGCTCTTTTTTACCGCTTGATTTCACTATTTCGCTAAATTCCTCCGGAGAGAAATTGAAGAGTTTGATCGCGACGGCGTTTCTAGCCGCGTCTGTTTCCGTATTCTCGGCTGCCCCCGCCTACGCGCAAAGTACCGCTCCGAGCGCGATGCCGAAGATGGCGAGCCCGGCGCCCGCCGCATCGGCGACCGTTGCCCCGACCGTCGCACCCAGCGCGACGCCGACGCCGACGCCACCGTTCTTGTCGCTGACGGGCTTTTCCGATTTTTCGTACTCGACGTTTTCGGGCGCCAACCAACCGCAGTTCGTCGGCGGCGGCGCCGCGCGCGTGTTCGATCAGACGAATCGCTCGCTCGACGCGAACGCGCTCAATTTCAAGGCGGTGAAGAACGGACTGATCGGCGCAACCGTCGAGCTCAACATCGGCACCGATGCCAACGTTATCGCGTCGTACCCGATCGCCGATCCCCGCGGCATCGATGTCACGCAAGCCTTCGTAAGCGGTACGCTCGGTACGTTCACGTTGAGTGCGGGGAAATTCGTCACCCTCGCGGGTGCGGAAGTGATCCGTAGCCCCGACAACACGAACTTCTCACGCTCGATCCTCTTCGGCTATGCGATTCCGTTCACGCACACGGGCGCACGGTTGACCTACTCGGCAAACAGCGCGCTTTCGCTCATCGCAGGGGTCGATCGTGGCTGGGACAACCTCCGTGGGAACGGCGGGAAGGGGCTCACGTTCGAAGGCGGGGTCGCCGTGAATCCCAACGCGTATTACGGGCTCACGGCGCAAACCTATCTCGGCACCGAGCGCATCACGAACGTGCCGTTCTCCCTCGCTTCCGGCCAGCGCGCGTTGCTCGATCTCGTCGGCACCGTGCATCTCACGCCGACGCTCACGGGCGTCGTCAACTACGACACGGCCTCGCAGAAGAACGCCCCGATCGTCGATGGCTTCGGCACGCAATTCGCCACCGGAAGCGCGAACTGGAACGGGATCGCGGGATACCTGACCTTGCAAGCCACGCCGAAAGTCTCGCTCTCCGCGCGCGGCGAGCAGTTCAACGATGCGAGCGGCTATCGTACGGGCTTCGCCCAGCGGTGGTCGGAGGGAACGTTCACCGTCGGCTACGCGCCGTCGCCGTCGCTACTCGTACGCGGCGAACTCCGTACCGACGGTTCGAACCGCTCGACGTTTTCGACGGCAAACGGCTTGGGTCGCGGATCGCTAGGAAGTGCGGCACTCGAAACGATCTTTCGCTTCTAAGCGCCTACCGTCGCCGGCCCGCGCTAGAAGCGGGTCGGCGATGGCGCCGGGATCGGGCCTTGGAGCAAGCCGCCCTGCATCGTGGGCGATGTGCTGGTCGCGCGAATCGTCGTTCCGCTCGCGGAGATCGCTCCGGGGAGCCATGCCGTGCCGCCATCGAGTATCTGGAAGCTCTGGGATGCGCCCGTCGATGCCGTGATAAATCCGGTCGGCAGTGCATTCGTGAAAATTTCGGGCGCAAGCGGACCCGGCATCACGAGCGTACGCGTCTGGCAGCAAATGCGGCGTGAGATCACCGTGATATTCCCGCGCAACACTTCCGCGGAGCTATATTTATATCGCGGATCGCTCGTGAGCGCGGCGCCGTTACCGCCTGCGTGGATGCCGGTTGCGAGCGCCCATTCGCTATAGAGTTGCGGAAACGTTTCGCCACCCGCAGCGTCCGTGATCGGCGCTACGCCCCCGCCGTTCGAAGCGTAGAGCGCTTTGAGCGCGTTTGCGCCGAAGCGATCGTAGACGTACCGGAGAAAGAGATACGACATCCCGTAATCGCCCGCGAGGTTATGGTTGAAGACGTACGGTGCGGGCGACGCGCTCGAGAGTGGGTTTGGATTGTAACCCGTGAACGAGGTCAGCGAGTAATCGGAGGGCTCGAGGAGATACGTGTAGACGAACGACGGCGTATCGGTGACGAGCCCGTTCCCCGCGAGATCTTCGGCGAGCATCGAGGAGCCTTCGTCGATCCAGGAATCGTCGAGGACGCCCGTCTGCCCGTTCACGACCCGTTGCAGATACTTGTTCGTAAAGTGCAAGAGGTGCTGGAATTCGTGTGAGACCGTGCGCTTCATATCGGCGTTGAGCCAGAAGTATTCGTTGTACTGTCCGAACGTGTTCGCCGGATTCGGATCGCTGATCGGCGTGTAGTTATTCGAGCCCATCACGAACATCGGCACGCCGTTCGAGACGGAGCCGACGCAGTTCGCCACCTGCTGGTTGAACGAGTTGAGGCCGTAGTAATAACCGCCCTCGCCCGTACCCGCGAGCGCATCGGTGATCACGAGCGCGATATGCGGATCGGTTCCTGCAGTGTCGGCGGAAGGCTGATACGCGCTCGTGGCGAGCGCCGATTTGTTTGCGTCGCACTGTTGGAAGGCAGTCGTTGCCAGGTTCGCCGTCGTGAAGGCCGGGCCGTACGCCGCGGTCTCCGTGGTATAGACGGATTCGAAATACGATGCCGTCGCTTGGAAATCGGAAATGCCGCTCGGGAACTCGGCGGCGAAGGTCGTCGGGTTGTTCACGATCGCGTTGTCGACCCAGACGTTCCCGTGCGCGCTCTGCGCTTCGAGCGTCGCCACGATCGTCTTGTTACCGGAGCCTGCGGCGCCCGTGATCGTGCCGCCGAGGATGACGAACGACTGTTGCGCCCCGACCGTCGCCGCCGCTTTCGGGGCGCGCAGGCCGCGCTCGGTACGCGATTCCGCGCCCGGTGCGCGCAGGTTTGCGGCCGTCGCACGGAGCGTCGGCGCGAAGGCCGTCTGCGGAACCTCCCAAACGCGCGCTTCCGGGTCCTCGTGGTTCTGGCGCACCGCCGAGAGGTGCGCGCGGGTCGCGGCATCGTCCGTGCGTCGCGCGATCGCGGAAGTTGCGAGGCCTGCGGTTTGCGTGACGGTTGCCGTGTACGTGGCGAGCGTCGTCACGCCGGCCGACGAGGTTTGCACCGGGGCGGTGCCGATCTGCGCGACGAGATAGGCGTTCGACGACGATGGAAGGATCGTCGAGCCGATCGTCGCGCCTTGCCCGATGACGGTGACCGGCCCCGAGCTCGCGACGAACGTTCCGCCGGTTGCCGGGGGCGTCGTCGCGACGGGCGTCGCCGTCGCGACGAACGGGGTTGCCGTCGCCGGAACGACCGTCGTCGGCGGCGCGGAACCGCCGCCGCCGCCGCCGCATGCGATGACGGTCGACGCTAGCGCGATCCCCGCGAGAAGTAAACCAAGGCGACGATCCAACATGACGGTGCTCTCTTTCGGCCGCGAACGTTCCCTGGAGAACGCGATCCACGATGCTTTCGATTGCATGTTCCCCATTTCGTGCCGTTCCGGCTGCTTCGTGCGGAGAAGCGCCTGCGCGTGCGTGGCGAATACCGATAGCTCGATGCATACGACGCGCGAAACGCGGCTTACCGAAACCGCGAAACGGGCCCAGCGGGCGCTCTTGGTCGCGGTCGACCTCGGCGATCCCGCCGCCCCACTCGCACCCGAGCTCGCCGAATTCGCGGCGCTCGTGCGGGCCGCGGGCGCGGTTGTCGTCGGCGAGGTGATCCAACGGCTGCACCACGTCGACCCCGCGACGCTCGTCGGGAGCGGCAAGGCTGCCGAAATTGCCGAAAAAGCGAAAGAGCTCGACGCGGATTCGGTGTTCGTGTTCAACGATCTCCGGCCGCGGCAACGCACGAACTTGGAGAAAATCGTCCCGTTGCCGCTGGTCGATCGCACGATGCTGATCCTCGACATCTTCGCCCAGCACGCGCGGAGTCGCGAGGGCAAATTGCAAGTCGAGCTCGCGCAGTTACGCTTCCGCCAATCGAACCTGATCGGCGCGGGGGCCGCCCTCTCGCGGCTCGGCGGCGGCATCGGCTCGCGCGGCCCGGGCGAAACGAAGCTCGAAGTCGACCGCCGCAAGATCCAAGACCGCGTCTCCGTCCTCCGGCGCGCCCTCGAGGAAGTGCGCAAACAACGCGGCACGCGCCGCTCGAGCGGCAACAACCGCGATCCGCTCGTCGCACTCGTCGGCTATACGAACGTTGGGAAATCGTCGTTGCTCAACAAGCTTGCCGGCGGCGGCGACGCGGCCCCGAATGCGGCGTTCGTCGCCGATCAGCCGTTTGCGACGCTCGATCCGACGCTGCGCCGCGTGTACCTCGGGCCCGGCCGGAACGTGCGCGTCGCCGATACCGTCGGCTTTATTACGAATTTGCCGAAAGAACTCGTCAACGCGTTTCGCTCGACGCTCGAAGAACTCGAAAGCGCGGACGTTCTCGTGCATGTCATGGACGCGGCGAACCCCGATTGGCCGCGCCAGCGTGCGAGCGTCGAGGCGATCCTCGCGGAGCTCAAGCTCGACGAAAAGCCGACGCTCTTGGCGTTCAACAAAATCGACGACGCGGCGACGCTGCCCGCCGTGGACGGCGCGTTTTTCGTAAGCGCGCGTGCGGGCACGGGCGTGGATGCGTTACGGCAAGCGATCGCGGAGCGCACGTAGCGGTGGCGCGCCGCGTTCTCGGCACGTCGGCGACGGTTGCCGCCGCGATGCTGCTCGCGGCGATCGCGGCGTTTTCCATCGCGCGCGCGGGGCTCGCGCCGCAGCCGGCGGCGTTCGTGCCCGTCGTTCCGGCGGCCGATCCGTATCCGGCGCTCTTCCGCGCGCTCAAGCCCTCCGTAGCGTTTTTCCAGATGCAGATTCCGGCGGACGATCCGAAGCGCAAGGGGCAATGGGACGATGCGTACGGCACGGGCTTCGTCGTCGCAAGCGATGGCCGCGGGAGCGACGTCCTTACCGACGCGCACGTGATCGCGCAAGCGCGGAACGTCCGCGTGACGATCGGCGATCGCGGCAAAGCGCGGCCGATCGACGTGATCGCAAGCGACGACGATCGCGATCTCGCGCTCGTGCGCGTCGCCATACCCGGCGCGAAACCCGTACGCCTCGGGCGTTCGAACGACGTCGTGCCGGGCCAGGCCGTCGGCGTCATCGGCTATCCGATCCCCGACGCCTATCTCGACGAGCGCCTGACCATCGCCATGTCGTTCTTCACCGGGCGGGTTTCTGCGATCCGGAGCGACTCGCTCGAAATCACGGCACCGGTTATCCCGGGCGAGAGCGGTGGCCCCGTGATCGATCTCGATGGGAACGTGATCGGGCTCGCGGAATCGCGATTCGACGAAGAGCGGGCGATCGGCTTCGCGACGCCGATCGATGCGGCGAAGGCGTTTCTCGCGCGGCGCGGGCGCGCGCATTAAAGATGCTGACCCTCGTGACCGGAGGGATTCGGAGTGGGAAATCGGCGTTTGCGGAGCGGCTTGCGGCGCCATACGAACGCGTTATCTATGTCGCAACCGCGTGCGTCGATGCGACCGACCCCGAGAGCCTCGCGCGCATCGCGCGTCATCGCGAGCGGCGCGACGCGTCGTGGCGCACGATAGAAACGGGCGCGGGCAAGCCGAGCCTTCTCGAAGCGCTCGCGAGCGCCGCGGAAGGCGAGTTGCTCCTGATCGACTCGCTCGGCAGCTGGATTGCGGCCGCGATGTTCGCCCGCGAAGCGACGATCGACGGCGACGTGGCCGGAACCGTGCGCGCGCTCCAAGCCGATGTCGACGGGCTCGCGATCGCTGCAGTCGGCTCGCGCGCATCGATCGTGCTCGTCAGCGAAGAAGTCGGTTACGGCTTGGTCGCGCCGAGCGTGCAGGGGCGCATCTTTCAGGATGTGCTCGGCTCTGCGAATCAGCGATTCGCGGGGATCGCGCAATACGTGTACCTTGTGGTCGCCGGCATCGCACTCGACGTGCGTGCGCTGAGCGCGTTTGCGAGCGACTAGGTGCCGACGGCCGGGGTCAGGCGGATGAGCCCGCTTGTATCGGTCGATGCCGGCGTTTCCGAACCCGGGCCCGTGTATTTCCCGACTTCGAGGGCGACGGAGAAGGGTCGGTAGCCCGCCGCTTGCACGGAAAGCGTTTGCATCCCGATCGGCACGTTCGCAAGCACGAAGCCGCCCTGCCCGTCGGGCGCGATCGTGCGAGCGCCGACGCTCACGATCGTGTTCGGGATCGGCTGGCTCGTGTTGGCGTTTACGACGCGGCCGACGACGGTTCCAAACTCTTGAAGTCCCCCACCGTTCGGGTTCGAACATGCGGCGAGTGCCATCGGCAAGCCGAGTAGGGATACGAGCGCGGAACGACGTTGCACGGTGTTGAGCCTCCGAGGGACGGTGTTCGTTGTGTGGAACCGGGATCAACCAGATGAATCCGTACGGTCCGGTCGCTATCTATCTCGCCGTCGCGCTGGTTGCGGCGCTTGCGTTCACTCTCCTACCGGGGCTCTTAGCGAAGCCGAAACCGAACGCCGTGAAGGCCGAAGCGTATGAGTGCGGTGTCGAGCCGACGTCCGACGTATCCGGCCGCTTTCCCGTTCGCTTCTACTTGATCGCGATGCTTTTCGTGATCTTCGACGTCGAGGCGGCGTCCTTCTATCCGTGGGCGGTCCAAATGCACGCATTGCGCGCGTTCGGGCTCTTCGAGATGGTCACGTTCGTGATCGTTCTCGGCATCGGTTATGCGTATGTGTGGAAGCGGGGAGGTTTGCAATGGCGGTGATTCCGGGTCAAGATTTCATGCTCGCGAAGCTCGACGATGTCGCTCGCTGGGCACAGTCTTCGTCGGTATGGCCGCTCACGATGGGCCTCGCATGCTGCGCGATCGAGATGATGACGGCGACCGCTCCCGAGTACGATCTCGCGCGATTCGGTTCGGAAGTGTTTCGCGCATCGCCGCGGCAGGCGGACCTCATGATCGTCTCCGGGCGCGTCGCGCACAAGATGGCGCCGATCATCAAGCGCCTCTACGATCAGATGGCCGATCCGAAATGGGTGATCTCGATGGGCGCATGCGCGTCGTCGGGCGGCGTCTTCGATAACTATGCCGTCGTCCAAGGTGTGGACACGATCGTTCCGGTCGATGTCTACATCCCCGGCTGTCCGCCGACGCCCGATGGCTTGCTCTATGCGGTCAATCTCATCCAGCAGCAAATCCGCCAGGGTGGCCGCGGCGGCATTTTGGTCCGCTCCTAACTCTTCTCGAAAGCGACGCACGTGCCCAGTTCGCAAACTCCGCCGTTGGGCTCGACCGCAGTCGACCCCACTGCCGTTCGCCCCGCGATCGCCGACGCCGAAATCGAGCGCGTGACGCCCGCGACCGTGCGCGAGCGTCTCGCCGCACTCCGCGCCGAAGGCTTCACGATGTTGCTCGATATCGGCGGGGTCGATTACCTCGATCGCACGCCACGGTACGACGTCGTCTACCATCTCGTGACGATGCCGGAGCGTGCGGCGACCGTTGCGGAAATCGGCACGCCGCGGCGCGCGCGTCTGCTCTGCGGCGTCCCGCATGACGCGACCGTCGTTCCCACGGTGACGGATATGTGGCCGAACGCGGATTGGGCCGAGCGCGAGATCTTCGACCTCTTCGGCATCACGTTTTCCGGGCACCCCGACTTACGCCGCATCCAGATGCCGGACGAGTGGGTCGGTCACCCGCTCCGCAAAGATTACCCGCTCCGTGGACCGGCGCTCGAAAAGACGCCGCGCCCCTCGTTTGCCTTGAAATCGAACATCTCCGCAGGCACGCCCGCGGTCGGCAAGACCGCAGCCGCGCTGCAGAAGCAGATCGCCGCCGCCCGTGCAAAATCGGCCGCCGACGCAGCCAGCACCACGGCGCTTCTCTCTGCCGCACATGCTGCAGAGAACAGCGCGTCCGCGCACACCGCGGGCATCGCAACGGCAACCGAACTCGCCGAACGGCCCGTCAACTTGAAAGATAAGAGCAACGATGTCTAGCCTCGCGCCGCAAGCGGCCGGAATCGAAGTCGTCGAGCGCTCCGACAATCGCATGGTCCTCTCGATGGGGCCGCAGCATCCCTCGACGCACGGCGTGCTTCAGGTGATTACGGAAATCGAAGGCGAGACGATCACGAAGGCGTCGCCCGAGATCGGATACCTGCATACGGGCATCGAGAAATCCGCCGAGAACCTGTTTTGGACGCAAGCATCGACCGTTATCGAGCGGATGGATTATCTCTCGCCGCTTTCGAACGCGCTCGGGTACGTGCTCGCCGTGGAGCAGCTCCTCGGCGTGACGGCGGATATCCCGGAGCGCGCGCAGACGATCCGCGTGATGCTCTGCGAACTCTCGCGCATCGCCTCGCACTGCGTGTGGCTCGGTACGGGCGGCATCGACCTCGGCGCGATTTCGTCGTTCTTCTATGCCTTCGATTTGCGCGAGCGGATCCTCGATCTCAACGAATACGCGGGCGGCGCGCGCATGCACCCGAACTACTTGCGTATCGGCGGCATCAACGGCGATCTGCCTGCCGGTTTCCTCGAGAAATTCGACGTCGTCATCGATATGTACGAACCCCGCATGCGCGAATTGCGCGCGCTCTTGCAGAAGAACCCGATCTTGCAAGATCGCATGATCGATGTCGGGATCATCGATGCGCGAGATGCCGTTGCGTGGGGCCTTACCGGGCCGACGTTACGCGCGGCGGGCATCGCGTACGACGTACGACGCGCGTTCCCGTATTCGGGCTACGAGCGCTTCGATTTCGACGTCGTCACGCGGCCCGAAGGCGATGCATATGCACGCTTTATGGTGCGGCTCGACGAGATGGACGAATCCATGCGCATCCTTCGCCAGTGCCGCAAGATGCTCGAGACGCCCGGCCCGACGATGGTTCCCGACACGAAATACGCCGCGCCGCCGAAAGAGACGATCGCCGTCTCGATGGAAGCACTGATCCACCACTTCAAGATCGTCAGCGAATCGTTCCGCGTACCGCCAGGCGACGTCTATCAGCCGATCGAAGGCCCGCGCGGCGAGACGGCGTGGTACGTCGTTTCGAACGGCGACAATAAGCCGTGGCGCATCCGCACGCGGCCGGCGTCGATGTATAATTTGCAAGTGTTGAAAAAGATCGCCGTCGGCGAACTGATCGCCGATATGGTCGTGATGATCGGCTCGCTCGATCCCGTCTTCGGCGAGGTCGATCGATGAGCGCGCTCGATCACGGCACATGGGTGCACGATTGGTCGCCGAACGTCGTGCGAGCGGATAACGCGTTCGATGCGATCCACGCGCGGCTCGCGGGCGATATCGATGCGATCGTCGCGCAGTACGAGGATTCGCGGAGCGCGCTGATCCCGATGGCGCACCTGTATCAGGATCACGAAGGCTTCGTCTCGCCGAACGCGATGGCCGCGATCGCGCATCGTTTGGACTTGACGCTTGCGACCGTGGAGTCGACCGTCTCGTTCTATACGCTCTTGTTCCGGCGACCGATCGGGAAATATCTCTTGCAAGTCTGCCGCAATCTTTCGTGCCTCATTAACGGCGCGGAGCCGATCATGGACTATTTCCGTGCGAAGCTCGGCGTCGGGTCTTTGGAAACGACCGACGACGGCCTGTTCTCCTACGAAGAAGTCGAGTGTCTCGCGGCTTGCGATCGCGCGCCGTGCATGCAGATCAACCTCGAATTCGTGTACAAGCTCACGCCCGCCATGATCGACGACATGCTCGTCGCGATGCGCGAGCACCGCTATCCCGTGAAGCCGCTCGTGCAAACGCAAATGCCGCCCCGCACGTGGCACGTCGATCAGGATACGAACGCGAAATCCAAGGGCGCGCAGGGCGTTTCGCATCCGAACGCGCCGGGTGGCATCGGCGATGCGAGCGGCGTGATCATGCTCGATCGCTTGGTCACGGGAACGCGCTTCCAGGGGCGCTCGAACGAACGCCTCGTGAACGAAAAACTTCTCCGCCCGGAAACGAACGACGGGAGCACGCACTAATATGGCCGGTCTCGTAACCCCGATCCTCACCAAAGACATCGGCGTCTTCGATTTTCGCGACATCGCCGTCGCGCGCGAACATGGCGCGTACGAACAACTGACGCGCGCGCTCACGACGATGACGGGGCAAGACGTCGCCGATATCACGAACGGCGCGAACTTGCGCGGTCGCGGCGGTGCCGGTTTCCCAACGGGCCGGAAGTGGTCGTTTTTGCCGAAGAACGGGCGCCCGCGCTACATGGTGTGCAATGCGGACGAAGCCGAACCCGGCACGTTCAAAGATCACATGTTGCTCGAAGAGACGCCGCATCAGATCATCGAGGGCATCCTTCTCGGATCGTATGCGATCGGCTCGCATCACGCGTTCATCTACATCCGCGGCGAGTTCAAGCGCGGTTACGAAATCATGGTCGCGGCCGTGGCGCAAGCGCGCGCGGCGGGCTTCATCGGTAAGGGCATCTGCGGTACGGAGTACGATCTCGAACTGACCGTGCATCGCGGCGCCGGAGCGTACATCTGCGGCGAAGAAACCGGCCTGCTCAATTCGATCGAAGGCAAGCGCGGCGAGCCGCGCTTGAAGCCGCCGTTCCCCGCGATCAAGGGCTTATACGGCGAACCGACGGTCGTGAACAACGTTGAGACGCTCGCGTATCTTCCGCATATCATGAAAAAAGGGCCGGAGTGGTTCGCGAACGCCGGGAGCGAGAAGTCCCCGGGCTACAAGATCGTCTCGATCTCGGGTCACGTGAAGAAGCCCGGGAATTATGAAGTGCCGCTCGGAACGACGATCCGTCAGCTGATCGACGACTGCGCGGGCGGCTTGCGCGATGGGCGGAAGTTCATGGGCGTACAACCCGGCGGCGCGTCGTCGGCGTGTCTGTTCGAAGAGCATCTCGACCTGCCGTACGATTTCGAGAACATCGCGAAGGCGGGTTCGATGCTCGGGTCCGGCGCGATGGTCGTCTTCGACGACACCACCGATTTCGTCAAAGCCGCGCATGCGCTCGTGCGTTTCTTCGCACACGAATCGTGCGGACAGTGCACGCCGTGTCGCGAAGGCGGCCACTGGATCGAGAAAACGCTCGCCCGCATCTTGCGCGGCGATGGCGTCGCATCCGACGTCGATGTGATGCTTGCGGCCGCGAAGCAACTCACGGGCATCAACCTCTGCGCGCTCGGCGACTCGATCGAGCCGTTTCTGCGCTCGGTGCTGATCCGATACGAAGATCAATTCCGCGCGTACATTTCCAATGGCCGCGCGGCTGGCCGTACCGCGCACGCGCGCGAACCGGTCGCCGTCTGATGCCCAAAGAGCGTATTGGGTTGGTCTTGGTCACGACGATTGCGCTGATTCTCATCGGCGGCGACCTGTATATCGCAATGAATCACGGTCAGCATAATTCGTATCTGAGTGCGCTCGGGAAGCTACTGCTCATCGGAGCGCTAGTCTGGAACATGCGCTCGCGTGCGCGGGCGAGAAAGGGCGCCGTAGTATGAACGTCCGCGAGCTGTTCTTTGCGTGGATGAATCCGGGCTATGCCTCGCTTGCGAGCCGGAAGCGTCTCGCCGCACTCTTCGGCGCGGTGTGCGCCGTACTAACGGGCATCGTCTTCCTCATCGGATGGGCGAGCGCGCAGTCGTTCGGGATCGGGATGTTGCTCGCGTGGGCGATCCTCTTCGTGCCGCTCTGGCTACGCAAAGATCTCGGATAGGACGCAAATGCCGCTCTTCTCGATCGATCCCTCCGACGCGCGCGCGACGGCGAAGCAGCGTCGCATCGTGCTGATTCTCGGTGCGGTCGCGATGCTCGCGCTCATCGCGGGCCTCGTTTCGCAAAACCAAACGCTTCGCGGCTTCGGTCTCGGTCTTGCGATCGTGTGGGCCGTTGCGTGCACGCCGCTACTGAAGAAGAGAGCATGAGTACCACGATCGTCCCGACCGATCTCGTCACCGTCACGATCGACGGCATCGACGTCCGGGTTCCGAAAGGTACCTTACTCGTCGAAGCATCGAAACTGATCGCACGCGATATCCCCGTGTACTGCTATCACACGAAGCTCGGTCCGGCGGGCCTGTGCCGCATCTGCCTCGTGGAAATCGAAGGCATGCCGAAGTTGCAGATCGCGTGTAATACGCCGGTCGCCGACGGCATGAAAGTGCACACCGCAAGCGACAAATCGAACGACGGCCGTCGCGCCGTCATGGAATTCTTGCTCCTGAATCATCCGCTCGACTGCCCCATCTGCGATAAAGGCGGCGAGTGCGATTTGCAAGACTACGCGATGGCCTATGGCCAAGGCGCGTCGCGCCTCGCCGATGCGAAGACCGCGAAGCCGAAGGCCGTCGACCTCGGGCCGACGATCGTGCTCGACGAAGAGCGCTGCATCGTGTGTCAGCGCTGCGTGCGCTTCGACGACATCATCACGCAGGAGCAGTCGCTGCGCACGGACGACCGCGGCGCGCACACGATCATCGCAACCGCGAGCGGCCAGCCGTACACATCCGATTTCACCGGAAACGTCACGGAGCTATGCCCCGTCGGCGCGCTGACCTCGAAGACGTATCGTTTCAAATCGCGCCCGTGGGATAACCACCGGACGACGACGACGTGCACGCAGTGCGGCGTCGGTTGCGCGATGCACGTCGATCAGCGCAAGGACACGATCCTGCGGACGATGTGCGTCGAAACCGAAGACGACGCGAAGAGCGACGGTTGGCTGTGCGACCGCGGCCGGTACAACGTCGGTTTCCTCGGGGACGAGCGCCGCATCCAATCGCCCTTGCTGCGGAGCGGCAACGACTTCGTGCAGATCGCCTGGGCCGATGCGATCGCGCTTTGGGCGGAAGCGCTGCGCAAGGCGAACGGCGCGGCGGGCGTCATCGGCGGCGGCCGCCTGCTCAACGAAGAAGCCTATCTGCTCCAGCACGTCTTCCGCAACGCGGGCGTGCGCGATATCGACTGGCGTGCGGGGCGTCAGCGCCAGGCATCGCCGGGCCCGAACGGCGGTACGCACGCGGAACTCGAAACCGCGAATGTCATCGTCACCGTGGGGTCGCCGCCGTCGGAGACGGCGCCGGTGCTCGATCTCCGCATCCGGAAAGCCGTTTCGCGGAACGGCGCCCTGCTGCTCTCCGTTGGCACGCACGCGGCACGATCGTTCGTCGCGCAAACGCATGTCGCAATCGACGCCTTGCTCGCAACGATCCCGGAATCGGCGAAACGCGTCGCTTTCGTCTGGGACGGTATCGACGTTCCGCTCGGCGCCGCCGTCGCCGACGTGATGACGGCCGTTGCCGCACGCGGTACCGCGATCCTCGGCTACGTCCCCGGCGAGCAGGCCAACGCCCGCGGCGCGGAAGCGCTCGGCTGCGTGCCGCGCGACGGAAGCCGCGATACGAACGCGATGCTTACTGCCGCGCGCGACGGGAAGCTCCAAACGCTCGCGATCTTCGGGGCGAACCCGGCGCTGCATCATCCGGATGGCGCGCTCGCCGCAGCCGCGCTTGCGGCGGTGCCCTTCCTCGTCGTGAGCGATCTGTTTCTCACGGAGACGGCGCAGCACGCGCACCTCGTTCTGCCCGCCTGCACGGCGTTCGAGAAGAGCGGGACGACGACCGATCTCGCGGGCGATGTCGCCGCGGTGGTCGCGAGCGTGAAGGCGCCGGAGAACGTGCTCGCCGACGGCGATATGCTCGTGCTGCTCGCGGAAGCGCTCGGCATCGCGCTCCCCTCGGCCGACGACATGCAGGCCGCGATCGTGACCGCGCTCGCGTCGCCCGTTGCATCGCGCTTCGCGGACCCGACGTTCTGTGGAGCGATCGCGCCGAGCACCGCGCGAGCGGGCCTCACCGTCCGGATCGATACGGCGATCTTCACCGGCGGGGGAACGCTCGCACACGACGCGCGCGTCGCAGGCTTGCGCGCGCGACCGACCGCCGCGCTGCATCCGATGACCGCGCGTGCTCTTGGCTTCGCGGACGGCGATCCCGTCGACCTGACCGCAGGCGGCACGCTCCGCGATCTTACCGTCGTGCTGCGCGACGACGTTCCGGCGAATACGGTCGCGATTTTGGCCGGTATCCCCGAGGCCCGAGCGAACCGGCTCGTCGAAGGCGCACCGGTCACCCTCACGCGTGCGGCCGCGCACGCGCCGCAGTTCTCGCTTGGAGCCACTGGCGCATGATCGAACTCCTCAACGCCGTCCCGCTCTGGCTGATCGTGCTGATCAAGAGCGGCGTCGTCCTCGGCGTCGTCATCACGACGTTCGCCTATTCGATGCTCTTCGAGCGCAAAGTCATGGGCTGGATGCAGCTACGCCCGGGCCCAAACCGCGTCGGCCCGTGGGGCATGCTCCAACCGGCGGCCGACGCCGTCAAGATGATGTTCAAGGAAGACCTTACGCCGTCGACCGCGGACCCACTGATCTATCGCCTCGCGCCGTTCATCTCGCTCATCTGCGCGATGGGCACGTTCGCCGTCATCCCGTTTAGCGAAAGCGGCGGCGGGCTCTGGGCCGTGGGCGACGTGAATGCCGGGATCTTGTTCATCTTCGCGCTGACCTCGGTCGGCGTGTACGGCATCTCGCTTGCAGGCTGGGCTTCGGGTTCGAAGTTTCCGCTGCTCGGAAGCGTGCGCTCGACCGCGCAGATGATCAGCTACGAACTCGCGATGACGATGTCGGTCGTCGGCGTCTTGCTCCTTGCGGGGACGACGTCGCTTGCTGGGATCGTCCACGCGCAGCATGCGTACTGGTTCATCGTGCCCCAGCTCTTCGGGTTCGCGATCTACCTCATCACGGCCGTCGCCGAAACGAACCGCGCGCCGTTCGATCTCGTGGAAGCCGAAACCGAGCTCGTCGGCGGCTTCCACACGGAATACTCCGGGCTGCGCTTCGGCTTGTTCTTCATCGCCGAATATCTGAACATGATTACGGTCTCGTGTATCGCGACGCTGCTCTTCCTCGGGGGCTGGAACCCGCTCTTCGGGCTTGCCGTGATTCCGGGCCTCGTGTGGTTCGTGTTGAAGGTCGGCTTCTTTCTATTCTTCTATATCTGGCTACGCACCACGTTGCCGCGCTTTCGGTACGATCGCCTCATGGCGTTCGGATGGAAGGTGCTGCTGCCGGCCGCAACGCTGAATCTCGTCGTCACCGCGGCACTCGTCGCGTGGCAACCCTGGCACACGTAGGCGTATGGATCACCGCAAAAACATCTTCAATATCGGCGCGCTCGCGCGCGGATTCGCGACGACGTTCGGCTACTTCTTCGCAAAGAAGCCGACGATCGAGTATCCGTCGGTCAAGAAACAGCATGCGCCCCGCTTCCACGGGTTGCACGAACTTCGGCGTTACAACGATGGCAAAGAGCGCTGCATCGGCTGCGAACTGTGCGCGGTCGCCTGCCCCGCGAACGCGATCACCGTTATCGGTGCGGAAAACGCGCCGGAGGATCGCAAGTCGCCGGGCGAGCGGTACGCCGCATCGTATGAGATCGACGAATTGCGCTGCATCTTTTGCGGCCTGTGCGAAGAAGCGTGCCCGACCGACGCCATCGTGCTCACCCCGCGCTTCGAGATGGCCGATTATCGTCGCGGCGCGTTCGTCTATGCGAAAGATCGCCTGCTCGTCCCGATCGAGGCGGGCGTCGGTACCGCTCCCGACGAGCGCCCGAATGGCATTCCCTCCGATCTCGGGATGGTCGCGGAGAAGAAGGCCACGATCGATATCACGGCCGGGTACGAAGCGACCAATCGCGGGACCATCCTGAAAACGCAGCGACGGGGCCTCGCCGGGTGATCGTTTTCTGGCCGCTGGCGCTCGTTTTGATCGCGAGTGCCGTCTTTACGATTACCGCGAAGAAGCCCGTGTATAGCGTCGTCGGGTTGCTCGTGAACTTCGCTGCGCTCGCCGTGTTGTACGTGACGCTCAACGCGGAATTTCTCGCCTTCATTCAGATTCTCGTGTACAGCGGCGCGATTCTTATCTTGTTCCTGTTCGTGATCGCGTTGCTCTCGAGCGGCACGAAAGCGTTCGACGTCGGCCCGGATCGCTTACCGAAAATTCTGATCCCGGGCGGGTTGTTCGTGTTCGTCGTGCTCGCGTGCATCGCGGCCGTGACCGTGCGCTTGCCATTCGTGACGCGTCCGCTTGCCGCGGTCGGCGTCACGGGCAACGAGAATGTCTTCGGCAGCGTCGCCGATTTCGGTACCGCGCTGTTCACCACGAACTTGCTGCCGTTCGAAATTACGGCGTTCGTACTGATGGTCGCGGTCATCGGCGTCGTGCTGCTCGCGGGCGACGAAGCGCCGCCGTTTGCGAAAAAGGCGCGCCCCGAGCGCGAGTCGATCGTGAAAACGCAAGTGTTGAAGTGAACGGGATGCTCGTCGGCCCGGAACAATACATCGCGCTCTCCGCGGTCATGTTTTCGCTCGGCGTCGCGGGCGTGATCTTGCGACGTAATCCGCTGATCATGCTCATGTCGATCGAACTCATGTTCAATGCCGCGAACCTCGCGCTCGTGACGTTCGCACGCGCGTGGGCGAACAACGTCGGTCATATTTTCGCGTTTCTCGTCATTACCGTCGCCGCCGCGGAAGCGGCGATCGGGCTTGCGATCGTCGTCGTCGTCTTTCGGAAGACGGCCACGGTGGACGTAGACGAGATCGCTTTGCTGAAGGGATAGCATGGAACACGTGGTGCTCGGCATCGACGGCGGTTATCCGCTGCTCGTGCTTGCGTGGCTTGCGCCGCTTGCCGGAGCGATCGCCCTTTGGGCGTTCGGGCCGCGCGTGCGCTCGCTCGGCGGCCCGATCGGCGCGGCGATCTGCGGCGTGGCATTTCTCGCGCTGTTGCCGCTCTGGAACGCGGCGACGGCGATCGGGTCGCACGCCTATCTCTTTTCCACGCATTCGAACGGCATCGGCGCGGCCGGCGCGAGCGCGGTAGCGAGCTATTCGACGAACGCCAGCGGTGCGAACGCCGCCGCCGTCTCGACGCTTGCGGGTATCCATCAAAGCCTCGTCTCGTGGGCGCCCGGCTTCACGTTCGGACTCTTGCTCGATCGCCTCTCGCTCGTGTGGGCGCTCGTCATTACGGGCATCGGCTTTCTGATCCAGGTCTATTCGATCGGGTACATGACGGGCGACCGTGCTTTCGCGCGATTCTTCGCATATTTAAATTTCTTCGTTTTCGCAATGATGACGCTCGTGCTGAGCGATAACTTCGTCGGCCTGCTCGTCGGTTGGGGACTGGTCGGCCTCGCGTCGTATTTCCTGATCGGGTTCTACTTCGATCGGCCTTCGGCCGTGAAGGCGTCACGCAAAGCGTTCGTCATCAACGTCGTCGGGGATATCGGCATCCTCTTTGCGATCTTTCTGATGTTCGCCGCCGTCGGCAGCGCCGGGTACGGCGACGTGTTTGCGAACGTCGCGAAACTCTCGCCCGGCATGCTCTTCGCGATCTGCGGCTGCCTCTTCATCGGATGCGCGGCGAAATCGGCGCAGGTTCCGCTCCATACGTGGCTCCCCGATGCGATGGAGGGGCCGACGCCCGTCTCCGCGCTGATCCACGCGGCGACCATGGTCACGGCCGGCGTGTACCTCATCGCGCGCTGCGCGCCGCTTTGGAATGCATCCGAAGAGTCGCGCATGCTCGTCGGGACGATCGGTGGCATCACCGCGCTTGCGGGTGCGCTGCTCGGCCTCGCACAGTGGGATATCAAGCGGATCCTCGCCTACAGTACGATGTCGCAAATCGGTTACATGATCATGGGCGTGGGCGTGGGCGCATACGACGCCGGCGTCCTGCACTTCCTGACGCACGCATTTTTCAAAGCGCAGCTCTTTCTCACGGCAGGCATCGTGATTCATGCGCTCGCCGATCAGCAAGACATCCGCCTGATGGGTGGCTTGCGTACGCGGCAGCCGTTCGCGTTCTGGTCGATGACGCTCGGCGTGCTCGCCATCTGCGGCATCGCCCCGCTCTCCGGGTTTTGGTCGAAAGACGCGGTCATTTATGGCACGCTCGAACGCGGCTATCCGGCGCTCTACGCGATCGGGGTGCTCACGGCGGGAATCACCGCGTTCTACATGTTTCGGTTACTCTTCGTAACGTTCTTCGGCACCTACCGGGGCGCGATCGATCCATCGTCGCTCGGTATCCGCCACCCCGAACTTTCCGGGCAAGCGGTCGAACCGGCGCACGATCACCACGAGGCGCATCCGACGAGCATCCTGATGATCGCTCCGGTTGCGGTGCTGATGATCGGTACCATCGGCGCGGGGCTGCTCTGGATCGCGGGCTGGCGCGACTTCTTCGCGCCCGCGTTCGCCGGTGCGCCCGAGGGGCACGGCGCGGTGTTCCTGCCCGAACTCGGCTCGACGATTCTCGTGACCGCCGTGGTTCTCGTCGGCATCGCCATCGCATACGTGCGGTACGCGGCACCGGCTGCGTTACGCGAGGCGATCGAGCGCCTACGCGTCGAGACCGTACGGATGCCCGCCCCGCTCGCGCACGCGTTCTACTTCGATGTCGCGATCGACGCGCTTTTCGTAAAACCGGCGCAAGCGCTCGGGCGCCTCGCCGGGACCGTGCTCGATCCGCTCGTGCTCGATGGCGCCGTGCGCGAAACCTCGATCGTTACGGCGTGGCTCGGGCATCTCGCACGGAGTTTCCAAACCGGGCTCGTCCGCGCGTACGCGCTGACGCTGGTCGTCGGTGCCGCGTGCTTCGTCGCGTATTACGCCTTCGGAGCGGTACGATGATCGCCGCGTTCTGCATCCTCGCACCGATCGTCGTCGGCATCCTCCTCTTCGCGCTCCCGCGCACGTCGAGCGTGCCGCGCTGGGTCGGCGTCGGTATCGCGCTCGCAACGCTCGTCGCGCTTGCAGCGAACCCGAATGCTAGCGACGCCACCTTGCGCTGGTTGCAGCGCCCGTTTACCGCGAGTTTCCACGTCGGTTTCACGGGCCCGGGCTATGCGATCGCGCTCTTGCTCGCGCTCGTCACGGTCTGCGCGCTCGTCGCCTTAAACGCCCCGCGTTCGCGCGACTTCACGATCAACGTGCTCTTTCTCGAAGGCGCGATGATGGGAGTCTTCCTCGCAAAGGACTTGTTGCTCTTCGCGCTCTTTTGGGACCTCATGTTGGTGCCGGTGTTTCTCACGCTCGTCGGGTGGGGTGCCCCGCATGGCCGGAGCGCGTGGAAGTACCTGATCTACAATTTTTCCGGCGGGCTCTTGCTCTTGCTCGCGACCGCTGCGTATGGCGCGATCTACGGCACGACCGACGTGATCGGCGCGGCAACGCTGCCGATTCCGGCGTTTCCCGGCGCGGCCGCTACGGCGACACCGTGGATTCTCGCCGGCTTCGCGATCGCGTTTCTCGTGAAGACGCCGGTATTTCCGCTGCATACGTGGATGCCGGAAACCTACGCCGACGCACCGTCGCAACTCGCCGCGGTCATCAGTTCCGTGCAGTCGAAGGCGGGCATCTACGGCTTCCTCGTCATCGGGTTACCGCTCTTCGCGCCGCAGATGCACGGCGTCGCCGTGCCCATGATCGTGCTCGGCCTCATCGGCCTCGTCTATGGGGCGCTCGCGGCGCTCGTCGAGCGCGACGTGAAGAAGATCGTCGCGTATTCGTCGCTTTCGCACCTCGGCCTGATGCTCGTCGGTATTTTCTCGTTCGACGAACTTGCAACGCGGGGAGTCGTCGTTTACATGGTTGCGCACGGGCTCTTCAGCGCCGCGCTTTTCCTGGTACTCGGCTACATCGAAGCACGCGAAGAAACGCGCGATCTCGCGCGCCTCGGCGGGATTGCGGCGATCAATCCGCGCCTCGCGGGAGCGCTAATCATCGCCGCCCTGGCCGCCCTCGGCCTTCCGGGCCTCGCGGGATTTGCGGGCGAGCTCCTCATCCTCACGGGGAGCTATCGCGCGGGGCTCTTTTGGCCGGCGGCGATCGCCCTCGTACCGATCGTCATCGCCGCAGCGTACATGCTGCGGGCGTTCCAGGGAACGATGCAGGGGCCGCGCGTCGCGGATCTTCCGGAGCGTCGCGATCTGACGTGGCTCGAAGGGCTCGCGCTCGCGCCGCTCGTCGCCGCCCTCGCGTACCTCGGAGTCAACCCCGCGCCGATCGCGAGCCTCGCGCTCGGTGCGATGCACACGTTGGGAGTCGCCGCGCGATGATCGATTACCGTTCGTTCGTCACGCAGGCCGATACGCTCGCGATTCTCCCCATCATCATCACGGTGCTCGGGGCGCTTGTCGTCCTTTTCGTCGATCTGCTCATGCCGAAGAAGGCCGCGCGCCGGACGATCGCGCTCGGTATCGCGGCGGTCGTGCTCGTCTGCGCGAGCCTCGACGAACGTACGCTCTATGGCCCCGCGCAAAGCATCTTTGCGGGCTCGTTCGTCGTCTCGGGATTCAGCGTCGCGTTTTCCGAGATCGTCCTCGTCGCGGCACTGCTCTCGCTCGCGCTCTCGGCCGGGATCGGGAAGAGCGATCAAGTGCCGGGTACGACGGCGCTCGTGCTGTGGGGCACGAGCGGTGCGCTCCTCATGGCGGGCGCCGCGAACCTGCCCACGATCTTCCTCGGCCTCGAACTCTTGTCGCTCGCGTTGTATTGCCTTTGCGCGTTTTCCGATCGGCCGCAAGCCCGCGAATCGGCGCTCAAGTACTTGATCCTCTCCTCGATGGCCTCGGGCTTCATGCTCTACGGCATGGCGCTGCTCTTCGGCGCGACCGGGAGCGTGGCGCTCGCCGCATTCGCGCTCGCGGCACCGTCGCCGCTCTTCGTGCTCGGCGCGGGGCTCTTTCTCGTCGGCATCGCGTTCAAGCTCAGCCTCGTGCCGTTCCATTCGTGGACGCCCGACGTGTACGAAGGCGCGCCGCTCGCCGTAACCGCGTTCATGAGCGTCGTCACGAAAGCCGGAACGCTCGCCGTTTTCGCGCGCTTCGCGTATGTCTCGTTGCCGCCCGCGATCGCGGAACGCATCCTCATCCCCGTGTGGATCGTCGCCGCGATCTCGATGGTCGTCGGCAATCTTGCCGCGCTCGCGCAGACGGATATGAAGCGGCTCCTCGCCTATTCCGGCATCGCGCAGGTCGGATACATCGTCGCCGCGCTCGCGGGCGCGACCGAGAGCGGGATGCGCTATGCGATCTTCTACCTCGGCGCATACACGTTCATGAACCTGGGCGCGTTCGCCGTCACCGCGCTCGTCGCGCGCGACGCCGAAGCGGGCGCGAGGCTACCCGCGTTTGCCGGGCTCGCGCGCCGGCGACCGCTCCTCGCCTGGGCGATGACGCTGTTCTTGCTCGCCCTCGCGGGTTTGCCCCCGACGGCGGGCTTCACGGGAAAGATCCTGATCCTCGCAAGCGCCGTGAACGCCGGATACGCATGGCTCGCCGGGCTTTTGATTCTCGGAACGGCGATCTCGCTCTACGTGTACTTCAAAATCGTGCGCGCCATGTTCGCGCAGGTCGATCTCGCCCACATCCGCGAGGAGCGTAGCGGTTCGCCGCTGCCGTGGATCGCCGTCACCCTCTGCGCCGTTGCGACCGTGGTTCTCGGGCTCTACCCGTTCGCGCCGAGTGCGGTCCTGCCGGCGCTCCACTAGGCGCCACGATCGATCTCGCATATCGGCTCCACCTTCCGCCGGGGCTCGCGGCAGGCACGCGGGCGCCGCTCATCGTCGCGCTCCACGGCTGCCGCCAAAACGCGGCGGATTTCGCGGCCGGCACGCAGCTCGACCGCATCGCCGATCGCTACGGCACGATCATGCTGTATCCGCAGCAAAACGAACGTGCCAACGGGCGCCGGTGTTGGAACTGGTTCTTACCCGAGCACCAGCGGCGCGATGCGGGCGAACCCGCGGCGATTCTCGCGCTCGTCGAGATGGTCGCCCGCCGACACGACGTCGATCGCGAACGGATCTTCGTCTGCGGCCTGTCGGCCGGCGCCGCGATGAGCGCGATCCTCGCCGAACAAGCCCCGGATATCTTCGGCGGGGTCGGCCTGATGGCGGGCGTCGCCCTCCATGCATCGCACGATGTCGATACCGCATTCGGCGCCATGCGGGGCGAACTCGATGGCGCGCGCCTTCCGATCGTGCCCCGCTCCGACGCCGATTACCGCCGGCTGCGCGTCATCGCCTGGACGGGAACGCGCGATACGACGGTCGTCCCGGCGAATGCCATCGTGCTCACGCAGCAGTTTTGCGCGCTCCTCGGCTTCCCGATTACGCCGACGCGCTTCGAGCGATTGAGCGACGGCACGCGGGCGACGTGGTGCGATCCCGACGGCCGCCGCCGCATGGAAGTACGCGCGATCGAGAATCTCGGGCACGCGTGGAGCGGCGGGAGTTTCAAGGGCTCGTTCACCAACCCGGCAAGTGCGAACGCAACGGACGCGATGATGAAGCTCTTCCTCGCCGACGGTCCTAGCGCGCCCGCCGAAACGTAAGCGACAGGCGCGCGGCGCCCCAAACGGGATGCTCGCCGCGCGGCACCGGGCGGATCGCATGGTAGGCCAAGCGCGCGGGCCCGCCCATCACGAAGGCATCGCCGTCGCGCACGGTTACGGTGAAAATGGGGCCTTTGGCGCGCCCCTCGGGCCGCACGGCGAAACGCGCGGGAAGCCCGAACGAGAGCGTGACCAGCGGCGGGTTTACGAGATCGGCCTCGTCGCGGTCCTGATGGAATCCCATGCGTGCGCCCGGCTCGTACCGATTGATCAGGCACGCATCGGGTGCGAAATCGGCGAAGCCGACCGCTGCCGCGGCATCTGCGGCGACGGCGCGCAACGCCTCGGGAATCGCGGGCCACGGCTTGCCGGTCGCGGGGTCGAGCGGTTCGTAGCGATATCCGCGGCGGTCGCTTACCCAGCCGACCGCACCGCAGTTCGTCATCGTCACCGACATCGGGGCGCCGCTCGGGACGTGCATCGTGCGCAGCGGTGCCGCATCGAGCACGGCCCGCAGGTCGGCGAGAAGTGCTTCGGTCGCGGCGAAGCCGCGCAGTAGCGTCGCTCCGGGCGAGACCTCGGTACGCGCGGGCTCGTTTTCCCCATGCGTCGGATCGTCGATTCCGAGCGGGAGCGTCGCATCATCCATCGTCGCCCGTTCGACGGCACGTTTCGCATAATCCGTTCCGGTGGAAGGGCAACCGCTCGACGATCGGGCGCCTTCATGGATCGTGTCGCGCGTCGCCCGTAGGACGCGCATGTGCCCAGAATTCACCGGAAAGGTTTTTATGATTCGGAAGTCTTTACTCGCCGTGACGGTGCTCGTTTCCAGCGCCGCGGCGCCGGCCTTCGCTGCGAGCGCGCCGGACGTCCACCTCCGTGGAACGGTCGTCGCCACGTCCGCGGCGTCGTTCGACGTCGAGACGGCAGCGGGCGTCGTCCACGTGCCCTTCTCGAAAACGAAGACCACCGTCGCACAAATCATTCCAAGCTCGCGCGCGGCGATCAAGCCGAATACGTTCGTCGGCATCGCGTCGAACGGCGATGCGCCGGGTGCCGCCGCGCGCGAGGTCGTCGTCTTTCCCGAAGCGGCGCGCGGAATGGGCGAAGGCCATTACGGCTGGGATCTCCCGGCCGGCGGCAACACGATGACCAACGGTTCCGTCGCGGCGCGGAAGAGCATGATGACAAACGGCAGCGTCGGCGCGAAGAGCGGGAGCGCCGGGCCGATGACGATTACGGTCACGTACAAAGGCGGCAGCAATCGTATCACCGTCCCGGCGAGCGCGCCCATCGTGACCTTCGCACCCGGTTCGCCCGCGATGCTCGTGAAGGGCGCACACGTCGTCGTCTTCGCGCCGGGCCCCGCCACGGCGCCGGGCCAAGCGGCGTTCGTCTTCGTCGGTAAGGGCAGCCTCGTACCGCCGATGTAAACCCGACCCGCGAGCGGCGAGTCTTTACTGGACTCGCTTCTCGTGCCCGGCCCACTCGCGTTCGCGGAGTAAGAATTTCTGAATCTTCCCGGTCGACGTCTTCGGGAGCTCGCCGAAAACCACGGCTTTCGGCACCTTGAAGCCAGGTAGCCGCTCGCGGGCGAAGGCGATAAGCTCCCCCGTTTCGAGCGCGCGGCCTGCCTTTAGGGTGACGAACGCTTTCGGAACCTCGCCCCACTTGGCATCCGGGCTCGCGACGACCGCGACTTCGGCCACGGCGTCGTGCTGCATGAGGATGCTCTCGACTTGCACGGTCGAAATGTTCTCGCCACCGGAGATGATGACGTCCTTCGCACGGTCGACGATCTCGATGTATCCGTCGGCATGGCGGACGGCGATATCGCCCGTGTGAAAGAAGCCGCCCGCGAAAGCCCGCTCCGTCGCCTCGGGGTCGGCGTAGTAGCCCTTCATCACGTTGTTGCCGCGCACGACGATCTCGCCGTGAGTCGTGCCGTCGGCGGGCACGTCCGCGAGTTCGCCATCGACGACACGCACGTCGTCCGCACCGACGGTCACGAACGGTACGCCCTGACGGCTTTTGCGCCCCGCGCGTACGTTTGGAGCGAGATCGTCCCACAGCGCGGATTGCCAAGCGCAGACGGTGACCGGCCCGTATGTCTCCGTGAGCCCATACACGTGCGTGATGGTGGCGTTGAGCGCTTCGAAGCGCGCGATCGTCGTCGGCGCGGGCGGCGCACCTGCGGTGATCGCATGTAGCGGCCGTGCAAACGGCGCGGCTGCCGGGTCGTTGGCAAGCATGACCAGTACGGTGGGTGCCGCGCAGAGATGCGTCACGCCCTCGGCGGCAACGAGCGCGAAGATGCGCTCGGCTTCGACCTTCGGCAGGCAGACGTGCGTGGCGCCCGCCGCGGTGACGGCCCAGGGATAGCACCAACCGTTGCAGTGGAACATCGGTAGCGTCCAGAGATAGACGCTTTCCGGCCGGAGGTTTGCGTGAAAGGTCTCGGCGAGCGCATTCTGATAGGCTCCACGAAACGCGTACATCACGCCCTTCGGCTTCCCGGTCGTGCCGCTCGTATAGTTGATCGCGATCGTCGCGTCTTCGTCCGTCTCGCGCTCGTATGCGGCGAGCGGCGGCGTCGTCCTCAGGATCGTCTCGTAGTCGGCCGCGTCCGCTACGGCTAGGGTCGCGGCGTCGTGATCGACCCGCACGCAAGCGACCGATGGAGCGAGACGCGAGACGAAATCGTCGATGGATGCATCGTACACGAGCATCGTGGCGCCGCTGTGCGCGAGGATGTAGCGAATCTCCTCGACCGTCAATCGCGTGTTCATCGCGACGAGGATGCCGCGCGCGAGCGGGACGGCGTAATGGCCTTCGAGGAGCGCGGATCGGTTCGGCGCGAGATAGGCGACGCGGTCGCCCGGCCGGAGGCCACGGCGGATCAAGTAGGCGGCGAAAGCCCGTACGCGCGCACGCATTTCGGAGTAGGTCCGTCGTTGCGCGCCGTCGACGACCGCGATTTTTTCGCGGTAGACCGCCGCGCTGCGATCCAGAAAATCGAGCGGGGAAAGCGCCCGGACGTGTAGGCTCGTCATGGCGAGAGCACGTTCGGTAAGCGGGCCTCGGTTGCTTTTTCGGTGAAATAACGGTGCGATGAAATCCGGCGCGCGGGACTCCCGCACGGCGATCGCCGCGATGATCGCGCTCTTTGCGATTGCGTTTACATCGCTGCAGCTACTCTTTGCCGTCCAACCACACGGATTCACCGGAGCCTGGATCGAGGGGATCGACGGGACCGTGCGCGAGGTGTTCCCGGAGAGCTCCGCCGCGCGTTCGGGGCTCGTCGCGGGGGACCGCATCGCACTCGGCGCGCTCTCGCTCCGCGAGCGGCTCCAACTCTCCGGCGGGGCGATCCTCTCGTATGCACGCGTTCCGCTCCGCGGCACGCATGCCGACGGAACGCCGTTCGCGACCGAGATCACGATCGCGCCGTACGCGCCCGCCGAACCCAATCTCCTCGGCCCGGGGTTGCGCGTGCTCGCATTCGCGATCACGGTCGCGATCGGCGTGACCCTCGTCGCGATGTCGGGATCATCCGTCGCGTGGCTGTTCTTTGCGTTCACGCTCGTGACGGCGCCGACGTATACGTCGCTGCTTGCAAGCGCGGCGTTCCCCGAACTCGCGATGCGGATCGCCACGATCGTGGCGCTCGTCCCGCTCGCGGGCGGATACGTGCTCGCCGCATTCTTCGCCCGTGCCACGGAAGCGCACGGTGCGCCCTGGACGACGCTTCAGCGCGGTATGCTGTTCGCCGCCGGCGTCGCGTCCGTCGTCGCGATCGCCGAAGGGCTCGCGTACACGCACCTCACGCGCGCATGGCTCGAGATCCCGCGCGACTTCGGGTACCTGATCGCCTATCCGGTCCTTTTGTTGCGATTGCGGACGGTTGAGCGCGCGCAGCGCGATCGCTATCGCCTGATCGCGGCGGGATCGATCGTCGTCTTCGCCGCGCAAGCGGCGAGCGTCGCGTTCTCCGATGCCGGCCGATTCGGTCCGCTCGATGCACTCGCTTCTGGCCGGATCGCATCCGCGCTCGGCACGGCTACCGTGATCTTCCCCTGCGTCGTCGCATCCGCGCTTACATCCGCGCGCGTCGGCGATGCGCGTAAGATGCTCGCCGGAGCGGCATCGCGCGCGTTCGTCATCGCCGCGCTCGCCATCGCCGCGCTCGGCCTCGTGGGGTTCGTTGCGACGATCGCCGGTCAGCCCGCGCTCCTCGCCCCGTTGTTAGCGATCGTCGCGATCGCTTTCGGGCTTACCGTTCGCTCGTTCTTCCTTGCGATGCACCGTCGTGAGGAGCCACCGTAGGGTCGCGCACCCGTAAAAGAAGAGCGGCGACGGACTTACGCCCGTCGCCGCTTGCAAGTCGACCCGGCTTGCGTCCTACGGGTGCGTCATGTTCGCGGGAACGACCCACGCATCGTAATCGGCGCTCGTGACGTAACCGAGTTCCACGGCAGTCTCTTTGAGATTCTTGTTCTCGTGGTTCGCTTTTTTCGCAATTTCGGCCGCTTTGTCGTACCCGATCTTGGGCGCCAGCGCCGTTACGAGCATCAGCGATTCCGCGAGATACTTCGCGATCACGGGCTCGTTTGCGACGAGTCCTTCGACGCAATGTTCGCGGAACATCACGGACGCATCGCCGAGCAGGCGCGCGGAGTGGAGGTAGTTCATGATCATGACCGGGTTGAACACGTTGAGTTCGAAGTTGCCCTGCGAACCGCCAAACGCGATCGCGAGATCGTTCCCGTACACCTGGACGCAGACCATCGTCATCGCTTCGCACTGCGTCGGGTTGACTTTACCCGGCATGATCGAGGAGCCCGGCTCGTTCTCCGGCAGGATGAGCTCGCCGATGCCGGCACGCGGGCCCGAACCCAGCCACCGGATGTCGTTTGCGATCTTCATCAAAGCTGCGGCGAGCGTCTTGAGAGCACCGGACGCGTAGACGACTTCATCGTGCGAGGCGAGCGCCGCGAATTTGTTCGGATGCGAGCGGAACGGGAGGCCCGTGAGCTCCGCGATCTTCTTCGCGGCTCGGTCGGCGAACTCGGGATGGGCGTTGAGCCCCGTACCGACGGCCGTGCCGCCGATCGCCAGATCGTAAAGCCCGTCGAGCGCTTCACGCACGCGTGCGAGTCCGCGATCGAGCTGGCTGACGTAGCCCGAGAATTCCTGGCCGAACATCAGCGGCGTCGCGTCTTGCAGATGGGTGCGCCCGACCTTCACGAGCGTCGCCCACTGCTTCGCCTTGGCGTCGAGCGCATCGCGCAGCGCTTCGATCTTCGGCAACATGGCGATGGTCGCTTCGGCCGCCGCCATATGCATCGCGGTCGGGAACGTGTCGTTCGAAGACTGCGACATGTTCACGTGATCGTTCGGGTGGATCGGCTTTTTCGAGCCCATCTCGCCGCCCGCCATCTCGATCGCCCGGTTCGAGATCACTTCGTTGACGTTCATGTTCGTCTGGGTGCCGGAACCCGTCTGCCAGACGCGCAACGGGAAATGGTCCATGAGTTGCCCGGCGATCACCTCGTCGGCTGCGGCGACGATCAAGTCCCGCTTTTCGGCATCGAGCTTGCCGAGATCGAAGTTCACGAGCGCGGCGGCCTTCTTTAGGATGGCCATCGTGCGGATCACTTCGGGCGGCATCACATCGGTGCCGATATCGAAGTGGATCAGCGAACGCGCGGACTGCGCGCCATAGTATTTATCCGAGGGAACTTCGATCTTTCCCATGCTGTCCGTCTCGATGCGTGGAGCGTTGCGCGCGGCCGCGCCGTTTCCCGTAATACTCATGCGCGTTCTCTCCGCTATGGCAGCCGAGCTCCCCTTGGCGAGAAAGGTCGGAATCGCGTACCATGCAGTTCCCCGCATTGGAGCCCACCGTGCGCCATTCGACGATCGCCTCGTTTGCTCTCGCCATCACCGTGGCCATCGCATGCATCGCCCCTTGCTACGGTGCCGCCCCGGCTCCGCAAGCCGCGCCGAGCGATGCCGCGCTGCCCGCAACGAGCGCGAGTGCTACGGTCATCACGGCGCGCGAACGGGCGCTCGAGGGGAACCTCGCCGGTGCGATCGCGCTTCTCGTACCGTACGCCAACGGTCATCCGGACGACATCGCCGCCAGCCGTCTCCTCGGCGATCTGTACTATCGATTGCCGGATTTCAAGAAGGCCGAACAGACCTACCTCGGCATCCTGCGCCGCGGGGACGATCGCGACACGCATACGCGCCTCGGGGGGCTTTACGCCGCCCAAGATCGCATCGCCGATGCGATCGGTGAGTTCGAGAAGAGTCTGCCGGTCCGCGAGGGATATGCGGGCCTCGTCGAATTGCATCGCAGGCTCGGCGATCTCGGCCCCTTCGAGCGCGAGCTCCAGGTGCGCGCCGATGCAAACCGTCTCGATCCGATCGCGCAATCGAATTACGCAAACGTCCTTCGGGCGCAGCGTCGTTACGCACAAGCGCTTCCGTATTTCGAACGACAACTCAACCTGCGGCCGAGGTCGTGTATCGCGCTCAACGAGTACGGGAATTCGCTCATCGATAACGCGCGCTTAAAAGAAGCGATCGCGGCGTTGGATGCGTGCCTGGCCCGCGAACCGGCGTTTTACCCGGCGCTCGTCAACGAGGGCGAGGCCTACATCGAGCTCGGGCGGATGGATAAGGGCCGCACGCTCATGGAACGGGCGCTCGCCGCCCGCGCCGACGGCCCGGAAGCGCTCATCGATCTCGGGTACATCCTCGATACGCAAGGGCAGTGGCGGCAGGCGATCGGCTATTACCAGCGCGCGATCGCGATCGATCCGCTCTCGCGCGAGGCCTATATCGACCTCGGATTCGACTATAACGAACGCCAGCTCTACACGCTTGCCGAGGGCGCGTTCCTGCGCGGTCTCTCGGTCGCCCCGAGCGACGGCCGCTTGAACTACCTCCTCGCGGTGACCTACGCGCTCCAGGGAAAGACGGCGCTCGCGCGCGTGCAATATCAAAAGGCACTCGCTAGTGACGAGAACGATGTCGTCCGTGCCGCGAAAAGCGATCTCGCAATCCTTCAGTAACGATAGATGCCACGAGCGCATAGCACGTTAGTGTGGCCGCTCGCTTTTCGCCGAAGCTGAATCTGACTAACGGCTAACGCGTAAACGCGGTCCCGAATGCCGGGATATTAAGCTTCCGTATGGTTTTGCGAAAAAGAGTTCTCTCATGAGACTCTTTCTTTTCGTCGGCCATCAAATCTAAGGGACGTCCTCCATCGTCTATGGAGTCGTTACGCGGAAAGACTGCCGACGACACCGATTTCAGACCCCGTAAAATGGCGGTAACGAAAACCGCGAACCAGATGGATTTCCCAGCGAACCAAGGTAGAAGCCTAAGGTAACCCCCATCCGCGATTATGTGGAGGGGGGCACTCTCGTGGAGGACGCTCTCGATGCGCCGAATTCTCGCCTCACTGATCCTAGCCGCGGCTTTCGTCGTACCGAGTGCCGCTTTTGCGAAACCCGATGTGAAAATCAAGCTCACGCAACTCACGGTGACGAAAAACGCCGAGGGGAAGCTCGTGGAAACGCCGAGCTCGGAAGTCAAACCGGGCGACGTGGTCAAGTACGATATCGTCGCAACCAACAGCGGCGATACGCCCGCCCAAAAATTCTCGCCGGCCGACAAGATCCCGGCGGGAACGACATTCATCGCCGGTAGCGCTACCGGCAAAGCCGTCCGCGTCGAGTATTCGATCGACGGCGGCAAGACATGGTCGATCCTGCCGATGATCAAGGTCGTCGCCAAGGATGGAACGACGACGGAGAAGGCTGCTAGCCCGACCTCCTACACGGCGATCCGTTGGATCGCCGACCCGCTCGCGCCGAAGGCTTCGAGCGAATTTACCTTTGAGGTCCGGGTCAAGTGATCTCTCAGCTCACCGGAAAGGGATTGAACCTGATGGGCACGCGAACGCGCGTTCCGCAACGACTTGGGGCGCCGTTTAGCGTCGCAGCCATTGCGGCTTTTCTCTCGGTAACGGGATACGCCATGGCCGCAGGTACTGCGGCCGGCACGGCGATCACCAACACCGCGACCGCCAACTACAGCGACGGTACGAACAACTACTCGTCGCAATCGAACACGGTAAGCACGACCGTCCAGCCGATTTCCTCGGAAACGGTCTATCTGTCGTCGTCCGTTCCGACCAACACCGGCGCGGGATTCACCACCGTAAACGCTCCGGCAAGCACCGCGACGGCGAACGGCACGATCGTCACCTCGAACAATACGGTGACCGATTCGTACATCTTGACCAACAACGGTAACACCACGGCGAAGTTCGCGATCACGAGCGCCGGATTCGGCGTCGGTGGCAACAAGAACGAAAGCGCCGCCGGCCTCTCGACCACCAACCCCGCCGCGGATACCTCCGCGATCACGCCGGTCTACACCGCGTACAACTGCGCTTCGGGTCAAACGGTCGCCGCATGCGCCGTTGCCGCAAATTCGATCGCCGCGAACGGCTCGACGGGCGTGCTCACCACCTACACGACGGAAGCATCGCTCGCGAGCGCGGTCGGTAATGCCACGGTTGCGACCAACGGCGGGTACATCTACCTGACGTTCGCGTACAACACGGGCTCGGGCTTCACGTCCGGCACGACCAACTCGACCGTTCCCGATGGCACCGTCGCCGTCGGTACGGTTGGCGCGGGCGGCCTGCAAGTCCCGACCGGCGTAACCGCGACGGCGACGTCGACCGGTGGCACGGCCACCACGGCCAACGCCGCGACCTTCTCGGATCAGGTCCTCAGCGACGCACGTCTCGACGTGCTCAAGACGACGACGACACCGTCGGCCGCAAGCGACACGATCAAGTTCACGATCACCGGCAACAACGGCGGATCGTACAAAGCGACGCCGATCGACATGTCGGGCGTCATCGGTTCGGGCCCCTGCGGCACGTCGCCGAACCTGTGCAACGGGTTCGCGATTTCCGACGTGATCCAGGCGAACAGCAATGGCGCGTTTGCGAAGATCTACAACGGCTTCACGGGTGAGCCCGCAGGCACGGCGTCGGTCGCGAGCAGCTGCCCCGCTTCCGCTCCCACGGCGACCGTGTTCTACAACACTTCCGCCACCCCGGCGCTCGCCACCGGCTGGGCCAAGGTCGTCGCCGCGACGAACATCCAGACCGCGCGTCTGCTCGTGCTCATCTGCAGCTCCTCGGGCACGGCTTCGCTGCCCGCAGCAAACGGTAACTCGACGGGTTACGGCCAGAACGGCTTCAACAACGCCTCGAGCACGCCGACCGTCACCACGGCGCAGATGTCGATGACGTTCTACGAGAGCCAGGCCGGCACGCTCGCCGCTTCGGCGACGCAGCCCAATAACGCCGACTCGATCATCGGCGACAACAACGGCGCGGGCCAGCGTCTCATCGGGCCGGGTGTGAACTCCGGCACGACGCCTTCGGCGGCGAACGAAAACACGATGCTCCAGAGCATCGCGGCAACCCCGACCTCCTCGACCGGAACGGCCGCATCGAGTGGCTACGCGAAACCGACCTCGACCACGGAAGTCTACCTCGTGATCGGCAACGGCCCGACGGGTCAGCCGGACGCAACGGGCGACTTCTACCCGGCGACCCGTACGGTCGCGCAATCCTGGACCGACGCGACCCAGACCCCGAGCACGAGCCACGACTTCTCGGTCGGCGTTCTCCTCGGTACGGGAACGACCGCGATCACCGGCGGCGTCGGTGCGAGCCCGACCGTTGCGTATAACGCGCAAAACGGTTCGTCGCTGACCTACGGCGCGAACACCGTGAACATCGTCCACACCCTCAAGAACGAAGGCACCGGCACGGATACGTTCCAGCTTTCGGTCGACACGGCAACGTATGCGGCGGCGAACATCAGCGGCGCGGCCGCCGGTTCGGGAGCCTACACGCCGACGTACTTCGATGCGAACTGCACATCGAACGTCAACGTTTCGGCCGCTGGGCTTACCAGCACCGTAGCCGCAGGCGCATCGCTCTCGTACTGCATCAAGTACACCCCGAGCGGCACGATCAACGCGGGCGACCAGAAGGTCACGAACATCGTCGCGACCTCGCAAGCGCAGAACACGATCACCGGTAACACGTACGACCTGCTCATCGCGGGCGACGTGATCCAACTCGTCAAGTCGGTCGTCGTCGGCGGGAACTCGGTTCCGGGCGGCACGGCTTGTACGACGACGGCGAACCTGCTCCCGGGTTGTACGTTGACCTACACGGTGACCTGGTACAACCTCGCACCGAGCCCGACGGCAAACGGTAGCGTCGGTAACGTCTCCCCGAGCGTGACCAACTTCACGATCGCGGAAGACGGCAACGCCGGTACCAACACCTGGTATAACGCCGCAAGCCCCACCACGTCCGCGACCACCGGTATCACGACCGCGGGAACGATCACGGGCGACGGCTCCGGCGCCTTCACCTACTACGGCGGTGCGATCCCGGCACGTGGCGGCACGTGCTACCCGACCACCAACGCAGCGAGCGGCGGCACGACGTGTAATGCCGCAAACTCGCAGGGCGCATCCGGCGCTGCCATCAGCGGCACGTATCAGGGCCTCCTGTACGTGTACGGCAACAGCACCGCAGCGGCGGTCACCTACGGAACCACGGGGTCGATCAGCTTCACCCTCACGGTCCGCTCCACCTAAACGATCGTAACGAGGGTTCGTAATACCACCGATGCGAGCTAACGCGCTCGTACGACTCGCGGTTCTGTTGCTCGGGCTTACTGCTTCGGCAGTAGCTCCAGCGCAGGCCGCGGGCCCCGCGGTAGGGACGAAAATCGTCAATACCGCGACGGCGTCGTACTCAAGCGGCAGCTCGAATTTCGTGGCCACGAGCAATCCCGTCACGACGACGGTGGCGCAAATCAGCGGGATCGCCGTCAGCCCGAAGTTGTCCCAAGCGAACCCCGCGACGGACAACCTCGGGGTCGGAATCCCGCTCGTGCGGACCTTCACCCTGACGAACACGAGCAACATCCCGGATGCGTACGTCGTCACCGCGGCGGCGTGCGCGCCCGCGACCCTTACCTCGATCACCTACCCGGGCGCAGGCGGCCCGATCGCGATCGTCGTCGGCCAGACGGTCCTCCCGACGGTCGCCCCTGCGGCGTCCATTCTCGTTACGGTCACCTGCGCGACCGTGGGTCTGCCGCTCAACACGCAAGTCCCGGTCACGCTCGCCGCACGCACGACGGCAACGGGCTCGGTCACTCGTCGCGGACGACGGCAAGCAGTGGGGCATTATGGTCCCGCCGCCGGCGCTCTCCGGCCCCGGTGGCACCGGTACTTCGATTACGAAATTCGTCGGCGATGGACTCGTGTCGCAGGCCCTCACGCCGGGCAGCACGACGACCTACACGATCAACTTTATGAATTCGGGAACTTCCGCCGCGACGAACGTCGTGATGACGGATAACTTCCCCACGGGCGTTCGCCCCGATGTGAGCTCGGTGACGGTCAACGGTCTCACGACCGGCTTCACCGCCACGCTCTCGGGCCAAGCGCTCACCGTGAACGTCGGTACGCTCGAAGTCAAGGGCACGCGCTCCGTTAAAGTCAAGGCGACGGTCGATGCGGCCGAAGTCGCCGGTGCCACATGGACGAACGTCGCTTCCGTTTCGGCCGATGGTCTGCCGGCAAAGCCGACGACCGCCGCGACCGTACTTGTCGGTACGGCGAACGTCGTGTACGACGGGCTCGCCGGGCAAAAGCACGTCGTGCAAGGCGCGGTCGTTACGCTCTGCGACCCGGTAACGCTGGCCCCACTCGTCCTCGACGGTACGGGCATCGCGCCGAATCCGAAAAATGCGAACCCGTTCATGACCGGCGCCGACGGGATCTATCAGTTCTCGCCGTTTCTTCCGGGCTCGACGACGCCGATCGCGCACTTCATGATCACGATCGTCGCGCCGGGATATGCCGATCGGAAGATCGATGTCACGACGGTACCGCAAGCGAATCCGGCGTTCACGAGTTCTTTCGTGCGCGACACGCGCGCCGTCGCCGCGACGACCCCGCTCTACAACGTAACGCTCACGTCGGTCGACGGCCAGCCGCTCGCGCGATCCGGCGCCTTCACGCTCGTCACGAGTGCGGTCCAGATCAACAACGTGTTCGATCTGCTCGGCAACCTGCCGCTCTTCACCGTGCGTCCGGTGACCGTCACGAAGACGGCCGATCACACGCAGGCCGCTGCGGGCGACAAGCTCATCTATACGATTTCGTACGCGAACAACACCTCGGGCGATCTCGGCGGCGGTTCGATCATCGACGTGCTTCCCGCGGGCCTGCTCTACATTCCGGGATCGGCGAAGATCGATGGCATCCCCGTGACGCCGTTCGTCACCGGTCCGCAGCTCGTTTGGCCGCTCGCGTCGCTGACCGTCGGCGTCGCGCACAAGCTCGAATACGCGGTCGTCATCGCCCCCGGAACGCCCGCATTTACGAAATTGACAAATAAGGTTACGGTCGGCGGATCGATCCCCGGCACGACCTTGCTCAGCACGGGCGCCGCGAGCGTCGACGTGTTCGTAACGCGCGGGCTCTTCAGCGAGCGCATGATCATCACGGGGCGCGTGTTTACCGATGTCGGCGGGAGCGGGCACTTCAAACGCGGCGACGCGGGAGTTTCGAACGTCCGCGTTTTCCTCGAGAGCGGGGAGTTCGCATTGACCGATAGCTTCGGGCGCTATACGTTCCCGGGCGTTCGTCCCGGCATGCATGTCTTACGCATCGATCCTCTATCTTTACCGGAAGGCATCTCGCTCTTCCGCGATTTCCGGTACGATAGTCAACGGAGCGCCACGCGGCTCGTGCACGGGCTGCTCGATTCCGGATTGATCCAGGATGTGAACTTCGCGCTCTCGGGCCCACCGGCGAGCGCCGCCATCGTAGGAGGGAAACCATGACATTTGAACGTCGGTCGCGCCTCCTCCGCATGGGCGTGTTCTCGCTAGCGATCGCCGCGATCGGCGCCGTCGGCGTCGAAGTGCGTTTCCTGACGCCGAATCCGCCCGCGCTTGCCACGGAAGCGGGCGATGCGCCCCTCGCGGTAGCGCCGGTCGTACCCACGGCCGTACCGAACGCGCAAACGGCCGCGGTCATCGTCGCCGCGCCTCGTTCTTCGGCGACCGCCGCAACCGATCTCGCATCGGCTGGCAGCAAGGGTGCCGAGGTCAAGACGACCGAAGCCGCCGCCGACGCCGAAGCGAAAGCCCCCGAAGCGAAAGCCGCCGAAGCGAAAGCCGCCGAGGTTGCGGGAGCGGAAGAAGCGGCCGACTCGGGTGCCGCCGATTACGGGACGAGCCTCCTCGATGAGACCTACTCCGCGACGAGCAATCTGACGGCGAACATCGTCACGCCCGCGGCCGATTACGCCGGAAACCCGAACGCACCGATCGTCGTCTCGACGATCGAGGGCGCGGGCGTCGAGCTCGCGATCGGCGACGTCGTCATCTCGCATCGCAATCTTGGAAAACGCAGCGTCGATCACAAGAAACACGTCACGACATACGAGTATTTCGGCTTGCATCTCAAAGCAGGCGCGAACGCTATCCGCGTAACCTCGCTTGGCAAAGACGGCATGCGCGGCGAGCCGCTCGATCGGATCGTCTACGTCGGCGGCCCTGCCGTCCGCATCTCCGCCGGTCTTTCCGGAAACGTAAAATTACGCGCGGATGGGCGGACGCGCGTGCCGTTCGTCGTCTCGGCGACGGACGAGTGGAAGCACCCCGTCGCCGATGGCACGCTCGTGCGCGTTACCGTCGCCGCAGGCGATGCGGGCTTCGTTCCGATCGCCCCACCGACGCGCGAAAAAGATCCGGCGCAAGCGATCCCCGGCGCCTCGCCGACTCCGGCGGGCGTTACCCAACAGGTCACGCTCGAAATGCAGGGCGGCAAAGCGGTCGCACTGCTCGTGCCGGGGCTCGTCGCGGGCGATATCGTCGTGCAAAGCCGTTCGGGCGCGGTCACCGACGAAGAGACATACTTCGTTTCGCCCTTCTTGCGCAAGGCGTTTGTGAACGGGATCGTCACCGCGGGCGCGGGCTCGGTTCCCGGAAACGTCGATGGCGATGGATCGCCGGATAACGGCGGCTCGCGCCGCGCGCGTATCGCGCTCTACGGCACCGGAAAAGTTGCGAACGATACGACGGCCACGTTCGCGTACGAGACACAGAATCGGCTCGCACCTTCGAGCGCCTACGGCCCCTTTACCGAGAATCCGAACGAGCGCCCGTACCAGTCCTTCGGCGACCAAAGCTCGCGTCGCGACGATGCCGTCTCGCAAGATCGCCTTTACGGCCGCATCGAACACAATCGCGACTCGCTCACCTATGGTCGGTTGAACGTCGCTACCGGCTCGTCCGCCGTGCAAAACGGATATGCCCAGCAGGTCAACGGATTGCGCCTCGACGCCGCAAGCGGTGACGGCCATAACAAATTGATGGTTTTCCAATCGCGCAACGATCTCGCATTCGCCCGCGAGATTTTCAACGCGACCGGGCTCGCGACGATCGGTCAAGTCGCGCACGGTAACATCGTCATCGGCAGCGATGCCGTCAGCGTCATCGCATTCGACCGTCGGACGGGCGCCGTGTTCGCGCAGACGCCGCTCAGCCCGAACGTGGATTACACGCTCGATAGCACGAGCGGCCAGCTCCACTTCATCACCGTCCCGGCGCCGTTCGACGCCAACCTGAATCCGCAAGTCGTGCTGGTCACCTATCAGTACTACGGACAAGCGCGCGATGCGAAGACGCTCGGCGGGCGCGGGGAGCTCGGCTTCGGGAAGGCGGGAAGCCTCCGCCTCGGCCTCGGGTACATCAACGACTCATCCGGTGCCGGGAATTTCGGGTTGCTCAACACCGATCTTTCCGGGCGCCTTCCCGGCGGCGGATTCGCGTTCGGCTACACGCAGTCCAGCGGAATCTCGCCCGCGAATAGCGCGATCGGTTTCTCGCCGACGGGCCAGGGAGGCGCGACCGGACTCGCGCTTTCCGGGACGAGTGGCCGCGCCTTCCAGGCAAAGATCAAGACGCGGATGATGGGTTCGGAAGTGGATTTCGGATACGACTCGACGACGATCGGATTCCAGAATCCCTTCGGCGGCTTCTCGACTCCCGGGTTTACCGATCTCCACGGTTCGCTTCGGCGATCGTTCGGCCAAGGCGCGCAACTCGCGCTGCAATACTCCGCGCAAAAGAACGTCGGCTACGGCTCGACGAGCACGCAGAGCGAGTTGGGCGCGATCGCAACGAAAGCGTTCGGCAAGACGTTCGCGCTGCACGCGGGGCTCGATTTCCGCGCCTCGGGCGGCACGCTCGCGCCGATTCCGCTCGCCACGGCCGTACCGATTCCGGGCGTCGTCGCAAGCGCGCTCCCCGTCGCCTTTTCTCCGGGGCTCTCGAACGGCGGCAACGTCACGCAGTTGAGTGTCGGCGCCACGTGGCAGGCGCGGCCCGGCGTCCAGTTCGGCCTCGAGCGCGTGGCGGATATCGGCGGCACGCCCTCACTCACCTCACCGTCGCTTACCACGGCCTCGATCACGGCGAGCTTGAGCAAATCGATCAAGGGCTATCTGCGCGAATCGTGGACCTCGACGCCCTACGTTTCCTTCGCCGATGCGACGAGCGCGTACACGATCCCGGTCAGTGGAACGCGCACGACCTCCGTCGGCCTCACCGAGGCGCTCGGCCCGAACCTCTCCGCGGATCAAGAACTTTCGCTGAATCACACGGCGAGCGGAAGCGATGTCCTGCTCTCGCAGGGGATGCGCGAGCACATCGCGCTCGGGAAGCACTTCAGCGGCGATCTCGGGTTCCAGACATCGCGCGGCACGCAATCCGTGTTGCAGACCGCGCTCGCCACGACCGGGCAACCGCAAGGCTTCGGCGCGGCGAGTACGGCAAGCGGCTTCAACGCGTACAACTTCGCGTTCGGGTATGCGAACGACAACAATTTCCGCATCGCCGGCGGCTACCAGTTCCGCACCGGGGCGGGTAACGGCTCGACGCTTACGCTCGGTGCCGGCGGGCCGATCGGCACCGAGGTCGGGCTCCTCAGCTCGCTTCAGGAAGCGCACGGCACCGGGATCAACTCGACCGACGGCCGCGTCGGCCTCTCGTATCGGCCGACGCAAAACGATCGCGGCGTGACCTTGCTCGAATACGAAGTCCACACGGGCGTCACATACGGCTCGACGCGCGCGAACGTGGTCAGTATCGAGGAGCTCTATCGCCCGACGTCGCGGCTCGAAATCGCCGGCCGCTATGCGTACAAGCTCGATGGAAACAGCGACTACGCCGCGCACACCTCGCTCTTCGGTGCGCGCGCGACCCAACGTATCGGCTCGGCGTTCGATCTCGGCACGGAAGCCCGGTTTCTGAACGCGCCGGGGATTTCTGGAGCGGCACAAACGTCATTTGCGGTCGAAGGCGGAATCCGAATCCTTGACCGGATGCGTTTAGGGTTTGGCTACAATTTTCAGGGCGCGGCCGATCCGCGCTTGATCGGCGCGCCGACGCGTCGTGGCATCTACGCCACGATGACCTCGGTCGTCGACCGTATCTTCGGCTGGGGCTCGCCGAACCACTAAACCGCAAGGGGACTCTGTGATAGGGAATGCGCGGCTCGCGCGCCGCTTCGGCGCGGGCCTCCTTAGTGTTGCCTTCGGCGCCGTTTGCACGGTTTCGGGAGCGATCGAAAGCGCGCGACCCGCGCTCGCGTCCTCGCGGTGTCCGCTCGATGCCGCGCCGTCGATGGCGGTGGTGGCGGTGGGGCGAGCGGCTCGATCGTCGTAACGAACACGACGGGCTCGCTTGCCGGGATCACGGCCTCGGCAAACGGCGCGAACGGTACGAACGCGGACCTGCGTTCCGGAAGCTCGGGATCGCCACTCGGCCCGGGCGGTGGCGGAGGCGGGGGCATCGTGTTGCAGTCGGGAGGCGCGACGACTTCGGTAACCCCCGGTACGAACGGTACGACGGACGGCCCGATCGCGTACGGCTCAAGCCCTGGGGCGACGGGGATCGCCCAAACGGTCTCGCCCGGCGGCGTTCCCGGAGCGGCCTCGGCGGCCGAGTGCCTGACGACTGCGGCCGAAAGTCTTTTCGTCGGCCCCGTGAACCAGGCGTTTGCAACCGGCTCGAACTGCACGACCGCGGCGATCGCGACCGGAAGCTACGATAGCGGCGTAAACGTCAGCAACAACGACGATTTCACGGCGCTCGTCATCGTCGACGGCGGCAATACTAGCGACATCAACGCCACGCACGACGAACTCTATGCCGGTGGATATGTCGTCGAGACGAAAAGTCAAGCGATCACCTGCCCCGGGCAAACGAGCCCCGCGGGTACTTGCCCGGGCGGCACGATCGCGTACAGCATCGATTACCGAAACATCGCGGTGCCGAGCTCGGGCACGGAGCCGACCTCGGCCGTACTCAACGCCGTCGGCTTATCCATATCCTAAGACGGCAAAGCGAATGCGAACGATTGGGGGACGTACGGCACCCTCAGTATCACGGCGGGCGGTAAGCCGACCGCGACGACGACGGGAACGACCTACCCGACGCTGACGACAACGGCGTTCAAAGCACAAATCGGCGGATCGACGACGTATAAATTTCTCCCCGGCGCGAGCGGCACGCTAACATTTACGGTCAACATCAATTAGCGCGTTGCTCTCAAACGCGAAGCCACGTTACCAAAACGTGAGATATCCTGGCAGGCAAGCTCGGCGACAACCCAAAGAGTAAGAAGTACATGAGAAATCGCGTACGGGCGCTTGGCACGGTTGCTTTCTTTCTCGGATGTCTCATCGCGGCGTTAGCACCCGTATCGCATCGTTCCGAACAGCGCGTCACGGCGGCGACGACGGAGCCCCCCGCGCCGACCAATGCCCCGGTCGGCGGGCTCTTTGCCGAGACGTTTGCGGGTGCGACGACGGCTCCGGCAAACACGTTTTACTACCAAGCCGCAGGCAATCCGCCGTGCCTGACCGCGCGGGCTACCTATGCGCCGGGGGCGACCGCGCCGCCGAGCGGGACGACGTTACCGGGGTGCGCGAACGGCGATCCGGCCGGATTTGCCTCGCCGCTCCCCGATCCCGCTGCGACGGGTACGCTCCGTATGACGGATAACGCGGGCAATCAAGCGGGCTTCGTGCTCTACAATAAGGCGTTCGCTTCAGGCGCGGGCGCACAAATCGTATTCAAGTATTGGGCCTACAATGGGTCGGGCGCCGACGGCATCGCGGTGTTCCTCATCGACGGGTCGCTCTCGCCTACCGTGGCCGGTGCCTATGGCGGATCGCTCGGCTACGCGCAGCGTAATTCTCCATCGGTCGTCGCCGGCATCGCGGGCGGAGTCGTCGGCATCGGCATCGACGAGTTCGGCAATTACTCGGCGGCAACCGAAGGCCGCAACGGCGGTCCGGGCGCCATCTCGCCCGCCGTCGCGATTCGTGGAAACGCTGCGGGTAATTACGTCTACATCGGTGGCACCGGGAACGGTGGCATTCCGAGCCTACCGATGGCGCTGGCGTTTCCCGGGGCGACGACGCGCGCGGGGGCCACGCCACGCTTGATTCGATTCACGCTCGGATCGCTCGGCGTCATCACGGTCGACGTCAGCTTCACCGGCCTTCCCGCGAACTACGTGAATGCGATCCCGCCGCAAACGCTTACGGGGCAGACGATTCCGAACACCCTGAAGATCGGATTCACCGGTAGTACCGGCGGCTCGACGGACATCCACGAAATCCAAGGCCTTTACGGCGACCCCGCGCCCGCGGATCCCGCGATCGCGATGACGCAAAACGTCTCCAGCTTTACGGCTTCCGGCCAGGCGGTCACGTACACGATTTCGCCCACGAATTCGGGTGCGGGTGGGATCGAGAACAAGCTGGTCACGGTCACCGACGTTTTGCCTGCGGGCGTCACGTACGTCTCGGCCGTCGGGCTCGGCTGGACGTGTAATTACACCGCAGGCACGAAGACCGTCGCGTGTACGTACCCGGCGAATTCGAACACGGCGGCCGGCACGTCGTACAACAACATCACGATCGCGACGACGCTTGCCGCAACCTCGGGCGCGGTGGTCAACACGGCGACGATCGCGAGCAGCGACGATCTGTACTACGGCAACGATAGTGCCTCGAGCACGGGGCAGTACGTTCCGGCATCGGCGCCGGCGATCCAAATCTTCAAGCGCATCGTCCAAATCCTCACGCTCGGCCCGACTCCGGGGCCGACCACGACGGCGCGCTTACTGACGGAAACGACGGATGCCGGAAGCCTCTCGGGCGTTGCCGGTACCGCGACATCGACCCCGGTCTTTCCCGGTGACTACATCCTCTACGGGCTCTACTTCAAGAATACGGGTCCGATCGCGGCGCAAGCGATCAGCGGAAGTGGCCTGACCGGCCCGACGATCAGCGACACCGTCGACTCGAATTACATCTTCGACATCAATTACACACCAGCGCCGACGTTCTCGTGCTGCGTTTCGCCGACGACGACGATGACGGCTCCGTATTCGTACAACGCGGTTTCGAAGACGCTGAGCTGGACGATGTCGACGCCACTCCCCGCATCGTCGCCATCGCCGTCTGCCACGAACCCCGTCCAAGGATCGATCACGTACACTGTTAAGGTTCCCTAGCGCCGTACTCGCGCTCTGCCTGCTCGGATCGTGCGCGCGGGCGCACGATCCGCATGCATGGCGCGTCGTTCTCGCGGGCGCGGACGCGCGGAAGATCGCAGCCGATGTGCCCCGAGATCACGTCTATCGGCTGCACGGCGACGGCTCGGTTGAAGTGCGTACGATCGCCGATGCGTATCGGACGACGATCGCCCGCGTTGCGGCGGGGGGCGGGTCGTTCGCGTTCGGTCCCCACGAGAACATCGTGTACGGGCAAGACGCGCGCGAGCGGGTGGTCACGAGATACGACATCGGAGCGGATCGCTGGCAGACGCCGATCGGCGTCGGGTACGGCGCACGCGGTGCGATCGTCGCGAGCCCGAGCGGGCGATACGTGTATTCGATCGACGCGACGCGTAACGCGGTTGCGGTCGTCGATCTCGGGCGAAATGCGCGCGTTGCGGAAGTTGCGATCGACGGTCGACCGCATACGGTCGTTGCGGCGATCTCGGACGAAGGCTTCGTCGCGACGGACCGCGCGCGGCTCGCCGTCATCGATCCGAAGGCGCCGCAGGCGAGCGGCCTCGAAGCGATCTGGCCGCAAGTCGTCGCAACCGTAAGCCTTCAAGCGCCGGCGACCGTGCTTGCCACGGTGCCGGAGGGAAAACTGCTCCTGGCGGTCGAGCCGAGCGCCGGTCGCGTCGAGGTGATCGCGGCTGCGTATCACGCCGCGCTCGGCGCGATCGCCGTCCCGAACCCGGTCGACGCGGTTCTTACGCCGGATGGGGAAGAAGCGGTCGTCGTCGAGCGCGACGGCACGGCCGTCGTCGTATCGCTGCCTGGGTTTCGCATCTCGCGCACGCTCGGGCAGAAGATCGTCGGTCCGTTTGCGTTGCTTCCTGATTAGGGAAGCAGCGCGACGACTTCGATCTCGATCGCGGCGCCGAGCGGCAACGCCGCAACGGCCACCGTCGAGCGCGCGGGCTTGGTCACGGAAAAGGCTTGTGCGTAGAGCGGGTTGACGACCGCGAAGTCGGCCATATCCGTGAGGTAGATCGTGGTCTTGATGACGTTGTGGAACGTGAGGTTCGCCGCCGCGAGCACCGCCGTGATGTTTCGCAGGACCCGAGCCGTTTGTTGCGCGACGTCGCCCGCCTCGAACGTCCCGGTCGCCGGATCGATCGCGATCTGGCCCGAACAGAAGAGAAAGCCCCCCGCGACGACCGCCTGGCTGTAGGGCCCGATCGGCGCGGGTGCGTCGGCGCTCGTGATGCTGCGGATACTAGACTCCGACCGCTTCGGCGCGGGGTGCTTCGCTCTCGGGCGGCGTCATCGTACCCTTGTACTTGCCCGGCTCTTCCTCGACGCCGAAGTTGGTGGCGGCGAGTTCGCGGATTCGGGCGAGCTCGTCCGGGGTTAGGCGCGGGGTATCGGGAGCGCTTGCGAACTCCCGGAGCTGTTCGCGATCGTAGATGTTCGGCAGTACCGACATCGTGCGCGGCTCCGCGAGGAGCCACTGGATCGCCGCTTGCCCGAGCGTGCGGTTGGGGAGCTCCAGAAAGCGAAGCGTTTCGACTTTCTTGACCCCGTTGATCAGCCAGGATTTCGGCCGATGGTTCCGATGGTCGCCTTTCTCAAAAACGGTATCCGTGGTGTAGCGTCCTTCGAGCATGCCGCTCGAGTGCGGGACGCGGATCACGAAGCCCGTTTGGCTCGCCGCATCGTTCGCCGCGGCGACCATCTGGTTCCCGGGGAATTGCTCGAGCATGTTCCAGATCATCTGGACGCTTTCGATACCGCGCTGCGCCGATTCGATGCCTTCGTAAAGCCAGCCGATCGCGGGCCCGAGCGCCGTTCCCCAATGCCGGATCTTGCCTTCGGACTTGAACGTCTCCATCAGCGCCGCGAGTTCTTCGCTCCGGACCTGTTCCAAGTGCGCGTTGTGGACTTGGTAGAGATCGATGTAGTCCGTCTGCAATCGCTTCAGCGACTGCTCGAGCGCAAAACGCACGAATTTCGGCGAGAAATCCGCGGGGATCTCCTGCTGTCCTTTGCGCTCGCCCGAAAAATTGTAGAAGTCGTACCCGAACTTCGTCGCGTATACGACCTTCTCGCGATTTCCGGCGAATGCGCGGCCGAGTTGCACTTCGCTCCGTCCGTCGCCGTAGGTATCCGCGGCGTCGAAAAACGTCACTCCCATATCGTGCGCTTCGCGGATGAGCGTGACGGCTGCGTCGTCCGTCATCTCGCCCCACCAGCCGGTCGAGGTCGTCCAGAGGCCGAATCCGACTTCGCTCACGGTGAGGTCGGTCGACGGATACGTGCGGTACTTCATGGAAAATCGTTCGCCGTCGCCGCCCGGAAATCCATGCGCTAGCGCAACATCCGCAAACCATGGGAACGAGCGCAAAGCGAGCGGCGTCCGTATGTGCGATGGATGTCGATCAACTCCGAGCTTTCGGTGATCGACTCGTTCGCGTACGGCTCGCGGATGGGTCCGAACATGTCGGCCGGCTGCGTACGGAACTGCTCTCCGAGCTATCGCTTTCGATTTTCATCAAGGGCGAGCCGTCCGGCGGGGCCACGCTCTACATCGACCAAATCGAAGGCGTGTGGCCAACCGAACTGACGGCGAACTAACCGATTTCCGCAGCGCGTTCGCGCGAGCGGGTGCGTGGATCGAAGCGTACTATCGCGATCCGCATCGTTTTCCGGTGCTTTCGCGAAATGCGCCGCGCGACCTCGAGCGCGCGCTTCCCGCGCACGCGCCGCGCGATGGGGAATCGATCGATGCGATCCTCGACGATTTCGAATCGCTGATCGTCCCCGGGATCACGCACTGGAATCACCCGCGCTTCTTCGCCTATTTCGCAATTAGTGCCGCGCCGATCACGGTCGTCGCCGAGGCGCTCGCCGCCGCACTCGACGTCAACGCGATGTTGTGGCGCACGTCACCCGCGGCAACCGAACTCGAAGACGTCGTGATCCGCTGGCTCCGCGACGAACTCGGGCTACCCGATGCGATGCACGGCCTGGTGTACGATACGGCCTCGATCGGCGGGTTCACGGCGCTCGCCGCCGCGCGCGAATCGCTCGGGCTTGCGATCCGCGAACGCGGTCTTTCGGGGCGAACCGATCTTCCGACGCTTCGCGTGTATATCACCGAGCATACGCACTCGCATATCGAGAAGGGCGCGATCGCACTCGGCATCGGCCGCGAAAACGTCGTGCGCGTTCCCGTCGATGCGGCATTCCGTATGGAGCCGGTGGCTTTGGCCGCCGCGCTCGATCGTGACATCGCGGCCGGAATGCGCCCGATGGCCGTGTGCGCGACGGTTGGAACAACGTCGACGACCGCAAGCGATCCCGTGGCCGCGATTCGCGCGATCACGCGCGCGCGCGATATCTGGCTGCATGTCGATGCGGCATACGCGGGCCCGGCGGCGATCCTTCCGGAGTTTCGCTACCTCCTCGACGACGCGCACGAGGCGGATTCGCTCGTCGTCAATCCGCATAAGTGGCTCTTCGTTCCGGTCGATCTTTCCGTGCTTTTCGTCCGCGATCTCGCGCTCTTGAAACGGACGTTCTCGCTCGTCGCGGACTACCTCGTCACGAGCGACGGCGACGTGCACAATTACATGGATTACGGCCTACAACTCGGCCGCCGATTCCGGGCGCTCAAACTCTGGTTCGCGATGCGTCACTATGGCGTGCGCGGCATGCAAGAGAAGCTTCGCGGGCATATCGCGATGGCACAGACGTTCGCCGCTTGGATCGTTGCCGAGCCGGACTGGGAGCTGCTCGCGCCGCATACGCTTTCGGTCGTGTGCTTTCGGTACCGGCCGCCGGGAGTTGGCGACGCGCGTGCGATCGACGATGCGAACGCACGCATCGTCGATCGCGTCAATGCGACGGGTGAGGCGTTTCTGTCGACGACACGATTACGCGGCGAGCTCGTCGTCCGCGTCGCGATCGGCAACGCTGCGACGACGGAAGACGATCTGCGTTGCGTGTGGCGCTTACTCCGCGAAGCCGCCGTTTAGCCGCTCTGTCGCGCGGCGAAGGGCGTGCCGATCGATCGCGGTCGAGCGATCGACGGCGCTTGCACGCCGAGAGCCGCGAGATATGCCCGCTTGCGTTCTTCCGTGTTTCGCAAATCCGGGAATTCCACGAAGCGCGCGGGCGTGCCGGCGAGCACGAGCACGCGATCCGCGATCGCGATCGCCTCATCGACATCGTGCGTGACGAGAATTGCGGCCGCGTGCGCGCGTCCGATGATCTCGCCGAGGGCGCTCCGCAGTTCGAGGCGCCGCAGTGCATCGAGCGCGGCGAACGGCTCGTCGAGCAGTAACACGTCCGGGGCGCGTACGAGCGCGCGCGCGAGCGCGGCGCGTTGGGCCATCCCGCCCGAGAGGTGCTTCGGGAGCCGATCGCGCGCGGCGTCGAGCCCGACGAGCGCGATCGCTTCGTCGACACGTCGGTGTTCTTCCGGCGTGCGTGCGGCGAACGCGACGTTTTTCGCAACCGTCAGCCACGGAAAGAGGCGTGGCTCTTGGAACACATACGAGAGCTCGCCACTCGCGCGCACGTCGCCCGCATCGGGCGATTCGAGCCCGGCGATGCAGCGTAAGAGCGTACTTTTGCCGCAGCCGCTCGGCCCGAGAATGGCGACCGTCTCGCCGCGGCGCACGGCGAGATCGAGGCCCGAGAACACGGTGTGCGTGCCGAAGCGTTTTGCAAGGCCACGGGCTTCGACCGCAATCATGCGGACACCGCGGCGTCGACCCATCCGGCGACGCGCCCTTCGAGCGCACGCAGTGCCAAGTCCGTGAGTTTTCCGCAGAGCGCGAACGCGACGATCGCAACCAAAATTTCATCGGTTCGCGAAACTTGCTGTCCCTCGGTCAGGAGCGCACCCAAGCCACGCGAGGCGGCGAGGAGTTCGGCCGCGACGAGGAAGAGCCAGGCTTGCGTGAGCCCCATGCGGGCGCCCGTGAGGAGCTGCGGTAACGTCGCGGGAACGAGCACGCGCCGCGCAAGCGCGATTCCGGTGACGCCGAGCACGCGCGCAGCTTCGATGAGCTTGCGATCGATGCCGCGGATACCCGCGACCAAACTGACGTAGATCGGAAAGAATGCACCGATCGCAACGAGCGCGATTTTCGCCGTCTCGCCGATGCCGAGCCACAGCAAGATCAGCGGTACCCACGCGAGGCTGGGCACGGCACGAATCGCTTGGAGCGTGGGTTCGATCGCGCGTTCGGCCGTGCGCGATGCGCCGACGGCCGTGCCGATGACGATCGCGAACGCAAGCGCTACGAGAAATCCGGCACCGACGCGTACGGCACTTGCGGCGAGATCGGCGGCGAGCAGGCCGTGCGTCGCGAGATCGGCGGCTTCGGCGAACACGCCGACGGGTGAGGCGAGTTGGTACGGTTTGACGATTCCCAAAGCCGTCACCGCCCACCACGCGGCGAGTAATGACAACGGGACGGCGAAGCGGACGATCATCGGCGCAAGGCCTGCGTCGCGAAGCGCGGCTCGGCAAGCGCGCTTGCCGCGGCTTCGAGATCGGTGCTCGCGGCGACGAGCCGTTCCGCCCGGATGATCGGCACGACGGCGCCGATCGTGTTGCGATAGTCCGCGCCGGGAGTCGGATCGGGGAAGCGCGTACGGTCGCGTACCTCTACGGCGGCGACCTTCTCGTCGAGTTTCGCTTCGTCTGCAAGAAACTGCGCCGTCTTTTCGCGATTCGCAGCGGCGTACCGGCGGGCGCGTTCGTACGCGCGCAGCACGGTCACGACGGCTTCGGGATGTTCGGCCGCGAAGTCTTCGCGCACGTTGAGCGCACCGAACGTGTTGAAGGCGACGTTACGATAGAGCAGGCGCGAGCCCGCTTCGAGCTGCGATGCCGCCATGAACGGGTCGAGCCCGGCCCACGCATCGACTTGGCCGCGTTCGAGCGCGGTACGGCCGTCGGGGTGCTGGAGATCGACGATCTCGACGTCCGGTTGATCGAGGCCGACCGTGCGCAGCGCACGCAACAGGAAGAACCATGGATCGGTGCCGCGCGTCGCGGCGATCTTCTTGCCTTTGAGGTCGCGGAGCGACGTGAATTTTGCATCTTTCGCAACGACGATCGCCGTCCACTCGGGCTGCGAGAAGAGATAGACCGTCTTGATCGGCGTGCCGTTCGCACGGGCGAGCAGTGCGGCGGCGCCTGCCGTGGAGCCGAATTGCACGGCGTTTGCGGCGAGGAAGCCGTTGGCTTTGTTGGAGCCGAGCGAAAGCACCCATTCGATCGTGGTGCCGGCCGGGCGAACGGCTTCTTCGAGCCACCCGAAATGCTTGAGGACGATGCTTGCCGGATTGTAGTAGGCGTAGTCGAGTGCGATCTTCGCGGGGGTCGCCGCCGCGGCGCGGGCCATGGTGGGCGCGAGGGTTGCAGCACCTGCGGCGATGCTCGTTTGCAGAAATGTCGAACGATCGATGGTCATGGATGTCTCCTTTTTGAGAGGGGAAGACATAGAAAAAGCCTCAACCGAAGTCGGCTGAGGCTTTGCAAGTTCCGATTTTGGCCGAGTGCCGTTCGAAGTATGCGAAGCTACGCCGACCCCTCTGGGGTACAGCAGCAAATGCACATCGAACACATAAGGCCGGTCATCGTGCTAGGACACTACCAAGGTGGGCGAAGCGATGTCAAGCGATTTCGTCGTCCTGCCGGCTAATATAACCGCAAGTAGTGATCGTGCTCCCAAGGGTGCACGACCCGTCGATAGAGCTCCCACTCCGCAAGTTTGGCATCGCGGAACGCGTGATAGATATGATCGCCGAGCGCGCCGCGTACGACGAGATCCGCATCGAGCGCCATAAGCGCGGTGTTGAGCGCGGTGGGCAACGTGCGGATTCCGTGATCGAGTCGGAAACGTTCGCTCAGGTCGTAGGTCGAGCCCACGAACGGCGCGCCGGGGAGCCGGTGGTGCCGGATGCCGTCGGCGATCGACTCGACGATCGCGGCGAAGGCGAGATACGGATTGCAGCTCGCATCCGGGCTGCGGATCTCGATGACGTTCGGACCGTCGGCCTCGGGGACGCGGACGAGCGCGTTCGCGCTCCGTTTCGACCACACGGTGTAGATCGGCGCGTCCCATGCCGCAACGAGGCGCTTGTACGAATTCACGATCGGGTTGCAGATCGCCGTGAATCCGGGCGCGTGTTCGATGATGCCGCCGATGGCGTTGAGGAGCGTTTCATCATCCGCTTCGGGGAGCGTGACGTAGATATGCAAGCCGCTGCCCGCCGACGCTTCGAGCGGTTTCGGCATGAAAGTCGCGTGCGTTTGGTGACGCACGGCAAGCGTTTTCACCACGCCACGTAGGGTCACGAACGAATCGGCGGTCGCAAGCAGGCTTGCGGGAGCGAGGTCGATCTCGTGCTGGCCCGCCCCGTGCTCGTGATGCGCGCCCGCGATCGCGATGTTCATCGCTTCGAGCGCGGCGACCATCGCCGTACGCGCTTCATCGCCCCGATCGCTCGCGTTGAAGTCGAAATACGAGCCGGCGTCGCGGGTGCGCGTCGTCGGTTCGCCATGCGCGTCGTAATCGAAGAGATAGAACTCGACTTCCATCGCGGTCGTCACCGCGCCGAGGACGTCCGCCGCATCTTCGATTACGCGCCGAAGCGTCGTGCGCGGGCAACCTTCGAATGGCGTTCCATCCGCCATCGCGATGTCGCAAAGCATCCGGGCTTCGACCGAACCTTGGAGCGTCCACGGGAGGATCGTAAACGTCGCGGGATCGGGGATGAGGACCATGTCGACTTCGATTCCGCGGGCGAAGCCGTCGATCGAGCCACCGTCGAAACTCACTTTGCCGTCGAGCGCTCGTTCGAGCTGACCGATCGGGACCGTCAACGATTTCTCGATTCCGGAAATATCGACGAAACCGAGGCGGATGTAGCGAACGCCGCGTTCGCGTGCGATGCGCATCACGTCCCGACGTGCGGCGAGGTTGGGCATTATACTCCTAGTGCGTCCGCCGCAATCGCCGCCCGAAGGGTGAGCTGATCGTGCGGGCTGTCGAGATCGAGATGACCGATCTCCGAGATCTGGCGTAAGCGGTAGAACACCGTGTGGCGGTGCACGTTGAGCGACGATGCGGCGAGTTTGATATTTTGCCCGACATCGAAGAACAGGCGGATCGTGCGCACGAGCTCGGTCTGATGCTTCTCGTCGTACGCTCGTAGCGGCTCGAGCACGCGTTGTCCGAACGCACGCAGCTCGTCGCGCGAGCCGCCGCCGCGGAGCAACAACGGGTAGAACCCCATGTCCTCGTATGCCGTAACGCGACCACCGTCGAACATGCGGCGCGCGATGACGAGCGCTTCACGCGCGCGGTCGACGGAGGTTGCGACGTCGATCATCTCGGCAGGCGAGCCGATGCCCCCGACGACTTTCACCTCGACGTGCGCCTTCGCGAGGTGCTTTGGAATGAGGCTTGCGGCGGTGCGAACGTTCGCGATATCGATTTCGAGGACGGCCGGGCAGAGGAAGAGGAAGCCCCCGCCGCGCTCGATGACGACGAGTTCGCCCGCGCGGCTCCCGAGCACGTCGACGCAGACTTTCCGGATTTCCGCGTTCTTTTGCGCCGCAACCGTCTCGTCGAGGCCTTCGGCTTCGAGCGCAACGGCGACGTAACCGGCGGCAAGCGCGATCCCGCGCGCGACCGCGTCGTCGCGCGCTTCCGATGGATCGTCGTACGCGCGCGCGAGGAGCCGATCCCAAAACGAACGCCTGCGCCCGCGACTTCCGCCTGCATCGCGCGAGAGCTCGACGGCGATATACGAAGCGGTGATGCGGATCGCGTCTTCGTTCGCACCGATGGATTCCGCAGAACCGAAAATACCGAGGCGCCCCATGCGCGATTCGCCGGCGCGGATCGTGTACACGCGGCTTCCGCGCTCGGCGGGTGCGGCGAGTGCGGTGCCCTCGGGCGGCACGTCGACCGTCCAGTCGAAGAGATCGCGCGTGCTCGGCGGGACGGCGCGCGACGTGGAGCCCGCAAGCGCGAGGTGTTTCCAATCCGCGTCTTCGACGAGAACCGCGACGTTCGCATGTGCGGCGAGATGTGCCGCTAGCGCCTTCGCACCGCCGCCGCCCGCAGCGATCCGCGCGAGCGATTCCGCATAGGTAAGCACCGCTTCGACCGAAGGAGGCAGACCTGCTGGGACGCCGGACCGCGCGCCGCGAAGACCCGTGTCATGATGCTCACCGTGCACTATGTCGTTGCGTTCCTCGTCGTCGCTCTCGGGGTCCTGTTCGTTTGGCAACAACTTGGCCGTCGCGTGATGTTGTACGCGCTAACGTTACAGATCGCGCTCGGCGTATGGCTCGTGGTGCAAGGCTTGCGCGCACCCAGCGCACACTATGCGTTGGCGATCGTCGCGTGGATCGGCTACATGGTCGCAAACGGTCTTTTCAAGCGCGGAAAAAAACCGATCGCTCTCGGCGTCACGATCGCCTCGTCGGTGCTGGTTCTCGTCGCCTTCGGGATCGGTCAGTACGCGGTAAAATCGGGCGCGATGTAAGCGCTTAGCCGCCCGATAGCTGTTGGAAAGCGTAGAACAGGGCGAGGGTACCGATGACCGCAGCCGTGCCCCAGCCGATGATGTTTGCGGGCAGGTTGTTGACGTGCGTTCCCATGACGCGCTTGCGGTTGATGAGCACGAGCATGAGCGCGAGCTCGAACGGTAAGATGATGCCCTGCATGACCTGCGCGTAGAAGATCAGTTTGATCAGCGGCAGGTTCGGAATCAGCACGAGCGCGGCGCCGACGAGTAAGCCACTAGCAAAGAGCGTGTAGAAGATCGGTGCTTCGCGGAAACGCCGGTCCACTGCCGCTTCGAAGCCGAACGCCTCGCAAACGATGAACGCGGTCGCGAGCGGCAGCACTGTCGCCGTAAACAGCCCCGCGTTCAAGATACCGAACGCAAACAGATACGATGCGAATTGCCCGGCGAGCGGCGCGAGTGCGACGGCGAAATCCGATGCCTGCGCGGTATCGATATCGAGCGGCAAGCGCGCGCCGTGTTGCGTTGCGGAATAGATCGTCGCCGCGTTCGCGATGATCATGAACCCGGCGAGCACGATCGCGAGGATCGAGCCGACGATGATATCGAGTCGTACCAGCGGCAAATCGCGCGCGCGCGAGCCTTTCTCGACGACGGCCGACTGCAAGAAGAACTGCATGTACGGCGAGATCGTGGTACCGATCAAGCCGACGACCGTAACGAGAAATGCCTTATCCGGCAACACCGTGGGCACGATCGAGTCATGCGCGACTTTCGCCCAATCGGGATGCGCCTGGAATCCGGAAATAACGTAGCCGAGGTAGATGAGCGAGAGGACGACGAACACGCGCTCGACGATCGTGTTGTTCAACCGCAGTACGAAGAAGAAGACGACCACGGTCGCCAGCGGTACGATGACGTAGCGCGAGATGTGGAAGATCTCGCCCGCTGCGGCGATGCCGGCGAACTCCGTCGCGCAGAGGCCCGTATTGACGAAAAAAAGCCCGGTCATCGCGAAGAACGTCAGCTTGACGCCGAAATTCTCGCGGATCAACCCAGCGAGCCCCTTGCCCGTGACCGCACCCATGCGGCCCGCCATCTCTTGCACGATGATGAGCGAGAGCGTGAGCGCGACGAGCGTCCAGAGCGTCGAGTACCCGAACTTCGCACCGGCGGCCGAGTACGTCGCGATGCCGCCGACGTCGTTTCCGGCCGATGCCGTAACGAATCCCGGCCCGAGCACCGCAAAGAACATCAGGAGCGAGCGCCAGAGCCGCTTCGGCATGAACGCCGTCACGTGCGAACCGCCTGGGGCCGGCGGCGGGTGAGCCGCGGCAACTGGCGTTTCAGCTTTTCCGGAATAACGGTGTCGATCGCATCGTCGATCGTGACGATCCCACGCATCGTTCCGTCGTCGTCGGTTACGGGAAGCGCGAGCAGATCGTAGCGCGCGATCGCGGCGGCGACTTCATCCGTGTGCGTGTGCGGAGCGACGTGAATGACCTCGCGTTGCATCACGCTCTCGATCGTGGCACCCGGGCGCGCGAGCAGTAGCGTGCGGAGGGAAAGCACTCCTTGCAACCGATGCTCCGCATCCAAGACGTAGAGATAGTAGATGAACTCCGACTCGGGTGCGATCTCGCGAATCTTCTCGATCGTCGCGGCGACGCTGCGGAAGCCGTAGATCCACACGTAATCGGTCGTCATCAAGCCGCCCGCTTCGTCGTCGTCGAAGGCGGTCAGTTCTCGGAGCTCGCCCGCCGTTTCCGTATCCATTTCCGCGAACAACAAATCTTGCTGCGCTTCGGGAAGCTCGTTCAACAGATCGGCGGCGTCGTCCGAATCCATTTCCTCGATGATGTCGGCGGCTCGAGCCGTGCCGATATCGGCGATGATCGCGCGTTGCATTTCGGGTTCGAGGTGCTCGATCGCGTCGGCCGCCGTTTCGTCGTCGAGTTGCCCGATCACGCGCAACGCATCGGCCGTCGAAAGGTCGGAGATGATGTCCGCGAGTTCCGAAGGATGCAAGCGCGCGAGGCGGCTCTCGGAAACGCGAAGGGTGACGATCGTCGGGTTCACGTCGTCGATCGGGGCAACGGCATCCCAAGAGATGAGCGAACGGCCTGCGGTACGTTCCGCGATCCGCCCGAGCAGTTTTCGAATGCCGAGCCGTTGCAAGAGGCCGGACAGCCCGATATCCGCGGCCACGACGCGTAACACGCCCGCGACATTCGCGACCTCGAGATCGTTGATGCGCACGACTTTGCGGCCGTTCGTGTCGACGATCTGTTTATCGAAGAGATCCTCGACGAGGTAGAGCTTCTCGTCGGCGGGCGGCGGTAGGGTCGGCACCATCGTGAGCACGAGATCGCCCGCGTCCGTGATGTCGGCGAGCGTTTCCGCCGTCGCATAGCGTAAGCCGGAGCCGGTGCGCACAACGTACCCGCTGACCGCGGGAAACGTGACGTTCGGCTCGTCGACGACGAAATCGCAAACGGTCCCGAACCGCGTAATCGTCCCATCGCTTCCGCGAAGAACGACGCGTCGTTGTACGATCTCGGAGAGATAGCCCTTGGTGAACGACACGGCCTCGGCGTTCGCTTCGTGCGCTGCGCCGCTCCTTTGCGCGCGCTACGAAACGAGGCGAAGGATGAGTTGCGAAATCGCGGTCGTCTGCGTGAGCAGCGTCTTTTGATACGTCGAGAGGATTTGGTTGCGCGTGAGCGTCGTGACCTCGGAGCCGATGTTCGTATCGCGGATATTCGACTCGGCGGCACGGAGATTGGTCTCCGAGATCGTGTCGTTGTTCGCATCGCTCGTAAGCGCGGTGATCTGCGCGCCGATTTGCGCCCGCTCGCCCGTAATCTGCGTGATCGCGGCATCGACGCGATACTCGGCATCCGTTGCCGCCAGCGCATTCGAAGTCGACTGCGTGAGGATGCCGGTTGTGGGATCGATCGAAATCGGCGAGAGCACGGAGACATCGTTGATCGCAAGATCTGAGGTGCTCACGCCCGCGATCGTGATCGCAGTTGTGGCACCTTCGTTTGCGCCGTCGTGGATATTTAGCGGCGCGCCCGTCTTCGCGGCAACCGCTTGCGTTGTAATAAACGCCTGCGAGGCGCCGACATCCGACGGGGTTAAATTTGAAATCGTGAATGTCAGCGCCGTGCCGGGGAACGACGGGTAGTTAACGGAGCCACTTTGCGGTAAGAAGCCCGTGATTGGGAAAACGGAAATTTGATCTTGCTCCGGGCCGAATCCCGGGTCTTTACTGTACGCCGAGAGATGCACAGTGAACCCGGGAACCGGATTTCCCGTCGAGGGATCGACGACCGGAACTCCCGTCAGCGGGTCGATCGGGCTCTGCGAGTAGTCGGTGACGGTGATCTTAAACGTGATCGGCGATACGGCAAGGGTGCTTCCGGCGGTTACGCCCGAAACGAGCGGTCCCGGGTTGCCGAGACCGTCGGCGTTGACGACGGTTGTCTGCAAGTTGCCACTCGCGTTCGTGTCTCCCGGAATCTCGCGGACTTGCGTCGGCTGCGCCTGGGCGTTATCGAGCGATCCGTCGAGCAGATGACGCCCGTTGAATTGCGTGTTTTGGGAGATCGTGTTGATCTCTTTAAGCGCCTGATCGATCTCGGCCTGGATCGATTTACGGTCGTTCTCGGAGGTGATATCCGAGTTCGACTGCACGATGAGCGAGCGCACGCGCTGCAAGATGTCCGTCACGGTCTGCAAGGCGCCATCGGCGATCGAGAGCGCGTTATTCGCATCCTGAACGTTCTCGGCGCTTCGCTCGAAGCCGCTGGCCTTCGAACTCAGATTCTCCGCAACCGCAAGGCCGCTCGGATCGTCCGCTGCCGAGGAAATACGAAGACCGCTCGAGAGGCGTTTGACGCTCGTCTCGAGTGCGTTCTGCGTTTTCCCCGTCTGGAGCAACACCTGTGCGGCGTTACTCAGATACAAACCATCCATGCCTGGAAACGTCCCCTCCATGGTGACCTTGCCTGATTACGTCTTCGGCCGGCCGGCGTAAAATCTTTGCCCCCATTGCGTGGTGTCGCCGAAACTTGACGCTCCGTTGGCCGATGAAAACATCGGTATGTTCTCCATTCGGTCGGGAGCTCGTCTCCTCGGTGTGATCGTTCTCGGCATCGCGTTCCTCGCGGACGTGCGGCCGCTCTCCACCCCGGCATCCGACCCCTCGATCACGCAAGTGGCGATCGCCACGATCGCGCACGCGGTCGACGCCGTAACGGCGGATGGTGGTGCCACGGGTGCCGAGCCCGTTCCGATTCCGATCGGCCCGCTGCCCGCGAACGTACCGACCGCATCGCCGTCGCCCGCCGCTACCCCATCGCAGGGCGCGCCCTACGACGCAACGCGGAACATCCCGCCGCCCGATCGCGGCGGCCCACTCACGGTAAGCATCAACGGCAACGTGCTCGCTTCGCGGCATCTGCAATTCGGCGGCCCGCCGGGGGGAGGCGCCGCGACGGAATCCCTCGGAGCTTCGATCGAGATCGCGCGACGGACCACCAAGACCGCCACGCGGATCAGCCTGCCGACGAACGTATCCGCGCAGTCGCGTGCCGGGCTCGGCGCGGCGACGGGCGAGTACGATACGACGAACCTCTCCTATATTTACGGCCCGCAGCAAATCTCGGGCTTGAACCTCGTGCCGCTCGGTTCGACGATCCGCGGGCTCGCCGTGGTATCGCCCCTACGCCGTGGCGGCGATCTGACGTTCTTCGGTGGCCCCGGACAATCGGGCGGCCTCACGTACTTCGCTCGCGGCGTCCGGCTTCGAACGCCGGTAAAAAACGGATTTGCCGGGCTCACGCTCTTCGATGGCAAGGTCGAGAACGATCGTGGCCGGACGGATGGCATCGCGCTCGGCGCGCTCGTTCGCTCGGGAGCCGTTTCGACCGCAACGGAGATCGTGGCGGAGCGCAATAGCGGGGTCGCCGGCATCCCGAACGGGATCACGTTTTCGGCGCAATCTCGGCTCGACGTCCAGCACGGTCTCGACGCCGCGACGATCACCGTACGCGACCAAGGCCGGAATTTTCAGAATATCGGCTCCGTCACGTCGAGTTCCGCCGACGTTTACGGCGCGCTCGGCCTTCGCCGTGCCAGCACGAACGGCTCGTCGGTTTCGCTCGATCTCTCGAACGAACGCTACGTCACGGATCAAAGCACGACATCGACGCGCGAATCGCTTGCGTACTCCACGCGGGTCGGTGCGACGGGGAGCCTCCAAGCCTCGCTCAGCAACGCGACCGGCGAAAACGGCGGCCAGAAGCTGTGGAACGGCGGCGGCCAACTCTCCTACGGGGCGACGTTTCGAAGCCTTGCCGTACAGGGCAGCGCATCGGCGAATCGGCAGACGACCGAGGGGATGGATCCAACGGGAAGCTACGGGTTCGGTTTCGGTCTCGCCAAGGTGCTTGGCTTGACGAGCGCCGCGAACGCGTTCTATACGTATCAGCAGTCGTCGACGAGCGGTAATTTCACGTCGTCCGCACAGTTTTCGCTCGGACTCAGCCGGCAGTTCGTAAAGACAAGCGTCCTCGGGCAACTCGCGCTCGTACGATCGACCGCGATCGGTACGGATCAGCGTGGGATTTCGCCCACGGTCACGATCTCGCGCCGCATCTCGCCGAGCTTCACCGCGAATTTCGATGTGAATGGCGACTTCCACCGCGATCGCCTGCAGGCGGCGAACCGCGCACACACGATCGGCGTGAACGTTTCGCTCGGGGCGCCCGTCGCATTCGGTAACGGCGTGACGAGCGGCCGCATCAATCCGCGCCTTCCGGCATCGATCGACGGCTTCGTCGCCCAGGACGGCGTTTCACAATCCAACGGGTTCGGTCTGCAGGCGGGAGTCGGCAATATCTTGATCGTGCTCGACGGAACGCGCTCCGTCCGCACCGACTCGCGCGGTCAATTCGAATTTCGTTTCATCACCCCAGGCAAACACGATGTCGTGATCGACCCCGGCTCGCTCCCGCGCGGGCTCACGGCCGACCAGCCCTCGTCGACCGTGACGTTGAGCGGCGGCCAGACGGCCCATCTCGCGCTCGGCGTAGGCACGTTCGGGACGATCGAGGGCCACCTCTTCGGCCGCGACGCCAAGGGCGGGTTGATTCCCGTCTCCGAGGCGACCCTGACGCTCGACGATGGCCAGCATACGATAACGAATGCGGCCGGTTACTATGGCTTCGGGCGGCTGCTCCCCGGCAAACACACCGTAAAGGTGGAACTCACCACGGTTCCCGCGAGCATCGCGCTCCCGAGCGATGCGGCAAAGGCGGTCTCGGTAATCCCGGGCGAGCGCATCGCGGTCGATTTTATCGGTGCGCCGCTCGGCTCGATCGCCGGTATCCTTCTCTACGACGGATCGTTCGACGCGGCCGAAAACGGCAAGCCCGTGCCGAACGCGTATGTTGTCGCAAACCCTGGCGACCACGCGGCGATCGTCGATGAATTCGGCCGCTTCGTCATCGATAACTTGCCTCCGGGCTCGTATAGCGTTTCTGTCGATGAAGATACGCTCGCGGACGACCACGGTACGGTTTCGCAAACGCCGCTCGACGTCGTGCTCTCTCCCGGCGGCGCGGTAGAGAAGCTGGCCTTTACGATCGGCTCGAAGCCGCGCAACGTCGTGTTTTCCTTCAAGCAAGGCAACGTCAATGTGCTCGATATCCGGCTACCGCAAAGCGCGCAACCGCCGGGTGTCGGTATTCCGATCGTCGTGAAAACGAGCGAAGAGGCCGCAAGCGTTTATGTCGAGGGGCTCGGTTCCGCGATCACGCTCTCTGCCGGTGCCGATAAGAAGACGTGGCGGGGAACGATCAACGTTCCGACGCTCGCCCGTACCGGATCGATTCCGCTGGTGGTGAAAGCGACTGGAGCGCATCCAGGGGATGGATCGGCCAAACTCGAGATCAACCAGGACCTGCAGACGGCGTTCTTCACGCTCACACCGGCCCGGCCGGCGCTCAATCAGTTCGTGCACGTGAAGGCGCGCTTCTTCACGGAAATCCACGCTGGCGATCGCATCGTATGGTCGGATGGAGCGACGACCGTGCTCGGTCAGCCATCCGGATCGATCGTCTCATTTGACGTGAAGATGGCGTCTATTCCGTATACCGGCACGCTCAACGCCGGTGGGCGGACCTACCGCGTCGTGTTACGTCCGAAGTAGCTTGACCGTTCCTTGGATCAGACTTTACAGCAAACGAGGGAAAAGGGTATTCCCAAAAGTGGGGGTTCCCGACATACTATGGTGGCACGGAAGGCCCGGGGCCCCGCGCCCCACACTGAAAGGATTACTCTTTCCATGAATCTCTATCGTATTGCCGCTGGCATCGCAGCCTTCGGCTTCGCAACGATCGTCGGCGCGGGCTCTGCTTTGGCAAGCCAGACCGTCAACTCTCCCGCAGCGAGCATCGTCATCATCAAGTGGAAGACGAACGCAACGGCTTCGCTCGTCGTCCAGGCCGACTACGTTCTCGCGACGGCGCTCACGAATGCAACGCCGGGAACGATCACACTCGGTACGGCCACGCCTTCGACCAACGGCGGCGCATGTGGTGCTGCTGGTGCTACCGCGAGCAACACGCTCGATTACGGCGCGATCACGCCGGACCAAGTCGTTCCGATCAACTGCCTCTACCAGCAAGCCGTTGTTGCAAAGGTCGGCACGAACTCGACGAGCTGGACGTTGACGCAGTACCTCAGCGCGGTTGCCGGTGCCGGCTTCACGCTCTGCGCCGCTCCCGGTGCGAACCAAACCGCGCTTCCGCTGACGTACGCGGCGCCTGCGGCAAACACGATCGCTAACACCTGCGCCGGTGCGAACACCCTCACCGCCGTTTCCCCCGGTATCGCATACGGTTCGGGTTCGACGACCGGCACGACGTACGTTCCGGAAGACCTCGGCCTCATCGTTGCGGCGAACGCTCCGGTCACCACGCAGTCGGGGATCAACCTGACGCTTCAGCTGATCGCAAACTAGACCGATATACGAAGCGGGGGTTGTCGTTTGCGACAATCTCCGCTTTCGGTCCGTGTATGTCGTTCGGAGGAGCCCGCCCGTGAGACGTTCCGTTGTCTTGACCGCGTCGATCGCGATACTCGCTATGCTCGCTCTGATCCCCGTCTCGGGGGATAGTGCAGGAATCGGCATCGATGTCGCGCCGGCGAAGCTCGATATGTCCGTCGCACCGGGTGGCAAGTATAACCTCTCGATTCTCGTTCGAAACGAACAAGATATTCCGGTTCACATCCAGGCGAGCGAAACCGATTTTTCCCTTACCGAAGGCGGCGACTACCGGTTTCAACCCCCAGGATCGCAGCCCAACTCGCTCATGAAATATGCGACCGTCAATCCGCGAGAATTCGACGTTGGACCGAACACCGTGCAGCAGGTCCGCGTAACATTCGATCTCCCGGCGGGTTTGGCGATCACAGGCGAGCAGGCCGGGATCATCTTCTTTACGACACGGCCCGATCGCAAGAAGGGCGCAGTCGCTTTCTCCGCCCGTGTGGCGTCCAAGATCTATAACACCATTCCGAATACGAGCAAGCTCGCGGGTGCGATTGACAAGATGTCGGTCGCAGCGGGCACCGGTTCGAATGGACCCCTCTATCGCGTCGCTTTCAAGAACACGGGCAACACGCACGTATATTTGAAGGGCGCGATCGATGTGAAAAAAGACGGCAAGACCGTCGATCACCTTCCTATCTCGCAGTTGCCCATAGTCGAACGTGGCGGGACGCGTATGCTCGAGTTGACCGGCAGGAAGCTGGATCCGGGCTCATACGACGTCACGGCGGTGGTCGACTACGGCGGGACGACATTGACTGGTGGCCAAGTTACTTTCGAAGCGCGCTAGCGCTCTCGCCCTGGCCCTCGGAATCGCGTTCGTAGCGACGCGAGGTGCCGTCAACGCGCAGACGACTCTTAATGGGTCGCCCTCAGCGATCATCAAATTTAAGACGACGCCGTTCATCAAACTGAACGTTTTCCCGAATTACAACTCCGGTTTTGGTTCCGTCAAAGCGAGCACGGGCGTACAGCCTGCCGCCGTTGCGGGCCCGGCTGCGAGCTTGAACGGGGGAGCCGTCGACTTCGGAACGGTCATCGGCGGAGCGGCGTACCTCTATAAGTACGCGTCGCATCTGGTCGTTACGTCGAACGCTTCGAACTTCGCCGTATACGCCGAAGCGACGGCGAACTTCACGCAAACGACGGACAACGGCAATCCGCCCGCAGGCGGTGCGACCGGCGTCACGTTGCCCGTGAATCAAACGCTGTTTTATCTTCCCTCGCTCGCGAGCGGCGATACGAATACTGGTTACTCGGCATCACGGCCGTTCGAGCCAGCCGCATCCGGCACGTTCAACAATCCGACAGTCGGCGATAACGGTAAGACGTATTCGCCGATCTACACGGGCGCGATCAACACGACCGCAAACCTGTACTACGATTACCAGCTGCGCACGCAGCCGACGGCCTCCGGCGGCTTCTACTTCCTCTACGTCGTCTATACGGTGGTACCGATCTGATGCAACGCGTAACGCGCATCCTCGCGTTCGCAATCGTCGCGATCGCACTAGCCGTCACCCTGTTCGGGCGCGCTTACGGCACGCAATTCCAGCGCGCGCAGATCGGCGTCGGGATCGTGATCGACGTAACGCCCGCACCTCTGGCATACACCATCCGCCGCGTCGCTCCCCAGAGCGCACCGCGACGCTCGCCGATCCAGGTAACGTACGCTGCCCGGCTTCCGCGTGCGGGCGAAAAGCGTCGCGTGCCATCCTTCCGGCTGAGCGATGGGACGATACAGATCGCGCAGGCGACGGCGCAAAAGAGCATCGCGGTCAAGGCGAACGTCTCGCCCAATCCAAACGCGACCTTGCTCTATCCGAACACGTCGGTCGTAGAGTTCGGGGCGATCGCGGGACGGAAAACCACCGTCCCATGCGCGTTTACCATCACGATCTCGACGAACGTGATCAACTGGACGCTACAGACGGCGCTCTCCGCCGATTTCATCGATCAGTTCACGTTCCCCGGGAACGATCTGTCGTTTGCGATGTTTTCATCGCCCGGGCCGAGCCCGCGGCCGTCTCCCGAGGCGACCACGGCGTACGTCGTGTATCCGGATAACAATAACAACCCGATCGTCGCGGTTGCATCCGGAAGGTCGCAAGTTTATTGCGTCGACCTCACGATCAACGTACCTGCGGCGATTCCGAGCGGTCAGTATCTGACGACCGCCGTGTATACGTTGCAGTACTAAGCGAGAAATTGAGTTGTATTTAAGATGATCGCCTTACGTCGTATCGTCACAATTCTTGCGGTTTGCGCCTTCGTTGTCGCGGCAGTTATTTCCACGCTCGCGCAAACGCAGCCACAGACGCAGACGGAGTCGACGCGCCGGGTGCTTCAGCCCGCATCCCGCGCACAGGCACCTGCGCCCGCGACCTCCGTACAGACGCTCGCGCCGGGCCTCGCCGCGACGCGCCTCACGGCGAAGGTCGCACCGACGTTCCCGCCGCTTCCCAAGCGCAACGGGAAAACAAAGCCGCGCGTGCTCAAATCGCTCAACGGATCGACGATCGCGCTTTCGGCGCTCGCGAATGCCTGCTTCCCGACCACGGGCGGCGGTACGATCGTTACCGACGACACCATCTTGCAGCCGGGCTGTAACCTGACGTGGACGCCGACGAACCTCAACGACGGTTACAATAGCGGCGTCCGGCCTGTGGCAACGTATACGGATTATTATCTCGCACCGAATGCCACGACGGCGACGCAAGTCGGAACGGCGGGATACCTTGCGGCCGCAGCGACCGGTCACGCGCTCACGGGGCTCGTCGCCGGCACGTACATTTTCGGCACGTACGATACCGTCAACGCGGTATGGGTAGCGCTGCTCTACGTACAAGTTGGTAGTATCGTCGCGCTCGATACGTACTCCGACAACCAGCTCACCACATTTGCCGAATCATCGGCCGTTGGAGCGACGGTTTATATCCAAGCCACGGGCTTGACCCCGCAGCATAACTACACCGTTTCGATCGAAGAGACGGGCACGACGGGCCAGTGCGTGTTCATCGCGCCGAACACCATGGGCACGACGTCGCTCACCAATGGCCCATCGTCCAAGCTATGTAACGTCAGCGTTACCAACACGAGTGGAAGCTATGCGCCGGGGAACACGCTGACCTATGCGTGGACGCCGACGGCCGGTGTGATCGCGGGCTATCAGGGGACGGTCGTCACCTTCGCGCCCGGTGCCTATGCGATTAGCCTCTACGACCAGACCGCGAACCAGCGCGTCGCCCAACATCCGATCGCGATCACGTCGAACGTGAACACGGGGCCCATTCCCGTCATCCAGTTCTTCGGTAATCCCGGAACCGTGGGCTCTACCACGCCGAATGCGAACCAGATCGCACGCATCGCGTGGAATGGCGGAAGCACGGTTCCGCATTACGATAGCAGTAACAACTTTCTCAACGTCGGGATCGGCGCGATCAACTTGCCGACCGCGACGCCCGCCGGGACGCCGAAATTCGTGTTGTCGATAACGGATCCCAACGGGAAAGTCGTGGCAACGTCGGTGCCCGCAACGGCGTCGGGAAGCCTCCCCGCATCGAGCTTCCAACCGGCGTTGCCGACGACGACGCTCGATTTTGCGGGGGAATACCCGACGAGTACGTGGACCGCAGGCATCCTCCGCCAAGGCCAACTCGGGGCGTCGCAAACCGCGCCGGTCGCGCTTGCGGTACGCGGATTCAAGGTACTTTCCTATGCTGGCACGGTCTCATTCGTGCTTACGAGTGGCGGTACGCAGAGCTCGCTCGTGCTTCCGACGACGCCGACCGGCACGGGATACTTCGCGCGCTTGCAATATGCAAACGTCGGCGATACCGTCGTCGGCTTCAATAACGCCGATCCGATCAAAGAATTCAAGACGACGTTCCCCAACAAGGCGCTCGCGTACTTATACTTTTACGACGCGTCCGATCCGACCGGAGCCTCTGCTTGCAAGGCGACCAATAACGTCTCGAGTGCGGGCATGATCTGCTCGCAGACGGTCATTAAAGATCGCACTACGGGTGCGGTTACGGGCAACTTCAACGATAGCGCCGGGCACCCGTGGAAGGCCGCGATCTCGTGCACGAGTGGAAGCATCCCGTCGAACCAGCAGTGCGGTGAGGACTCGCAGTTCTTCCTCGATCTGACGCCGGTCGATCCGACGCAACCGCTGAGACCCGGAACGACGCTCGTTCCGCCCGACGTCGTACTCGAAGAAGCACAGGCTTCGAATCCCTGTCCGACATCGTGTGCCGTTACGAGCCAGGTGTACCCCGTCGACGGCTTCGGGCTCTCTTCCGGCAATAAGGTCATCAACGATCTCTCGCTGATCTTCGGGGCTGCGGGAACGTCGAAGATGTACGGCAACCTGTTTTTCTACGGATACGGCACAGGCGCACCGCCGTTCACGATCGGCTCGATGCCATCGGGGTACTCGCCGCGTGCGGGCGGTACCGCCGCGCCGACCTCGACGCCTGCAGCGTTTATCGCAGGCCCGCAAGCCGTGCTTGCGAACGGGCAACCCTTCGCAACCACCGGGAAGCTTGTGTTCGCGCTCCAGGTCTCCGATCAAAACGGCCTGACGAATAACACGAACGATTACGTGCAGAGTCTTTCCGCACAGTTTCCCGCGGGCTTCGACGCGACATCGGCGACCGTTTATACGAAAGCGGGTGCGGTCTACACCGCGCAGACGATGATCGCGGGCGGCACGGGCGGATGCCCTTCCGGTAATGTCTGCTGGACGGGTCCCGGTAACACGAATCTGCTCGCTGCGACCGGGTCGACGAGCAACACGGCATCGGTCACCGCGTTCAACACCTACTACATCGAGATCAATCAGCCGACGAAATCGTTCTCCTACACCGATATCGGCGTTAGCGTCATCCAGGGCAGCGTCGGGACGATCCCGGTGCGCGACGTGAATAAGGCGATCCCGTCGTTCGTCGGTTCGCCGTCCGCGGTCGATGCGATCACGGTTGGGGCCTACTCGCTCAACGCCTCCGAAATCCTCGGAACGCTCAACCCCACGACGATCGGCGCCGGTGTTTCGGGGAACCTTACGTTCTCGCTCCAGAACACCACGCAATCGCTCGATCCATTCCCCGATTACCTCGATGCCTATGTGGTCGAACTTCCGAACAACGGCGGTAGCTCGCTCATCGCAGCAGGCGGCGTGCCGGCAAACTGCTCGACGGTATCCGTGAACACCGCGAATTGGTCGTGCATTCAAGTCGTCGCCGGCGCGACGTTCAACACGTACTGGTTCGCGCCGACCGGTTGCTCCGAGCTCTACAACGGCACGCTTCCCCCAACGGGAGCGGGCGTCGCGGGCGGAAGCCTGCCTGCGACGGTTTCGGCGGCATGCCGCACGACGTTGCAGTCGATCGCGCTCGGACCGGGCGGCCAGAATTCGGTGACGTTCCCGATCACGACTTCGGGTGCCACGCCCGCGCCAACGGCGTCGCCGCTCGCGGTGACCGCATATGCCCACGGCGCGAACACGAACGCCTGGTCCAATCCGATCGTTTCGGCGCTTACCGTATCGACTGCCGCGCAGGCGTCGGCCGGCTTCTCAAACGCGGGCCCGTATACGACGGGGACGCCGAGTACGGTAGCGAGCGGTTCGCAACCAACGGTCGTCAACGATACGGACCTCACCAATGGCGACTCGTACATCTACACGATCAAGAACGTCGGTAACGTCGTTATCAAGTCGGCCGTCATTACCGTGCCGCACTTGGACTCGAGCGGAAGTACGAACGGGAAATATTGGACGATTACGAGCGGGACGGCGCCTACGGTAACGGGCGGAAACGGCTCGTGCACGATCGCTTACACTAGCGCTACGGCTTCTAGTGACGGGAATATCACGATCGCCGGCGCCTCCTGTCAGATCGCTACCAACCAAAGCGTCAACATCCGGTTCAATGCGCTCTCGCCCGGCGCGGTAAACTCGACGTATAACTTCACGACGAAGGTTACCGATGTAACCACTGCCGTGACGACCGCTCAGGAACAGTGGTTCTCCGATACGAGCATCAAGATCGCGCTCTCGGCGTCGCTCGTCATCTCGGTGAATGCATCGGCAACCTGTGCGCTCGGGTCTACCGGGCCGATCACGCAGAACGTCGGGACGAATACGATCGATTTTGGGATCCTCACGGCGAGCACCACCGATACGTGCACGCATGCCGTACAGGCGAGCGTCTACACAAATGCGGCGAAGCCCGTGGGCTGGACGTTGTACGCACAGATCACCGGTAACGTTGCAGCCGTCAGCGCTCCGAGCGGGCTCGCGAGCGAGCTCTCGATCCGCCCATCGGCAACGGGCGGCGGATTCAACCCAACCCAGACCTACCTGACGTACGGCGCGAACACATTCGATGTCGCCGCAGGTTCGGGATCGGCCGGCCTCGCGGTCGCCCATAGCGACGGTACCGGCCCGGCCGCTGCGGCGACGGCACCGTTCGTGGTAACGACCGATCTCCAGCTCAGCGCGGGAACGGAAACGATTCCCTACACCACGGCAAACGTGATCTTCACCTGGATCAGCTCTTAGCCGATCGCTATCTACGATTCCGGCCGCTCTCGTAGCGTAAGCGTTACGAGAGCGACCAGAACGAAAAGCAAACTCGCTCCGTACACACGCGTGGAAGTGGTATGGAGTGCACCGTAGGCCATGCGCTCGGGAGCGGTTTTCGGTAGGCTAGCGATCGTCTGTCCCGCGGCGAGTGCCTCCATGTGTGCGACGATGGAACTTCCCCAGAAGCCCAGTGCGATCGCGAGCGCGATGAAGAGCATGCGGAGGAGGTCGTTCCGGCGATCGTCCGCATCGCGCGTTCCGACGATCGCGCAGATGAGTGCGATGCCACCGCAGATCGTGCCGAGTACGGTGAGAAACCGTAAGTCCGCGCCGATGAAGGCGGCAAACGCGCCGATCGGGATGAGGCGGATCGCTTGCGGCGTGAAGGCGACGAAGCCGACGAGCGCGCCGAACCAGCTTGCGAGCGCGACCGTTTCGACGAGCGCGGGAAGACGACGGACGAGGAGCGGTTGGGCATGGCGCGTGCTGCGATAGCTTCTCACGCGGCCTATCGTTCCGAATTCGGTTCGGCGAACCCCGCCGTGAATCTAGTAGGCGGCGTAGTACGAGAACGTAAATCGCGCCATCGTGCGCACGGTCGCGACCGTCGTGACGAGCACGTAAACGAAGATACCGAGATCGAGGGCGAACGCGGTATATGCCGCCGGATACCCCAGGATCGCGATGAGGATCGCGCCGAGGAGCACGATGCTCGCGCCCGCGGCGCTGGCGACGACGGCCGGGCGTGGCCGGCTGAGGAAGAAGAGCAGCTGGCAATTCAGGAGCCCGACCATCAGCAACCCGTAGCCGATCGCCGCGTAGTTCAAAACGAACGCGGCTTCGTCGCCCTGCGGGCCATGGAGGCCGAGGACGGAGTAGCGTAAGACCCACGTGCCGATGACGATCGCGAGGCCGACGGTGAGGATCGCACCGAGGATGACGGCGGCGACACTCCGGGCGTAGAACACGAGCATCGATCGATCGAACGGCGTGCCGTGGCCGATCGTCGCTGCGGCGCCCCCGAGGATGCGGCGGGGTAGCTGCTCGAGCACGACGTTGATGATGCCGATGACGGGGATGATCGCGACGAGGCTGACATCGGTGCCGAGCTCGTAGCCGAGCCGGTAGCGGTACGGGAATCCGTCGTGGAAGCCCGCCATGACGTGATCGATCACGATCATCAGAAAGTAACAGGCACCGAAGGTCGCATAAGGGATCGCCGCCGCGATGATGGCGCGTGTCGTCGGCGGCACGAGGTCGCGCGAACCACCGGCCTGGTTCGCTTTTCGGCGCATCCAGACGAGCGTGATCGCCATGACGAGGAGGCCGATGATGCCGACTTCCGCGGCGAGGACGCACGGTTCCCACGGCTCGGCGACGACACGGTGGAAGACCAGAACGAACGTGAGGCTCGTGATCGCCGTCGCGAGAACCGCGATCGCGATGATCCAGAAAAATTTACGAAGCGTATAGAGCGGCGAGAGCGACGTTTGGAAAAAGCCGCTTCCGACGAAAAACCCCGCCGCAACCGCAGCATCCTGATCGCCGTAGGTGAAGCGCAAGCCGAACCAGCCGAGGATCCCGAGGATGACGAAGGTCGCAAGCGAGATCGTCGTAAAGCGATCGAGCGTCCAGAGCATCAGCGGCGCGTTATCTTGCAAATAGTAGAACGTCAAGCGGCGCGCGATCGCTTGCGCGAACGCACCGGAGAGTACGAGCGCCCCGAAAATGCCGAGCGCGATCGTCGTCGCGAGGTGGAGCGGCGTCGAGAGCGACGACCAGAGCGATGCGCCGAAGATCGCAAGGCCGAGGACGGCGATGATCCACGGCCCGGAATAGAGCGCGCCGATCGCGTAGTCGCGGCACGTCCGCACGAACCAGTTCGTATCGCCGCGTTCGGCGCGTTCGTCGTCCGTGACGTATTTTTCGATCGTCGCCGTTACGTCCGTTGCGAAATCGAAGAGCGTCGGATACCAAAGCTCGCCGACGATCTCCGGGCTGTACCCGAGCGACTCCAGGAGAATCGCAACTTCGTCGACGCCCTTCGGGCGCCAGCCGCGACCGAATTGATCGCCTCGGCATGCGGAGATGACGGTGCGGGCGGCTTCCTCGATACGTTGTTCGCGGTCGTCAAAGGCTTGAAAACCGGTGTTCAGATCGTCGAGTCCGTTCGGTACGAACGTCATGCCGATACCGCCACAGGACCCGCAGCGAGCTCGCCGTACAGCGCGCGATAGTTGTCGAGGAACGTCGATTGGCGGAAATTTGCAAGCGCGAACGCGCGGCCGTCTTTCCCGAGCGCACGCGCACGGGCGGGATCGAGCAAGAGATCGGCGATCGCCGCCCCGAGGCGTTCCGGTCGCTTCGGTGGCACCACCGTACCGAAGCGGTCGACCGCTTCGCGGATGCCGCCGACATCGGTTGCGACGACCGGCTTCGCACACATCATCGCCTCGATGATCGAGAACGGAAAGCCCTCGGAGATCGATGAGAGCGCGACGACGTGCGAATCGGCATAAGCCGACGCCGGATCGCGGGTGGAGCCCATCAAATGGACCGTCTCTTGTAAACCGAGATCGACGATCAATTTCTCACACAAGGCGAGATATTCGGGATCGGGAGCCGGTCCCCAGATCTTGTATTGCACGTTCGGAACGCGCTCGCGCACGGTCGCGGCGGATGCGATCATCGTCGGTACGTCCTTGAGCGGATCGATGCGCAAGATCGCGCCGACGGTTGGGACTTCCGGCGCGATGTCGCGATCTTCGAACCGCGTCTCATCGACGCCGTTGTAGAGCACCCGCACCTTATCGAGCGTGACGCCGTAATATTGCTCCCACGTCGTGTTGTAATGACAGACGGGTGCGATAACGTCGCTGACGAGATACGTCGCGCGGGCGATCCCCGAAAACAGATTTTTCTTGATGATGCGATCGGAGAACGGGAAGCCGGCGCGTGCTAACGCGAGGACGCGTTCGCGCAAGTACACGCCGTGTTCGGTCAAAAGGACGGGCTTGTTTTGCACGTGCTTCGCGGCGATCGCACCGATGCCGCAAAGACCGGAGACGCTCGTGTGGTACACGTCGGCGTCGGGGAGCTCGATCGCGAGCGGGATGAGATACCGGTAGAGCGAGCGGACGAGTTCGATCGCTTCGAGCGAGGTCATGAATCGCGCATGCCACGCTTGCGATGCGAAGAGGCGCATCGCACACGCCCACGTTTCTTCGCGACGCATCGTCCAATCGTAATCGTGCTCGCGAAAATACGCGTAGAGTTCGCCGATCGTTTTTACGAGCAGCGGCGGATCGGCGTGTTCGATCCCCGTGACGATTTGTCCGAGGAGCGCATCGAAGAGCGGGATGAAGCGCTTCCGCAATTCGTCGATCGACCGCGCGCGTTTGCTGCCGCCGAGATCGCTTGCGTTATATTCCGTAAGCCGCTCGTGCCCCCAGAGCGGCAGCGCGAGCAGGCGCGTGACGTTCGGCGGCATCTTGTATTCGAGATGACCCGTTGGGTTGCCGATCGTCGCGTAGATCGTGAACTCGACATCGGGAAGCCCCGCGATCAAATCCTGACACCACGTGGAGACGCCGCCGCGAACGTACGGATACGTTCCCTCGGTGAGCAGGCAGACTTTTATGCCCACTACTCGATCGTTGCCGCAAGCGACGGCGGCCGATCGTCCGCGATCACCGATTCGTACGAGTGTGCGAAGTCGACCGATTTTTTCGCGAGCTTCAAATTTCCGGCACTGAGGAAACACCGCGCGGCGTTGAGGTAGCCGTCTTGGATCGCTTTTGGATCCTGCGACGTTTCCGACCACGAGAGATACATCTTGCCCGCGAGGCGCAGGAGCTTGTTCGAGAGGTCGAGGTTGCGCATCTGGCCGGCCGAGACGGATGCGCTCCGATACGCGATCGCGGCGCGCGGATAGAGTTTCCCGTTGTCGCAGCGCTCCGCTTCGTGCAGATAGAGCGCGAGCGCTTCGCGGTGCTTGCCGAGTTGCGCGGACTCGACCGCTTTTTGCCAAACGTCGCCCGTGAGCTCTTCCGCGGTGAGTTCGACCGCCATATCGGGTGCCGAGGTACCCTTGGGTGCGTTCGGTGCCGTCGGAAGCACGCCCGTCGCTCCCGGCGCGGAAGCGGGCGACCCGGTCGCGCGGGCGACCGCGGCCGCACCGTCGTTCGCGGCATCGGAATCGCCGTCGCTCTCCGCCGAGAGCAGCTTGCGCCAGCGCATCTGTTGCTCGATCCGCGCGACGAGCTCGCGACTGTCGAAGGGCTTGGTAAGGAAGTCTTGCGCGCCCGCTTCGAGTGCGGCGACCTTATCGTCGATGCGCGATTGGCTCGTCAGCATCACGATCGGAATGTGGCGCGTTGCCGGATCGGCTTTGAGTTTCGCCGTCGCTTCACGGCCGTCCATGATCGGCATGACCCAATCGAGCAGCACGAGATCGGGCTGTTCGCGTTTCGCGATTTCGAGCGCGAGCAGACCGTTTGCGACATCGAGAACTTCGAAGCCGCGGCGCGCGAGCAGCAATTTGAGCAAGCTCCGGATGCCGGGATCGTCGTCGGCGACGAGCACTTTGCCGCGCGTCGAGCTTTCGAGTTCTTGCGTCGCCCGTGCCGATGCGAGGATCTCGCCCCGAGCGCGCAAGTGTCCCTCGACTTGGGCGGCTACGGCAAAGCTCAGCTCGCCGGGTGCGTACGCTTCGACGTAAGCGTAAACGGCATCGCCATAGGCCACGGGCATCCCGAGGAACGCTCCCTGCGGCACGGGCGCGGCGAAGCGCGCATCGGCCGCCGCATTCGCTACGAGCATCGCGGCCGTGCTTCCCGCACGAACGATCTCGCCGATGCGTTCGATACCGAGGCCCCCGACGGGCGTACCCGCGCTCGCGATCGTGGTGAGCGCGCCGGTTTTTTCGGGCGGTTCGACGAGCCAAAAGCGAGCCGCTAGGAAGCCATACGTTGCGATGAGATCGCCCGTGAGTTCCGTTGCGATCTGTTGGGTGGCCCTTGGGGTTTCGTGCGGTTGCATGTTAGATGTTGAATCCATAGCTGATCGTGGGACGGAAATCCAAGTACGCGCGGTGGGTCTCGGCGGGGAGGGTGCCGCGAAGATAGTTACCGCCCGTTTGCTCGATCGAGAAGATCGGTCCGCGCGTACCGAAGGGGTGCGCGCGAATGCCTGCGGTCAACTCTAGGACGTTCGAGTAGTAAAACTTTCGCGTGTCGAGCGTGAGGACGGCACGCGCGAAAACCTCGACGGGAAGTCGTTTGGTTCCGGCGTTCCGAACCAGTTCGACCTGGTTGTACGCGATGGTGTCCGAGTAACGGCTCAAATACTCGACGCTACCGTAAAAATTGCCGTAGTCCTGATGCGGAACGTACGCCGGACCCCATTCGCGATAGAGTTGCACGCCGCCGCGCGCATCGTTGCCCGATGGCTGCGCCGCAACCGGACCGAACGTGAACGAGCGTCCGACCTGCCCGAAGAGGCGTAATCCTGCGGGCGTGGTGTATTGCAGGCCGACCGCACCGAGACCGTAGTTATCGGCGAGGACGAGCGGCACGGGTGGCCCACCGTCTGGGCCCGCGACGCCGCCGCTGGTTCGCGTATCGCGCGTGACGATCGCCGCGACGTACGGCCGCAGGCGTGCGTTCGGATTGCCGAAGGGTTTGTACGCATCGATCGCGTTTGCGATGTCGTTGTAACGGTTCTCGTCGACGGCGTAGGAGTACACGTATCCGGCTTGATCGGCGGCTCGCCTGCCGCCGGTTATCGCTTGCGGCTCCGGCGTGGAGACCGAGGCCTCGACGGTGATCGGGACCGCGCCCGGAGGAACGACGACCGGGATTTGGGCTGCGAGTGCGGTCGCAACCGGGCTTGGCGTCGCGCTCGGCGCGGCGGTCGATTCTTGCATCGCCGGGATGAACGGCGCGGACGTTGCGGTCGCGGTCGAGATCGGCGTCGCGGGCGCGTTTTCGACGGCGTCGGGCGGGGCATCCGTGTCCGGGCTCTCGATCGTGGGCTCGGGCGGTAGGGCCGCCATGATATCCGGCGCCGGTTGGCGCTGGAAGGCGCTCGCATCGACGAACGGCTGAAACGCGAGCGTTCCGACGATGAGGCAGGCGGCGAGAAGGCGACCGGTCACGGGTTACGAGCCCTTCTTGAAGGTTTGGAGGATGTGGCGCTTGTCCGCTTCGTCGACGGCATAAAACGCTTGGCCGCGCTCGGCGAAGTAGGTGAGGTCGCCCGGCAGTTGCCCGCTCGAGACGATCGTTCCCTGGGAATCGATCGTAAGGATCGCGTGCGATTTTCGATCGTATGCGGCGAGTTCCGAGCCGACGATCACGGGCCCGGAGAATCGCTCTTTTCGATCGGTATCGCCCGCAGGAAGCGCGATCTCGGCGATCATCTTTCCCGAGGCGATATCCCAGAACGCACCGTTGTCGGTGAGTCCGACGAGCGTGCCGTTGCGCTCGGTCACGCCGACGAGCCAGTTCAGCGCTGCCGGAAGCGCTTTTCGTTCGCGAATCGTCGCGCCGTTCGCATCGAAATGTACGAGTGTGAGGCGTGGCATCGCATTCGGCCACCAACCCGATTTCTGCACGACGTACGTGTCGTTGCCATTCGGGATGATTGCGCTGATCAGCGATGGGTTGCCCGCACGGTCGTCCATGAGCGCATCGAGCCGCCACATGCCTTCGACGCGGCCTTCGTTCGAGAGCTTATAGACGATCGGCTGGGTGGTGGAAGCGACGAGAAAGCCGTCGTCGATCTTCGCAACGGGCCCGGGGTCGGTAAAGCGATCCTCCGCGATTTCGGGCAGCTGGATGCCGCTCGTCTGCAACGCGGCGACGCGCGCATACGAAAAATCCGCGCCGACGCCGAGGCGGGGGATCGCGAAGAGGTCGTTCGCGCGCGACGCGGCGACGGAAACACCCGGAATCGAGACGGCGTAGGCCGTGTCGAAGCCCTCCGCGATTAACGCGGCGTGCAGGAGTTGCGGGAGCCCGCTTGCATTCGAGTGGCCCGCCTCGAGTTTTGCGAGGGGATTGCCGCCGCGTTCGAGCGGCGAGTTTTGCCCGAACTCACCGCTCGGGTAGGCGAACATCGTGATCTTCCGCCCGAGTTCGGGTTCGAAGGTCGTCCGAAAGCGATGCAGATCGGCGCGGATGCGTGCCGAGAATTCGGCGGGCGTTTCCAGGCGATGCTCGTCCGCGCGCCACGCGAGATTCGCATACCAGTACGGCGATTTCGTCCCGTTCGCATCGATCACGAGATTCGAATGGCCCATCCAACCATGCGATTGGAGCTCCCATACGCCGCTCGCTTGCATGGCTTGCAACTGCGGGACGGTCAGGCGACCGGCTTTGACGCCGGTGAGCACGCCCTCGAAGAACATCGTCGCTTGCGCGTGGTGTCGTTTAAGGATCGGGGTGACTTCCGGGAGTACGCTCGCGTACCCATCGTCGAACGTCAGCAGGAGCGCTTTTTCGGGCAACGGTTTCGCGAGCGTCCGCCCGTGAAAAAAAGCCGTGGCTTCGTCGAGCGTGACGTAGCGGTATCCCGCGGCTTCCGCGTCCGTGAGGACTTTTTCGAATTCGGCCGGTGAGATCCACGGCTTCTGGATGTTGTCGACGCCCGCGGCGGAAGTAATCGGCTGCGCGGTGACCTGATGGAAGAGCAGCGTGGTGATCGCTTGGGCGCGGACGAACGAGAACGAAACGGGCGCGGGCGTGGCGCGTGCCGGCGTCGGTCCCACAACAAGCGGCGATGCGAAAAGCGCGAGCATCGAGACGGATGCGATTGCGCGGCGCAATCCGCTACATGAAAGTTCTTGCATGGTTCCGATCCAAGTGTAACAGTGAAACGCCGCAATCACGATGCGCTTGCGTACATTCGCGTTAACGAATCGCATCGATCGCGGTAAAGAACCGCGTGATTTCGTCGTCCTCGGTGTAGAAATGCGGGCTTACGCGCAAACCGCACGTCGGGCGGTGATCGACGAAGATCCGGCGCTCGGCAAGTGCGCGCACGATGCGCTCGGGCTCGGGAAGGTCGAGGCCCACCCACCCCGTTCGTCGGCTCCCGTCGCGTGGCGAAGAAACGCGGATACCGCGTTCGTCCGCGAGCGTAACGATGCGATCGCCGAGGCGGATGGTGTGCGCGCGGATATGCTCGACGCCGATGCTCCGGATGAGTGCGTGCCCCGGTCGGGCGGCGAGGTAGCCCGGAACCGTCGGCGTGCCGTTCGTGAAGCGCCGCGCGTCCGCGGCATATGCAATCGGGGCGGCCGCGAAGGCGAATGGCTGCGCGTGCGCCATCCAGCCCGTTACGAGCGGTTCGAACGGCGTGCCGAGCAGCGGGCGGACGTACATGAACGCGCAGCCCGGGCCGCCGCAGAGCCATTTGTGACTACCGCCGACGACGATATCGACATCGAGCGCGCGCACGTCGATCGGCACGACTCCGGCCGTCTGATACACGTCGAGGACGACGAGCGCCCCGGCGTCCCGTGCGCGTGCGACGACCGCCGCCACGTCGACCAACGCGCTCGACACGTAGTATGCATGCGATAAGACAACGACGCGCGTGCTCTTGCCGATCGCCGCGAGGATGCGTTCGGTCGCGATGCTCCGCCCATCGTCGCTCGGGACCGTACGGATGCGCGCGCCGTATTTCTCCCACGCCTGCCACACGTAGGCAAGCGATGGAAACTGTAGGGCTTCGATGACGACTTCGTTGCGCGCGTCGAAGGTGAGTGCGGAGGCGAGAGCGGCTTGCAACGTGCTGGCATTCGGCCCGAGGGCGACGCTCCCGGCTTCGGCGCCGAGCAGTGCCGCGATTCCGTCCGCGATCTCGCCGATTTCCGGAAGCCATCGCTCCCAGGCATCGGGACCGTCGTGCGACCACGCTTCCCAATAGCGAACGAGCGCGTCGCGCGCGGCAAGCGGCGCGGCACCCATCGAATGCGAGACGAGATAGGTGGCATCCGCGAGCCCCGGAAAAAGCTCGCGCGCGCGGGCAGGCGATCCGATCATAAGGCATGCCTACTCGCGTGGTTCCTGGGAAGCCTTGCGCGGCAGCGCGACGGCACTATGGCGTGCGGGAAAAGAGAAGACCGCCCCGTTTGCACGGAGCGGTCGCTTTATGATCCGGGTGTGCTACTGCGAGATCGTGATGTCGCCGCTCGCGTCGGTAGAGATTTTCGCGCGATAGCTTCCCGAGAATTTGGGGCTCACGCACGTGAGGCCCGACGGGAACGTTCCCGAGCTCATCGATGCGTGGCTCATCTTCGCCTTGCGACCGGCGCTGAGGATGTCGTTCGACATCATCGAGGCCGAGGCGTCGACCGAAGCGGTTTCCGACCCGAAGGTCATGTCGAACTTCGCATAGCCGCGGCCGCCGTTGCTCCACGAGCTGCCCGATGAGGAATCGGAGTAGATCTTGTACCAGTCGACGGAGGCCGTCTGATTCGGCGCAACGGTGAGATAGCGCGAGAATCGGACCGGGACGGAGAGGCGGTTGGTCACGGTGCGCATGCAGCCGCTGCTGAGATCGCTGATCGAGAGACCTCCCGAACTCGTGCTCGTCGGCTGCGGGGTGCCGAGCGGGCCCGTGAAGACGCGGTCGGGGCGAAAGAAGGGCGTCGGCGTTGCGGAAGGCTCGCTCGTCGATCCCGAGCTTCTGCTACGCGATGAGGAATCCGAAGAAGACGATGACGAGGAGTCGCTCGTGCTCGACGGCTTCGGCGTCGAGGAATCGCGTACCGAAGGCGGCGTTGTTACCGCTGGTCCAAACCGGGGTGGGCGGACGTTTTGCGGAGTCGGCGTTGCAGACGGCTCGCTCGTCGATCCCGAGCTGCTGCTACGCGATGAGGAATCCGAGGACGACGAGTCGCTCGGGCTCGAGGTCGGACGTGGGGTGCCGGACTCTAAGCGCCGGTTTGCATTGAAGAACTGAGCGGCCGAAGTCGGCGATGCGCTCGGGCTCGGGCGCGAGCTCGAGGAATCGGTCGGCTCGGAGGACGGGCGCGAACTCGGACGCGCGGTGCCCCGGCCGCTCGAGGACGAGGATGAATCGGTCGGCTGGGACGACGGGCTTGAAGTCGGGCGCGAGGTGCCCCGGCCGCTCGAGGACGACGAGGATGAGTCGGTCGGCTCGGATGACGGGCTTGAAGTCGGACGCGATGTGCCCCGGCCGCTAGAAGATGACGAAGAAGATGAAGTCGACGAGTCGGTCGGTTTCGATGATGGCTTTGACGTCGGGCGCGAACTACGGGCGCGTGCGGTCGAGGTCGGTTTCGGGGTCGGCGAATCCGACGAATCGGATGACGGGGATGAGGTGGCTCGCGCCCCGGCGGCGGCTTGCGCTTGCGATGTCATGGATGACATCGCAACGACTGCGGCTACGAAGCACGCGATCGCTCCGGGAAAGAGCAGCTGGTTTGACTGCGACACGGTTGAGAGAACCTCCAGAAAAAAATACGTTCGTCGATTGTAGCGACGGTACGCAGTATCGAGGTTGCGCGCCACAGTGACAGTTACGTCCGGGCTGTAAGCGCACGCACTTTCTGCAAGTAAATTGTAACGTTTTTGCAAACCGCCTTGCACTGTATTCAACTTTCAGTCCTACGTAACCGGCGGCTCGATTGCGGTCCGCGCCGGGAAGGCGTTACCAGCGGCCGCAGAGGACGTTCGGAGCGATGTTTCAGGATACGGCGCTGCTGTATTGGCTCGCGGAAACCGCACGCGCCATGCTCGTCGCGGCGGACGGTCGCGAAGTCGTCACCCTCGTGCGCGATCGCGTGGAAACGCTCATGCGCGCCGAGGTGTGCTTCTACCGGCGCTTCGGCGCGGAGATCGTTTCGGTCGCCGATCTCGACGGCGATGCGCGCGGCGAGGCGAAGACCGAAAGCGCGATCGCGCGGGGATTCGCACAAACGCATTCTGCGGTAACCGGTTCGCGCGTCATCGTGCCGATCGTCGGCTCGGACGACGCGGTCCGGTGGGTTCTCGAAGCGCGCTTTCCCGGTTCGCACGCGATCGTCGACGCCGAAGTGTTTGCGCTGGATTTGATCGGAGCGTATGTCGCGGGTGCGGCGAAAAAACTCGCTCTCGTGCGCGAACTCGAGGAATCGCGTGCGGCGATCTTGCGGCTCGCGATCCTCAAATCCGATCTCGTGACGATCCTCGCGCACGATTTCAAGAGCCCGCTTACGACCGTGATGGGGTACGCCGAGCTCCTCGCCGACGGCGGACTCGACGATGCAACGCGGGGCGACGCGGTCGGCGCGATACAATCAGCGTCGCGCAAGCTCGCGAGCCTCGCAAACGACACGCTCGCGCTTTCGCGTCTGGATGCAAGCGAACTCGCGCTCGACCTCGATTCGGTCGACATCTGCTCCGTCATCGAGGATGCGGCACAAACGTTTGCGCTCGATCGCGCGGTACGGTTGGAAACGAGCACGCGGCCGGTCGTCTTCGGCGACGCACAACGCTTACGTCAGGTGTTCGAGAACCTCATCGGTAACGCGATCAAGTTCTCACCCGAGGGCGAAGACGTCCGCGTTGCCGTCACGGCCGTCGATCGCGCGATCGCCGTGACGGTGCGCGACCGCGGTATCGGCGTGCCCGAAGCCGAGATTGGCTTGCTCTTCGAACGGTTCGCGCGCGCATCGAACGCGAGGACGGGCGGGATCGAGGGCACAGGCTTGGGCTTGTTTCTCGCGCGATCGCTCGTCGCAAGCCACGGCGGAACGATCGCGCTTGCAAACGCAACGGATGGCGGTACGATCGCAACGGTTCTTCTGCCGGAGGCGGCGGCATTCGTCGAGCGGCCACTTCCACGAACGCTCGTGATCGCGAAGCCGACGGATGCGGTCGCCTTCGTTGCGTACGCGCTACGTACGAGCGGCTATGCGGTGCGCGTCGCGGCGACGCTCGACGAAGCACGGCTGCGTCTCAAGCGCGATGCGTACGATTTGGCGATCGTCGATGCCGCTTCGGTCGATCCCGATGGCGCTGCCGAAGTGCTGCGGGCGAGCGTCGGCGCACCGATACCGCGTATCCTCATCGCCGCCGCGAACAACGGGGCTTCGTCGAACGGGAGCGATGCCAACGGCTGGGCCGAGATCGTGCGCACGCCCTACCTCGCAAGCGACGTTTTGAGCGTGGTCGAGCGCGTCGTCGGGATCGCGTCAGCGCGATAGCATCGAGACCGAACGCGGGAGCGGAATGCCGGGCTTGCGATCGTGCCACAGCATCGCATTGAGTACGGCGGGATCGACGCGGTCGTACGCGGAGAAATCGAGTTTCGCCGAAGCGCGGGCCCCCGCGCCCGTCATGGGATTGCGCGCACGCAGATCGACGCGTGCGGCTAACGCTTCGAACGGCGTAAACGAAGGCGTTGCGACGAACGATGCATCGAGCGGTGTCGCGTTGGTGTCGTGTTGCGTCATCGGCGGCAAACGCAAGAGGTCTTCGATCGTTCGGACGAACGACGTCGTGGTGTAAAACGTCGAGTCGACCGTGTCGCGTGCCGCGTATGGCGAGATGACGAGGCCGACGGTACGATGCGCGTCGACGTGATCCGGGCCGTTTTGCGCATCGTCCTCGAGCACGAGGATCGCCGTCGATTTCCAGTATCGCGAATGGCTGATCGCATCGACGATGAGGCCGAGCGCGCGATCGTTCGACGCCACGTGCGCGACCGGTGTGAGCGCGCCCGCCTTGAGGCCTTCGGTGTGGTCCTCGCCGAGCGAGACGATCGTCAACTGCGGCCAGTCACCGGTTCGCTCGCTCGCATGCAGATCGGCGATGAAGATCGCCGCGTTCGCGACGTCGTCCGTGCGGTCGTCGGTCTTGTGTGCCTTGATCCACGGGATGCTCGCGTGACCGACGAGGTCGCCGACGCTCGTCATTTGCGGCGGCGCTTCGGGCGTCGATTTGAATCCCGCAAACTCGCCATACGAGCGATAGGTTTTCCCGTGTCGGCCCGCGTTTGCCCAAAGATAGCCGGCCGGTGAGGCGATGAGCCGATCGTCGGCCTCGGGTTCCCCGCGGCGTGCGTACGAGTTCGGCCATGCGCGCTCGGTAAAATCGGTTGCGTATGCGGCGTCACACCATTGGTGGCCGTCTTCCGAGACCTCGCCCGATGCGTAGAAGTTATCGAGCGTAACGTAGCGTTTCGCGAGCGCATGCGCGTTCGGGGTAACGTCGGCACCGAAGAGGGTGAGATTCGGATCGCCGTTCCCGCGCCCGAGATCGCCGAGCACCTGATCGTACGTGCGATTTTCGCGGATGATGTAGACGACGTGATCGATCGCGCGAAACGCCGTCGCACGGACGCTCGCGCTGTGTGCTCGTGCTTGCGGTGCTCGTGCATGTGGTGCGTTGTTCGCGCGTACGCGGGCGGTCATCGTGGCGAGTTCCGTTTCGCTCGGTACGTCGACGATCGAAACGGCGCCGCCTAAGAGCGCGCCGATGTAATCGAACGGATGCGCGGCGTCGGGTTCGTTACGATGGATGAGGCCGGTCGCCGTCGGATTGCCGCGAAAACCAAGCCCCTTCCCGACACCGACGTAGAGTTGTTTGCCGTTCGGCGCGATGGCGAGCGCGCTTGGATACCAGCCCGTCGGGATGAAGCCGAGCACACGCGCGTGGCCTGGGCTCGCGATATTTACGACGGCAACGTCGTCGTTATCGGCATTTGCGACGTAGAGCCGCGAACCGTCGCTTGCGATCGCGAGTGCGTCCGGCGTGGATCCGATCGGCGCGTTCGCGGAAAGCGACGTTACGATCGTTTCGGTCACGGTGTCGTGTGCGATCACGCTGACCGTATTAGCACCACCGTTCGCCACGAAGAGCCTGCCATCGGGGGCGTACGCAAGCGCGTTCGGATGTTTGCCCACGGCGATCGTCGTGCGCACGCGCGGCGCACGTTGGATATTTTCTAAAAGCGAAATCGTACCCTCGCCCCAGTTGCCGACCGCAAGCTCTCCGCCATCGCCGCGCGCGGCAAGCGCGAACGGACGGTAGCCGACGGGCAGTGCGAGGCTCTTGTCGTTATCGCTTTCATAGCTCGTGCGCGCGTAGACACTGTTCGTGCCGATATCCGTTCCGAAGAGCGTTCCCGCGCCCATCGCGAGCTCGCCGATGTAGCTCGTTGCGGGGCGAGGCATTGCCGCATCGGAGCCGCCGTATCGTAACCGACTCCCGCCAACGGCGGTGAGCGCGTCTCCCGTGACAGCAATGCGTTGCAATTCGGCATCGATCGAATTCGCGACGACAGGCGGAAGCGCGATCGCCTGATCGGCGAAGCGTTTCGAGAGCAGTCCGCCACCCGAGACAAGTAGCGTCGATGGGGTTGCGACGAGGCCCGCAAACGTCTTACCGAGGGGTTGCGTTGCGACGACGCGCGCGGTGGTGGGATCGATCAGGGTGACGCCATGATCGTGAAAGCCGCTCGTCAAGACGACGATGCGCGAACCGTCCTGCGTGGGCACGATCGCCAGCGGCAAATCCCCGGTGAGGGCGACGCTGCGGCCCGCAGGCGTAATCCGCCGGCCGTTTGGCAGCAGCGTCGCTCCGGAAGTTACGGTATTCGCCGTGACGGCGGGTTCGCGCGCGGTGCTCCCGATATTCGGCGAAACCAAAAACAGCAAAAGGCTTGCCGCAGCGACCACGATCGTACGCTTCATGCGGTCCTGGTTCTCGCAAGCCAGCATCGATCATTGACGAGGTTAAGCGATCATTATCGTTCTGCTGGTTACCACCGAAGGCGATGCGGGTACGAATCGAGACGTGTCGCTGGAAATCGAATCGAGCATTGCTATGCAGTCGCCCTGGTATAAAGACGCAATCGTCTACCAGGTGCACGTCAAGGCATTTGCCGACGGGAACGGCGATGGCATCGGCGACTTCAGTGGGCTCATCGAAAAGCTGCCGTATATCGAGCGCCTCGGGGTCACGGCGATCTGGCTCCTGCCGTTCTACCCCTCGCCGCTTCGCGACGACGGGTACGATATCGCCGAGTATTGCTCCGTGCACGAGCGATACGGCACGATGGACGATTTCCGCGCGTTCGTACGCGCCGCGCACGAACGCGGCTTGCGCGTCATCACCGAACTCGTCATCAACCACACGTCGACGGAGCATGCATGGTTCCAGCGTGCGCGCAATGCGCCGAAAGGCTCGCCCGAGCGCGACTGGTACGTGTGGAGCGATAGCGAGGATGCCTATGCCGGCACGCGCATCATTTTCACGGATACGGAAACGTCGAACTGGGCGTGGGATGCGGTAGCCGGGCAGTATTACTGGCATCGGTTTTTCAGCCATCAGCCCGATCTGAATTTCGATAATCCTGCGGTCTTCGATGCGGTCGCGGACGTGATGCGGTTCTGGTTCGATGCGGGCGTCGATGGGATGCGGCTCGATGCCGTGCCGTATCTCGTCGAGCGCGAGGGCACGAACAACGAGAATCTCCCCGAAACGCACGCGATCCTGAAACGCTTGCGTGCGATCCTCGATGCGGAATACCCGGATCGTTTTCTGTTGGCCGAAGCGAACCAATGGCCGGAAGACGTCCGCGCCTATTTCGGCGATGGCGACGAATGCCATATGGCGTTTCACTTTCCGCTCATGCCGCGCTTGTTTATGAGCGTCGCGGAAGAAGATCGCTATCCGTTCTACGACGTGATGCGCCAGACGCCGCCGATCCCGACGAACGCGCAGTGGGCGATCTTCTTGCGCAACCACGACGAGTTGACGCTCGAGATGGTCACCGAACGCGAACGCGCGTTCATGTACGCAACTTACGCAAGCGACGAGCGCGCGCGCATCAACGTCGGTATCCGTCGTCGGCTCGCACCGCTCTTGCAGAACGATCGGCCGCGCATCGAGATGATGACGAGCCTGTTGCTCTCGATGCCGGGAACGCCGATCGTGTATTACGGTGACGAGATCGGGATGGGCGATAACATCTACCTCGGCGATCGCGACGGCGTGCGCACGCCGATGCAGTGGTCGGCGGATCGTAACGGCGGCTTCTCGCGTGCGGATGCGCAGAAGCTCTACCTACCGACGATCCTCGATCCGGTGTACGGCTTCATGTCGGTCAACGTCGAAGCGCAAGAGCGTAGTTCGTCGTCGTTGCTCGATTGGATGCGACGGTTGATCGGCGTGCGTCAAGCGCATCCGACGTTCGGTCGTGGCACGCTCTCGTTTCTGTATCCGGAAAATAGGCGCATCGCCGCCTATCTTCGCGAGTACGACGGCGAGACGATTTTGTGCGTCGTGAACCTCGCGCGCACGGCGCAACCGGTCACGCTCGACCTCTCGCGATTCATCGGGCACATCCCGATCGAAATGCTCGGCCGAAGCGCGTTCGCGCCGATCGTCGACGATCGCTACGTGCTGACCTTACCGGGCCACGCGTTCTTTTGGTTTCTGCTCGCGCCCGCGGAACGTGCGCCGTCGCCGCCGTCACGTTCGCCCGCGATGCTCCCCGAGTTCGCGACGCTCGTGCTTCCGAACGGGCGCGCATCGCTCGGCGATGAACCCGCGCGGAGCATGCTCGCGCGCGACGTGCTGCCGCCATATTTCGCAACGCAACACGTCGTCGCGCCGGGCGAGCGCATTACGTCGATCCGCTACTGCGATCTCGTGCCCGCGGGCACGGAACCCGGCTCGCCGTTCGTCGCGCTCGTCCAGTTGGAAGGTGCGCCCGATGCCGGAGGGATCGCGATCGTGCCGCTCGCGTTCTCGCTCGATGAGGGCGTGGAACGCAGCCCGACCATCGTGCGCGCGGCGCTGGCGCGCGCGCGACGTGGTTCGCGCGAATCGCTTTTGTACGATGCCCGCGTCGGCGATCGGTTATGGGATCGTCTCGCCGAGGCGATCGTCGCCGGGGAGCGGATCGGCACCGCGGATGGCACGCTCGTCGCTCGCGCGAGTTGGAGTCTCGACGAATTATCGTTTTCGGATCGGAGCGTTCGTCGCGCGCCGCCGGGGCGGCGGCAGGGCGCGGCGGTGGTCGGCGAGACCATGCAACTCTCGCTTTTCCGGCGCAGCGAGCGCGGCGTGCACCCGGCAGTCGAGATCGCAGAAGCCCTGCATGAGGCCGGCTTCACGGGCACGCCGCCACTTCTCGGCACGCTTGCGTACGAAAATCGCGAGGGCTCGATCGGGATCGGCATCGCCACGCGGTTCGTGCTTACCGCAGGCGACGGTTGGGAGATGACGCAACGGTTCTTGCAACGCTTCATCGATCGCCGTCGGCATGCGGCCGTAGACGCGGATGCGATGCCGAATGCGCCCGAGGAAACGGCGCTTTACGATCGTGGCGCGCGGCAGGGCGGTATGCGCTTGGCGGAACTGCACGCGACCCTCGCACGCATCGATGATGCCGCATTCGTGCCGGAACCGGCGTCGGCAACGGAACTCGCCGCGTGGCATGCGCGGATCGCACGGGCGCTCGATCGCGCGTTCGGTGCGCGCGCGCACGATGACTCCACGATCCCCGCGCTCCGCGCACGCGCAGATGAGGTGCGCTCGCTTCTGCGCATGTCGGTCGATGCAAGCGCGAACGCGATGCTGCAACGCATTCACGGCGATTTCCACTTGGGGCGCACGCTGCTCACCGATGCGGATGTGCTGATCGTCGACCCCGGGATGGGCGATGTCGCGCGACCGTTCCGCGAGCGTCGCGCGAAGGCTTCGCCGATGCACGATGTCGCGGGCATGCTGCGCTCGCTCGATCACGCGGCGCGCAAGGCGCTCGATGCGATCGCGATGGATCCGACCGAAGATCGTGGCCGCTTCGCCGCCGATATCGCCGCTTGGGCCGCGCGCGCGCAGGAGCAGTTTTGCGCCGGATACGGTATTGCGATCGACGATCCGACGTTGCGCCTCTTTCGGCTGTCGCGGGCGCTCGACGACGCGGCAAACGACGGCGCGCGCCCGCAGGCGCGCGCGCAGTCGTTGCGCGACGTTTTGGTACTCCTATGAACGCCTCGCGTATGCAGCGATTCGGTGCGATCGTCTGCAATGACGGCGTGCGCTTTCGCTTGTTCGCGCCGGCCGCACACGTGGTCGCACTGGTGCTCGACGGGCACCGCGACGTACCGATGGCTGCCGAAGGCGGCGGCTGGTTTTCATACGTCGATCCAAACGCAAAGCATGGCACGCGCTATGCGTTCCGTCTCGACGGCGGTGCGAACGTGTTTCCCGATCCGGCGAGCCGCTTCCAACCCGAAGGTCCGCACGGGCCGAGCGAGGTCGTCGATTCGCGCGTCTTCGTGTGGCCGCGCACGGCGTGGCACGGGCGGCCGGCGCACGAACACATCTATTACGAAATACACGTCGGTACGTTTACCGCGGAGGGCACGTACGCGGCTGCGGCCGAGCGGCTCGACGCGCTCGTCGATCTCGGGATAACGGCCATCGAGCTCATGCCGCTCTCGACGTTTCCGGGAAAGCGAAATTGGGGCTACGACGGTGCGTTTCCGTACGCGCCCGCAGCGGTCTACGGGCGACCCGAAGAACTCAAGGCGTTCGTCGCCGCCGCCCACGAACGCGGGCTCGCCGCGATCCTCGATGTGGTGTACAACCACTTCGGCCCGGAAGGCAATTATCTGCACGCGATCGCGCCGCCATTTTTCACCGAACGTTTCACGACGCCATGGGGTGCTGCGATCGATTTCGACAAAGCCAATCGCGCCGACGTCCGCGCGTTCTTCATCGAAAACGCTCGCTACTGGATCGAAGAGTTCCGCTTCGACGGGCTGCGGCTCGACGCGACGCAGGCGATCTTCGATCGCTCGGAGCCGCACGTCTTGCACGAGCTCCACGATGCGGTCACCGCGAGCATCGATGCCGAGCGACACGTTACGTTGGTTGTCGAAAACGAGAATAACGATATCTCGCTCTTGCGTGCGGGCTACGACGGGCAGTGGAACGACGACGTGCATCACGCCATGCACGTCCTCGCAACGGGTGAATCGTACGGCTACTACGGCGACTTCGCCGATCGTCCCGCATGGTTGCTCGCGCGCGCGCTCGCAACGGGATACGGCTACCAGGGTGAAGCCTCGCTCGTACGAGCGGGCGTACGGCGCGGCGCCCCGAGTTCCGATTTGCCGCTTTCGGCGTTCGTGAACTGTTTGCAGAATCACGATCAGATCGGCAACCGCGCGCTCGGCGAACGCATCACCGAGCTCGCGCCCGCTGCGGCGGTCGATGCGATGACCGCGATCCTCCTCCTCGCACCCTCGCCGCCGATGCTCTTCATGGGGCAAGAGTGGGGAGCTTCGACCCCATTCTTGTTTTTCTGCGACTTCGAACCGTCGCTTGCCGAGGCGGTAACGGCCGGCCGAAAGCGGGAGTTCGCCGCCTCTGCGGATGCTGCCGGTTCGGCGACCGTTCCGGATCCGAACGCCGAAGCGACGTTCCTCGCCGCGCGGCTCCGCTTCGAGGAATGCGATCGTCTCGTACACCGCACGATGCGCGAACGACATCGTGCGCTCTTGCGTTTACGCGCCGCGGAAATCGTGCCGCGCGCGGCACGCGTTTGCGGGAACGATGCGCGTTTCCGTACCATCGGCGCGCGCGGCATCGCCATCGACTGGCGTATGGACGATGGAGCGATGCTCGCCTTGCGTGCGAACCTCGGACCGCGCGCGCTCGACGGGCTCGATCGTGCGGCCGGCCGCACGTTGTTCGCCACACATGCTAGCACGGCGGGGCCCGTGCCGCCGTGGTTCGTCCGCTGGAGCATCGAATGAGCGCACCATTTCCCGCGACGGTGCCGACGGCTACGTATCGCCTACAATTCTCGCCGTCGTTCGGCTTCGTGGATGCAACCGCGCTCGTGCCGTATCTCGCCGAGCTCGGCATCGGGGCGATCTATGCATCGCCCTACTTGCGTGCGATGCCGGGAAGCGAGCATGGCTACGATATCATCGACCATAACGCGCTCAATCCCGAACTCGGGAGCGAGGCCGAGTACGAAGCGATGATCGCCACCGCGCAAACGCGCGGGATCGGACACATCCTCGATTTCGTGCCCAATCATATGGGCGTTGGCTTCGAGAACCCGTGGTGGCGCGATGTCTTGGAGTGGGGCGAGCGCTCGCCCTACGCGCATTATTTCGATATCGATTGGCGTTCGCTCGATGTTGCGATGTACGGAAAGGTGTTGCTCCCGTTTCTCGGCGATCAATACGGCGCCGTCCTCGAACGGGGGGAATTGCAGCTCGCGTTCGAGGTTGTTACGGGCTCCTTCGCGCTCGCATATTTCGCGCATCGGTTTCCGCTTGGGCCGCGTTCGTATGGACGCATCCTCGATCGTGCCGCGAAACGACTCGATGCCGAAGAGCATGCCGATGCGATCGCGCGCTTGCGGGCCATTGCGGACGATTTCGATAGCGCGCACGCCGAGCCGCGCGATGCCGATCGCCGCGTGCCACTTCGCGAGCGACTCCAGCGCGCGAAGATCGTGCTCGGCGAACTCGTGCGCGGCGATGTGTCCGTGCGCGCGGCGATCGACGATGCGATGCACTCGTACGATGTGGAGGCGAACGTGCCTGCGAGCGCCGATGCCTTAGACCGAATCGTGCAAGAACAGTCGTATCGGCTCGCGTTTTGGCGCGTTGCGGTCGACGAAATCAACTACCGTCGATTCTTCGATATCAATAGTCTCGCGGGGTTGCGTCAGGAAGATGCCGAGGTCTTGGGACGCACGCACGAACGCATCTTCCGCATGATCGGCGAGGGAAAGCTCCAGGGCTTGCGCATCGACCACGTCGACGGGCTCGCGAACCCGGCGGCGTATGTGAACTTGTTGCAAGAACGAGCGGTAGCGCTCGGGCAGCCGCTCTGGATCGTCGTCGAGAAAATTCTCGCTCGTGAAGAGCGCTTGCGTACGTCGTGGTCGATCGCGGGCGCGACCGGATACGAATTTGCGAATCTCGTGAACGGTCTCTTCGTCGACGCGTCGACCGAAGCGAGCTTTACGCGCATCTACCATCGCGTCACGGACGCGCGCGGTTCGTTTGCCGACGTGGTGCACGACGCGAAGCGGCGCATCATGCGCTACGAACTCTCGTCGGAGCTGAGCGTGCTTGCAAGCGAACTCTATCGTATCGCGCGCAGCGATCGCCGCACGAGCGACTTCACGCTCAACGGGCTGCGCGGTGCGCTCTTCGACGTGATCGCGGCGTTCCGGATCTATCGTACCTACGTGACGAGCGAGGAAACCGATCCGGAAGACGTGCGGTACATCGACGAAGCCGTCGATCGCGCCCGAGCGATGCAATCGCTTACGGACGCAAGCGTTTTCCGCTTCATCGGCGACGTTCTCACGCTGCGTACATCGGCGATCCCGAATGCGCGGTACGATCGGGACGCCGTTGTGAAATTCGCCATGCGCTTCCAGCAATACACGAGCCCCGTGATGGCGAAATCCGTCGAAGATACGGCGTTCTATCGGTATCCGCGGCTCCTCGCGCTCAATGAGGTCGGCGGTGATCCATCGCGATTCGGGACGACGGTCGAAGCGTTTCACGAGGCCAACGTCGAGCGCGCGCGCTTGCGGCCCCACGCGATGCTCGCCACCTCGACGCACGATCACAAGCGCGGCGAGGACGCTCGGACGCGGATCGACGCGCTGACGGAATTTCCGGCCGAGTGGAGCCGCGCGCTCCGTCGATGGGGTGCGATCTCGGGCGAGCACGACGGCCCATCGCTCGTCGACGAGTACGCGCTCACGCAAACGCTCGTCGCCACGTGGCCCGCGGATTGGAGCGAGCCCGATACGATCGCGGACGACGCATACGAGGCCTACGTGTGCCGGATCGTGGACTATCAGCGCAAAGCGATACGCGAAGCGAAAGTGCATTCGAGTTGGGGCAATCCGAACGAGCGATACGAAGCGCGCGCGGAGGGCTTCACGCGGGCGCTGCTCGCACGCGGTGCCGAAAATCGATTCCTCCCCGATTTCGTGGCGTTCGTACGCACGCTCGCACCGGTCGCCGCGGTCGGCAGTCTCGCGCAAGTCGTCATGAAGCTCATGTCGCCGGGCGTTCCCGATATCTACCAAGGGTGCGAGTTCTGGGATCAGTCGCTCGTCGATCCCGATAATCGGCGCGCGGTCGACTACCGTGCGCGCTACGAGACGCTCGTCGCTTGCCGCGCGCGTTGCGATCGCGGGGAAACGCTTGCGTTCGCGCGCGAAGTCGCGGCGTCGTGGCCCGATGCGCGGATCAAACTCTACGTAACCTGGACGTTATTGCGATTACGCGCCGAGCGCCGCGCGACGTTTCTCGATGGCCCATACGATCCGCTCACGGTCTTGGGTTCGCGTGCGAGCGCGCTCGTTGCGTTTCGCCGTACGGATGTCGTCGTCGTGGTGCCCCGACTCGCGCGCCGCTTTCGGCCTGCGGGCGCGCCGTACGAGTCACTCGCGGTTCGGTTCGGCGACGAAGAGATCGTCGTCGGCGATCGCGCCGCCGCGCGCTACCGCGATGTGTTTACGGGCGTGCTCGTGCCATGCGAACGTGGCGTGCTCCGAGCGAGCGAACTCCTCGCGGAATTTCCCGTCGCCGTCTTGGTTCCGGCCTAAGGCGCGAACGTCCACGTGGCGGCGTTCCAGTACATCCGCCCGAGGATCGAGGGCTGCGGTCCGCGCAGGTCGTTCCGCCAGACGAATCCCTCACGGTCGAAGCCGAGAAACATCACGTAAGCCTGGTCCTCGATGCGGCGGAGGATGCGCTTATCGGCAGCCGCTTCTTGCGAACGATCGGTCGTTTCGAGTGCGATGCGCGCGTCGCGGTCGATCGCGGGATCGCAGATGCGGCTGTAGTTCTCGCCGTTCGGCGGTCGCGTATCGCAGCGAAAGAGATAGGAGTGGTCGTCGTCTTCGCCCGGCTGCCAGCCGTAAAACGTGATGTCGAATTTCCCGCTCGCCCAGATACCGCCGGACTGGATCGGATCGAGCAGTACGGGATACGAATACGCCTTCACGCTCGCATCGATGCCGAGCTCGGCAAGGGCCGATTGCAGTTGTACGCCGATGCGTTCGGAGAGCGAATTTCCCGCGACGGTCGTGATTTCGAGTCCGAGTGTTTTCCCGTTTCGCGAACGATAGGCGCCGTTTTGTTTCCAGCCCGCGGCATCGAGGATCTGCTTTGCGGCCGCGAGATCGTAGGGTGCCTGTTGGATGCTCGCGTCATATGCGAATTGGCCGGGGAAACGGTCGCCCGAACCCGGGCGGTTGAGTTCGCCGCGCAGCGTCGTCATCAAGCGCGCGCCGTCGACGCCGCGGACGATCGCCCGACGGACGGCGAGTTCGTCGAGCGGCGCGCGTGCGGTGTTGAACATGAAATAGTTGAAGAGATAGTGATCCGCGACGCGCGCGGTCGTTTGCGGTACGGCGCGTGCGGCATCGAGCATCGCCTGCGTCCCGCCAAACCCGCGAATCTCGATCAGATCGAGTTCGCCCGAGCGGAAAACCGTGGTCATCGTATTCTGATTGGGCACGACGGAGAGATCGATGCGCGCGATGCCGACGGGCCCGAGATGGTAATGCGGATTGCGTTCTAACACGAGGCGCGAACCGCGTTCCCAACGCGCGACTTTGAACGGGCCGAGGCCGATCGGCGCCGCGTTATATGGGGCGGAGTTGAGTTCGGGAAGCGCGCCGAGCAGATGCTGCGGGAGAATCGGATACGGATCGTTTGCGCCGGTCGAGAAAAACGTTGCGACCGCGGGCGAGTATCGGTGCTTCAAGCGGACGCGCACGCCGTAAGTGCCGTCGGCCGTCACGCTTTGGATATCGTCGAAGCCCGATCGATCGGGAACGTTGTTCTTCGGGTTCATCGCCGCCTGAAACGAGAACACCACATCGCGCGCATCGAACGGATGCCCGTCTTGCCAGCGTACGCCGGAGCGCAAACGATACGTCAGCGTGAGGCCGTCGCGGCTGATGCCGCCGTTCGCAAGCGTCGGCACGACGGTCGCGAGATCGGGGACGAACGCGCCGTTCGCATTCGTGCGAAAGAGAAAGCCGTGCCAGAGTTCGCTATAGATCGAAAGCTGGGCGTTATCGCTGACGAGCGGGTTGAGCGTCGGGAGATCCGAGGTGTTCGCAAGCCGCAACACGCGATCGGCCGCGATCGACGGCGCGCACAGCGCGAAGAGCAATATTGCGGCGAGCGCCGCGCTAAAAATTCGCCGCATGGCGCATCATGCTCGCGTCGCGCTACGATCCCTTTCGCGTCCAGGTGGCGGCGTTCCAAAACGTGCGGCCGAGGGGGGTCGGCGCGATCCCGTGCAGATCGTCGCGCCATACGCTCCCCGCGCGCTCGAAGCCGAAGTACAGCGTATACGCGCGATCGATGACGCGGCGCATGATGCGTCGATCCGCAGCCGCTTCGCGCGCGGGATCGGTTGCCTCGAGTTCGATCGCCGCATCGCGATCGATTGCGGGATCGCAGACGCGGCTGAGGTTCTGCCCCTTCGGCGGGCGTTCGTCGCAGCGGAAGAGGTACGAGTGGTCGTTGACGTTACCCGGGCTCCAGTAGGAGAGCGTGAGGTCGAATTTGCCGCCGGTGAGGATGCCGCCGTCTTGCATCGGGGATTCCAGGAGCGACTGCGGATAGAGATGGAGGCTTGCGTCGATCCCGAGCGCGCGGAGTGCCGATTGCATCTGCACGCCGAAGCTTTCGAAAAACGGAAAACCTGCGGGGGCCGCGATTTCGAGCGCGAGCGTCGTCCCGCCGCGCGTGCGATACGTGCCGTTTTGGCGCCATCCGGCGGCGTCGAGCGTACGCTTCGCCGCTGCGAGATCGAAGGGAGGCTCTTGAATCGCCGGATCGTACGCGAACGATCCGGGCGCACGATCCGTTCCGCCCGCGCGGTGGAGTTCGCCCGCGAGGATCGTCATGATCCGTTCGCGATCCACGCCCTGGACGATCGCGCGGCGCACGGCGAGTTCCGAGAGCGGTGCGCGGGCGACGTTGAATTCGACGTAGTCGAAATCGAATTTATCGTTCGCGCGCGCGACCGTATGCGGAACGGCTTTTGCGGTTGCATACGACTGCGCGGAGCCGCTGAGGCCCGTGATGCTGAAGAGGTCGAGCCCGCCGGAACGAAAGACCGTCAGCGCCGTATTCGGGTTCGGAATCGCCGCGATCTCGATCCGCGCGATCTTTGCCGGTCCGCGAAAATAGTGCGGATCGCGTTCGAGCGTGATGCGCGTTCCGCGATCCCAGCGCACGACGCGGTAGGGCCCGAGGCCGATCGGAAGTGCGTTGTACGCCGCGCGGTTGAGATCGGGAAGCGTCGCGAGGAGATGCGCGGGCAGAATCGGATACGGCGCGTTCGCGCCCGTCGCGAAGAACGTTGCGACGGCGGGGGTGTAGCGATGTGCGAGCGTGACGCGCACGGTATGCGCGTCGAGCGCGATCGCGCGCGCGATGTCATCGAAGCCGGAGCGATCGACGACGTTGTTCTTCGCGTTTCGCACGGCGCGGAACGAGAACACGACATCGTCCGCCGTGAACGGATGGCCGTCGTGCCACCGCGCGTCCGTTCGCAGGCGGTACGTGATCGCAAGCCCGTCGCGCGCGATGCCGCCGTTTGCGATCGTCGGCACCTCGGTCGCAAGATCCGGGACGAGTTGGCCCCGCGCATCGGTACGCAAGAGAAACCCGTGCCACAGCTCGCTCAGAATATTGAGATCCCAGTTATTACTGAGCAGCGGATTGAGGGTCGGAAGATCGGCGCCGGACGTCAGGCGAAGTGGGGGTTCCGTGGCGGCGTTCGCGCGCTGCTCGACGGCTACGAGCGTCACAAAGAAACCGAGCGAGCCGAGTACGAGCGCCGTGACCGATCGTGAAACGCGTAGTAAGTTCATGGCCCTACGGCGTCGGTGTGGACCGCGGTGTCGAGGTGACGGGCAGGAGCGGTTCGGGTGGCGCGAAGGAGGTGCCGTCGTCGAACGTCACCGAGCGTAACGAGACGAGATCGTTCGCGATGCCCTGCTTCGGATACGTAATATCGAGGCACGTTGCGAGCGCCATCCGCTTCGCTTTCGCCGGTGCGTCCTTCGCCGTCGTTCTTTTTATCGCACCATGCATGTGCGAAGAATGCGACGGCGCGCTTCCGGCGCCATGCCGGAAGCGCACCCGTCCGAACTATGCGGTGACGGCGCTCATGCGCTTGCGGAGTTCCTCGTCGAGCGCGTCGAGGAAGCCCTCCGTCGTGAGCCACTTCTGATCCGGGCCGATGAGCAGCGCGAGATCTTTCGTCATCTTGCCGGATTCGACGGTCTCGATGCACACGGCTTCGAGCGTTTCCGCAAACGTCGTGACGAGCGGCGTACCGTCGACCTTGCCGCGATGCGCGAGCCCACGCGTCCACGCGAAGATCGAGGCGATCGGGTTGGTCGAGGTCGCGCGGCCCTTTTGATGCTCGCGATAGTGGCGCGTCACGGTGCCGTGGGCGGCTTCCGCTTCGATCGTCTTGCCATCGGGCGACATCAGGACCGACGTCATCAGGCCGAGCGAACCGAAGCCCTGTGCTACGGTGTCGGACTGCACGTCGCCGTCGTAGTTCTTGCACGCCCAAACGAAGGCGCCGTCCCACTTCAGCGCCGCCGCCACCATGTCGTCGATCAAGCGATGTTCGTACGTCAGGCCGCGCGCGTCGAACTCTTTTTTGAATTCGGCTTGATAGATCTGCTCGAAGATGTCCTTGAAGCGGCCATCGTACACTTTGAGGATCGTGTTCTTCGTCGAGAGATACACGGGCCAGCCGCGCAGCAAGCCATAGTTGAGCGATGCGCGCGCGAAGCCGCGGATCGATTCGTCCACGTTATACATCGACATCGCAACGCCCGCGGTCTTGAACTGGAACACTTCGCGTTCGATCGGCGCCGAGCCGTCCTCAGGCGTGAAGGTCATCGTCAAGCGGCCGGCTCCCGGTACGATGATGTCGGTCGCCCGATACTGATCGCCGAACGCATGGCGGCCGATGACGATCGGCTTCGTCCAGCCTGGGACCAAGCGCGGGACGTTCTTGCAGATGATCGGTTCGCGGAAGACGGTGCCATCGAGCTCGTTGCGGATCGTGCCGTTCGGCGAGCGATACATCGCTTTGAGCTTGAATTCTTCGACGCGCGCTTCGTCCGGCGTGATGGTGGCGCATTTCACGCCTACCCCGTACTTGCGAATCGCGTGCGCGGCGTCGAGCGTGACCCGATCGTTCGTCGCGTCGCGATATTCCATCCCGAGGTCGTAGTACTTCAGGTCGATGTCGAGGTACGGCAGGATGAGTTTGTCTTTGATGAAGCGCCAGATGATGCGCGTCATCTCGTCGCCATCGAGCTCGACGACCGGATTTGCTACCTTGATTTTTTCCACAGCGGCCCCGGTTCCGGTTCCGAGGTTTTGGTTCCCGTTGTCGCCTACGCGAGCGCCGCGAGCACGGCGGGGACGGTTCGCGCGTCGCGCACCACCATGACCACATCTACCGCCGCGCGTAGGCCCGCGAGCACGGGCGCACCGGGCCGATCGTCGGGCGCGATGACGATGCCGGCGATCAGTACGCCACGTGCGCGCGCGGTGTCCGCAAGGCGCAAGATGTGCGCCGCATCGACGCTATCGCCGGGTTCCGCCGAGAACACGAGGATGTCGGCGCCCGCAAGCGCGGCATCTACGGTCAGCGGATTCCCCGAAACGCGCGCGACGACGATGCGCGCGTCGCGTTCCGCCGGGCGCGCCGTTCGGATCACAGCGAGACGTAACCGGTTGCGGGATCGAGCCGTAGCGCTTCGGCCGCGCCTTCGTGGAAGGCGACGCCGTGCGGGAGCAACAGCGCCGCGGAGCGGACGCGTTGCGTGGCGGGATCGAGGCCGGGCGGCGGCGTGCCGTGTTCCGCCAGCTCTTTTGCGGCGCGCAACAAACGCTGGCGGGCCATGATGATCGCCGCGTCGCTCGTGCCAAGGCGTTCCCGCGTGCGATCCTGGATCGCGCCCATGCTTTCTTGCAACGAGGCGTCCTGCATCCCGATGCCCTTGATCCCGCTGAACGTCTTGCGATTGCGTTGGGCTTCGCGATCCATGAGGTAGTCGTTCGACTTGTCCGCGAGCGGGCGGAATGCGCCGCCCGGCGCGTACACCACGTGGATACCGGCGCCCGATTCCATGATTTCGATCTCTTCGGGCGTGATCGCACGAAGCGGATGCCAATTCATGCTCCAGGCCCAGTTGTTCTCGTCGTCGATCGGTACCCACGCGTGGCCGCCGATGAGGTTCTCACCGAACGGCGGGATGATCGTGTACCACGGCATCATGTATTGCGTGATGCGCCAGTAGTATTCGTCCGCGCTCGCGTTGCGCCGCGCGCCGATGAGCAGGCCGCCATCGGACTCGACGACCTCGAACTTCGGCCGCCCATCCTTGCGCAAGAACTCGTTGCCTTTGCTTCCGGAATGCAACGGATCGTCGTCGAGATTGAACTTGTGCGTGAAGGAGACGTGGCTCGAATCGATGCCGCCCTCGAGCGCTTGCAGATAATTCGTTTCCTGCACGCGCTTCGTGATGTAAACATGGCTTGCCGGAAGCGTCGCCCACTCGACTTCGGGTAGCGGCGGCTGCAGTTCCGCAGGCCCGAGGTAGGCCCAGAGGATTTGCCCGTGCTCGACGAGCGGATACGATGCGATCTTCACCTTGTTCTTAAACGAGCTGATCTCGGGCTCCGACGGCATATCGACGCACTGCCCGGTGGTGTCGAATTTCCACCCGTGATAGGAGCAGCGGATACCGCACTCTTCGTTACGACCGAACCACAGCGAAACGCCGCGATGCGGGCAGAACTCGTCGATCAATCCGAGTTTGCCGTCGCTATCGCGGAAGGCGAGAAGATTCTCGCCCGCGAGACGGACGCGCACTTGCGGGCAATCCGGCGTGGGAAGTTCGCTTGCGAGTAACGCGGGCATCCAGTAGCGACGCAGGAGCTCGCCCATCGGCGTGCCTCGGTCGGTTTGCACGAGTAAATCTTGCTGTTCGCGGGATAGGGCCACGGCGTTAACCTCGGAGCGAGCGGGGATTGATCACGGGTGCTTGTGTGACGCCTCCGGCTCCTCCAGCATCGCGAAAATCACGCTTGTTTCGCTTGGCGAGAACGCAAACGAAATCGCGAAAATGTTCGGTTTGCTTTACACAACGGTAAACTGCCAATTCGTCGCTTGCGCCCCCCCGAAAGTGCGTGGTATCACAACCGAGGACCACCATATATTTGGGGCATAGCCCCCGGCGCGCTGCGAGTCTGTTTGACTCGCGGCGCACGGAGTATGCCCGCACTCGAGAAAGACGCACATGACGAAAGCGAACGCGAGTCTGCTCCTTTCCGCCACACTCCTCCTCACCGGATGTGGCGGCAGCTCGCTTCGCTCAAGTGTCGTCCCGCTCGCGCCAAACGCGGCGAGCGAGCCGGCATCGGTCGCCCCTGCGGGCGAGATTCGCTCGACGATGTCGACCACGGCGCCCGCGACCGTCGTCGATGCCCGCGAAACGCAGGGCGGCTACGGTGGAACGCCCGCGCTGACGGATCAAAGCGCGACGCTCTACGATGCGCCGGTCGCCGGACTTTCCGCGGTCAACCTCGCGCTCTCCGAAATCGATGTCATTACGCCTACGGGCGCGACCGTCGTCATGAAAAAATACGACGCGCTCCACATCGTCAATCTGCTCGACCTGCAGCATACGGGCGAGAACATCGGCGGCAAGATTCCGCTCGGCTCGTACGTCGGTATCAAGCTCGTCGGCAGCGTCGCAGCGAGCTCCGCGAAAACGTCCGCCGGTCGGACGATCGGGTTGGTCGTGAACGGCACTTCCGGCGACACCTTCACGCTCCCCGTCGGCATCTCGTTCGCAACGACCGGCAACGGCGACGCGAGCTTGGCGATCGACTTCAATTTGGCCGAATCGATCGCGTTCAACATCGTTTCGGCCGCACAGAATTTCGCATCGGGGGAGAAGCTGCAGTTGACGCCGCTCGTCATCGCGGCGAAGAACGCGGGCAACGTGCAGGGTCGCCTCGTAAACGCCAGCCATCACGCGGTGCAGAACGCGACGGTCGTTCTCGTCGATCGCAACGGCCATGTGGCGAACTCCACGATCTCGGCCGCGGACGGATCGTTCAACCTCAACGCGATTTCGTTCGGTACCTATCGCATCGAGATCTACAACGCGTATCGCAACGCCGCGGGCGTCTTGTTCGTCGCGAGTGGAAACGATGGGCGCTGGGGCTCCGCGTATGCCGGCCCCACGTTCAGCGTCGATAACGATAAGAACGAGGTAGGCGAGGTCCGAGACTAGAGCGCCGGCGTGCGTGCGGATACGCAGGTGATGCGATGTCTCCGATAGCCGCCGAAAGGGACCGCCTCGCGCAAGCGCGAGCGGCGATCCTCGCCGCCGAATTCGAACGCGCGGAAGCGTTGCTCGAAGGGTGCGAAGACTGGCAAGCGATCGACGCCGAGAACGGCGTTCTCGCGAAAGCCGAACTGCTTCTCCACCGCGATCCCGTCGAGGCCATCGCATGGCTCGCCACGGCCCGCAACCTCGTCGATTCCGATGCCGGCGCCTTTGCGTACAATGTGTTGAGCGCACGTGCATTCGCCGTCGTCCGCAACACGGCGAGCGCCGCGGCGCGTATGGCCGATGCCGAGCGATTCGCGTTCGCCGTGCCGAACGCGCAACAGCAACTCGCGCTCTATCGCTTGCGCTTCCGCTGGTATGCGGGCGATGCGCGGATCGACGATCCCGATTTCGCGATTGCATTATCCGATCCCGATGCCAACGGTCGTAGCCTCGCGTTGCTCCAACGTTCTTGGGCGCATGCGACGCACGAAGATTACGCGGCACAAACGCGCGATCTCCGTGATGCGCTGGCCGTCGTCGATGCGGCGCACGCGATTCCCCAAGTGAAGACCCGCGCGATGATCGTGTTCGCACTTGCGCGGATCGCGTTCGAACGAGCCGATGCCGAAGGCGTGGCCCACGCGCAAGCCGCGTATGACGCGCTCAAGTGGACGGGGGCCGTCGCGGTCGAACGATTCCAGTCGCTACGCGCGTTCGGCTACGATGCGTTCATGCGCGGCGCCACGGCCCGCGCACAGTGGATCTTCCGCGAAGCGCGCGACAGCGCGCCGACCGACGCCTGGCGCGCGATGGCGCACCTCGACCGCGCCTATGTCGCGCGGATCGAAGGCAACGAAGCGTGGGCACTCGACGAACTCTTCGAAGCACACGCGATCGCGCAACGCATTCCCTGGGCGCAAACGGCGAACGAGGAGCGTACCGCGCTCGTCACCTTCGCCGAACTCTTCGCCCAAGTCGATGCCGCACGGGCGCAGTGGTACGCGGCAACCTATTCCGCGATGGGTATGGGCGGCGTAAGTCCGAACTTCTCGAGCTCGCGCGAACGTCGGATGATGGCGGAGCAACGGTTCACGGTCGGAACGATCGAACGCAGTATCGGTAACGACGTGGCTGCGATCGACGCGATGCGCGAAGCCTACGATCTCTTTGCGGCGATCGATCATCATTTCAAAGCGGGCCTCGCCGCATCGGCACTTGCCGAAGCCACGGGAGATGCAACGTGGACCGCGCGCGCCGTGGCGCACGTGGCGTGCTATCCGGGATCGCCGCTCGCGCGTAAGGTGTCGACGCCCCCCGAGCAGCGAAGCGATGCGACCTTCGAACGCCTTACCCCGATGCAGCGCCAAATCGCGCGCGGCATGTGGGAGGGCCTCGACGCCGGGCGCCTCTCGCAGCGGTTCTCACGCAGCCTCTTTACGATCGAGCGTGAGATGGCGGTCGTACACGCCGCCTTCGGCACGACGAGCGGCTCGGCACTTCGCGACGTCGCGCTCGCACGCGGGTTGATCTAAGGAACACTTCCCAAGGACCGCCGGTGCGCGTTCGAAAACGTTGCTCGGGCGGCCGCGGAGAGATGGCAGAGCGGTCGAATGCGGCAGTCTTGAAAACTGCAGAGCCTTCACGGGCTCCGTGGGTTCGAATCCCACTCTCTCCTCACGCGTGGAAAATGCGGTAATGGGAACGGACGCGGTGCTCGGCACGGCGTCCGTTTTTGTTCCGCATTGCTGATAATTCGTGCAAGAATTCGCGTTGTACCCAGGTTGATTTTGCACGAACTTTACGCAACGTAATCTTGCACAAACTTTACTTGCAACGCTTGCTCGGCCGTGGTAAGACAGGGGCAGCAAACATAAAATTTGGGGATTCGGCGACACGCACTTTACGAAGCGCGCTGTTTCCTATTTCCTGAAAATAAACCGACGAAGGATTTTTGCAATGAAGATCAATTTTGCCGCTCTGCTCATTACCGTAGTCGCGCTCGACGCATGCAGCGGTGGTGCTTCGAGCACGCCTTCGTCGCCGATCATCCCTAGTGTCGCTCCCGCCGCGCAAGCGACGCCGCAGCCGCTCGGCAAAGCGGGCGTCGTACGCTCGACGATGGCGACCAAGAGCGTCACGACATTGAAAGACGCACGCGAAACGCAAGGCGGCTACGGCGGAACGCCCGCTTTCACCGGCGACGTCGTGCTCTACGACGCGCCGATCGCGGGCTACACGGAAGTGGACATCGCGCTCACCGAAGTCGATGCGATTACGGCGAACGGCGCGATCGTCGTCATGCAGAAATACGCCACGCCGAACGTCGTCAATCTTCTAAGCCTCCAAACCTCGGCGTTACCGATCGGCGGCTCGCTTCCGGGCGGGCAATATGCCGGTCTCCAACTCGTCGGAAGCGTGAGCAAGAGCTCTGCCGTTACCTCGGGTGGGCAACACCTCGGCGTCGTCGTCTTCGGCTCGGTGGGCGACACGTTCACCCTTCCGGTCGGTACGAAGTTTGGCTCGACGGACGGCAGTTCGCAATCGATCGCGGTCGATTTCAACGTCGCGGAATCCGTCGCGTTCAACGCGATCGGTACGGGCCTGACGCAGACGCTGCAGCTCAAGCCCGTGCTCGTCGCGAACGTCACGTCGGGCAACGTTTCCGGCACCGCGGTCAACTGGCGCAACCAACCCGTTTCGAACGCGACGATCATGCTCGTCGATCAGAATTGGAACGTCGTAAACACCACGCTCACCGCAAGCGACGGGACGTTCAACCTCCACGCGATTCCGAACGGCACGTATCAGTCGTTCGTCTTCAACGCATACGAGAATGCCGCGGGCTCCGTCTTCATCGCATCCAACTACGATGGCTGGTGGGGATCGGCGTACTACGGTCCGCAGGTCACGGTCTCGTCGAAGGACACCAGCCTCGGATCGGTGCGGGACTAGCGGTCGGAGGGACTAGGGAGACCGAGAGCGTGCGAGGGTCGCGATGAGCGAATCGTACGCAGACGATCTGGCCCGCGCCGAAAAGGCGCTGCTCGCCGCGGAATTCGACCGCGCCGCGCAGCTCCTGGAAGGCTGCGAAGATTGGCCTTCGCCGCACGCCGAGTCGGGCGTGCTCGCGAATGCCGAACTGCTGTTGCACACCGATCCCGCAGCCGCCATCGCGTGGCTTGCGATGGTCCAAGGCTCCATCGCCACGGACGCGGGGCGGTTTCGTTTCAACCTCCTGAGCGCTCGCGCGTTCGCCGTGGTCCGCAATACCGCAACGGCTACCGCGCGCATGCTCGAAGCCGAAAAGTTCGCGGATGCCGTATCGAACGGCGCCGCCCAACTCGCTCTGTATCGTGCGCGCTTTCGCTGGTATCGCGGCGAGGCGACGCCGGACGATCCCGACTTCGAAATCGCGTTTACCAACACCGATCCGAACGGCCGCTGCCTTGCGTTCTTGCAACGTTCTTGGGCGCATGCGGCACGCGAGGATTACGCATCGCAAACGCGCGATCTGCGCGCCTCGCTCGCGGTCGTCGACGAGTCTGGCCGCGCGCCTCACGTCAAAACCCGCGCGATGATCGTGTTCGCACTCGCCCGCCTCGCCTTCGAGCGTGCCGATGCACAGGGCGTCGTGCACGCACAAGCGGCATACGATGCGCTCGCGTGGACGGATGCCGTCGCCGTCGAACGCTACCAAAGCCTCCGTGCCTTCGGGTGGGACGCGTTCATGCGCGGCGCTGCGGCGCGCGCACAGTGGATCTTCCGCGAAGCCCGCGATATCGCGCCGAGCGATGCATGGCGCGCGATGGCGCATCTCGATCGGGCGTACGTCGCACGCATCGAGGGCAACGAGGCGTGGGCGCTCGACGAACTCTTCGAAGCGCACGCGATCGCGCAGCGTATCCCGTGGGCGCAGACGGCAAACGAAGAGCGAACCGCGCTCGTTACGTTCGCCGAACTCTTCGCACAAGTCGACTCGGCGCGCGCACAATGGTATGCGGCAACGTTCTCGGCGATGGGTCTCGATGGCGTGAGCCCGAACTTTGTAACGTCGCGCGAACGGCGCATGACCGCCGAAGCGCGTTTCGTGGTCGGTACGATCGAGCGCACCAGCGGTAACGATGCGGCGGCGATCGAAGCTCTGACCGAGGCCTACGAACTCTTCGCGGGAATCGATCATCACTTCAAGGCGGGCCTCGCAGCTTCGGCGCTCGCCGATGTCACGGTCGACCCGAAATGGACGGCCCGCGCGGTCGCGCACATCGGACACTACCCCGGATCGCCACTCGCGCGCACGGTCGCAAAGCCCGCTGCCGAACGAACCGATCCGCTCTTCGAACGGCTTACCTCAATGCAACGTCAGGTGGCACGCGGAATGTGGGAAGGCCTCGATGCGCGGCGGCTCTCCCGGCGCTTCTCACGAAGCCTCTTTACGATCGAGCGCGAGATGGCTGCGGTGCATGCCGTATTCGGGACGACGAGTGTCAACGCGCTGCGGGAAGCCGCGCTCGCACGCGGGATCGCATGAACGTGACGGTCGCGCTGACCGTCTTTATTCTCGTCATCATTGCGCTCGCGATCGTCGCGATAACCGTTACGCGTCGTCGCGCACGGAAAGTCGAGTTTCGGTACCGCGATGCCGTCGAGCGACGGTATAACCTCCTCGAAGCGATCCCGGATGGGCTCTACATCGTCGACGATCGCGAACGCATCACGCTCGTAAACGAGGAGGCGGAACGACTTTTGCGCGCGCAAGCGGGCGATCTCGTCGGGCGCTGCCTGGAAGATGTCGTCGGGCCGCTCGCTTCGGATCTCGTTCCCGAACTGCGCCGCGCGCGTGCGTCCGGGCAGATCGTCGAGCGCACCGCATGCTTTCGCTCGACCGATATGTGGGTCGAGCTCCGCGTACAACCCGCCGCGCGCGAGACGCTCGTCTATCTCCGCGACGTCACGGAGCGCACGCATGCGGATTTGCGTCTGCGTGAAAGCGAAAGCCGGCTGAAACTCCTGATGGGTCAAGTGCCCGCGATTCTTTGGACCGCGGATCGGCATGGCGCGCTTTCGTCGGCAACGGGAGCGGGGCTCGCGCTCGTCGACCAGACGATGAAGCCGACCATCGGCCGCTCGATCGCCTCTATTTTCGAAAATTCGGAAGCAACGACGGCGCTCGCGCGCGTGCTCGCGGGCGAAGCGATGCAGTTCGAGAGCGCGCACGACGGGCGTCGCCTTCGCCACGATGTCGAAGCGCTTCGCGACGATGTGGGAGCGATCGTCGGCGCGGTCGGCGTCGCACTCGATATCACCGAGATGCGCAACACGCAGGATCACTTGCTCGCGGTCGCGCGTCGCGATGCGCTCACAGGTCTACCGAACCGGCTCGGGCTCGAAGAGACGCTCCGCGAGACGATCGCCGCATCACAAGAGAGCGGCATGCCCGCGGCGGTATTCTTCGTCGACCTCGATCGTTTCAAGACGATCAACGACACGCTCGGTCATCGCACGGGCGACGCGCTGCTGTGTAGCGTCGCCGAGCGGCTCGCCATTACGCTCGGCCCGGGCGACGTTATCGCGCGGCCGGGCGGCGACGAGTTCATCATCGTCGCGCGTTCCGTGCGCGATTTCGAAGACGTGCAAGCCGCGGCCGCTCGCATCCAGCGCAGGCTCGGTCAGGCGTTTACGGTTGACGAGCGCGAGCTCTTCATCGGTGCGAGCGTCGGCGCGGCGATGTATCCGGACCATGGTTCCACGCCCGAAGAACTGCTCAAGCATGCCGATATCGCGATGTACCGCGTCAAAGCTTCCGGCCGCGGTGCGTTCGCGCTTTTCGATTCGACGATGCGCGCTGCTTCGATCGAGCGCCTCGGGATCGAGAACGACCTGCGGCAAGCGCTCGTACGCAACGAATTCAGCATCGTGTTTCAGCCTTTCGTTTCCCGGACGCGACGCATCGTCGGCTGCGAGACGCTCTTACGCTGGCGCTCCGGATCGCACGGCGACGTCACGCCGACGGAATTCATCGCGATGGCCGAAGAGATGGGGCTCATCGTACAGATCACGCGCTGGGTGCTCGAAGAAGCGTGCACGTTTGCGATGCTCGTACGCCGGGATCGCCCGGATTTCCGCATCAACGTCAACATCTCCGGACGCGATCTCTACGACGCGCAGTTCGCCTCGTTCGTCGCCGAGACGTTGGAACGAAGCGGCTTGGAGCCCGGAGCACTCGAACTCGAAGTGACGGAAAACGTGTTGCTCGACGATCGCGCGATCGTTTCGCTGAACAAGATTCGCGCGCTCGGCGTCAACATCGCCGTCGACGATTTCGGCGTCTCGTATAGCGTGCTGTCATCGGTCAAACGTTTGCCGATCACCGCACTTAAGATCGATCGCTCGTTCATCGACGGCGTTGCGACGAGCGTGCTCGATCAGGCGATCGTCAAAGCGATCGTCACGCTCGCGAAGACGCTCGATCTGCGCATCGTCGCCGAAGGCGTCGAGACGGAGAGCCAGTGGCGCTTCGTGCTCGACCTCGAAGTCGATGAAGTGCAGGGGTATTATACGGGCCGCCCTCTGAGCGAGGCGAAGTTCCATGAAGCGCTCGGCAAGGTCATCCCGATCGAACGGATCGCTCGCCGCGCTTAAGAGACCGTTTCCGGCCCGAGCAGCGAAGCGAACGCATCGTCGTGCGTTTCGGGCGATGCGATCGCGACGTCGCGATCCGGCGCGGGCTTGAAGATCGATTCGAAAAAGCGGAGCGATCCCGGGCGCACGCGGTCGTAGGTTTCGCGAAAGAGATCGCTCGCCGCGAGCGCGGGCCAGTCGTTCGGCAGAAGATCGAGCGGCAAGCCGGGGTCGACGTAAATAAATTTTCGGAAATCGTGAACCAACCACTCGCGTTCCACGAACGCTTGCGCGTCGGTGAGATTCGGCGAAGCGCGCAGGTGCGCCAAACGCGCGCCGTAGTCGTCGATGAACGCCCGGTACGTTGCCGCGATCGCGTCCAAGTTCCAGGAGCGCGCGATCAGGCTACGATCGTCGTGTGGCCCGGTGCTTTCGGCGACGAACGTGTCGACGAAGGCGAGAACTCCGTGCGCCGTCGCCGCCTCGCGCGCGGCTTCCAACGCGTCGCGCGGCGAGAGCCAGAGCGCCGTGCCGAGCGGCGCGAACCCGAGCACGGCGAGATCTTTGCGCAAGCGATCGCGCGCGTCGCGCGCCGTTTCCGGGATGGTGTAGGCGACCATGCGCCATTTCCCATCCCAGGCCGTCTCCGGCGGCTGGTAGATGCGCGGGCTTACGCGGTCGACCCGTGCGCGTCCACGTTCGGTAATCGCATAGTACGATTTGTTGCCGAGCTTGCGGCCCGTGATCCACCCCGAGCGCGACATCCGCGATACGGCTTGGCGCACCGCCGCCTCCGACACGCCGAATTCACCCATGAGCTGGGTGAGGCTTCCGATCCAAATCTCGCCGCCGTAGTAGCGCACCAGATCGCCCATCAGCGTGTAGATGAATGAATTCGGACGGGCGACCACACGCGGGGCATTTTGCATCCTTGACAGCCTACCACGGAGCGGATAGTATGACGCTCATATCACGGGCGGTCAAAAAACCGTCATACGATTTCGGAGGCACCTGTGGCTCGTATTGCGACGTTCGATGAATGGATCGACCTGCTCGAGGATTGGCGCACCGATATCGGTGTCGACCGCAAGCTCGTCGAGCGCTTCATGCCCGGGTACACCTTCGAAGCCAAGTACGGCGACCTGGCGTCGAACGAGATCGGCTTCGGCGACTACGCCGGCCAATCACGCTGGGAGCGCATTCTCGATGTTCCGGATCAGCGGATGCGCGACACGCTCATGTCGATGATCGTGTTCCAGGGCGATACCGAATTCGCAAGCAACGAACAGCAGCGCTTCCTCGTGAACAACGCGCCGAGCGATTACGATCTCGGCGCGCTCGTGCGCATCATGGCCGAAGAAACCCGCCACGGGTACCAGATGTGCCACCTGCTCGTGCAACACTTTGGCAGCGACGGTAAGATCGAAGCGCAGAAGCTGCTCGAACGCCGCGCGTACGATAAGAAGAACCGCCTGCTGAACGCGTTCAATAACGACGTCACGCATTGGCTCGACTTCTTCGCATACACGAATTTCATGGATCGCGACGGTAAGTATCAGCTCACGATGCTCTCGCATTCGGGCTTCGCGCCGCTCGCGCGCTCGATGGGGCCGATGCTCAAGGAAGAGTCGTTCCACATGGGCACGGGGCTGAGCGGCCTTCGCCGGATCGCGCAAGCGGGCGTCATTCCCGTCGCGCTCCAGCAGAAGTACTATAACAAGTGGGCTTCCGGCGCACTCGACCTCTTCGGCAACGACAACTCGTCCTCGGCGCAATGGGCGTACGCTTGGGGGATCAAGGGCCGCGTCGATGAGGACAAGGCGACCGCGGGCGTCGATCGCGAGCATCTGAACGAAACCGCACGCGCATTGTATTACGCGGAAATCGAAAAGACCGTGGCGCGCGTGAACGCCGTCAACGCGGGCGATGCGCTCGTGGTGCCGCACATCGATTTCAATCGCAACATCGGCCGCGCTTCCGAGAAGCACGTCACCGTCGACGGACGCCCGCTCGGCGACGCCGAATGGGCGGCATACGCGCCGACCGTGCTGCCGACTGCAGCGGATGAAGCCGCGCTCGCCGAGTATTTCAAAAACCCCGCTTGGATCGCGCCGAAGAGCGCGCTCGTCGCGGCTTAGGGAGATCACGTACATGGCAATCGAAATCGAAGCAAAACCCGAGGCCACGCCGTTCGGGCGCGTTGCGAAACCGTTCGATGGCAAGCGCGTCATCGCGTATGAGGTCGTCGGCAAGATCGGCGTCATCACGATGAACGATCCGCCGGCGAATACGTACACGCACGAGATGATGCGCCAACTCGACGAAGCGATTCTCGACGCGCGCTTCGATAGCGAGGTCGAGGTCATCGTTCTCACGGGCAAGGGCGGCAAGTTCTTCTCGGCGGGCGCAAATATCGCGATGCTCAACGCCGTGACGCCCGAGTTCAAATACATGTTCTGCCTGCACGCAAACGAGACGCTCTCGCGCCTCGAGCAGACGCCGAAGCTCGTGATTGCCGCGCTGAACGGCCACTGCGTCGGCGGCGGCCTCGAAATCGCGATGGCGTGCGACATCCGCATCGCCCGCCGGGACGCGGGGAAGATGGGCTTACCGGAAGTCGGCCTCGGCGTGTTGCCGGGCACGGGCGGCACGGCGCGTCTCTCGCGCTTAGTTGGAAAATCGCGTGCGATCGAGTTGATGATCTCCGGGCGCACGTACTCGTTCGAACAGGCGATGGATTACGGCATCGTCAGCGACGTGTATGAGGGCGACGAAGCCGAATTCCGCGAGCAGATCATGAAGTACGCGCAGCAATTCACGACGCCGAACAAGGCGCCGCTTGCGGTCGGCCTCATCAAGCGAAGCGTCCAAAGCGGCACCGACATGACGCTCGAATCGCACCTCACGCTCGAACGCGAACTCCAGGCACAGCTTTTCAAATCGAGCGACGCCAAAGAAGGCATCGCTTCGTATAACGAAAAGCGCACCGCGCGGTTCACGAACCACTAGCACCGCGATGCTCGCCACGCAGCCGACCGTCACCGACTTGCGCGCGGCGGATGCGCTGCCGGTGCGCTTCAACGCAGCCGAATGGTATATCGGTCGCCACGTTCGCGAAGGACGTGGCGACCGTGTCGCGCTCCTCTGCGACGCACCGGGCGATACGCGCGGCGAGATGACGTATGCGCAGTTGCATGCCTCCGTCTTGCGATTCGCGCGTGGCCTGCTCGGCGGAAGCGCCGCGTTTCCCGCGCTGCACCCGGGCGACCGCGTCGCGATCGTGCTGCCCGATGGCCCGCAATTTGCGATCGCGTTCTGGGGCACGATCGCCGCGGGATGCGTGGCCGTTCCCCTCAACCCGTTGCTCACGGCCACGGATCATGCGGGCATCGTCGCCGATTGTGGCGCGCGGCTTGCGATCGCTTACGAGCCGGACGCCGTATGGCGGACCGCCATCGCATCCGCTTCGACGAGCGTGGTTTCTGCAGCCGACGTGCTCGCGATCGCGATGGACGAATCGCTCGCGCAAGCCGAGGGGTACGCACCGACCCACCGCGACGGGTTTGCGTTCATGCTCTATTCGAGCGGGACGACGGGCGAACCCAAGGGCGTCGTCCACTTGCAGCACGATATGTGGGTCTGCTCGCAAACCTATGCCGAACACATCCTCGGCATCACGGAAAACGATCGTTGCTTCTCCGTAGCAAAGTTATTTTTTGCCTACGGACTCGGCAACGGAATGTATTTTTCGATGGGAGTCGGCGGCGCGAACGTCCACTACGCGGGCCGTCCCACGCCGAATTCTATCTTTTCGCAAGTAGCGAAATACAAACCGACCCTTTTCTTCGGCGTACCGACGGCGTACGCGCAGATGCTCGCCGCGATGGACGAAGGCGCAACGCCCGATTTTTCGAGCGTGCGTGCGTGCGTGAGCGCGGGCGAGGCGTTGCCGCCCGGCCTGTTCGCGCGCTGGAAAGCGAAGACGGGGCTCGATATCCTCGACGGCATCGGCTCGACCGAAGTGCTGCACATCTTTCTTTCGAACGCTCCGGGCGATTGCGAAGCCGGGTCGAGTGGCCGCGCCGTGCCGGGGTACGCGGTGCGCATCGTCGACGAACGTGGGATCGACGTTCCGGAAGGCGAGATCGGCGATCTGCTCGTACGCGGTGATTCGACGATGGCGCTCTACTGGAACAAACACGAGAAAACGAAGGCGACGCTCGTGGGCGATTGGATTCGCACGGGCGATAAGTATCGCCGCGACGCGAACGGCCGCTATTGGCACGGCGGGCGCAGCGACGACATGCTCAAGGTCGGCGGTATCTGGGTCTCGCCCGTCGAGCTCGAAGGCGTGATCGCGTTACACGAGCACGTACTCGAATGCGCGGTCGTCGGGCGCGACGATGCCGATGGATTGACGAAACCGCACGCATATGTCGTGCTCCGCGTGGAGCGCGATGCGGCGGAACTCGAAGCCGAGTTGAAAGCGTTCGTGAAATCGCAACTCGCGCCGTATAAATATCCGCGCTGGATCAGCGTCGTCGAGGCGCTACCGAAAACGGCGACCGGTAAGACGCAGCGGTTCGTCTTGCGATCGCTCGCGCAGGCGTGAGAGCGGAAAAAGTCACCTCGCTGCGCGACGCGATCGCGCGGTTCGTGCGCGACGGCGATCGGGTGAGCGCGGCCTGTGGGCTCGAAGCGCGGATCCCGTTCGCCGCCGGTCATGAGATCGTGCGCCAGGGACGCAAGCACCTCACGCTCGTCGGGCCGATCAGCGACGCGCTCTACGATCAACTGATCGGCTGCGGTTGCGTCGATGCGATCGAGGCCGCGTGGGTCGGAAACGTCGGCTCTGGGCTCGGGTACAATTTTCGTCGCGCGCTCGAAAGCGGTGCGATCCGCATGACGGACTATACCAACCTCACGCTCGCACTCGGCTTACGTGCGGCGGCCGAGGGCGTGCCGTTCGCGGTGACGCGCTCGATTGCGGGCACGGGGATGACCGAGCAGACGGCGGCGTTCCGTACGATCGCCGATCCCTTCGGTGGCGAGGAAATGACCGCCGTACGGGCGATCGCGCTCGACGTCGCGATCGTGCACGCGCAGTATTGCGACCGCGATGGCAACGCGCAAATTCTCGGCAATCTCGGGACGACGCTCGAAAGCGTGCGCGCGGCGAAGCGCGTCATCGTCACGACCGATGCGCTCGTGGAACGCGACGAACTCGATATGCCGAATCTCGCGAACATCCCCGGGCTCTTGGTCGATGCCGTCGTGCACGTCCCGAACGGCGCGCATCCGGCGCCCGTTCCGTATCGCGCCGAACGCGATCACGCGTTCTTCGATGCCTATGCCGAAGCGTCGCGCACGGAAGCGGGCTTCGCCGCATGGCGCGCGGCGTGGATCGACGGCGTTGCCGATCGACGCGCGTATTGTGCGAAGCTCGGCAACGATCGGCTCGCGGCGCTCAAGGCGCAGGCATGACCCCGCGCGCGACGATGGTCGTGGCCGCAGCGCGCGTTATCCGCGATGGCGAGGTCGTTTTCGTGGGCATGCGCTTACCGCTGATCGCTTTCGCGATTGCGAAAATGACGCACGCGCCACATGCGATCGGCTTCTTCGAGAACGGCTTGATCCGCGATACGCCGGCGGACGGTCACGTTATCACGATGGGCGACGCGCCGAATCAGCGGGGCGCGCTCGTGGCGACCACGCTACTCGACGTGATGGGGATGTTGCAGGGCGGGCGCGTCGATTGCGGTTTTCTCGGCGGCGCGGAAGTCGATGCGCTCGGGAACCTCAACACCACGCGTGTCGGCGCGACGCGGCTCACGGGTTCGGGTGGCGGAAGCGATATCGCCGCGCATGCCGGGCGCTCGGTATACATCATGGAGCACGAGCGCCGCCGGATCGTCGAGCGCGTCGCGTACATCACGTCGAAGCCGCGCGGCCCGGTCACGTTGATCACGACGCTCGGCGTGTTCGCACTCAACGACGGCCCGCCGCGCGCGCTCTCGCTCCACGATGGCGTCACCCGCGCGACCGTCGCCGCGCAGAGCGGTTTCGCATTCGACTTCAGCGGCGCGACGACGACGCGCGAAGCGACGACGGCGGAACGGGAAGCGCTCGAAAACGCCGATCCGACGGGGTTTTGGACGGGCTCGTAGCGCTAGCTACCGGAAACGGCGATTTTTGCGCGCTTCGGCGGCGTGTCGGGAGCCGATGCGTCCGTGTGTTCCGCGGTGCGTTTGCCGCGCCGAACGCGTGGGGCTTCCAGCTTGACTGCGGTCATCGGGTAGTCGCGCGCGGGCTGGCACGTCGGGCACCAGTACACCGTGCGCGCGCCCATCGGGCCACGGAGCACGGTCGTCCCGCAATGGCGGCACGGCAGCCCATCGCGTTGGTAGACATACGAACGATCGTTGCGCGGAACGATCTTGCGTTTGGTCGCGCGGTCGTTCGGCTCGGTCGTCACGATGCGGCCCTTATCCGCAACGCTGCGCTCCATGAGCACGATCAGATCGTGCCAGATCGCATCGAACGTGGCGCGGTCGATCGAGGTGCCGGTGCGATGCGGCGAGACGCCCTGGCGAAAGAGCACTTCGGCCCGGAAGATGTTCCCGACGCCTGCAATCACCGATTGATCCATCAGCAGCAGGCCGACGGCGCTCTTGCTCTTCGCGATCTTCGCAAAGCCGCGACTCGGTTCGTGATGGTTGAGGGGATCGGGGCCGATGCGCGCTTCGACCGCGGCGCGCTGCACCGCATCGTAATGTTCGATCGCGATCGCGCCGCGAAGTTCGGCGTATGTCGCGTCGTTCCACATCCGATAGCGCAACACGCCACGCGGCTCGGGCAGTGGAAGTTTCCCTTCCTCGAACCAACCGAATTGGCCGAGGTGGACGTGGATTTGCACGTCGTCGGCAAACACGTAGAAGAGATGCTTCCCGACCGCATCGACGCGCAACAACGGGTGCCCGTCGATCATCCCCGCGACGTCGTCGAAACGCCCGTCCGGAGAGTCGGCGTGGACGATATTGCCGGCGAATGTCTTCGTGTGACGGAGCGCGACGAGATGGACCTGTGGGCCTTCGGGCATGACGGCTATCGGACGCCGCAGAATCGCATTGCGTGGCGACCCATGCATCGTTCCTGACCGAACTCGCAGCCTACCATCCGGCGGACGACCGCGAGGCCGCGATGGTCGAGAGCGTTCGCGCTTTCGTTTCCGCGCACGAGGACGCGTTCGCGCGCACGCAGCTCGCGGGCCACGTGACGGGCTCGGCGTGGGTGGTCGATCGCGAGCGCGAGCGTGCGCTTTTGACGCATCACAGGAAACTCGATCGCTGGCTGCAGCTCGGGGGCCATGCCGATGGCGATCCCGACATCCGTGCGGTCGCGCTGCGCGAAGCGGAAGAAGAATCCGGGCTTAGGCTCGTGCCGCTGGGCGCCGGGATATACGATATCGACGTGCATCGCATCCCCGCGCGTGCGGACGAACCTGCGCATTTCCATTACGACGTGCGCTTCGCGTTCGAAGCGGACCGCGCGCAGCCGTTCGTCGTAAGCGCGGAATCGCACGCGCTTGCGTGGGTACCGCTTACGGAACTCGCCGCGCTCGGCGCCGACGATTCGGTCCTTCGCCTCGCACGTAAGACCGCAACCCTCACGCGCCACGAAACGCCGCGCGCGTAAGGCGGTCGAGCACGGCGGCATCGAAACCCTCGTCGCGCGGTTTCGCAACGACGATCGCATCGAAGCCCGCATCGTCGGCCGCACGGAGCGCGCCGTAGAGTTCGCGCGCGAACGTCGCGGCGTCGCCGAACGCGAGGAGCGTCGCGCGCTCGCCCGCAGCACCGCAGGCGGCGAGTGCGTGCGCCGTATCCGCCGCATCGACGAGGACGACGCGCGCGCGCGGTGCGTAATGGCGCGCGGTCGTGCCCGGCGCGCGCACGGTGCCATCGGTCCGGCGCGCGATGGCAGCGATGCTGAGCGCCGCGCACAAGTCGTGCTCCGTGATCGCCCCGAGGCGGAGCAGAAGCGGCTGCGCCCCCGAGACGTCGACGATCGTCGACTCGATGCCGACCGTCGCGGCGCCGCCATCGAGGACGAGGCCGACCTCCGTGCCCAGATCGTCGCGCACGTGCTGCGCGGTCGTGGGGCTCACGCGGCCGTACCGGTTCGCCGACGGCGCGGCAAGGCCGCCGCCGAACGCTTCGAGGACGGCGTGCGCGATCGGATGTGCGGGGACGCGCAAGGCCACGGTTTCCACGCCGCCGGTGATGCGATCCGATGCGCGCGCGTTGCGCGGGACGACGAGCGTCAGGGGGCCGGGCCAAAAGCGCTCCGCGAGCGCGCTTGCGTCGTCGCTCACGTGGGACGACCAATCGGCGAGTTGCCGCGCGTCCGCGAGATGCACGATAAGCGGGTGGCCGGCCGGCCGCCCTTTGATCGCGAAGATGCGCGCGACGGCGGCATCGTTTTCGGCATCGGCCGCGAGCCCGTACACGGTCTCGGTCGGCAAGCCGATCACGCCACCGGCCCGCAGCACGCGAACCGCGGTAGCGACGGGGGCGACGAACGGATCGACGCGGGATTCGGGCGGGGACATGGGCGCTTCACGTTCGCGCAGGCGAGGGACGACTCCGCGCGAACGGGCGTTTATGCAACGCCGTCTGCTCTCCGCTTGTGCCGCAATCGCTTTCGTCGCCTCGGGCTTGCCACACGGCGCGCAGGCGCAAACGGCGCCGTCGCTTCCCGATCTTGCAAAACGGTACATCGCCGAAAGCGAGGCGCGCGATCCGCTCTTTGCCGACGGCATCGGCATCCACACGCACGACGACGAGCTTGCGGACTACTCGGCTGCCGGTCGCGCGCGCCGCACGACGTGGTTGCACGCCTGGCAAGCCCGCTTCGATGCCGTGCTCGCAAACGATCCCACGCCGGACGATCGCGCCGACGCATCGGCACTGCGCGATAATATCGCGCTCGAATTGTTCGAGTCGACCGCACGCAAGCCGTACGCAACCGATCCGACCCTCTACGCGAACGTCCTCGGCGAAGCGATCTATGCGCTCACCGCGCGGACCTACGCACCGCTCGACGAGCGCATGCGCCACGTAGCCGCGCGTTTGGGGAAACTGCCGGGCGTGGTCGCTGCGGCGAAGGCGAGTTTGACGAACCCGGCCCGCGTGGTTACGGAGCACGCCATCGACGAGACGGCCGGGACGTTAGAACTTCTGCGCTCGTTGCCGGCAACCGCGCGCGCCGCGAAGCCCGCGACGCGCGCCGCGATCGCACGCGCGCTTCCCGCCGCGATCGCCGCCGTGGCATCGTATAAAGCGTATCTGTCGAACGTCGTCTTGCCGCGCTCTACCGGTTCCACGCGCGTCGGCGCGGCCGTCTACGATCGCGAACTGCTCCTGCAACTCGGCACCGATGCGAAGCGCCAGGATCTCGTCGCCCGCGCGCGAGCCGATCTCGCCGCGACGCGCGCGCAGATGCTCGCGCTCGCCCTCCCGCTCGATACCAAGTTCTTCCCGTCCAAGCGCGCGGATCGGATGAAGGCGAACGCCGCCGATATCGTCGTACGACGCGTCCTCGATCGCCTCGCAGACGATCATCCGACGCGGACGCAAGTGTTCGCCGCCGCGAAAGCGGATGTGCTGCGCGCGCAAACGTTCCTCGGCGCGCATCCCGTCGTCGTCGTCCCGAAGCCGAACACCCTGCACATCGTACCGACGCCCGCCTTTCAGGCAGGCTTCGCGGGCGCGAGCGAGGATTCGCCCGGCCCGTTCACGCCGCTCGCGGAGTCGTTCTATTACATCGATGAAATTCCGCAATCGTGGAACGATGCACGCGTCGAGTCGTATTTGCGCGAGTACAACACGTACGAGATGCTCTTACTCTCCATGCACGAGGCGATGCCCGGACACTACGTGCAGATCCGGTACAATAACGAGACGCCCTCGCTCGTGCGCCGCGTGTTCGCAAACGGCTCGTTCGTCGAAGGCTGGGCCGTCTACACCGAGGGCATGATGCTCGATGCCGGCTTCGGCGATGGCGACCCTCGCTTGAAGCTCTTCCAGCTCAAGTGGCGTTTACGCGAACAAGCAAATACGATCATCGATGCGGGCTATCACGCAACGGGAATGACGCGCGCGCAACTCGACGATGTACTCGTGCGCCAGGCGTACCAAGAGAAGAGCGAGGCCGCGACCAAATGGCATCGCCTGCAGCTCTCGCACGATCAACTCTCGTCGTACTACACGGGGCTCGACGCGATCCGTCGTGCGGAGAAAGCCGAACGCGCCAAACGCGGCGCCGCGTTTAGCGTGGCGAAGTTCAATGCGGCGCTCTTGCATATCGGCTCGGTCGAACCGCGTTTCATCGCGCCGCTGGTTGCCGTCGAATTGGACGCCACGCCGCAACCGTGATCGCGCTCCAAAATGTGGGCAAGGTCTTCGTGCGTGACGGACAGGCAACCGAGGTGTTGCGGGGCGTCGATCTCACGATCGCTTCGGGATCGTTTCTCGTGCTGCTCGGCCGAAGCGGAAGCGGGAAATCCACGCTCCTGAACATCATCGCCGGGTTGTCGGCGCCGACGAGCGGCACGATCGCTTTCGACGGGGAGCCACCGGGCTTTCCGCGTGTGGATGTCGGTTACCTCACGCAAAAGGAAACGCTTCTGCCATGGCTCGACGTCGCATCGAACGTCGCGCTGCCGCTCGATCTGCGGAACACGCCGAAGGCGGAAAAGATGGCGCGAACGGCCGCGCTGCTCGCACTCGTCGGCCTCACCGGTGCCGAACGGCGGTATCCCCGCGAACTCTCGGGCGGCATGCAGCGTCGGGCGTCGCTCGCGCGCATGCTCGCCGCCGACCCGAGCATGCTCTTGCTCGACGAACCGTTCGGCGCGCTGGATGCGCAGTTGCGGAGCGATCTGCAACGAGAACTGCTCCGGCTGTGGCTCGGTTCGGGAAAGACGGTGGTGTTCGTCACGCACGATATCGATGAAGCGCTCTTGCTCGGCGACCGCGTGATCGCGTTACGTCCGGGCGGCGAGATCGCATGCGATGTAGCACTCGATGCACCCCGGCCGCGAGACATGCGTGCGATCCGCGTCGAGCCGTCGTTCGTCGCGCTGCACGAGCGGCTGCTCGACGCGTTGCATGTGGGGGAGGGTGCGAGCGCATGAGCGCGACGATGGAAGCACTCGCGGCCTCACGTACCGCGCGCGGGCGGCAGCGCATGTCGCTGACGATCGGGCGCGTCGCGCTCCTCGCCGGCTTTCTCGCGCTCTGGCAGCTCCTCGCGATGCGCGGGTTCGTCGATGCGAAAATCGTCGCGAGTCCGAGCGCGATCGCCCAACACCTCATCGCTTGGGCGATCGACGGCACGCTGCTCTTCCACAGTACGATCACGATCGAAGAGACGCTCGCGGGCTTCGCGATCGGTGCGATCTTCGGGCTCGTCTTGGGTTTCGCGATCGGGAGCAATCGCCTGATCGCCGAGCTCGTCGATCCGTTCATCTTCGCGCTCTACAGCATTCCGAAAGTCGCGCTCGCGCCGCTCTTCGTCGTGTGGTTCGGGATCGGCATTCCGATGAAGATCATCCTCGCGGCGGTGACGGTGCTCTTCATCGTTTTTTACAATACCCTCGCGGGCGTGCGAAACGTGGAGCCCGCGCTGCTCGATGCGATGTGGTTGATGGGCGCGACGCGCATGCAAACGCTGCTGCGGGTGGTCATACCCTCGGCGCTCGGCTTTGCGCTGACGGGCGTGCGCATCGCGATTCCCTATGCGCTGATCGGTGCGATCATCGGCGAGCTCATCGCTTCGAACCGTGGCATCGGCTATCTGATCGCGTCCTCCGGCAGCCAATACGATACCGCAGGCGTCTTTGCCGCGCTCTTCGTCCTTACGATCCTCGCCGTCGTGCTCAACGCACTCGTCGATTTGCTCGAGCGTCGCCTATCCGCGTGGAAAAGCGATGCCTCCGTCCGTGTTTAGGAGTCCGTCCATGCTCACCCGTGCAAGCGCGATCCATCGTACTCTCGGCACGCTCGGCGTCCTCGCGGCAAGCGCCGTGCCCGTCGGCGTTCGCGCGGCAACGCAGTCGCTTTCCGTCGGGCAGATCGGCAACAACTCCGCGGCCTTCTTTCCGCTTTTCGTAGCGATGCAACATGGCTATTTTCGCGATGGCGGCATCGAGGTCTCGCTTACGAATTTCCAATCGGGCGCGGTACAGGGCGCTGCCCTCACCTCGGGCAGTATCGATGTCGGCTGCGGGGTGATGACCGATGTGTTCTCGCTCTTGAAAGCGTCGCGGCCCGTTAAGGTCGTGGGCTCGCTCGTCGAGGGGTATTACGTCGATCTGATCGCATCCGATCAATTTCTCGGATCGGCCAAGATCGATCGCCGGGCGCCGCTACGCAAGAAGATCGAAGCGCTGCGGGGCAAACGCATCGGCATCACGGGCCCGGGTTCGGGAACCGAGGCGCTGGTGATCTATCTCGCCAAGGGCGCGGGGCTCGATCCCATGCGCGATCTGGAACTCGTCAACGTGGGCACGGATCAAGGCGCGATCCTCACGCAGCTCAAGACCGGTCGACTCGATGCCGTGTCGTTCGCGTGGCCCCTCAGCATGGTTGCGGAAACGCAGAACATCGGCCACGCGCTCGTGATGCCGGCCGAAGGCGATGTGCCCGCGATGCGCGGCGAACTGCACGGCGTGATGTATGCGCGCCCGGAGACGATCGACAAACGTGCCGATGCGCTTGCCGCCTTCGTGCGCGCGATCGGTCGCGCGCAGCACTTCATCCACGGCAACAAACCGGCCGCACGCGACTTCTTCACCAAATACGACGCGCAACTCGACGGAGCGATCGTCGAGCGGTTGAATCGCGCCTATCTACCCGTACTCCCGCAATCGCCGCGCGTCGGCATCGCGGCGTTTGCGAAGGCGCTCGATTTCCATCGCGTGACGGGTTTCGCAAGCGCGACGGGAGATGCGTTTGCGGATGTCGTCGCAACGGAGTTCATCGCGAGAGCCTTGCGCTAGAGCAACGCGTTTTTCTGCGCGCTTACGCGAGCATTCGCCGCGGAGAGCACGGCGTCGTATGTCGATCCGTCGTGCGGTGCGTAAGCCACACCGATCCGAGCATCGAGCGTTACGAATTCGCTGCCGGCGCGATCCCCCGTCGAGAACGCGCTTGGGAAAGCCGCGCGGTAAGCGCCGATGCGCTCGTCGAGCGTGACATCCGCGCTCTCGGGCACGAAGATCGCGAAGGCATCGCCCGCAAGTCGGCCCACGATTTCCGTCGGCTTCGCGAGGCGCTGCAGTACGGCTGCGACCTCGACGATCAACGCATCGCCGGTTTGGAATCCGACCGTCTCGTTGACGCGCGCGAATGCGATGAGGTTGACCACGAGCATCGCAAACCGGCTGCACTCGAACATCGCCATGCGGACTTCGGACCGGAAATACACGCTGTTGAGCAGGCCCGTGAGCACGTCGTGCGAGTTCTGGAACACGAGCCGGCTGCGTTGCCATTGTTGCTGGAAGTGTGTGGAGAAAAACGTGGCGAGCAATTCGACGTACGCCACGTCGTCCGGCGAGAAGCGCTCGTCGTTCGGTTCGCGCGAGAGAAACGTGAGGAAGTAGCTCGTGCCGATCGATTGGAACGGCGTCGAGATCGCCGATCGCCAGGCGAGCGTGCGTTGGCGTACCGAGTCGATCGTCGGATCGTCGAAGAGGTCGTCCCACGTGCGCGTCATCCCGAACCGTAAGACGCTTGCTTGTGCGGTTCCCGAAATAGGGAATCGGTTGCCCGTCGTGATGGCCTCGAGAAGCGTGCCCGTCAACGTGCTTTCCTGGGTCGATGCGGCGACGATGACGAGTTCTTCACCTTCGAGACGTGCGATTTGACCGTAGTACGCCATCCCGGGGCGGATCGCTCCCGTGCCTTCATCGAGCATCGCCATGAGCAGATCCGACTGTGGGGCACCGAACGTGTTTGCGAGATGCCACAGCGTCTCGATCCGCTTCGTATGCTCGTGCAAGCGGCGTTCCTGTACGTCGAGCGCGTGCTCGAGCGCGGCGGCGCGTGCGTTTGCATCGCGTTCGGCTTCGTGGAGTGCGATGAGGCGACCGACGCGGGCGAGCAGTTCCGCGCGGTCGATCGGGCGCACGATGAAATCGTTCGCACCGCTGAGATAGCATTCGATGCGTCGGTCGCCTTGATGCGCGCCGACCAAGACGACGAGCGGCGTGGTCGCAAAACGTGGGATCGCGCGAATGCGTTCGATGATGCCGCGATCGCTCGGATGCTCCATCGTATCGCTGACGACGAACGCGTCGACGGCGTTGTCTTCCGCCCAGGCGAGGGCGTCCGGAAGCGAGGAGAATCCCTCGGGCAACGTGCGCGGGATGGTTTCGAGGGTCGAGGTGAGGTAACGTAAGCCGCTCGCGAATTCGTCGATGACGATGATGCGGTTGAGGGTCACAGGTGTAACGTCACTCTTCGCCGCGCGCTTCGATCACGATCGCGACGCGATCCATATCCGGCATGCGGGCGAATTGGATCATGACGAGCGCCACGCCCCACGGAAAGGGGAAGCGAAACCAAAAACGTTCGCCGAGCCGATGTTGGCCATCGACGAAGCTCAGAAATCGTCCGTGAAATGCACGCACGCTCGTGCACGGCGCGACCTGTGTGAAAAAATTACGGCCCACCGTTGCCTCACGCGTCCGGCGCGCGAAGCGTTGTTCGGCGGCGTTATATTCGATGATGACGCCCGCGTGGTCGACGACGATGACGCCGAACGGCAACGCATCCAGATTCGTAAAATCGACGGTCTCGACGTCCATGATCAAACGGCGCGAAGGCGCGCGGTGTCGAGGAGCGCGTCCAAGCTCGCGCGGCTGAATTGGCGCGTGCGCAGCATCTGTTCGACGGCTTCGTGCTCCACGGGGCGTGAGAAGAGAAATCCTTGGATATTGTCACACCCGAGCGCGCGTAGGATCCGAAGCTGTTCGATCGTTTCGACGCCCTCGGCGATGACGTGGAGGCCGAGTTTCTTCGCGACGGTTACGATCGCATCCGCGAGCGCCCGGTCCGATGGGTCGATCGCAAGTTCGCGGACGAACGCGCGATCGATCTTGAGGTTATCGAACGGCAATTTCTTCAAATACGAAAGCGAGCTATAGCCGGTCCCGAAATCGTCGAGCGCGGTCGTGATCCCAAGCGAGCGGAGCGCGGAGAGCGTCTGCGCGGCGCGCTCGACATCGTGCATCACGAGCGTTTCCGTTACTTCGAGTTCGAGATATCGGGCGGGTAGAGAGGCCGAACGGAGCGCGGAGAGGACATGCTCGATGAAATCCGGATGTGCGAGATGGAGCGCCGAGACGTTGACCGTTACTTGAATCGGGCTTCGTGCATGGCGCTGCCAGGTGCGGCAACGGCGTGTCGCTTCGTGCAAAACCCACTTGGAGAGCTCGATGATGTCGCCCGTCGCCTCCGCGACCGCGATGAATTCACCGGGCTGGATCAGGCCCGCTTCGGGATGATTCCAACGCACGAGCGCTTCGAATGCGGTGATCTCGCCTTCGGTCGCGCTTACGATCGGCTGGAAGAGCAGAAAATATTCGTTGTCGTCGAGCGCACGACGGAGGTCGCTTTCCATCGCGGCGCGCACGAGCACCGCGGCATGCATCGCCGGCCGATACACGCGGACCGTGTTCGGACCGTTTTGGCGCGCGGCTTGCATCGCGAGTTTCGCGTTGAAGATCAGCGTGAGGCTGCCGGAACCGTCGGCCGGCGCGTGGCTGAGGCCCATCGCAAACGCGACCGATTGCCGCCGGTCGTGTGCGTGCAACACTTCGTCGCAGATGCGCGCGGCGAATGCTTCCGGCTCGTGTGCGTCGCTTGTCGGAGCGAAAAAAAGTAGCGTATCCGAAGAAGCCCGCGCGACGATCGCCGCATCGCCGACGACCGCGGTGAGTCGACGCGAGATCGAGGAGATCAACGCGTTGCTGGCGGCGTTTCCGATCGTGTTGTCGAGCGCGGAGAGGCTCGCGAGTTGGAGGGCGACGACGACGATGGGTACGTCGACGCCGAGTTGCTCGTCGAGTAATTCCTCGAAGCGTTTTCGGGTGTAGGCTCCCGTCTCGGCGTCGCGATCGATCGCGTCGCGTAGCCGTTCGTCGGCGAGGGCCGCATCGGTCACGTCGAGCGCGGTGCCGAAGATTTCCGGCAAGCCGTCGGCGTGCGTTCGCCGCTCCGCCGAAATCCGAAGGTAATGGATCTCGCCATTCGCGACGCGCGCGCGCACGATCGCGGCGCACTCGTCGTAGCGGCCCTCGCGTGCGGCTTGAACGACGCTTTCGAAGCGCGGGAGATCCGCGCGCTCGATTGCGGAATACAGGGCTTCCGCTTCGCTTTGGTGCGAGGCATCGCGATATCCCAAGAGTGCCTGCATGCGCGCCGAAAGCGCGACCGTACGCGTATCCGCGCGCTCGGTCCACGTACCGAGCCGAGCGATGGCGAGGATTTGATCGGCGTCGCGGTGTTCGTCGACATCGCAGTGACGGGGTGCGCGACAGCGCTCGCTCCGTTCGCTCGCGGCCCGCAGCGCACTTGCGAGCGTCGCCGCGCATGCTTCGAGAAACGCGATATCGTCGATGTCGAATGTCCGGGCGTTGCCGTCGTCGGCCGTGAGCACGCCGATCGCGCGCTCGTGCACGATCGGGACGCTTAAGCTCGCGACGATTCCCGCGCGATCGAGCAGCGCCGATCGCGAAGCGCCCGCAAGGGAGCGGTCGCCGATCGCGATCGGCACGCGGCTCGCAAGCGTGCGGTAGACTTGCGACGTGTCGTCGTGCGGTTCGCAAGGCGCGCCGCGATCGTGCGCCTCGAATCCGACGCTGGCCGAAAGCGCGAGCACGCCCGCGGTCTCGAGATACACGGCGGCATGCGAGGTTCGCAGGCCGTGCGTAACGGTTTCTGCGGCGAGGAGCATCGCGCGCTCGGCGGACGTCGCGATGCTTGCGGCGCGTGCGAAGTTTGTGAGGCTCGCGATTTGCCGCGCGCGCCGATCCAGTTCGTCGAGCAGGATCAGGCGCGAATCATTGACGTCGTCGAGCGCCGTGATATCGGTGCCGACGGCGTAGACCACACCCGCATCGGCGCGATAACTCGCATTCCAGAGGATGCGCCGCGCGGAGCCGTCGATGTGCAGATAGCGGTTGGTGAAGTGCCCGAGAGGATAGCCCGCGTGTACGCTTTGGGCGACTCTCTCGGTTTGCTCGCGGTCCTCCGGATGTACGAAGCCGATCGCGGGGCGCGCCAGAAGTTCGCGTGGCGACCACCCGAGCAGTCTCGTCCACGCGCCGTTGACGGACTTAAAGTACCCGTCGATTCCCTTGATCGCGAACAGCGATTGCGATAATGCGACGAACGCGCTTTCTCCGGCGCGCAAAAGCGCCTCGGAGGCTTCGATGGTGTCCGCGTCCTGATTATTCGTTGGAGTGCCCGCCATAGTAAAATCCTACTTCGGTTGTCGGCCGTATCGGTACGAGTGTGCACCGTGCGTCCGTGCGTTCCGGCCAATCTTTCGTAAAGTCCGCGATCGCTAGACGGCCTGCAACGGTGGCGCGGTCAAGAGCGCGTCGAAGCGCGCTCGATCGAACTGACGCATGCCGAGCATCTGCTCCACGATTTCGTGGACGACCGGGCGCGAGAAAAGGAAGCCTTGGATGTTATCGGCTCCAAGCGCGCACAAGATGCGAAGCTGTTCGATCGTCTCGACGCCTTCGGCGATCACGCGAAGGCCGAGTTTTTTCGCTACGGTGACGATCGCGTCCGCAAGCGCGCGATCCGATGCGTCGATGGCCAACTCTCGAACGAAGGCGCGATCGATCTTGAGGTGATCGAACGGTAATTTCTTCAAATACGAAAGCGAGCTGTATCCCGTGCCGAAATCGTCCAGAGCCGTCGTAATCCCGAGTGTGCGGAGCGAGCGAAGCGTTTTCGCCGCGCGCTCGACATCCTGCATCACGAGCGTCTCCGTCACCTCGAGCTCGAGATAGCGTGCGGAGAGCGATGCCGAGCGGAGCGCGGAGAGCACGTGTTCGATGAAATCCGGGTGCGCGAGGTGCAAGGCGGAAACGTTTACGGTCACGCGGATCCCGGTTTGCGTATGGCGTTGCCAGCTGCGACAGTGGCGTGTCGCTTCGCGTAGCGTCCAACGCGAAAGCTCGACGATGTCGCCCGTCGCCTCTGCGATCGGGATGAACGCATTCGGCGGGATCAGGCCCGTTTCGGGGTGGCTCCAGCGCACGAGCGCCTCGAATGCGGTGATCTCGCCATCGGTCGCGCTAACGATGGGCTGATAGCAAAGGAAGAATTGATTTTCGTCGATCGCTCGGCGGAGATCGCTCGCTACCGTCGCGCGCACGGATGCCTCGGCATGCATCGCCAGTCGGTACACGCGGGCGCGTTGCGGACCGCACTGCTGTGCCGCTTGCATCGCTAGCTTCGCGTTGAAGATCAGCGCCGGACCGCGCGACCCATCGGTTGGCGCATGACTGAGGCCCATCGCGAAGGCGACGGTCTGCCGTTGCTCGTGCGCATGCAGTACCTCATGACGGATGCGCTCCGCGAACGCCTCCGGATCGTGATCCTCTCGCATGGGCGCGGCAAAGACCAGCGTATCCGACGACACCCGTGCGACGGGAGCGGCGGCGCCGATGACCGCGTCGAGGCGGCGCGAGATCTTGCAGATGAGCGCACGACTCGCCGCGCTCCCGATCGTGTTGTCGAGCGCGGCAAGGCTTGCGAGCTGCAGGGCCACGACGACGACTTTGGTGCCACAAGCGAGCTGCTCGTCGAGCAACGCTTCGAATCGTTCGCGCGAAGTAACGCTCGTCTCGCGAGTACGGGCGCGTGCGCGGAGTGCGCTAGCGTTTGGGAGTCGTTTTCGCGCGAACGCCGCGCTGCCGATCGCGTCGGTTGGGGACTGCGTGCCCCGGTTGGAAAAGCGTACCTGCCGTGTGTTCGTCGTACTGCCCGCCGTAGTCGCTTGGGTTCCTCTCGGTTCCGTTCTCTCGTGCGAGAACCCCATCGCTTTTCGCTAGGCTATGGCCAATTGTTAGTAACGCCCTGCGGCGCGTGTCAGCGCGTCGTTCCGTCCCGCCTCACGAGGGTAAACCCGGCAAACGGCGCGAGCGCATCGGGAAGGACGATGCTTCCATCCTCCTGCTGGTAATTCTCCATAATCGCAACCATCGTGCGCCCGACGGCGAGCCCCGAGCCATTAAGCGTGTGCAAGAGCTCCGGTTTTGCCGTGGCATCGCGGCGAAAACGCAGCTGCGCTCGCCGCGCTTGGAAATCCGTGCAGTTCGAGCACGAGCTGATCTCGCGGTACGTGTCCTGCGACGGAAGCCAGACTTCGAGATCGTAGGTTTTCGCGGAGTTGAAACTCGTATCGCCCGCGCAAAGCGACATCACGCGATGCGGCAGGCCGAGTTCGTCGAGCAAGCCGGAAGCGTGCTGCGTCATCGTTTCCAACGCGTCGAACGATGTTTGCGCAGGCGTGAGCCATACAAGTTCCACTTTTTCGAATTGATGCAAACGGATAAGTCCGCGCGTGTCGCGCCCGGCTGCACCCGCCTCTTTGCGGAAGCACGCGCTATGCGCGGCGTAGCGGATCGGCAGTTCGCTCGCCGCGAGGATCTCGTCGCGGTGAAGCGCCGTAAGCGGTACTTCCGCCGTCGGAATCATGAACAGATCGGCATCGTCGTCGCGGAACATCGCATCCGCGAATTTCGAGAGCTGACCCGTCGCGAACATCGTATCGCGCGTAACGAGATACGGTGGTGCGATCTCCGTATAACCGTTGCGCGCGGCGCGATCGAGGAAGAACGCAACGATCGCGCGCGAGAGCCGCGCGCCCGCGCCGCGTAAGACGGCGAAGCGTGCGCCCGAGAGCTTGGCCGCGCGTTCGAAATCGATGATGCCGAGCCGCTCGCCGAGCACGTCGTGTGCGAGCGGCGTGAAGGTAAATGCCCGCGGCGTTCCGCTGCGTCGAACTTCGACGTTCTCCGACTCGCCCGCGCCATCCGGAACCGACGCGTCGATGAGGTTCGGAACGTCGGAAAGCAGCGGCGCGATCGCCGCCTCGCTTGCGAGCATCTCGGCCTGTGCCGCATCGATCCGCGCGTCGAGTGCGGCGATCTGCGGGCGGATTTCCGCTGCGGCAGCCTTTTTATCGACCGCTTTTGCGATGCTCGCGGAGAGAAGGCCCTTCTCGGCTTTGAGCGCATCGCTCGTCGTTTGCGCTTCGCGACGCGTGCGATCGTGGGCGAGCACGGCATCGACGAATGTGGGGTCACCACCACGTCGCAAAACGGCACGACGGACATGATCGGGATCGCGACGGACGAGAGTTATATCGAGCATAAAGCGAAGGCTCGCGTTATGCGGAATTCGCAAACGCTCCTACCCGGCGAGGCGTTCACGGCCGACCGGCTGCTCGCTCCGCGTCAGGCGATGATCGCGTACATGAGCGCGCTTGCGCCCGTGACGCGCGCGGTCGAACGCGTGTCGCTCGACGATGCATTCGGACGCATCCTCGCGCACGACGCGGTCGCAAACGAAGCCCATCCCGCAAACGATCGTTCGACGATGGATGGCTTCGCCGTGCGTGCGGGCGACCGCGGCACGCTTCGTATCGTCGGCGAAGTGCGTATGGGACACGCGCCGGAAAACGGCATCGCGGAGGGCGAAGCGATGCGCATTCCCACGGGCGGTACCGTACCGCCGGGCGCGGATGCGGTAGTGCCGTTCGAGGATGTCGATACCGTCGTCGTCGCGGGCGAGTCGTCGGAAACGATCGTGCTCCGCGATTTCGTTGCCGTCGGCGAGAACGTCACGCGCGCCGGAAGCGACATGCGTGCGGGGGAAACGGCCTTGCGCGCGGGGCGCCGCATCGGTGGACCCGAGCTCGGCGTCCTCGCAACGCTCGGGATCGTCCCGGTCCCCGTGTACCGCCGACCGCGCATCGGCATCATCTCCACGGGCGACGAACTCGTCGACCCGGGTGAAACGCTCGCCACCGGTCAGATTCGCGATTCGAATCGCTTCGCGATCGCGGGAAGCTTGCGTGCGATGGGTGCCGAGCCCGTGCAACTTCCGCGCGCCCTCGACTCGGCGGATGCCGTGAAGAGTGCGATCGCGATGGCCGTCGCGACCTGCGATGCGGCGATTCTCACGGGCGGCTCCTCCGTCGGCGCGCGCGACGTTACCCCGGATGCGATCGAGCAACTGGCGGGGGGAACGGTTCACGTGCACGGGTTGCGCGTGAAGCCGGGGAAACCGACCGTCCTCGCCGCCGTCGGCACCACGCCGATCGTCGGGCTCCCGGGGAACCCGACTTCGGCGCTGCTCATTTTGGAAGCCGTCGTCGCGCCGCTCATCGCAAGCCTCGCGGGTGCGACCGCGCGCAGGGTCGGGCGCGAAGTCGTCGCCGCGCGCGAGTTCGCCGGGCGTGCCGGATGGACGTGGTTCGTGCCCGCCGCGCTCGTCGATGAAGGCGAGCGTACCCGCGTCGTCCCGCTCGTGCTGCGCTCGGCGCAGGTCAGCCTGCTCGCGCGTGCCGCCGGGTACGTCGTCCTTGGCGAGGAGCGGCCGCATATCGCCGTCGGCGAACGTGTCGTGCTGCACCCGTTTGCAAGCGGGGGTGCGCTCTGATGCGCGCGACGATCCTCGTCCTTGCATTTGTCGCGTTGAGCGCGTGCTCCGCGCAAGAAAACGCGCGAAACGAGAACGATGCGAAAAACGCCGCGAGCCAAGCGGGCGCCGCGGTCGACCGTGCCGTGCACTCCAAACCCGCGCAGCAACTCAAAGAGTCGCTCCTCGCCGCAAGCATCAAAGCGCGGCTCGCGGCAAGCGATCTCGACGCCACGACCAACGTGCGCGTCGGCGTCTCGGGCGGCGTCGCGACGCTCTCCGGGCGCGTGCATTCGGCGGGCGAGAAAACGAAACTCGTCGAGGAAACGCGGCAGATTTCCGGCGTCAAAAGCGTCGTCGACGAACTCGTCGTGGATCGTAACGCGCCGACGGCCCGCGCGACGCTCGACGACGTCGCGCTCGAAACGCGGATTCGCGCCGCGATTGCGGGCGAGGCCGGGGCAAACGCCTTTCGCTTGAAGATCGCGGCGAAAGCCGGTGTCGTCACGCTCGGTGGCGCGGTCGCGACCGCAGCGCTGAAAGAAACGATCGTGGCGACCGCGCGGAAAACGCCGGGCGTTCGAAGCCTTTCGGAATCGATCGCGGTTCACGAATAAGTCGTGCAGCAACCGTCGCCCACCGCCCAGATCGCGGCTATCCCCCCGACGACGCCGTTCGTCGCCCCCGAGGAACTCGCGCGCCGCGTGGGCCGCGCTTCGCTTCTGCGACTCGGCGCGAACGAGAGCGCGTTCGGTCCATCGCCGCTGGCGCTTGCCAACATGCGCGAAGCGGTCGCAGAGAGCGCGTTCTATGGCGATCCCGAATCGCGAGAACTGCGCGAAGCGCTCGCGCTTTTACAGTGCGTCGGCATCGATAATCTCGTGGTCGCGGGTGGGATCGACGAGCTCCTCGGGCTGATCGTGCGCGGGTTTTGCGCACCGGGCGATCGTGCCGTGATGACGCGCGGGAGTTACCCGACCTTCGCGTTCCAAGTTGCGGCGCACGGGGCGCGGCTCGAGCTCGCATCGGCAAGCGCGGATGGCGGCGTCGATCCCGACGCATTGATCGCCGCGGCGCACGCGCATCGCGCCAAGGTCGTCTATGTCGCGAATCCGGATAATCCGAGCGATACGTTCCTTCCCGCCGCGACGATCGCGCGAATCCGGGCCGCGTTGCCGGATGCGACGCTCCTGATCCTCGACGAAGCGTACGCCGATTTCGTGCCGCCTGCGGCGTTGCCGCCCACGGGGCTCATCGCGCGTACGATCCGCACGCGCACGTTCTCCAAGGCATACGGGCTTGCGGGAGCGCGCATCGGCTATGCGATCGCGGATGCCGACACGATCGCGCTGTTCCAGAAATATCGCCTGCATTTCGGGGTCAACCGCACGGCGCAGGTCGGCGCGCTCGCGGCGCTCGGCGATCCCGCCTTCATCGCGTGGGTAGTCGCGGAAGTCGCTCGGGGGCGCGACGAGTACCACGCGCTTGCCGCGCGGTACGGAAAACGTTCGCAGGCGACGTACACGAATTTCGTGCTGCTCGAAATCGGCACGCGGGCGCAGGCCGAAGCGATGGTTACGGCACTGCTCGCGCGCGGCGTGTTCGTGCGCAAGCCTGCGGCGCCGCCGCTCGATGGCTTCATTCGCGTGACGGTTGGGACGCCCGCCGACCGCGCGACCTTCGCGGAGGCGTTCGGATCGGCACTTGCCGAGGCGCTCGACGCTCGATCCGAGAACGCCACGGCGTGAGGTTCGCGGTCGTCTCCGACATCCACGGCAATCTCGAATCGCTCACGGCGGCGCTCGCGCTCGTCGATCCGGCGGATGGCTTGCTGTGCCTGGGCGATATCGTCGGCTACGGCCCCAATCCCAACGAATGCCTCACGCTCATCCGCGAGCGACAGACGGCAACCGTGCTCGGCAACCACGATGTCGCGGCGATCGACGATTTCGGGAGCGCGTATTTCAACCCGGCCGCGCGTGAAGCCATGACGTGGACGCAGGCGCGGCTCGATCCCGATCACCGCGCGTGGCTCGATGGGCTCGGATACGAATTTCGGCGCAAGGACTATCTGCTCGTCCACGGCGCGCCCGTCCATTACTTCGAGTACATCCAAGATAAGGACGCGGCCGCCCGCGCGTTCGCCGCAACCGACGCGCCGCTGATCTTCATCGGGCACACGCACGTCGCCGAGGCGTACGCGCTGCGCCCGGGGAGCGGGGCGATCGAACGCACGAATTTCCAGCGTGGTGGCGAACTCACGCTCGAAGAGGGCGTCCGGTACATCGTCAACGTCGGAAGCGTCGGGCAGCCACGCGACCTCAACCCTGCGGCGTCGTTTGGGTTCTACGATCCGGATCGTCGCCGCGTCGAGATCGTGCGCTACGATTACGCCATTCCCGTCGTTCAAGAAAAGATCGCTGCGGCGCAGCTGCCGCCGACGCTCGCGCGTCGCCTTGCGGTCGGCCGCTGATCTGCCGGATCGCATAAAAGGAACCATCATGGCTCACCGCTTTGTTCACCGTCTCGCCGCGCTACTCGCTTGCGCGAGCCTCGCCGCGTGCCCGCTCGCCGCGCTCGCCGCACCCGCGCCGACCGCCGTTCCGAGCGCGGTTCCGGCGCTTACGAACGATCGCAATGACTACGCGAACAAGGCATTTGCCGACGCGATGTTTACCGGATTCCAGAAATTCTACACGCGCGATTTTCCCGCCGCGCAGGCGGCCTTCCGCGAAGCGATGACGATCGTGCCGGATAACACGCTCGCGCTTTCGTTCGGCTATGCCGCGGCCACGCACGTTCCGGGCACCCTCGAAACCGCGATCGAAAAAGAAGAAGACGCGCTCGCGAAAGATCCCAAGAGTTACGACGCACACGTACGCCTCGGTTTTGCGTATTTGTTCGCGACCGTCACGGGCCGCGATCGCACGCAGGATGCCCGCGAGGAATTCAACCTCGCCGTGACCGCGAACCCGAGCCGCGCGGCGGCGCATGTCGGCCTCGGCATCATGCGTTTCAACGAACAGTCGCGCAATCGCGCGAAAACCGAATTTCTCGAAGCGCTCGCGGCGGATCGTTCGAACGTGCTCGCGCGCGAATATCTCGGCTTGATCTATCAAGAACTGAAAGATCCCCAGCGCGCGCTTTCGTACGTGATCGACGTTCCGAACCTCGTGCCGGGATACGCCGACATCGATTTCCACATCGCCTCGATCTTGCAAGATCTCAACCAACCCGACGCCGCGATCAAGTACGCGACGACGGGCGTGAGCACCGATATCGGCCACGTCGGCGAAGCGGGCCAGCACGGGTTCACGTTGCTCGCGATCATCTATCTCGCGCAGAAGAAGGTTCCGGACGCGCGCCGCGTGCTCAAGGCGTCGATCGATGCGAACGTCGATGCGAGCTACGCGCAGACGCTGCTTGCGAAGATCGATCGTGGCGATTATGCGCCGAAGGAAGCGGAGAAGAAAACCGCTGCGAAACCGTGAGTGCCGCGGTCGTCGACGACGGAAAATGCTTCGCCTGCGGCCCGGATAACGCGCATGGGATCGGTCTCCGGTTTACGCTCGTCGGCCCCGGCGCGGTTACGGCGACCGTCGTCCTCGCGCCGGGATTCCAAGGTTATGCCGGGATCGCGCACGGCGGCATCGTGATGACCTTACTCGATGAAGGGATGGCCCATGCCGCGGGTGCGGCGGGCGTCCTCGGCGTCACGGCGCAGATCGAGGTGCGCTTCCGCGCGCCCGTTCCGCTCGAACGCGAGCTCCTGGTGCGGGGTACCGTCAACTGGCAGCGTCGCGGCGTGTTGGATATCGCCTCGAGCGTAACCGACGCGACCGGTGCCACCGTGTACGCAACCGCTCAGGGGCGCTTCGTCGCGCGCGGAGCGATCGAACCGGGCGCGCTCGGCCGCCGCGCCGTTGTCGCAGCCGATGCCACGAGCGATTCGCGATGAGCGCCCCCAAGGACAAGCACGGCGCAAAAAAAGAGCCGCCGAAGGAGCCGACCGCGGACAACCGCCGCGCCCGTTTCGAGTACGAAATCTTCGAAACGGTCGAGGCGGGCCTCGTGCTCACGGGTACGGAGATCAAGTCGATCCGTACCGGTCACGTTTCGATCGCGGAAGCGTACGTTCGCATCCGCGACAACGAGGCGTGGCTCGTGAGCCTCTACATCCCACCCTATAAAGAAGGCTCGTTTTCGAATCACGAGCCGAACCGGCCGCGGAAGCTCTTGCTGCATCGCGAACAAATCGATAGCTTCCGCAAGCGCGCGAGCGAAAAAGGCTTTACGATCGTGCCGCTGCGGCTCTACTTCACACGCGGCATGGCGAAGGTGCAAATCGGCGCCGCCCGCGGCAAGAAGCTCTGGGATAAGCGGAAGACGGAACAAGATCGCGACGTGGCACGCGAGATGGCGCGCGCCATTCGCCGGTAGATGCGCGGCGCGAAACCGGGGGCGGCGCTCGATGCGGAGATCCTTCGCCAGGGGCTCCTCGCACCGGGGGCAACCGTCGTGCTCGCGTGTTCGGGCGGGCCCGATAGCGTCGCGCTTGCGGCGCTGTTCGAGCGCCTCGCTCCGCGTCTCGGCATTCGGTGCGTGCTCGGGCACGTAAACCATCAGCTTCGCCCCTCCGCGCTCCAGGACGAGTGCGTCGTCCTCTCGGTAGCCGCGCGCGTACGGATGGACGCCCGGATGTGCTATGTCGCAACGACGGCCGACGAGGCGGCGTTGCGCGCCGCGCGATACGATGCGCTCGCGACGATCGCCCGTACGGTCGGCGCGACCGCCGTGCTTACGGCGCACACGGCCGAAGACCAGGCGGAAACCGTTCTGCTCGCGCTCTTCCGCGGAACCGGCCCGGACGGGCTCGGCGGCATGGCTCCGCAGCGCGAGCTCGCCCCCGGGATCGCGCTCGTGCGGCCGCTTCTCCGGATCGAGCGCGCCCGGCTCCATGCCGAGCTCCACGCAAGCGCGCTTCCCTATGCGCGCGATCCTTCGAATGCGGACGTCCGCTACCGCCGCAATGCCCTTCGCGTCGCCCTCGCGAGCTTGGGTGCGGAGTTTCCCCACTTGGCGGCGGCCGTCGCGCGATGTGCGGAGATCGTGCGCGACGAGCGGGGCAATGCGCCGCGCGCGGCGTTACGTGCCGCCGTTCGCGAGCGCCTGATTGCGGAGGGAGGCTTCGGAAACGGCTTGCAGGATGTGACGTTCGAGCGCATCGAGGCCGTCATCGACGGCGCGGCCGGTGGCGGGCCGATGCGCGTACGCGTCAAAGACGGGGTCGAATGGCGCAGCTGACGGCGGATTTCGAATGCATTCTCTTCGACGAAGCGGCGATCGCGGCGGTGGTGGATCGTCTCGCGGCGGCGATCGTCGCCGATCTCGGCGACGAACCGATCGTGCTCGTCGGCGTGCTCAAGGGCGCGGCGCTCTTCGCCGCGGACCTCGCGCGCGCGGTCGCCGGGCGCGTCGCGGATCCGGCGAACGTCCACCTGGATTTTCTCGCCGTGAGCTCCTACGGAACGGCGAGCAAATCGTCGGGTGACATCCGGCTCCTCAAAGATACGAGCGAGAGCGTCACCGATCGCAACGTCGTGATCGTCGAGGATATCGTCGACAACGGCCGGACGCTCGCATTCTTGCAGGCGATGCTCGCCCGACGCTCGCCGAAATCGTTGCGGTCGTGCGTGTTGCTCGATAAACCATACCGGCGAATCGTTTCCGTTCCGGTCGAGTATACCGGGCTAGCATGTCCCGATACGTTCATCGTAGGGTACGGTCTCGACTACCAAGAACGCTATCGAGCTCTTCCCTTCCTCGCGAAACTCCACGACCGGCTCATCACCGAGTAGATACATGTGCGGACTTTCGGCAAGGTGCCACGTCTTCGCTTGGGATGCGGTCTAACATGGCAAGAGAGAGTCTGCGGATGACCGCAGCTCGGAGATTGGAAACCTGTGGGTAAGCACCTCAAATCGATCCTGATCGTCCTCAGCATTTTCGTTTTCGCGATCATCGTTGTGGACAAGCTCGTCTTGAACAACCAGACGACCACCCGCGTGGCGTATTCCGATTTCTATGCCGATTTGAGCGCCGGGAAGATCGCCAAAGTCGCGATCTCCGGACACGACATCGTCGGCGAGAAGAAGGGCGATCCCGGGGAGAAATTCTCGACGACCGGCCCCGAGACGGCCGATTATATGCCGCTGCTCCACAAGATGAACGTGAAGTACTCGATCGAATCGACGAGCGGTACCCCGCTCCTGAGCACGATCTTGCAGTTCGTGCCGTTCATCATCATGGCGTTGCTGCTGATCTTCATCTTGCGGCAAGCGCAAAACGGCGGCTCGCAAGCGATGTCGTTTGGCCGTTCGCGTGCGAAGCTACAGTCGGAGAATAAGCCGAAGGTGACCTTCGGCGATGTTGCGGGCGTCGAGGAAGCGAAAGAAGAGCTGGGCGAAGTCGTCGAGTTCCTCAAGTACCCGAAGAAATTCCAAGCGCTCGGGGCGCGCATTCCGAAAGGCGTCTTGCTGCTCGGCCCGCCGGGTTCGGGTAAGACGCTACTCGCACGCGCCGTCGCAGGCGAAGCGGGCGTGCCGTTCTTCTCGATCTCGGGTTCCGACTTCGTGGAGATGTTCGTCGGCGTCGGCGCTTCGCGCGTCCGCGACCTCTTCGAACAAGCGAAGAAATCCGCTCCGTGCATCATCTTCATCGACGAAATCGATGCGGTCGGCCGTCAACGCGGCGCCGGCTTGGGCGGCGGGCACGACGAACGCGAGCAGACGCTCAACCAGCTCCTCGTCGAAATGGATGGGTTCGATCAGAACACGGGCGTCATCCTGATCGCCGCGACGAACCGGCCGGACGTGCTCGATCCCGCGCTCCTTCGCCCCGGCCGCTTCGACCGCCAGATCGTCGTCGATCGGGCCGATATCCGCGGCCGCCAGGCGATCCTCGGCGTGCATTCCAAAAACAAGCCGCTCTCGAAGGGCGTCTCGCTCGAAACGCTCGCCCGCCGCACCCCCGGCTTCTCCGGCGCCGATCTCGAAAATCTGTTGAACGAAGCGGCGTTGCTCGCGGCGCGCGGCAACAAATCCGTAATCGAGATGTCCGATTGCGAAGAGGCGATCGATCGCGTGATGGTTGGGCCGGAACGCCGGAGCGTCGTCATGTCGCAGCGCGAAAAAGAGATCACCGCATACCACGAGTCCGGCCACGCGATCCTCGGCGGCATCCTGCCCAACAGCGATCCCGTGCACAAGGTCACGATCATCCCCCGCGGTATGGCGCTTGGCATCACGTGGTCGATGCCGGACGAAGACCGGCACTCCATCACGAAGAACGAGATCCTCGCGCGCATCAAGCTCGCTTTGGGCGGTCGCCTCGCGGAAGAAATTAAGTTCCACGACGTCACGACGGGCGCGTCGAACGACTTCGAAAAAGCGACGGATATGGCGCGCAAGATGGTCACGCAATACGGGATGTCCGACGCTCTCGGTACGATCCAGTATGGCCGCGGGAACCATCAGGTGTTTCTCGGCCGCGATTTCGGCGACGAACGCAATTACTCGGAAGAAGTCGCGAGCAAGATCGATGCCGAGGTCCGCTCGATCATCGACACCTGCTATACCGATGCCCGCGCGATCTTGGAAAAAAATTGGGATAAGGTCGAGCGCATGGCAAACTCGTTGCTCGAACACGAGACGGTGGACGCCGAGGAAGTTCTCGCGATCCTCGCCGACGAGCCCTACGTGCCGAAGGTCCAGCCACCTACGCCGCCCCCGGCAACGCCGACGGCTCCGGTAACGGCCGAACGCCCGCGCGAAACGCCGCGTCTCGGCAACATCTCCCCGGAACCCGCATAGTCACCTCGTGAACGTTCGCACCCTCCTCGCCGCCGTCGCGCTCGCCGCGACGGCGGTTTCCCTTTCCCCGGCCTCGGCCGAACCCGGCGACCTCACGGGCGCCTTGCGCGAAGGCGGGCGGTACGTCGTTCGCCCGAGCAATCTCGTTCCCGTAGCGACCGTGGCGCTTTGGTATCGCGCGCCACAAACGGGCTTCGGTCCGGTGCCGGTGCCGGGCCTCGCACAGCTTGCCGCAGAGAGCATCAGCGTCTCGTCACCGCTTCTCGGGAAGCCGCTCGCGACACGCATCGCGGAAGTCGGCGGTCGCCTTGCGATCGCGACGTATCCCGATTCGATCGCCATTACCGCGATCGTGCCCGCGTCGCGTGCGCGCGAGATCGTCCGTGTCTTGACGACCGCGTATTTTTCGCCCGTCCTGCAAGATGCGGGTATCGCCGTCGCGCAGCGCGACGTCGCACAAGCCGCCGTGATTCGGACCTTCAGCGCGGAGGGGACGCTCGACGACCGCGTCCTCGGGGCGCTTTTCTCCGAGGGGCCGGCGCATGCGCCGCATCTCGGTACGCCGCAGGCGATCGTAGCGATCGAAACGACCGCCGTTCGCGCTTTCGCGGAACGCGCGTTCCGCGCGCAAAACGCAACGCTCGTCTTGACGGGCGCGGTCGACGCGTCGCTCGCAGCGGAGGTTATCCCCGGCCGCCCGGCGACTGAAGCGCTTGCGGCGGCGGAATCGCCCGCGCCGTCGCTCCCGGCCCCGCATCCGAGCCCGGTGGCGACGAGCGCGCCCGGCGGTGCAGGGATCGGCCTCGGGTGGATCGGGCCCGCGATCGCGGACGAACGCGAAGCGACGGCGCTGGACTTCCTCACCGACTATCTCTTTCGGCCGGACTTCGGCGTGGTCGCGCGGGCGCTTCCCCCGGCACTTGCCATCAACGGGCGATTCGTCACCTATCACGATCCCGGCGTCGTGTTGGTAACCGCATTCGGTGCGGATGCGAACGCCGCGCTTCCGACGATACGCGCGGGCGTCGACGCCGCGACGATTCCGCTTGAAGCGGCAGCCTTCGCGGCTGCGAAACGCGCGTTCGTCACGCGTATCCTCGGCGATCTCTCTTCGCCCCCAAGCGAGGCCGATACGCTCGGATGGTATGCCGTCGAGGGAAACCTCCCGTACGCTCCCGGCATGGGCGGGACGCGCGGAAGCTATTTCGCAAATGCGAACGCGTTGACCGCCGCGTTCGTCGCGGCAACCGCACGCAAATACTTGGGTGTCGCGGGCGCGCTCGTGACGATCGCGGAACCGAAGGCGACACCGTGAAGCGGACGATCGCTACCGCGCTCGGGGCGATGGTCTTCGCATCCCCACTCCTCGCCGTCGCACCGGTAACGATCGTTCCGGGAGTGCAAACCTACGCGCAGCGCGATGCTACCGCCAATCTCGCGGGCGTCGTCGTCTCGCTCGCCGCGGGAAGTCTCCGCGAAACCACGCGTACCAACGGGGTCGCGCTCGTCGCCGCCATGGCGCTCGAACGGGCTCCGATCGATGGGGTGCCCTTGCGCGATGCGGTGGCCGCTCTCGGCGGGACGCTCGCATCGGAAGTCTCCGCGCGGGCCGTCCGCTTCTATCTCGAAGCACCACCCGAGCAGCTCGGTCCGTGCCTTTCGCTCCTCGCTCGGGCGCTCGCGGTTCCGAGCGTAAACGACGCCGCCGTTTCGGCGGCGCGAACGCTTGCGGTCGGCCGTGCGAGCGAGGCCGATCGTCTGCCACTCGAAGTCGGCCTCGGCATGGTTCGGCAGGCGTATTACGCGGGTGTCGCGGGCCAACCGGTCGGCGGCCGCTCGGCAACGCTCGCCGGGGTCACAACCGCCGACGTAAACGCGTTTATCGCTGCGACCTATCGGCGCACGGGCGCGGCGACCGCCGCCGTCGGTGCCGTCGACGATGCGGCGCTCGCGTCGCTTGCGGCCCTCGTCGCGGCCCTCCCGAGCGGCGGTGCCCCGATACCGCATATCCGGGTAAACGCGCCGACTGCGGCCCCCCGCCGGATCGTCGCCCATCGCGATATCGGCGCGCCGTGGCTCGTCCTCGGGTTTGCCGCTCCGGCTCCCGGCGGTCGCGACTATCCTGCCATGCTCGTCCTAGAAGCGATGTTGGCCGCGACGTTCGACGACAGCGCGCCGACGACCCAATCGGTCTATGGGCGCGGTACCGGATACGTGTATGCGACCGATCTCCAGCCCGCACAATTCGCAATCTACGTAAACGGCTCGCGGACCGACGTCACGGCGGGATTGCGGAACGTCGATGTGGTGGTGAAAGGCCTCGCGCTCCGCCCCGTGCGAGCCGAGGTACTCGCTCGTGCGAAGACGCGCGCGAGCGGTGGCGCGGCGACCGCCGCGCTCACCCTTGCGGATCGCGCGAGCGAACTCGTCGCAAGCGCGGAGTACGCGCGCGATCTGCGTACGACGGACACGCTCGCCGCGATCGCGTCCGTCACCGCCGCCGACGTACGCTCCGTGGCGACGAAGTATCTCCAGCGGTTCACGGCCGCGATCGTACTTCCACGCGAACGCGGCACGTCGCGCGGCGCCGGCAGCTGAAGATCGCGCTCGTTCACGATTACCTGAACCAGCGTGGCGGGGGTGAGCGCGTGTTCGCAGAGATCGCGCGTGCATATCCCGACGCGCCGATCTTCACATCGATCTACGATCGCGAACGGCTCGGCGATCTCTTCCCGCCCGAGCGCGTGCACACGTCGTTTCTGCAATATCTTCCGGGAATCAAAAAATACTTTCGCGCGGCCGCGCCACTCTATCCGCTGGCCTTCGAACGATTCGATCTCTCGGCGTACGATGTCGTCATTTCGAGTACGACGGCGTGGGCGAAGGGCGTGCGCTTTAAGCCGGGTGCTACCCACGTGTGCTACATCCACGCCGTCGCACGCTTTCGCTTCGCATACGACGCATACGTCGGGGGCTTCGGCCTCGCAACGCTCGCGCGTCCGCTGATCGGCGGGCTCGTGCGCTGGGACGCGCGTGCGGCGCAAATGCCCACCCGGTATATCGCAAACGCGCGTAACGTGGCGCTGCGCGTGCGCGAACACTACGGTCGCGATGCCGATGTCCTCGCGCCACCCGTGGACATCGCGCGATTCACGCTCGGTGCGGGTTCCGGTGATTATTTTCTCGTCGCGTCGCGGCTCTTGCCATACAAGCGCATCGACCTCGCGATTCGCGCCGCAAACGATGCTGGCGTGCGATTGCTCGTTGCGGGAACCGGTCCCGCGCAAGCATCCTTGGAGGCGCTCGCGCGCGGTACGACGACGACGATGCTTGGATACGTTTCGGATGCCGAGATCGTGCGCTTGATCGGCGATGCGCGCGCGATCGTCGTGCCGGGCGAAGAAGATTTCGGGCTCGTACCGTTGGAAGCCGCGGCTTGCGGACGGCCGTCGATTGCCTACAACGCCGGGGGCGCGCGCGAGACGATCGTTCCTGGCGTTACGGGTACGTTCTTCGACGAGCCGACGAGCGATTCGCTCGCGGCGGCGTTCCGCGCGTTCGATGGCCACGCGTACGAGCCGCGAACGATCCGCGCGCATGCGGAAGGCTATACGCCGGAACGCTTCCGTGCGAATTTACGCGCGCTCGTGAGCGCTACCGTTGCGGGCGAGCGTTCGGAGCGTCGCGAGGACTGAGCGCGCGGCACGATCGCGAGGATCGTTCGCCCAGCGCGCGATGCCGCGCGCGCGAAGATCGGCGTTGAGCGAATCGTCGCGTACGATGCGCGCGAGCGCCGCACTCCAGCCCGCGCGATCCGTCGGTGCGACGAGCAATCCCGCATCGCCGACGGCTTCCGGGAGCGCACTTGCGTCGGCGGCGAGCACGGGAGCCCCGCATGCCTGCGCCTCGACGGCGACGAGGCCGAAGCCCTCGCCGAGGGACGGCACGGCAACCGCGCGCGCGTGGCGATAGAGGCTCCGTAGTTCGGCGTCGCTCGGGCGCAAACGCATATGGTGTATGGGGCGCTCCGCGAGCGCGCGTTCGGCATCCGCATGCAGTTCGCCGACGATCGCGAGGCGGATATCGCCGCTCGACGTGAATGCATCGGCGTACGCGCGTATGAAAAACGCCGCGTTCTTCCGCGTTTCACGGCCCCCGACGAACAACACGTAGGGACCCGTGAGGGGCGACGGGCTGTCCGTTGGATCGGGCGCGAAAACGGCTTCCGGCGCGAGCGGAACGACATCTACGCGTTCGGGTTCGAGCGATAGCGCGGCACGAAGTCGCGTTTCGCTCCAGTGCGAATCCGTGTGTATCGCGCGCGCGTAGTGAGCCGCGCGCCGCATCGGTTGTTGCTCGCGCCATCGCGCGACGATATCGCGCGCGGGTTCGTCGAAGGCGAACGCATCGTGCATGGTGACGAGCGCCGGAGCGGCGCAGCGGAAACGCATGCCGTTGAACGGGTACCACGCGGCATCGTACGCGCCACGCATGCGCGCGCTGCGTTGCGACACGACGCTTTCGCGCCCGAATTCCTCGCGCAAGATTCTCGCTGCGGCCGCGTCGTCGGTGACGAATCGCAACGCGACGCCTTCGGACTGCATGTGGGCGATCGCGCCGCGTGCATAGCGGCCCATGCCGCGTCGATCGTTTGCGAGGTTCCCGCCGTCGATCGCGACGCGCAGCGTCACGGCCTTGCGTGCGGGGCCGCGTGGGAGGCGAGTTGCGCGATCAGCAGCGACAGCAGTTGCGCGCCGTTGAAGAGGCCGTGCGTGAGCATCGAGGCCGTGAGGCTTCCGGTTTGGTAATACACCCACGCGAGAATCATGCCGCCCGCGAAGAGGGGGAAAAAGACCGAATACTGCGGCTCGCCACCCGAGAAGACGTGCATCGCGCTGAAGATCGCGCCGCTTGCGAGCATGGATGTGGCGAATGGAACGTATTTCAGAAACGCGTTAAAGATGAATCCGCGAAAGACGAGTTCTTCGACGAACGGTGCGAAGACGACGGCGATGCTTAGCAGCAAATAATATCCCGCGTCATGCCGGGCTTGTTTGAAGAGTTCCATCACCTGCTGATGCGGAGGTTCCGAAAGAAGGCTACTTTGTAGCTCCGCTACGGCAAGGACGGTCATCAACATCAGCACCGCACTGCCGGCGGCGATCCCAACGTCGCGGAGTGTCGGCAGGCGCAAGCCGAGGGCGCTCAGGCTACGATGTGCGAGCCACGGAAGCATGCGCGCGATGACGGCGACGATGGGAAGATAGGCGATCAGTCCGCCGAGCGCTACGGGAAAGAGGCCGGGGCCGTGTTTGCCGCTTAAGGACGCCGGATTGCCGTGCGCGGCGTAGATGACCACGCCCGCCGACAAGGCGAAACCGACGATCGTTGCCACGACGATCGTACCGAGCATCGCAAGCGATGCAGGCCATCGGAAAGCCTCAGTCGGCCAGTTGGTCGGCGAGAGCGGCGAAGGTTGCGAGGTCGAGTGCTTCTCCACGAATCTCCGGGTCGAGTCCTAAGGCGGCGATAGCGGCTGCGGGGCCATCGCGCGGGACGCCGAGTCCGAGCGAGAGCGAATTTGCGAGCGTCTTGCGCCGGTAGGCGAATCCCGCGCGCACGACCGCGTCGAAGGTCGCTTCATTACGGACGCGGATCGCCGGGCTTGCCAATCGTTGGACGACGATGACGGCGGAATTGACGTTCGGACGTGGATAAAACTGCTCGGGGCTCACGTTGAACGCGCGGCGAACGTTCGCACGATAGGTCACGGCTATGGTCAGGCTACCGTATTGGGGTGTGCCGGGTTTCGCGGTCAGGCGTTCGGCGACGTCTTTCTGAATCATCGCGACGAATCGCCCGGGGCCGTTCTCCATCGACACGAGCGCGATGATCAGGGGCGTCGCGATGTTGTACGGCAGGTTGCCCGCCGCGTTCCACGGCCCGGCGGCGGCGAATGCCGCGTAATCGAAGGCGAGCGCATCCGCTTCGATGAGGTCGACGCCCGCGAGATCGTCGCGCGAACGAAGGACCGCGAGCATCTCGGGATCGACGTCGATCGCGGTGACGGCGGCGCCCAGATTCGCAAGCTGCACCGTGAGCGCGCCCGTGCCGGCCCCGATTTCGAGGATACGCTCTCCCGGCGCGTCGACCGCGAGCTTTGCGATCCGCGACGATGCCCCGCCATCCATGAGGAAATGCTGACCGAGACGCTTCTTCGGGCGATAGCCGAATGCGTCGAGGAGGGCGCGCGGGTGATCTTTCTCGCTAGCTATTTGAGGAGATAGACCTGGACCGCGCGGCTACCGAATCGCATCGCCGCCGAATTGGTCTCGAAGCCGAGATCGATGCGATTCCCGTGAATCGCTCCGCCGGTGTCGCCCGCAACCGCGCGGCCGTACCCGGGAATGTACATCTTCGTGCCGAGCGGGATGACGGCCGGGTCGACCGCGACGATGCCGAAGCCCGCCGGTTTTCCGCTTGCGGTGATACCACTGCAGCCATAGCACTGTGCCGTATACGCGGTGGCGAGCATCGAAAGCGCGGCGTGCGCGATGCCGAGCGTCTTCTCGACGCCGCGGCTCGCGAGCGAGGAGAGCTTGCGAACGTCGCCGCCGAGCCCCTCGACGATCACGCGCGGGCGCGGTACGCGTACGACCTTCGTCGAGACCAAGCTCGTCATCGGCGCGTGTCCGGCGTTGCGGACGAAGCGAACGACGTCCTCGGCTTCGCCAGGGCATCCGGGATCGACGATGCGCGGTTGTCCCGTCGGACGATCGAGATCGTAACGTTTTTCGATCGTCTGCGCGATCCGATGCCGCAAGCGCTCGGTCCACGATGCGACGCGAACGACGCGTACCGTGAGGTCGGCGGCCAAGGGAGCGTTAGCGTTCGGAACGACGCGGTCGTGCTTCGCGAGACGGATCCCGCGTTCGGCAAGGAGATGCGCGACGTTTGCGGCGGTCGTCCGGATCGTCTGCGAGACGCCTCCGTCGTCCACCGTCACGGAGATCGCCGGGCGAAACTCGATAACGAGCCCATCGGCGAGCGGTGTCGCGAGATCGACGCTCAAAAAATCATCCGGGCCCGGAACGATGTGACGGTCGCTTAAGAACTCCGCAACCGTGCTTGCAAACGAAATCGTCGATTCGGTGAACCCGTTTGCGACGAACGCGATGCGCTTTGCCGCGGGCAAATCGAGCGCGGGAAGGGCGGCCGTAGGCGAACCGCCGGCGGCGAGGGCGTGCATCCCGCCCGGGACCATGAGGCCCACGGAAAGCACGCCGGTCGCAAAGATGTTTGGACCAGATGGGCGTCCGATACTGCGACTCCTTTCATTCACGCTTCGCGAGCAAGGTCGCGCAAATGGGCGCGATCGCATGGGCGACGGGTGAATCAGTCGTTGCCGAGGGCTCCACAACGCGTGAAAACGGCTCCTCGGGGTACCCGGTGCCGAGTGAGATCGGCGCGGGACCTGCGGAAGGTAGCACATCTTTCGCTGGCTCGTCAAACCCTAATCGCGGGGTGTCGGAACGGCCTTCGCGAACCGCAGGGCACGTGGCACACCTGCGCGTGACGGCGTTTACCGAAGTTTATCGGCCGATTCGGAACGGCGTGACGGCGTCGATCGATGCTCTTCTCGCGGGATGCGGCGGGGCAGATATCGCGCTTACCGTCGTCACACCATCGTTTCCCCACGCCGCAGCCGATGGCCCCGATATCGTGCGCCTGCCGTCGTGGCCGCTCCCAACTCCGACGGCCTATCGGCTGTGCCTCCCCGTGCTGCCACGGCGCGCGCGCATCGCGCTTGCCGCAAGCGACGTGATCCATGCACATTCGCCCTTCGTCACCGGGGCGATCGCGCTCCGGGCGGCTCGCGCCCACAAATTGCCCCTCGTCTTTACGTATCACACGCGCCTCGATCAGTACGCGCATTACGCGCCGCTGGAGCGTAACCTGAGCCGCCGTCTCGCAATCGCGCTGACGCGCGGGTTTGCGGATGCCGCAACGATCGTCGTCGTGCCGACGCGCGCGATCGAAGTCCGCCTCCGTGAGATCGGCGTCGGCGTTCCGATTCGCGTCGTGCCGAGCGGGATCGATGTCGAGCGCTTCGCCTCGGGTGCGCGCTCCGACACCGTTCGCGCGCGCCTCGGTGCGGGCTCGGACGATCGCCTCGTGCTCCTCGTCTCGCGGCTCGGGCGGGAAAAAAACGTCCGGCTCGCGATCGAAGCGCTCGCACGTATCCCCGATGGGCGGGTGCGCCTCGCGCTCGTCGGCGACGGCCCCGCGCGCCGCGAACTCATCGAACTCGCGCGGGTCCACGGCGTCGGCGATCGCGTCGCATTCCTCGGCGCCCTCGCTCCCGCGGAGCTTCCCAACGTCTACGCCTCTGCGGACGCGTTTGCGTTTCCCTCGCTCTCGGAGACGCAGGGGCTGGTGCTCGCCGAAGCGATGGTGGCGGGTCTCCCGATCGCCGCCGTGTCGACGCCCGTTACCCGCGAAGTGCTCGCCGGTTACGGAACGCTCGCGCGCCCCGACTCCGCGCGCTTTGCCGATGCCATTCTCACGGCACTATCGCAAGAGCACGATCGGAGTGCCGCACATTTGGCATTCGAACGATTTAGTGTACGGGTACAGGCGGAGCGAATGGCCGCGGTTTACGCCGAGGCCCGCGAGCGGAACGAATTGACATCGAACATACGTTCGATGTAAGGTGACGGGGGAAATACGATCATGGCAGCGACGACGGCGAGGAATCGGATGGGCGCGACGGTAGCGATCGGATACGCGGCGGATGCCGCAGGGAACGGTATCGTGTACGCGGCGCTCTCCGACGGTCGCACGACGACGCCGATGCGCGTGCCCTTTCGGGTTCGTCCCCTCGCGGCATGCGATGGAGCCGAAGTTGGGTTTGCCGCCATCGCGGCGGTTGCAACGGCGTTGAAAGCGCGTGGATTCGCGCGAGTGCGGATTCGCCTCGGCGACGAGGCGACCGCCGCGTTCGTCGCGGGGCGTACCACGGTGCCACCGGCCCTCGCGATGCCGTACGTCAAAGTTCGCTGCGCGTTGCACGCATTTTCGGCTCATCGTGTCGAATGTGGCGAGCGTGTCGAAATCGACGATCTCGAGGCCCGCGCCCGCGCCGACGCCCGGCTCCGCCTGGCAGCCTGAACCGTACGGCTACCGTCCGCTCGCCCAAAGCGAGCTCCTACGTGGGACCGTCGCGCTCGCGCGCGACCTTATCGGTGCCCTCCTCGTACGCCGCCTCCCGCAAGGCGAGGTAATCGGCCGCATCGTCGAAACCGAGGCATACGAAGTCGGCGATCCATCGTCCCATGCGTTTCGCGGCATCACGCCACGGTGCGCATCGATGTTTCTGCCGGTCGGGCACGCGTACGTCTATCGTATTTACGGGACGTCGTACTGCCTGAATATTTCGAGCGAAGGCGAAGGCGAAGGAGCTGCGATTTTGATACGTGCCGTCGAACCGGTGAGCGGGCTTGCGCTGTTGCGCGCGAACCGCCCCGGCATATCCGATCGCGACCTCGTGCGCGGCCCCGGGCGCCTGTGTATCGGGTTCGCGATTTCGAAGGAGCTCGATGGAACGCCGCTCGTTGCGGGTGGTCCGCTCGCACTCGCCCGAGATGCCGCGCCACTTCCGGAAATCGGCATCAGCACCCGCATCGGGCTTACGAAGGCGGCCGACTATCCGCACCGGTTTTACGCTCGCGGTAGCGCTTGGGTGAGCGGACCGCGATGGTTGAGCCCCGCATGAGCGCGATGCGTTTACAGCGCTTCCTCGCCCATGCGGGCATCGCATCGCGCCGCGCTTCCGAAGAACTGATCCTCGCCGGTACCGTCCGCGTTAACGGGAAGGTCGTGCGCGTACTCGGTACGACCGTCGAGCCGAGCGATGTGGTCGAGTACGGTGGAAATCGCATCGTGCTCTCGACGGAAAAACGCTATCTCGTGATGCACAAACCGTTCGGGGTGATGACGACGCTGAGCGATCCCGAGGGACGTAAGACGATCGCGGACGTGTTGCGTTCGGGCGGCGTGACCGAGCGGCTCGTTCCCGTCGGCCGCCTCGATTACGATACCGCGGGCTTGCTCTTGCTCACGGACGACGGCGATCTCGCCCACGTCCTCACGCACCCTCGTTACGGCGTCGAGAAAACGTACCGTGCGACGATCAAAGGGCGCCTCGCGCCGGATGCTCTCGCGCGTATCGCGAATGGGCTTCGGCTCGACGACGGCCGTACCGCGCCCGCAAAGCTCCGCGTCGTCTCCACCAATCGCATGGTTTCGCAAGTCGATATCAGCCTGCACGAGGGCCGCAACCGCCAGGTCCGGCGCATGTTCGAGGCCGTCGGATCGCCCGTCGAAGCGCTCGTGCGCTTGAAATTCGGTCCGCTTGCGCTTGGCGATCTCCCGCCCGGGGCGCTCCGGGAACCGACCGAGCGCGAACTCAAAGAACTGCGCCAAGTCCTAACCGCCTCGCGCGATCAAGACGCCATGATGGCCGAAGAAGATCGCGAAGAAGAACGCGAGAGCGATCGCCTCGCCCGAGAAGCAGACGCGGAAACGGACGAGTCATGAGCGAGTCGATTCGGAACGAAGGCGAGCGCGCGTTGCAGTTGACGGTCGTGCGTGGCATTCGCGGAGCGATCACCGTCGAGCGCGACGAAGCGCCGCTCTTGCTTGCGGCGACGGCCCACCTCTTGCAGGCGATCGTCGAGCAAAACGCCATCGCGCCCGAGGACATCGCCTCGGCACTCTTTACGGTCACCCCCGATCTCTCGTCCGACTTCCCGGCCGCAGCCGCGCGGGGGCTCGGTTGGACGATGGTCCCCATGCTGAATTTCACGGAGATCGCCGTTCCTGGTGGCCTCGCACGCTGCATCCGCGTGTTGTTGCACGTCAATACGTCGAAGAAGCAAACGGAAATCGTCCACCTCTACCTCGGCGGAGCGAGCGTCCTTCGGCCGGATCTCGTCGCCCCCACATCGTGAAGCAACGCGCGCGGAGTCTCGCGATCGTCGGCGTGGGGCTCATCGGCGCCTCGCTTGCGCTTGCGTGGCGCGGCGCGTTTTCCGAGATCGTCGGTATCGATGCGAATCGGGAACATCGCGAATTCGCCCTTGCGAACGGCATCGTCGATCGGACCGATACCGATCCGCTGTCCGCGCTCGCGGCCGACGTCGTTGTGGTCGCAGTCCCCGTCGATGCCGCGGAAGCCGTGCTCGATGGTTTCGCACGCGCGGCGATCGCGCGGATGCCGGAACTCATCATCGATGTCGCCTCGCTGCAGCGGCCGTTCACGCGTTTCGGCGCGCTGCTGCCGACATTCGTTTCCACGCATCCGATGGCGGGCAGCGAGCGCAGCGGCCCTGCCGCCGCCGACCGGCAGCTCTTTTACGGGCGTACGTGGCTCGTCGCCGACCATCGCGACCCCGATGTTCGCGAGCGCCTCGATGCGCTCGTGCGGGCGACGGGCGCGGAGCCGCATACGATCGCGCCCGGCCGACACGACGCGCTCGTCGCGATATTTTCGCATCTGCCGCAAGCGCTTGCCGTCGCGCTCGGCGCTACGGCGGGCGATGCGTTGACCGGTGCGCTCGCGAGCGACGCGCGCGCGGTCGCGGGGCCGGGCTTTGCATCGATGCTGCGGCTCGCGCGTTCGGCACCCGAGGTGTGGGAACCGATCTTTCGCGGTAATGCCACCGAAGTCGCGATCGCGCTACGCGCGCTTGCCGAGCGGCTCGTCCGTGCGGCAGATGGCCTCGAAGCCGGGAATTGCGAACCGCTCGTGTCGTACTTTGCCGAAGCGTCGGCGGCAGTCCGTGCGACGGAACGTTTTCAACCGCCCAAGCGTTGACCGCAATTACAACTCCGCGAAACGCGATTTCGCATTTCGCACGTCTTCCGAGGTACGGATGGTCGATCCATTGCGCCCCGCTTCCGCAGCCGCGCTCGTCGCGACGATCGCTGCGAGCACCGTTTTCGCTACCTCCGCAACCCTCGCATCGATGCGCCCGGCCTCTGCCGACGCGATCGGATACGTCGCACCGAAGCGTCTGAAGCAAGGGATTCCGACCTCGCAGATCGCCGGCGCCGGCACGGTTTCGGTGAAGGTGTTCGTTCTCGCGAACGGATCGCCGAAGAGCGTTTCGGTGAATACTTCGACGAATCACGGCGACGATGCGGCGGCCAAGGAAGCGGCGATGACCGCCACGTATAAGCCGGCGCTGCGTGGTGGGAAGCCCGTCGCCGCGTTCTTCACTTATAAGATCACGTTCGTCGGCCAAGCGATGTCGGCGGACGATCTCAACGTGAGCGGTGGCGGTGTCGCCACGATCGAGGCGCTGAATCGATCGGGCAAATTTGCGGAAGCGAAGAAGATGGGGCAGGCGTTTATCGCCAGTCACCCGAGCGATTCTGCAGCCGCCGTTGCAACCGCAGTCGCCGCATCGTTCGATGGCGATAGCGTGACGGCAGCCGAGCTCTTCGATAAAGCCGCGAGCATCCCCGACAAGTACAAGGGCCCCGCAGCATCGGCGTTCCTCGCACAAGCGAGCGCGAAGTTCGCGGCCAAAGATTACGTCGCCGCGACGAATTATGCGAAGAAGGGCGCGGCGCTCGCGCCGGGCGCGGGCTCGTATAACATCCTCGCAAACGCCGAACTCGCCGGTGGCGACGTACCTTCGGCCATCGCCGATTTCGAAAAAGCGAAAGCAAGCATCGCGTCCGACGCGAAGGCGACGCCGAAGCAAGTCGGCACGATTAACATGAATCTCGCGCAGGCCTATCTGAAGGCGGGCGATGTCGACAAGGCTGAGGCCGCGTTCGCCGATGCGAAAAAGGCGGAGCCGGATCGTACGATGGACGATGCGTTCGCGGAATACTATCAAGAGAAGGGCACGGCTGCGGTAAAGGCCGGCAATACCGACGTCGCCGTGGCGGCATTCGAGTCGGCGGCAAAAGCCGCGCCGAAGTATGCCGTCGTGATGTACATGAACGGCGCGAACGCTTACGGGAAAGCGGCGAAACCCGACTTCAAAAAGATGAAGGCGGAAGCGGACAAGGCGCTCGCGCTCGATGCAAACAATGCACAGGCGAATCTGATCGCAGGCGTCGCGCTCGTGAACGACGGGCAGACCAAAGACGGCCTGGTGTATCTCAACAAAGCGGATACGCTTGCGAAGGCCGGCACGGATACCGCGCTTCAAGCGCAGATTACGGCCACGCTCAAGAGTGTCAATGGCGGAACGGCCAAGAAATAGCCGGTGCGGCGTACGGCACCTCGTTCGCGAAACAGATATTTCACGAGGATAACCCCGCAGGCGGGGGAAAAACTCCCGCCTGCACCCGGGCCCTCGGGCCCCGATTTCTTACTGCCCGAACACTCGTCGTCCGGAGGCTCCCAGCAGCGTGGATTTTGGTAATTTCGTCACTTTCATCGTCAAGGGCGGCCCTGCGATGTGGGCACTCATCATCCTCTCGGTGCTCGCGATCGCGATCGTCTTCGAGCGGCTGTTTTTCTTCAGCACGCAGCACGGCGATTCGAAAGGTCTGCTCCGCCAGCTCGGTCAGCGCATCGCTGCCGACGACATGGATGGCGCCCGCAAAGTCTGCCGCACGAACAAGGGCATGCTCCCGCGCATCCTCGAGTTCGGCCTCATGCGTGGCGAGAAGAACCGCGCCGATATCACGGACGCCCTCTCGATCGCGCTGATGGAAAACCTCAACAGCCTCGAGCGCAATCTCGGCATCATCGGTACGATCGCCGTCATCGCGCCGTTCGTCGGCCTGACCGGCACCGTGCTCGGTATCATCCGCGCCTTCGACGATATCGCACTCAAGGGCAACTCGACCCCCGCGGTCGTTGCGGCAGGCGTCGGCGAAGCATTGAATACGACGGCGGCCGGCCTCTTCGTCGCCGTCATCTCGGTCATCTTCTTCAACTATTTCAAGACGCGCATTAAGGCGTACAACCAAGAGATGATCGTCGCGGCGAACCAGCTCGCCGAAATGCTCCACTTTCATAACACGGGCGCTCCGGTTCCGACGGACCTCTACCAGCCGCGTACGACGGCGTAGGCTAATACACGATGTCGATGGTTGGCGCGTCGCAAGACGACGAAGTCATGGCGGAGATCAACATCACGCCGTTCACCGACGTGTTGCTTGTGCTGCTCATCATTTTCATGATCTTGGCCTCCCTCGTCGTGCCGCCCGGCTTCCAAAAGAAGCTCCCGGATTCGAGCGACAACAAGCCGCAAGTCCAGCAGAACAAAAAGGACAAGACGGTCGAAGTCGTCATCACCGAAAAAGGCAAGATGTTCGTGGATGCAAAGCCGACGACGGCCGAGGCGATCTACGGCGACCTCCGCGACGTCACGGCGAAACGCGGCAAGGATACGCACATCGCGCTTACGGCGGATATCAAGGCACCCTACGGACTGGTCATCACCGTGCTCGATGCAGCGAAAGTCGCCGGATTGTCCGACGTCGCTTTCGTGACGTCGTAATTCCGAAGAAAGCGAACACCTAGCCCGTGGCAGTTTCCACCGGACAAGGCGAAGACGAAGTCATGTCGACGATCAACATCACGCCCTTCACGGATGTGCTGTTGGTTCTCCTCATCATCTTCATCATTCTCGCTTCGGTCACCAAAGAGCCAAAGTTGCCGACGGCGGTCAACGCCGATAAGGTGAAGGCCTCGCAGATCGTCGTGCTCATCGACGAGAAGAACAAGATCCAAATCGGCTCGACCACGGTCGATGCCGCGGGAGCGATCGCGCAGATGAAGAGCCTCGAGAGCAGCACGAACGGCCAGCTCACGAGCGTCATCATCAAAGCGAGCCCGAAAGCCGATTTCGGCACGGTCTTACGCGTTATGGATGCGGCGAAACAGGCACATCTCACCGAATTCGGGCTTGCGAACCACACCAAGGGTACGCCGGAGGCCGGGCAGTAGATGGCGACGACCCCACCCCCCGCACCTGCCCCCAAAGCGCAGGATGAGAATCGCGCGTCCCAAGCGCGTCGTTTCTTGCTCTATGGGTTCCTTCTCTCGCTCGTCGTCCACTTAATCATCGCTCCCTTCGTGCACGGCAACAACACCGTAGCGAAAGAAGAAGAGAGCAAGACGATCAAGGTCGAGAAAGTGCCGACGCCTCCGCCGGTCACACCGACGCCCAAGCCGACGCCAACCCCGCGCCCGACGCCCACCCCCCGCGTCACGCCGACACCGCAGCCGTCGAAGCAGCCCGAAGTCAAAAAAGTCACCAAAGTGAAAGTCAACACGCTGGTGACGAAAAAGACCGGCGGCGAAACGGAAGCGGCAAACACGCATACCGAGGGATCTACGAGCGGGATTCCCAAGGGCAACACGGTGGAACCGGGCAACACCGGCCCGCCGACGACCGCCGCCCCAGCAACCGCCGCGCCGACGGCCGCACCGACGCCCGCCCCGCCGACGCCGACGCCGACCCCGAAATGCGCGAAGCCGAACGTCCCACCGGATACGCTTTCGCCCTACCCGCCGGAGACGCCCGAAATCGCGCGCCAGCAGGGCATCACGGGAACCGTTCGGTTGGCGATCTCGTTGAGCGCGACCAGTTCGATCGTCAGCGTTACCGCATTGGATGGGCCACCTGCCTTGCGAAACGCCGCGATCGCCGCCGCGAAGCTCTCGAAATTCCAAACCGAAATCAAAGATTGCGTTCCGCAAGCGGCGCAATATCAGTACGTCGTCACCTTCGAATCGCAATAGGCGAGAACGCGATCGCTAGCCGAATGGCCTAGCGATCGCTACGGAAGAATCCGTTAGCCACGTACCGAGGGCACATCCGCCTTCGGTACGTTGCTTTTCGGAGATCGTATGCACGATGCCCGTCCGGGTGCTCCCGGCCGCCGTTTCCTCGCCTACGGGATCGCGCTGTCGATCCTCGCGCACCTGCTCTTCGCGCCGTTCGCGCGTGGGCCGAAGACGATCGCTTCCGCCGATGTGCCCGCCGGGCGCTTGCGCATCATCCATGCAACGCCGCAACCGCGGCTCGCGCCGACTCCGCCTCCAAAGGCACGCGTCGTGCTCGTGCCGCCCCGAGCCGTCCCGTCGTATCCGCACGGTATCGCCGTACGGCTAGCGCCCCGCAAACGCGGGCACGCCGAAATTTCCCATGGTGGCGTTGGCGCGTTGGTCGCCGCGAACGATCCCGGCGCGAACAGCGGCGACGGTCCGCTTTCGGCGCTCCCTCCCGAGCCCGAGCAGATCGTGGCACCGCGCGATCTGCCGACGATCGTGCCCGCCGCCGTAGTCGTGCCGCCCCTTCCGGTGACTCCTCCGCCGGCAACGTGCGCGCATCCGAACCTACAGCCGCGTACGATCGCGGCCTTTCCGCCCGAGACCCCGCCGCTCGCGCGTGAGGAGGGCATTGCGGGCACGGTCTTCGTCGAAGTGCAGCTCGACGCCGAGAGCCATATCGTGAACGTGATCGTGCGCGATGGGCCGAGCGCGCTTCGCGGAGCGGCGCTGGCGGCCGCACGACAATCGCAATTCGCAACGGAAGTGCGCAACTGTGTGCCGCTCGCGGCGACGTACGTTTACGTGGTGGAATTCCAAGCGCAGTAGGCCGTGCGTGCTCCGTTGCACGGCAGGTCCGGCGGCTGGTCCATGCTAAGGCTCGCGTGTGCCCGACACACCCGATTCTCAGAAAGAGCGAGCGTCAGTACGCGTGGGCGATGTCCTTTTGGTTTCCTACACCATTTCCGACGATTTCCCGTCGGAGTACACCGAAACGTACGATATCGGGATCGGCGGGCTTGCGATGTTTACCAACGCCGATCTCGGGATGGGTACGCAAGTGACGATCGAGCTCGAATTGCGCGGCGACGCGCAGCCGGCGCTGAAGCTGACGGGCGCGGTACGGTGGTCGCTCCACGACGAACTGCTCGATAAATGGCGCACGGGCCTGGAGTTTATCGATAGCTCGGAAGACCAGCGGCGGGGTCTCTTACGCTACATCGACACGGTGCATAAATTGCGCGATATCGGCGTCTTATGAGCCGGCCCGCGTGCGGCAGGGCGCGCGTCTCGCGGTAGCGCATCCGGTACCGCTGTGACGTTTCTCCAGGCGATGTTGCTCGCGCTCTTACAGGGCGTGAGCGAGCTCTTTCCGATTTCGAGCCTCGGCCACACGGTACTGATCCCCGCGTTGCTTCGCTGGAACATCGATCGGCAGTCGGAGGCGTTTCTCGCATTCGTCGTCGTGCTGCATCTCGGTACCGCGATCGCGCTGATCGCGTTTTACCGCCGCGAATGGGCCGCCCTCACGCGCGCGTTCGTCGCAAGCATCGCACGCGGGAAGATGGCGGGTTCGCGCGACGAGAAGATCGCGTGGCTCCTCGTGGCGGGAACGATTCCGGCAGGGATCCTCGGCGTGCTGTTCCAGAGCAGCGTGCGCTCGCTCTTCGCATCCCCGATCCCGGTCTCGCTTTTCCTCGCGGCCAACGGCCTCGTGATGTTTGCGGGTGAGGCGCTGCGCCAGCGCCAGATCGCGCGAGCGGGCGCGGGCAACGCCGTGCACGCTCTGGAAAAAACGCCATACGTCGACGGCGTCAAAGTCGGGATCGCACAATCGCTCGCGCTGCTTCCCGGTATTTCGCGTTCGGGAACCTCGATCGTCGCGGGATTGCTCGTCGATCTGACCCACGAAGACGCCGCGAAATTTTCGTTTTTGCTGGCGACGCCCGTGATCTTCGCGGCGGGCATCCTCGAAATTCCGACGCTGTTTCTGCCCGGTGCGGAAACCTATCTCACGCAAGCCCTCATCGGCGGCGTTTTGAGCGCCGTGACCGCATACATCTCCGTCGCCTTCCTCACGAAATACTTCGCCCAGAACGACCTGCGCCCGTTCGGCTGGTATTGCCTCATCGTGGGTATCGCCTCGTACGTACTCTTCGCAACGAAAGTGATTCCGATTTCATGAAACCGCTCGCACTCGCGCTTGCCGTCGTGTTCCTCATCCTCGCCGTCATGACGTTTACGGGCGTCGATCTCGGCGTCAAAGCCGCCGGCCTCGACGGCGGCCATCACACCAAGCACGCCGTGCTGTATGCGATTTTAGCGGCGCTCTCGCTCGTGTGGTTTCGCTTCCAGAATAGCGCTAGCCGCTAGAGGCCGGCGGCGGCTTCGGCTTTCCAGATCGACCACGGTCGGGTGTAGATGCCCTTTGCGTGGTCTTCCATGAGCGCGCACTCTTCGGGCGCGAGGTAGGTCACCTCACCGCCGAGGCGCATGGCGTCCATCTGGGAGTGCGCGTTTTGCGTGCCGTACATCGCGCGATAGACGACCTGTTGCACGGAGCCGCCGACGAACGTCGCGCCGTGCCCGCGCATGAGCGCCATCGGCCGCGAGCCGAGGGTGCGTGCGAGGGCGGCGCCGAGCTCCGGCGTGCGGATGAGCATATCCGTCATCCCGGCCGCATCGCGAATTTCGAAGACGGGCACGTGATCGCCGATGAACGCGCTCATGTGATAGATCGGGCGGAGCGGGGTCGTCGTCACGCCGAACGGGATGAGCGCCGCAGCGTGGCAGTGGATGACGGCCCGCACGTCCGGGCGCGTTTTGTAGATTTCGCCATGGATGAAGCGTTCGCTGTAGTGTCGTTCGCTCGTATCTTCCGGGATCGAGTCGAGTGAGAGCGAGCGGATGTCGGCCGGGGTGACGAGCCCGGGCGCGATGTAATGCGACATCAGATAGCGATTCGGGTCGTGTTCGTCGCGCGCGCTGATGTGCCCGAAGCCGTCGACGATGCCGTAGTGAAAGAGAATGCGGTTCGCGATCGCCAAGTCGTCGCGCTGCGTCGTGCCGCCGTTCGTGGCTTGCGTATTTCTCATGCGCGCACCATCTCGCCCGCGAACGCGCCGACCGATTGCCACGGTTGATCGATCGGGATGACGCGCTGTTCGCTCGCGAGTCGGTCGAACGCGCACGCCGGATCGTGGCCGATCAATGCTTCGCCCGCCTGGAAGCGCCGGATGTTTTCGAGTTGGCGCTTGCGCATGCGGATGATCGCGACATCCGAGGTGCCGAGGTGTTCGCGCGAGCGATCGACGACCGGTCCCATCGATTCTTGCGCGGCGATATCTTGGTTTTGGAACCCGAAGATGCCGGTCCAGCTGCCGGCGCGCATCGCCGCGCGATCTTGCTTCCAGCGATTGCCCGCGTGTGCGAAGCGATACCACCGCTCGTCGAGATCGACACCCGGTTGCGCGTGCAGGTTCGCGCGCATCGCTTGCTCGTCGACGGGCGTCCCGTTCTGGCTATGAAACACGTCGAAGAGCATCGTGCGTTCGTCGTCGACCGGTACGAAGATCTGCGTGTGCGCCGGAAGATCGGGGTTGAGCGGCGGTGGGATGAAGGCGGTCGACGGCGATGCGAAGAGCGTCACGCGCACGTATTTCTCTTCCAGCGGCCGTTGCGTGGGTTTGCGGATCGCGGCGTAGCGAAAGCCGTAGGCCGTATCTTCGGCCTCGAGTTTCGGCGAAGTATCGGTCGAGAGGTCGAAGCGCTTCGCCCAGTCGCGCGAACTTCCGCGATGGAGAAACCACGAGTGCGCGGAGTCGATCGCGCCTTCGGCCGATTGGAGAAAATTCGCGCGGATGCCGATCTTCACGATCGCCCGCTGTTCTGCGGGAAGCGCGGTCCAGCCGTACGCGGGAAACGGCGGCGCGCTCTCTTTCGGACCCATGTACGTCCACACGATGCCGCCCGCTTCGCGCACGGGGTACGCCGTAATCGAAATGCGGTTCTTGAAGCCGTAGCCCTCGGGTTCGGTCGGCATATCGACGCAGTTTCCATCGACGTCGAACGCCCAGCCGTGGTAGAGGCAGACGAGGCCGCAGTCGTCGTTGCGCCCGATGACGAGCGAGGCGAGACGATGCGGGCAGCGCTCGTCGATCAAACCGAGACGGCCCTTGCCATCGCGAAACGCCACTAAGTCCTCGCCGAGCAAGCGCACGGGGACGGGCGTGCCGCCCGCCTCGGCAACCTCTTCGGAGAGTACGGCCGGGAGCCAATAGCGCCGCAGCACCTCGCCTTGCGGCGTTCCCGCGCCGACGCGCGTGAGAAGTTCGTTTTCGTGCTGGCTTAACATGGCGTCTCCGGTTTCTGCGGATAAGGTGCGCGGTCGAACACGATCTCGCGCCGTTCGGCCGCCGATCGCACGCAGGCGAGCGCGGCTTCCACCGTCGCGTAGCCCCAGCGGCCGTCGTGCAACGGCGGCTCGCCATGGACGATCGCGGCGTAGAATTCGTCGATCGTGCCGTCTTTATCGGGGAACGAACGGCCGCGCGGGAGTTCGATCTCGCGGACGCCCGCATCGTCGTACACGAGCACGCCCGCGGCGCTCGGTCGCAGATCGCCGCGCTCGCAGCTCGCAACGAGCATACCGAAATGCGGTTGGTAGACCGGGCCCGTGGCGTCGCGCACGCCTTGGCCGATAAACCCGCTTTTCGCTTTCATTTGCGCTTCGGCCGCGGGATCGATCCCCCGGAGCGCGCGCCGCGCCGCGCCGTGATTCGGGCGTTTGGGCGCGCCCGAGTGCGCGATCCCGAAGGTGAGCTCGTCCGAATCGAAGCGGTCGTATCCGCTGTACGCGAGCGTCGCCGCGGTCCCCGAGACGAACTCGCAAATCGCGGTCATCGCGCCTTCCGTCGGCCGATTTGCGTCCCACACGCCCGCGACCGCGCGGATGCTCCGCAGCGGTCCGCCATCGAGCGCGCGTACGATTTCGATCTGATGGGGGACTTGGTTATACATGATGCCGCCGCCGAGGGCACTATCGAGTTCTTCGGGGCGGCGCGGCCGATAGAGAAAATCGGTGTAGGCGACGTTGAGGATCATGCGCAATGCCCCGAGTTCGCCGCTTGCGATAATCGCGCGCATCGCGCGCACGACGGGATCGAAGGCGTGCGTGTGGCCGACGACGAGTACCGTCCCGGCACGATCTGCAGCCGCGATCATCCGCGCGCAATCGTCGAGGGCGAGCGCCATCGGTTTTTCGACGAGTGCGTGTTTCCCGTGCGCTGCCGCAGCGCAGACGTCCGCAGCGTGCGATTGGTGCGGTGTCGCGATGTAGATCGCGTCGATCTCGGGAGCGGCGGCCATCGCTTCCGCCGTTGCGAAGACACGACCACCGTAGGTTTGTGCGAAGCGTTCGCGGGCTTCGAGAAGCGGATCGGCCGCCGCGACGAGATCGACGAACGGATGCGCGATGAGGCTCGGGAGCATCGCCGCGGCGGCCCGGCCGAGCCCGGCGACGCCGAGGCGCAAGCGCCGATCAGCCATGGGCGACCGCCGCTGCGAGATTCGATTCGATCCGTTCGAGAAGTGCCGAAAACTGCCGCACTTCGGTATCCGAGAGTCCCGTGCGCATCGCGGCATTGAGGTGTTGCGCGTGCGCTTGCAGCGGCTCGCGGAGCTCGTGCCCGCCCGCCGCGAGCGAAACGTTGATCTTCCGGCGGTCGGTGCCGTCGCGATCGCGGCGGACGAGCCCCTGGCGCTCGAGGCGCCGCAGCGTTCCGAGGATCGCCGGTTCCGTCGTACTCAGGCGCACGCTCAACTCGCGCTGGGTGATGCCCTCCTCGGCGAAGAGCTCGCGCAGCGCGTGGTACTGCGGTACGGTAAGCCCATGCGCGGCGAGCCTGCCGAGCATCGCCCGATCGATCGAACGCGCGAGCCTGCGGACGCGGTTTCCAAACGAAAGCACGATTCCTTACTACAGTAAGTATTTTGCCACTCCTGCGCCGCGGGCGAAAGATTTTTCCGGGGCGCGCGGAATGGCGCGGCATGGAAAATCCGCTCTCGCGTCGCGCCGTTCTCGCCTCCGGTGCCGCCTTTCTCACCCTGCGCGCCACGGGTCGTGCGGCGGGCCTCACCGCCGTTCGTGCGGGCGGCGTTCCCGAGGATTCGATCACGCCCGCGCTCTGGGCCGCGCAAAGCGGGCTCTTTCGGCGCAACGGCCTCGACGTCGATATCCAAGCCCAGCGGAGCGGTTCGGCGACGGCATCGGCGGTTCTCGGCGGGACGTACGACATCGGGAAATCGAGCTTGCCCTCGATCATTATCGCGCACACGAAAGGCATTCCGTTCGTGCTGATCGCGCCGGGCGGGCTTTACGAATCGACGAACCCGATCATCGCCTTGCTCGTACGGAGCGACTCGCCGTTCAAGACCGGCGCCGATCTCAACGGCAAGACGATCGCGGTGTCGTCGCTCTCCGACATGTACGTGATCGCCACGCGGGCGTGGGTCGATGCGCATGGCGGCGACTCGTCGACGCTCAAGCTGATCGAGATGCCGATCAGCGCCGTCGCGCCCGCGCTCGAACAAGGGCGCATCGATGCGGGCTGTTCGATCGAGCCCGAGCTGCACGCCGCGGTTGCGGAAGGCAAAGTCAAAGCGCTTTGCGCGCCGTGCGATGCGATCGCGCCGTCGTACCTATACTCCGGCTGGTTTACGACGGCGGAGTATGCGGCGAAGAACAAAGCGACGGTCGATGCGTTCGCAAAGAGCATCGGCGAAGCGAACGGGCACTTCAACCGCCATCATGCCGAGAGCGACGATGCGCTCTTCAAGTTCAGCGCCGTTCCGCTCGAATCGATCAAGAAGATGCGCCGCGTCAACGACGCGCAAACGCTCGATGCAAAACAGATCCAGCCCCTGATCGACGCCGCCGCGAAAACGAAGGTCATCGCGAAGAGCTTCGATGCGAAAGAACTCTTTCGCGCGTAAGCGCTAGCGCTTGGCGATAAAGTAGAGTTCGCCGGGCGACGGGGCGACGAGTTCGGTGGTTCGTCCCGTCGCCTGGAGGAGGCGTTCGAAGCGCGCCGCTTCCTTCGCCTCGGTTTGCACGACGATCGTCGGCACCGCGGCAGCCTTCGCAAAGACACCGGTAAGCGCGCGGTCATACGTGAGATCGTCGTTCATGCGCGCGCCGAAGGCGCTATCGCGATAGTAGCGCTCGATGTTCAGATACGGATCGCCCTGCCACCACGCTTCCCACATCCAGATGCGCGAATCGGGTTTGAGGAGCGCGTTGCGACGTGGGGGTGCGAAGAACATCGCGTCGACGTTCGGGTGCGCATCGAGTGTTGCCAGATAATCGCCGCGGCGCACGGTGTTACGCCGCCCGTTCTGCGTGACCCAGCGCTCCGTCGCGCGGATGTATTGCCATGCGAGCTCGCTCGGCGGAATGTCGGGCATTTCGTCGTTCTTCGTCGCTTTTTGCAGCCAATAGCAAAGCACGAACCAAAGTCCCAGGATGGCGAGGCCCGTCTGGCCGTCGCTGCGCAGGTTGTGCACGTTTGCATGCCACACGCCGAGATAGACGCACTGCTCCTCGGTGAAGAACACGCCTTCCCACGCTTTGAACATATCGACGGGATAGATCCGCGCGGGAAGCACCTCGACGATCTCGCCGACTTCGCTATCGCGCAGGATCGTGAAATCGTTGACGACGATGCCCTCGCCGACGCGCACGAACCAATCGATCACATCCCCGCCGTGCACGGCGATCCCGTGCCGTTTTAGGAAATTGAGATGCATCGGGATGCCCATGAACGGATCGACGAGCGAACCGACGCCGCGCTCCGCGAGGATATCGAAGAGGCGCGATCCCGCGATGCGGCGGGGGCTGTCGTTGAGATCGATCATCGACGTAACTCCGTCACGAACGCGCTTGCGATCGCGGGGTCGAACTGCGTGCCGGCGGCAGCGTAGATGCGCTCGTCGAGCGTCTTGCTCGCGGCGGTCGAGGTCGATGCGATAACGCGCGAGAGGATGTCATACGCCGAGGCGACGGCGACGAGGCGCGCTTCGATCGCAAGCTCGCGTTTCGTATCGAACCACTCGTACACGTCCGCGAGCATCGGTGCGTACGGCGCATACGTCGTCGTGCGCTTTGCGATGCGTTGCGCGAGCGCGATCTCCGGCGCCCGGCGTTCGCGCGCCATGCGCGCCAGCGGATCGAGTTCGTCGCGTACGGCAATTTTTGCGAGGTCGCCGAACGTCACGAATGTCGCGAGCATCGTCGCGCGCTCGATGAACGCGCGATCGTACCCGAGCGCGTTTGCCGTTGCGGCGATACTGCGACCCATGCGCTCCGTGCGCCCGATGGTCGTTGCATCGCGGCCGTCGATCGTGTGCGCGACGCGGGCGAAAAGGGCGCGCGCGCTCTCGGCATTGCCGTAGAGCGGTGGCAGTGCGGGCTCGGCTCCGGGCGCGCAAGCATCCGGTTCGAACATCACCGTTTCGCGAAACGCGCGCAAGAGGCCGACGCTATACGCGCGCCCCGCGGAATTCATCAGCTCGTAGAGCACTTCATCGGGTTCGCGCGGTTCGACGCGCGATGCGGTGCCTGCGAGAAACGCGCGCGCGACGCCGACGATGCTCGCGGCTTGCGGGATACCGTTCCAGCGCAGCCGGTCGGGAAACCCCGTACCATCCCACGCTTCGCGATGCCAACGGATCGCATCGGCGACCGCCGCGGGGATCGCGGGTGTGGCGCGCGAGATCGCCGCGCCGGCGAGCGGCGCTTCCCAAGCGGCGATCTCTTTCGCACGTGCGGAGCGATCGATGAACGGCGAATCGAGCGGCAGCCCCGTGTGGCCGATGTGATGCCACATGCCCGCGTAGCCGATCGCATCGATGGCGGGCTCCTCGAGCTTCAAGCGGCGCGCGATCGCCGTCGCAAGCGCGCCGACGCGCAGCCCGAATCCGAGCTCGGTACCGACGACGGCATCGCCGACGGCGGAAACCGTACGCACGGCATCGCCGAGCGTAAACGTCACGGCGTCGGGTGCATCGTTTGCGGTGCGAACCGCGTCGGGATTCGGAGAGAAAGTCATAGGGCGTGGGTGCCGAATTCACTCTTTCGTGCCGAAACCCTCACACATCGCCGATGACGGCACCGTTCGCATGGTCGACGTCGGTGCGAAAGCGGTTACGCTGCGTACCGCCCGCGCCGAAGCCCGCGTCCGGCTCGCTCCCGCAACCGCCGATGCTCTGCGCGCCGCAACGCTGCCCAAGGGCGATGCGTTCGTCGCGGCGCAACTCGCGGGCATTCTCGCCGCGAAGCAAACGGGAACGCTGATCCCGCTCGCGCACCCGCTTCCGCTCACCTCGGTCGAGGTCGCGTTTGCGTGGCCGCAACCGCACGTGCTCGCCATCGCAACCGTCGCGCGCACCAACGGCCAGACGGGTGTCGAGATGGAAGCGCTCGTGGCCGCGAGCGTTGCGGCGCTTACCATCTACGACATGTGCAAGGCTCTCGAAAAAGGCATCGTCGTCGAATCGGTCCGACTCCTGGAAAAGACGGGCGGGAAGAGCGGCGACTGGCGGGCGGAGGTATGAGGCATACCGTCGCCGTGGTGATTCTTTCCGACCGCGCTGCGGCCGGGACGCGCGCCGATGCCTGCCTTCCCGTCGTACGCGAACTGCTCGATTCGGCACCATACGAGATCGTCGAAGAGCGCGTGCTCGCAGACGACGCGGCAACGTTACAGGCGAGTTTGCTCGAACTCATCGACGACCGCGAGATCGCGCTCGTGCTCACGAGCGGCGGTACCGGGCTCGGGAAGCGCGACATCACGCCGCAGGCGACGGCAGCACTGCTCGATTACGAGATCCCCGGGATCGGCGAAGCGATGCGCGCCGAATCGCTGCGCATCGTCCCGACCGCGATGCTCTCGCGGGCGATTGCGGGCGTGCGCAATCGCACGCTCGTCGTGAATCTTCCCGGTAGTCCGAAGGCCGTCCGCGAAACGCTCGCGGTCATCCTACCGGCGTTACCGCATGCGCTCGACCTGCTCGCCGATCGTGTCACGGACGGGTAGCGCGCGATGACCTTCGAACGAGCCCTCGCCTATCTGCAAGGTACGATTAACGAAAGTGCCTCGCGGCGCATGCCGAATCGGCTCGATCGCATGCGCGCGTTGCTCGCCGCGCTCGGCGATCCGCACCTCGCGTATCCGACGATTCACGTCGGCGGGACGAGCGGCAAAGGTTCGACGAGCACGATGATCGCGGCCGCGCTTACGGCGAGCGGCAAACGCGCGGGTCTGCACGCGAAGCCGCACCTCGCTTCGGTCACCGAGCGCGCGCGCATCGACGACGTGCCGATCGCCGAGGACGCGTTCGCGGAACTGCTCGCCGAAATGATGCCCGTGCTTGATGCGGTAGCGGCGCGGCATGGGCGGCCGACCTATTACGAAACGCTGCTCGCGCTTGCGTTCGCATATTTCCGGCGCGCGCGCGTGGATGTCGCGGTGATCGAAGTCGGCATCGGCGGTACGCTCGATGGCACGAACCTCGTCGCTCCCGTCGTCGCCGCCATCACGAGCGTCGGACTCGATCATATGGACGTCCTCGGCGATACGGTTGCCGAAATCGCGCGCGACAAAGCGGGGATCGCGAAGCCCGGCGTGCCGCTCGTAACCGACGCGGCCGAACCTTCCGCGTTTGCGGAAATCGTTGCCGCGTGTGCGCTCGTCGGCGCGCCGCTCGTCGTCGTGCGCGAAGTCACGCGCGTGACGCAACATGCAAGCGAACCCGATACGCAACGCTTCGACGTCACGACCGATGCGGGCACCTATCGCATCGCGTTGCCGCTCCTCGGTGCGTTCCAACAGCGCAACGCGGCTACGGCGATCGCCGTGCTCGAACGGCTTCCCGCGCCGCTGCGCCCGACGATTGCGGCCGTCGAGCGGGGGCTCGCGCATGTCGTCGTTGCGGGGCGGATGGAGTTCGTACCGGCGGCGCACGGCGTTCCGAACGTCGTGTTCGATATCGCACATAACGCGGATAAAGCGGCGGGGCTCGCTCAGGGGCTTGCGGCAACGTTTCCCGGGTATCGGTTCTCGTTCGTGATCGCGATCGGCGAATCGAAAGATGCGGAGGCGGTACTCGCGCCGTTGCTAGCGCTCTCCGGAAGCTTCACGTTCACCTCGTTCGATGAGAAGGGCCGAGCCGCCGTGGCGCCCGAGCGTTTGGCGGAGCTCGCGCGCATGCGCGGCGTTGCAAGCGAATCCATCGCCGATTCGCGCGAGGCGTTCGCGCGGGCTTGCGCGCGCGCGGATGGCCGCGACATCGTGGTGGTGACGGGCTCGACGTACGTCGTCGCGCGCTTGCGCGGGGATGTCGTCGGGGGCGTACTCGCACCGTGAGCGCGACGACGAATCCACCGCGTGGAGCGCTGCGCGTGCGCGACCGCGTGTTGCCGTGGGGGCAGCGCACCTACGTGATGGGCATCGTCAACGTCACGCCCGACTCGTTTTCGGGCGATGGCCGGCCGGGCCCGGACGACGCGGCGCGGTACGCGCTCGCGCAAATGGCGGACGGTGCGGACCTCATCGATATCGGTGCGGAATCGACGCGCCCGGGTTCGACACCACTCGATGCCGCAACGGAAGAGGCGCGGTTACTTCCGGCGATCGCAAGGCTCCGTACGGCGGCGCCCGCGGCGATCGTTTCGATCGACACGTTCAAAGCCTCGGTCTTTCGCGCCGCGCATGCGGCGGGCGGCGACCTCCTCAACTCGATCTGGGGGCTCGACGACGAGCTCGCGCGCGCGGCGGCCGACACCGGAGCCCCCGTGATCGTGATGCACAACAAGCGCGTCAACGTGTACGAGCGCGATGTCGTCGATGAAGTGCTCGCGTTTCTCGCCGCCGCCGCCGCGCGCGCGGAGCGCTTCGGCATCGCCCGCGAACACATCGTGCTCGATCCGGGGATCGGCTTCGGCAAAGGCCCCGAAGAGAATCTGGCGTTGCTCGGCGCGCTCGATCGGCTCGTCGCGCTCGGCTACCCGACGCTGCTCGGCACCTCACGGAAATCGACGATCGGCAAGCTCACGGGGCGCGCCGTCGACGATCGCGCCTTCGGTACGGCTGCGACCGTGGCGCTCGCCGTTCACGCGGGCATCGATATCGTTCGCGTGCACGACGTCGCCGCGATGTGCGATGTCGTGCATGTTAGCGATGCGATCGTGCGCGGTTGGCGTCCAAGTGACTGGAGGATTTCGTGAAACAACAAATCGCCGTTCGCGGCATCCACGTACGCGGCCGACACGGCGCGAACCCGGGCGAACGCGACGTGCCGCAGCCCTTCGATCTCGACGTCGTCCTCGATGCGGACGTGACGGAATCGATGACGAGCGACGAACTTGCCGATACGCTGAACTATGCCGCGCTCCACGCGGATGTCGTGCGCATCGTGCAGACGACCTCGTATCAGTTGCTCGAACGGCTCGGGAACGATATCCTCGATGCGCTGATGGCGGATGCGCGCGTGCATCGCGCGCAGGTGACGATCGGCAAACCGAAATTGCTCGCGGGAGCGACGCCCTCCGTCACGATGACGCGGGAGCGCTGATGTATCGCGTCGCGATCGGGCTCGGCGCGAACGTCGGCGATGCAGCCGGTGCGATCGATACCGCGATCGCGCACCTCGACGTGCTCGGCTCGGTCGTCGCGCGATCGTCGCTCTACACGACGCCGCCCTGGGGCGTCGTCGATCAGGCACCGTTCGTCAACGCGGCGGCGATTCTCGAAACGGTGCTCGAACCGCGCGATCTCTTGCGCGCGCTCAAGCACATCGAAACCGAAATGGGCCGCGTGGAGACGTACCGCTGGGGCCCGCGCGCGATCGACCTCGACATCCTCGCGATCGACGGCGTGACGATGCAGACGCCCGAGCTCACGATCCCGCACGAACGACTCGCGGAGCGCGCGTTCGCACTGGTGCCGCTTGCGGAAATCGACGACGGTTTCGATGCGCTCTTGCGCGCGCTGCCGGCGAGCGAACGGGATGCCGTGCGGCGCATCGAGGGCTAGCGCGCTCCGTCGCAGGGAGTAAAGTTTCGCGGTTATCGCGTAGCGGTGGAAGTGGTTTCTCTCACCGCTTCCACCGATCCCGATGCCGCGCGCAAGCGCGATGCGCTGTTGCGCGATATCGCCGCGAGCGCCGATCCGAGTAGCTTTTGGCTCGGGCGCGCATCGGAAGTCGCGTGGCAGCGGGTGCCCACGCGGGGCCTCGATGCTGCGGATGCGCCGACCTATCGCTGGTTCGCCGACGGTACGCTCAATATCACGGAGTCGGCGCTCGATCGTCATATCGCGCAAGGCAACGGCGAGCGCATCGCACTCGTGTGGCTCTCCGAAGATCTCACCGAGCGCCGCGAATGCACCTATGCCGCATTGCTCGCGATGGTCGGGCAGGCCGCGAACGCCTTGCGGGCGCGTGGCATCGGCGTCGGCGATCGCGTCGTCATCTACATGCCGCTCGTCCTCGAAGCGATGGTCGCGATGCTCGCGTGCGCGCGCATCGGCGCGGTGCATAGCGTCGTCTATGCCGGGCTCGGTGCGAGCGCGTTGCGTTCGCGCATTGAGGATGCGGGAGCGCGTGCCGTCATCATCGCCGACTACGGTATGCGGCGCGGCGGGCGAACCGATTTGCTCGCGATCGGGCGCGAAGCGCTCGCGGAGGGTTGTGCCACCGTTACGGATGCGTTCGTCTTGCGCCGCGATCGTAACGCCGCGTTGCCGTCGCTCGGCGCGCGTACGGTGCTCGATTACGCCGACGCTTGCGCGACGCAAGCGCATGAAGCGCCGTTCGCGATCGTCGAAGCCGAACACCCGTTGTTTCTGCTCTATACCTCGGGCACGACGGGAAAGCCAAAGGGCGTCGTTCACGTACACGGCGGCTACGCCGTGGGCGTTGCGTATCACATGCGCACGTTCGTCGACGTACGGCCGGGCGAACGGTATTTCGCAACGAGCGATATCGGTTGGATCGTCGGCCACTCGTGTATGGTCTATGGGCCGCTCATGCGGGGGCTAACGACCGTCTTTCGCGAGGGCGGGCTCGACCATCCAAGTCCGGGCGTGCTGTACGACGCGATCGCTCGCGAGCGGATCGGCGCGCTCTTCACGGCGCCGACGGCACTTCGCTTTTTGATGAAATATGGAAACGAACAGGCGCGCGCCCGCGATCTCTCCTCGCTGCGCTGGGTGATGTGCGCGGGCGAGCCGCTCAATCCCGAGGTGTATACCTGGGCGCGACGCGAGCTCTGTGGCGATACGCGCGGGAACGTCGGCGATAATTGGTGGCAGACGGAAGCGGCGGCGCCATGCGTCGGCACGCCCCCGGGGTTCGCGGCGAAACTCGGTACCGTTGGTCTGGCGCTTCCCGGCGTGCATTTGCGCATCGTGCGGCCCGATGGAACGAACGCGGATGCGGGAGAGGCGGGCGCACTGTACGTTACGGCCCCGTTCCCGCATCTTTTTCGCACGGTGTGGGGCGACGACGAGCGCTTCCGTGCGTCGTGGGACGAACACGGCTATCGCACGGGCGATGCGGGGATCCGCGACGAGGATGGGTACGTCACGATCCTCGGGCGTACGGACGACGTGATCCAAATCGCGGGACATCGTATCGGGAGCGCCGAGATCGAAAACGCGTTGCTCGAACACCCGCATGTGGCCGAAGCGGCGGCGATCGGGATTCCGGATCCGCTCAAGGGCGAGATCCTCGTGTGCTTCGTGACGCTGCGCGTCGGCGCGCCCGTGCCGGACGACGCGACCGCACATTTCGGCAAACATCTGCGGGCGACGTTCGGGCCGATCGCCGTGCTCGCGAAAGCCACGATCGCCGCCGCGCTCCCGAAGACGCGCTCGGGAAAGATCATGCGCCGCGTCCTTCGGGCGCGCGAACTCGGGCTCGACGAGGGCGATATCTCTACCCTCGACGCATAGCCGCATTGCTCGATTTTTTCGGAAGCGATCAACGGCTTGGTGCTTCGGTGGCATCCAAGTGGTAACCACATGATAACCAACGTCGCCGAGGTCGCGAGCCGGATGGAGGCTCGCGACATCGATATGGACCGCGCGATCCTCGCGCTTTGGCCGACCGCCTACCGCATCGCGCGGTTGATTTTGCGCGACGACGATGCCGCGAAGGACATCGCGCAAGAGAGCTGCGTGCGCGCGCTGCAGCATCGCGACCGCATGCGCGATCCGGACGCGTTATCGCCGTGGTTCCGTACGCTCGTCGCGAACGGCGCGCTCGCCTACCGGCGCAAACGCGAGCGGGACGCACGCCGCGAAGCCAGATTCGTTGCCGATGCACCGACGGTGGTTCCCGCATTTGCCGACACCGTGGATATCGCCGATGCGCTCGCGCGCTTGCACGACGATTTACGGATACCGGTGATCTTGTTTTATTATACCGGTTGCACGAGCGGCGAAATCGGAAAGCAGCTCGGGCTGCCGGCGGCGACGGTACGTTCGCGGCTCGCGGCCGCGCGCGCCGCGCTCAAGCCGTTGCTCGGAGAATCGTCATGATCGACGACCGCGCCGACTTCATCGCACGCTCGGCCTTCGAAGATGCGTTGCAGCGCATACCTGCGATTGCCCCGCCGCTCGATGCGGTGCGCGCGGCGATCGGTCGCGAGCGTGCGCGGCGCACGAGGCGTCGCGTCGTGACCACGTTTGCCGGCATCGGGACATTCTTCATCGCGGGCATCGTCGCATCGACGACGGGCGTCGTCGCGCACGTCGAAGCGCTGCTATCGCCCGCGCGCGACCGCACGATGCTCGTCGTCGCGCCGCACGAGATGCACGTCATGCGGTTCGTGGATTCGGTGGACGATGCCGAGCGCCGCGTACCGTTCGCGGTCTACAAGCCGCCGGCAGAATGGCGTCTGGCGAAGATCGCCGTCTCCGACGGCCGCGAGAATCCGGTTACCGAATCGCTCTATCGGAACGCGCGTGGCGATTGGATGAAGGTCACGCAACGCCCGCTCGACGCACATCCGGGCGATCGCGATGCCGATGCCGATTTGAGCGATTTGCTGCGGAGCGCGAACGTCGCGTTCAAAACCGTCGGCCCGATGCACATGAAGATGGGAGCCTCGGTTCCGGGAACGCTTCGCACGCAAATCGTCGATCGTACGCGCGTGACGACGGCGAGCGTTCCGGCGAATTCCGTCCCGGTCCCAGCGACGCTCGACATCGATACGAGCGCGCCGATCGAAGATATACACACGAATATGCAGCGCTTGCAGCACCACATGCGCAACGCGATCAAACTGGATTCCATCGATTTCCACGGGCACGTAAAAGTGCAGATGACGATCGATCAGTACGGTCGCCGCGGATTCATGATCGTCGGCAAACCGTTGCTCCATCAGCCTTCGCTACATCAGCCTTCGCTACATCAAGCGACGGTGCCGAGCCATCGGGCGCCGGTAACGACACCATGAGAGGTTTTGCCTTGCGTTCGTTCTTCGTGCTCGCGACCGTGCTCTCGATCTTGCTCGGCACCCGTATGCCGTCGTTTGCGGCAGACGCTCCGCCCGGATCGCTGCGCGTCGACGCCATCGACGAGCAAACGAAGAAGACCGCAGCGTTCGCGACGGTCGAGATTTACGGACCGATCGCGCTTCGCGGCGTGACGAATTTGGATGGGAGCGTCACGTTTACGGGCCTTCCGGCGGGCGAATACAACATCGTCGTCACAACGCGCCGATTTTCGCGAACGGTTCGGCGCGCCGTCGTCGTTGGTGCCGGGCCCGCGACCGTTGCGATCGGCCTGAAGCGCGTACCACCGGCGCCCTCGGCTTCGCGGCTGCGCCAGATCGGGTCGACGAAAGCGCAGGCGAAGAGCGATCCCTCGACGACCGATACGGTGACGTTCGATTCGCCGACCACGCGCCTTTCGGGTTCGATTCTCGGCGGGCTCGCGAGCTCGCCCGATCTGCAATTCACGCCCGCGGGCGGCGTCTCGATTTTCGGAAAACCGGAAAATCAAACGACCGTGAACGTCGATGGCGTGCAGGTAAGCGGCCTCGGCGATCGCCCGAACGTCGCGAGCTACGGCCTCGATCTCTTCGCTTCGGGTGGCGTGAGCACGGGGAGCATCGCGAATTCCGGCGGCGGTTCGCTCGGTTTCCAAACGCGCAATCCCTCGCTCGATTGGATCGGTTCCGGAAACGGTATCCTCGGGTCGTTCGGTGGCACGGCGTATACGTATTCCGAATCGGGAACGGTCGGGCTCGTCGGCGTTTCGTACGCGCACGCGTTTCACCAACAAGCAAACGTTATCGATGGGCTCGGCTTTCGCGATACGAGCGGCCTCAACTACGTGCATGATGGCATCGCACGCTCGACCGGCGACGCGCTGAAGATCCGCTTCCCGCTCTCGACGACGAACGTCGTCGTCGCACAAGCGCTCTCGCTTCGCGACGATGCGCCGATCGTGTGCAATCTCTTTACGGCGAGCATTCCCTGTGGATACGGGCCGAACAATCGTCGCGACGACTCGCTCTTTAGCGCGCAACTCCGCGATACGTTTTCCGCCGGGCGCCTCGACGGCTTCCTTACGGGTTTCCGCAATCATACGACGATCGACGTCGATCGGAACGGGCTTTTCGTCGGTGGTGTGAATACGCCGCAGCGCAGTTTCGAGAATCGCGTCAATACGGGCATCGTCGCGCAAGCGAACGTGCTACTCGGCGAAAAACGCCGCGTCACGGCCGATTTCTCGACGAACGCGCAGACGGATGCTACGATCGGCACGGCGTTCGGAACGTTCGTTCCGCCGGCGCTTGCCAACCTCACGCAAACGCGGGCGCAACTCTCGACCGATCTCATCAACGTACGGCATTTCTCGACGACGGTAAACGCGGGGCTGCAAGCGCAAGCCGGGCAAACGCACGCGACGCAGGGGTTGAACGCATCCTACCGCCCCGTGACGAGCGAGACGTATTCGCTGCAAGCGAACCTCGGCGCCGCTCCCGCGCCGCCTGGGTCGTTTGCGGGAATCTCCGATCCGCTCTCGCTTACGATCGACTGTGCGGGTGCGAATCTGCAAGGCTTCGGCCCGTCCCGAACGAGTGCGAACGCAAGCACCGTGAGCGTCGGTGCCGGCTGGCAGCATACGGGCCCCCGCGTTTCGCCGAGCTTCTCGTTACGCCACGAAACGCAGTACGACGTGCAGCTTTCGGAGCTTGTGAATGCAAATGCGCTTGCGCCCTCGCTCTTCGCACCGGGGTATCTTGCGAACGTGCGCGCGCAGTATGCCAACGCTTGCGGTGCGGGTGCGGCCGCTCCCGATCTCGGAAGCATTTTCTATGCGGTCGGCGAGCCCGTAGGCCGCACGACGTACGACACGGGCGATGTGGGCATCGCCGTCTTTGCAAGCCGCAACGTGCGCTTCAACTTCCGCTACACGCTCTCGCGCGCCGTCGCTTACGGGAACACGGGCCTCTTGTTCGGGCCCGGGTCTACGGTGCAAAGCGGAAAGCAGCTTCCGTCGGTGCCGTTGCAGCAAGCGGATTTCTCGGGTGCGGCCGTTTTGGGCCGATCGGATGCGCGGGTGCTCGCGCACGCACACGTCACCGGAGCGAATAACGCGAATCATCTTCCGGCGTTCGCCACTTTCGATACCGGCGTGGAATTCGGGCTGCGGCACGGGCCGAAGTTCAACGTCAGCTTGCTCAACGTAACGAACGCGTACGGTCGTCAATTCGCGACCGTGCAAAACGCCATTCCCTATGCGACATCGTTCGGGCCGTTCCAAACCGTCGCGCAACCCCTCGCACCGCGCACGATCCAAATATCTGCGCGCATCCCGTTCGGTCCGGGCGCGCAACTCGACGACGTACCGCAATACGATCTGCCGACGGGAGCGGTTGCGATCATGGCGCAGAATTTCCCCGAGAAGCAACCCACCGATCCGTTTACGATCAATCGTCGGTCACCGTTTTGCGGGCCGGAAACGCTCGATTCGGCGAAGCGATCGCTTGCGGCGGTCCGCTCGTACACGCGCAAGATCGAAGAAGCACGTGGGGCGGGTGGGGCGTATCCAACGGCGTTTGCCGACGCGCTGATCGATGGCATGCGGATGATCTATCATCGCAATGGCGAGAGCTATGCGCTTTTGATCGGCACCGATAAAGAGTTTACGATCGCGCAGCGCAACGCGATCCTGCGGCCGCTCTATGGTTGCATCAATGCGTACAGTGCCGATCTGCAAGAGTCGCAGCGCCGCGGTCTCTACCTGCCGACGTTCGACGAATCCGAAGAGATCCGCATTCCCGTGCTCTTCTCGCCCGCGACCGGGTTCTATTTCGCACCGCCGCGCATCGACAACGGCTTCGATTTCTCTCCGCCAAAACCGGTCCCGTCCGCGGCGCCGAGCGATCCGTTCGCGTTGCAGCCGGAGAAAAAGTGTGGTCCTACGATCCGTCCGGCGGCCGAAGCGTTCGCCGCGGCGTTACGAAGCTACGTCACGGCCGTCGATGCGGGAGCGGCAGCGCCGCAACTGCCCGAGGGGATCGTTGCGACGCCGCACCGTGAGACCGGCGGCACGTGGTACGATCTGAGCGCCTCCGATTTGCAATTCGCGACGATCACTTCTTGTTTCACTTCCGTGCAAGTAAAGGATACGCAGCTCACGGCCCTCGGCCTCGGCAGCAACGATGCCTTCGGTCCGTTTTTCGCAACACGGCTCGGGTTTTATCTGAAGATCTTCGAGATGAAGAAGAAGGATGCACCGTCCGCCCGGCCCTGAGCGCATATGAACTTGCCGTTTCGCCCTCGTGCGTGATAGATAGGTGTGGAAGAGGAGCGCGCATGCTTGCAATCGTCGTGCCGGAAGGCGAACCCGCATGGGAATGGGTTCGCGGCCGAGCGTTACAAAAAGTGAGCCCGAAGGCGAGCCATGCCGTGCTCCAGGGCGCGCTGTGGCAGGCGCTCGATGCGTGGGGTGCGCCGCACGGGCGTACCGGGACGGAATGGCGATTTTACGTGGAGCCCGTGGGCGAGGCTCCGCGCCCGCTCGTTCCCGATGTGGCCTATGTGACGTTTGCGCGACTCCGCCCGCTCGCCCCGAGCGAGCGAGAAACGCCGCCGCTCGCACCGGATATCGTGGTCGAAATCCGCTCGCGCGGCGATCGCGATGACGATCTCGCCGATAAAGTCGCGACGTATCTGCGCGCGGGATCGCCGCTCGTCATCATCGTCGATCCGGAAGCGCGAACGGTCGTTGCGCACGGTGCGAACGACGAGCGATGCTTTACAGCGAGCGATGTGTTCGTCCACCCGGCCGCGGCGGGCCTACGGATCGACCTCGCCGCGCTCTTCGCACGACTCGATTTTCCCGAGTAGGGGCGCGCTCGTTACGGGGTGTGGATTTGCGCGTACTGCATGACCGGTTCGTAGACTTTCTTCGTAATGAAAATGTCGAGCAGGTCGGGGTCGACTTTGCCGCGTTGGGCGAATTCTTTCACTAGGATGTCGAGCGCGCGCTCGATCGGCATCGCCGCTTTATACGGCCGGTCGTTTGCGGTCAGGGCATCGAACACGTCCGCGATCGTCAGCATCCGCACTTGCGGCGCGATATCCGTTCCCATCAGGCCGCGCGGATAGCCCGTGCCGTCGAGGTGCTCGTGATGTCCGTATGCGAGATCGGCAACGCGTTTCCAAGGCGTCTGGGTCCATGGAATTTCGCGCAAGAACAAAAACGATTGTGTGACGTGCTGTTCCATCTTCTTGCGTTCGTCCGTCGAGAGCGATCCGCGGGCGATGCGTAAGAAATCGTATTCCTCGGGCTTGAGAAGCGTGTGCGCTTCGCCGCGATGCGAGTACGTGCGCTGGAGCGCGACGTCGAGGGCTTCCCCAACCCCCTCGGCGATGACGCGCGGTTCGTTTGCGGATTCGACGGATTCCAGCAGTTCGTTCAGATCGGTGCGGCGTATGGCGAGCGCCGCATCGATCGCAAGAAAGCGCTCGTCGCTCGTATCGATGCCCGCTTTGACGAGCGCGAACTTGCGATGGGCGGCGTCGCGTTCCATCTGTTCGAGTGCGAGAAGGAAGCGGAGCCGAATCTCGTCGAGCCGCCCCTCGGGTAATTTTTTCGCTTTTGCAAAAATATATTCCGGAACGGCGACTTTGCCGAAATCGTGAAGCAACGCCGCGTAGCGCATCTCGCGGAGCTGATCGACATCGAAGCGCATATCGCGATAGATGCCGGCATCGATCTCGTTGACGGCCGTGGCCTGCGCCACGGTGAGCTCGGCGACGCGCGAGCTATGGCCCTGCGTCGCGCGGTCGCGAACTTCGATCGCCTTGACGGATGCGCGGACGAATTGCTCGAAAAGATCCTGGATCGCGTAAAGCAGCGTCTTGTTCTCGACCGCGACGCCGGCTTGCGAGGCGAGCGAGAGCAAGACGTTTTCGTCGTGCGCGGTGAACGGCCGCACGACCTCGAGCGTGTGTTCGGGAGACTCGAGCACGAGATCGAAATCGTCCTTGCGGTTGATCAGCATGATGACGCCGACGACTTCGTCCTTGTGATCGCGCATCGGTACGGCGAGGACCGACATCGTCCGGTAATTCGTGCGCATGTCGAACGACGGATTGAACTGGTATTCGGCGCTCGGCGCGATTTCGTACGCGTCGTCGAGGCGGATCGTTTCGCCCGTCGTCGCCACGTAACCGGAGATCGAGCCGCGCGTGAGCGGCAAGACCGCGCCGAGATAGGTGCCCGCGTCTTTCGGCCCGGTCTGCGCGACGGCGAAGCGCAACTTCCGTTCGCCGTCGATCTCTTCGAGTAAGAAGAGCGAACCCGAGTCCGCATTCGTGAGCTGGCGCGCGGCGTTGACGATCAGCTTCTGCAATTCGCCGATATCGCGTTCCGATGAGAGCGCGACGCCGATCCGCAAGAGCTGCCGGCTCTCGCGCTTGCCGACGCGCCGCTCCTCTTCGAGCATTCGCACGCGTTCGCGTTCGCGTGCGCAACGCGCGGCGAGCATTACCGTTGCGAGCGCGGCGTGGGGATCGATCGGGGCGACGAGCCAGCCGTCGACGTGTGGGTCGGTTGCAATCCAACCCCGGGGATCGTTCGTTTCCGCTAGGACGACGACCGCGGCGTGGTGGGCCCGCGCGATCAGTTCGAGCCCGATCGCCACCTGTTCGCGATTCCCGATCGCCGCGATGCGTGCGGATTCGATCAAAAAAACGACCGCACGACCGTCGGCATCGACCGTTTCTGTCGGGAGCGCGGCCGCGCGCGTCAAGACGCCCGCTTGCAGAAAAGCATCGTGCGCGGGTGAGAGATCGATTTCAGGCGGGTGTAGAAGAAGGACGTTCCCCGTACTCGCGGGGGCGTCCGTTTCAACGATAGCCACGGTATCCCCCAGAATTCGCTAGCCGGCGCCGCGTGGCCCGCTCGCTAGGCCCGCACGTCCGATGCCTCGAAAGACGCGGGCCGATGATTGATGAGGATGTGCACGCCCGCGTGCTCGCGCTCGCCCATGCTTTTCGCAGCGGCGAGCTCGTACGCTTACGTGTCGAAGACGATGATTTGGGCGTTGCGATGACGCGGCTTGCGGCAAATCCGGCGCCGAGCGCCACGGCGCCGCCGCTCGCCCCCGCTCCGGCGCAGCCCGTCGTTTACGACATCGTAACCGCGGAGATCGTGGGCATCGTCCAGTTCGCGCGGCCGGCAGTTATCGAAGGCGCGGTGCTCGAGAGCGATCGCGAGCTTGCGTACGTCGAGGCCCTCGGCATCCGCAATCCCGTGCGGTCGAAAGGCCCGGGGAAGATCGCAACGGTCTTCGTGACCGAGGGCGAGCCCGTCGAGTACGGACAGCCGTTGTTCGCGATCGATCGTCATGTTTAGGAAAGTTCTCATCGCCAATCGCGGCGAGATCGCCCTGAGGATCAATCGCGCATGCCACGAGCTCGGCGTGAAAACGGTCGCGATCTTCTCCGAACCCGATCGCACGTCGCTTGCGGTCCGCCACGCCGATGAAGCATTCTGCGTCGGGCCGGGGCCCGTCACGCGTTCGTATTTGAACATCCCGAACATCGTTTCGACCGCGCTCATCACGGGGTGCGACGCCGTGCATCCGGGATACGGCTTCCTCGCCGAGAACGCGCGGTTCGCCGAGATTTGCGCCGATCACGGGCTGACGTTCATCGGCCCCGCACCCGACGTCATTCGAAACATGGGCGATAAGGCGACGGCGCGCCGCGTCATGCACGAAGCGGGCGTACTGACGACACCGGGTAGCGATATCGTCGACACGCCGGAAGCGGCGCTCGCCGTCGCGCGCGAGATCGGCTTCCCGATCTTGCTCAAAGCCACCGCCGGTGGTGGCGGCAAGGGTATGCGCGAGGTTGCGGGACCGGACGACCTGGTTGCCGCGTTCAATCAGGCGCAGAACGAAGCGGAAGCGTCGTTCAAAGATGGCCGGCTCTACGTCGAAAAACTGATCGTCAAGCCGCGGCACATCGAGATTCAAATCCTCGGCGACAACTTCGGCGAGATCGTGCACCTCGGCGAGCGCGACTGCTCGGTGCAGAAACCCTCGCACCAAAAGCTCGTGGAAGAGACGCCGGCCCCGCATCTCTCCGAAGCGGCACGCGAGCGGCTCTACGCGATGGCGATCTCCGCCGCGCGTACCGTCGGGTATACGAACGCGGGAACGCTCGAATTTCTCGTCAGCGGCGACGACGTGTACTTCATGGAGATGAACACGCGCATCCAAGTCGAGCATCCGGTAACCGAAATGGTGTACGGCGTCGATCTCGTCAAGGAGCAGATTCGCATCGCGGCGGGCGAGCCGCTCGGGTTCACCCAGGACGATATCCATCCGTTCGGACATGCGATCGAGTGCCGGATCAATGCCGAAGACGCCGCCCACAATTTCGCGCCGGCCGCAGGGCTCATCGGGCGCGTCGAGTTTCCGGGCGGCCCGGGCGTGCGCGTCGATACGCACGTCGCCTCCGGGATCATGATCCCACCGTATTACGATTCCATGATCGCGAAGATCATCGCCGTGGGCCGTACGCGCGAAGGTGCCTTGAACCGCATGGAACGCGCGCTCGACGAGACGCATATCGAGGGCATCAAGACGACCGTCGACATCTGCGGTGCGATCGTGCGCGATCCCGATTTCCGCCACGGTGGCATCGCCGTCGATTGGTTGCCGAAGGTGTTCATGCCGAAGTATCAGCCCGCGCCGGTCGCTGCCGAGAGCGCGGCATAACGTGAGCACCAGTCGGCGTCACGCACGCGAGCTCGCGTTGCAGACGCTCTTCGGCATCGAGGTCGGTCATCGCGACCCGGCGGAGATGCTCGAAGAGCTTACCGAGCGCGTCCCCGACGCGCGGCCGTTCGTCAAGGACCTGGTTTTCGGTACGATCGAGTTTTCGGACGAGAGCGACGCGACGATCATCCCGCTCTTGGAGGGTTGGACGATCGAACGTTTGCCCACGATCGATCGTTTGCTCTTGCGCATGGGTCTCTTCGAACTCCGCCATCGCCCCGAAACGCCGCATCCCGTCGTCATCAACGAGGCGGTCGAACTGGCCAAGAAATTCTCGACCGAGGACTCGGGGCGATTCGTGAACGGCGTACTCTCGCGCGCCTTCGCGGCATGAGTCGCCGGCCCGCGTTCGCAGGCGCGACGCCCATGACGGGTGGGCGCAAGCGGAAGGGCGGTTTCGGCCGCTTCGTGTTCAACGCGTTTCGCTTCGTTGCGATCGCGTTCGTGTTCGGCGCGCTGCTGTTCGCGGGCGTCGTGGCGGGCCTGGTCGCCTCGTATTCGAAGAACCTCCCCGATCTCAATCGGATGGCGGATTATCAGCCGTCGCGTTCGACGCGCGTGTTCGCGCGCGACGGCACGCTGCTCGCGAACCTCTACAAAGAGAACCGTATCTGGGTCGGCATCGATCGTATCCCGGTGTTCGTGCGCAACGCCTTCATCGCGACGGAAGACCGCAATTTCTACAAGCACCACGGCGTCGATTTCGGCGGCATCGCGCGCGCGGCGTATGCGGACTATCGGCATCAATCGATCCAGGGTGCATCGACGATCACGCAGCAGCTCGCGCGCGCGATCTTTCTCTCGAACGAAGTTTCGATCACGCGCAAGATTCAGGAAGCGCTGCTCGCGATCGAGATCGAGCGCTATTATACAAAAGACGAAATCTTAGAGCGCTATCTCAATATCATCTACTTCGGCTCCGGATCGTATGGGATCGAAGCTGCGGCGCATACGTATTTCGGCCGAAGCGCACAGCGCCTGACGATCGGGCAAGCCGCGATGCTCGCCGGGATGCCCGCCGCCCCATCGGACTATTCGCCGTACGTGAATCTCAAGCACGCGCGCGAGCGTCAGGCGCACGTGCTCGAACGCATGGTCGCGGCGGGGTACATCACGGAGGACGTCGCGCGACGCGAGAAGGCCGCAAGCCTCGCCCTCGTCGGCGAACGGCCACCGGGCTTACAAGGATTCAAGTATCCGTATTTCACGACTTACGTAAATCACGTCCTCGAGCAGTCGTTCGGCTCGCAGGCCGTGTTCGAAGGCGGGCTGCAAGTTGCGACGACGCTCGATCCGCGCATGCAAGAGATCGGCGAGCGGGCCGTATCGTGGGGGATCGGGCGCGCGAAAAACGAGGGCATCGGCGCGGATCAGGGCGCGCTCGTGGCGATCCGCCCATCGACGGGCGAGATTCTCGCGATGGTCGGCGGCGCGCAGCCGTTCTCGCTCAAGAATCAGTTCAACCGCGCGTGGCAGGCACGGCGCCAGCCCGGGTCGTCGTTTAAGATTTACGTGTACACGGCAGCCGTCGATAGTGGGGTCACACCCGCGACGCTCGTCGACGATTCGCCGATTTCGTATCCCATGGGCGACGGCACGCGCTGGGCGCCGCAGGATGACGACCTGCGATTTTTCGGCCAGATCCCGCTACGCTACGCACTCGAACAGTCGCGCAACGTCGTCGCCGTACGCCTCGCCGAGCAGCTGAGCATCGAGCGGGTCATCGAGTATGCGAAGCGCATGGGCGTGAAATCGCCGCTCGATGCGAACCTCTCGCTCGCGCTCGGCTCCTCCGTCGTCTCGCCGCTCGACATGGCTTCCGGCTACAGCACGCTTGCCAATGCGGGCATCCACATCGAACCCTCGCCGATCCGCATCGTGCGCGATTCGCTCGGTACGCCGATTCTCGACAATACCGTACCGCAACAGAACGAAGTCGTGAGCGCCGGGACGGCGTACGTGATGACGCAGATGATGGCGGGCGTGATCAAGGAGGGCACGGGCTACCCGAACGCCGAGATCGGTCGCCCGGCCGCGGGCAAGACCGGCACGACCTCCGATTTTCGCGATGCGTGGTTCGTCGGCTTCACGCCCGATCTCGCCGTTGCGGTGTGGATCGGGAACGACGATTATCACAAGATGAACGAGTCCTTCGGCGGGAACATCCCGGCGCGGACGTGGGCGCGCTTCATGAAAGAAGCGCTTGCGAAAACACCGAAACACGACTTCGCGTTTCCATCGGGCGAGGTGCGGAAAGTGGTGCTTTGCACGACCGGGAAACCGGAGTATTTCGTAACGGGCACCGAGCCCGCGCGGACGTGCGGAAGCAGCGGCGGCGCGGCGAGCGTATCGAAGGCCGATGTCGCTCCCGCGGCCGTGCGCGCGCCCCTTGCGACCATCGCGACCCCGGCGGCCGTCGTTCGCAAGCCGATCGCCGCGCCCGCAGCGGACGCCGTCGGTACGCCGCCACCCGATACGACGCCGTTGCCGCAGGCCGCAAGCGAGCCGCAAACGCCCGTCGCAACGCCGTTGCCGCGCTGATGCAAGAACCGGAAGCGCCGTTCGTCGTTTCGGTTTCGCGGCTTGCGAATTACGTCCAAAAGAAGCTCAAAGCCGATCGCCGGCTGCAATTCCTCGGCATCCAAGGCGAGGTTTCGAACCTGCGCCGGCAAGACAACGGTACGTGTTATTTCGATCTCAAAGATCGGGACGCACTGATCAACTGTCTTGCGTGGTCGAGCGCCGCGATGCAATTTCCGCCGTTCGAGAACGGTGCCGAAATCATTGCGTTCGGTGGGATCACGACGTTTCCGAAGCGCAGCGTGTACCAACTCGAAGTCGTGCGCGTCGAAGCCGCGGGCGGCGTGGGCCGATTGCAAGCCGCGTACGAGGAGCTCAAGAAACGCCTCGCGCGCGAAGGTCTCTTCGACCGGCCGAAGCGCGCGCTTCCACGCTATCCCTTTACGGTAGCGCTCGTTTCGTCGAGCACCTCGGACGGTGCGCGCGATTTCTATGCCGTGCGCGATCGACGCGCGCCGCACGTTGCGATCCGGCTGGTGGAGACGCCCGTGCAAGGCCCGAATGCCGCAGTCGAGATCGTTGCCGCGTTACGGCGTGCGGTTGCGTTCCAACCCGATGCGATCGTGCTCGCGCGTGGCGGTGGCTCGTACGAAGACCTCTTCGTCTTCAGCGACGAGCGCGTGATTCGCGCACTCGCCGCGATGCCGATCCCAACCGTGTCCGCCATCGGCCACAACAGCGATACGCCGCTGTGCGATCTCGTTGCCGACCTTCGCGCGGCGACGCCGACCGCCGCGGGCGAACTGGTGCTTCCCGAGCGCGACGAACTCGTCGTGCGTGTGAAGCGTGCGCGCACGGCGCTTACGCTTCGCGTGCAAAACGAACTTCGCCATGAAGCGCAGCGGCTGGACCGCATCGCAGCGAGCTCGCCGCTTGCGAACATCGAACGCTTTCTCGGGCCGCGGCGGCAACTGCTCGATGTCGCCCGTCGCGATGTGCGGACGTTGGCGGAGCGATCGCTTCGCGCGCGCGGGGAGCGGCTCGCGCCGCTCGCGCGGCGACTCGATCGCTTCGAGCCCTCACGCAATCTCGCCGCAGAGCGAACCCGCGTCGCCCGATACGCGGGACGGCTCGACGAAGCGATGCGCGTAAGGATGGCGATCGGGGAGAAGATTCCGCGCGCGCGCATGCAACTCGATGCGTTTGCGTTCCGCCGCTTGGCGGAGGCGCGGCAACGTTTCGCGATCGTGCAAGCACGAATGGATGGCAACGATCCGGAAGCAATCTTGCAACGTGGATATGCGATCGTCACCGTCGACGGGCGCATCGCGCGCGATGCGGAAACGCTCCCGCCGGGGACGGTCGTCGCCGCGAAGCTCGCGCGCGGAACGATTCTCGCGCGGGTCGAGCGAAGGGAAGTGCGTGCGACGGATGAGCGTAGAACATGACGGATAAGCGGACCGGCGAATTCGAGTTGGCGATGGCGCGGCTCGATGCGATCGTGAAGCGGCTCGAAACCGAGAGCGTTTCGCTCGACGAATCGGTCGAATTGTTCAAAGAAGGCAAGATGCTCGCGGCGCGGTGCGACGAGTTGCTGAAGATCGCGCAAGACACGATCGCCGTCGCCAATGGCGTTTCGCCTGCGTCGCCGTAGGCTTCCGCGAACGTCGTCGCAAACGCAGAACGTATGACTAGCCTTGCGGCGCCGCGCCATGCGCGGATCGTCGGCCTTGCGGCGTACGCTCCGGAAACCATCGTCACGAATCGCGAGATGGAAGCGCTCGTCGAGACGAACGACGAGTGGATCGTACAGCGCACGGGGATTCGCGAGCGTCGTCGCGCGCGCGATGAGGAATTTACGAGCGATCTTTGCATCGCCGCGATTCGGAACCTCGAAGAACAGACGGGGCCGCTCGCCGATGTCGATTTCGTCTTCGTCGGCACGACGACGCCGGATTATGTCTATCCCTCGGTCGCCGCGCAAATTCAAGAGAAGCTCGGCTTCAAGCGCGCGGGGGCGCTCGACGTTACGGCGGCCTGTGCGGGATTCGGCTACGGCTTGAATCTCGGCGATGCGATGATCGCTTCCGGACAAGCGAAACGCGTGCTCGTCGTTGCGGGCGAAGTGCTCTCCAAGTTTCTCGATTTCACCGATCGCGGAACGTGCATACTCTTTGGCGACGGTGCGGGTGCCGCGCTGCTCGAAGCGGGCAACGCGACATCGGCGATCGAGGCCAACATTTACGGCGCGGATGGCGCCGCCGGCCCCCATCTGTATCGCTGCGCGACGCGCCACGAAATGAACGGCGTCGAAGATGCGAGTTCTTTTCTGCGACAGAACGGCCGCGAAGTCTACAAATGGGCCACGCGCAAGATTCCCGAAGCGATCGCGCTGTTGCTCGCGGATGCGGCGATGACCGCCAACGACATCGATTGGTTCGTTCCGCATAGCGCGAACATGCGGATCATCGAATCGATCTGCAAACAAGTCGGCATCCCGCTTGAAAAGACGTTACAAAGCGTCGAGTATTTCGGCAACACCTCGTCGGCGACGATCCCGCTTGCGCTCGCACCCGCGATCGTCGACGGGCGCGTCAAGCGTGGGGATCGCATCCTGCTCATCGGCTTCGGTGGCGGGCTCGTCTACGCGGGCTCGATCCTGCGCTGGTAGTTCCCCGAACGCAGAAACACGTCGTTCACATGGCGATCATCTGCAAGGCGGAAGCTTGTCGTATGGCTCGCAACGTCGCACGCATCGCGTCGCCCGTTCGGCGCTGCGTTCGATGAGCGAACCGCGCAGGCTCGATTCCGTCGTTGCCGCCGAGACGGGGCTCACGCGCTCGCAAGCGCGCGGGCTCATCCTCGCGGGCCGCGTCCGGATCGACGGCACCCCGGCAACCAAAGCGGGTGCCCACGTACGCGAGGGAGCGCAGCTCGTGGTCGATCGCCCTTCGCCGTTCGTCTCCCGCGGGGGTGAGAAACTCGAGGGCGCGCTCGTCGATTTCTGCTACGACGTGAGCGACCACGAAGCGATCGACGTCGGCGCGTCGACCGGCGGCTTCACCGATTGCCTGTTGCAGCGCGGCGCGCGGCACGTGACGGCACTCGATGTCGGTTACGGTCAGCTCGCTTGGAAGCTGCGGTCGGATTCTCGCGTGACGATCGTCGAGCGCACGAATTTTCGGACCCTGCCAGACGAGGCATTTCCGGCGGGCTTCGATACGGTCGTCGTCGATGCGTCGTTCATCTCGCTTCGCACGATCGTCGGTCGGGCGGTCGCCTATTTGCGCCCGTCCGGCTCGATCGTCGCGCTCGTGAAGCCGCAATTCGAAGCCGGGCGCGAGCGGATCGGTGGCGGTGGCGTGGTGCGCGACGCCGAAGTACATCGCGCGATCTTGCGTGAAGTACGCGATGCACTTCCGGCGTACGGCGTCCGCGCGGTGCAGGCAACGCTCTCCCCGCTCGTCGGCCCTGCGGGAAACGTCGAATTTTTCTTCCGCATCTCGCGTAGCGGTGAAGCCGTCGCGGATGCAGCGCTCGACGATCTCGTCGCGCGCGCCCACCCGGAGCTCTGATGTCGGTAGCCCCCGCGCGATCCAAGATCGTCGCCCTCTACGTCGATGCGAACCGCGAAAGCGCGCGCCAGGTTGCCGAAGAGTGTTCTGCGATCGCACGCGACGCCGGTTACACGATCGCCCTCGCAACGGCCGGAACGGATGTGAGCGCGGCCGATTTTCTCATCTCGATCGGCGGCGACGGGACGTTTCTCAAAGGGGCGCGCATCGCCGCCGCGTGCGACATCCCGCTCCTCGGCATCAACACCGGGCGGCTCGGTTTCCTGACCGAGCTCGATGCGACGGATGCGCTCGGCGAGTATCTTCCCGTGCTCTTTAGCGACGCGCCGCTTGCGATCGAGCGGCGCCTCGCGCTGCAAGCGCGCGTGAACGGCGGCGAATGGCGCTTCGCACTCAACGAAGTCGCCGTGCGGCGCTCGAGCCACGCGCGCATGGCGCCATTCTGGCTCGCGCTCGACGGAAACGACATCGCGCACATACCGTGCGACGGCATCATCTGCGCCACGCCGACCGGTTCGACCGCCTATTTTCTCTCGGCGGGCGGGCCGATCATCGCGCCGGACGTCGATGCGTTCGGCATCGTCGCGCTCTTGCCGCATACGTTTTTTGCGCGCCCGATCGTCGTCTCGTCGACCTCGCTCGTTACCATCCGCTGCGACGACGAGCTTCGGCTCGCGACCTTCGACACCGATGGCGAACACATCCACGATGTAAGCGCGGGCGATCGGATCGACATCGCGCGCTTTCCGCGAGCGATGCGCTTCGTGCGGATTCGGCCGCGCACGTTCTTCGCACGCTTGGAAGAAAAATTGCAGTGGGGCGTGCCGATCAAGCGCGCCTTATGAGCGGGCGTTTGGTGCGCCTCGTCGTCGACGATTACGCCTTGATCGCGCACGCCGAACTCGCGTTTTCCGAGGGGCTTACGATCGTTACCGGCGAGACGGGTTCCGGCAAGACGATGCTCCTCGGCGCGCTCGATTTCGCGCTCGGCGCGCGCAGCGGCGCGGAAGTCGTGCGCACGGGAGCATCGCGCGCGCGCGCGACGCTCGAAGTCGCGGTTGACGCGACGTTACGCACCGTGCTCGACGACGCGGGCTTCGCGCTCGACGACGGTGAGGATACGGCGCTCTTCTTCCGCGAGATCACGGCGGCGGGGCGTTCGCAAGCGCGCGTTAACGGCGTGCCCGCGACGGTCGGTCAGGTGCGCGCCCTCGTCGCGGAAGTCGTCGAATTCGTCGGCCAGCACGAAGCGCAGCGCTTGCTCTCGGCAAGCTATCAACGCAACGTGCTGGATCGCTTCGGTGGCCCGTCGCTGCTCGCGTCACGCGACGCGGTCGCGGCGCTCGTCGCATCGCGCGATGCGCTCGCGCGAGAGATCGGCGAACGCGAACGTGGCGACGCGCGTGCGGAGGCGGAATTCGCCCGCTTCGCACGCGATGAGATCGCTGCGGTCGCGCCGGAACTCGGTGAGGACGATCGCGTGCGCGAGCGCCGCGACTATCTCGCAAACGTCGAACGCATCGCGGCTGCGCTGCGGAGCGCGCAAGCCGCACTCGACGACGAGGGCAGCGCGGTCGATGCCATCGGCGGAGCCGCACGCGCGGTCGCCGGTGTCGAACGGTACGATGCCGAACTCGGCGCGCTCGCGCGTGCGCTCGAAACGCTGCAAGAAGAAGCGAGCGATGCCGCCGTGCGGGTTTCGCGCGCGCTCGACGCAACCGAATTCGATCCGGGCGAACTCGACGCCGCCACGGAACGCCTCGCCGCGCTCGATCGGCTCAAGCGCAAATACGGCGGCTCGATGCAGGCCGTGCTCGCGGCGAAAGCGCGCTACGACGAGCTCGCCGATGCCGATGCGCAAAGCGACGGGCGGCTTCTTGCGGCGCGTCGCGAGCACGAGCGCGTCGTCGGCGAACTCGCGCGGACGGCGGCGGAACTCACCGCGGCGCGCCGCGCGGCGGGCGATGCGCTCGCGAGTGCGGTCGACGCGGAGCTCGCCGCGCTCGCGATGCCCGCGGCGCGGTTCGCCGTGCGGCTCGAACCGCTCGATGCGATCGGTACCGTGGGTGCCGAGCGATGCGAATTCGTGCTCGCACCGAATCCGGGCGAAGGCGCGCGGCCGCTCGCGCGCTCGGCGTCGGGCGGAGAACTTTCTCGCGTGTTGCTCGCGCTCGTCGTCGCGGCGGATCGCCGCGCGGGTGCGGCCTTCGTGTTCGACGAGATCGATGCCGGGATCGGCGGCGGTACCGCGGTTGCCGTCGGCGCGCGGCTCGGGCGGCTCGCGACGGAAGCGCAAGCCATATGCGTCACGCACCTCGCGCAAATAGCATCGTGGGCCGACGCGCACTATGCTTTACGGAAACGCGAACATGACGGCACCGTGACGATCGCGCTCGAACCCTTGGAGGAACGGGATTCGCGCTTGCATGAGATCGCGCGAATGCTCTCCGGTGACGCGCGCGACGTTTCTCTCGATCATGCGGCAACGCTCGTAAACGACGTGCTATCGCAACGCGCGACGTTCGCGCGCCCGGCCGCCCGATGAAACGCGTTCTGCATCTCGTCTCGGCCGGTGGCCCCGCGATGCGCCGCACCGTCGCCGAAACCACGCGCATGTTCGGGCCGGAAACGGAGCAGCGCATGCTCGCGCCCGATGCGGAAGCGAAAGTGTTACGGCCCTTCGGCGTGCCGATCGAATCGTGGCGCCCGGCCGGGCTTTTCAACGTGTTGCGCTCGATCGGCGCGCTTCGCCGCTCGGTCGAACGGTACGAGCCCGATGTGATCCTCGCGTACGGTTGGACCGCCGCCGCCGTCGGGCTCGGCGCGCTCGCGCCCCGGTATGCGCGCCGCATCGTCGCACGCCTGCAAGACCCGATCCGCGACGGCGAGATGCCGAAGCCGTTTTACGAGAAGCGCCTTCCCGAATTACTTCAGCGCGCCGGTGCGATTTCGTGCGCGTACGAGAAGCTCGCGCGTCAGGTGACGGAGCATCTCGGCGTCGCTCCGGAGCGCGTGAGCGTGCTGCCCTATCCGATCGCATCCGGGTCAGCGCTTGCTTTGGAACGCACTCCCGGCCGCCCGGGCCCGATCCTCGGTCTCGTGCAGCGTTTGGAGGCCGACGGTGCGTGGGGCACGGCGATCGATGCGCTCGCCGAACTCAAACCGCGCTTTCCGGATGCGCGCTTGTGGCTTGCGGGAGATGGGCCGGTGCTACCGCTCGTCCGCCAGTATGCGCGGCAGAAAGGCGTGCTCGACGAGATTTCGTTTTTCGGGAACATGCCCGCCGCCGAAGTCGAATCCGGCCTCGATCTGTTGCTCGTCCCGCAATCGCGCGACGCGCTCCCCTATGCGTTGCTCGAAGCGCTCGTGCACGGGGTGCCCGTCATCGCCGCAAACGTCGCCGGGATCGCCGATCTGCTCGCACCGTTTGCGGGTGCGTGGCTCGTACCGGACGACGGCCACGGATTCGCGCACGGCGTCGCCACCGTGTGGCCGCAGATCGATGCGGCGTGGGCTGCGGCACGAGCGCAACGTGCGGAAGCGGCTGCGGCCTTCGATGCGGCTACGATCCAGGGAGCGATGTTCGCGCTCTACGAAAGCGTCGCGAACGCGCCGGAAGCGCATCAGCGTACGGAAGGCGCCGCGTTCGAGGCGCTCCCAAGCACGTTCTAGCGCCGTTACGGCAGCTGGTGGATTTTCAAGACGTTCGTTCCGCCTTCGCCGACCGGCATGCCCGAGGTGATGGCGATCGTCTCGCCACTTCCCGCAAGGCCCTCTTCGATCACGCGCTGTTCCGCGATCTCGATCAGCGTCTCGATATAGCGATACGGTTGCACGACGAGGCTCTCGATGCCCCAGACGAGCGAGAGGCGGCGCGCGACATCGAGGAGCGGCGTGATCGCGACGACGCGCGTTTGTGGGCGGAACGAGGAGATGTGGCGCGCCGTGTTCCCCGTCGTCGTTCCCGTCACGATGAGCGCGATCGGGAGGCGCTCGGTGATGCGCGCGGCGGATTCGGCGATCGAGGTTCCCGCATCGTTGACCGCGTCGTGGAGGCGGCGTTCTTTGAGCGCGAGATGCGGATAGTTGCGCTCGACTTGGATCGCGATCGTCGCCATGACTTTGACAGCTTCCACCGGGTAGGCGCCGCGTGCGGTTTCCCCCGAGAGCATCACGGCATCGGTGCCGTCGAGGATCGCGTTTGCCACGTCGGCCGCTTCCGCGCGCGTCGGGCGCGCTGCGGAAATCATCGATTCGAGCATCTGCGTCGCGGTGATCACCGGTTTCGATGCGCGGTTTGCGCGGGCGATGAGATCCTTTTGGACGAGCGGCACTTGTTCGAGCGGGATCTCGATACCGAGATCGCCGCGCGCGACCATGATCGCGTCGGCGAGCGCCACGATCGCGTCGATGTTTTCGAGCGCTTCATGCTTCTCTATTTTTGCAATAACGGGCGTCGTCATCTTGCGCGCGGCGATCGCATCTTTCACGCGAGCGACATCGGACGCGCTCCGAACGAACGAGACGGCGACCCAATCGACGTTGTGATCGAGGCCGAAGGCGAGATGTTCGAGATCGCGATCGGTGACGGCGTCGATTTGCAACGTGCCGTCCGGATAATTGATGCCCTGCTTCCCGCGCAGTTCGCCGCCGACGTCGACGCGCGTGACGACCTCGGTTTCCGTCGTCGATTCGATAAGCAGCGAAAGCGTGCCGTCCGCGAGATAGATACGTTTGCCTGGCGTCACGTCGCGGGCGAGATTTTTGTAACTGACGGAAACGCGTTCGGGAGTACCGGGTACGTCCTCCGTCGTCAGTACGAACCGGGCGCCTGGGACGAGCGTGATGGATTCGGTATCTACGAACGCGCCCGTGCGGACTTTCGGCCCGGGAAGATCTTGGAGGATCGCCACGTGGACGCCCATCTCGCGCGCGACCGCACGGATGTTCGCGATGTTTTCCGCGTGTTCGGCGTAGCTGCCGTGCGAGAAGTTCAGGCGCGCGACGTTGAGCCCGGCCTCGATCATCTGGCGGAGCACTTCGGGATCGCGCGTGGCGGGCCCGATGGTGGCGACGATTTTCGTACGTTTGCGTGGCGGCATCGCGATTCGCTTGTCGCACGTGCGCGCCGTCCCCCTCCCGAAGAAACAAAGTCCCTTTCGAGAACTTTTGCGACGGATGTGCGCTACGTTGCGTTCTAGGGGGCGTGCACTTCGCAAGCGAGGAGCCCCCGGGAGCGAGTCGGAACTCGGGCGCCGTGGAGCGAGACGACGCGTATACGATCCGCCGCCGTTTTTTATTGGCCGCGGGCCTCTCGTGCATCGTCCACGCGATCTTTTTCTTCGTACTGCAGTTCGTCCCGAACGGCGAGCTCCCGCAGCCGGACCCGGAAGATCGGGCGCAAACGATCGCGATCGTAAAAGCGACGCCGACGCCTACGCCCACACCCGTTCCGAGCCCGTCGCCGTCGCCGACACCGAGCCCCACGCCGAAGCCGAGCCCGACGCCGAAACCGTCGGCGTCGCCGAAGGCGAAAGCGCCGATCCCTGCGGCAACCGTCGCGGGCGCACCGGCAAGCGCCGCACCCGCGTCCGCGCAACCGACGCTCGCGCCGAGCGCGGCGCCGAGTGCGGCTCCGGCCTCGCCGCCACC
>JBBISR010000003.1:0-287729 GCA_037441145.1 Armatimonadota bacterium
AGGGCCATGAGCCCCGTGCCCGCGAAGAAATCGCCCCCAAAGCACAACAAAAAGCTGTTGGTGGGGATTGAACCCACGACCTCGTCATTACCAATGACGTGCTCTACCACTGAGCTACAACAGCGTGCGAAGTTTTTTTAGTTTTTTGGAGCGGGCGGCGAGAATCGAACTCGCACCTTCTGCTTGGAAGGCAGAGGCACTACCACTATGCAACGCCCGCGTGTGTTACCGATATTCGGCACGCGCGCGCCGCGTGACCTTTCCGGAAAAAGATACGCGCGCCGATCGCTCGGCGCGCGCTTCCGCGAAGACTGGTGGGCAGGGCTGGATTCGAACCAGCGTACTGCGTTACGCAGGGCAAATTTACAGTCTGCTGCCTTTAACCACTCGACCACCTACCCAGACGGCGCGGACACCGAACGATACCACGACCGTCTTGTTCGTGGCAAGAGCGGTGCGGGCGCGTTCGCCGAAAATGGCGCGTGAGACCCTCGCGAACAACGTCGGGGGCAGAAGCGGATTCCCGGTCCCGCCCTCCAAAGAAGCGAGGGTGAGCTTGGTCCCCCGGTCCTTTCTCGTGCTTCTCGGCCTCACGGCGTGTTCGATCGCGGGCTGCGGTGGTACGGAGAACGTAACCCCAGCGCAGCCTTCCACCGTGCCGCTGCGCGATACGGCGCGCCAAGCGACGGCGACGCTGCGCATAACGGTCCCGACGCCCGCACCGCTTCCGCTCGGGGCAAACCGCTCGCCGCGGTATCTCTCACCCGCCACGAAGGCGATCGCGATCGCATTCACCTCGACGACGATCGCTAGCCCACCGACACTTTCGTTCAACCAGAACCTCACGGTCGGCTCGACGGGGTGCACGGCGAACGTAACCACACAACTGGTTTGCAACATCACGTTTTCGCTTCCGGCGGATTCCTATACCGGAACGATCAGCACGTACGATCAGCAGCTCAGCGGCACCACACTTCAGGGCAATCTGCTCTCGAGCCGACAGGCGTTTCCCGTGACGATCGCCGCGAATACGGCGAATGCCATCAACGTCGTCCTTGGAGGCGTACCCGCCGGCGCGCTGTTCGCGCCGGCAACGTCCTCCACGCTCACGGGCGGCCCGATCGCTTTTTCGGTGTACCAGAATGCTGGGCCGCAAAAGGTGACGCTCGTCGCGACGGATATCAATGGAAACATCATCGTCGGCCCCGGATCGCCGACGATCGCCCTCTCGGCGAGCGACGCGAACTTTCTAGCGTCGGTCATCGATGCGACGCTCAACCCGAACGCCTTTACGCTGACCGTAGCCGGCCCGAACCCCGGAACCATCTCGCTCACGGCAACGATCACGCCCGCGGCTGGAGGCGGAACCGCGATCGTCCGAAGCTTCCCGATCACCGTCGCCGTGCCACCGGGCGTCGCAACCCTCGCAGGCAGTCTCACGTCGGCCAGCGGCTTGCAAAACGGGATCGGCACGGCGGCGCTATTCCGCAATCCACGGGGAATCGCACGCACGGCTTCGGGCAATTTCATCGTCGCCGACACGTTTAACTCGGTCTATCGACAAGTGACGCCGGGCGGCATCGTAACCACGTTCGCCGGGAACGGCACGGCCGCGAGCGTCAACGCATCGAGCTTCGCAGCGGCGGGCTTTTCGAACCCCTCGGGCGTCGCGATCGACGCCGCAGGAAACGTGTATACGTCCGAAGTCAACTCCAACATCATCCGGAAGCTCGACACGACGGGCGTCGTTTCGAATTTCGCAACCTTCGGAACCAATATCGGCGCGATCGCGATCGATACCGGCGGGAATCTTTATGCGCCCGACACCGGCATCGGTGGACTCTGGAAAGTGACCACCGCCGGGGTCGTGACGCAATTGGTCGCGAATTCCACCTTCACCACCCCCATCGGTGTTGCGGTGGATTCCGCCAACGGCTACGTGTATGTCGGCGATGCCGGAAACAATCGGATCGCGCGCGTTCCAACGACGGGTGGCACCGTGACGACGTTCGTCGGCGGCGGTGCGGCCACGGCGGTCGACGGCGCGACGGGGACATCGACGTGCGGCGCCGTTTACGGCATGACCGTCGCAAACGACCAGCTCTATTTCACCGATTACACAAACAGTCTGGTCCGGCGAACGACGCTGACGGGCGGCAACAGCGGGCTGACGAAAACGATCGCGGGAGCGGGATTTGCGGGGAATACCGACTCGGTCGTCGCGCTGAGTGCCAGCCTGAACCACCCCTTCGATCTCGCTTTCGGCGCCGACGGTACGACCTTGTACGTGACCGATTACAACGGACAAAACATCCGGACGGTCTCCCGCGCCGACCTCTAACCTGCCAGAGCGATGGCCGAGGTCCCGCCTTCCCAGGTGAGGAATCACGAAGCGCTCGGTCGACGTAGCTTAGCTGGTAAAGCACCCGCCTTGTAAGCGGACGAGCGTCGGTTCGATTCCGACCGTCGGCTCCAGAATGCATACCCCGTGCCGTTTGGCGCGGGGTTGTTTTTTCGAAGCGTTGCCGTTGCCGGTCGCGAACAGGGCGGTCATGGCAGAGATGACGGAAGTACGCGCGCCTTGGCTTGGCGGCGGTATCGCACTCGTTTGCGATAAGTGCGCGAACGTGCGGTTCCCCGAGGATTTTCCGGAACACGCAGGCGACCCGCGACTTGACGTTCGCGGGTATCTCAAAGATCGCTTGAAGCGTGAAGGGCATTGGGGTCCGATCCGCGTCGTCGGCACCTCGTGCCTCGACGTGTGCGGAAAGGGAACGGTCACGGTGCTCTTCGATCCGATCGGAAGCGGCGCCGAAGAACGCGCGTTCGTCGTCGACCCGCTCGTCGGCCGCGAAGAGCTCTACGCGCGGATCGTCGCGGAACTCTCGCCGAAGTGCTAACCACGGGCTTCTGACACGAACGGCGCCTCGGGTGATCCGAGGCGCCGTTCGCTTTTGCGCGTTACGGGAGTTCGATCTCCGAGAGATTCTTCTCGATCTTTCGCTTGACGCGCTGGAGCGCGTTGTCGATCGACTTGACGTGGCGATTGAGATCGCGCGCCATCTCCTGATACGACTTGCCTTCGAGATACGACAGCAAGACTTGGCTCTCGAGATCCGAGAGATTCTCTTGGATGCGTTCCTTGATGTCTTCGGAAACTTCCTGATTGATCACGAGCTCTTCGGGATCGGAAGTCTTCTGCGATGCCATGACATCGAGCAGCGTGCGCTCGCTATCTTCGTCGTAGATCGGCTTATTGAGCGAGATGTACTGATTGAGCGGAATGTGCTTCTGCCGCGTCGCCGTTTTGATCGCCGTAATGATCTGGCGCGTGATACAAAGTTCCGCAAAAGCCCGAAAGCTCGAGAGCTTATCGGCTTTGAAATCGCGCACGGCCTTGTACAAGCCGATCATCCCCTCTTGGATGATATCTTCGCGGTCGGCGCCGATCAAGAAATAGCTCTTCGCCTTGATGCGAACGAAATTCTTATACTTGTTGAGTAAGAATTCCATCGCCAGATTGTCGCCGGTTTTCGCCGCGCTGACGAGATCTTCGTCGGGCCGGTCATGATAATCGACCGGTTCGTGCGCGGGTTGGCTGATCGCCATGCCTACCCTACCTCGTGGACCGACGTGCGAGAAACGCGAGCCGGAGCCCGTCGGGCCGCGCACATCCGCAATATTATAGGAGGGTCCTGCCGAGCGCGTCAAGCGCAAAACGCCCACTCGCGCGAATTCCCAAGGCAATGCAAGCACGCTTACGGTCGCGCCATCGACGAGGATGCACGATAGGAGGGTCACTCGGCTTTGCGACGCCTGTCGCTTGGAGCAATTCTCATGAACGCTATTTTCCGCCCAGCAATCGCCACACTCGGCCTCGCGCTCGCATTCGCGCCGCTCGTTGCAAACGCGCAAACCAGCTCCTCCCCCGCTCCATCTGCGGCGGCGATGAAAGCCGACGCCATGCACGGCGACGCGATGCACGGCGACGCGATGAAGGCCGATGCCATGCACGGCGATGCGATGAAAGGCGATGCCATGCACGGCGACGCCATGATGAAGCCGTCGAATCCGGCGAACGCCATGAAAATGTCGCTAGCGATGGCGAAGAACGATCTTGCGATGCAGAAGACGATGCTCGCGATGAGCGGCGTCGATGCGAAGACTGCGGCCCTTGCGAAGAAGCGCGCGGCCGACGACGCCGACTATATTCGCCTCATCACGATCGCGATGCAAGCGCAACACGTCGGTCCGTAGACGAAAGGCGCCCGGCGCGCGTTTAGTCGCTTGCGGCGGCGCGCTGCCGGACGACCTCATAGATGAGGATCGCGGCAGCGACGCTCGCGTTGAGCGATTCCGTCTTGCCAGGGATCGGGATCGTCACCAGAAAATCGCATTCGCGGGCGACGAGCGGCGAGAGTCCGTCGCCCTCCGAGCCGATGACGACGGCGATATCGCCCTTCAAATCGGACTTCGTATACGCCACGGCCTTGTCGCCGATCGCCGCGCCCGCGACCCAAACGCGCGCCTTCTTGAGCGTACGGATCGCATTCGACACGTTTGCGACGCGCGCGATCGGCAGATACGATGCGGCGCCGGCGGCGGCTTTCCGCACGGTCGCGTTGATCCCGGCCGAGCGCCGCTCGGGGATGACGAGACATGTGGCCCCGGCGCATTCCGCCGTTCGCACGATCGCCCCGACGTTGTGCGGATCCGTCATGTGATCGAGCACGACGATCAGCGCGGGCGTCGTTCGCGGCGCGAAGAGCACTTCTTCGAGATTTGCATACGCGAAAGGTTCGCCGAAAGCGACGACGCTTTGATGCGCTTTGTACGGAAACGACGAGAAAAACGCGCGACCCTCGAAACGCACCGTAACGCCGTGCTCTCGCGCATGCGCGAGGAGCGCGCGCAGGGCGGGATCGCTCTTGCGATCCTCGCCGACGTGGACTTTTTTGATCGGGTCGCCGGCCGCGAGCGCTTCCTCGACCGCATGGATCCCATAGATCACGTCGTCGAGATCGATGCGCTGCTGTTGGCTGCCGCGTTGTGGCCGCTCGCCGCTCGATCCGGCACCCTCGCTCGCAGCCGGGCGCTGGAGCGCACCCGCCGGGCGGCTACCGCCTTTTCCGAAGCCGAGGCCGCCCGGCTTCGGCTTCCCGAACGGGCGTGGTGCGCCGAAGGGCTTTCCGCCCGGTTTCCCCGAGCCCTTACCGCCTACGCGCCGCTTGTCCATGTCGTCCCATCCGCAGTGTCTTTAAGTGCGATCTTCTCGGCCGCGAGGACATCGCGGATGCGGTCCGCGGTCGGCCAATCTTTCGCCTTGCGCGCCGCATCGCGCGCCGCGATGACGGCCGCCATGACGGACTCGGCGCCCGCCGCGATCCCGTCGCTCGGCGCGGCATCGCCCAGGGCCGCGATCAGGCGCGCCAACTGGTCCGCGCCAAGCGTACCCTCCGCCGCTTCGGGCTCGGCGCGATCGAGCACGCTCGCGATGCCGAAAAGCGCGAACGTTTCCGCGAAGAACGCGGCGGCTCCACGCGCATCCGCGATCGTACCGGCCTGCGCGACGACATCGAAGAGCACGCCGAGCGCGCCCGCGGTGTTCATATCCTCATCGAGGGTCGTAAAGAACCGCTCGCGCAGGCCGCGCAGGATCGAATCGTCCGTAGCGGTTTCCGCGCCTGCGCGGCGCGCGAACGCGTGGTACGATTTGCGCAGCCGTTCGAGCGCCGAATTCGCGGCGTGCATCGCATCTTCGGTGAAGTTCATCGGTTTGCGGTAGCCGGTCTGCAAGAACAATAAGCGGATCGCAAGCGGGTCGAGGCGCGCGACCACCGCCGACAGCGGTTCGAAATTACCGAGCGACTTCGACATCTTCTTGCCGTCGAACATGAGCAAGCCACCATGGACCCACACGTTCGCCATGTGGCCCGCGACGAGCGATTCGGTCTGCGCGATCTCGTTCTCGTGGTGCGGAAAGATGAGATCGTATCCGCCGCCATGGATATCGACGGGCTCGCCGAGAAGCTTGTGCGCCATCGCGCTGCACTCGATATGCCAACCGGGGCGGCCCGCGCCGTATGCCGATGGCCACGAGGGTTCATCGTCTTTCGCAAATTTCCAAAGTGCGAAATCGAGCGGGTCCCGCTTCTGCTCGTCCACGGCGATGCGCGCGCCGATTTCGAGTTCGTCGAGATTCTTGCGCGCGAGTTCGCCGTACCGCGGAAACGAACGGACCGCAAAATACACGCCGTCGGCGGCAACATAGGCCGCATCGATCGCGATCAGTCGCGCGATCATCTCCAGGATTTCCGGAATGAATTCCGTTGCGCGCGGTTCGCGATCCGGGCGCTCGACGTGCAGCGTCTCCATCGCGGCCGTAAACGCGTCGAAATAGCCCTGCACGATTTGCTCGAACGGCACGCCCGTCGCTTTGCTCGCGTCGATCGATCGATCGTCCACGTCCGTTACGTTGCGGACGTACGTGACGCGCCAGCCGTTGCGTGGATGCTTGAGATAGCGTTGCAGCACATCGAAAAAAAGAAACGACCGTGCGTGCCCGAGATGCGCTTGCGCCGACGGAGTCAGGCCGCAGACGTACATCCGTACGTGGCCGTCGGCGAGGGGCACGAACGGCGCGATCGTGCGAGTGCGCGTGTTGAAAAGCCGAAGGGCCATCGGATTATCGCTGTTCGTTCATGGACCCGTGCGGATTCACGTCGGTAGGTCGCGGTTCCCCGTCGCGCTCGGTGGCGACGCAAGACTTGTGCGGAGTGCGCCCCTGCGGTACGCTCCCCCGCGATGAACGCCGCGCTTTCGAGCAACCGATGACCCCGATCGAAGAACAGAAGCGGGCCGTGGGGTACGCCGCAGTAGATCGATTCGTGCGCGATGGTATGCTCATCGGCCTCGGAACGGGTTCTACCGCGTATTTCGCAATCGAGCGAACGGGCCAGATGATCGCGCGAGGCGCGCACATTCGCGCGGTTCCGACCTCGCTTGCAACCGCGGCACTTTGCGAACATTTCGGCGTGCCGACGATTCCCGTGCCCCGAGACGCGCGGCTCGCGGTCGCGATCGACGGAGCCGATGAAATCGATCCGCGATTCGATCTGATCAAGGGTGGCGGCGGCGCGCTCTTCCGCGAGAAGATCGTCGCGCTCGTCGCCGAGCGGTTCGTCGTGGTTGCGGATGCCTCGAAGCGCGTCGCGACGCTCGGCGCCTTCCCGTTACCGCTCGAAGTCGTCCCGTTTGCCGCGCCTTACGTGGAGCGCGCCGTGCGGGCGCTCGGCGTGCATGTCGTCGAGCGCGTGCGCGCGGACGGGCCGTTTCGCACCGATAACGGCAACGTCATCCTCGATTGCGCGTACGGCGCGATCCCGTATCCGGCGGCAACGCTCGCCGCGCTTTCCGGGATCGAGGGCGTCGTCGCGGTCGGGCTTTTCGTGGCACTCGCGACGGATGTCCTGATCGCGGGCCCGGATGGCGTGATCGATCTCCTGCGCGAGGACTAACGCAGCACGATCGCGCCCTGCTTGAGGATCGTCTTTCCGAAATCATCGAACGATTCGAAACCGATCGTACGCGCGGGCGCGGTTGCGTGTTCCCAAATGCGCGTCGTGAACGCGGCGCCGGGGCGGATGGGGCGCGCGAACCGCGTTCGGATCGCCGCGAGCCGCATATCGGCAAGGCCGAGCACTTGTGCGGCGGAATCGCAAGCGATCGCGAGGATGCACATACCCTGCACGATCGTACCGGGCAGGCCGAGCCTGCGTGCGGCGGCGTCGTCGAGGTGGAGCGGCGCGTCGTCGTGCGACACCACCGCGTACCGCTCGCCTTGATCGGCGAGGAGGATACGCGTCGTTTCGCCGCTCGCCGCGCGTCGATAGACCGAGGCCGGAAGCCCGTCGCGCTCCGAAGCGATCTCCCCGATCGCGCATGCCCCCGTCTCGTCGCGAAAGACGCTCGTCGATTCTTGGGATGCCACGAACGCGCCGTCCGCATCGAACGTTTCCGTGAGCAGGTGCACGGTCGAGCCGCGCGCGGTCGTGCGGAGCGCGACGACCGAACTGCGCGTCGTAAGGACCATACCCGCAACGATGTCGCGTCCGAATCGCATCGCATGCGATTCGTGCAGGCCGAGGCCCTCGGCGCTCGCGCGCGTCAACCCGCGATCGAAGCGTGCCATGGCGGCCCAAGCGGTACGCCACGCGGGAACGCATACGTAAATCGCGGGAGCGACGTGCGGCCGCGCGCTCGCGTGCGCCCCGATCGCCGCTTCGTATGCGGCGATGCTCTCCGCCGTAACGAGGTACGGCTCGCCCGTCGTGACGACGCCGATCGCGGACCGGTCGAAGCGCCCGTCTTCTGCCGTGCCCGCGGCATGCGCGTTCACGCGCCGGGGCCCGAACCGTCGGGGCGCGCATGCGCGGGAACGCTCCCCGCAATCGGCGCGAACGGTGCGCCGTCCGGGCCGAACGGGATCGGTTCGAGGCCGCGCCCGTGCAAGAGATGCGAGGAGATCGCGCCGATGCGCATGACGATCCGGTCGTGTCCGAGGAGCGGGAAGACGAGCGCCAGATCGGGGCCGGCGCCGGCACCCGTGAGCGCCATCCGGACGGACCAGAACGCATCCGCGGGAGCGATACCGAATTCTTCGGCGATCACGCGTATATCGTGGTCGAGCGGCAGACCACGCAGTTCGGGCTGCGCGTTCACGTACTGCCCGACGGCATCGAGAAAGAAGATCGCCTGCCGCGAGCGCAGCTTTTCGAGCGCGAGTGCCGGTACGATGACCGATTCGTCGCGATAGGCGGCGACGAGCGAGAGCGCGGTAGCTTCCTCTTGCGCCTCCGACCCGTGTGCTTCGAGGAACGTTTCGATCCACCGCATCGCCGCAGGCGGCGCGGGGTCTTCGAGAAGCCCGACGCGTTGCATCGCTATGGCGAGGTTCGCTACGGAAAGCATTCCCGGACGTTCGCGACCGCATCGCGAAGCCCCACGTTCCGCTCGCATCCGTCCGGGAGCTTTCCGATGTGTCGAAACATCAAGACCCTGCACAATTTCGCTCCACCCGCGACCGAGGACGAAATCCATGCGTCCGCGCTGCAGTACGTCCGCAAGCTCAGCGGAAGTTCGCGCCCGGCGAAAGCCAACGAAGCGGCGTTCGCGCAGGCCGTCGAAGCCGTTACCGAAGCGACGCGAACGCTGCTGCATGCACTCGCAACGAACGCGCCGCCGCGCGACCGAGCCGTCGAGGCGGCGAAGGCTACGGCGCGGGGGCGCGCACGAGCGACGCGCGAAGGTCGCGATTGAGCACGAGGGCGCCGGCGATCACGAGCGCGCCGCCGATCCACGCTTCGGGACTGGGCGATTCGTGGAGCATGAGCGCCCCGAGCAGCAGCGCGAGAAATGGCGAGATGTACGTCCAGGACGACGCAAACGTTGCCGACGTGGCGCCTGCGAGCCAGATGCCGAGCGTATGGCCGAGCGCGCTACCGATGACGACGAGATAGGCGAGCGCGGCGAGCCCCTCCCCGCCGACGTGCGTGGGGCCGCGATGCTCGATGGCAAGCGAGAGCACCAGCAGCACGCCGCCGCCGATAAGTTGTTGCGCGCCGGCGAGTTGCAGCGCCGAGATCGTCCTGCGTAAGGGCTTCGCTTTTGCGAGCCCCCAGGCGAACGCGATCTCCGAGAGCACGATCGCGAGTGAAGCCGCGAGCGCGAACGCTCCGCCGATCGCGCCGACGCCCGAGACCAGCGCCACGCCGATCGTCGCAACGACGATCCCCGCAATCGCGGATGCATCGAGGCGACGCTCGCGTGCGCGAACGGCGAGCATCACGGCGAAAAGTGGCCCGGTCGCGGAAAGCACGGCCGCGAGCCCCGATCGAATATAGCGTTCCGCCGAATAGAGCGCGCCGAACGTGATCGTCGTGACGGTAAGACCGACGCTCGCCACGCCGACCAACTCCGCTCGCGTGAGGCGTTTCGTTCGCCCCGTCGCGCGCGCGAGCCCGAGAACGATCGCGCCCGCGAGGCTGAAGCGCAGGCCCGCGGCAAGGAGCGGCGGCCACCCATCGACGATGCCGACCTTGATCGCTCCAAACGTCGTACCGAAGACGACGACGAGCACGCCGAATGCCACGAGAGCCCTTGTCACAATACGACTCCTTTTGTTACACTACAAAATGCAACCATGACCACACAATATCACGCAGTGCCCAACTCCGCTAGAGGCATCGCCGAAACGCTGGAACGTGCGATCGACGCCGGACGCTACGCGGGGGGCGATACGTTGCCGACGATCCGCGCGCTCGCAGCCGAGCTCGGTGCGAGCCCGACGACCGTCAACGCGGCGTTCGCCATCCTGCGCGCGCGCGGGCGGATCGTGGGCAAACGGCGTGGCGGTTCCATCGTCGTCGCACCGATCGCCCTGCAAAGCGCGAGCGAACACGCCGCCATGCCCGGCCGCAATCTCGCCGTCGCGAATCCCGATCCCGCGTTTCTCCCCGCGCTCGCGCCGATCGTCGCGCGCATCGCGGGCGAGCGTCGACTCTATACGGATATCCGCGACAACGACGAACTGCTCGCACGCGCGCGCGTTTCGATGCTCGCCGAAGGTGTCGATGCCACGCATCTCGGCATCGCGAGCGGAGCGATGGATGCGATCGAGCGCGGGCTGATGGCGATGACCGCTCCGGGCGATACCATCGCGGTCGAAGACCCGGGGTACCCTCCGTACCGCGTGCTCGCTCGCGCACTCGGCCTGGAAGTCGTTTCGCTTACGCTCGACGCGCACGGCGTCACCCCCGACGCGCTTCGCAACGCACTGAAGGCGCGCGCGAAAGCGATCGTGGTCGTTCCGCGCGCGCAGAATCCCACGGGCGCATCCTTCGATGTCGCGCGCGCGAAAGAACTCGCTTCGATCCTCGATACGGCTCCCGAAGTGGGCGTCGTCGAGGACGATTATCTCGCGCTCGTCTGCGGCGTCGAACTGCAATCTCTGGCGCGCGGGCGCACGCGGTTTCTCCACGTTCGGTCGCTTGCGAAAACGATCGGTCCCGATATTCGCGTCGCGCCGTTTGCGGCCGACGAACTCACGCTTTCGCGGCTCATCGCGCGACAACGGATCGGCTGCGGATGGGTGAGCAACCTCTTGCAAGATACGGCGCTCGCGCTCGTCTCGTCACCCGCGACCACGCGCCTGACGCGTGCCGCAACGCGCGCCTACGATCGGCGGCGCGAGCGCTTTCTCGTGGCATGTCGGCGCGAGGGCCTCGACGCCCTCGGCCATAGCGGCCTCACCGTATGGGTGCGCGTGCCCGACGAATCGGCGGCCGTACGAGCGGCACTCGCTGCGGGCTTCTCGGTGGATGGCGGCGCGCGCTATCGCGTCCTTGCGCCACCCGCCGTGCGCGTGACGACGACGACGATCACCCCGACCGAGAGCGACGTGCTGGCCCACGCGCTCGCACACGCGGGCTCGCACTTGCCGTGAGCGACGATCGCCCGGCAAACCTTACGCGGTCGTGCCGGTAAAGCTGCCGCCCGTCTCCGCAAGCCGCACGAGCAACGGCGCGGGCGTCCACACCGCGCCGTGCGTCCGTTCGAACGCGCGCATCCGCGCGACGACGGCTTCGAGGCCGAGCGAATCGGCATAGCGCAGCGGCCCGCCGCGGAAGGCGGGGAACCCATAACCATGCACCCAGACCACGTCGATGTCGCTCGCGCGTACGGCCATCCCCTCGGCGAGAATTTTCGCTGCCTCGTTCACGAGCGGTAGCACGCAGCGCCAAACGATTTCGTCATCGGCGAGTGCACGTCGTGCGATATTCGCTTGTTCCGCAAGTCGCAAAACGACGGCATCGACCTCGGGATCCGGGTGCGGCGTCCGATCGCCCGGCGCGTAAAGATAATACCCGGCGCCCGTCTTCTGGCCGAAGCGCCCCATCTCGCACAGCGTATCGGCGACGCGCGAATACCGCCCCACGGGCGGTTTCGCCGCATTGCGCCGCTTGCGAATGCTCCAACCGATATCGAGCCCCGCGAGATCGGAGACGGCGAACGGCCCCATCGCGAACCCGAAGCGTTTGAGCGCGCCATCGATCTGCGCGGGCGTGCCGCCCTCTTCGAGCAGAAACTCCGCTTCGCGACGGTACGGCGCGAGCATCCGGTTGCCGATGAAGCCGTCGCAGTTCCCCGAGATGACGCCGATCTTGCCGAGCTGCTTCGCGATACCGAGGGCGGTCGCGAGCGTCTGCTGCGCGGTTGCGGCGCCGCGTACGATCTCGAGCAGCCGCATGATATTTGCCGGACTGAAGAAATGCAGGCCGACCACATCCGCCGGGCGCGACGTCACCGCCGCGATGGCATCGATGTCCAGCGACGACGTGTTCGTCGCGAGGATCGTACCGGGACGCGCGCGTGCGTCGAGCGCGCGGAAAAGGTTCTGCTTGACCGTCATGTCTTCGTACGCCGCTTCGATGACGAGTTCGCACGCGGCGGCCGCATCGAGCGTCTCCGCATATGCGATACGCGCGACGCGGGCATCGGCGCCTGCTCGATCGAGGCGCCCCTTCGCGACCGCGGCATCGTAGATCCCGCCGATCCGCGCGCGCGCGCGCTCGAGCGACGGACGATCGATATCCGATATCGTCACCGACATGCCGGCATCGACGCAAGCGATCGCGATCCCGCTGCCCATCGTGCCGCTGCCGACGATCAGCGCGCGCGCGATCGCGGTCTTCGGAACCGGCCCGAAATCCGGAAGACGCGCCGCCTCGCGCTCCGCGAAGAATGCGTAGATGCGCGCGCGCGATCGTTCGGATGCGACGAGTTCGTCGAATGCCGCGGCTTCGCGCGCGAGCCCCTCGGCAAACGGTAGTTCGGCGGCTGCGGCGATGGTGTCGATCGCACGATGCGCGGCGAGCCCCCCGCGTTCGATCGGTAGCGCGCGCTCGCGTGCGGCTTGCAGCGCCCGTTCGTCCGCCGCCACGCTTCGCGCGCTCACACGCTGACGGGGGAGGCCGGCGAGCGCGCGGGCACGTGCGATGGCGACGGCGTGGAAGTCATCGACGGCGATGGCATGGATGAGTCCCATCGCAAGCGCGTCGCTCGCTGCGATCGGTTCGCCCGAAAGGACCAGCGCGAGCGCTTTCGCCATGCCGATCGCGCGCGGCGCACGCTGGGTACCGCCCGCACCCGGGAGAACGCCGCGCTTGATTTCGGGAAACGCGAACGTCGCTCGCGGGCTCGCAACGCGAAGATCGCAGGCGAGCGCCGCTTCGAGCCCGCCACCGAGGCAAATGCCATCGATCGCGGCGACGATCGGCTTCGGGCTCGCTTCGAGCAGAGCGACCAAGTCGCGAACGTTCGGGTGCCGCATCGGCGCCGCGAATTCGTGCAAATCGGCGCCGCCGGTAAAGATACCGCCCGCACCCGTCAGCACGAGCGCGACGATCTGCGGATCGGCGAGCGCGGTTTCGATCGCCGCCACGGTGTCGGCGACGACGGCGTAGGACAGCGCGTTGACGGGGGGACGATCGAGCGTGACGATCGCGATCGAGGAATCGGTCTGTGCCAAGCGGGCTCCACGGGATGATGACGAGCGGGTGCGCCGTCCATTCGGTCGAGAGCGCGCGCGCTCATCCGAACGGTTCGTCCGTCCGGCGGCTCCCGCGCTTGAGCCCGCGCGCCTAGCATCGGCGGGATGAATACCGTCGTCCTCGAGATTCTGCTGCTCGCCCTCGCGCTTGCGTCGTTCTGGCTCCTCGATCGCTATACGATCGGATGCGATCGCGTATGAACGCCGATCTGATCGTCGGCGCCGTGCTCGCCATCGCCGCGCTCGTGTACGTCGCTTATGCGATGTTGCGACCCGAACGCTTTTAGGAGTTCGCTCACATGACCGCCGCCGGATGGCTTCAAGCCGTCTTCTTCTTCGCGCTCGTGCTCCTCACGACGCGCCCACTCGGTACCTACCTCGTGCGCGTCTTCGAAGGCGAGCGCACGTGGTTTACGCCCGTCATCGGGCCACTCGAAAACCTGATCTACAAACTCTGCCGCATCGATCGCGAGCGCGAGATGGGTTGGAAAGCGTACGCCGTCGCCGTGATCGCGTTCTCACTCGTCGGCTTCGCGTATCTCTACACGCTCTTGCGGACGCAAGCGTTTCTGCCGCTCAATCCGCAAGGCTTCGGCAATCTCGCACCCGATCTCGCGTTCAACACCGCGATCTCGTTCGTCACCAATACGAATTGGCAGTTCTATTCCGGTGAGTCGACGATGAGCTATCTCACGCAGATGGCCGGACTTAGCTGGCATATGTTCGTCTCCGCGGGCGCCGGCATCGCGATCGCAATCGCCGTGATGCGCGCGATCGCACGCAAGCAATCCGCGACGATCGGCAACTTCTGGGTCGACATGACGCGCGCCGTGCTCTATGTGTTGCTGCCGATCGGCATCGTCGGCGCGCTCTTCTTCGTGTGGCAGGGCGTGCCGCAGAATTTCCACGCATATCCGACCGCGCAAGCCATCGAAGGCGTGAAGCAATCGATCCCGATGGGGCCGATGGCGACGCAAGAGATCATCAAGGAACTCGGCACGAACGGCGGCGGCTTCCTCAATGCAAACTCCGCGGCGCCGTTCGAGAACCCGAACCCGCTGACGAATCTCTTGCAGTTGTGGGCGATCTTCGCGATCGGCGCCGCACTCACGTACGCATTTGGCCGTTACGTGAAAGACCAGCGTCAGGGATGGGCGATCTTCGCCGCCATGACGACGCTCTTTGTCGTTGGGTTCGTCGTCGCGTATGGGGCGGAGGCCGCGGGGAATCCGATCGTGCACGCGCTCGGCGTCCATGGCGGGAACATGGAGGGCAAGGAAACGCGATTCGGTATCGCCGCATCCGCGCTCTTCGCAACGGTCACGACCGACACGTCGTGCGGTGCGGTAAACGCCATGCACGATTCGTTCACCGCACTCGGTGGGCTCGTGACGCTCGTGAACATGCAGCTCGGCGAAGTCGTCTTCGGCGGCGTCGGTTCGGGCTTCTACGGCATGATCGTCTTCGTGATCCTTACCGTGTTCATCGCGGGCCTCATGGTCGGGCGGACGCCTGAATATCTCGGCAAGAAAATCGAACGCCGCGAAGTGCAGTTCGCGATCCTCGCGGCGCTCGTCGTGCCGCTCTTCGCGCTGATCCCGACGGCGATGGCAAGCGTGTTACCCGCAGGTACGGCGACGCTGAACAATCCGGGCGCGCATGGCTTCAGCGAGATACTGTACGCGTATTCGTCGGGCGTGAATAACAACGGCTCGGCGTTCGCGGGCCTCAGCCCCAACCTCTGGTGGAACATCTCGATGGGCGTCGTGATGCTCTTCGGCCGCTTCGCGATCGTCGTTCCGGTGCTCGCACTTGCCGGTGCGCTCGCCGCAAAGAAAGCCGTGCCCGCAACGGCCGGTACGTTCACCACGACCTCGCCGATCTTCGTCGTCTTGTTGATCGGCGTGATCATCCTCCTCGGTGCGCTCACGTTCTTACCGGGCGACGCGCTCGGCCCGATCGTCGAGCATCTGCTCATGCTGCAAGGAAAGCAATTCTGATGGTCTCGCAGCGTTCGCGCTCGCTCTTCGAACGGTCGCTCGTGGTTCCCGCGATCAGGGACTCGTTCGTGAAACTCGATCCGCGCGTCCAATTTCGTAACCCCGTCATGTTCGTCGTCGAAATCGGCGCTATCGTCGCACTCGGTTTCGCGTTCCGCGATCTCGCGGCGGGCAATGGGAATGGCAGCTTCGATCTCGCGATCGCGTTCTGGTTGCTCTTCACGGTGCTCTTCGCGAATTTCGCCGAAGCGATCGCCGAGGGCCGCGGGAAGGCGCAAGCGGATTTTCTCCGGCGCACCAAATCCGATACGTTCGCCAATCGCCTCGGCGCGAACGGCAAGACCGAACGTATCGTCGCGACGATGCTCCGCCGCGGCGATCGCGTCGTCGTCGAAACGGGCGAGATCATTCCGGCCGACGGCGAGATCGTCGAAGGCGCGGCGACGGTCGATGAATCCGCGATCACCGGCGAATCGGCCCCCGTTATCCGCGAATCGGGCGGCGATCGTTCGTCCGTAACCGGCGGTACGCGCGTCCTCTCCGATCGCATCGTGTTCGCCGTAAGCGCGGATCCCGGCGAATCGTTTCTCGATCGCATGATCGCGCTCGTCGAGGGCGCGCAGCGTCAGAAAACGCCGAACGAAATCGCGCTCTCGATCCTGCTCGCGGGGCTCACGATCGTGTTCATCGTCGCCGTCGCGACGCTCGCGCCGTTCTCGATCTATGCCGGTGCGACGCCGAACGTCGTCGTGCTGATCGCGCTCCTCGTGTGCTTGATCCCCACGACGATCGGCGGCTTGCTCTCGGCGATCGGCATCGCGGGTATGGATCGCGTCCTGCAACGCAACGTGCTCGCGATGAGTGGGCGCGCCGTCGAAGCGGCGGGCGACGTCGATACGCTCTTGTTGGATAAAACCGGAACGATCACGCTCGGTAACCGGCAGGCGACGGAGATCATGCTTGCCCCGGGCGTCGACGAACACCGCGCCTATCGCGCCGCGTATTACGCATCGCTTGCCGACGAAACGCCGGAAGGCCGCTCGATCGTGCTGCTCGCGGGGCAACGGGGCGTGCTCGCACCGGACGAGATCGTCGGTGCGGGCTCGCTCCCGAACGGCACGACGGTCGTTCCGTTTAGCGCATACACCCGCATGTCCGGCGTCGATTTCACGGATGGCTCGCAATATCGCAAGGGTGCGGGCGATGCCGTGCGCGCGTGGGTTGCGAAACAATCCGGTACAACCGAATCGTCGGAATTACTCGCGGGCGAAGTCGAGAAGATCGCGCGGGCGGGCGGCACGCCGCTGCTTCTCGCCGATCGCACGGGCTTGCTCGGCGTGATCTACCTCCGCGACATCCTCAAGCCGAACATGCGCGAGCGCTTCGATCGCCTGCGCGCGATGGGCATCCGCACCGTAATGATCACGGGCGATAATCCCCTGACTGCAAGCGCGATCGCACGCGAAGCGGGCGTCGACGACTTCCTCGCCGAGGCAACGCCCGAAACGAAGATGGCGCTCATCCGCCGCGAGCAAGGCGAAGGCCGCCTCGTTGCGATGACGGGCGACGGCACGAACGATGCGCCCGCACTCGCGCAAGCCGACGTCGGCGTCGCGATGAACAGCGGTACGCAAGCCGCAAAAGAAGCCGGCAACATGGTCGATCTCGATTCCGATCCGACGAAGCTCATCGAAGTTGTCGAAGTCGGCAAACAGTTGCTTATGACGCGCGGCGCGCTTACGACGTTTTCGATCGCGAACGACGTTGCGAAATACTTCGCCATTCTCCCCGCGATGTTCACGGCGGCGTATCCCGCGATGGATGCGCTCAACGTCATGCGCCTCGCAACCCCGCAGAGCGCGATCCTCTCGGCGATCATCTTCAACGCGCTCATCATCATCGCGCTCGTGCCGCTTGCGCTACGCGGCGTCGCGTACAAACCGCGCGGTGCGAACGCCGTGCTTCGCGAGAACGTGCTCGTCTACGGGCTCGGCGGCCTGATCGTTCCCTTCATCGGCATCAAGATCATCGACCTGATCTTAACGGCCTTGCATCTCACCGGAGCACACGCGTCATGAGCACTACGCTACGCCACCTCGTTACTTCGGCACTCTATACCGTCGTCACGGTGATCGCGCTCGGCTTGATCTTTCCGCTCGTCATCACGCTGATCGCGACGTTCGCGTTCCCCCACCAAGCGGGTGGAAGCCTGATCGCAAATGCGAAGGGAGCGATCGTCGGCTCGGAGCTCGTCGGCCAAGTTTTCACGAAACCGGAATATTTCCATGGCCGGCCATCGGCTGCGGGGAAGGGCTACGACCCAACGCAAACCGGCGGCACGAATTTCGGCCCGACGAACAAAAAACTCATCGACGCGACGCGCGATGCCATAAAGGCGCTGCTTAAGGAAAATCCCGATGCTGCGGGCGAGCCCCCGATGGATCTCATTACGTCGAGCGCGAGCGGTATCGATCCCGATATCTCGCCGGAAGGTGCCGCATATCAAATTCCGCGTGTTGCAAAAGCGCGGAAGATCGACGTTGCCGCACTCACCGCAATCGTCGCCGCGCATACGGAACAACGCGCGTTCGGTTTTCTCGGCGAAGCACACGTCAACGTTTTGAACCTCAATCGCGCGCTCGATGCGCAGGGAAACAACAAGTGAAACGACCCGCAACCCTCTTCTCCGCAACCTCGCTCGCAGGCGCGATCGGCCTCGGCGCACTTTTCGTAACCGCAGGTGCCGCCTTCGCCGAACCCGCGCCCGCTGCAAGCGCGACTCCCGTCGCGAGCCCCGCACCGACGCCGAACGTGATCGGCGCATCGCTCGGCGCGAACGATCCGTGCACGTCGCTGATGGCGATCGTCACGCGGCCATCCGTTTCGAACTCCGTCTGCACGGTTCGGCCGAACAAAGTGCTCGTCGAAACCGGATATCAAAATCTCTCGCTCGTCGGTGGCCTCGGCAACACGGTAAACTACCCGCAGACGCTCGTGCGCTTGGGACTCAAAGTTCCGGGGTTGGAACTCGACTTCGCGCCACCGCAATACCAACGCGTCACCGGCGGCGGAACCGCGATCACCGGGAACACCGACGCCTCCTATGGCTTGAAATACATCGTCGGGGCCTCGCCCAAGATGTCGTACGGCCTCCAAGCGAATTTCACCGTACCGATCGGTTCGGACGCCTTCACGGCAAACGGGACGAACGTCTACGCAGCGCTCAACGGCAGCCTCACGCTCTCGCCTGCGTTCTCGCTCGGCGCCGTGCTCGCGGGCAACTCGCTTACGAACGGGACGCAGCGCTACACCTCGATCGTGCCATCGGTCATCCTTACGTACACGCTGCCGATCGCGCAACCGACGTCGCTCTTCGTCGAGAACGCGCAATTCACGCACGCGAACGGCGCGGGAACGCCGACACGCACCCAAATCCTCGGGGGTGTCTCGACCGATGTCGGTAGCCGCGTCCAGCTCGACGCGAGCTACGCGTTCTCGCCGACGAACGCAACGGGGAAGTACCACTACGTCGGCTTCGGGGCGAGTTTCTATCTGTTTTGAGCGCTCGCGCGACAAGCGAGCGTAACGAACGCAGGTTCGATTCGCCGATCGTAGGGAACGCTTGGAAGCGATGGGCTCGCTTGCACGACAACTTCACCCGGGACTCGCCGTAGCCGCGCTCGGCGTGGTCTTCGGAGACATCGGCACGAGCCCGCTCTACACGCTCAAGACGTGCTTCACGACCGCGCATGTCGAGCCGACGCTCGAAAACGTGCTCGGCATCATCTCGCTGCTCTTGTGGCTGTTGGCATTTGTCGTTTGCGTGAAGTACGTCGGCAACCTCATGCGCGTGGATCACGACGGCGAGGGCGGCATTCTGGCGCTCCTCGCCCTCGCCTCGCCCGCGAAATCGTTCGGCATGCCGCTCAAGATCGGGTGGCTCACCGTCGTCGTCGTCGCCGGCGCCGCGATGCTTTTCGGGGACGGCATGATCACGCCCGCGATCTCCGTCTTATCGGCGGTAGAGGGCATCGGCGAGGTCACGAATTCCGCGCGACCGTTCATCGTACCGATCGCGGTCGGCATTTTGATCGCGCTCTTTGCGATTCAAACGCGCGGTACCGAGCGCGTCGGGAAACTTTTCGGACCCGTGATGATCGTCTGGTTTCTTGCGCTTGCCGTAACGGGAATCGCCGGGATCGTGCGGCATCCGGATGTGCTGCAAGCGCTCGATCCACGACACGCGATCTTCTTCGTGACGCACCACGGGATCTTCGGTCTGCTCATCTTCGGTGCGGTCGTGCTCGCGATGACCGGGGTCGAAGCGCTCTACGCGGACATGTCGCACTTCGGCCGCGCGCCGATCGCCTTCGCATGGTACGCGCTCGTGCTCCCCGCGCTCGTACTGAACTATCTCGGGCAAGGCGGCGCGTTGCTCGCGAGCGCACACGCCTTCGATCAACCGTTTTTCGCGCTCGCGCCCGGGCCGTTCTTGGTCCCGATGGTGGTGCTCGCAACGGCCGCTACCGTGATCGCATCGCAGGCGCTGATCTCCGGTGCGTTTACGCTCACGCAGCAGGCGATCAACTTGAGCCTCTGGCCGCGGATGACGATCGTGCATACCTCGAGCGAGCAACGCGGCCAGGTGTACGTGCCGCTGGTCAACGCCGTTCTCGGCATCGCGTGCGTGGCGCTCGTACTCGCGTTTCGCTCGAGCGACGCGCTCGCGTCCGCTTACGGCCTTGCGGTTTCCGCGACGATGCTCGCGACGACGATCGCTTTTTACGACGTCGTGGTAACCGTCAAGGGCTGGCGAAAACGCATCGCAACGCCGCTGATCGCGCTCTTTCTGCTCGTCGACCTGACGTTCGTTGCGACGAGCTTACCGAAGATTCCGCAAGGCGCGTGGGTGCCGCTCGTCCTCGCCGTAGCGCTCGTCATCTGCGCGCTCACGTGGCTCGAAGGGCGGCGCTCCGTCACCAAAGCGTTGCTAGCAATCCAAATGCCGCTCGATCGCTATCTCGCGGAAGCGAAACCGACGGCGGGCGAACCGCACGGAACGATGGTGTTTCTCACGGGCGACCGGCACGGCGTGCCGTTCATCGGCGCGAAACACCAGTGGGTGCGCGCTCGCGCCGATGAGGAACGCGTCGTGCTTTTGACGCTCGTGCGCGCGGCGTCGCCATACGTCGATGACGGCGAACGCGTCGTCGTCGAATCGCGCTCGCGTCGGCTCTCGAGCGTGACCGCGCATTTCGGCTACATGGAGCGACCCGAGATGTCGCGCGTCGTCACGGCCTGCACGGCCGCCGGACTCGATCTCGACACGGATGAAACCTCGTATTTCTACGCCGATCCGAAGCTCTCGCGTGCAACGGAAAACCCGATGCCGCATTGGCGAAAAATCATCTTCGGCTTTCTCGCACGCAACGCTCGTCCGCTCCCCGACGACCTCAACATCCCCGCCGAACGCCGCGTCGAGCTCGGCGTCGAAGTCGCGCTGTAGGCTCGCTATCGCGCTAAATGGCCCTCGGCGATCGCGCCGAGCAGAGCCGGATAGCTTGCGCCCGTAACGCTCGGCATGCCCGCAGGCACGCCGCGAAGGAGGGCGTCGCCGAGGACGGCGTATGCGAGCGCCTCTTTCGCATCGGGATCGATGCCGAACGCTTCGCTGCCGACGACGGTGTAGCCGGGAAGCCGCTCGGCGATCATGGCAAAGAGCGCTGTGTTGTGCCGTCCACCGCCGCTCACGATGACGCGAGCACCCGCGGGCGCGTTGATCCGAATTGCGGCAGCGACCGTTTCTGCGGTGAGCGCCGAGAGCGTCGCCACCGCATCCGGCAACGAGAGCATATCGAGCTCGGCTGCATACCGCGCGAGGAACGCTTCTCCGAAGCGTTCCCGCCCGGTCGCCTTCGGCGGCAGAATCGCGTAATACGGATCGCCGAGCATCGTCGCAAGTAGCGCGTCATCGACGTTTCCGCTCGCCGCGAGTGCTCCATCGCGATCGAATCGTTGCGCACCGTTGGTGCGCCGTGCGACATAGCCGTCGATCGTCATGTTCGCGGGGCCACTATCGAACGCGATCGGCATACGCCCATCGCGGCGAAGCACCGTGAGGTTTGCAATTCCACCGAGATTGAGCGCGACGCGATCCTCGCTTCCATCGGCGAACAGTATACGATCGACGAATGGGACGAGCGGAGCACCCGTGCCGCCCGCCGCGCAATCCGCCGCGCGAAAATCGTAGGCAACCGGCACCCCGCGCATCATTTCGCGAATACGGAAAGCATCGCCGATCTGCAAGGTCGTCGACGAATCGGCATCGTGCGCGATCGTAATGCCGTGCGAAGCAACGAAGGCGATGGGAAGATCGCCCGCAACGGCACGCGCCGCAACCCCGAACGCTTCGCCGACGTCGCGATGCAGCTCAGCGAACGCCATCGCCGAAAGCACGCCAGGGCCTTGCGCGGCGAGCAAGCGTTCGCGAAGTTCGGACGCGAGCGGAAACGTCGTGAAGCGTTCGACACGATACTTCGGCTCGGTATCCTCACCGACTGCGACGACCGCGGCGTCGATCCCATCGAGCGAGGTCCCGCACATCAAACCGATTGCGAAGCGATCGTTGCTCACGCGCTACGGCTTCCACGGGGGCATCGATTTCTCTAGGCAAGAACGCTCCGTCGCGATGATAGCACCGCCACGCCTCGTCCGTTCCGCCGCCGCGTGCGTCGCCGCGATGTTCGTAAGTACGGCCGTTGCCTGCAGCACGATCGCGCAGCCGAACGGCGCGGCGCGCGGGCCGCAACGCAGCGTGCGGTTCAGCATCGCAACCGATCCGCGCACGCTCGATCCGCTCTTCGCGGGTATCGAAGCGAGCGGCGTCGACGCACAACTGGCCCGGCTCCTCTTCGAGCCGTTCGTCGACTTCGACGCGCGCGGAAATGCCATCCCGGCGCTGCTCGAACGCGTGCCGACCGTCGCTAACGGCGGTATTTCCGCCGATGGGAAAACGCTGACGTACGTGCTGCGACGGGATGCGCGCTGGGAAGATGGCACGCGGGTCACCGCGCGCGACGTGCTCTTCACGCTCCGCGCGATCCTCGATCCGAAGAACCCCGTACGCTCGCGCGCCGCATACGAACGCATCGAACGCGCTACGGCCCTCGACGATCGCACCGTACGCTTTCGCTTACGCGCGGCCTGGGCGCCCGCGGCGCTCACGTTCTTCAGCTACAGCTCGCCCGCGGCGCAGTACGTGCTGCCGGAACATCTGCTCGCGCGCGAGCACGATCTCGCAACGGCGCGCTTCGGCTCCGCGCCCATCGGAGACGGCCCATACCGGCTCGTCTCGTGGCGCCGCGGCGACGGGCTGACGCTTGCGGCAAACCCGCGCTACTGGGGCGGCACGCCGAAAACCGAGCGCCTCGATATTCGCGTGGTTGCCGATCCCGGGACGAACCTCACCTTGCTCCGGAGCGGCGAACTCGATTGGAACCTCATCGCACCTTCGCAGCAATCCGTCGTCGACGGCCGCACCGACCTGCGCTTCCACCGCGTTCCCGTGGCGCTCGCGGTGGGGCTCGCAATCAACACGCGTCGGGCCCCGCTCGACGACGTTCGGGTGCGCCGCGCCCTTGCCGCGTCGATCGACCGCGCGGCGATCTCGCGCAAGATCACGCTCGGCCTCTATCCGCCGCTCGATACCGCGCAACCGCTCGGCTCCTGGGCGCGCGATCCCGCGGTGCGTCTTCCGACGTACGATCCCGCCGCCGCCGACGCGCTTTTCGATGCCGCCGGCTGGCGGCGCGGCGCATCGGGCGTACGCGAGCGGAACGGGAAACGCTTCGAACTGACGTACGTGCAATTTCCCGAAAGTAGCACGGGCGTTCGCGTCGCCAACTTCATCCAGGCCGAGCTCGCCGCGCGCGGCGTCACCGCCTCGATCAAATCCGTTGCGAACGCGAAGCTTTTTCTGCCCGCCTCGGAAGGCGGCGTCCTCGCGTCGGGCCGATTCGACCTTGCCTATATCCCGTGGCCGATGAGCGCCGACCCGGACGATAGCGCGCTCTTCGCGTGCGACGGCATCGCGAACTATGCGCGCTGGTGCGATCCTACCGTAACCGCGCTCGAGCGCACGGCACTCCGTGCTGCGACGCGCGCCGAACGAGCGACCGCGTACCACGCGATCGAACGGCGCGTGGCCGCAGAAGTACCGATCGTGTTTCTCTTCGGCCCACGCTACACATACGCGGTGCGGAACACGCTGCACGGCTTCGCGCCGAACGCGTTTCTCCCAACCTGGAATGCAGCGAGCTGGCAGATTTAGTCGAGCTTGGCGAGTGCGTCGCGCAAGGCCGCGCGCGCACGTTCGCGATCGCTCGGTGAGAGCACGGTCGGCTCCAAGCGTAAATCGAGGCCGGTGAGGTGCGCGTTGAGCGCGGGGCCGACCGGTTCCAGCGCCGCGCCCGGCGCGAGCCCGGTGATGAGATACGGCACCACTTCGCGCGCGATACCCTTCACGCGAATCGCTCCTAACGCGCGCGCTTCCACCACTTCGCGGACCAAGGCGTACGTCTCGTAACTGACGACGATCGTACCGGGTTCGGCGATGCCTTCGAGCCGCGCCGCAAGGTTGGCTTCGCCGCCGATGATCGTGTATTCGATACGTTCGCTACTTCCGAAATTACCGACATTGCAATACCCGGTGTTGATACCGATCCGTACCGCAAACGGTTGCTCGATTCCTCGCGCATGCCAGCGATCGCGCAAATACGCAAGACGCTCCTGCATCGCGATCGCCATCCGCACGCACGCGCGCGCATCTTCGGCAACGCCCGCCGTTTCCGGATCGCCAAAGAAAATCACGATCGCATCGCCGATGAATTTGTCGACCGTCCCCCCGTACCGGGTCGCTAGCGCCGACATCTCGGTGAAGTACTCGTTGAGGAGTTCCGTGAGCTCTTCGGGCTGTAGCCGTTCGGTCGTCAGCGTGAAATCTTTGATGTCGGAAAAGAAGATCGTGAGCTTCTTGCGCTCCGTGCGAATGCTACCGTCCGAAGCGCCGCTGAAGATGCTCTGGTAGACCTGCGGCGCGAGATAGCGCGAGATCGTCGAAGAAACGTTCGAGAGAAACCGATTCGCTTGCGCGAGCCGCTCGTTGATCCGCCGAATCACGGTTTCCTGGCGCCGCTGAAGCACGAGGAACCCGACTCCGAGCACGAGCGCGAAGACGAAATACGCGAGCAGAAATCCGAACGAAGAAACGTTTGTCGGCAACGGCTCGACGATGCTGAGTTCCTGGATGCCACGCACGTCGCCGACGCGCCAATCGCGTTTCGTGCTATCGGGATGCGTGTTGTGGCATGCGACGCACGTTTGTTGCATGATGACGGGCGCGATCAAGCGCACGCGGTCGTTGATGCCCGACCATTCGGTGCGATAGAGCGTCTGGTGCGGATCGTGTCGGAGCGCGACGAGCGCATCGCGCTCGAAGGCATCGAGCGCGTGCGGCGCGCGGCCGCGGAACGGGTAATCGGAAACGAAACGATAGTCGATGTTCTTTTGCTCGTTGCCGACGACGCGCCCGAGTTCGAGCGAGAACGTCGCCGGAATCGGGATGCCGTTCGCGCCGCCGACACCCCCGGCATGCCCGTGTCCCGCGAGCAACGGCCCGACGATATCGGTTGCATAGTAGCTGCGGATTCCCGAGATCACCTGGTCGAGATCGTGGACCTGGCGCGTCAGCGAACGCTCGGAAATCGTTCGGAGATCGAGGAGCACGGCGATCGGTAAGCCGAGGACGAGAACCGCGACGAGTACGGCTAGTAACGTACCGTTCGCGCGAACTGCGGGTTCGCCGTCATCCATCGTCGAGCGCATTGCCTACTCCCCTTCTCCTTGCGCCACCACGCGATCGCGCGGGGCGAGTACGATGACATCCGTAGCACCCGCCTTGAGCAGGCGTACGGCGAACGACGTCGGCCCGAAGAGGCCGCGCTTCTTTCGCGGCGATTCACATGCGAGCACGTCGCCATCTTCCGCAAGCGCCGCGAGACGCGCCGCCGCATCGATCGCCGCATCGAGCAGAAATGCGCCCCCCGCATCGCGCGTCGCGCGCGCGATCGCATCGAGCGCTTCGCGATCGGGTTGTTCGCCCGGCTTTGCGATCACGATCACGCGAAGATCGACCGCAAGCCGCTCCGCGAGCCGCCCGACGCGTTGCACGAGCGCCACCTCGCGCAAGCGCGGCGAAGCGCCGAGCACGATGCGGGCCGCGGGCCGACCGTGGCGTTTTTCCGTGCGAGCACGGATCAGTTCGCGCACCGCGAGCTCGCGCAGCGCGGCGAGATTTTCGATTCGGAAGAAATTCGCGAGCGCCGCTTCCACGCGATCGGCCGGATAGATCTTCCCTTCGCGCAGACGCTGACGCAGCACATCGGGCGTAACGTCGACGAAGATCACCTCTTCGGCGAGTTCTAAGATCGAGTCGGGAAGCGTTTCGCGCACGCGCGTACCGGTCAGGCGTTCGACGGCATCGCCGATGCCGGCGAGGTGTTGCACGTTGAGCGTCGTGAACACGTCGATCCCGTTGCGCAAGATCATGAGCACGTCGTCGTAGCGTTTCGCATATGCGCTCGGTGGCGTATTCGTGTGTGCGAGTTCGTCGATGAGCGCTACGGCCGGTCGGCGCGCGAGTAGCGCCGCGACATCCATCTCGCCGTTCGCGAGGCGCGGGATCGTTTCGAGCCCGCGCAGCTTCCCTTCGGTTTCCGCACGCCCGTGCGTTTCGACGATCGCCACGACCGCGTCGATCTGCTCTTCACGGAGTTGATGCGCCCGATCGAGCATCGCATAGGTCTTGCCGCTTCCGGCAACCGAACCGAGAAAAACCGTTAGCTTCCCGTAACCGATGCGCATGCGGTCGCCGAAGGCTTGCGCGTACGGGTGGCGGCCGGCATCCGCGCTCCGCGGGAGGAGGTTCCGCCGCGGGTCGGCGACGATGATATCGCGATCGACCGGGCGCGCGAGGATCTTGCACGCAAGCTCGCTCGTCGGTACGGCAACGACCGTGCCGTGCACGCCGCTGATATCGCCTTTCGCAAGGCCCGACGGAACGGGAACGCGCCCGGCATCGGCCGCAAGCGCCGCCGCCGTATACGTTTGCTCGTCGATCGCATCGACGGCCGTGGTTTCGAGTGCCAGATCGAGCGCATCGGCGTACGCCGCGATCCGACGCAAGAACTGGGTGGGATCGGCGAGTTCGGAAACGATCGCGAGCGCCGTCGAACTGCGTGCGGGCGAGATCACGGGAATCGTCAGATCGTCGACGGTTCGTAGCAGCAATTCGCGTAAGAGTTCCAAGTTGCGCGCTTGGAACAGGCCGGCCGCCGCGCGTTCGACGTCGTCGTCGCGTACGATGCGCCCCGTACGCAGGCGCGATTCCAAGACCGACGGCGAGACGTCGAGCGCGATCACGCGGTCGGCACGCTTGAGAAAACTCATCGGCACGATCTCGCGGATCGGATAGCCGACGATCGTCTCGGCGACGGGTGCGACCGTATCGAGGTGCATTACGTTGAACGTACCGAGCACGGACTTCCCCGCATCGCGGAGCGCGAGCGCGTCCTGCCAGCGCTTGGCGTGCGTCGCGCCCGTGGGGTTCGCGTGCGCGAGCTCGTCGAGTACGATCGTCTCCGCATCGCTTGCAAGCGCCGCTTCCAGATCGAAATCGTCGACCGCGCCTGTACCGAGCGGATAGGAGCGCGGCGGGATCACGGTGAGCCCGGTCACCAGAGCCTCGAGGTTCGGGCGACCCTTCATCTCGATCCAGCCGACCGCCACCCGGCGCCCCGCATCGGCTTCCGCGCGCGCATCGGAAAGCAAGCGATGCGTCTTCCCCGCTCCGGGTGCACCCCCGAGATAGACCGTCAGTTTCGGCGTGAGACCGAGTTCGACGAGCAACGCCGAGGCATCGAGACGCGGTTTATCGGGCACGCTCGCTAGGGTTCGCGCAGGGCGAGCCAACGCCCCGGCATGAACACGCCCGAATGCGTTTTCGCGCCGTCGCGGTTGTCGCATGGATCATGCTCTTCGCGGTTTTCTGCGTCGATGCGCTCACCCCGCAAACGCTCGTCATCGCGATCCTCCTCGATATCCCGATCGTGCTCGCCGCGCTGACGCGCAGCCGCCGCCTCACCGCAACGCTCGTGATCGCGGCGATCGCGAGCGACGTGATCGCAGCGATGCTCAACGCCGCGCACGACGGCTATCGCTGGGATCGCATCGGCCTGATCGACCGCGCCCTTTCGGTGGTTTCGATCGGGCTCGTCGGCTACTTGAGCACCGTGGTACAAGAGCGATCCGAACGGGTCGGGCGCCTCGCCGCGCAAGATGCGCGCGCGCGTCGCGAAGCGGCTCTCGCACGCGCCGCCGATGCCATCCGCGCTTCGCTCTCCGTCGATCTCGTGACGCGCGCGATCACGCATGAGGCGCTCGCGGCGCTCGGCGTAACGGGTGCCGCATGGTACCCGAGCGAGGCGACGGAGGCCCCGCTCGTCGCGCGTGCCGGCGAAGCGGATTTCGGCGTGCCCGCCGATCGCGCGAGCGCCGAACTCGTCTCCCTCGCGCAGCGCGCGACGGACGCCGAGGGCCCCGTACTGGTGAGCGGGGCGGATCCCGTGGGGCGATTCGTGCTCGAACGCCTGGGTGCGCGCGCCGCGCTCGCGATCCCGATCGCCGATCGCAACCGTTCCTTCGGAACGCTCGTGATTTCGAGCGACGACGCGAGCGACTTCGACGATACGATGGCGACGAGCGCGCGTGCGTACGGACGACTCGCGCTCGGTGCGCTCGCACAGGCGCGCCTCTTCGCCGAACTTGCGGAGCGCAACGACGCGCTCTCGCAACGCACCGGCGTCATCCGCGATCTCGTGTACGCGCTCTCGCACGATCTCCGCACGCCGCTCGCGGCGCTCGGGATGACCTTGCATCAGGCGCGCGCGGGCGCGTATGGCGCGTTGCCGCACGAGTACGAGCGGGTCGTCGATGCGAGCACGATCGCGATCGACGATCTCCAGCGGCTCGCCGAAACGTTGCTCCTCGTGGCGCGATTCGAGGCGAGCGAGCGGAGTATCGAGCGCAGCACGATCGACGTCGGCGCGCTCGCCGTGCAGATCGTCGCCGAGTTCCGCGCCGTCGCGCAAACGCGTACCATCACGCTTGCGACGCGGATCGACGATGCCGCGCGTATCCGCGCCGACCGTGGAGAAATCCGACGTGCCATCGCGAATCTCGCCGCAAATGCGCTGCAGCACACACCCGATGGCGGTACCGTGACGGTCGTCGTCGCGCGCCACGCTGGCTTCGTCGACGTTGCCGTGGAGGACGACGGTTTCGGCGTCGATCCGAGCGTCCGCGCGGCGCTTTTCGAGCGCTTCGCCACGGGGGCGACGCGCGCGGGCGGCGGCACGGGACTCGGGCTCTATATCGTGCGCCGCATCGCCGAAGCTTACGACGGCAGCGTTTCGTACGCGCCGCGCGCGCCGCGCGGCTCGCGCTTTGCTTTCGCGATCCCGGAAATAACGCCGTGACGCGCGTCGCGCTCGTGGAAGATCACGCGCTGACGCGCGCGGGTTTGCGGACGGCGCTCGCGGGCGCGGGGTACGACGTCGTCGGCGAAGCCAGCGACGGCATCGCGGGCGGCGAGCTCGTCCTGCGTACTAGCCCCGACGTCGCGATCGTCGATCTCGGCCTGCCCGGAAAAGACGGCGTCGCGCTTACGCGCGAGATCAAAGCGCATGGGGGCGCGACGCGCGTCCTGATCCTCACGATGCAGGAGACCGATCCCGAAGTGCTTGCGGCCGTCGCCGCGGGCGCCGATGGCTACTGCGTGAAATCGTCCGATCCGAATACGCTCGTCGATGCCGTGCGCACCGTCGCCGCGGGTGGCGCTTATTTCGATCCACGCATCGCCCACGTCGTCCTCCGCCGTTTCAGCGGGGCGCCTGCGACGAATTCCCCGCTGACGCCGCGCGAACTCGATGTCCTACGCCTCGTCGCCGAAGGCGTCGGAAATACGGAGATCGGCGAACGCCTGCACATCGGGCTCGGCACCGTCAAGGGCCACGTGCGCGATATCCTGGAAAAACTCGCCGCGACCGACCGCGCGCAGGCGGCGGTCACGGCGTTCCGGCTGGGCCTGTTGCGTTAGGCGAGCGCGTCCGCGAACGGGAGCGTGCGCACGCGTTTCCCGGTAAGCGAAAAGACCGCATTTGCGATCGCGGGCGCGATCGGCGGCGTGCCGAGTTCGCCGACGCCCGTGGGCTTCACGGTACTCGCAACGAGATGGGTCTCGATCTTCGGTGCGTCGACCATCCGCAAGACGGTGTAATCGTCGAAATTGTTCTGCTCGACCGCGCCGTTCTTGATCGTGATCTTCGCATCCATCGCCATGGCGATGCCGTAGTTGATCGCGCCTTCGAGCTGCGCCCGTGCGATATCCGGATGCACCACGGTCCCGATATCCGCCGCCATGACGACGCGATGCACGACGACTTGCTTGCCCTTCATCGAGCACTCGGCAACCAGCGCGCCGAGGCTCCCGCCCCATTCGCACAGCGCGATTCCGTGCGCGCGCCCGGCCGGATGTTTGCCGTAGTTCGCCTTCTGCGCCGCGAGTTGCAGCACGGCATATTCGCGCGATGCGGGGTCGAGAAGCGCGAGCCGATACGCGAGGGGATCGCTCTTCGCGGCATGCGCGAGCTCGTCGAGAAACGACTCCGTCACGAACGTATTCCAGTTCGCGCCCGGTGCGCGCATGAAGCCGACGGGGACGCCCGTCTCGTGATCGGCGAACACGGTCCGCTTCGCGGCAAACGTATAGCCGGCGGGCGTTGCGCCGTCCACGGATACGGTATCGACGCCCTTATTGAACGCAACCGGCAGCCAACGCTTGAACACGGAGGCCGAGGCGACGCGGTGTTCCCAAGCGGCCGGTTTCCCATTCGCGTCGAGTTTCGCGCGCACGACGTTGACGCTCATCGCACGGAAGTAATCGTGCTTGATGTCGTCTTCGCGGCGCCACGTGACCTTGACCGGAAGCTTCATCGTTTTCGAAATTTCGACCGCATCCGCGATCGGATCGACTTCCAAACGACCGCCGAAGCCACCACCCAGGAAGGTCGTATGGACCGTGACCGAAGCGGCGGGTACGCCCGCGATCTTCGCCGCGATATCGCGCACGCGCGACTGCACCTGCGTCGAAGCCCACACTTCGACGCGATCCGCCCGGACGTGCGCCGTCGCGTTCATCGGCTCCATCGCGGCATGTGCGAGATACGGCCCGCGGTAGACGGCTTCGTGCACGGTCCCCGTCGCCGCATCGACATCGCCTTTCGACATCGTCGGCACGACCACGCCGCTCGTTTTCGCGAGCTTCTCGCCTTCGGCAAAGAGTGCGTGCGAATCGAGGTGCGCCGCAGGCCCCGGCGTCCAGGTGGCCTTGAGTTTCTCGCGGCCTTGCATCGCGGCCCACGTGTTCGTCGCGACGACCGCGACGCCGGCGGCGACGGGGAACACCTTCTTCACGCCGTGCACCTTGAGCGCGGCCGCGGAATCGACGTGCGCGAGCGTGGCACCGAAGGTTGGCGGGCGAAGCACCGTGGCATACACCATTCCCGGCACCACGACGTCGAGCCCATACCGTGCCTTCGCATGCACCTTCGCATCGATGTCCGTGCGCTTCGGCGAGGTGCCGATCAGCGTAAATTTCGCGGGGTCTTTGAGCGGCACGTCTTTCGGCACCGGCAACGCCGCGGCGGCGATGGCAACGGCGCCGTACGCGATCGTTCGGTTCGAAGCCGCGTGAACGACGCTCCCGGCAGCCGTGGTGCATTCGCTCGGCGGAACGTTCCACTGGGCCGCGGCGGCGCTCACGAACATCGCGCGTGCGGTCGCACCCGCACCGCGCAAGATCGGATACATGTTCGCCATGCTCTGGCTACCGCCGGTCGTCATATCGCGGAAACCCGGATCGGCATAGCGATCTTGCGCCGGCGCGACTTCGACGGCGATGCGCGCGAACGGCAAATCGAGTTCTTCCGCCACGAGCATCGGCAACCCGGTGACGACCCCCTGACCCATCTCGCTCTTGTTGATGCGAACGACGGCCGTCGAATCCGGACGCACGAAAACCCACGCGTTCGTCGCAAAGGGATCGGGAGCACCGTCCGTCAGATCGGCCGCCGATGCGAGGCTTACGACGCCGTTCGCGCCGACCGCGAGGGCGAGCCCGGCGCCGAACGCCGCAGTCGTCGCGAGAAAACGCCCGCGATCCATCAGGCGAGCTCCGCCGCGCGCTTGATCGCGACCTTGATACGCGGATAGGTTCCGCAGCGGCAGATGTTCCCGGTCATCGCGTTATCGATCTCCGTATCCGTTGGGTGCTTTGTCTTTGCAAGCAGCGCCGATGCCGTCATCATCTGGCCCGACTGACAGTAGCCGCATTGCGGCACGGCATGCTCGACCCACGCGCGTTGCACGGGATGTTCGCCGTCGTACGAAAGCCCCTCGATCGTCGTGATCTTCTTCCCCTTCGCATCGCCGACCGTCGTGATGCACGAGCGGGTCGCCACGCCGTCGATGTGGACCGTGCACGCGCCACACTGCGCGATCCCGCAGCCGAACTTGGTACCCGTGAGGCCGACCACGTCGCGGATCACCCACAGGAGCGGCATGTCGTCGGGAACGTCGACGCTATGGGGCTTCGTATTGATCGTAAGGGTCTTCACAAAATTCTCCGGTGGGCTGGCCGCAGAGGAAGCTACGGCCATGTTGCTCTTTGGACACGGGCAACGCCGAATCCATCGCGGCGCGTAAACGGCGCATACGGTTCCGATGGCGAACGACCCGGGCAATGACGGACATCGACCCGCTCGACGACGAAGAACGCACGCTCTTACGCCGCTATCACACCGGCCTTCCGCAAGTGAAGACGCTTGCCGAAATCGATCTCGATTCCGATAAGCGTGCGATCGACGGTGGCTGGTTCAACGTGCGTGAAGCGACGCGGTCCGTCGCCTCACTCTGGATCTGGCCCGAAGACGTCGACGACGCGCTCGACCTCGCAGACGAGCGCGAAGAAAAGCGCGCCGAGGCGAAAAAGGCGCTCGCGGACCTCCGCAACCGCGTGCAACGACGCGGCTGGACGTTGACCCCGGAAAACTTCCTTGCGATCCCGACGGAACGCACGATCGCCGTCGGGCCGCGTACGCTGACGCTCGGCGGCGATGTCCTCGTGCCGTTCGTCGAACCGTTTCCGGGTAACGCGGAAGAAACGGCGGTCCGCGAAACCGACGAGGAAGTCGCGCGCCTGCAGAGCGCGATCGCGGCCGAAGCGGCCGACCTCGACACTCCCGACGATGAGAAGAAAACCTACATCATCCGCCGCACGCTCTTCGCGCGCGCGGTCGATGAGGCGATCGAAACGATCGCGCGCGCGTTCCGCGTGCTCACGTCGACGCGGCTCGCACAACACGCGGAACGTGCGATCGATCTCGCGTTCTATCTCGACGTGCTCAAGCCGAAGCTCCCGCGCCGCTTTCACTACTATGCCGGGCCGACGAACGCCGGCAAGACGCACGCCGCACTCGAAGCGCTGGCAAGCGCGAAGGGCGGTATCTTCCTCGCACCACTCCGCCTCCTCGCACTTGAAGCGTACGAGCGCTTGAGCGAACGCGCCGTCATCACCTCGCTCGTGACGGGCGAAGAGCGGGTCATCACCCCCGGCGCGACGCACGTGAGCTCGACCGTCGAGATGGTCGATCTGCGCACGCACTTCGGGGTCGCGGTCGTCGACGAAGCCCAGTTTCTTTCCGATTCGCAACGCGGGTGGGCATGGACCACGGCGATCGCCGGGGTGCGCGCGGACGACGTCATCCTCTGCGGCGCAGTCGAAGGTATCCCTACGGCGGAACGCCTGGTGCAGCGCCTCGGCGGGACGCTTCTCGTGCGACGTTTCGAGCGCAAATCGCCGCTGCGCGTCGGCGTCGCCGTGCCGAACGTCGCGGCGCTGAAGCCTGCGGATGCGGTCATCGCCTTCACGCGGCGCGACGTCATCGACATCCGCGATCGGATCGCGGAAGCGGGCTTCACGACGGCCGTCGTGTACGGTTCGCTCTCGCCGCAGGTACGGCGCCGCGAAGCCGAACGATTCCGCTCGGGCGAGGCGCAAGTCATGATCGCAACCGATGCGATCGGTTACGGCCTGAACCTCCCGATCCGTCGTATCGTTTTTTCACAAACAGAAAAATTTGATGGCGTGAAACGACGCCGCCTCACGGCACACGAGTTACGACAGATCGCCGGGCGCGCCGGCCGGTACGGGATGCACGAAGAGGGGCTCGTGTGCTCGTTCAATCCGGGCGATCTGCCCGGCATCGCGCGCGCGCTCGAACATCGCGATCCCCCCGAAGAAGCGAATCGGCTCTGGATCGCCCCGACGACGCAGCACCTCGAGCAACTCTCCGAGATCATCCACGAACAGCGGCTCGCCCGACTCGTGCAGTACGCGCAAGACAACTTTCTCAAGGCGGGCGATCTCGAAGTGCGGCTCGCCGATCTTTCCGAGCAAATCGACGTCGCGCGCATCGTCGAAGCGACGCGGGCCGTGCGCGAACGGCTGCCGATCGGTACGCGCTCCACCTATGCACGCGCGCCCGTCAACCAACGCAGTGCCGAGCAACTCGCCGTGCTGGGCCGCTGGGCGCTCGATCACGCGCTCGGCAGAGAGATCGATACGATCGAACTCGACGAAATCCAACCCGGCGCGAAGGTATTGCACAACCTCGACGTGCTCGAAGGGCGCGCCCGCCTCGCGACGCTCTATCTCTGGCTCGCGCAGCGGTTTCCGGAAACCTATCGTGACGAACCGCGCATCGCGGGCGTCCGCGATGCGATCGATCGCGCGGTCGAAGCGATCCTCATCGAACGCGGGCGCCGACGACGGCGCACGACCGAGCTCCGCGTCGCCAAGAAGAAACCGGGGCAGCCACAGCGCGCGCCCGCTCCCGCGTTACCGAAACCGGCACGCGGCCGTCGACGCCGCTAGCATCCGTTCGGATCGGCCGTTCGGGCGCTTCCGCGCGGGCGCACGACGCCGTACGATCGGCGGGTGATTACGCTTATCGCGGCCGGTGCGATCGTCGGCCTGACGCTTGCCGTCCGGCACGCCGCCGAACGCATCGCTTATACGCCCGCCATCGCCCGCACGGCGCTCGGCCGCGCTTCGCCGGTCGACTCGTAGCGGACCACCGCCGCAACGCGGGCGAGCACGATCGCACAAGCGCAGCGCCCCGTGCGGTTCCATCCCGGCTTCGCGTGAAAACACCCCGTCGCGTCGTGATAGGCGCGGACATGGCCACATGCGCAGCGTTCGTTCATCGCTCGGTCCTCTCGAGAAGGCAGGACGGGCCGCGATCATACCACAAACGCCGCCGCGATGGCGGCCGCATGGCATCGCAACAATCGCGCGATCGCAGGCGTTGTGGGGGGCATGCACGCGCCGCGCTTCCCGCTCGCTTTCGGCTTCGCCCTCGCTCTCGCCATCACAAGCCCGGTCTCGGCTGGCCCGGCGGGACGAGCGGCCGTCGTGACCTGCGCGGACGGCGCTCGCTTGTATCTTTGGGGCGATCGCGCGATCCCGCAAGTCACCGAAGACCGGCTACCCGTTGGAGCGCAAGTTCGCGTGCTCTCCGGTCCGCGCAATCCGGCGCGCGTCGAAACGTATTACGAGCTCGACGTGCCGACACTCCATCGCTCGGGAGACGGCGACCACTATTGGGCGCGCGACACCTGCATCGTGTTCACGGAGTAAACCGATTCACGCGATGTTGAGCGAGCGCGCGAATTCGGCTTTCGCGAGCGCGACGAAGCTTGCGATCGGCATCGGCTCTCCGAAGAGATAGCCCTGCATCGCACTCACGCCGAGCTCGGCGAGATGCTCGCGTTGCGTCGGCGTTTCGACGCCTTCCGCGATTACGTCGAGATGCAGCTGGCGGGCGAGCTGCGTGATCGTCGAGGCGATCGCGATATCGAGCGGATGGCGCCCGATCCCGATGACGAAGGATCGATCTAGCTTGACGGTGTCGATCGGAAAGTATTTGAGATACGCAAGCGCGCTATAGCCCGTGCCGAAATCGTCGATCGCGATGCGCATCCCGACGAGCTTCATCTCCACGAGCGCGCGGAGCGTGTCGTCGAAACGCTCCAGCAGGCCTTCGGTGAGTTCGAGCTCGATCGAGCCCGCATCGATACCGGTCGTCGCGATCACGTTACGAACGAACGGCAGAAAGCGGCGATCGCCGAATTGGGACGGCGCGACGTTGATGCTCACGCGCAGGTCCGCAAGTTCGGTATGCTGCCAATCGCGCATCGTTGCGGCGACGATGCCGAACACGCGCTCGCCGAGCGGCACGATCATCCCGTTTCGTTCCGCCCCGGCGATGAACTCGTCGGGCATCGCGATGCTACCGTCATGCCGACGGATACGCACGAGCGCTTCGCATCCGACGAGACGATAGCTCGTGCCATCGACGATCGGCTGGAAAAACACTTCGACGCGATCGTCCGTCAACGCCTGACGGACGAGGGCGTCGGCGCTCTCGCGCGCGACCGCGCGATCCCGGATCGCGGGAACGTACCGCAATGCCGCGTTCTTCCCGGCGCTCTTCGCCGCATACATCGCATCGTCTGCGGCATCGAGGAGGACATGCTCGTCGCCGACGATATCGCGACGCGTCGCAACGCCGATACTCGCCGTCAGCAAGTACGATTCGTCGTCGATTTCGTACGCAAGCGCGAGCGTATCGAGCAGCGCATCCGCAACCGATTCGACGTTTTCCGCGCGGTCGCCCGTGACGACCGCCACGAACTCGTCGCCGCTCAAACGCGCGGCGTTTTCCGCATCGACGACCGATGCGATGCGCTCGGCGACCATGCAGAGGAGTCGATCGCCGATCGCGTGCCCGGCGCCGTCGTTGACGCGTTTGAAGCCGTCGAGGTCGATGAAGAGCACCGCCACGAGCTGCGCGCCGCGGAGCAGATCGCGAATCCGTCCCTGGACTCGCGCGCGGTTTTGTAGGCCGGTAAGTGCGTCGTGCTCGGCGGCGTGGCGCACGCGCCGATGCGCCTCGTTCCGCTCGGTCATGTCGATGACGCTACCGCCGCGAAATCGTACGGTACCGGATGCGTCGGCATAGGAGACGCCTTGCAAAAGTATCTCGCAGGGCGAGCCATCGAATCGTCGCGTGCGACACTCAATCGAAAACGGGCGGCCGTCGGTTTTACTGCGTTCCACCGAGAGGCGCGCGCGCTCGCGATCGACCGGATCGATCCGGCGGAAGAGCGAGCCGTTTCGCGGCACGAATGCGCTACCCGCACCGAAGAGCGCGCGGAGCTCTTCCGACCAGAACACCGTTCCCGTTTCGGGATCTTCGGTCCAGTAGGCGATGCGCTGCTCGTCGAGCGACGCTTCCTCGGGCAAGATTCCGGCCGCGATGCGCGGCGCGTCGAGATCGGGATGTGGGAGTGCGGCGAGCGTGCGGCGCCGCGCCGCAAGATCGCCCGGGTCGTCGTGCTTCGAATCGGTCTGCACCATGACGTGAATCTCGGAGCGGCCGACGCGCCGCATCAACGTAATCTCGACGTCTTGCGAACCCCACGCGAATCGAAACGAAAAGTCGAACCGCTCGATCGCGGTCGTCGTTCCCACGGCGAAGTCGAGAAAGCGGCCCTCGAACTCGCGCACGGCCGTGCACGGCGCAACGTCGCCGAAGAATCGGCGCCCGACCACTTCGACGGGCGAGAGCCGGCTCAGAGCGGACTCGGCCCGGTTGTAATGGAGGACGATGCCTTGACGATCGAGCGTAATGACCCCGACCGGATACCGGTCGAGTTCCTCGCTCGAACTCTCGAAAATTTCGTCTTCTACGCGCATACGGTTCATTGGTGACCTCTCCGTCGGGAGACGGGCGACCACCACATCGGGTTCCCTTAAAATAGGGTGTCTGAAGTTCCCTTACAAAATCGTAACGGTTACTGGGCGCTCGCGCAGGTCTTCCCGATGGGGTAAAAAGCGCGCGCCGCGGCTTCGGTGCTGATTTTCGCCTCGGCGCCGAGGTTTGCCGTCCAATCCGACATGACGTGTTTGTCGGCGAAGCCGTTCTTGCCGCTCAACACCGGTTGACCGTACTTGCGACGGTCGACCTCGAACGGCGTCGGCGTGGCTTGCGGCGTGAGTTCCGACTGGCCCGCCCCGCGCCCACCTTGGAAGGCACTATTGTCGGCGAATTCGGTCTTTCCGATCGCGACGTTCTGACGGATCAGAAACTCGCTCATCACGTTCTCGCGGCTTGCCTGCACGTCATAGAGCTGCTGGAGCTGCCGGCGCTCCAAATCGATGAACGGATCGCCTTTGACTTGCAGGCGCGGATCGCCGAGCGCCTTTCCGATCTTCTGCGTTTCGGCAAACATGTTCGCGAGGTTCTGCCCCATACGGCTCAGATACATATCGCGGACGGCCGTGTTGGTGCTATCGTCGACGACGGCTTCCGCCCATTTGGCATAAAACGGCGCGGAGTCGTTGAAGAGCTGGTTTTCTTTGAGCACCGCGCCAAACGCCGGAATCGCGAGATCGCGGAGGACGGCGCAGGATGGCGTGAGCGATCGTACGCGACCGATCTCCGGAAGATCCGGAGCGGCTTCGGGCGTCGCGCTCGCGGCAACAGGTGCAAGCGCACCCGAGCGTGCGGGAACCGGACTTGCGAGCGCCACGAGCACGAGCGCGCCGAAGAAAAAAAGAGGGAGACGCATCGCCCCTTCTTCGCAAACGAGGAGCCGAAGCCCCGCGACCGTCCTACCGGCGCGGGAGAACCAACGCAACCGCATAGGCGGCGATACCGGTACCATCGCCCGTATAACCCATGCCGTCGCTCGTTTTCGGTTTTACGCTCACGCAATCGCGCGCGATCCCGAGCACGGCGGCGATGCGCCGTGCCGCATCCCCCGTGTGGGCCGCGAGCCGCGGCGCCTGCACGACGACCGATGCGTCGACGTTCCCGACCACATAGCCCGCGTCCGCGACGAGCGCTGCCACATGCCCGAGAAAATCCATCGAGTTCTTGCCTTCGAGGCGCGGATCGCTCGACGGAAAATGCGTGCCGAGATCGCCGAGCGCGAGTGCGCCGAGCAGAGCGTCGCAAATCGCGTGGACCAGCGCGTCTCCATCGGAATGGCCGAGCGGGCCGACGGGCGATTCGATCGTAGCCCCCGCAAACACGAACGGGCGGCCCGAGACCAACCGGTGCGCATCGAAGCCGTGTCCGATCCTCACGGGTTGTGTCCTCCGAGCGCGTCGCCCTCACGCGCCGCAACATGCGAGAGATGCGTGGTAAAGATCGCTCCGTGGCCCGCGATCGCATGGAACGTCTCGCCAAAGCCGCGCAGGCGATCCGAGGCGAGAAACGCGCGCACGGCGACGGCATTCGGGAGATCGCGTTCGACCCCATCGATCGTGCCGTCGCGATGCTCGAATTCTGCGAGAACCGCATCGACGAACGCTTCGTCGACGAACGCTTCGACGAGGAAGATTTCGTGCTGCATCGCGCCGAGCGGCGCGCGTGCGCGAAGGATCGCCTCCGCGCGCTCGGCGTCGGCTGCATAGGTGACCTTGAAATTATCGGGGCTGCTCTCGATTGCGAACACGTCGAATCCGGCACGTTCGAGCACGGATGCATCGTCGGTTGCGGCCGTCAGATCGCCGCCGTCGAGATACGCACGCCGGAGATCGCGCACCATCGCGCACTGCGGCGTCTGCGCGGCCCAGAGTTGGCGGCGATCGAGCGTCCGCTGCACGCGCCCGGTATCGTCCACGATCTTCATCGTATCGACGGACGGCGTCGCCAAGAACGAAGCCGTTCCCGGGCGCACGACGCGCATCGCTTTACGGATATCGATCGCGGAAGCGAGCGGACGCGCACCGTCGTGTACCAAAACCGCCGCGCAACGATCGGGAAGTATCGCGAGGCCGCGTTGCACGCTCAGGTGGCGTTGCTCGCCGCCGCCGACGACATGGACGCGCAGTGCGCCCTCGTGCGCACGCGCGAGCCCGGTTACGGCGGCGACGTGCTCGGGTTCGGTGACGATCGCGAGGTCGACGATTTCCGGCATCGCCGCGAACAAATCGATCGACCACGAGAGCATCGGCTTCCCCGCAAGTTCGATCAGTTGCTTCGGCTTGCCGAAACGCGTTCCACGTCCGGCGGCGACGACGACCGCGCCCCAGATCACTTCTTACTCCGCGCGAAGATCATCCGGCCGGCGACCGTCTGCAAGACGCTCGTCACCGCCACATCGACCGTCTCGCCGATCAGCTTGCGGCCGTTTTCCACGACGATCATCGTCCCGTCATCCAGATAACCCACGCCTTGATGCGGCTCCTTACCATCGCGCGTGATCGCGACGCGTAACTCTTCTCCCGGTAACACGACCGGCTTGACGGCGTTCGCGAGTTCGTTGAGGTTCAGCACGACGACGCCCTCGACGTGCGCGACGCGATTGAGATTGAAATCGTTGGTAACCAGCTTCGCGCCACGCTCCTGCGCCAGTTTCACGAGTTTCGCGTCGACGGCGGCGATATCGGCAAAGTCACGTTCGGCGATCTCTAGCGGCATCGTCTCCTGCAATTTTCCCAGCACTTCGAGGCCGCGCCGGCCGCGCGTGCGCTTCATCGCATCGGCGGAATCCGCGATCGTCTGCAACTCGCGCAGGACGAACCGCGGAAGGATCAGCGGCCCGTCGAGAAAGCCCGCTTGCACGACCTCGACGATGCGCCCGTCGATGATCACCGAGGTATCGAGTACTTTCGGAATCGCCGCGATCCCGGTGAGGTTCGCGCCGACGACGGCGATCGAGTTTGCTGCTTTCGGAAGGACGAAACGTTGCTTCGCGCCGACCGTCGCGCCGAGGTACGCCGCAAATAAGCTCACGAGCACGTAGAGGACGATGCCGAGATATCCGCCCGCACGACCGGCGAGGCTCGCGAGATCGAAGAGCACGCCCTTGAGTAAGTACGCGATCACGAGACCGACGATCAGGCCGACGGCACCGCCCGCGATCTCACCCCCCGAGCGGCGGTCGAGAATCGATTCCGTCGCGGCAAGTTGTACTTCGAAGAAGTGTTGCACGCTCGGTGCGATGACGACGCCACCGACCGCGCCGATCACCGGAACCACGACGAGCAGCGCGATACGCATGCTTTCGCTTGCAACGTGGAGCGAGATCGCGTGATCGAACGCCTCGCGCCCGAGCAGAAAGCCCGTGACCCCGAAGACGACCGCGAAGACGACGCGCAGGATCGCCGTCGCAGCGTTAGGCTTCGGCAAGAAACGCACCACAAACATCGTTTGCAACGAAGCGCCCGCGCATGGTCAAGCGCAGCCCGGACTCGTCTACGATCGCAAGCCCGGCATCGGAGAGTTCGGCGAGAACGACGGCAAAGCGACTCGGCATATCGACCGCGTAGCGTTCGCGGAAGGCGGCGAAATCCACCCCTTCGCTCGTACGCAGCGCGAGCATGACGGCCTCGCCAACACGCGCGTCGCCTTCGAGCGCTTCCGATTCACCGGGGATCGCACCCGAAGCATTCGCGATATATTCGGCGACATCGCGCGTGTGCACGGAACGCACCCCATCGCGATACGAGGCCGCCCCGACGCCGAATCCGAGATATTCGTCGTTTCGCCAATACGTCGCGTTGTGTCGCGAGCGAAAACCCGGCTTCGCGAAATTCGAAATCTCGTAATGTTCGTAGCCGGCGTCGAGCAGCGTCTCGATCGCGATCTCGTACAGCCGCGCTTCGCGCGTATCATCCGCGAAGGCTTGCGGCTCGCGATCGAACCACGTCTTGTACGGCGTGCCTTCTTCGATCGTCAATCCGTACGCCGAGATGTGTTCGGGGCCGAGCGCGAGCGCCGCGGCGAGCGACTCGCGCCAGGACGCCTCCGTTTGATGCGGCACGCCGAACATCAAATCGAGGCTCACATTGGTGAAACGTGCCGCTCGCGCGCGGCGAACCGCGAGCGCGACATCGCCGTGCGTATGCCGCCTGCCAAGTGCCTGGAGTTCGCGCGCGACGAAGGACTGCACGCCGAACGAGAGTCGCGTCGCGCCCGCGCCGCGCAGCGTTTCGAGGTGCTCGGTAAGCGCCGGATCGGGGTTCGCCTCGAACGTTATCTCCGCGTCGCTCGCGATCTGAAACCGGTCGCGGAGCAGCGTCACGAGCGCGGCGAGCTCGGTCGCCGGATACGTATTCGGCGTCCCACCGCCGAAGAAAACGGTCGATCCCCGCACGGCAGGTGCGCGTTCGATCTCGGCGCGCAGTGCCGCGAGGTACGAAGCCGCGAGCCCGCGCTCCCAGCGAACTTTGGCAAAATCGCAATAGGGGCAGATGTACGGGCAGAACGGGAGATGGACGTAAATCGCGGCGGAAGTCACTTCTTGCGACGTTCGGCGGCGGAACGAGCCGTACCCCGAGCGACGGCCGCTTGCGAGAAGCGACGCACGTCTTAAGCAAGACTTAAACGACGCGAGCGCGCCAAGCGCGGTAGGCTTGGGGCGTTTCCCTCCCTTCGCTTCAAGGGGTCGCACGTGCGGATGCTTCTCGGCCGAACTCTTTCCGTCGCCGCGGTGACGCTCGCATTGACCTTGCCCGCCGTCGCGGGCTCGACGATCAGCGAAACCGGCTCGACGCTCCTGTACCCGCTGATGAATACCTGGGTGCGCATGTATGGCATGCAGCATCCGGATGTCGTCGTCGACACGACGGCGAGTAACAGCGGAACGGGCGTTTCGGCCGCACTTGCGGGCGAGGCGCAGATCGGCGCGAGCGATGCGTTCCTCGACGACAAACAACTCGCCACGGGAGCGATGAACATCGCCGTCGCGGTGAGCGCACAGCAGATCAACTACAACGTCCCCGAAGCCGGCGCCGCCGCGCTCAAGCTCTCGTCCGAAGTACTCGCGAAAATCTATTTGGGAACCGTGCGCACGTGGGACGATCCGGCGATCGCCGCACTCAACGCGGGCATCGCGCTACCGAAAAAGACGATCGTTCCGATCCACCGCTCGGATGCATCCGGCGACACGTTGCTCTTCACGGAATTTCTCGCGAGCGGTTCTGCGGATTGGCGCGCCAAGGGCGGCGTTGGCAAGAGCTTCGCGTGGCCGGACGTTCCCGGCGCGCAGATCGCGAAGGGCAACGCCGCGATGTTGCAAGCCGTTCGCGACGTGCCGTACTCGCTTGCGTACGTCGGCGTCAGCTACCTCGAACAGGCGCGGCAAAACCATCTCGGCTCCGCGGCGCTGGAAAACAAGCGCGGGAAGTTCATCGTTCCCTCGGACGACACGATCCGCGCGGCGGCGTTGCAGGGCGCTTCGGCAAATCACAAGGACGAGCGCATTTCGCTGATCGACGTTACGGGGCCGAACGCTTATCCGATCGTGAATTTCGAATACGTCATCGTCCAGCCCGCAAAGCTCGACGCGGAGACGAAGACGAAGATCGCCGGCCTCCTCGCGTGGATCGTCGACCCAAGCGGCGGTAGCGCGACGAGCGTTCTCTCACGCGTGCATTTCGTCGCGCTACCGACCTCGGTTCGCACGCTCTCGCTCGCGCAAATCGCCAAACTCAGCGCAAAGTAGCGCCTACGCGGGGCCGACGAACGAGCCGACCGCGCCCGGCCCCGCGTGGACCGCGATCGCCGGCCCCGCTTCCATCTCCCGCACCTCGGCGAGTTTCGCCCCCGCATGTTCGCGCACGGAACGCGCGATCTCGGAGGCGAGTGCGGGCGCGTTCGTGTGGATTACCGCGACCCGCGCCGCGCCGAGCACATCGACGCTGCGAATCGTCGCCTCGATCATGCGATCTTTCGCGCGCGCGAACGTGCGCACGCGGGCCTCTTCTCCGACGACACCATCGCGAAAACTCAACACCGGCACGAGTTTGACGAGCGAACCGACGAACGCTTGCGTTTTCGAAATGCGCCCGGTGCGCACGACGTGCGAGAGATCGGGAAGCGCCGCGAAGCCGTACTGGTGTTGCCGATCGGCCGCGAGCAGCGCTACGACTTCGTCTGCCGAAGCGCCCGTTGCGGCGAGGCGCGCCGCATGCATCGCCTGGAGTGCGAGCCCCGCACACACGGTACCGCTATCGACGATGCGAATATCGGCATCGGGAAACTGCGCCGCGGCGGCGGTCGCGGCGTTGATCGTACCGGAAAGCCGCGCGGTGATGGTCGTGCAAACGATCGCGCGGCCTTCGGCGTGCAACCGGGCGAACACCGCTTCGAACGCCGCGCTCGTCGGCTGCGACGTCGTCGGAAGTTGCCCCGCCATCCGACGATAGAATTCCGCGTGCGAGATCTCCACGCCATCGAGCAATCGTTCGTTTCCGAAATTTATGAAAAGCGGAACGACATCGATACCGAATTCTCGGGCGAGCGTACGATCGATATCGCTCGTGGAATCGGTGACGATTGCGACGGGACGGCTCACGCCGCCGCTTGGGCCACGCGGCGCGCGATCGTGCCGACGATATCGGTTCGCGAAGCGAGGGCGGCGGCGTCGATCGCGTTACGGATCGCCTCCCCGCTCGAGCGACCGTGGGCGACGATGCAATTCCCGCGCACGCCGAGGAGCGGCGCACCGCCGTAGCGTTCGTACGAAAGCCGGCTGCGGATGCGATCAAAGGCGGGCTTGGCAAGGATCGCACCGACCGCCGGAATGGGTCCGCTCGTGTAAAGCGTTTCGCGGATGACGCCGGAGATATAGGACGCGGCCCCTTCGGCGAGTTTGAGCATCACGTTGCCGACGAAGCCGTCCGTGACGACGACATCCACACCATCTTCGAAACAGTCGTTACCCTCGACGTTTCCGATGAAATTGACGCGCGCATGTGCGAGGAGCGCTGCCGCTTCGAGCGTTTGCGCGTTGCCTTTGGTCTTCTCTTCACCGACCGAAATGATGCCCACGCGCGGTTCTTCGATACCGAGCACGCCGTGCGCGTAGGCCGCTCCCATGATCCCGAATTGCGCGAGCCATTCGGCGCGACAATCGACGTTCGCACCCGCGTCGCAGAGTACCCACGGACCCGCACGGCCGGGGAGAACGGCCGCGATCGCGGGCCGCGCGATGCCGGGGATGCGGCCGAGTCGGAGGGTGGCGGCCGTGAGGAACGCGCCGCTGTTTCCGGCACTCACGACGGCATCGGCGGCGCCGCATTTCACGCGGTCGATCGAGATCGCGAGACTCGTATCCGCTTCGCGCGCCGCGCTCGCACCGTGCGCGTCCATCGCGATGTGCGTGGCGGCATGCACGATCTCGATGCCCTCAGCCCCCTCGCCGACCAAGAGCGGGCCGATGCGCGCGCTATCGCCGACGAGCGTGATGCGCGCGACGCCTTCGCGATTCGCGAGCATCGCTCCGGCGACGACTTCTTGCGGTGCGCGATCGCCGCCCATCGCATCGACGACGACGCGCGGCTTACCGCTCAAGGGACACGAGAAATTGCGACGCGGGCTGGCCGCCGTAATAATATTCCACCGAGATCTCCGCGAAACGCTCGCCAAGCAACGCCGCAATCCGTTGCGCGTCGCGTTCTTTCTGGGCCCCACCATAATAGAGCGTGACGAGTCCGCCGTCCTCGCCGCCGAGCGTCGCGACCGTCTGCACCATGAGCTCCGCAAGCGTCGGTGCGGTACTTACGACGCCACCGATCTCCGCCGTCGGCGCATGTTTCGCGATCGCCACGCCGCCGACGCTCGTCGCCTTCCCCGCAAAGAACACGTTCGCGACGCCGAGGGAGCCTGCCGCGGCGAGCAGCGCTTCGGGATCGGGATCGGCACCGTTCGCGAGCTCCAACTGCACCGCGAAGCCCCGTAAGACATCGCGCGTCGGTACGATGACGATCGGCATTTGCGCAAGCTTCATCGCTTCAACCGCGGCGAGGCGGGCGTTTGGGTCGTTGAGGAGGACCACGACGCGCTCGCCGAGCGCCGCGTTGCAGGCGACGAGGAGATCGCGCACGCTCGGATTCGCTCCCGCTACGGTCGTGACGACGGCATCCGCGCCGAGCTCGCGCGCAATTCCGGCAAAACCGTCGCCGGGCACGATCGCGACGATCCCGAGCGGCTTGCGCGGCGCATCGACCACGAGCATGTGGTGCTGCTCCTCCATGTTTTCGATCTTCTCGCGAGCGATCGTCCCGTAGGATGCGACGAGCGCGCGAACGTCCGGCGGTTCCGCGCAGTGGATGTGCACCTTGAGGGTGGGTTTGCCGCCGGCGACGATCAGCGAGTCACCCTTGCGTTCCAACAGATCGCGAAGTTCGGCCGCTTCGACCGTCGCGTCTTCGAGTACGAATTCGGTGCAGAAGCGATACTCGCCGATGGCCTGCTTGTGCGCGAACACGGTGCGCCGTTCGGGGCGGCGCGGAAATGCCGTCGCGCGAACCGTCGCATCGGGCAAAAAGTGCAAGATGCCTTCGAGAAAGTAGCAGAATCCCGCGCCGCCGGAGTCCACGACGCCCGCCTCCTTAAGCGCCGGAAGCTGTTCGGGCGTGTGTTCCAGCGCGTCATTCGCCGCGCGCACCGTTTTCGTGACGAGTCGGTAAAAATCGGGTTCGCGCACGGCGAGATGGTAGGCCTCATCGGCCGCCGCGCCCGCTACCGTGATGATCGTGCCCTCGACGGGCTTCCGGAGCGCCGTCCGGGCGGCCGTGACCGCGTCCTTCATCGCGACGGAGAGCTGGAAAGTGTCGATCGTCTCGCGATGCCGCACGGTATGCGCGAACCCGCGCATCATTTGCGAGAGGATGACGCCCGAGTTCCCACGCGCGCCGAGCAGGCTTCCCTGGGCGGCTGCGGCCGCGACGACGGAGAGCGGCTCGTCGCGAACCTTATGTGCGGCCGCCATTGCGGCGCGCGCCGTCAGGTACATATTCGAGCCCGTGTCGCCATCGGGGACGGGAAACACGTTGAGATCGTCGACGACGCCACGGTATTTGCGAAGAAAGTACGTCCCGGCAGCGACGAACTTCGCGAAAGCACGCCCGTCCAACGTCGTAATGGTCATGAGCGTTTGGACCTGTACCCGCCAAGGGCGCAAAGTCCTTGCATCGGAGCCGAATCGCGTGCTAGAATGCGGGGTCAGTCCGGCACAGTCCGTGTCGATATTTCTTTGGATCGAGGAAGTTCTAACCGTGGCAAAGCGATGCGACGTGTGCGGCAAGGGGCCGATCACCGGCAACAATGTCTCTCATGCAATGAACAAGACGAAGCGCCGTTGGCTGCCGAATTTGCAGTCCGTCAAGATCGACGACCGCGGCACGCACAAGACCGCTCGCGTTTGCACGAGCTGCATTCGCTCGAAGCGGATCAAGCGCGCGGGCTAACGCTCCGCCCGAACGACATCCGGAGAGGCGGTCGCAATCGAGCGACCGCCTCTCTTTCGTTTCTCCGATGACGGTACCGCGCGTTACCCGTAGCGGATGAAGTTCTTCGGCGGAGCGAACTTCAGGCGCGGCCCCTCGTCCTTCATCGCCGGAACGCGTTCGGAACGGACGCCGAAGCGTTCGCAGTACCTGCGCGCATCCACGTCTTCGTCGAAGTGTCCCGTCGGGCGGAACTCCTCGCGCGCGCCCATCGGATCGACCGTCGCCCCCCCGTAGTCGGTCGTCCGGCGCACCGAGAGCATGCTCATCGTCGCCGCCATGAGCGCACCTGCAAACGGCGAGCCCCCGAGGGACAGAATCGTCCCGAGCATCGCGGTAAACACGTCGCCGGCGCCGTAACCCGGGAACCCCCCGACGAACGGCGCATGAATCCGCTCGTAGTCGTACCCGTTCGAGAAGATCGAGGTGACGAGCCCGCGCTTCTGATCGCGCGAGAACGAAGTGATGCACGCCGTCCCCGGCCCGAGATTCGCGAAACCATCGAGAAAACGGCGTTCCGTCGCATCGGGATCGCGCGTCAGGTCGAGGAGGATTTCCGCTTCGAAGCGATTCGGCGTCACCACCTGCGCGTGGGGGAGCAACTCGTCGCGAATCGCGCGCGCCGTCTCGACCGAGATATAGAGCCCGCGCTCGTAGCTTCCGATGACGGGATCGAGGACAACGAGCCCCGTGTAATCGACGAGCGCGCTCACCACGTGGCGCACGTACTCGACCTTCGGCAGATACCCGATGACGAGCACGCCCGGCCGCTGGTTCATCATGAACGCGATCCCGCGCCGAAACTCCGAGGGATCGAGCGCGAATTGCGCGCGCGCATCCATGCCACCGCGGCCGCTGGCAAACGCCGTCGGCACGTAAATCGTGCGGACTTGCAGCGAGTTCGCGACGGCGGCAACCGCTTCGTTTCCAAGGAAGCCATACCCGACGCTGTTTTGAATCGAGCCCATCAGCGGAAACGCGCGAGTCGAATTATCCACGCAAATGATCCCATCCCGAGGCGAGCAAAGGGCGCTCGCTCCCATCGTACGCGACGATCACCTCGGTACCCTCGGTTGCTTGCCCGATCCGCAAAAGTGGACGCCCGAATCGTTTGGCGAACCGCGCCGCGAGATAGCCGAACGCGCGTCGATCGACGGCGCACAGCAGTTCGAAATCCTCGCCACCCGAGAGCGCGTAGTCGCCCGCGTCGTCGCCTACCGCTTCGGCCACCCAGCTTGCAGCGGGCGCGATCGGGAGCGCCTCGAGCCGCGCGCCGACCCCGGAAGCTGCGGCCATCCGCCCGAGATCGGTTCCGATGCCGTCGGAGAGATCCATCATCGCATGCACGTTCCGCGAAGCCGCGAGAAACCGGCCTTCGGAAAGCCGCGGCTCCGGCGTGCGAAACGATGCCAGCGCCGCAGCCGCTTCGGGTGCGCTTGCGAGATCGTTGCGATCGCGTGCGATCGCAAGCCCCGCGCGGCTCCCGCCGAGCGGGCCCGTCACCGCGAACACGTCGCCCGGGCGGGCGCCCGAGCGCCGCTTCATGTTCGTCGGGCGCACTTCGCCGACGACCGTAATCGCGATCGCGATCGCGGGAAAACGCACGATATCTCCGCCCGCGATCGCACAGCGCGTGCGCGCGGCAAGTGCGGTAAGCCCCCGATAGAAAGCGAGGATCCACGCATCGTCCAGGCCCGGCGCGACGCCGAACGCGATCGTCGCGAGCACCGGACGCGCGCCCATCGCGGCGAGATCCGAAAGATTCGAAGCGAGGGCACGGTGGCCCGCTTCTTCCGCGCTCATCGCATCCCGCGTGAAATGCACGCCTTCGACGAGCGCATCGGTCGAGATCACGGAGAGCGCCGAACGCGACGGGCGCCAAGCCGCGGCGTCGTCGCCGATGCCGAGCACGAGGTTTCCCATCCCGGGCCGCTCGCACAGCGTTCGCAACGCGGCGACGAGCGTGTCTTCGGTCAGCGCAGTGCCTCGGCGCCGCGCGCCTTCATCGTTGCGAGCGCCGCCGCCGGATCGGGGGCCTCGAAAATCGACGAGCCTGCAACGAGTACCCGCGCGCCCGCGATCACGGCCCGCTCGATGTTCGCGCCGCCGATACCGCCGTCGACTTCGATCTCGCATGCGGGATTGCGGGCGGCGCAGAGTGCTTGCGCCTGTTGCAGCTTCACGATCGCGCGCTCGATGAACGCCTGGCCCCCGAAGCCCGGGTTCACGCTCATGACGAGCAAGAGATCGAGATCCTCGACGATATCTTCGAGCATCGCAACGGGCGTCGCCGGATTGATCGCAAGCCCGGCGCGTGCGCCGATCGAGCGTATATATTGCACGAGCCGATGCTGATGCCGCGTCGCTTCGTAATGAAACGTGATGATATCGGCCCCGGCCGCGCGAAACGCATCGACGTAACGCTCCGGCTCTTCGATCATGAGGTGGCAATCGAAGGGAAGCGCCGTGAGCTTGCGCAGGTCTTTGACGATCTTCGGTCCCCACGTCAGATTCGGTACGAAGCGCCCGTCCATCGAATCGAGGTGGAGATAATCCGCGCCCGCCGCTTCGACCATCGCGATTTGTTCGGCGATCCGCGCGAAATCCGCCGAGAGCAGCGAGGGCGCGAGGCGGATCATCGGTGCGTCGCCTCGTCGTGCTTGACCGGGCTTGCCGGACGCGGCGCTTCCGCGCCGATCGGCGTTTGGTTGCGCAGTTCGTTGTTGATGTAGGTCAGCAAATTCGCGTTCCCGATCGCCGTGACGGTGAAATCGAGGTGCTGCCCGCCCATCGCGAACGCATCGTAAATGTTCGATGTCCCCGTATCGTCTTGCAGCTCGATGCGCACGTGCGCGTTTTGGTCGCGCGTGGGGACGGTCGCTTGTGCGTGCACCTGCCGCACGAGGTAACCGTATTCTTTCGGTCCGGCGCTCACTTGCAGCGAGACGGGCTGGAACGGGTCGAGCAGCGTTCCGCCGCTCGGCGCTTGGCGAACGATCACGCCGCGCGGCGGCCCGGACGGCCCGAACGGAGTCCACACGATTTGGCCGAGGCGGATGTGTTCGTTCTGGGCGGTCCGCCGCGCGTCGTCGACACGATCGCCGACGAAATTCGGTGCGTGTGCCTGGCCCTGTGGCCCGCGCGAGATCTGCAACGTGACTTGGATTCCCTCGTGCACGCTCGTGAGCGGTTTGGGGTTTTCGTCGACCACGAAGCCTGCGGGAACATCCTCGTTTGCGACCGGCACTTGTTTCGTGACTTGCAGTTTCAAGCGCGCGAGTTCGAGCCCGGCGTTGCGCGCGGATTGATACCGAATATCCGGCATCGGAAAGATATTCACGCCGGTCGAGACGATGATCGAAACCTGGCGGCCCTCACGAACGCGCGAGCCGGGCTTCGGCTGCTGTTCCATGATGACGCCGCGCGGATACCGCGTGGACGCCTGCCGCGCGAGCACCGTCGCGACGAGATGGAGGCGCTTCGTCTCATCGATCGCATCGGACTCGGCTTGACCGACGAGCGTCGGCACCGAAATCGCTGCCGACGACGGCGCGAAGAAATCTTGAATCGAGCGCCCGAACCAGACCACGGTGCCGACCACGAAGGCGAGTGCGAGCGCGAAGAGCCAATCGCGATCGAAGCCATTGCGCTGCCGTGCCCGCGACGGCTGCGCGTGTGCGGCTTGCTCGTAACCCGTACTCAGGAGAGTGCCTCGAGCGCGGCATCGTCGAACTCGACGTTGCTATACACGCGCTGCACGTCTTCGTGTTCGTCGAGCGCATCGAGAAACGCGAGCACCCGTTCGGTATCGGGGGCCGGCACCGCATGCGTCGCCTTCGCAACGACACCGAGCGCGGCCGAAGTGATCGCCAGTCCCGCCGCATCGAGCGCGTGCCGTACGACGCCGAGTTCGGCCGGCTCCGTCACGATTTCCGCCGGTTCGCCGAAGCGCACGTCGATCACGCCATCGACGAGAACGCGTTCCGTCAACGCGTCTTCGTCGAGCCCGCGCGGGTCGATTTCGACGAGGCCACGCGGATCGAACATCCAAGCGACGCTTCCCGTTTCGCCGAGGGCGCCGTCGTTACGGCTAAAGAGAAAACGTAGCTCGGAAGCGGTGCGGTTGCGGTTATCCGTAGCGGCGTCGACGACGACGGCGATCCCGGCCGGGCCGTAGCCCTCGTAGCGAATTTCCTCGATATCTTTTTCGTTGCCGCCACCGGCGCCGCGTGCGATCGCGCGTTTGATGTTGTCCTGTGGAACGTTGTTCGCGCGCGCCTTATCGACGGCCAACTTTAAGCGATAATTGGCGTCGGGGTCGGGCGACCCACCCTTCGCGGCGAGGATGATCTCTTTGCTGAGTTTGGTAAAGAGGGCGCCGCGCTGTGCGTCGACCTTGCCCTTCTTCAGCTTGATGTTGTGCCACTTGGAATGTCCGGACATGCTTGTGACTCTTCGCGCAATGCGTGTCCGCTCCTTAAAGGCAAAATCGAAGTGTAGACGGGCGACCCAAGCGGGTAGAAGCATGAACGAGTACCGCGCGCGGTTTCGACCGTCTCGCAGCGTTTTCACCACCCATCCTCGCGATTTGGAGTATCCCGCATGGCCACCACCGCACAAGCCAACGCCCCTCGCAAACTCGCAACCCCGACCGACCTCGCGCCCGAAGGAGTCGCGGCCATTTCGGATGCGCTCAACGGCCTCGTCGCCGATGCGTTCGCGCTCTATATCCGCACGAAGAACTACCACTGGCACATGTCGGGTAGCCATTATCGCGAATATCATCTCTTGCTCGACGAGCAGGCCGATCAGATCTTCGCGATGACCGACGTGCTCGCGGAGCGCGTGCGCAAGATCGGCGGCACGACCATCCGCTCGATCGGCGATATCTCGCGCCGGCAGGGTGTCGAAGACGACGACAACACGTACGTTACCCCATTCGACATGCTCAACTCGTTGATCGAGCAGAACAAAGGCGTCACGGGCCGCATGCGCGAGGCGCACGAAGTGTGCGATAAGCACAACGACGTCGCATCGACGAGCGTCATCGAAAATTACATCGACGAATCCGAGCGCCGCACGTGGTTCTTGTACGAAACGATCGCGGACGGCAAAGAAACGAACATGTAGGAGCGCGCACGCGACACCCGTCGCGTCACGCAAAGACGAACGCCGAGCGTATTCGCTCGGCGTTCGTCTTTCCAACGCGTCGTGTTATGCCTCCATACCGGGCATCTTCATCGTCGTGCGCGCGGCCACATGACGACGCTTCGCGGGCGTTTTCGCGACGTTCATCATGTAGCAGGCGAGGCGCTTCGCCGCGGCGACCTGCGCGGCGGAGACCGTTCCCGCGTAGCAGTTGATCGACGATTGCTTTCCGGTCACGCCGATCGGCAAGACGTAATGGTAAGCGCCGTTCGGGAACTCCGGTGTGGGGCTCGTGATCCCGTTGCATGCATCGAGTGACGATGCGGCGATCGTCGCGCCGTTGACGTCGCGGCCGCCGTAAATCGGGAAACCGTCGAGCGCGATGCCGATGAGATGCGAGGGCCCGCTCGCGCCGTCGATCTGCGCCGCAAGACAGGTCGGCACGCCGTGGTGATGCCACGTGTAGCCGCCGGAGAGCGGCGTCGGGTGCGAGTTACAGCTGTCGATGAACGACGCCGTTTCGACCACCCCGGCGCTCGTGGTGAACGTATACGAGACGTTATCGCTCATCGCGGGCGTCGCAGTCGGGCCGCCTTCGTAGGGATTGAAAATCGCCTCGCCCGAGATCATGTAGCCGATGACGCCCATTGCGGTCGTCGTCGTACTCGCCGCTTTCGACGGACAGATATTGAACGACATCGCTTGGCTTGCGATGCTCGCCACGGAATACGGAACGACGGACATCGCCATTCCGGAGACCGGCGTCGTGGCTACGGTTGTCGGATACTGCGTGCTCACGGGTGCGAGATAGTAGTTGTTGTGCGTCGGCGGAACCCCCGTCGTACGGAGCGTCATCGCACACGACGACGTGTACGTTACGGTCGCGGCCGACATCCACTTCGCGCTTTGATACGCGGATGCGTACCCGCTAGCAGATACACTCGTAGACGGTGTCGCGGTCGCGGCCGCAGCCGCGCTTGCGATTGCAGTTACGACCGACGGCGTTGTCGACGAGCCGCTTCCGCCGCAACCGCCGAGCGATGCGATCGGCATGCCGAACAACGCCGCCGCAACGATATGGGCGCGTGGAAAAACCCGGGAAGACGATGACCGAATGCTCATCGATGTGCTTTCTGAAGATGCGTCGGGTAAGATCGTCGTCGTGCACGTCGGACGCAAACGAAAAATACGCGACCCATGCTGAGAGCTTCATGAGATCGCAAACAACCATCACGCGTCGAAACGCCGCTTCTTCGGTTTCGGCAACGGTAACGCGTCGGCCGTAATCCGCACGAGCTCCGCCCCCGGATACGGCGACGCTTCGGACACATCTCCGATAAACGCGCGCCCCTCCGCGGTCGCTTTTACAAACAGCACATCCCCGCAAACGAGCCCGACGAGCTTCTCATCAAGATACAGCGCATACTCACCAAACAATTTCCGAGCCGAAACCGCACCCGCACCCCCGGCGCGCAAAACGAGCTCCTCCACCACCGACGGATCGCAAGCCATCCACCACCCCAAATAACGCATCCCCACGAGCGATGTGCGGAACACGAGCGATGTGCGAAGCACGAGCCACCGTGCAAAGTGTAGCCGAGCGGCAAACGTGCGCGGCTCGCATTTCGAGCGATATTCGAGGAGATCTGAGGGCGCCGCGGCCCGGTGGCCGCAAGCTCTCAGATCGCGAAGAAGATCGCCGAAAGGCGAGTCGACCGCTCTAGATGATCCAGTGGTCGATCCACATGCGCGCTTTCCAGGCGTCCCAGGGGATCGGATGGCCGGCGAGCACCGGATAGAAGAACACGAACATTCCAACGGTTGCCGCCGCGTACGCGAAGATGGTGTAGCGCGCAACCGAGATGCCGCCGAACTTCTGCGCGAAGAACGGCACGTTATCGCCATCGCCGAGTGCCCAAATCTTCTGCAAGACGATCGTGTTGCAAAGCACGATCAGCACCAAGTTCGGGAAAAAGTGATACTCGAACGAGAGACGCGGCGAGAGAATCCACGGCAACCACTGGATGACGTACGCGACCACGAGCAACGCGTATCCGCGATTACGCTCCGAGTACGCGAACCAGCCGACGAGCGGCACCGTGACGAGGCCGGACCACCACACGAGCGGGTTCGGCAGCGCGAGGATCTCGGCGACGCAGCAGGCGGCGGAATTCGCGGAATCTGCGGCCGTGCGGAAGTCGTGGTAGTAATACGAAATCGGCTTTTCGAGGATCGGCCACTGCCACCACACCGATGAGTACGGGTGCGTTGCCACAAGCGTCGAGTGGTAGTGGTACATCTGCCACTGCAAGCCGAGCAGATCGCTGAAGTCGTGGCGCTGCATGAAGAACGGGATGTACGCGAGCATGTAGATCGCGCCGCCGAAGGCGAGCATCGTCGCGGCGACGATATCGACCGGAATGCCGTTCGGGTTGCCGTAGAGCGCCGGCTTGCGCAGAAATTTCTGCGCGAAGACCAGTACCATGATTCCCCAAATAACGAAGAAGTCGAAGAGGCCGTTCCACTTACTCGCGCCGAGTAAGCCGCCGAGAATCGCCGTGATGATGAGCCATTTGCCCGCATCGCCGTTCTTCACGGTCTCGCCGCCTGCGGTCATCGTTCCGTTCACAGCAAACGCTGCCGTGCCGGCGGGACTCGCGTAGCGAAGCGATCCGTCGCGCCCATAGGTCGCGCTCGCGCCGTCGTCGATGCGCTCGATCGGGGTGTGATCGCCTTTCTTCCCCGTGCGGAGTTCGGTCGTCGTGCCATCCGGCATCGCCAGGGTTAGGGTAGCATTCGCGGCGACGACCACCGTGCCATCGCTATACGAGGTTTCGCGACCGCGCTTTGCGAGATACCGCGGTAGTAGCACGCGTGCCGCGAGATAGACGAGCACTTCGAAGTAAGCGAAGCCGGTTTGCATCGCGATGAATTTGTTGCCGTTCACGCCATCCGTCCACTCTTCGTGGCCGATGTGATTGAGCGCGTAGCTCGCCGCGATCGCGAAGAGGGTTCCCACGCTCATGACGATCCAGAACGGACGCCCGAAACGTTCCGGTACGATATCGCGCACGTGCACCGCCGATGCGGTCCAAAAACGGTAGAACGCGTAGAGCAGCGCGAGCGAGATCGTCGCGACGGTGATTTCCGGCGTCGTGATGCGCGACTGCACGTAGTGAAAGCCGTCGAACGTCATCATCAGCGCTGCGAGCGAGGCGAAGATCGTCGAGCTCGTGATGCGCTTGGCAAACACGTACGTGAGCCCCACCATTACGGCGCCGACGACGACGTTGAGAAAACGCCAGCCGTGCGCGTCGTCGCCCCAAGCCGAATGCAAGCCGCCGAAGAGGATCATCGAGAGCGTGACCACGAGCTTCGTGAACGGTGGATGGGTGAATTCGAAAATCCCCATGCGATTGAGGTCGGTACCGTTGAGGTATTCCTCGCCCGCGCGGGCATAATAGATTTCGTCGAAAATCTTCTCGTTCGGGAGCCAATACCACGCGACACAGATGACGAATGAAAGCAACGAGAAGCCGCCGGCGATCAACCAATCGGGGCGCTTGAACGTCGCGAGGCCCTCGTGCGGATTGAACCATGCCCGCGCGAACGATTGCGACGTGCGCGAGATCGCCGCATCGATGCCGAAGAGCTCGACGCGTCCACCGAGATAGAGATAGCCGAGCACGAAAAAGACGACGACGTTGAGTAACGATGCGGGGTGCGAGATCGCGGGCCAAATGTTCGTCGCATCGACGCCCGCGGTGTGCTGCTCCATCACGGTCTGGTATTTCAGCGAATACGCAAGGTTCGCGAAGAGCGTCAGCGTCAGGATCGCCGCGGCTGCCGCATAACGACGGCCGTAAGCGATCAACGGCATCGCAAGCGCGAACGCGTTGAAGACATAGCGTTCGTGCATCCGCGTCGAGAGGATGAAGAATCCGAGACACACGAGGAGGCCGGCTTCGAGGAGCGCGCGTTCGGTCTTCTGCGTTGCGTAACGAATCGCGATGAGCACCGTCGACGAGAGCGTGAGGACGATGCCCCACAGATACGGCGGACCGAGCGAGAGGCCGAAGAATTGCAACGGTTCGTCGTCGCGTTGCCAGAAGGCGTTCTTCACCGCATACAGATCGAACGCGTTGACGGACGTGTATTTGTAGACGCCGCTTCCGTATGCGTAGCGTTGGAAAAGCCAGGTAAACGATTCCAGCGGATTCGCCGTTGGATGAAACGGGAGCGAAGCGAGCCACGCTAAAACGAGCGCGCTTGCGATGCCGATACCGGTGAAGCGGAGCCGTCGCGCGCGAACGTCGGCAAGCGACGTCGCAAACGGGAACGCGAGCATGACGGCCACGAGGACGAGGCCCTGCGGCTTGATCAGGATGCCGGCGGCAAAGATTACCCACGCGCCCGCGATCGCGAGGCGGCCGGACCGATCCGAGCGCGCCGCGCCGATCGCGAGCAAAAGAATCGCTCCGAGCAAAGCGGCGGCGGCGAGACTATCGATCTGCCCCCAAAACGCCGAGACGTAAATCGCCGTTGGGTTGAACGCGAACGCCGCCGCGGCGACGTACGACCAGCGCAGGCTCGCATAGCGCCGAACGAGCGCGAAGATGAGCACCGCATCGCCGAGGTCGGCCAGAATAGCCGGCAACTTGACGAGCACCTTGAGTACGGAGTACGTCGGGTCGTGCGCATGGCCCCAAAATTGCCAGATCGCGCCGAGTCCCCAGAGCACGTAGAAATAGCCCGGCGGGTAATCGGCAAACGACGAGGATGCGTAGAAAAGGCCCGGGCCTTTCTCGGCAAGCGTCAGCGACCACGATTCGAACGCTGAAACGTCGTTGTGGAAGCCGTCGGCTCCGATGAAGAGCAGTCGCAAAACGAACGCGACGAGCAAGATACCGATGAGGGGTAATCCGACGGATGCGGTTGGGCGAAGCGCGCCCTCGGATGAAAAACCCGCGCGTACTGAAGTGCTCATACGTTCCGTTGGGCGTTAGCGAGAAAGAAAGCGTTGACGGTTCCCGCGGGGTCGAGCCCGCGCTCCGCGATGATGCGCGTGCCTGCGGCCAGATGGCGCTCGACGGCGCGATCCGTTGCGTCGCTCGCACCCATCGCATCGAGCGCGGTGACGACGGCACCGACATCCGCGGCCGTAAGTGCCGCGCCCGATGCGTAGCGTTCGGCGATCGCCGCGCGATCGGTCGAGGGCGCCTGCGCCAGTGCCCAAACGATCGGATACGACCATTTACTGCGCGAAAGATGCAAGCGCGTGCGCTTTCCCGCCGTGGCTTCTTGCCCCCAGATACCGAGCGCATCGTAGCGCAGGTGGAAGGCACGCCCGAAGGAACGCCCGACTTCCGCGTATGCCGCCGCACGAACCGCATCGCAGCCCGCCGCGAGCGCGCCGAGTTCGCAGGCGACGGCGAAGATCGCTGCCGTCTTGCCGTCGACCATCGCGAGATATGCCTCCTCGCTTACCGCATCGCGCGTTTCGAAGGAGAGATCGCGCGCTTGGCCCGCGCACATCGCGAGGTTCGCGGCATGCAGCCGGCGCGTCATTTCGGCGATACGCGCGGGCGGCCACGCACCTTCGAGCAGCGTGAGATACGAGATCGCGCACATCGTATCGCCGGTGTTGATACCGTGCGCGGATCCGTACTGCGACCACACCGTCGGGCGACCGTGGCGTAGGGCGTCGCCGTCCTCGATGTCTTCGTGGACGAGCGAGTAATTGTGCAGGATTTCCACGGCGGCCGCGGCGTCGAGCCCGTCGGCGAGCGGAGCGCCTTCGGAGGCGAGCACGTGCAAGAGTAAGCGGGACCGCAACCGTTTGCCGCGATCGCCCGAGCGCTCCGCCACGTAACCGAAATGGTGCCGGATCATCGCGTCGACGGGTGAATCCGTCGCGTGCGTCAATACCGCGCGTTCGAGAAACGGCTCGAAGCGTTCGAGAATCGGGTCGAGCGCGGTCGTTCGGCTAACGGGCGAGCGCCTCCATGCGCTCCTCGACCTTGTCGACGAGCCAGCCCGGCGTGGATGCGCCGGACATCAAGCCCGCGATGGCGATTCCCTCGAACCAGGTAGGTTCGAGTTCGTCCGGCCCTTCGATGTGATACGACTTCGCGCCGAAGGTCTCGGCGAGATCGGCGAGGTGCTTGGTGTTCGCGGACGTCTTGCCACCGACGACGACCATCACTTGCACGGCCTTCGCGAGCTCGGATGCTTCGGTCTGACGGTTATGCGTATCGGTACAGATCGTGTTGACGGCGCGCACTTCGTAGTACTTCTCCGAGAGCTTGCGCACGATCTCGGTGAAGCCCGCCCCCGACCACGTCGATTGCACGACGACGCCGACGCGACTCGAACGCGGCAACGCGTCGACTTCTTCCGCCGATGAGATGCACCACGCGCCGGGCACATGCGAGAGCGTACCCTTGACTTCCGGATGATTTTTATCGCCGACGACGACGATTTTGTACCCTTCGGCCTTGAGCTTCTGCGCCTGGACGTGGATCTTCGTCACCATCGGGCACGTCGCGTCGATGATCGTCAGACCTTTGGCGGTCGCTTTCTCGTACACGTCGGTCGGAAGGCCGTGCGCGCGAACGAAAAGCGTTCCCGACTCGACCTCATCGACGCTATGCGCGTTTTTTAGGCCCTTCTCTTCGAGGTGCGCGACCATCTGCGGATTGTGCACGACGTGCCCGAGCGTGGTCACGTTCGAACCGGGCCGATCGACGGCTTCTTCGGCTTTTTTCACCGTAATGGCGACGCCAAAGCAGAATCCTTGAGTCTTCGCCTTCTTGATCTGCATATCGCCTCCGATCTTCGACGTAAACGCCCGCGATTCCGACCCGCGAACGATCCCGCTTCGCAGGGTCGTCGATATGACGTATTTACGTCATTTATGCGAGCGTCGCCTTCAGCGCCTCGATCCGCTCCATGATCGTGTGCGCCCATTCGTCGAGGTTGTCGCCATCGAGCGTCTTCTTGCGTTCGACCATGAACGGCTCGCCGAACGTGACGCGGATTTGGTTGAACGACCAAATCCGCTCGGTGCCGACGATCGCAGCCGGAACCACCGGCACGCGCGCCATCGAGGCGAGGAGCGCCGCGCCGCCTTTTTCCTTGACGTCGCCCGTAACGTTGCGACGACCCTCCGGAAAGATGCCGATGACGCCGCCCTCTTTCAATACCGCAAGCGACACGCGCATCGCGGCAAGCGCGCTTCCTTCGCGGTCCACGGAGTACGCCTGAAGCGAGCGGATCAGCGGCCCGAGGATCGGCATCGCGAAGAGCTGGCGTTTCGCCATGTAGCGAACCATCCGCGGCATGCCGCTGCCGAGGACCGTCGGATCGAGGTTCGACACGTGGTTGCAGGCGATGATAAGCGGACCCGTCGTCGGGACGTTCTCGCGCCCCGTCACGCGCAGGCGCCACACGAGTTTGAGGATGATCAGACAGACGAGCCGCCCTTGGACGTAGAAATTCGGCTTGCTGATCGTTGGGTCGTTTGCAGGCGTTGTCATGCGTTGCCCGCGATCGCCGCGCGCATCCGTGCGATGACTCCATCCACGTCGAGATCGCTCGAATCGAGGATCATGGCATCGTCGGCCGGGCGCAGCGGCGAGGTCGCGCGCTCCGCATCCATCGCATCGCGTCGCACGACATCGGCATGCAACGCGGCCAGATCGACGGTCCGCCCGGCTTCGACGAGCTCGTTCGCACGACGTCGCACGCGTTCGTCGACCGATGCCGTCAGAAAGAACTTGTAGCGTGCGAGCGGCAGCACGACCGTGCCGATGTCGCGGCCAGCCATCACGACGGGTCCCCGCTCGGCGATCGCCCGTTGGCGCGAGACGAGATCCTCGCGCACGCTCGGATGCGAGGCCACCGACGAAACGGCAGCCGTGACGTCGGCATCGACGAGCCGCGACGTCACGTCGGTACCGTCGATCGAAACGCGGTACCCGGATACCGCATCGGCATCTTCTTCGACGAGAATCGTGCGTGGCGCGAGTGCCGCAAGCACCGCCATCTCGTTCGCGATATCGGCACGGACCGCAAGCGCGCAAAACGCAACGGCACGGTACATCGCTCCGGTATCGAGATAGAGGTACCGGAGTTCGCGCGCGAGCCGTCGCGCGACCGTCGTCTTCCCGCTCGCGGCCGGGCCGTCGATCGCGACGGACGCATGGTTAGTCATCATTGCGTCACGGCGAGTTCGCGGCGTCGTCCGCGAATACCCTGACCGCGCGTCGAGAGGGCGCGCTTCGGTTCGCTTGAACTCGGACCGGCCCACCCTCTGTTGTCGACGAACCGGAGAAGCCCATGCGCCGTATCGTTCTCGCTGCCGTTGGAGCGTTGGTCGCCTTCACCCCGCTCGGTGCCGGCGGGCAGACCGCACCGCCGAGCGCGAGCGCGGTCGCGCCGACGAAGCTCTCATACGTGATGGTCTTCGTCGCCGATATGAAACGCTCGGTCGCGTTTTATCGCGACGAACTCGGCCTCAAGGTCCGCTTCGCCTCGCCGACGTGGAGCGAATTCGAGACGGGCGGTACGATCCTCGCGCTCCATCCCGACGGGCCGAATCACGCTCCGGGCACGAGCGCGGTCGGCATCGTCGTGCGCGATCTCGACGCGTTCTATGCAGCACGAAAGGCGGCCGGAGCGACTTTCACGGGGCCGCCTGAAAAACAGGTGTACGGCTCGCCGCTGACCGAGATGAAAGATCCCGATGGAGCGCTCATCAGCGTGGGCGGCCCTTAGTCGCGGTGGCCAAAGCGAAATCGGTCTTCTTCTGTTCCGCCTGCGGGCACGAATCGACGCGCTGGCTCGGGCGCTGCCCGCAGTGTGAAGCGTGGAACACCTTCGCCGAAGCGCCGACGCAGGTTCGCACCGCCCCGACCGCGCGCGGCACGCAATCGGTGCGCGCGATCGAACCGAAACGGCTCGGCGATCTCGCGGCGCGCGCGCCGGTTCGACTGCGTTCGGGGATGCCGGAATTCGATCGCCTCCTCGGCGGTGGCGCCGTTCCCGGCAGCGTCGTGCTCATCGGCGGCCCGCCGGGCGTGGGCAAGTCGACGCTTCTGTTGCAGCTCGCCGAGCGATACGCGCGGGCCGAGCAAACCGTTATTTATGTATGTGGCGAAGAATCGGCGGAGGCGGTTGCGGCGCGATCGCTGCGTTTGGGCGTCGGCGGCGATGTCCTCGCGTTTGCGGAGACCGATCTGCGCGCCGTCCTCGACGACGCGGAACGTCGGAAACCCGCGGCGCTCGTCGTCGACTCCATTCAGACGGTGTGGCTCCCCGAGGTCGAATCCGGGCCCGGCAGCGTCTCGCAAATTCGTGAGTGTACGCAAGCGCTGATGCAGTTCGCGAAACGCACCGGATGCGCGACGTTTCTCGTCGGTCACGTCACGAAGGACGGCGCGATCGCGGGGCCACGCTTGCTCGAACATCTCGTCGATACGGTGCTCTATTTCGAAGGCGATACGAGCGCCGAACATCGCATCATCCGCGCGCATAAGAATCGCTTCGGTTCCGCGGACGAAATCTGCGTGTTCACGATGCACCGCGACGGGCTTCATGAGGTGAGCGATCCCTCCGCGCTCTTCGTTTCCGACCGCGCGACGCGCCCGAGCGGCTCGTGCGTCGTGCCTTCGATCGTCGGCTCGCGCCCGGTGCTCGTCGAAGTGCAAGCGCTCGTCGGCGAAGCCGCTTATGGAACGCCACGACGGCTCGCCGCAAATTTAGATCACCAGCGCCTGGCGATGATCGTCGCGATCCTCGAACGCCGCGCCGGTTTCCGCTTGGGCGAACGCGACGTGTACGCGTCGGCCGCCGGAGGCCTACGGGTGACCGAACCCGCGATCGATCTGGCGATCGCGCTTGCGATCGCATCGTCGTATCGCGACATCCCGCTCTTGACCAACGGCGTCGCTTTCGGCGAACTCGGCCTCGCCGGCGACGTGCGCCCGGTTTCGCAACGCGACCGGCGTATCATAACGGCAGCGAACCACGGTTACGACACGATCTTCGCTCCACCGGGCGACCCATCGCCGACCGTTCGCGTCGTGCGCGACCTTTCTTCCGCAATTACGGAAGCACTTGGCGCGTAATACTCCTTACGGTCATGCATGCGGCGCGACCGCATACTCGATGACATGAACACCACAACGATTCGGAACTCGATCGCCGCACTGGCGCTGATGACCGTGCTCGCTCCCTCCGGCGCTTTCGCGCAATCGGCGCCCCCGACGACGAGCGATGCGATGCACGCGGATACGATGAAGCCCACATCCGCGGCACTTGCCGCGATGGCCGACGCCACGAAAGTTGCGAAGAAAGACCTCGCCATGCAGAAACAGCTCATGGCGATGAAGGGCATGGATCCGAAGATTACCGCAGCCGCGAAGAAGCGTGCCGAAGACGACGCCGCTTACATCGCGATCCTGATGTCCCATTCCCCATACGGCGGCGATAGCTAAGAGCGCATCGCCTACGGCTACGAAGCGGGAGACGGGGACGGGCGTTCTCGCGGCCGGTTCGTCGAGCGGCAGTGGATCGACCCGCCCTCGAAGTTCTCTTGAAGAGCGAGCGGCCATGCTATCGATTCGTCGAATGTCGCGCACCGATGCCGCCAACGCCCGTACCGCTCTTTGAAATCGTACCGAACGTCTCCGAGGGGCGCGACCGTGCAACGATCGATGCGATCTGCGCTGCGGTCGAAGCCGTCCGCGCGCGCGTCCTGCATCGCACGAGCGATCGCGCCCACCATCGCAGCGTCATCACGATCGCGGGTGACGGGCCGGCGGTCGTTGCGGCGGCCGTCGCCGTAGCGGGCGTCGCCCAACGCATCGACCTGCGATCGCATCGCGGCGAACATCCGCGGATCGGCGCGCTCGACGTGCTGCCGTTCGTACCACTTGCAAACGCGACGCTCGACGATGCCGCGGCGCTCGCGCGCATCGCGGCGCAAGCGATCTGGACCGCATTCGGCATCCCATCGATCTTCTACGGTGCTGCCGCGACCGCGCCGCATCGCGCGTTGCTCGCCGACGTCCGGCGCGGCGAGTTCGAAGGGCTCGCGAGCCGTAGCGCGATCGGCCACCCCTTTGCCTTCGACGTCGGCGATCGACCGCACGCGCAAGCGGGCGCGATCGCCGTCGGCGCGCGCCCGGTGCTCGTCGCCTATAACGTCGATCTGGACACGGGCGATCTTGCGCTTGCAAAGCGCATCGCGCGCATGCTCCGCGAACGCGACGGCGGTCTGCAGACCCTTCGCGCGCTCGGGCTTCGGCTCGATGCCCATCGCGTCCAAGTCTCGGTGAACATTACGGACGCAGACGCCGTGCCGCCATACCGCGTGACGGAACTCGTGCGCAGGCTCGCCGCGCCGTTCGGAGCGCGCGTCGTGCGGAGCGAGCTTATCGGCCTCGTCCCGCGCGCGGTCGTGGAACGCTCGGCGCGTTACTATCTCGGTCGCTGCGAGCCTTGAGGCGATCGCGGGCCGCGTCGTCGTCGCCCCATACTCACATTTGCGAATTGCGAGGCGAATGGGTAGCCGATAGGGTTGAGGTCAATTCCCTCAATAGGCTCGAGTAGGCGGAAGTCATGCATCTCGTCGCACCACCGATCTCGCGTGCCGAAGGTATCCCGATCGGCGTGGTACAGCTCATGAATCGCCTTGCAGAGCATCACGCACCGACCTACGATCATTCGTTTGCGGTCGCGGGCCTCGCGCGCGCGCTTTCGTTGCAGCTCGGGATCGAACCGAATACGCGGAGCGAGATCGTTCTCGCCGGCCTCGTGCACGATATCGGCAAGGTCTCGCTCGACGAGCTCTTGCTCGATGCGCCGCGAGCGCTCACGTCGATCGAACGCGAGCGCGTCATCCGGCACCCGGCGCGCGGAGCGCGGTTACTCCGCCGCCGTGGCGAGTACGGGCTCGCGACGATCGTCGAAGCGCAACGCGAACGCTTCGACGGCTCCGGGCTTCACGCGATGCGCGGAAAGCACATCCCCCTCGCGACGCGGATCGTCGCCGTCGCGAACGCATTCGAGGGACTCGTCTCGGGCCGCCCATACCGCCCCGGCCTTTCGGCCGAAGGCGCCCTGGCGGTCGTCCGGCACCGCAGCGGGACGGAGTTCGACCCCGACGTCGTCGCGGCACTCGAACGCCGCGAGCGCACGCGCCCGTTACCGGAACGCGGCTATACGCCGTAGCCCTTCGCGAAAGGTGTCGACCGGGGCGACCCACGAGAGCCGAAGCCAGCCGGCCGTCGTCGGGCCAAAGATCGAGCCGGGAATCGCGACCACGTCGGCTTCGCCGATGAGCCGTTCGGCGAAGGCCAGGTCGTCGGACGCATCGCCTTCGGGGCGAACCGCTGCGTAAAACGTGCCCTTCGGGCGCACGTATCGCAGACCGCTCGCTTCGAGTTCGGCGACCACCTTCGCGTGCTGCTCGGCGTACCAGGAGCGCTGTTCGGAGAGCGCACCCGGCTCGCGAAAGATGCCGAGCGCGACTTGTTGCGCGAACATGCTTGCCGTGGACGCCGCCCAGCCGTGGAGTTTGATAAGGACGCTCATCGCTTCCGTCGGCGCGATCAGCCAACCCAGCCGCAACCCCGTGAGCGCGTTCGATTTCGAGAGCGAGTTGATCGCTACGGTGTAGGGATAGAGCCGCGCCATCTCACCGAAATCGTCCGTGAACACGAGTTCCCGGTAGAGCTCGTCGTGCATCACCCACACGGGCGCGCCCCCGCGAGCGAGCAGCCCGTCGGCGAGCTTTTGGAGCTCCGCTCGCGACGCGACCTGGCCCGTCGGGTTACAGGGCGAACACACGACGATCATGCGGGTGTTCGGACCGACCGCCGCAAGCACGCGCTCCGCGTCGAATGCGAAATCGGTCTCCGCCGACATCGCAACCGATCGCGATGCGATGCCCGCTACGGCCGCGATCTTCGCATACGCCGGAAAGGCGGGATCGACGACGAGCAATTCGTCCTGCGCGGGATCGAGCATCGCGTTGATCGCAACGTAAACGGCCTCTTGCGAGCCGACGGTAACGCACACGTTCGCCTCGCTCGCCATCCCGGGATACGCGAAATGCGAAGCGATTGCGGCCCGTACCTCGGCGTCGCCCGCGTTCGGCGTGTACTTGCAACCGTTCGCCGCAGTCCACGCCGCGGCGCCGTCGATGAACCGCTGCTGCGGGAAAAGTGAAGGCTCGCCGAGCCCGAGATCGATCGACGTCGGGCGTTTCTTTGCGTTGAGCGCGCGAATCTGCGAGCCCGGCATGGCAACGACGCGCGGATTCATACCGCGACGTCGAATTCGCGCAGAGCGGCGTTGAGCGAGACTTTGCGGTCGGTCGATTCGCTCCGCGTGCCGATCACGAGGGCGCACGGCGCACCGAAGGTTCCGGCCGGAAAATCTTTCGGGATGATGCCCGGGATCACGACGGACCGCGGCGCGATGGATCCCTTGGTCGTGATCGCTTCCGGGCCGCGGACGTCGACGATCGGCGTCGATGCCGTAAGAACGACACCCGCGCCGAGCACGGCCCCAGAACCGACGCGCACGCCTTCGACGACGATGCAACGCGAGCCGACAAACGCGCCGTCTTCGATGATGACGGGAGCGGCCTGCGGTGGTTCGAGTACGCCGCCGATCCCGACGCCGCCGCTCAGGTGTACGTTCTTCCCGATCTGCGCGCACGATCCGACGGTCGCCCACGTGTCGATCATCGTGCCCTCATCGACGTATGCGCCGATGTTCACGTAACCCGGCATCAAGATCGCGCCGCGCCCGAGAAACGCGCCGTAGCGCGCGACGCCGGGCGGCACGCAGCGAACGCCGAGCTTCTTGTAATTCCGCTTGGTGCGGAGCTTATCGAAGTACATCGGCGGCGCGGCATCCGACTTGCGAAAGCCGAGTGCTTGCGAAGTCAGAACGCCGATTTCCGTACTTTCGCAACGCTGGAAATAGAGCAGGATCGCCTGCTTGATCCACGCGTGGGTAACCCAACTCCCATCGTGTGGGCTTGCCACGCGCAGTTCGCCACGATCGAGCAAATCGACGATTTCGTCGAGAACTTTTCCCTCTTTTTTCCGCGCACGTGCGGGGTCCGCGACGAGCTTCAAGACGCGTCGTTCGAGTTCGGTCGTATCCATCGCAAGCGGTTTTGCACGAGTGCTCTGCACGCTCCCGCGGGAGACGGGCGGCCGCTCAACCGTCGGCCAGCGCACGGAACTCGGGTAGGGGAAGGGAGTACGATACGGCGGCGAACGTACTGCAAGCCCCATCGCCGCATTCCCCTGGAGTACCGCGTGCCGAATACCCGAGCCGACGACGAACGCATCAATACCATCCGCTTTCTCGCAATCGACGCCGTGCAGAAAGCGAATTCCGGGCACCCGGGCCTACCGCTCGGCGCTGCCGCGATGGCATATGCGCTTTGGGACCGGCACCTCGCGTTCAACCCCGCGAACCCGCACTGGTTCGATCGGGATCGCTTCGTCCTCTCGGCGGGGCACGGATCGGCGCTGCTCTACGCGCTGCTGCACGTCTTTGGCTACGATCTGACGATTAAAGATTTACAAAACTTCCGCCAGATGGGGAGCCGCACGCCCGGGCACCCGGAGTACCACCATACGGCCGGAGTCGAAGTAACCACGGGGCCACTCGGCCAGGGCGTCGCGAACGCCGTCGGCCTCGCAATCGCGGAAGCGCATCTCGCGGCGACATACAACCGCGAGCAGAAGATCGTCGATCATTATACGTTCGCGCTCTGCGGCGACGGCGATCTGATGGAAGGCATCGCCTCCGAAGCGAGTTCGCTCGCGGGGCATTTGCAGCTCGGTAAGCTGATCGTGCTCTACGACGACAACAAAATTTCGCTCGCCGGTGCGACGAACATCACGTTCACCGAGGACGTGCGGAAGCGCTATGAAGCGTACGGTTGGCATACGATCTTTATCGGCGAAGACGAAGCGAACGATGTCGACGCCATCGGCGCGGCGATCGCCGCCGCGAAGGCCGTAACGGATAAGCCCTCGCTCCTTCTGGTGCGAACCACGATCGGCTTCGGCTCGCCGAAGGCCGGGACGTTCGGCGCGCACGGCGAGCCGCTCGGCGTAGCGAACGTTGCGGCGACGAAAGAACATCTCGGCTGGCCCGTAGAACCCGCCTTCCTCGTACCGGCCGACGTTGCCGCATACCGCACGACGTTCGTCGCCGAGGCCGCGAAGCGCGAAGCGGCGTGGAATGTAACGTACGCGGCGTGGAAAGCCGCGAACCCCGACCTCGCGGCGACGTTCGAGCGCGCGCTCTCGGGTGCGCTTCCGGCGTCGCTCCCGTGGCCCGCATTCGACGATGCGAACGGTTCGATCGCTTCGCGCGAAGCGGGCGGCATCGTCATGAACGCGATCGCGAGCGCCCTTCCGGAGCTCATCGGCGGTTCGGCCGATCTCGATCCTTCCACGAAAACGTATCTCAAAGATTGCGGAAATTTCCAACCGGGAAGCTATGCCGGTCGAAACGTGCATTTCGGCGTTCGCGAGCATGCCATGGGCGCCGCGATGAACGGGATCTCGTTGCACGGCGGGCTCTTGCCGTTCTGCGCGACGTTCTTCAACTTCGTCGATTATCTGAAACCCGCACTCCGCCTCGGGGCGATTAATCGCGTGCGCTCAATCTACGTGTTCACGCACGACTCGGTCTTCGTCGGCGAAGATGGCCCGACGCATCAACCGATCGAACAGCTCGCGATGCTCCGCGCGATCCCGAACGTCACGACGATCCGGCCGGCGGATAGTTTCGAAACCGAGCAAGCATGGCAGCTCGCGGTGCGCACGGATGCGGGGCCGACCTGCATCGTGCTCTCGCGTCAGAAACTACCGTTCCTCGGCGCGCGTCCGGCGAACGTCGCAAAGGGCGCCTACGTGTTGCACGAGCCGAACGAAACGCCGACGGTTATTCTGATCGGAACGGGATCGGAGGTCGGGCTCTGCGTTGCGGCGGCGCAACGACTCGCGGCCCAGGGGACGCACGCACGCGTCGTCTCGATGCCGTCGTGGGAACTCTTCGAAGCGCAAGACGCGGCATATCGGGAAAGCGTCCTTCCCCGCGCCATCGCCGCGCGTGTCGCCGTCGAAGCGGGTTCGCCGATCGGCTGGGACCGCTACGTCGGCCCGTATGGTACGACGATCGCACTCGATCAATTCGGTACTTCCGCGCCCGCGCCGCAAATCGCAAACGCATACGGATTCACCCCCGAGAACGTCGCATCGGTCGCGACGAGCCTTCTCGTAAACGCTTAGGAGTCAAGAACGATGGGCGAGCAACTTCGGCAACTGACGGCAGTCGGACAGAGCATCTGGTTCGACAACATCCGGCGCAGCATGTTCGCCTCGGGCGAGCTACAACGCCTGATCGATAACGGCTTGCGCGGCATGACCTCGAACCCGACGATCTTCGAGAAAGCGATCGGCGCGGGCAACGATTACGACGAGCAGCTCGCGAGCTTGCTCGCAACGGAACGCGATCCGAACGCACTCTTCGAGCAGCTCGCGATCCAAGACATCCGCAGCGCTTGCGATCTCTTCCGCCCGCTCTTCGACGAATCGCACGGGCTCGACGGGTATGTCTCGCTCGAAGTCTCGCCGACGCTCGCGCACGACGCAGCGGGAACGATCGCATCGGCGAAGCGCCTCCACGCCGCAGTCGACCGGCCGAACGTGATGATCAAGATCCCAGGCACGCCCGATTGCGTTCCCGCGATCCGCGCGGTGATCGCCGAAGGCATCAGCGTCAACGTGACGCTGCTCTTCTCGATCGATCGCTATCACGCGGCCGCCGAGGCGTACATCGCGGGCCTCGAAGATCGCATCGCGGCGGGCAAACCGATCGACAAGATCGCTTCCGTCGCAAGCGTTTTCGTCTCGCGCATCGATAGCGCCATCGACAAGATCATCGGCGATAAGATCGACAAGGACGGCATGTCCGGGCTCGAATCGCTGCGCGGGAAAGCGGGCATCGCAAACCTCAAGCTCACCTACCAGAAGTTCCTCGAACTCTTCCATGGCGAACGGTTCGCGAAGGTTAAAGCCGCTGGCGGCCACGTGATGCGCCCGCTCTGGGCATCGACCGGAACGAAGAATCCCGTCTATCACGACCTCATGTACATCGAGAACGTCGTCGGTAAGGACACCGTCAACACCGTGCCGCCCGCGACGTTCGAGGCGCTACTCGACCACGGCGTCGTGCGCGCCGAGAGCATCCTCGAAGATCTGCCCGGCGCGTACGCGACGATGGATGCGCTCAAGGCGGCGAACATCGCGTTCTACGACGTGACCGAGAAGCTCCTCACCGATGGCGTCGCATCGTTTGCCGACTCGTACGAGGCGTTGCTCGATGCCATTCGCGCAAAGCAGAGCAAACTCGCAGCGAATACGCAGGCGCGCGTCACCCTCGCGCTCGGCACGCACGCAAGTGCCGTGGATGCCGCCGTGGCGAAGCTCGGCGAGGAGCAGTTCCTCGCGAAGCTCTGGCGTAAGGACGCATCGCCCTGGTCGAGCGAACCCGCGCACGTCGCCATCATCAAGAACGCGCTCGGCTGGCTCGACATCGCGGAGAAGACGCTCTCGCAGGCGAGCGATCTTACGGCATTCGCGCAGGAAGCCGCGAAAGAGTTCGATCACGTCGTCGTGCTCGGCATGGGCGGTTCGTCGCTCGCGCCGGATGTGTTGCGCGCGACGTTCGGCGCCGTTTCCGGATTCCCGAAATTACATGTCCTCGATTCGACCGATCCGCTGCAGGTGCACGCGATGGACGAAGCGCTCGATTTCACGCGAACGCTCTTCATCGTCGCCTCGAAGAGCGGCACGACGACCGAGCCCGATGCCTTCTTCCGCCATTACTACGAGCGCGTGCAAAAAGCGCTTGGCGCAAACGCCGCGGGGCCGCGCTTCATCGCGATCACCGATCCCGATACGCAGCTCGATCGCGACGCGCATGCGACCGGCTTCCGGCGGGTTTTCTCCGGTGCCCCCGATATCGGCGGGCGGTATTCGGCGCTCTCCGCGTTCGGGATGGTCCCGGCCGCGATCGCGGGCTATCCGATCGCGACGATCCTCGATCGCGCGCGCGGCATCATGCACGCGAACGCTCAGACCGTGGCCGAGGGCGCTTCGGCTGCCGTTCGTTTCGGCGCGGCACTCGGCACGCTCGCGAAGGCCGGCCGCGATAAGCTTACGATCGTCTCGCACCCCGCGCTCGGCGCGTTCGGAACGTGGGCCGAGCAACTCGTCGCCGAAAGCACCGGCAAGAGCGGCACGGGGATCGTTCCGGTCGAGGGCGAGCCGCTCGCGGCGCCCGCGGTATACGGGCACGATCGCGTGTTCGCATACGTCGGCGCGGGCCTGCCGCAACCGAACGCCGACGACGAAGCGAAGCTCGATGCGCTCGAAGCCGCCGGGATGCCCGTCATCCGCCTCGCAATGAGCGACACGAACGATATCGGCGAACAGTTTCTGCTTTGGGAACTCGCGACGGCGACGGCCGGGGCCGTCCTTGGGATCGATGCGTTCGATCAGCCGAACGTCCAAGAATCGAAGGATAACACCAAACGGATTTTGGCCGAGTACGCAGCGAGCGGTCGCGGTCATTTCGCCGAACCGAAAGCGGCGATCGCGACGGACGACGTGCATGTGATTCCGCTTGCGGGAAGCCAGCACGCGGCGCTCGGCGATTCGCTCGCAAGCGCGATCGCCGCGCTCGTGCATCAGATCGGGACGGGCGATTACGTCGCCTTCACCGTGTATGCCGAAATGTCGGCGGAACATCAAGCGCTCTTCCACGCGCTCCGCACGAGCGTTCGCGACGCGAAGCACGTGGCGACGACCGTCGGCTTCGGCCCACGCTTCTTGCACTCCACGGGCCAACTGCATAAGGGCGGCTCGAACGCGGGCGTGTTCTTCCAGATCACGCACGATGCCGCGCTCGACGTGCCGATCCCCGGAATGGTCGGGTTTCGTACTTTAGAGCGCGCCCAGGCACTCGGCGATTTCGAATCGCTCGATGCACGAGCGCGCCGTGGCGCGCGAATCCACTTCCCGGGCGATCTCGGCCGTGGTTTACGCATGCTTACCGATGCGTTCGACGCGGCACTCGCCGCGCGCGCCTAAGCCGTTTCTCAAAAACCACTCAGAAGCAACACGCGGAGCAACGATGCAACTCGGCATGATCGGTCTCGGGCGCATGGGCGCAAACATGACGACCCGACTCCAGCGTGGCGGCCACGAGATCGTCGTGTACGACCGCAACGCGGAAGCGATGGAAACGGCCAAGGGCGACGGCGCGGTACCGACGACTTCCCTTGCGGATCTCGTTGAAAAGCTCGCCGCACCGCGCGCCGTCTGGATCATGGTACCGTCGGGCGCCGCGACCGAATCGACGATTACCGAGCTCCTGGGGCTCCTCGCGCCGGGCGACATCATCATCGATGGCGGCAACTCGAATTTCCACGACACGAAGCGTCATTACGCGACGGCGAAAGAACACGGCATCTCGTTCGTCGACGCGGGAACGAGCGGCGGGGTCTGGGGGCTCGCGAACGGGTACTGCCTGATGGTCGGCGGCGACGACGCGGCCGTGCGGCACGTCGAGCCGATCTTTCTGACCCTCGCACCGCCCGACGGGTACGCGCATGTCGGACCGAGCGGCGCCGGACACTATTCGAAAATGGTGCACAACGGTATCGAGTATGGCATGCTCGCAGCGTACGGCGAAGGTTTCGAGATTCTCGAATCATCGGAATACGAGTACGATCTGCACGCGCTCTCGAAGCTTTGGTTGCAGGGCTCGGTCGTACGATCGTGGCTGCTGGAGCTCGCGGAGCTCGCCTTCCGCGCCGATCCCGAGCTTGCGAAAATCCGCGGGTACGTGGAGGATTCGGGCGAGGGCCGCTGGACCGTGCAAGCCGCGATCGATCAGAGCGTTCCCGCGCCCGTCATCACGATGTCGTTGCTCTCGCGCTTCACCTCACGGCAAGACGAGTCGTTTAGCGCGAAGGTGATCGCGGCGTTACGCAACCAGTTCGGCGGGCATGCCGTGAAAGCGGAGAAGTAACGCCGATGGAAACGCTGGCGACCGCCGAACCTTTGAAAACGAACGGCGCGCCTGCGGATAACCCGCTGCGCGCGGGTATTTCGACCAACCGTATCGCCGAGCCGTGCACGGTCGTCTTTTTCGGCGCGAGCGGCGACCTCGTGAAGCGTATGCTTCTGCCGGCGATATACAACTTGCGTTTGGGCGACATCCTGCCGACGAACTTCGCAATCGTGGGTTTCTCGCGCAGCGATTTCTCGGACGACGCATTCCGCGCCGAGATGAAGAATAGCATCGACGAATTCTCGCGCAGCGGTCCCGCGAAAGAACCGCTCTGGGGCGATTTCGCAAAGCGCGTTTCGTACGTCAGCGGTGATTTCGATTCCACGGAAGCATTCGCAAAACTGAAGGCCGTTCTCGAACGCAACGATCAGGAACTCGGGACGGGCGGCAACCGGCTCTTCTACCTTTCCACGCCACCATCGGTGTTCGCGAAGATCGTCGATCAGCTCGACCAGGCGGGGCTTGGGCCGCGCGACAACGCGAAGGGCTGGACGCGCATCATCATCGAGAAGCCGTTCGGAACGGATCTCGAATCGGCGCGCGCGCTCCAAGCCGAAGTCGGTAAGGTCTTCGACGAGAAGATGGTCTACCGCATCGATCACTACCTCGGCAAAGAGCCCGTGCAAGATATCATGGCGCTACGGTTCGCAAACGTGATCTTCGAGCCGATTTGGAACCGCCGCTATATCGATTGCGTGCAGATCACGGCGGCCGAAACCGTCGGCGTCGAGTCCCGTGGCGGGTATTACGACAATGCGGGCGCCTTGCGCGACATGATCCAGAATCACGTCATGAATCTGCTCGCGCTCGTGGCGATGGAGCCGCCCGTCTCGGCCGACGCAGACGCCATCCGCGACGAGAAATTCAAGGTACTGACGGCGGTTCGCCCGATCGCCCACGCCGATGTCGCAAAGCATGCCGTGCGCGGGCAGTACGGTGCCGGCAACATCGACGGCAAGGCCGTGCCCGCCTACAACACCGAGCCGAACGTGCGCCCGGATTCGAGCACCGAGACCTACGCCGCGGTCAAGCTCTACATCGATAATTGGCGATGGGCGGAAGTACCGTTTTTCTTGCGGAGCGGGAAGCGCATGGCGCGCAAAAATTCCGAGATCGCCGTCCGCTTCCGCGCGATCCCGCATCGCCTCTTCGGCGAGAGCGGCGATCAGATCGAGAACAACGTGCTCGTCATGAAGATCCAGCCCGAAGAAGGCGTCTCGCTGCGCTTCGCGGCCAAGGTGCCGGGGCCGAAGATGCACATTCGATCCGTCAACATGGACTTCAACTACGGAACGGGTTTCGGCGTCGTCTCGGCGCCCGCATACGAGCGCCTCATCGGCGACGCGATGCGCGGCGATGCAACGCTCTTCACCCGCTGGGATGCCGTGGAACGGGCGTGGGAAGCGGTCATGCCGATCCTCGACGTATGGCAGGGCACGCCCGCAACGGAATTCCCGAATTATCCCGCGGGTTCGCAAGGCCCCGCGCAAGCAACGGTCTTGCTCGGTGGGAGCCACCGCGCGAGCGAAACGCAACGCGAATGGCGGCCGATCTGATGACACCCGAACGCCCCGCATTCGACCTCGACGCAGTACGCGCCAAAATCTCGCACCTCCATCACGCCGGAACGGACTCGGGAGCGAACTCGGCTCAGGCGGCAACGCTCAACTTCGTCATCTATCTGGATGCGACCGCCGATCGTGCCTGGGTGCTCGAACGCGCGGCGAAGATCCAACAGAAGCATCCGTCGCATGCAATCGTTCTCGACGGCGCGAGCGATGCTGCGGAGCCGATGGTCGAAAATTGTGCGGCGATCGGCGCCGATTGCTCGTCCGTTTCGAGCGAGCGCGTGACGTTCGGCGTGCGCGATTACGGAGCCGAGCGGATCGCGGCACTCGCGTACGCGATGTCCACACCCGACCTTCCGACCGCGCTCTGGTGGACCTCGACGCAAGTCCACGGTAACCCGGCATTCGCGCTCCTCGCGAATCACGCGACGAACGTCCTCGTCGATTCCTCGGGCAACGTGGATGACGACGGTACGATCGAGGATCTCGCCGCCTATGCGGCCTCGCATCGCGACGGAACCCTACACGATTTCGCATGGCTTCGACTCGCGCCATGGCACGATGCGATCGCACAATGCTTCGATGACGAACGGCTCCGGAAAGAACTCTTTGCCATCCGCTCGCTGACCATCGCAGCGGGTTCCGAGGCCGAGGCGCTGTATTTGAGCGGATGGATGGGGAGCCGACTCGGTTGGACGCCCTGCTCGCGCGACGCATACTGCGACCGTACGGGCGCACGGATACCCTTCACGTACGAACGCCGCGGCGATGCCCGGCGGGTGAGTAGCGTGCGCATCGGTACGAGCGCCGCTGAATACGTCGCGCATTTCGAAGCGGCGGGCTCGGTTTTGCGCTTCGGCGCGGTCGACGGCTCGGGCGAGCGCTTCGTGCCCCTGCACCAGATGGACAGCTTATCGTTAATCGAACGCGCGATCCTCGAGCCGACGATGGACGCAAACTTCGAAGAAGCCCTCGCCACGGTAGGGACGCTGTTGCGACAGTGAGCCGATGTCGGCTACCGCGATTAGCGTGCCGTCACGCGATCTGCAAATAGGGACGCTGTTGCGACAGTGAGCCGATGTCGGCTACCGCGATTAGCGTGCCGTCACGCGATCTGCAAACAGGGACGCTGTTGCGACAGTGAGCCGATGTCGGCTACCGCGATTAGCGTGCCGTCACGCGATCTGCGTCAAAGGGACACTCTTGCGACAGGCTCTCCGGACGGCCAACTCGGGGTAACGCGCCAAGAGCGCGCGATGCGCGCCGCGAAAGCCGGTTTCCCATGGACATCACTTCCTACACCCATTCCTACACCCACCTCGGCCTCGAATTTCTCGTACTGCTCGCGGGCGGCGTACTCGGTGCGCTGATCAAGCGCGCGGTCTTTCACGGGCGATAGGCCATGGAACGCGCCTCGACCGTTATCGTCGCCGACGCCGCCGCGGTCGCACGCGACGGTGCGGAGCGATTTCTTCGCCTCGCCGCCGAAGCGATCGACGCACGCGGAATTTTTGCCGTAGCGCTTGCGGGCGGGCACACCCCCGAGGCGATGAACGCCTTGCTCGCATCGGCGGCATATCGCGAGAAACTCGATTGGTCGCGCGTACGCTTCTTCTTCGGGGACGAGCGAACCGTGCCGCCGGAGCACCCGGATTCGAACTACGGCATGACGCGCCGCACGCTGTTCGCGCCGCTCGCGATCCCCGAAGCGCACGTGCATCGGATGCGCGGCGAGGACGCGCCGCACGACGCCGCGGCTGCTTACGAAAGAGTGCTCGCGGATGAGCTCGGAACGCCCGCGCGCTTCGATCTCGTGCTCCTCGGCATGGGGCCCGATGGGCATACCGCCTCGCTCTTTCCGGGCACGCTCGCCACGATTCCGGCAAACGCTCTCGTCGCGGCGACGTGGGTCGAAAAATTCGCAATCCACCGCCTGACGCTTACCCCACGCGCGATCGACGCGGCACGCACCATCGTCGTGCAAACGGCGGGGGCCGAGAAAGCCGAAGCCCTCGCGCGAGCCCTCGCAAGCACGGGCGACGACGAGACGACGCCGATCCGCGCGATCCGCCCCACCGACGGATCGCTCACCTTCGTCGTCGATGAAGCCGCAGCGGCGCGGCTCTAACGCCTAAGGCCGCGCCTGCGGGTACGCAGGAATCGGAAACGCGCTCGCTTCCGGAGCCGGCGGATTTGCGACGTTCGGTAGTGCGAGCGTCTGCGAACCGACGAGATTCGGATCGACTTTGTTCTGCGCGAACACGCCGCCCGTCACGCGCGAGAGTTCGACCGTCGCCTTGTTCACGTCGGTCTGTGCCTGCAATTCGCGGCCGCGATTGTTCGCGACATCGAGTTGGCGTTGCAGCACAAGGAACGTCGTGGACGTGCCGATTTGGAAGCGTCGTTGTTCGGAGAGCAAGACGCGCTCCGCCGCAATACGTGCCGCGTGCGCCGCAACGAGCCGATATTTCGCCGTCCGAATCGTCTGTAACGCGTTGATCGCCTCACCCTGGACCCGTTGGGCGAGTGCGATCTGCTGCGTCTGAACCGTGCGCTCCGTTTCTTGCGCCTGTGCGATCGCCGCGCGTGCCGAACGATTGCCGAACGGGAGCGAGTACGTCACGCCGATGCTGTAACTCGGGAATTTCGCCGTGACGGCGTTGCTTGCCGATTGCCCGAAACCACCGACGACGTTCGCGGGTGTCGTGCCGAAATTTGCGGGTATTCCGAGTTTCGTAAAAATCGGAAGGAACGCGCCGAACGTCGTTTGGCCGATGGGGAGCGGACGCCCCGCGAAGCCGTTTTCCGCAACCGTAGCGTTTAAGTCCAACTGTGGACGCGCCGCCTCGCGCGCATACGCAAGTTGGATATCCGCGACGATGCGCGAATCGCGGAGTTGCGCGAACTCGACGCGATTCGCAACGGCCGCTCCGACGACATCGCCGAGGGTCGGCTCCGCCGGGATTTGCCCGACGCTTGAGGTGGGCACGAGATTCGCGAACCACACCGGATCCGCGGGATTCGCGAGCATCAGGCTCTTGATCTGCGTCTGCAAGCGATTCACGTTCTGCAGTGCGGAAAACACGTTGTCTTGGAAGACGTTGACTTGCGTATTCGATTCGACGATATCGACGGGTGCGGCTTGCCCGCGTTTGGCAAGACGCGCGTTCGAGTCGGCCTGTGCGGCGGCCTGACGCAGGCCTTCTTCTTGAATGCCGACGTTTTGCCACGCGGCTACGAGATCCCAATAGGCATTTGCAACGTTGACGACCGTTTGCGATGCGGTGACCAGCGCCTGATCGCGTTGCGCGCTTTGATTTGCGACGGCGAGTTGCAACTGCCGCCGCGTCGCATCGAATGCCGAACCGCGAAGCAGCGGCTGCGTGAACGAGAGCGCGACTTGCGTATTGTAATAGGGGTCGAACGAATTGACGGCAAGGTTGCTCGCCGTGCGCGAGCCGCTCACCGTTACCGCGTACGTTCCGCCACCCTGCGTGAGGCCGGAGACACCGGCCGTCGCACCTACCGTATCGATCGTGAACGGGCCACCGCCTGGCCCCGCTTGAAAGGTCGAGCTCGGCGCGTTGACGCTGTGCGAATATGTCGGTTGGAGCTGAAACCGCACGTCGTATGCACCCTTGGCCGCAACGATCTGATAGCCCGCGATGCGTTCGTTCGACTGTTGGAGTGCGAGATCGGTATTGCGCGAAAGCGCCATCGCGATCGCATCGTCGAGCGCGAGTCCGACGAACGGTGCCTGATTGACGCCGACGAGTTCGCCCGACGGAACCACCTGGCTCGGCGCGGTGTAGCCCGGTGCGATCACCGGCACCGGCGGCAACACCGCGGGCTGCGGCGGCGGCGGCAGGGCACCGTCGCGCGGATCGCCTTGCGTTGCGGCGGGCGCAGGCGTTTGCGCGGCGGGTGGCCGCGCGGCGGGCGTTTGCGCGGCGCCAAGCAGCACGGTCGCGGCCGCGAACAGTGCGAGGGAACGACGGTCGATCACGGGTTCTCCTTAGTCTGCGGGCGTCGGGGCGCTTGGGCGCGGCGGACGACGCATCAGTAATACGAGCGGGACGAAAGCGAACGTAACGATTGCGGTAGCGATTGCGGCATCGCCATAGGACATAACGGCAGCTTGTGCCGAGATGAGGCGATTGAGGCCGATCCAGCTTCCGCCGCTTGCATGGTAATTCTGGACCGCAGAGCGCGAGAGCGTTGCGGCGGTCGCAAGACCCTCGTGATGCGAGGCCTGCTGCCGCGCGAGGAGCGTTACGAGCGCGGCGATCGCCGCACTCCCGCCGAGCTGTCGCGCGAGATTGAAGACCGCCGAAGCTGCGGGGATGTCGCGGCCTTGCACGCTTCCGAGTACGGCGATCGTAAGCGGGACGAACACTTGCGAGAGTCCCATCCCCGAAATCGCGAGCGGCCAGAAAAACGTCCAGAATCCTGCGGTCGTTGTAGTTACCTGATAGAGCATGTACTGGGAGACCGCGAGCAGGACGAAACCCGTGCCGATCATGACGCGCGGATCGAGCTTGCCGCGTTGCGCGAGCGCTGCGGCGATCGGCGTGAGGAGCAACACGAACCCCGCACGGAAGATCAGCAGTTCGCCCGATTGCGTGGCGGTGTAGCCGAGCGACCCTTGGACGAACTGCGGCAAGATCAGGATCGAACCGTAAAGCGAGATACCGAGGCAGAATCCGAGCGCTCCACCCGCCGCGACGGAGCGATGCCGCAGCACGCGCAGGTTCACGATCGGACTTTCCGTGTAGAGTTCCCAGATCACGAAGAGCACGAGACCGAGGACGGCCGCAATCGCGCAAACGACGATCGAGGTATCGGTAAACCAATCTTTTTGCTGGCCCTGATCGAGCACGTACTGTAGTGCCGCGATACCGATCGCGAGCAATCCGAGTCCGACGAAATCGATCGGCATCTTACGCGGCTTCGCGGGATTGCGCAGATAGATGATGGCGAGCACGGCCGCTAAGATCCCGAGCGGGATGTTGATATAAAACGCCCACCGCCACGACGCGTTATCGGTGATCAAGCCACCGATCGTCGGCCCGATCGTCGGGCCGACGATGACGCCCATGGCGAAGATTCCCGCAGCCGCGCCTTGCCGATCTGCAGGAAACGTCTCGCGCAAGATCGCTTGCGAAGTCGAGATGAGGCCGCCACCGCCGAGGCCTTGCAGAACGCGCCAACCGACGAGTTCCCAAATGCCGTGCGAGAGGCCGCACATCGCCGAAGCGAACGTGAAGATCAGGATCGAGGCGACGTAATACTGCCGGCGACCGAAGCGCATCTGCAACCACGGCGTGATCGGGATGACCACGACGTTTGCGATGATGTAGCCCGTCGAAATCCAGGCCGCTTCGTCGAGTGCGGCACCGAAATTGCCCTGGATGTTCGGCAGAGCGACGTTGACGATCGTCGTGTCGATGATTTCCAACAGCGTCGCGATGATGATCGCGAAGGTGACGATGAGGCGACGCGCGCCGTACTCGACGACGCTCGTATCGCTTGCGCCTGCGTACACGTGCTTACGTGTGTGCCGGAGACGACGTGTCGACCGCGGCTTCGACGGACATCCCCGGGCGCAACGCATAGTCGCGCGGCGGATCGACGAACTGGATACGCACCGGCAAGCGCTGCGTGATCTTCACGAAGTTTCCGGTTGCGTTCTGCGCGGGCACGAGCGCGAATTGGTTCTCGGATGCGGGCGAGAGGTTCTCGACGCGGCCTTTGAATTCGACGCCCTTGTACGCATCGATCTTCAGCGCCACATCTTGCCCGCGGTGCATTTTCCCGATTTGCGTTTCTTTGAAATTCGCCGTCACGAAGACCTTACGATCGGGAACGATCTGCAAGAGCGATTCGCCCGGGGAGACGGTCTTGCCAACCTCGACGTTTTTCGCACCGACATAGCCATCGATCGGCGAACGGATCTCCGTATAGCCGAGCGTGTCTTTCGCCTGGCGTAACTGCGCGCGCAACGTTCCGAGCTGCGCGGCGGAGGCGTCGGCCGTCGCTTGCTGCGCGGTCACCTTATACGGCGTATCGGATTCGAGCAGTTTGCCCCGTTGCGTGGCGAGTTGCCCCTGCTGGATACCGATCGTCGTTTCCGCGGCGGCGGCAGTGGACCGTGCCGAGGCGACGCGCTGGCGCGCTTGTTCGACCTGCGTCTGTGCGGCGACGACGGTCTGGAGCGCCTGCTGGTACTGCGATTGCGCCGCGGCCTGCGCGGCGCGCTGCGCGTCGAGCGTCGAGCGCGCGAGATCGCCCGTGGCAACGAGTGCCTGCGTGCGGGCGAGATCGGCGTTCGCGCGGGCGAGCGCTTCGCGCGCTCCCGGGACGCCTTCTTGCGCGACGCGCAGTTGCGCTTGCGCGGTCGCGATCCCGGCGGCGTTGACGTCGACCTGCGAGAGTTGCGCCCCATAGCTCGCGCGCGCATTCCGAACGTTCGCTTGTGCCGCCGCGATGCCGCCGGCGTTCTGTGCGTTCTCGGCCGCCTGCGTGGCGCGCGTCAGATCGACTTGCTGGAGCGCCGCGTTCACCATGGCCTGCTGCGCGTCGAGCGCCGCTTGCGCTTGGGCGACCTTCGTCGTTTCGTCGGCATTATCGAGACGCAGCAGCACCTGACCGCGCGTCACGCGCTGATTCGTATCGGTCAGGACGCTCGCGACGCGTTCCGCGATCTTCGAGGTAACGACCACGGTGTCGGCGTCGATCCGCGCATCGTCCGTCGTCTCGTGCGCCGAGGCGTACGCGAGATAGCGGACCCCGAAGATCGCCCCGACGATGACGAGGACGACGACGACCGCAATCGCTACCAGCGGCGGCTTGCGCTTCGCCGCGGGTGCGGCCGGCGGCTGCGCGTTTCCTTGCGGCGGCCCGGATGGGACGTTCGGCTTCGCCTGCGCTTCACGAGTTTCCACGTTACGATTGCACTCCGTTGAGAAAGAGATCGACGCACGAGGCGACGACGGATGAGGGATCGGGGCTCTCGCTTCCCCAGAGCTTGCGCGCCATGACGTACGAGTAAAGGATACCCATGAAGCAGCGCGCGTTGAACACGGCATCCCCGCGCATCGTGCCCGCATCGACGTACGTTTGGAAGAAATTTGCGAGCTCGCGGACCATCGTCGAGGGACCCTGCCAGGCACACTCTTCTTGGCCGTTCTGCGCGTCTTCGGCCGCGGTAACGGCGATCATCGCACGTTTCTCGATCATCTTGTGCACGACCGCAACGCCCAGATGGTTGAGCGCGGGCAAGAGCCCGGCAGGCACGTTTGCGAGTACCGCGCGGAACTCTTCGATCTTCGAATATTCTTCGAGCATCGCGAAGAGCAGCGTTTTCTTGTTACCGAAATGACGGAATATCGTCGCTTCGTTGACGCCCGCGAGCTCGGCGACTTCGCGCGTCGTCGTACCCTTGGTTCCGGCGCGCGAATAAAGCTCGCGCGTCGCCGCAAGGATGCGCGTGCGCGAATCCGCCTGCATCGATGCGATCTCGTGGCTCGAGAGTACGCGTTCTTCGATACTCACTTTTTCGTGAACACCGTATCGTCGACCGCGACGTTCGTATGGTAATCCGTATATTGCGCCGTCCCGATCGCGTGCACGGCCGGAAGCTTGATGCGCACGCTTTGCTCCGCGATCAGGCTGAAACCGTCTTGCTCGCGAAAACGCTGATCGAGCACGATCGAACCGCCGTTGTAATACGCATATTCGACGCGGTCGACGACCCAGCGCGCGGGATCGACGAAGATCGTCTCGTGATCGATCTGACCGCGGACGCGCTGTACCATGCGTAATTCGATATCGCGCCGCCCCTCGATCGTTCGTTCGCCCCGGACTTCCACCACGAAGCGTGCGTTCCAACTCGACGGATCGCCCGCATCGGTATAGATTTTATCGAAACCCTTCGCCCAAAACGGCACGGAACGGAACACGACTTCGTAACTATTCGGCCGCTTGAAATACGTCGTGCCGACGAGCGAGGGCGCATACCAGGGAAAGCTCGTCATGCGCATGTGCACGTCGACGTGAGCCTGAAACGACGAAAGCGCCGGGTTGCGTTCGATCAGCTTATCGACGATCGCGGGCGCGCTCGGAAGCAATTCGGTCGAATCCTGTGCGAACGCGCCCATCGGCACGAACAGCAGGGCGAGCGCCGCGACGAACCCGCCGACCCGACGCACTTTCGCGTGGCTCGCGCTCCCCGCGTGCGCGTCGTCCCGCTCCCGAACCTCCAGTTCCGGGGCCGTGGCGACCACGTTGAAGACGCGGTCGAGCCCGGTCGCCCGTAAACTCGCGCGGATATCGTCGCGCCGCGTCACGAGCGCGAGCGTTCCGCCCGTTTCGCGAACCCGGCGCAGCGCGGCGATCAACGCCGCCATTACGGGCGCTTCGAGTTTCGTAACGCCATCGAGACCGACGGCGATCGCGGCAGGAGCCGAGGCGTCCCGTTCGGCGGTGAGCGCCAAGCCCACGAATGCCGCCAGCGCGACCGATCCATCGGTATGCGCGCCAAAATCGAAATAGCGATAGGTCATGGTGATGCCTTGAGACGAAAGCGGGATGCAAGCGGGTACTTGCACGCAGACGATACCATGGGAGAACGATGAATGCAAGTGCTTACACGCATGGTCCGTTGAGCGTTTCACACGCCGCGCTCGAAGCGGCGCTCGCTGCCGGCGGCTTACCCGAGGCAGCACTCGTCGTCGTCGATCCCTCGACCGAGCGCTTCGCGAGCGCGGGTGCGCTCGACGCGGCACCGTACCCGGCGAGCATGATTAAGGTCCCGCTCGCGGTCGCCGCATACGCAGCCGTCGATCGCATCGACCTCGACGAGCTTCGACCCGTCGCGGCGGCGAACGTGACGTTTAACGATGCGCCCTCACCCGTCGTCCCCGGCGCCCGCATCAGCACGCGCGATCTGGTGCGCTACGCGGTCGATCGCTCCGACAACGTCGCCACGAACGAGCTTTTCGATCGCCTCGGACGCGATGCCGCAAGCGCCGCGCTCGCAGAGCTCGGCTTCCCGGAAACCGTTTTCCGGCGTAAGCTCTCCGGTGCCGATCCCCTGATCGACGATCCGGAAGCCACCGGGCGCAATACGCACCCGATCGCGGAAGCCGCGCGCCTGTTCGCCGCGATCGCGCGCGGCGCGGTCCCGGGTGCGCGAGCGATTCGCGCCGCCCTCGCAGCACAGCAATGGAACACGAAGCTGAGTACCGGGCTCGCCGCGGGCGATCGATTCGACCATAAGACCGGCGATACGGACGCGGTCTCCCACGATGGCGGCATCCTCTGCCTCGCGCAACCGGAAGAACTCCCGTGGGTTGTGGTCGTATACTCTGCAACGCGATCGCCGGACGACGCGCCCGATCTCAGGTTCGCGCGGCTCATGCGCGCGCTTCGGCCCCATCTCATCCGCTAGCTCAGAAGAAGCCAAGGGACGACAATCGTGCAGAGCCCCGTCCACGACGCGAGCCTCGCCAACGCCCGACTCGAAGAGTTCGGGCAGTCGATTGCGACGTCGTCGGAAGCCGTCCGTCGCGCATCGGAGTCGATCGCCGCTACCGCGCAAGAGCAGACGACGCTGATGATCGCGCTCGCAGAATCTGCGGGCCAGCTCGCAAACGAAGCGGTGGGCACGGCGAACCGTCTCGAAACGACGCGTCAGGAAGCGGAGCTCGCGGGCGGCGACCTCGCGCAGTCGGTCGCGATCGTGAACGCGCTGCTCGAGTCCGTGGAACGGCTGGCGGTGCTCTCCCGCACGACCGCATCCGCGATGGACGATTTCGCACGGTTGATGGGCGAGATCGGGGCGATGGCGGAGTTCGTCGAGGACGTGAGCGACGAAACGCAACTTCTCGCGCTCAACGCCGCGATCGAAGCGGCGCGCGCCGGCAAGCACGGTCTCGGATTCGCCGTCGTCGCGGGCGAGGTCGGACGCCTAGCGAAGACCACCGGCTCGTCGACGGCCGCGATCCAGGATCTCGTCGCGCAAATCCGGCAACAGGCGGACCGCACGATCGCGTCGGTGCGCGAGAGCGCGAATCGCTCCGCCCTCTCGGCGCCGCTCGCCGAGCGGGCGCGCATCGGCCTGAGCGCCGTGGCGGATCTCGCGGCCGGAATCACAACGGCACTCGACGACGCGGTGCACACCGGCACGAAACACAGCGAAAACGCGGTCGCGATCCGGCATGAAACCGAACGCCTTGCAGAGTCTGCCGCGCAGCAGGGTCGCGAGGCGCTCGAAGCCGCGTTTTCCACGCAGCGGCTCGCGTACTACGGCGCGGAGATGCTCTTTCTCGCGCGCAATCGCGACGCGGTCGCCGAAACGACGACGACGCTACGCTGTGCAACCGCGCTGCCACCCGGCTACCCGCCGACCCATGCGTGGCAACGATTCAAAGAAATCGTCGAATCGCGTTCCGCCGGGCGGCTCCGCGTCGAGTTGCAGACTCCGTATAAAGGCAGCGAGATGGATGCCCTGATGCGCTTACGTGCGGGCGAGCTCGATTTCGCAAGCCTGACGACCTACGTCGCTTCCTCGCTGCTCCCGCTCGCGCAGATCTTCGATCTGCCGTTTTTGTTCGCGAAGGCAACCGACGCGCACGCCGTGCTCGATGGCGGCCTCGGCAAGCTCGTTTTGAGTTCCTTCGAACCGTTCGGTTTGACGGGCGTCGCCTATTTCGAAAACGGCATCCGCCATTTCACGAACAACGCGCGCCCGATCGCACACCCCGACGACATGCGCGGGTTGCGGATGCGCATTCAAGACTCGGTGGTGTACCTCGCGCTGATGCACGCGCTTACGGCGAACCCGAAAGTCGTGCCCTTCCACCTCGTCGTGGACGCACTCCGACGTGGCGATCTCGACGGGCAAGAAAATCCGCTACCGAATATCGTCGGCGCGAAGATCGATACCGTCCAGAAATATCTCACGCTGACCGCGCACGCGTACAATACGCAGATCGTCCTTGCCAACGGCGCGCGTTTGCGCGCGCTCTCCGAAGAAGACCGCGCGATCGTCGATGCGGCGTTTGCCGAAGTCACGCCGTACCACCGCGAACGCGCGGCCGCCGAAGACGCCGCGGCACTCGCGACATTACGCACGACGATGGAAGTCCGCGAGCTCACCGAGGACGAGCGCGGCGCTTTCGTGCATGCCGCGTACTTCGTGTGGGAACGGATGCAGCCGATCTTCCCAGACGAAATTTACGATCTCTTGCTCGGCGGCGATCTGGTCGCGACACCGCACGCGCTCGAACCCACCAAGGACGAACGACGCTTCGATCTCGACGCGGTCGTGCACGCGATCGACGGAGCGGTGAAGGCCGTGCGCGCGACCGCCGCGCGCGCTTCGGACGATGCGCGCGCGCAAGTGCCGTCGCTCAAGGGTCTCGCGCGGCGCTCCGAATCGATGAGCGACCAGTCGAACGCGCTCGCGAGCCGTTTCGACGCCTTCGGCAAACGCTTCGACGGAACGCAAAATACGATCGCGACGACCCGTGAAGCCGTGCGCGAGCTCGCCGATGCGGTGCAGGCGCTCGCGGCGATGTCGATCGAAAGCCGCGTCGCACTCGACGAATTTGCAAAACTGATGAAACGCATCGTCGAGATCATCGGCCTCGTGCGCGGGGTCTCCGATCGCACGAACTTGCTCGCGCTCAACGCGGCGATCGAAGCCGCGCGCGCGGGCGAATTCGGGAAGGGATTCGATGTCGTCGCAAGCGAGGTACGGCGCCTCGCCGAACGCACGCGCACCTCGACGCAACAGATGCGCGGCGTCCTCGCCGATCTCGACGCGCGTGGGAAATCGGCCGCGATCGCGATCGGCACGGGCGTCGGCGAAGCGGAGCGCAGCGCCGTGCAGGCGCTGGCGGCCGAAGAAGCCCTCCTACGCATCGACGCCTTCGCGGCAAACGTGGTGGAAACGCTCGATCTCGCGCGTCGCCTGGCCACAAGCGAAGCAGAGCGCGCGTTTGCGATGCGTGGAAACTTCGACGAGATGTCGATGCTGATCGAAATGCACGGCGAGGAAAGTCAGCGCTCGATCGAGACCACACGCGATCTCGAAGCCAAGCGCGCGACGCTCTTCGCGTAGAGCAGGGGCATCGGATTTGCGGAAACAAAGCGTCGCCGGAACTGCATCTCCTCGGGAGCTTTTGCCATGCGCCACCTCACGCTGACCTCGATCGCGCTCTGCGCCTCGGTCGCACTCATCCTTCCCGCGACCGCCGCGACCACGAAAGGCCCGGCAGCGGGCAAATCCGTCAAGATCGGCGTCGTCGCGGATGTCACGGGTGGCGCGGGCGTGTACGGCACGCCGCAGAAAAACGCATACGAACTCGCATCGGACGACATCAAATCGGGGCTGATCGACGCGGGCGGCGCGAACGTCACCTTCAGCGTGATGGACGCCGCATCCGACGGCGCGCAAGTTGCGAACATCGTTCAGGGTTTCACGAAAGACGGAACCGCGCTCATGCTCGGGCCGACGCTTTCCGGCGAAGCGAAAAAAGCCGATCCGATCGCAGTTGCGGCAAACCTTCCCGTCCTCGGCACGTCGACGACCGCACCCGGTATCACGACGCTCGGCTCGTGCGTGTATCGGAACGCGCTCTCCGAAGAGCAGGTGATCCCGACGACCGTCAAGCGTACGCTCGCGAAGTGGCACTACAAAAAAGCCGCCATCATCTTCGGCGACGACAACGCGTTCACGAAAACCGACGGCGACGTGTTCGCAGCCGAACTGCAGGCGAGTAAGGTCGAGGTCGTCGCCACGGAAACGTACCATCAGAAGGATGTCGATTTCCAAGCGCAGCTGACGCGCATCAAGGATAAGAAGCCCGATGTGCTCGTCGTCGGCGCGCTCTTTCCGGAGGGCACGAAGATCATCGCGCAGGCCGTCAAGCTCGGCCTCAACGTCAAGATGATGGGCGGGAACGGCCTCAACTCCTCGCAGATGTACGATGTCGCGGGCCCCGGCTCCGCAGGCGTCGTCGTCGGCGCGGCGTGGTCGATCGCCGGCAAGTACACGGGCAACGCATCGTTCGTCGCGCGCTACACGAAGAAGTTCGGCACGCCGCCCGATCAGTTCGCCGCACAGGCGTACGCAGCGGCCCAGGTCGTCGCGGCGCTGACGAAGAGCGGAGCAACGACGCCGAAAGAAATGTGCGACGGGATGAAGTCGCTCCCGGTCGCGCAGACGGTGCTCGGGCCGATCAATTTCGAACCCAACCGCGACGTGAAAAGCGCGCCCGTGATCCTCGAAGTCGTCAAGGGCGGCTTCACGTACTTCAAGTAGCCGCGTGATCGTCCAACAGCTGGCGAACGGCGTCTTCCTCGGCGCCGTTTACGCGCTGTTCGCCCTCGGATATACGCTCGTGTTCGGCGTGCTCGACATCCTGAATCTCGCGCACGGAGCGGTGTTCGCGGTTGCGGCATACCTGACGTGGACGCTCGTCGCCGCCGGGATGCCGCTTCCGCTCGCCGCGCTCGTCGGCATCCTCGCCGGGGGCGTCCTCGGCGTCATCCTCGATCGGATCGCGTTCGCGCCGCTCCGCAAACGGAACGCCGGAACGCTCGTCCCGCTGATCTCCTCGATCGGCTTTGCGATCGTCGTCACGGGCTTGATGCGTGGCGGGTACGGGATCGACGAACGGCACTTCGCCGAATCGGCACTGCCGAACGCGCCGCTCCATCTCGGCCCCGTCACGTGCACGCCGCTCGAACTCACGATCTTCGCAACGGCGATCGTGCTCATGCTCGCGCTCTCGTGGGTGATGCGCGCGACGCCACTCGGCCGCCGTATCCGCGCCGTCGCGGAAGATCGCACGGCGGCGGCGCTGCTCGGCATCGATCTCGAACGCACGATCGCCGCGACCTTCTTCCTCGCCTCGGCGCTCGGCGGCGCGGCCGGCATCCTGACGGCCTTACAATACAATAGTCTCACGCTCGAAATGGGCGGACGCGTCGAGCTCAAAGGGCTCGCCGTCATCATCCTCGGCGGGATGGGATCGATCCCCGGTGCCGTGATCGGAGGATTCGCGCTCGGTATCGTGGAGACGATCGCGATCGCAGCGGGCTTCTCGCCGTGGCGCGATGCCATCGCCTTCGGCGTGATGTTTCTCGTGCTCGTGATCCGGCCGACGGGCATCTTCGGCAAGCGCGCGCTGCGCGCGGCATGAACGCACTCCTCGCGTTTTACGGCGCGCACTCGAAGCTTATCGATCAAATCGGCGTCAACGCGCTCCTCGCGCTCTCGCTTGCGATCTCGCTGCAAGCGGGCCAACTCGCGCTCTCGCAAGTCGCACTCATGGGGATCGCCGCGTACGTGAGCGCGATCCTCGCGCTGCAAGCGCATTGGGCGCTCTTGCCGTGCATGCTTGCGGGAGTCGCCGCCGCAGTCGCCGTCGCCGCGTTGCTCGCACTCCCGGTCGGGCGCCTTCGCGGGATCTTCCTCGCGATCGCGACGATCGGCTTCGGCGAGATCGTCCTCGTCGTCGCGAACAATCTCAAAATCACGGGTGGTGCCGAGGGCCTTTCCGGGATCCCGAACGATGCGAACACGCTGTGGATTTACGGCACGCTCGCCATCGTCGGATGCGTGTGGTATCTCGCGCGTAGGACGCGCTTCGCGCTGTCGGTCGCGCTCGCGCGCGAGGACGAAAGCGCCGCGCGCGGGGTCGGCGTCGACGTTGCGACCGTGCGCTTGTGGACGCTCGTGTTGGGCGGCGCGATCGCCGGCCTCGCGGGCGCCCTCAACGCGCATAGCGCCTACTTCATCACTCCCGGCGACTACGGTTTCGCGCGCATGGAACAGGTGCTCGTGTTCTGCGTCATCGGTGGCGTGACGAGCCCGATCGGCGCCGTGCTCGGCGCGGTCGTGCTCTCGATCTTGCCCGAAGCGATCCGCTTCATGGCCGATTACCGCGAAGTCACAAACGGCGTCATCTTGCTCGCCGTCATCATCTTCGCACCGCAAGGTATTTCCGGCTTTTGGAAACGAGCGCGATGAGCGCCACACTCGAAGTGCGTAATGCTACGATCCGTTATGGCGGCGTCGTCGCGCTCGATGACGTATCGCTTGTGATCCCACCCGGCCGCGTCGTCGGGCTCATCGGCCCGAACGGCGCGGGCAAGACCTCGCTCGTCAACGCGATCACGGGCGTCGCGCCCCTCGCGTCGGGGAGCATCGCTCTCGGCACGCTCGCGCTTTCGGGAAAAGCGACGCACGCGATCGCACGCGCGGGAATCGCCCGCACGTATCAAAACATCCGCCTCTTTAGCGCCCTCTCCGTGCGCACGAACGTCGTTGCGGGTGCGTACGCGCGAACGACCCCGCTCGACGACGCGGCGGTCCGCGGCTATCTCGCCGCAGCCGGTATCGGGGAGATCGCGCTCGATGCGACGGCGGCTTCGCTCAATTACGGTGACCGCCGGCGCCTGGAAATCGCGCGCGCACTCGCGGCGGAGCCGCGCATCGTGCTCCTCGACGAGCCCGCTGCCGGGATGAACCCGGTCGAAACGATACGTTTACGCGAAACGATCCGCGGCATCGCCGCGCGCGGGCCGGGCGTGCTGCTGATCGAGCACGACATGAGCCTCGTCCGCGCGGCCTGCGACGATGTGGTCGTGTTGAACTTCGGCATGACGATCGCAAGCGGTACTCCTGCGGCGGTAGCAAGCGATCCCGCCGTCATCGAGGCCTATCTCGGTACCGACGACGGAGCCCGGCGATGAGCGCGATCCTCGAAGTGTCCGGACTCCGCGCCGGCTACGGTGGGATCGAAGTGTTGCACGATATCGAAATTACGCTCGCCGAGGGCACGCTCGTTACGATCGTCGGCGCGAACGGCGCGGGAAAGACGACGCTTCTTCTCGCGCTCAGCTGCCTCGTCAAGAAACGTGCGGGAACGGTGCGCTTCGATGGCGCCGATATCACGAACGACGCTTCGCATGCGATCGTCAGACGCGGGCTCGCCCACGTACCGGAAGGGCGCCGCATGCTTCCCGGAATGTCGGTCGAGGAGAACTTGCTCGTCGCGGCCGATGCTCGCCCATCACCCGAACGCAAACGCGACATCGCGGCGCTTTACGAACGTTTCCCGATCCTCGGAACGCGTCGCGACGTCATGGCGGGTTCGCTCTCCGGCGGCGAAGCGCAGATGCTCGCGATCGCGCGCGCGCTCGTGATGAAGCCACGCGCGATGTTGTTGGACGAGCCCTCGATGGGCCTGGCCCCGAAACTCGTCGCGGAGATCTTCGCGATCCTCGCCGAAGAGCGCGCGCGGGGCACGTCGATCCTGCTCGTCGAGCAGAACGCGCGCCGATCGCTCGCGCTCGCGGACCGCGGGTACGTGCTCGATCGCGGGCGCGTGACGGCGAGCGGAACCGGCGCGGAACTCCTTGCCGATGCAAGCATCGTTACCGCTTATCTCGGAAGTGCGAGCGGCTAGGAAGCCGATCCGTCGATATACGTCGCCGTGACGCGGGTGCGCAAGACTTCGCGCGCGGGGACGGTCATGATGTCGCGATCGAGGACGACGAAATCGGCGCGCTTTCCGCGCTCGATCGAACCGCCGTCGCGTTCTTGAAAGCCCGCGTACGCACCCCAGATCGTCATCGAGCGCAGCGCCTGATCGCGCGTCATGCGTTCGCTCGGGCGCCAGCCGCCGACCGGCATTCCATTTTCGTCTTGCCGCGTGATCGCGCTGTAGAACGTGTGGAGCGGATCGATACCTTCGACGGGCGCATCGGTGCCGTTTGGAACGATCGCGCCACCGCGCAAGAATGTCTGCCACGCGTAGGCGCCGCGCATGCGCTCGGGACCGAGGCGCGTTTGCGCCCACGCCATGTCGCTCGTAGCGTGCGTCGCTTGCATCGAGGGAAGTACTCCGAGTTTCTTAAAACGCGGAATATCTTCGGGCGCGACCACTTGTGCGTGCTCGATCCGCAGCCGCGGATCGACGACCGGTACTTTTTGCAACGCGGCTTCGTACGCATCGAGGACGTTCCGGTTGCCGCGATCGCCGATCGCATGCGTCGAGATTTGGAACCCCGCCTTCAGCGCCGCGATCGCACCGTCGCGCAGATGTTCGCGCGTCGAGATCAGCAGGCCGACGTTACCCGGGTCGTCGGTATACGGTGCGAGCATTGCGGCCCCGCGCGAACCGAGTGCGCCATCCGCATACATCTTGATGCCGCGTACCCAAAGCCGGCCGTCGTATAGCGCGCTCTTCGGACCGCGTGCGTACGCCCACGCAAGCGATGCGGGATCGTCACCGACCATCGCATATACCCGTATCCCCAGCGCCTTGCGCGCGCCGAGTTCGTCGTAGCGCTCGATGATCGCACGCGGAGCGCCCATATCCTGGAGCTCGACGACGCCCGCGCGCCGACTCACCGCGATCCCCGTCGCGATCGTTTCGGTCATCTCGGCGGCAGACGGTTCCGGCTCGTGCGCGACGACGAGCGCTTTCGCATTATCGACGAACACGCCCGTCGGCGCGCCCGTCGCATCGCGCACGATGCGGCCGCCCGGCGGGTCTTGCGTCGTCGCGTCGATACCCGCGGCGCGCATCGCTTGGGCATTTGCAAGCACGGCGTGTCCGTCGACGCGCGTCAACACGATCGGATGGTCCGGCACCGCCGCGTCGAGAGCATCGTGCGTCGGGAACTCCTTGATAGCCCACCGATTTTGATCCCATGCGCGGCCGTAGATCCACGTTCCGGCCGCCGTTTTCGCCGCCCGTTCTTTCACGGCTGCGATAACGGCTTCGTACGACGGCAAGCCGCGCAAATCGACGTTGCGCGCGAATTCGCCGATGCCGTAAAGATGCGCATGCGCGTCGATGAAGCCGGGCACGATCGTCGCGCCGCGTGCATCGCGTACGATCGTATGTGGGCCGATGAAGCGGGCCATATCCGCATCGCTGCCGACGGCGACGAACGCGCCGTCACGCACGGCAAACGCGCTCGCACGACGCGACGCCGCATCGACCGTGTACACCGTCGCCCCACGTATGACGAGCTCCGCGGGCGCCGTCGGCGCGGAACCGAGCATCGCCGCCGCAAGGACGATCGTCGTCACGCGAAGCGCGAGCCGACGCACGTTCTAGTTCCCGTTCCAATCCGTGAAGGCTGCGGGTGCCTTGTACGGAGGTCCGACGAGAATCGCGATGTCCGCATGCTGCGTGAGCTCGATCGCGCGTGGGTCGCCCGAATACGGACGCCCACCGACGAACACCGCGACGTGCTCGCCGGCCTTGATCTTCGCTCCCGCGACATCCGTCTTGCCGAGCGGCTCGCCCCAAACGGCGAAAAAATCGCCGAGTAAGAACGTTCGCGTGACGGGGGCTTCGATGTGCACGATGCCATCCGGAGTGTGCGTGTGCAACCAATACAAACACTGTGCGGCGAGCGGACGCCCGACATCGCTTGGGATCGGAACCGCGCGGCCGTGATCGAAGATCGCCAGATGCTGGTGGATGTGGAACGCCGAGCCTTCCATCCCTTCGCAGCGGACGCCGTGAATCGGCGCGCCCGCGATCGAAGGCGGCCCCGGGGATGCGCCGAGCAGCGGCACGATCGATGGCACCGCGAGCAGCGCGAGCATCGCGCATCGAACGGCGCGAGCGACGATTCGGATGAGAGTTTGCATGCTTTGCGCATTCTTCACGCCTCGCGGAAATCGTCCTTAACTACCCATTAACCTCGGCACCGTAGGTTTAGGGAATGCGTCCGAATGTAACACGGCGCGATAGTCTCGGTGCGTCCCTCGTGATCACCGTTGGACTCATCGTGCTCTTCACGACCGTTGCCGTATCGCTCGCGGGATACTGGAGCGGCCGATCGACGATCGAGCGCGAGGTGCGCACGCGGGTCAACGATCTCACGAAACAGACGCTCGCGGTGACCGACGCCTACCTCGCGGCACGCGTCGAGGAACTGCGGCAGATGACGTTCCAGCAGCTGCAGATCAAGTCGCTTTCGGCGCAAGACACGGCGCGCGCGCTCTTCAACTATGCGGGCGCATTCGGTTCGCAGCGCTATGCCGATCTCTCGATCGTCAACACGAACGGTTCGATTCGCGCATCGACGGGATCGCCCGTCCTCGACAAAGCGGGCGTACTTCTGCAACAATTGAACAAAGCGACGAAACCGGGGGTCGTCGACTACACGAGCTTCGCCGATCAGTCGCAGCCAGAAATGGTCGTCTTCGCACCGCTAATCGACGAGACGGGTACGCGCACGGGAACGCTGATCGGGCGGCTGCTCGAACCGGAACTCGTCGGCGTCATCCGCGGCATCCCGCTCGAGCCGACCACGTCGCTCTATCTCGTGCACGGCACGGATCGCACGCCGATGGCCGCGAACGCCGCGGCGACCGCGCCAAAATTCGAACGCGCCGATTCCACTTCTGTCTTGACCGATCGGCTCTCGCGGCCGATCGCGGGCGTTCCGTTCACCGCCGTCGCGATGGTCGACGGCGCCGCGGCGCTCGCGCCCGTCGGCGACCTCACGATGAAGTCGATCGTCGCGGGCGTCGTCGTGTTCGCGCTCGGCGCGCTGGCGGCGTTTTGGACCGCTCGCCGTATCGGCGTGCCGGTGCGCATCGTCGCCGATGCCGCACGCCGCTTCTCGGCGGGCGATCTCGGCTCGACCGTTGCGGTCGACTCGCTCAAATACGCGGAAGTCCGCGATCTCGGCACGTCGTTCAATGCGATGGCGACGGAAATCACCTCGCTCATCGAAGGCATCCGCAGCGCATCGGTTGCGATTTCGGATTCCGTCCACTTCAATTTGGAAACGGCGCTCGCCGTCCGGAGCGGGACCGAAGAACAAGCCCAAGCGAGCGGACAGATCGCGGCCGCGCTCGCGGAAGTAAGTGCGGGCGCACGACGGATCGGCGACGACTGCATCGAACTCGAAGGCGGATCGCGCGTCGGCCTCGCGCAACTCGACGCGCTCGTCGGCGAAGTCGATGGCACGAACGTCGCCCTGCACCAACTCACGGAAACGATCGAGCGATCGAACAAAGCCGGCCGCACGCTCTCGAAGCAAGCGCTCGCCGTCGCGGCGCGCGCACGCGACGTCAGTACGGGGGCATTACGCGCGCAAAGCGCCGCGACGCTCGGCGGAAGCGCCGTGCGCGGGCTCGTCGCCGACATCCAAAACGTCGGAAAGAGCCTACTCGACACGGTCGAGCGGCTCGAACACCTCGCCGATGCGACGGCAAACGCGATTCAAGCCCAGGTTGCGGTCATCAACGATATGGCCGAGCGCTCGAAGTTGCTCGCGCTCAACGCCGGAATCGAAGCGGCGCGCGCGGGTGAGAGCGGCCGCGGCTTCGCCGTGATCGCGGGCGAGCTCCACCGCTTGGCGGGCGGTTCGAAAACGGCGGGCGACGAGGTGTCGAGTCTCGTGCTTCGCGTCGTCAAGGAAACGCAAGCGCTCGTGCGACAAGCCCAAGGCGCATCGGATCTCGCGCGCGGTGCGATCGATCGCGCCGGACAAACCGGCGAATCGATCGAGAAACTCGTTTCCGAAATCGACGAAAACGCACGTGGCGCGCGCGAGATCGGCCGCATCGCCGAAGAGCAGGCGGAACGCACCGCGGAGATCGAGACGGCGACGGAAGAGATGCGCAGTATGGCCGCGATTACCGCGTCTGCGGCGACGACGGTCGGCGAGCTCTCGCGGCAGGTACGTGGCGCGGTCGATTTTGCTACCTCCGTCGCAACGCAAGTTTCGCAGGCGACGCGCGAGCAGATCGCGACGTTCGCGGTTATCGAAAAGAGTGCGGCCGAGATCGAGCGCACGACGCAGGCGGCCGCGGATTCGGCCCAGATCTCGGCGCAAGCGACGCACCGCTTACAGGACGAAGTCGAAGCGCTCGTCGCGCGCGTGCGCACGTTTACGAGCGACGAGACGGCTCCGCCGCGCGAGACCGGGCGCGAGATCGTCGCCGTGCCCGCAGCCGATTTGCGCGAATCCGCGAGCTCCTACTCGGCGTAGCGCGCGCCGAGACGCGCGACGATCGCGCGCGCGATCGCGCGCGCATCGGCAGGCGCGATGACCTCGGCTTCGGCTCCCCAGCCGAAGCTCCACCGTACGATTTCCGTCGGATCGGCGACGTTATACGCGATCTCGAGCGAGCCGTCGTCGCGTGCGACGATCGTGCGATCCCGTGCGACCGCAGCCGCACGCGCCGCTTTCGCAACGATCGGCGAGAACCGCACGACCACGGTTTGCAGATCGGTCCCGGTCGCATGCCGGACGCCGCTTACCGAGTTCGCACCGTACGCATCGAGGTTGAAATCGCGCGGCTTTTCGAAGGTAGCCGGAAGCGTTTGTGGCTGCGAGACGTTATCCACGGCGAACACGCGCATGTCGTTACGCGTATGGTCGAAACCGACGAGATAGACGCGGCCCGACGATACGATGAACCCGTATGGATCGACGCGGCGTTCCGTCGTCACGCCCGCCTTATCGACGTAGGTGAATGCCGTGCGGCGCTTGACCCGTTCGGCTTCTTGAAGATGTGCGAAAACCGCTTCGACGCTCGGTTCGAGCGCGATCTCACCGACGCGGATCGCAAACGACGGTTGCACGCCGAGCGCGTTCGCCGTGCGCGAGTCGCTCGAATCGACCAGCCGCGATGTCACCTCTTCGATCGACGCGGCGATCGATCCACCGAGTGAATTCCCGAGCCGCTTCAAGGTCACGAGGCCGAAAAGCTCGCTCTGACTGAGATTGAGCCGCTTGAGGCTATAGCCGTCGGCGAAGCGATACGTGCCGGAAGCGCGATCGAAGTACCAAGGGAAGCCTGCATCCGAGAGCACGGCAAGATACCGGCGTAAACTCCGCGTGCTCGGCGGCTTACCGTCCGCGATGCGTTCTTTCAGGCTTTCGAAGCCGTGCCGTCCTTCATCGATTGCGCTGAGCAGTCGAACGAGTAAGACGACTTTCGGCTCGAGACGCGACTCTTCCACAAGCCGTGGCGTTCGGCAAGCTTTCGTTTACGTACTTTTCCGCGCACTTTCGCAAAGTCCCGAGAAAACGCGAGGGCCGCCGTACCGGACGAAGAAAAGTACCGGCGAAGGCAGCGCCAGCGTTGCAATTTCTTCTTTCCTGCGAACGACAAAGAGAGAAAAGGAAGCCGACTGTGGACGAACGCGATACACTCGGGGAGAACGGCGTCTCCCGAACCCAATTCCTCCGCCGCACGGGCGCACTCGGCATCGCGGGCGCGACGGCGCTCGGCTTCCCACTCCTCGAAACGCGCGTCGCAGGCGCGGCTCCGCTCCTTCCCGTTCCGCGCATCATCGCGGCAACCGGCGGAGCGACGGTGAAGATCGGGCACATCGACGGATTCTCCGGCGTGTACGCTTCGGCTTCCGAATCGCAACAATCGGGCATCGAGCTCGCCGTCGCCGAAGCGAACAAAAAAGGCCGCATCAAGTACGAGATCGTCAAAGGCGACGATCAGAGCAAGCCCGCCGTCGGAACGACCGAAGCGAAGCGCTTGATCTCGCAAGAAAAAGTCGACGTGCTCTTGGGCTGCCTCTCTTCGGGCGTCGGCCTCGCGGTCAGCCAACTCTGCGCCGATCAAAACGTATTCTTTTTAGCGATCGGCACGCACGACACGAACATCACGGGGCCGAAAGCACACCGCGTGACGTTCCGCCAAACGACGTCGAACGCGATGCTCGCAAACGCGATCGCGCCCGCGATGCTCAAAAAAGGCAAGAAGTGGTACTTCATCACGGCGGATTACGCGTTCGGGATCGACGCGCACGATCGCCTGAAAAAGAATCTTCTCGCACACGGCGGTCAGGAAGTCGGCGAAGATCGTCATCCGCTCGGTGCGACGGACTACTCCTCGTACATGACCAAAGCACGGAATACCGACGCCGATGTTCTCGTATTCTGCAACTACGGTCCGGATACGCAAAACGCAACGAAGATCGCCGTGCAGCTCGGCCTCAATAAGAAGATGACCTTCGCCGGCATCCTCTGCGGAAACGAAGTCGCCGTCGGCATGCCGGTGGACGATCTCGAAGGCTCGATCTGGGGTTACGTCTGGGGTGGCGACGCCGGCGGCAAACATGCAAAAGAGCTGTACGCCAAGCTCAAGGCACGCGCCAAAGGCTTCCCGCCGAATTGGCGCCAGTACCTCGGGTACATCGGTGCGCGCAACACGATCAACCGGCTCGAAGCCGTCGGATCGACGCAAACCGACAAGCTCGTCGCAGCGTTCGAAGATTACCATTACGATGCCGAGAAGACGCAAACGGCATACTACCGCAAGTGCGATCACCAAGCGGTGCAGCAAGCCTATGCGGGCGTGATCGTGCCCAAATCGAAGCGGCCATCCGCCGAAGAGTACTTCGCGATCGGAAATTCGGTCGGCGGCGATTTCGCGGCAGGCCCGTGCAGCGATCCCGATAACGCGGCAGCCGAGAAAGCCATCTCGTCCGAGAAGATCGGACCGCGCGAAGGCTACACGGCGATCTCGCTCAAGTAACGCTTGCAAATCGAACCGGAACGGGGCTCGTCGCATGCGACGGGCCCCGTTCTCGTCGATCGGGTGCGATCACGCGTGCGAAACGATCGCGCCGTCTTTCATCACGAACCGCACCGCGCGCAGTGCCGCAATCGACGCCGTTGGGTCGCCCGCGACGGCGACGAGATCGGCGTACGCGTCCGCGGCGATCGTGCCGAGTTCGTGCGGCCAGCCGAGGACGCGAGCACTCGACGAGGTCGCCGCTTCGAGCGCTTGCGCGGGCGTCATCCCATACGCGCACATCAATTCGAGTTCGCGGGCGTTATCACCGTGCGGGAACACGCCGACGTCGCTACCGTTGCAAATCGTCACGCCGGAAGCGAGAGCATCCGCGAACATAGCGCGTTTCGCGACGATCGCCGGCGGCTCCGGTGCATCGCCGTCCCAACCGCGATATCGCATGATGGCATCGGTCGCGGCGAGCGTCGGAACCACGGCACATTTCCGCTCTTTCATCATTGCGAGAAGTTCGGGCGTCAGGCCGTCCGCGTGTTCGATCGTGTCGAAGCCCGCGAGGATCGCGCGACGTGCGCCCTCCGTGCTCGCCGCATGTGCCGCAACCTTGCGGCCACTCCCGTGCGCGAGTTCTGCCATGAGCGTGAGTTCGGCGAGCGTAAACGTCGGGCGCGCCTCTCCGCGCGGACCATAGCGATAATCGGCGTAGGCTTTGATCCAATCCGCCCCGCGGCGGATTTGATCGCGTACGACGCGGGTGAGATCGTCGATGCCGCCCGTTTCCTCGGCCCCCTGTGGGATGCAACACACTTCCGGCGCGTAGCCGGCGGGGCCGTACGAACCGTGTGCGACGAGCGCGCGCGTGACGACGAAGAGGCGCGGCCCCGGCACGATGCCCGCTTCGATCGCGCGCTTGAGCCCGACATCGGCGTAGCCCGCGCCCTCGGTTCCGAGATCGCGCAACGTCGTGAATCCCGCTTCGAGCGTCGCTTTCGCCGCGACGATCGCGCGCGCGACGCGCAACGCTTCGGGGTCGCGCAACACCTGATCGTCCCATGCGCGCTCGTTATACGGATGTAAGAGCACGTGCGAGTGCATATCGATCAACCCCGGGACCAACGTCGTTCCCGGGAGTGCGATCGTCGTGCAATCGCTCGGAACCGCAAGCGATTCGCGCGGGCCGACCGCAGCGATTTTCGTTCCATGGACGAGAACCGCGAACCCGATTCGCGCCGCGCCGGTCCCCGTAAAGACGGCATCCGGTGCGAGTAACATCGCGCTCACTTCACCGCCTCCGCGCTCTGCCAATCGGGCGCGACGGCATCGTCGCGGTACATATCGCGCCCGTCGTGTTCGGTCACGTACGCAACGACACGCGCGGTTTCAACGCCGATCCCCGCGGCGACGAGCGCGACCAAACGCTCGACGAACGCCTCGCGCTGGTTCGGTGGCCGGCCCGCGCGAACATCGAGCAAGATGACGGTGATCGGAAGCGCGCCGCCCGGCCCATCGCAGCGCCAAAGATTGCCCACACCGAGTTCGCGGAACGCCACGTTGACGATCCGCGCCTGCGTTTGCATCGCATCGGCATACAGGTCGCCGATCCGTTCTGCGAGCGCGCGTTTCGCATCATGTTCCAGGGTTTGGCAAAGATCGATCTGCACGTACGGCATGGTTATCCGAGTACGGGCCCGCGCCAAAGGCTCCTACGTGCGCACGCGCCTACGGTTTCTCGGGAAGCCCGCACCCGCTGCCGACCGTGTAACGCACGATCGGTTCGTTTCCCTGGAACGCACCGCAGAGGCTACGCGCGCGGATCCGTTCATGCCGAAAAACCCAGGGTTCCAATGCGAGCACGACGTTTTCACCCGGGCGGACGCCCGCGCGCTCGACATGCTCGCATCCGGCGTGCCGCGCGACGACCGTGTAACGCCCGTCGAAACGCATCGGAATCGTAAACGCGCCGGAGGCATCGGTTGCGACCTCCGCGATCGGCCGATGTTTCGATGTATAGACCGTGACGTAGGTCGGCGCATCGGCGTTCGCGCCCGTGGCGGGGCCGCTCGGGTGGGCGCACGTTGCGTTGCCCGCAATCGGTTCAACCGTCACGTTCGCCGCATGAACCGATCCGTATGTCGCGATGACGAACGCAGCGCTCGCAACGAAAGCGATGGGCCTCGCTCGCATCATGCCGTCACGATCGCCGCGGCGGCTTGTAGCCCTAGTCGCTCGACGGACTCCGCGCGCATGAGATATTTCTGCACTTTGCCGGTCACGGTCATCGGGAACCCGTCGACGGCAAGGACATAGCGTGGAATCTTGTAGTGCGCGATCTTGCCGCTACAAAACATCCGCAGCTCTTCGGCCGTAAGCTCCTTGCCGTCATGGTGCACGATCCACGCGCAGAGTTCTTCGCCGTATTTCGCATCGGGTACGCCGATGACCGACACGTCTTTGATCGCCGGATGACGGTACAAAAATTCTTCGATCTCGCGCGGATAGATATTCTCACCACCCCGAATCACGACGTCCTTGATGCGGCCGCTGATGTTCGCATAGCCATCGGCATCCATTACCGCGATATCCCCGGTATGCATCCAACGCGCCGCGTCGATCACGCTCGCCGATTGCGTGGGATCGTTCCAATAGCCGAGCATCACGCTATACCCGCGCGCGAGCAATTCGCCCGGCGTGCCGCGCGGTACGATGTGGCCGTGCTCGTCCACGATCTTGCATTCGATGTGCGGGTGGACGCGGCCGACGGTTCCGGTGCGCTGTTCGAGCGAGTCGCCCGCGCCCGTCTGAAACGAAACGGGCGACGTTTCCGTCATCCCGTAACAAATCGTCACCTCGGCCATGTGCATCTCGTCGATCACGCGCTTCATGATCTCGACCGGGCACGGCGAACCCGCCATGATGCCGGTGCGTAACGTCGAGAGATCGTAGTCGCCAAAATTCGGATGTGCGAGCTCGGCGATGAACATCGTCGGCACGCCATAAAGCGCCGTGCAGCGCTCCGCTTCCACCGCCTGCAAGCACGTTTCCGCGTCGAACGAGCCGTTCGGAATCACCATCGTCGCGCCGTGCGTGACGCACGCCATGTTGCCGAGTACCATCCCGAAACAGTGATAAAACGGAACGGGAATGCAAACGCGATCGGCATCGGTATAACGGCAGCCCTCGCCGATGAAGAACCCGTTGTTGACGATGTTGTGATGCGAGAGGGTTGCGCCTTTGGGAAAGCCCGTGGTCCCCGAGGTGTACTGGATGTTGATCGCATCGTCGAACTGCGTCGCCGCGAGACGTGCGGCGAGCTCGTCCGCCGAAAACGCGACCGCCCGCGCGCAAACGTCGTCCCAAGTCAGCGCATCCGGTAGGCGCTCGTCGTGACGGGTGGTTCCGAGCGTCACGACCATCCGGAGTTCCGGTAGATCGTTTCGAATTTCCGCAAGCATGCCAACGTAGTCGCTCGTTTTGTGTTTGTCCTGGACGACGAGCGTCGAGACGCCGCTCTGTCGCAACGCGTACGTCGCCTCGCTCGTGCGATACGCCGGATTGATGTTGACGAGGATCGCGCCGATTTTCGGCGTCGCGTATTGCGCGACGATCCATTCCCACGTGTTCGTCGACCAAATGCCCACGCGATCGCCATGCCGCACCCCGAGCGCGGCGAGGCCCCGCGCAAATGTATCCGTCGCTTCCTTGAGCTCGGCATACGTCATGCGCACGCCCTGGTGGAGCGAAACGATCGCGTCGTTCGCACCGTAGCGCGCCGCGATGCGATCGACGAGCGCGCCGATCGTCTCCCCAATGAGCGGCACGTCGCTTGCGCCGTGTACGTAGCTCTGCATGTGCTAGCGCCCCGCGAGGATCGAGCGTTCGAGCAATTTCACGAGCGCATACACGTGCCGCGTCGCGGGAACGGCAACGCCCGTAACCGCGCCGAGTTCGACGATCGCGCCGATCAGCGCTTCGGTCTCGAACGATTTTCGCGCTTCGAGATCTTGCAACATCGAAGTCTTGTGTGCGCCGACACGGCGCGCGCCGTCGATGCGCTTATCGATCGAGAGCGCGATCTCCGCACCCAGCGCCGTCGCGACGGCGCGCGCTTCTTCCATCATCTCGCGTACGAGCGGCTCGACGAGCGCATCGTCCGTCATCTCGACGAGCGTCGCTCGCGTGAGCGCGCTGATCGGGTTGAACGATGCGTTCCCGAGCAGTTTCAACCAGATGTCGTTCCGGATATCGCGCTCGACGGGCGCCTTCAAGCCTCCGGCAACGAATGCAGCGGCGATGCGTTCCGTTCGCTCGGAGATGCCGATGCGCGCATCGCCGAGCGAGTAGCGCGTGCCTTCGAGATGCTTGATGACGCCCGGCGCGATTATTTCCGTCGACGAGTAAATAACGCAGCCGATCACGCGATCCGCCGCGATCGTGCGCGCGATGCGCCCATCCGGATCGACGCTCCGTACCGTGCGCCCGGCGTGCGGGCCGTCGAGGTGCTCGAAGTACCACCAGGGGATGCCGTTCTGCATGCCGATGACGGCCGTGCTCTCGTGAAAGAGCGCGGGCAGATCGTCGAGGACGGGTTCGATCTGTTGCGCCTTTACGGCGAGGATCACGACGTCGACCGGGCCGATCCCCCGCAGATCGTCCGTCGCGGCGGGATGCGCGGTAAAGCTCCCCCGATCGCTCTCGACGCGCACGCCGTTGGCGCGCATCGCTTCGAGGTGCGCGCGGCGCGCCACGAGCGTGACATCCGCGCCCCCACGCGAGAGGCACGCACCGACATACGCGCCGATCGCGCCCGCTCCGACAACGGCAACTTTCAAACGAAGGTCCTTCACGTGGTGACGATAAATTTCGCCGCGTTGTTTCGTACGAGGTAAGGAGTTCCATGCTGCAGTGTTTCCGGGTGTCCCTCGCGTGACGCTCGACGATCTTCTCGGTCGCGGCGCGGCAGATCGGCATGCCATCACGATCCCCGATGGCCCCGCGCTCTCGTACGCCGCGATGCGCGGAGCGTCGCGCGCGCTCGGCGCGGCGCTAGCCGAACGCGCGCTCGCGCCCGGCGCACGCATCTGCGCTTCGTATGCGAACGGTGCGGCGATCGTCGTCGCGTTCTTTGGCGTCGCGGGCGCGCGCATGGGCTTCGCACCGCTCAACGCTGCGTACACCGAAGACGAGTTCCGTTTCTACCTCGAAGATATCGCGCCATCGGCGCTTTTGCTCGCGCCGGACACGGTACCGACCGCACGCGCCGCGGCCGAATCGCTCGGCATCCCGGTCATCGCGTTTACGATCGACGACCGAGGGCGCCCCGTGGTCGATGGCGTCACGGTCGCGGGCGACCACGATCGCGTGGCGGAGACCGCCGATACCGCGCTCTTCTTGCACACGAGCGGCACGACGAGCCGGCCGAAAGGCGTGCCACTCACGCACGGTAACCTCACGACGAGCGCGGACAATATCGAGCGCTGGTACGAACTCTCCGCAAGCGACGTGTCGCTGTGCGTCATGCCGCTCTTCCACGTGCACGGGCTCGTGTTCTCGACACTCGCCGTGCTCGATGCGGGCGGCACCGTCGTCGTTCCCGACAAGTTCTCCGCGAGCGGCTTCTGGCCGACCGTCGCGCGTTTCGGAGTGACCGTCGTCAGCGCCGTACCGACGATCTACCGCACGTTGCTACTCCGCGCGGAACAAGACGCGGCACCGCAGCCGGGCGAACACGGCGTCCGGTTCTTGCGCTCGTCGAGCGCGGCACTTCCGGCAATCGAAATGGAACGGCTCGAAGCGCGCTTCGGCGTCCCGGTGATCGAGGCGTATTCGATGACCGAAGCGGCGCATCAAATGGCGGCGAACCCCTTGCGCGGCGAGCGCCGACCGGGCTCGGTCGGCATGGGTGCGAACGTCGAGGTCGCGATCCTCGACGACGCCCACGAACCGCAGCCGCCGGGCTTCGTCGGCGAAGTCGCGGTGCGCGGCGCGAACGTCACGACGGGCTATCACAACAACCCGGCGGCAAACGCATCGGCGTTCACCAACGGCTGGTTCCGCACGGGCGATCACGGCAAGATCGACGAGCACGGGTACCTTACCCTGACCGGCCGTCTAAAAGAAATGATCAACCGCGGCGGCGAGAAGATTTCGCCGCTCGAAATCGACGACGCGCTCCTCGCGCACGCGGGCGTGATCGAAGCGGTTGCCTTCGGTGTCCCGGATGAGAAATACGGCGAGATCGTTAGCGCTGCCGTGGTCTTGCGCGAGGGTACGACCGTCGACGATGTCCTCGCGCATGTGCGCGGTCGGCTCGCCGCATTCAAAGTCCCGGTCGTGATGCACGCCGTTGCGGAGATCCCGAAGACGGCTACCGGAAAAGTGCAACGTCGCATCGTTGCGGCGGCTTTCTCTTAATTACTTAGTTGACAAGGGTGTCCGACGTGCGGTAGCCTCTCGTCCATGGCCCGGAAGAAATCGCCCACCCTCACCGAAGCCGAGCATCGCCTCATGGACGCACTGTGGTCGCTCGGCGACGCGACGGTTGCAAACGTGGTTGAAGCGATCGGCGATCCGCCGCTTGCGTACAACACCGTGCTTACCACGCTGCGTATCCTGGAACAGAAGGGCTTCGTCCGGCATAAGGCCGCCGGACGGGCTTTTCTCTATTCCGCGACGGTCGCACGTGAAGAAGCGCAGCGGAGCGCCGTGCAAAACGTCGTATCGCGCTTCTTCTCCGGCTCCCCGCAAGCGCTCGTGCTGAACCTTATCGAATCGGGCGACGTGGACGACGCGGAACTCGAACGCCTGCGCGCGATGATCGATCGCGCCGGGAAACGCACCCCGTGAGCCCGCTCCTCTCGCATATCCTGCACATCGTCGTCAGCGACGTCATCATCGGCGCCGTGCTCGGCCTGCTACTCGGCGGCATCGCGTTTGCGATAACGCGCCTTCCCGGCCTCTCCGCCACGTCGCGCCACGCCGTGTGGACGCTCGCGATCGTCGCGATCGCCGCGCTCCCGTTCGTTGCGATCGGCCGTTCGCTCGTCACGGGGCACGTCGTCGTCATCACGTCCGCGTTCGGCGCCGCGAGCACCGCGCAACTCGCAGCCAAGAATGACGGAACGACCGCGACGGTACCAAGCGCAAAGGCCGTCGTTCCATCCGGCGCGGCGCGCGTAGCGCCCGCGTCCGATGTCGCCAGCCGGACGCGCATCCTGATGCGGCGCGGATGGAATGCGATCGTTCTCGCGATCTGGCTCGCGGGCGCGTTCGTCGGGCTCGTCATGCTCGCCGCGAGCCTCGTGCGCGTCTCCGGCCTCAAGCGCCGTTCGAGCCCGCTTTCGGCCGAGCTCTCGACGCAGTTACCGTGGCTAACGACGGGCAGCGGACGCGAGATCATGCTCCGCCTCAGCTACGAAATCGAGACGCCCGTCGCGGTCGGTTTCCGGCGGCCCGTCGTGCTGATCCCGACCGAACTCACGGACGAGCACGGCCTCGGCGCGATCGAAGAACTCGTCCAGCACGAGTACGCCCACTTACGGCGTTACGACGACTGGACGAATCTCTTGCAGCGTGTCGCGGAACGCATCTTCTGGTGGAATCCGATCGTCTGGCTGATCGGGCGCCGCATCGCGCTCGAGCGCGAGATCGCCGCCGACGATTGCGTCGTCGCCGCAGGCGCGGCGCCCGCGGGGTACGCGCAAGCGCTCTGGCGGCTCGCGCGCGAGATGCGCATGCCGGAGCACGCGGCGGTTGCGCCCGGTGCGTTCTTCACGCGCAAGCAAATCAGCATCCGCATCGAGCGCCTACTCGACGAACATCGGAACGGCGTTCCACGCATCGCGCCGGGTGCCGTCGTCGCCGCGTTCGGCTTCGCACTCGTCGCTAGCGTCACGGTAGCCGGAATCGCACCGGCCTTCGAAATCACGCGCATCGCCGAACCACTCGCAGCGAACCCGAGCCCCGCCCCCCTGGCGAGCCCGCATCTTGCGGCAAGCCCGCACGTTGCCGTGCGCGCAACGCCGCACCCCGCGCGGCTCTCGGTCCGGCCCAGCGTCGTCGCCGTGCTGGCGGCGGGGGATTCGCCGACACCGAGCGCACCGCCGATTCCAACCGCCGCACCGACGCCGAGTGGAGCGCCGACATCGACAAGCGCGCCGGTGCCGAGTATCGTTCCGACGCCCACGATGCCGCCCGTGCCGGGCACGCCGCGCGCCGTTCCGACGCCGACACTTCCGCCCCTCCCACCGTCGTCGCCCGCGACGCCCAGTACCAAGCGACATGCGCTGGAACTTCCGGCGAACGTCGTCGCCGAGATTCGTGCCGAAGCCGCACGTGGGGCGCGCGAAGGACTCGCCGCAAGTGCCGACGCCCTGCGCGAACTCGTCGGCGAAAAACCGCAAGACCGTTCGCCCCTCGCGCAAAAGTTTATCGGCTGCGTCGCCTGCGATCTCTCGTCGCGCTCGTTCGTTGGCGCCGATCTCCACGGTCTCACGCTCACGGGAGCCGATCTCGCATCGGCCGATTTCCGCGGTGCGAACCTTCAGGGCGCACATCTTACGGGCGTCGATCTGTCATCGGCAAATCTGGACGGCGCCGATCTGCGTAACGCCGTTCTCAGTGGCGTCGACCTCGATTCGGCATCCCTCCGTAACGTGAAGACCGATGGCATGCGGATCCTCGGCGCGAAGATCGCGAACACGCATCTGCGCGGGACCGCTATGCGCGCGATCGTAGAAACGTGTCGCGGTTGCAATTTTACCGATGTCGACTTTCGCGGCGCCGATTTGCACGGCGTGCGCTTCGTTGGTTTCTCGCTCGAAGACGCGAACTTCGCGGGCGCAAACCTCCGTGGCGCGACGTTCTCCGGCGCGAACCTTCGCGACGCGAACTTTACCAACGCCGACCTTCGCGACGTGACGTTCGCGGGGTGCGACATGACCGACGCATCGCTCGGCGGAGCACGCGTAGAGGGCATGCGTTTCCTCGGCATGCGGCCGCCCTACTAAACCAAACGGGTGTCGGGCCCGCTCGGGCTCGGAAAGCGATCACGACCATGCCTACAACCACGACGGCTTCTTTCTTCCTGCGCCGCGTTGCGATACTCACCGCATCGTTCGGCACGGTTCTCGGCGCATCGCTCGCTCCGATGTCCGCGCACGCGGCCTCGACGCAGCTCACGCTTCCCGTCGTCGTGGCGCCGAAAGCGCCACCGCTCGACGGCGCACTCGACGATACGTGGCGCGGCGGCGCCCACACGCAACTCGGCTGGAATTTCTCGCAGGGCAAAGAGGCAACGGACGGGACCGATGTCTACGTCGTCGCCGACACCACGTATCTCTATGTTGCGTTTTCTGCAAAACAGCGCGAACCGGTCGTCGCCACGCAGCAAGCGAACAACGTCGGCGAAGGATCGGACGACGAGGTGTTCGTCTATCTCTGGCCGAGCGGCACGAACGGATTTTTCTATTCGTTTTCCGCGAATCCGCGCGGCACGCGCTATCAGTCATCGAGCGAGAACACGGCGTTCTCGCCCGACTGGCTCGCACGCGGCGCGGTAACGGCGGACGGCTATACGGTCACGATGCGCATCCCGCTCAAAGCGATCCGTGGCGACGGCCGCGGGACGTGGCTCGCGCAGTTCGCGCGTCGAAAATTCGCGGCGTCGGAAACCGACACGTGGGCGCACGACGGCGCGCAGACGAACGTCGCGCAATCGATCTACGCAGGAAGCCTGACGGGCATGAACGCGATCGCGAAGAGCACGCGCGCGCAACCGCGCCTCGCCGTGTATGGGCTCGCCGATGCGGCCGCAGCGAGCGCGGGCGGCAACACTTCGCGATCCGGTGCGGACGTTTCGATTCCGATCACGCAAACGGCGTCGATCCTCGCAACCGTCCACCCCGATTTTTCCAACGTCGAACGCGATCAACAATCGATCGCACCGACGGCATTTCAACGCTCGTACTCCGAAGTCCGACCGTTCTTCACGCAAACGGCAAATTATCTCGATCGCGTGAACTGCTACGGTTGCCCGGGCATCAGCGAACTCTACACACCGGCGATTCCGACGCCGCGCCGCGGCTATGCGATCGAAGGCCGTCAAGGCCCGATGTCGTTTGCCGCGTTCGATGCCGTCGGTGATGGGCGCATCGATACATCGGCGGATATCTCGGCGACCGCGCTCGGGAATCGCCTTGCGATCTCGTTCGACCGTACCACCGCCGACCTGACGAGAACGGCGGGTGCGGCTGCCGTACACGACGTCGTCAGTACGGCGAGCATCGGGGTGAACGATCTCAAACATTTTCGAGGGTACGTCGATTACGGACACGAGCAAGGAACGCTCGTCACAGGAAACGCGCAGCGCTACGACGCGGGCTTCGCCTATTACGGCAAGGACGATTTCGATGCGATCTCGCTCCGCAAAGTCGGCGCTTCGTATTCGCCGTACGACGGCTTCGTGCAACTCAGCGACATCGCGGGCTACAGCGCGCAGGCGAACCACACGTTTCGGTTCGCGCCGCACTCGCGCTTCTCGACCGTCAACCTCGGCGGCTTCCTCGACCGCTATGCGAGTTCGCGCGAGGGCACGAACCTCGTCGATATCAATGTATACGGTAGCGTCACCACGCGCGCGAAGGTATACGCATCGTATTCCGTCGGAACGTCGTACACGCGGCTTCCGGGCGATCTCTTACGCCCGTTCACGCAAACCGGCGGTTCGATCGGCTACAATCCGAACACGCCGACTACGACTTCGCTCTCGTATTACGTGGGACGCTACGCCGACGGATATCTCTACACGACCTATCGTCAGGCCGGATTCTTTCTCGCGAAAAAGACGACGATCAATCTGGAACTCGATTCCACCGATTGGCACGGCGACGTCGGCACGCGCGCCAAGCAATGGCTCGAGCGCGCGAGCGCAACATACGTGCTCGGACGCGATGGCAGCGTCGTCATCGGCGCGCGCAAGATCGTCGGCGCGGGGCCTCCGGTCGGCACTTCCCCACTTCCCGTCCTCGGTACGAACCTCACGTTCGCGCTTACCGAGCGGCGCGGAAACGACGAACTCTACCTCGTGTACGGCGACGCATCGACGTTCCGTACGCGCCCCGGTGCGACGCTAAAGCTCATCCATTATTTCGGCGCCCAGAAGGGCACCTAGTAGCGATCCCCGCGCTCGATGTTCGCTGCGACGCGCGCTTCCGCGCTGCGCGGATAGGCCTCGATCAGCCAGCCGAGCGTGTCGTTGGAAAACGTACGCGCTTCGTCGCCGGGAAGCCGGCGGTACAGCGTTGCAAGCGAAAGGATGTACTTCGGAATCCACGGATCGCGCGGGTATTGCGCGGCCCAGTCGTGGAGCGCTTCGTCGGCAAGCGCGACCTTGTGAAAGATCGCGGACGGGCTCGCCTGATCGACATCGAGGCGCGTACCCGCGTCGTTAAACGTGTTGCGGATGCCGAGGATGCTCATTTTCATTCGGCCGAAATAACGATCCGCCGGCGCCATGATCGTTTGGGGCGCATTCTGCGCGGTAGCGGCGAGCGGCGACAATGACGAAAAAAGAAGCACTGCTACGATGAGACGGCGCATGGCGTTCTCCGAAGGCGCGGGAAGGGCTTGAGCTTCTTCTATCGGCTGCGCCAACGAGGAACTCAATAACCCAGGGCTTGCCCGCTCTGCTCGTTTTTTACGTTGTGCGCGCGCGCACGGTTGCAAGCGCCGTGATCTTCTGCGCGATCGCGGGACCGAACGCGATCACGGCGACGAGCCGTAGCGCTTGCAGCGCGAGCACGAGCCCCATATCGGCATGACTCCCGACCGCGATCAGCGCGATCGAATCGAGCCCGCCCGGGCTCGTCGCGAGATACGCGGTCATCATGTCGATCCCGGTTGCCCGGTGCAAGAGATAGGCGGAACCCGCGCAGAGCGCGATCATCGCGAACGTCGCGGTGAGGACCGCGGGGATCGCGCGCACGGCGTGCACGAGCGTCGCGCGTGTGAAACGCAACCCGATCCCGATGCCGACGATCGCGTAGGCCGCGTGCAGCAGCGCTGGTGGCAGCGTAAGATGGACGAAGCCGAGTGCATGCAGCGTTCCGCCGACGATGAGCGGGCCGAACAGCCCCGCGCTCCGCACGCCCAACCGAAGGAGCACGGCCGTGCTGCCGATCGCGATCGCGAGCGTTTCGAGGAAATCGCGCGTGTCGAACGGCGCGAGGTGCTCGCCGCGCAAGAAGCCCGGCGCGGCGCGATCCGCGCCCATCAGGTGCGCGATGAGCGAGACGGTGAACACGACCACAAGCAGTCGCGTGTATTGCATGAACGCGACGAGACGCGAATCCGCGCCGTAGTCGTCGCTCATCGCGGTCATGGCGATCGCGCCACCGGGCGTGATGCCCCATGCGGCAGTCGCCGGCCCGAGCGTACTCGTGCGCCCGAGGATGACGCCCGCGACGGTTGCCGCGAGTAACGTCGCCGCGACCGCGAGGACGAGCGCGATCGCGTGCTGCGCGACGGCCGTAACCGTCGCCGGAACGATCGTACCCGCGATCAACGTACCGATCGCGCACTGACACCAGATCGTAACCGGCCGCGGCACGCGCGCTGCGAAGAGGCCCGTGCTTCCCGCGACGATCGCAACGATGCACGGGCCGAGGAACCACGCCGCGAGCACCCCAAGGGCTTGCAGGCCCAGCCCCGCAAGGAAAGCCGCAAACCCGACGAGCGCCCATGCGCCCGCCGTGCGTGCGGTCATTCGGGATCGGCGAAGAGCATTTCCAGATCGTCGCGCGTCAGCGATTTGGCAACCGCACTATCGGCCTTGATGACGGTCTTCGAAAGCGCGCTCTTGCGCTCCGCGAGTTGGCGGATCTTCTCTTCGACGGAGCCACGCGTGACGAGCCGATACGCCGTAACGGGCCGCAACTGTCCGATGCGGTGCGTTCGGTCGATCGCCTGACGCTCCACTGCCGGATTCCACCACGGGTCGTAAAGGATGACGTAATCGGCCGCCGTGAGCGTTAGCCCGACACCGCCCGCTTTCAGCGAACAGAGAAAGAGCGAGGGGCCGTCGGGCTGCATGAAGCGCTCGACTTCGAGTTGGCGTTCTTTGTCTTTGGTCGAACCGTCGAGATAGCCGAAGGTGATCTGCTTGCGTTCGAGGGCGTTGCGCATGATCTTGAGCATCGATGCGAACGCGCTGAAGACGAGCACGCGATGGCCGCCCGAGAGGATCTCATCGATCGTCTCCATGAACGCGTCGAACTTCGCCGAGGCTTCCACTTCATCGATATACGCGGGGACGAGCAGCCCCGGATGGGCGCAGACTTGCCGCAAACGTGTGAGTGCCGCGAGCACGTGCACGGCGGCACTTTCCATCCCATCCGCGCCGATCTGCGAGAGGATGTCTCGCCGCGCGGCTTCCGCGATGCCGCGATACAGACGTTTCTGCAACGGCGAAAGTTCGCACTCGATGACTTGCTCGGTACGCGAGGGCAGTTCGCGTGCGACGTCTTCTTTCGTACGCCGTAAAACGAACGGTTCGAGACGCGAACGCAAGCGGTTGATCGCACGCGCATCGCCATCGGCGATCGGGTTCTCAAATCGGCGGCGGAACGACGCCTCCGTGCCGAGTAAACCCGGTTCCACAAAGGCGAAGATCGCCCACAAATCGCGCAGCGAGTTCTCGACGGGCGTACCCGTGAGCGCGAGGCGATGCTCGGATCGCAAGCCGCGCACGACTTTCGCGATCTGCGAGGACGGGTTCTTCGCGTTTTGTGCTTCGTCGAGGACGAGCGTGCGGAACGTGATCGCGCCGAGTTGCTGCGCGTCGAGGCGTGCGAGCGCGTACGACGTGATGACCACATCGACGTTCGGAATTTCGTCGAAGCGCGCGGCGCGATCGCTCCCCGATGCGAGCCGTAGCGTCGTCAGCTCCGGCGCGAACTTCGCGATCTCGCTCTCCCACGTATGCGTGACCGAGGTCGGCGCGATGACGAGCGAGGGCGACTGGCCTTCCGTCAGTTTGCGTTTCAACAAATACGAAATGACTTGGAGCGTCTTGCCAAGTCCCATGTCGTCGGCGAGGATGCCACCGAACGAGAACGAGGCGAGGTAATTGAGGAAGTCGAGACCCTTGCGCTGGTAGCCGCGGAGCTTTTCCGCAACGGCTTCCGGCGGTTCGATCTCGACGATGCCTTCGAAATTGCGCAAACGCTCGCGGAGTATCTCGACTTCGGGCGGCAGCGCAACCGCATCGCCGAACGACTCGTGCAATTCGTCGCGCAGCGCGACGAGCGCGGCGAGCCCACTCTGGCGGCGCTCGCTGATCTCGCCGATGAGCGCCTCTTTCGCGCGGAGTTGCGCGACGTCGACGAGTTTTCCGCGAATCTCCGCGTAGCGGCCTTTTGCGGCGAGCACGGCGGCGAGTTCTTTCGGCGTCAGCGCCGCGCCATCGTCGACGAACACGTCGACGGAAAGCTCGAACCAATCTTCGCGTTCTTCGCTCTTCTGCGCGCCGATCGAAATGCCGATCTTCGCATTGTCTTCCGAGATGCCGACGAGCGTTTCGTCCAGCCGAATCTCGACGTCGTCCCATTCCGGAAACGCTTCGCGGATCGCACGCGCGGCGCGATCGGCATCGTGCAAGGCAAACGTATCGGCCGAGCGCGGCACGAACCCGAGTTCGGTGAACCGCGTCGTGAACGCACGCGCGAGATCGGCGGAAAAGCGTACGAAGCGATCGTCCACTTGCGCGATCGCGCCGAGCGGCGAGAACGGCGCGCGACCGTTGGTCTTCCGATCGACGAACGCGAGGCGCGCGAGGAGCGAACTATCGCGCCACGTCACGCGTGCGACGAGGGCGGGATCGAGTGCGTCCGTGACGCCGAGTTCGGTACGTTCGGCGATCGGCAAGAACGGCGCGACGCGCGCGATCGTGCGCGCCGATGGCTTCGCGTTGGCATCGTCGACAACCGCATTCGCCTTTTCGACGAGGGCTTCGGCCGTCGAGGCGGCGACGACGCGCTGGATATCGAACGCGCCGTCGACGAGATAAGCCGTTCGTTCGTGGACGATCCACGTCGGCGGGCCGTCCATCGCGATCGCGCCGACCGGGCGGAAGCGCGTACCGTCAACGGTTTCGAGCGCGGGCGAGAAGCGCGCGCCCGTACGGATCGCCCGCAAGCGGAGGCCGCGAAGATCGACGCCGAAGGCGCGCATCTCCGTTGGATGACGGTTGGACCCAGGCTCGTCGTCGCAGCGCAGGCGCGGATGGCGGGCGAGCCGGAACAGCGCGCGCGCGAGCGCCTTGGTAGCGGTGCGTGCGCCCCCGAACGCTTCCTGGACGGCATCGTCGCGCATCAAATCGCGATCGGCATCGTCCCAGTCGTCCGCGGGCGTGCCTTCCATCATCGTGAGGATCGCTTGCGCGTCGCGGATGACGCCCTTGAGCCGCGGCGTATCGAGATACAACGTGCCGGTCGGAGCGGCGTTATCGGCACCGAGAACGATCACGGGCCAGATCGCGCGGGCTCGGGCACGCGACAGCTCGGTCGACGGCGTGGGAAGCCACGAGTAATCGGCTTCGTCCGGTTCGGTCGTACCGTTGGTCGAGCTGACGGCGGGCACGATCACGCCATCGGCATGCGTGCGAACGGCTTCGAGGACCGCAACGACGTGTTCGCACACGCCCGTCGCGCCGCAACCGCACACGGGGCGCAGGGCCTGCGGGCCCGTGCCCGAGGTCCACTCCACGGCGACCGCGAGCGGGTTCGGCGCCTTGACCGTCGCTTCGACCTTGAGGTCGTCGACGGCACGCAACGTAACACGACCCGTCTCGGCAAGCGACAGGCCGGTGCGCGTAAGATCGCGCGAAAACCAATTCCCGATATTAGCGGGCAAGCGGGAGCGCCACGCGACGAAACTCTTCATCGCGCGGCGCTCGGCTCGAGGCTACAGGGGATCAGGCGGGTTGCGCCTCTTGCGCCGGCTGGGTTGGTGGCTCGATCGCCGGAATCTTCGAGAACTTCAGTTTCTCCGGGGAGGCGGGGTCGACTTCGCCGAGGATGCGATCGCCCGAGGAGAACTTGCCACGCAGCATGTCCTCGGCGAGCTCGTCTTCGACTTCGCGTTGGATCGCGCGACGGAGCGGACGCGCGCCGAACTGGGGATCCCAGCCCTTCTTCGCGAGCAGCTTCTTCGCATCGTCCGTGAGTTCGAGGTGCATCTCTTGTGCCTTGACTTCGTGGACGACTTTTTCGACTTCCAGGCCGACGATTTCTTCGATCTGATCGCGCGTCAGCGTGTGGAAGACGACGAGCTCATCGACGCGGTTGATGAATTCGGGACGGAACGTCTGCTTGACCTCATCGAGCACCTTGGTCTTCATCTTCTCGTATGCCGCAGAGTCGGAGTCGCCCCCGCCCTTGGTGGGGCGGAAACCGATGTCGGTGTTCGACTGCATCCCCGTGGCGCCGACGTTCGACGTCATGATGATGAGCGAGTTTTTGAAGTCGACGACGCGACCTTGGGAATCCGTCAGGCGGCCGTCTTCAAGCACTTGCAGCAAGAGATTGAACACGTCGGGGTGCGCCTTCTCGATTTCGTCGAGCAGCACGACGCAGTATGGGCGCCGACGGACGGCTTCCGTAAGTTGGCCGCCCTCTTCGTATCCGACGTATCCCGGAGGTGCGCCCACGAGCCGGCTGACCGCGTATTTCTCCATGTACTCCGACATGTCGATGCGGATCATCGACTCCCCGTCATCGAAGAGAAACTCCGCGAGCGAACGCGCGACTTCGGTCTTGCCGACGCCCGTGGGGCCGAGGAAGATGAACGAGCCGATCGGGCGTTTCGGATTCTTCAAGCCGGCGCGCGAGCGACGGATCGCACGCGTGATCGACTCGACCGCGACGTCCTGACCGATGACGCGCTTATGCAGTTGATCTGCCATGCCGAGCAGCTTGAGCGTTTCGGTTTGCGCGAGCTTCGCGACCGGAATCTTCGTCCAGGCGGCGACGATGTACGCGATATCTTCTTCGGTCACTTGCAGCGGCTTATCCGCGGTCAGCGCCTTCTTCTCGGCCCACTCGGTTTCGAGGCGCGTCTTTTCGAGGCGCAGCTTCTCCTCGCGGTCGCGAACGGCCGCGGCCTTCTCGAAATCTTGCGTCTTGACGACGTTATCTTTTTCGAGTTTGACCTTGCGGATCTCGTTATCGATATCGCGCACCGACTGCGGTGGCAACGTCGCTTGTAAACGCACGCGCGATGAAGCTTCGTCGATCAGGTCGACCGCTTTGTCCGGCAAAAAGCGATCGGCGATGTAGCGGTCGGAAAGCTTCGCCGCAGCGACGAGCGCTTCGTCGAGAATCTGCACCTTATGGTGCGCCTCGTAGCGATCGCGCAGGCCTTTGAGAATCTCGACGGTCTCGTCGACCGAGGGCTCGCCGACCATGATCGGCTGGAAGCGCCGTTCGAGCGCCGAGTCTTTCTCGATGTGCTTGCGGAACTCGTTGAGCGTGGTCGCGCCGATGCACTGCAGTTCGCCGCGCGCGAGCGCGGGCTTGATGATGTTCGATGCATCGATCGCGCCTTCGGCGGCGCCCGCGCCGACGAGCGTATGCAGCTCGTCGATGAACAAGATTATCTCGCCCGCAGCCGTGCGGATCTCGTCCATCACGCGCTTCATACGCTCTTCGAATTCGCCGCGATATTTCGTACCGGCTACGAGGCCCGCGAGATCGAGCGTGATGACGCGACGGTCGCGCAGCGGCTCCGGCACTTCGCCCTTGATGACGCGCTGTGCGAGGCCTTCGGCGATCGCCGTCTTCCCTACACCCGGCTCGCCGATGAGCGCGGGGTTGTTCTTCGTACGGCGCGAGAGAATTTGGATGACGCGTTCGATTTCGTTCGCGCGGCCGATGACCGGATCGAGCTTGCCTTCGCGGGCGAGGATCGTCAGATCGCGACCATATGCATCGAGCGTCGGCGTCTTCGATTTACCCTTCGGTGCGGGCGGCTGGCCTTCGGCTCCGAGCAGCGAGGTCGTTTGCACGCGGACCTTCGCGGGATCGACGCCGAGGTTCGTCAGCACGCGCGCGGCTACGCCTTCGCCTTCACGGATCAGGCCGAGCAACAAATGTTCCGTCCCGATGTAGTTGTGATTGAGCTGGCGCGCCTCTTCGAAGGCGAGCTCGATCACGCGCTTCGCACGCGGCGTGAAAACCATCTCCTGCTGCACGGTCTGCCCGCCGCGCCCGACGATCGCTTCAACCTCCTGCCGAACTTTGGCGAGGTTGACGCCGAGCGTCTCGAGCACTTTCGCGGCGAGGCTCTCACCTTCGGAAATGATGCCGAGCAAGATGTGCTCGGTCCCGATGTAATTGTTGCCCAGCCGCTGCGCCTCTTCTTGGGCGAGGACGATGCTGCGCCGCGCGCGCTCGGTGAACGGTTCCCACATTGACATACCGGATAAACTCCTCGAACGTTGCCCTCGCTCCTGCGCGATACCCGATCGGTACCCGAGAGAAATCGCAAAGCGAAGGCGGTTCTGCATAATACGGACGCGGCGTTCGAAAGGTTGCGCGGCCGGTGGGGATGCCGAGTATCCGCCAGACGGAAAGGGCTCGCGCAAGGGGCTTCGGAACGAATCGTCTTTCGCGTACGACTCTCGGGGAGAGAACCATCTTTCACTTGCCCGCCGCCGGTCAGCTGGTCGATCAGCTCTTTAACGGAATCACGCTCGGGATGCTCTATATCCTGGTGGCACTCGGACTCAATATCATCCTCGGCCTCATGGGCGTCATCAACTTCTCCCACGGATCGTTTTTCATGCTCGGCGCATATATGGCGTTTACGCTCTCGAAGATCATCGGCTTTTGGCCGGGAATCCTCGGCGCGGCGATCGTCGTCGGCGTGATCGGGATGGTGTTCGAGGTGTTTCTCGTGCGACCGCTCTACGGGCGCCTTGCAGAGTACACGCTCCTCATGACGTTCGGAACGGCACTCGTCTTCCAACAAGCCGTTCGCTACATCTGGGGTGACGACGCCGTGCAGCTTAACCTGCCGGCGAATCTCGCGGGATCCGTGCAAATCGGCGCCAGCGCCTATCCCCTTTACAAGGACGTGTTGCTGGTCATCGGGACGATCCTCATCCTTGCGATCGTTTGGCTCGTCCTCAACAAAACGAACATCGGCATGATCATCAAAGCCGGCACGCGCGATTCCGAGATGGTGCAAATCCTCGGCATCAACATGCCGGCAATGTTCACGCTGGTCTTCGGGATCGGCTCGTTTCTCGCAGGCCTCGCGGGCGCGCTCGCCGCTCCCGTCTATGCGATCCAACCCGCGCTCGCGGGGTCGTGGATCGTGCTGACGTTCGTGATCGTGATCGTCGGCGGCATCGGCTCGTTTTGGGGTGCGGTCGTCGGGGGACTTTTGATCGGCATCCTCTCCAGCATGATGGAACTCGTCTATCCACCGGCAGTCGAGCTCACCGGGTACATCATCATGGGCATCATCTTGCTCGTTCGGCCACGCGGCATCTTCGGCGTCGAGGGTCTCTTCGAATGAAACGTATCCTCACGCATCCGCTTTTCGTCGTGGCGATCATCTTCGGCGTCTTGCCGTTTTTGATGCCGGGCGGCAATCCGTTTCTCGCAAAGACCGGCTTCGTCGATCTCGCGACCGAGATCGTCATCTTCTCGCTCTTTGCCCTCGGGTTCAACTTGCTCTTCGGGCATCTCGGCGAGCTCTCGTTCGGCCACGCGATGTTTTTCACGCTCGGCGCGTACATCACGTCGCTCTTTACGAAGGGCTTCCACGCAACGCTCTTCGGCAACGCGATCGCCTGGGGCGGGATGAACAACGCCTTTCTCGCGCTCGGGCTCGCGCTCGGGCTCGTCTTGCTCTGGTCCTGGTTTCTCGCGCGCATCATCATCCCGCGCTCGAGCGGCATCTATTACTCGATGATCACGCTTGCGTTCGCGCAAGTCATCTTCTTCATCACGTACAAGTGGGGCGAGCTGACCGGCGGCGAGGACGGGCTGCAAGGCGTGGCGCGGCCGCACATCCCCGGGCTGCCCGACGACTATCTCGCGCAATCGACGCACATGTTTTACTTCGTTGCCGTCATCGCGCTCATCGCCGTCGCCGCCGTCTATTGGATCATCCACTCGCCGTTCGGCAGCGTCTGTCACGCGATCCGCGAAAACAAAGAACGCGCGGCATTTCTCGGCTACGACGTCAACAAATACCGCGTCAACATGTTCGTGCTCTCGACCGTCTTCCCGTGCGTCGGCGGTTGGCTCTGGGCGTACTTCCAGCAGGCGATCAATCCCGATGCGGGTTCGATCGACTATAGCGGCCGCGTCGTCATGATGTCGCTGCTCGGTGGCATCAACACGTTCTTCGGGCCGATGATCGGCTCGCTCGTCTACTGGGAACTGCAGAACAATATTTCGCAAATCACGAAATTTTGGGAAGCGGCGATCGGCATCGTGTTCGCGTTCTTCGTCCTCGCCGCGCCGCGCGGCATCATGGGTGGGATCGAGGACATCCAGCATTACGGCTTCCAGGCGTTCTTCAAGCGCATCTTTTCGCGCGATGCCCGCGTGACAACCGATGTTGCCGAAGAGCTCCCGCCCTCGCAAGAAATCCCCGAACTCGCACAAGAGGGTCGCCCGTGAGTTACGCCTTCAAAACCGAAGGGCTGACGCGCCGCTTCTCCGGTTTCACCGCCGTCAACAAGGTCTCGATCGAAGTACCCGAAGGCGGCGTCCGCACGATCATCGGCCCGAACGGCGCGGGAAAGACGACGTTCTTCAATCTGCTCTCCGGCCGCTTACCGCCGAGCGAAGGCTCGATTTTCTTCGGTGGCAAGGACGTTACGAAGTTGCGGCCGTACGAACGCACGCGCCTCGGGATCGCGCGCTCGTTCCAGATTACGAATATCTTCGGCAAACTCACGGTGTATGAAAACGTGCGCCTCGGCGTACAAGCGCTCCAGGACGGCAAGAAGAATTTCTTCATGTCCGAGCGCGCGATGGGCAATACGCGCGGCACGGTCGAGAAATTGCTCCACGATGTCGGCCTCTACGATTCGCGCAATGCCCGCGCCGAGAATCTCTCGCACGGCGATCAGCGTCGGCTCGAAATCGGCCTCGTGCTCGCAAGCGATCCGAAGGTGTTGCTCCTCGACGAGCCGCTCGCCGGCATGTCGCCGACCGAAACGCACGAGACGGTCGAGCTCATCAAGCGTATCGCTCCCGGCCGTACGATCCTCTTGGTCGAGCACGATATGGATGTCGTCATGGCGATTTCGACCACGATCACGGTCTTCCAAACCGGTGGCGTGCTCGCAAGCGGCACCCCGCAAGAGATCCGTGCGAACGATGCCGTGCAAAAAGCCTACCTCGGAGAAACCCACTAGATGTTGCTCGAACTCGAAAACGTCAACTCATATTACGGGAAGAGCCACATTCTCCAGAACCTCTCGCTGCAAGTCGCGAAGGGCGAAGTCGTCGCGCTGCTCGGGCGAAACGGCAGCGGTCGCTCGACGACGCTCAAGACGATCATGGGCGTGGTACCGCCACGCATGGGCACGATCCGCTTCAACGGCCAACCGATCGGCGGCAAGCCGATGTTCGATCTCGCGAAGCGCGGGATCGCCTTCGTTCCCGAAGATCGACGCGTGTTTCCGAACCTCACGGTCGGTGAAAACCTACGCCTTGCGGCACTCGCCGGCCGCAAGGGTCCGTGGAACGAGAAACGCATTTACGAATTCTTCGCGGTACTCGGCGAGCGCAAGAACACGCTTGCGAAGATGTCCGGCGGCGAACAGCAGATGCTCGCGATCGCACGCGCGTTGATCGCGAACCCGGAGATCATCCTGCTCGACGAGCCGATGGAGGGCCTCGCGCCGCTCATCGCGCGCAACGTCGAGGAAGTCGTGCGCGCGATCCGCAGCGAGGGGAATACGATCCTCCTCGTCGAGCAGAACGCAAACGTCGCGATGTCGCTTTCGGATCGCGGCTACATTCTCGCGATGGGCCGCGTGATGGCGAGCGGCACCATCGACGAAGTCCGCGCGAATACGGAAGCCATGCAACGGTATCTGGCGGTTTGACGCCGCCTCGCGGGCGGCTTCTTCGCGACGGTCGGCCTTGCGTACTGCGGTACGCTACGGCCGATCGTCGCTTCGAATCCACTCCGCGATGCGGGGTCAAACACGTCTCTCGGTGGCAGATTTTGCCTCGCGCTTTGCGGGATGTCTTGGGTAATACTCGCTTCGCATCGGGTTTGCGCTGATGGCGGAGTTTTCGCAACATGCGGAGTCGCGGCGGCATTTTTTGCGGCGGCTCGAAGCGTTTGGCGACATCGTTTACGGGTTTAGTATCTCGCAGATCGCGATCGGACTCGATCCACTTGCATTTGCGGCGCTCGTGCAACATCCGCATATCGATGCGCTCGGCCCGGTTGCGAGTGCGGTTCTTTCGTTTACGGTACTGTGTTTTTCGTGGCTGCTCTATCACCGGATGTTCGCGACGGTGTTCGTCGGCGAGCCGATCGACGTCGCGCTCAACTTTGCGGTTTTGGGGACGATCGCGATCTTGCCGTTCGCTCTTCGGGTGTATGTGATGTTTGCGGGAAGCCCAACGGGCCTGATCGCGTACTCCGCGCTATTCGGAACGAACGTTTCGCTGATGGCGATCCTCACGATCCGCGGCTACTTTCGCTTTTCCGCTAGCATGGAACCGGAAACGCGGTTGAAAGTCTTTCGTCGCGTTATCCGCCTCGCGTGCATCGGCGTCATTTTCCTCGCGACGTTGCCCCTGGTCGCACGGTTCGGCATCGCCGCAACCGCGTTCTGGTCGCCGATCTGGATCGCGACCATCGCAACGCGATTCATTCGCTCGGCGCCGATTCTCGGCGGAACCAACGCGGAGCGCGTGGTTTCCTAAGCATTCGGAGGTGGCCTATGCCGACTGTTGAGCAAGTGCGCGAAGCGCTCGCGGAAGTACAAGATCCCGAACTACACATGGGGATCATCGATCTCGGATTGATTTACGACGTGACCGTCGAGGGCGAAGCCGGCCAAGACGTGGGCGTCGTCATGACGCTAACCTCGCCGATGTGCCCCGTGGGCCCGATGTTCAAGCAATCGGTAGAATCCAAAGTCGAGGGGCTCGATGGCGTGAAGTCGGTTAAGGTCGACATTACGTTCTCGCCGCCGTGGGATCCGAAAACGATGGCGAGCGACGACGCGAAAGTAATGCTCGGCATCTGGTAACTGCTAGGGGACACCACCTCGGGGGCGGCTTCTTGCCGACCGGCGGCTCTTGCGGTCACGAGACCGCGGCGGCCGCCGGTCGGCTGCGAATCCACTCCCCGATGTGGCGTCCGCATGCTTCGATCGGGGCGTGACTTGCCGCGTCGCTTCGCTTGGGGCGTGGTATCCGCCGTCGGATCTTTGTGCTGGCGCACGGTACCCTTGGTGCGCAAGGGGGCGGCGCATCGAAAAAGAACGGCGTTGGTACGTTGTTGTTCTCTTGAACGTCGTTCCAACCGACGACCCGCTCGTTTGCGGGCGGTCGTTTCGTTGCGTGGGGTTTTTATGATTCGTCGGGTTGCGCTGTGTCTTGTCGTCGTGCTTTTCGTGCTTACGGCGACGCCGTCGTCCGTGTTGGCCGCGCGGCCCGTGGGGGCGATCGCGATTTCGCTCCAAGATTTCTCTTGGGGCTTCTCGGTCGACGATCCCGATACGACGACTGCATCGCGCAATGCGGTAACGGCTTGCAACAATGCTTCCGGCCGCAGCGACTGTATCGTCGCCATCGTGTTTTCGCCGAGCCGCTGCGGCTCGGTCGTGGCCGATAGCACGGGCCAATGGCGGTGGGGCGTCGGGCAGACGGAAGCGGAAGCGACGGGGAATGCGATCAACGCGCTCCCGGGCGGCAACGTTCTAAAGACCGTATGCAACACGGCCGTCGCCGACACTACGGCACCGACACCCGCGCCGTTCGTGCCCGAGCCGATACACATAAGCACGTATCGCGACGTCACCAAACAAACGGCGCCCGTCGTCATCTACAAAGAGAGCACCGAATCGAAATCGGATCGCACCTACGCGGAGTGCATTTCCTTTCGTAATATCGCGGATCGTCCGATCGTCGCGGTTCGCTTCGAGTTTCGCATGCTCGACGATTTCCGCGGGACGGTAGAGTCGTTTACCGGTAGCCTCGATGGAACGTTCACCCAGGGAATCAACATCGATGACAAGTGCTTCTCGGGCGCGCTTTGGGCCGTGTCGCGCATCCGGCAAATGCGTTCGGTTGAGGTTCGCGTTACCGCCGTGCGCTTCGACAACGACGCGATTTGGGAGCCGGGCAAATCGTTCACGAAAACGTTTTCGACCGCAGGTTCGCGACTCGACGCCCCCGTGCAGATCAGCGGAAACACCGTAACGCCCGCGCCCGCTCCGTCGCCAGGCGTCATCGCGGCGGTCACGCCCGTGCCCGCGCCGGCGGTACCCACCCCCGCTCCTTCGCCGACGGCGATCGGCATCGCGGGCGCGACCGGCGGCGGCGGCACGCTCGGCGGAACGAGCGCGGTTTTCGGCGCGATCGCCATGCAGGCACGCACGCACTTCGTCGGCATCGCGTACGACGAAAGCAATCCGGACACGGCCGTGTACAACGCGCTCGCGCGATGCAATCAGAAGACCTCGGGGGTGGCCGATTGCCAGATCATCGTGAAGTTCTCGGGGCCGAACGAGCGCTGTGCCGTCGTCGCCGTCGACGGCGATAAATACGGCTATGGCAAAGGCGCCGATCAAAACGCGACCGTGGAAACGGCGCTTGCCAACCTCCGCAGCAACGGTGGCAACATCGGGAACAACATCGTCGCGAACCAATGTAACGCACGCTGACGCGGGAGCGCCCCTCCGGGCCTGAGAACCCGAGGATCGATGGCTATTTCCGACGGATCGACGCATCGCGCGAAATACGAAGAACTCGCGGCGAAGCGCGCGCAGGCCGAAGCGCCTGCGGGTGAAGCCGCGAACGAACGGCAGCGCGCACGTGGCAAACGCACGGCACGCGAACGCGTCGAGGCGTTGCTCGATCCGGAAAGCTTCGTCGAACTCGATCAGTTTGCGGTGCATCGCACGACCGCGTTCGGGCTCGATGAGAAAGAATTTCTCGGCGACGGCGTCGTGACCGGGCGCGGCACGATCGACGGCCGCCAAGTTTTCTTGTTTTCGCAAGATTTCACCGTACTCGGCGGCTCGCTCGGCGAAGTATTCGCAGAGAAAATCTGCAAGGTGATGGATCTCGCCGTGCGCACCGGATCGCCGATGATCGGCATCAACGATTCCGGCGGCGCGCGTATCCAGGAGGGCGTCGTTTCGCTCGGCGGTTACGCGGAAATCTTCTGGCGCAACGTGCAAGCATCGGGCGTGATCCCGCAGCTTTCGCTCGTCGCGGGGCCCTGCGCGGGTGGCGCCGTGTATTCGCCCGCAATCACCGATTTCACGATCATGGTCGACAAGATCTCGCAGATGTTCATCACGGGGCCCGAGATCATCAAGACCGTCACGGGCGAGGACGTGACGATGGAAGAGCTCGGCGGCGCGTACGCGCACGCGACGAAGTCGGGCGTGTGCGATCTCGTCGCAACCGATGAAGACGACATGGTCGACACGACCAAACGCCTGCTCTCGTTCATCCCGCAAAACAATCTCGAAGATCCGCCGCTCGTACCGACAAACGACGATCCCTATCGTATCGTCGACGAACTCGACGACGTTATTCCGGATTCGCCGAATAAGCCATACGATATGCTCGATTGCATCACGCCGTGCCTCGACGACGGCGATTTCTTCGAGATCGCGCCGCTCTACGCTGCGAATATCGTGATCGGTTTCGGCCGCGTCGGCGGACGAACCGTCGGCATCGTCGGCAACCAGCCGAAGGTGCTCGCGGGCGTCCTCGACATCCAATCGTCGATCAAAGCCGCGCGGTTCGTGCGGTTTTGCGATGCGTTCAACATCCCGCTGGTCACCTTCGTCGACGTGCCGGGCTTCTTACCGGGGCTCGCGCAAGAGTACGGCGGCATCATCAAACACGGCGCGAAACTTCTTTACGCATTCGCGGAAGCGACGGTTCCGAAGATCACGATCATCACGCGGAAGGCCTATGGCGGCGCCTACGACGTCATGGCATCCAAGCACATTCGCGCCGACGTGAACCTCGCGTGGCCGACCGCGGAGATCGCGGTGATGGGCGCGAGCGGTGCGGTGAAGACGATCTTCCGCCGCGAGATCGCCGAAGCGAGCGATCCGGTTGCGAAGAACGCCGAGCTCGTCGCGATGTATCAGGAGCGCTTTGCGAACCCATTCATCGCGGCGTCGCGTGGCTATGTCGACGGCGTAATCGAAGCCTCGAAAACGCGGCGTTCGATCGCGCAATCGCTCGACATGCTCGCGACGAAACGCGTGGAGCGCCCGCACCGCAAACACGGCAACATCCCGCTGTAGGTTGCGCGTGGCCTGCGGCTATTGCGGCGTTCCGCGATAGCAGCCGACGGTATACGGATACTCTTTCGTTGCGTGGTAGTGGTAGAGCACGACGGTCGCGCCATCCCACGTAATGGCGTGCGTGTGCCCATGGCAGACGTCGAGGTTCGCGTTCACGAGCGCCTCGCCGTTCTGCCCACGATTACCGTAGATACCGAAGCCATCGCGCGCGTAGCCGAGGAGATTCGAGTGCCCGGTCCCGGGATCGGCGATGCACGTCGAGAGATCGTGATAGTGGTAGGTCGATGATGGGTCGGGGTGGCCGTGACAGCCGTCTTGCATTTCATGTTCCGCCGCATCTCGGCCGACGGCATCGAGCGCGTCGTAGAGCACGGTCCCGCTGTTCATGATCCCGATCGCGCCGAGGCCGACGCACGTCGGTACGCCGTTTGCCGTCGGCATCTGCGGGAGCGTATAAGAAATCGATTTCGTGCCGATCGCGTTCGGATTGCGATCGAACGCGTATGCCGGATCGCTCGACCCGATCGGAAACGAACCCGTGGCGTGGTTCGGAAGATCGTTCGATACGATCTGCCGCGTCGCGCCGTTGACGGCCGAGGAGAACGCCGCGGTCGGCCACGCGACGGTCCCGAGAACGGCGATCTTCGTCAACGCGTTCCAGGAGCCGTCGGCGTTGATCCACGGGCCCGCGCCTTGCGCGCCCATGCCGTTGAACGTCGTCGTGCACGAATAGATCGAGCCGATTGCGGGCGTTGTGCCGGAAACCTTGCCGTCGCCACTCGGGATGCGTGTCGGATCGATCGCCGCACCGGCCGGGCTCGCCGTTGCAACGGGGCTCGCGATCGCAACCACCGTCGCACCGGTAGCCCCGGCTCCCGCCGTTACGCCGGCACCGCCGCTCGATGCGGCACCGCCCGAAGCCGACGGGCTCGGCGCGGGCGCGGCGGGCCCGCTTCCACCACACCCGGCGAGCGCGAACGAGAGACCGAGGAGTAGGGCGATACGTGCGATCGTCATGCGGGCAAGGCTAGCATCGCTTGCTGGGAAAGCGCCGAAGCGCATGCGTCGGCTAGCGCGTTCACCCGGCCGAGCGCAAGGGTTCGTCGTCCTTCGCGTCTTACGCAAACTGGGTTGTGGGATTACTAAGCGGAAAAACGATCCTCGTGACCGGCGTCGCCAATCAATGGTCGATCGCAAGCGGCATCGCGCACGCGATGCACGCACACGGCGCAAAACTCGCGTTGGTCGCGCAGGGCGAGCGGGTCAAGGAGAGCGTCGAGAAACTTGCCGCCGAACTCGGCGGCGGCGAAGTCTTCGTCTGCGACGTTTCGTCCGACGACGACGTACGCGCGCTCGCCGAGGCGGTAGCAACGAAAATCGGCCGGATCGATGGCCTCGTGCACTCGATCGCGTTCGTGCGCAAAGAAGATCTGCAGGGCAAGGTGTACGACACCTCGCGGGCCGGGTTCGCGAACTCGCTCGACGTCTCGTCGTTCTCGCTGATCGCGCTCGTTGCGGCGCTGCGCGAAACGTTCAACGACGGCGCTAGCATCATGGCGCTCTCGTATCTCGGCGGCACGGCGATCGTCCCGAACTACAACCTCGCTGGCATTGCGAAAGCCGCGCTCGAATCGATCGTGCGCTATCTCGCATACGACCTCGGCGCACGCGGCATTCGCGTCAACGCGATCTCTGCGGGCCCGATCAAGACGGCGAGCTCGCGGCAGGTCAAAGGACTCACCGACATGCTCGACCGCGTCGCACCCGCCGCACCGCTCAAGCGGAACATCACGCTCGAAGATATCGGCGGCACGGCCGTCTACCTCGCGTCCGATCTTTCGCGCGCGATCACGGCCGACGTGCACTTCGTCGACGCCGGATTCCACGCGATGGGAATGCCGAATTACGATGCGTGATCGCGCGTTGCCGCCGGACGCACTCGCCGCCGTCGCCGCAGCGTACGCGATCGTGCGCGCACGTGCGGAAACGCCGATACCGTCTCCGAGCGTGCCACGTTGGACGCTCGCGCAACGCCTGGGAAACACGCCCGCGCTTCGCTCCGTGCAAGCCACGCCCGGCACGCTGTGGCGCACGGGAACGCGCCTCGGATGAAGCCGCCGTTCGCGAAGATCCTGATCGCCAACCGCGGCGAGATCGCGTTGCGCGTGATGCGCACCGCGAAGGAACTCGGTTGCGCGACCGTAGCCGTGTATAGCGAGGTCGACCGCGACGCGCGCCACGTGCGTTACGCAGACGAAGCGTTTTTACTCGGCCCGGCGCCGCCCGCGCAATCGTATCTGAACCAAGAGAAACTACTCGCGGTCGCCGCGCGTGCCGGATGCGACGCCGTGCATCCCGGCTACGGCTTCTTCGCCGAAAACGCAAATTTCGCGCGCGCCGTAATCGCCGCGGGCATGACCTGGATCGGGCCGCACCCCGCCGCGATCGATGCGATGGGCGATAAAGTGCGCTCGCGCATCGCGATGGTCGCTGCGGGCGTTCCCGTGGTGCCGGGCGGCACGGAAGCACTTCCCGATGCTGCTGCCGCGCGCGAAGCCGCGGCAAAGTACGGGCTCCCGTTCGCGCTCAAAGCCTCGGGCGGCGGCGGTGGTAAGGGGCTCAAAGTCGCTTACACCCTCGACGAAATAGAATCCGCATACACGAACGCGCAACGCGAAGCGACGGCATACTTCGGCAATCCGATGATCTATGCCGAGCGCTATCTCGTCGATCCGAAACACGTCGAACTCCAAGTGCTCGCGGATAAGCACGGCAACGTCGTGCACGTCGGCGAGCGCGATTGCTCGTTGCAACGCCGTCATCAAAAGCTCTGGGAAGAGGCGCCCGCCGCGATCTCCGACCGCGTGCGCGACGGGCTCCGTGCCGCGGGCATCACGGCAGCGAAAGCGATCGGCTACGACAGCGTCGGCACGATCGAGTGCTTGGTAGCAAATGACGAGTTCTTCTTCCTCGAAATGAACACGCGCATCCAAGTCGAGCATACCGTCAGCGAAATGGTGAGCGGCCTCGACCTGGTACGCGAACAAATTCTCGTCGCCGCGGGCCACCCGCTCGGCATAACGCAAGAGGCGATATCGTTCCGCGGCCACGCGATCGAAGTGCGCGTGAACGCGGAAGACCCGGCGCAGAATTTCCGTCCCGCGCCCGGTACGGTCACGGCATACCAGGAACCCGGGGGCATCGGCGTGCGCGTCGATAGCGCCGCATCGGTCGGGTTTGTCGTCACGCCCGATTATGACTCGATGATTGCGAAACTGATAGTGTGGGCCGGGAATCGCGACGAAGCGATCGCGCGCATGCGGCGCGCGCTCGACGAGTACGTTCTCGGCGGCGTGCCGACGACGATCCCGCTCCTGCGCGCGCTCTGCGATTTCGGGCCCGTCGCGGATGCCTCGTACGGCACCGCCACACTCGAACCGTTTGCGGCTTCGCAGAAGTTCGCGCCGTTTGCAGCCGACGGCGCTACCACCGCGCTTGCAACGGCGAACGACGACACGATCAAGGTCGAGGTCGACGACAAACTCTACCGCATTCGATTTGTCGACTTGCCAGCATTTGCGGGCAGTAATGGCGCGAAGAGTGCAAGCGCCGCGCCCGTTGCGAAAAAAGGCGCGAGCGCGCGCAAGGCACCTGCGGGGAACGACGTCCTTTCCCCGATGCACGGTGTCGTCGTCGAAATCGCCGCAACGGTGGGAGCGACGGTCGCGGAAGGCGATGTCGTCGCGGTAATCGAGGCGATGAAGATGATGAACGAAATCCGCGCGCACAAGGCGGGCACCGTAACGACCGTCCACACGAGCGTCGGCGCGACCGTCGAAGGCCGCGCCCCGATAGTCACCATCGAGTAAACCATAGCTATTGCGCTTGCAACGCCTTGAGCTTCTGCTTCTCGACTTTGCCGAGTGCGTTGCGCGGCAGAGCATCGACCACGTTTACGATTTTTGGAATCTTGAAACTTGCGATCGCGTCGCGTAAGGTCTCCAAGAACGCCGCCTCCGAAAAGCCGGGTTCTACTTCGAGAAACGCGACGGGGATTTCGCCGCGAGCAGGTTCGAGCCACCCGACGAGCGCCGCATCGCGGACATGCGCGGCGGCGCGCATCGCCGCTTCGACCTCCAGCGGATACACGTTGAACCCACCGCTGATGATGAGCTCTTTGATGCGGCCCGCAATCACGTAAACACCGTCGGCGACATCGAAACGCGCGAGATCGCCCGAACGGAAATACCGCTCGCCATCGAGCTCGACGAAAACGTCGTCGATATCCGGCCGCCGCCAATACCCCGGCGTTACGGTCGGCCCGCCGACGAGCAATTCGCCCGTCTCGCCCTGCGTAACGTACTCCGTCGTCCCGGGATGCACGATCGCAACTTTGGAGCCGCCCGTCGGCAAGCCGACGCTTCCCGCGATCCGGCGCCCGTGGTACGCGTTGCTCAACGGGAATCCGAACTCCGTCGAGCCATAGCGCTCGAGGATCGTCGCCTCGAACGTACGCGCGAACGCTTCGTGGACCGTTGCCGGAAGCGCGGCCGAACCCGAGACGAAAAGACGGATCGCGGGAAACGGCCCCGGGGCGATTTTTTCGAGAAGACGCGCGTACATCGTCGGCACGCCGAAGAATAACGTGTGCGCGCCCGACCGCAAGCGCGTTGCAACGTCGTCCGCATCGAAGCGCTCGCGGATCACGACATGCGCGCCGCTCGCAAGCGCGGTCGAAAGGCCGGCACACAAGCCGTGCACGTGAAAGAGCGGGAGCGTGAGCAGTAGGGAATCGTCCGGCGTCCACGCCCAAGCCGTACCGAGAGCACTAGCGATCGCGGCGATGTTGCCTTGCGTGAGGATCGCGCCCTTCGAGCGCCCCGTCGTCCCACTCGTGTAGACGAGCACCGCGGGATCATCCGCGGTGAGCCCAGGATCTTCCACGCCGTCGTCGCTCTGCGCATCCGCGAGCGCTTCCAGCGATTCGATACCGATCGTCGCATATTCGGCACCGACGAACCCTGCCGTTGCGGGCGACACGACGACGAGCTTCGGGTCGGCATCTTCGAGCAGATGGCCGAGATCGGCGCTTCGGTACAGCACGTTCGCCGGTACGGCGATGGCACCCAAGCGCTGCGCGCCGAGATACGCGAGCACGAAACCGACGCGGTTCTCGGAAAAAATCACGACCCGATCGCCGCGCACGACGCCCCGCTCGGCAAACGCGCGCGCCGTGCGCCCGGCGGCGCTCCAGAGGCGCGCGTACGTCAGGCCGTCGACGGCGAGCGCGTCCGCCCGCGTCCGCACGGAAGCGTACGTCGCGGCGAGAAACGTCGAAAAAGCGGATTCTAGAGAAGCCATCGCCTCATGCTTTCCGGCTCGGACGCGCGCTTCTTGCATCGAAACACGTGTGGCTCGCGTCGAACGCTTTATGCGCCCTTTCCTCACCGCCGCGTGGCACGATTTGCTGATGGTCAACTACGCGGTAGCGCCTGCGACGCTCGCGCCGTTCGTACCCGCCGGAACCGAGCTCGACGACGATGATGGCGCGCACTACGCGAGCATGGTCGGCTTTCGGTTCACCGATGTGCGGCTGCGCGGAATCCCCGTGCCGTTGCACCAGCGCTTCGACGAAGTGAACCTTCGCTTTTACGTACGCCGTAAAGCGCCCGATGGCACGTGGCGTCGGGCCGCCGTCTTCATCAAGGAGATCGTGCCGCTTCCGGCCGTTGCGGTCATCGCGCGCGCCGCATTCAACGAGCCCTATGCGTACCACGCGATGCGCGCGACGGTCGATACGACGAACGTGCGCTACGAATGGAGGCGTAACGGTAGGTGGGAGTCGCTCGGCGCGTTGCGCGCAGGCCCGCCGCAGCTTCCCGCGCTCGGTTCGCACGAAGCGTTCATCACCGAACACTACTGGGGCTACGTGCGGCAACGCAGCGGCCGCACCAAGGAGTACGCCGTGCATCATCCACAGTGGACCGTCGCCCCAACACGTTACGCTCGGCTCGAAGCCGATGTCGCGACGCTCTACGGGCCGACGTTCGTGGATGTACTCTCGCACGAGCCGCATTCGGCGTTCGTCGCGACGGGTTCGGCCGTGGCGATCGACGATGGGACGCTCCTGTGATCGCCGGGCGTGCCTATCTCCTGTGGGATGGCGAATGCCGGTTGTGCCGTCATGCCGCCGCGTTCGCAAAGCGCATCGATCGGCGCGCGCGTTTCGCGATCCGTCCGCATCAAGATTTCACCGATGCGGAACTTGCGACGGTCGGGCTCTCGCACGAGATTTGCGATCGCGCGCTGCAATGCGTGCTGCCCTCGGGTCAGGTACGCGCCGGCGCCCGTGCGATCAACGCGTTCTTGCGCGGCTTTTGGTTTACCGCACCGATCGGCATCCTCGCGGAAGCGATCCCGCTCGTGCTCGTCGCGGAATCGATCGGTTACGCGCTCGTTGCGCGCAACCGGCACTGGATCGCGGATCGGCTCCGTTTACGGTAGGCGCTATTCCACGGCAACGTGCGCGGGCGCGCCACCCGGCGCCTTGCGCGCGCCCGCGAGTAAGAACACGGTCGGGATCGCGAGGAAAAACAAGATGCCGCTCAAGCGGAACACGTAGTCGTACGAAATCACGACGGCGTTTTGCGCGACCATCGCCGAGAGTTGCTGCAGCGCTTGCACGTGATTGTTCTGGAGCATCGCGTGGATCGCCGGATTGCTCCCGGTGACGCGTCCGGCAAGCGCGCTTTGCGCGGCGTCTTGTTGCCGTATTTGCAGAAGTTCGAGAATCGCGATACCGAGGCTGCCGCCGAGTTGGCGGACGAGCGTATAGACGCCGGTCGCTCCCGCCATCCGCGCGAGCGGCACGGTCGCGAGCGCTGCGGTCGTGAGCGGCACGAAGAGAAACCCGAGCGCGAAGCCCTGCAGATTGCGCGGCCAAAAGATATCCCAGTAGCCCGCGTTCTGATCGAGGCCGCCCATCCAGAACGCCGAGGCGCCGAACATGGCAATGCCCGCGGCGATCGAGATGCGTGGATCCAGTTTGCCGACGAGCCGGCCCGCGATCGGCATACTGAGCGCCGTTGCGACCGCGCCCGGCAACAGCGCGAGACCCGTCTGCGTCGCATCGAAGCGCAGCACGTTCTGGAAGAACAGCGGCAGCACGAGGTTGAGCCCGTACAGGCCGAAGCCGCTCACGATCCCGATGACGCACCCGGCGGTGAACGATCGCGACGCAAACACGCGAAAATCGACGAGTGGCGTGCGATCGCGAATTTCGCGAATAACGAAAATTACGAGCGTGCTCACCGAGACGGCGCTCAGGATCGCGATCGTCGGCGAGGAGAACCAATCGTCGTGTTGCCCGCGTTCGAGCACGTATTGGAGCGAAGCGAGGCCCACGGTCATGAGCGAGAGCGCCATCCAGTCGAGTCCGCCTTTCGGCTTCTCGACATAGTTTTGATCGCGGATAAACAGAAACGTCATCACGATCGCGACGATACCGATCGGGACGTTCACGAGAAAGATCAGTGGCCACGAGAAGTTATCGACGAGAAATCCGCCAAGCGTCGGGCCGATCGCGGGGCCGACCATCGCGCCGAGGCCGAAGATCGCCATCGCATTCCCGCGCTTCTCGGGTGGATACGACTCGAAGAGGATCGCCTGCGCGGTCGGTTGCAATGCGCCACCGCCAAGCCCTTGCAGCACGCGATAGAACACGAGCACCCACACGTTTTGGGCGGTACCGCACAAGAGCGACGCAACCGTGAAGAGGATGAGGCACGCTGCGTAATAGTTCTTCCGCCCGAAGCGCGCCGTGAGCCAGCCGTTGAGCGGCATGATGATGACGTTCGCGAGGATGTAGCCCGTCGCGACCCACGAGATTTCGTCGATCGTCGAACCGAGGCTGCCCGCCATGTTGGTAAGCGCCACGTTCACGATCGAGGTATCGATGATCGCCATGATCAGGCCGAGCATCACGGTCAACGTGACCAAACCGACGGGCGGCGCGGCGCGCATCGCCTTCGGCGCTAGGGACGTGGTGACCGGTTGCTGGACGAAGGCATCACTTCGTGGTAACGTTACTGACACTTCCGTCATACCGTACCACATCGAGGTCGATCGTACACCCCATGGCCTACGAAATCGTGAAAACCGTGCGCGGGCGCGCCTATCGCTACCGGGTCGAGAGCGTGCGCGACCCGGCAAGCGGGCGCAGTAAAGCGACGTGGACGTATCTCGGGCGCGCGGAGACGGCCGAGAGCGCGAGCAAGCTCGCGCGGCCTCCTTCCCGGGAACGCCTTCTCGGCGCCCTCGAACGCCTGCTCGAAACGCACGCATTCGATGCGGTGACGGCGGGCGCGATCGCTACCGAAGCCGGGCTGGCACACGGCACGTTCTACCGGTACTTTCGCGATAAGGACGATGCGCTCGCCGCAGCGCTCGTTGCGGTCGGCGAACGCGTCGACCGGTTCGCGATCGAACTCGACGGCGACATCGGCGACGAGCGTCACGAGCGCGCGCGGGTCCGTACGTGGATTCGCGGCGTCCTCGACACGGCGCTCGCCACGCCAGGCTTGCTCCGGACGTGGTCGACGTACTCGGAAACGAATGCGGTTGCGGCCGCAACGCGCTCGGCCCGCCAGGAAGTCAGCAGCGCGCGCATCGTCGGCTATCTGGAGCGCTTGCACGCGGCGGCCGTGATCGTTGCGCCCGATCCGCACGCGATCGCGAACGGCATCATGCTGATGATGAAAGGCACGCTCCAGTTGGCGCGCGACGGTGCGGCCGAAGAGCTCGCGCTCGGAACCGCCCGTTGTCTCGTTGCCGTGGAGCGGCTCGTCTTCGGCGAACCGGCTTGAGCGGAACGGCGTCGAAGCGCCACGTCATGCTTCCCGTGCTGCGCATCGCCCTCGCCATCGGCATCCTCGTCGATGGCGGCGTCGGCATCCTGTGCCTCTTCTTCCAGCCACTCGTCGGCCCGCTCGTCGGCGTGCCATTACACGATCCGCCGATCGCGCGCTTCCTCGGCGGCGAGCTCATCGTCGTCGCGTGCCTCTATGCGATCCTCGCGCGCGATCCGTTGCGGTATCCGCAACTGCTGTGGCTCTGCGCGCTCGACCAAACCTTCGCCGCACTACTACCGATGATCGAACTCTCGAGTGGCTCGATCCCCGCGAGCTGGCAGACGATCGGGCCGATCCCGTTCTCGCTGCTGCTCGCATCGATCTACGGCTACGGTGCGCGGCGTTATGGCAGCGCTAGGCCGACGCGCCAGGGCAGCGAAACGCGGAACCCATGAGCGCACGAGAGCACAACGGTAGCGGCATCCCGCTCGCGCCGTTCTATACCGCCGAACCGTCCGCAGCCGCCGTCGATCGAAGCGCAGAACCCGGCGCGTTTCCGTACACGCGCGGCGTGCGTAAGGACATGTACCGTGGCAAGCTCTGGACGATGCGCCAGTACGCAGGCTTCGCAACCGCTGCGGAATCGAACGCGCGCTACCGGTATTTGCTCGCACGCGGAACCACCGGGCTTTCGGTCGCGTTCGATTTGCCGACACAACTCGGCTACGATTCGGATGCCACGCAAGCGCGCGGCGAAGTTGGGAAGGTCGGCGTCGCGATCGATACGATCGACGACGTCGAAACGCTCTTCGCCGATATCCCGCTCGACCGCGTGACCGTATCGATGACGATCAACGCGCCCGCATCGATTTTACTCGCGTTCGTGCTCGCCGTCGCGCGGCGTCGCGGTATTCCGTTCGACAAACTCGGCGGCACGATCCAAAACGACGTGCTCAAAGAATACGTCGCGCGCGGAACCTACATCTACCCGCCGACGCAATCGATGCGCTTGGTTACGGACGTGATGGCGTACTGCGCGCAGAGCGTGCCGCAGTGGAACACCATCTCGATCTCGGGCTATCACATCCGCGAAGCGGGCTCGACCGCGCTCCAAGAAGTCGCCTTCACGCTCGCCAACGGGAAGGCATACTTGCAAGCCGCGAGAGATGCGGGGCTCGACGTCGATACGATCGCACCGCGCCTCTCGTTTTTCTGGAACGCGCATAACGACTTCTTCGAGGAAATCGCAAAGTTCCGCGCGGCACGTGCGATCTGGGCGCGCATCGTGCGCGACGAGTTCGGTGCGAAAGATCCGAAATCGGCGATGCTGCGCTTTCACACGCAGACCGGTGGCTCGACGCTTACGGCACAAGAGCCGGAGAACAACGTCGTGCGCGTGACGCTGCAGGCGCTCGCAGCCGTGCTCGGCGGCACGCAATCGCTGCACACGAACGGCTCCGACGAAGCGCTCGGCCTCCCGACCGAAGACGCGGCGCGCGTCGCCCTGCGCACGCAACAAATCATCGGCTATGAATCGGGCGTGACCGACGTCGTCGATCCGCTCGCCGGTTCGTATTACGTCGAATACCTCACGCGCGAGATGACCGAGCGCGCGAACGCGATCATCGCGGAGATCGACGAACAGGGTGGAAGCGTCGCCGCGATCGCGAGCGGCTGGATGCAAGATCAAATCGCCGAGTCCTCGTACCGCGCGCAGCAGGCGATCGAACGCGTCGATGCCGTGGTTGTCGGCGTGAACAAGTTCGCCTCGGGCGCGACGAGCACGATGCCGATCCAGCGCATCGACAAAAATGTCGAGCGCGATCAAGTCGCGCGGTTGCAAGCCTTCCGCGCGAACCGCGACGGTGCGCTCGTCACGGCACGGCTCAATGCGATCCGCACGGCAGCCGAAGGGACGGCGAACCTCATGCCGCTCTTCGTCGACGCGGTCGGCGCGGGCGCAACGCTCGGCGAGATCGCGAACGTCTTACGGGGCGTCTTCGGCGTACACAAAGCGCAGGCGTCGTTCGTATGACCAACTATCAACCCGACTTTACCGTCGAAGACCAAGCGGAACATACCGTGCTCATCGTCGAGGTCAAGACACGGGCAGCGGCGCATCGCATCGACGAATACCTCAAGCAGTTTTATACCTACGCGCAACGCATCGATGCCATCGATGCCTTGTTCGTACTCGTCACGAGCGAGCACATCACACTATTTCGTCTGGAATCGGGACGCTGGGAGAACATCGCACAAATCCCTACCGAACTGGCATTTCGACCGATCGACGCAGATTTCGAGCGCTATCGATCGGATAATCGCTACCTCGAGAATCTCGCGTACCGCTGGCTTTGGGCGATGATCGACGATCGCGCGAATGGCGATACCTCGACGATCATCCCGAGCGAAGTGCGGCAGCGGATGTACCTCGTGCGCGCCCAGCATGCCGTTTAGCTCAGAATGCTTTACGTCGAAACGAACTTCTTGATGGGCTATGCGACGGGTCGGAACGCCGCATATGACGAGATGCTCACATACGCCGACGTGTTACGCATTCCGGAAATTTGTCTGATGGAGGCACTCACGACGCTTAAGAGCCTGCGCCACGCACAAGAAACATTCACCAAATATGCGCGCCAGCAACACGATGAAATCGATCGGACATTGCAAGCTGAGTCGGCTCGCAATTTTGTACGACTTCTGGACGAAGCGATTACCGAATACGATAAGACGAGTGCAGATCTTGAATCGCGCTTGATGCAAGTGATATCGATCGTACGATCTCGCTCCGTTTTGATTCCGAGCAGTCACCTGTGGTTCGAGGACCATGAAGCGCGCACAGACCTCATTCAGGACCCAACCGATGAATTGATTTTCTGTTCTATTCGCGACGATGCCATGAACGCATCACACGAGCCCGGGAATCTGTTCTTCTCCGAAGACAAAGGGTACGCGAAGAAAGAATTACGGGCGGATTGCAACGCGGCCGGACTTACGATCACGCAATCAGTTGACGACGCGCTCGCTTACTTGCGGAAGAACCATAAATGAACATCGACCACATCGCGATCGTCGTCGGCGATCTCGACGCAACGCTCGCACTTTACTGCGAAACGCTCGGCTTCACGGAAGTCTATCGGGAGATCATCGCCGATCAGGGTATCGAGGCGGTCGGTTTGCGCGCGGGCGATGCGATCATCGAGCTCCTACGCCCGCTCGACCCGGATTCCGCCATCGCGAAATATCGGGGTGATGCACCGACGAAGCTGCATCACACGGCATATCGCACGAACGATATCGTCGGCGAGTTAGCGCGCCTCAAAGCGGCGGGCGTCCGGCTCATCGACGAGACACCGCGCAAGGGCGCGCACGGAAACACCATCGCGTTTCTCCATCCGAAGTCCACTGGTGGCGTGCTGATCGAACTCTGCCAACCGCCCCCCGACGAAGCTGCGGCGAAACGCGCTACGGCGAGCGATTCGGCGCACACGCACTAGCGGGCGCGTTCGCCGCGCGCAGACGCACGTCGATCTGCGTTTCGAACGTGCGATCCCACGGGAGCGTGATCACGAGCGCACATTCGCGGTATTCGGGAAACACGTCGTGCAAGAGCGCGAGCGAATAGGGCCAGAGCAGCGCGCGGTTCTCGCTCGCCGTCGCCCCCGCAACGTTCGGTAGCAGATACGTATGATCGGCGACGCCCCGTTCCGTGAGATCGTCGTTGAGGACGGGGCGCACGAATGCGTGGAAGGCGTAATCGTCGATATACCGATCGAGTAAGAACCGTACGTGTGCCGCGCGGTCGTAGGCGCCCGTGCGCTTCCCGACGCCGACCGCGATCGCTTCCGGCAGCGTCGTACCGACGGTATTCGCCGTGGTATTCCACGAGGCGAAGCCCGCGAGTCCACCCGCAACGCCGCGTGCGATCATCCCCTCGACGAGCCGATTCGTGTACGCGTTTTGCGCGGCGAGAAACGTGAGATCGGCGATCGCAACGAGTTTCCCCGCATGCACGTCGCCCGCGATCGCATCCAGAAACCGCGCGTCATCGGCATCGCTCGTCGCGGCGACGCGCACGAAGAGATCGATATCCGCACTCGCATCCTCGGTGCGCGCCGCGCCGTCGGTCGCGATCAAGCTTCCGATCGTGCTATCGATCGGCGCGAATTCCAATGGGTCTTCCACCTGCGCGCCATCGGCACGCGAGTACCGCACGCGAACCGTCGGCTTCCAGCCCGCGTGGCGCGCGAGTGCCGCACCGACCAGCGTCATCCCGAGCTCGTCCGCACCCGATTCGATCGAGACGCGCGCGCCGAGGCCGAAGCGTCGAGCATCGTTGCGCAAAACGGCAAGATCGCGCAAATGCAGGCCTTGCGGCCCCGCATCGTCCTGACCGAGCGCGATGCGATCGAACGCTCCTTCCGCAACGAGTTGCATCGCGAACGAATCGACCGAGCGATCGCGGGCACGCGTCGCGAGATACGCATCGAGGTTCGCCGCGCCGATTTGCTCGCGGAGCGTCGCCGCTTTGCGCGCGGTCTCCGGCGTATTTGGCGGATCGGGAAGATTCGCATATTCTTGCACGCGTTCGACGTTCGGGCCGGCAAGAAAAAACGACGCTGCGGCACCGAGCTCCGGAACACCGGTCGGCGCGAGGCGCATGACGGTGCCGAATAACGAAACGTCCGCACTCGGGCGGAGCGCGCGCGCGGCGGCGAGATCGCGAAGCCGCGTGATCGCGAGCGCTTCGCTCGTGTACGGCGCACGTGAGGCGATGAGGCCGCCGTAAGCGATCGTATCGGTCGAGACGACCCACGCGAACGCATCGCGCGTCTCATCCGAACGCAGCCACGCGACGATCGCATCCGGCTGCGCGGGCGTAAGGTATTTTCCGAGGATCGTCCGTGGCGGCATCGCCACATCGGTGCCCGCGATCGCCGCGAGCATGCGCGGAAGTTGCCGCGTGACGGGCCGATCGTCGAGCGGAACGACCGCGATCGTCGGACGCGCGCCCGCACCGATCATCGTTAGGCTCGCAACGAGCGCGAGCAATGCACGGGCTCCGCGCACGCGTGCCGAAGAGAACAGCATGAGCGTAAGTCCGAGTCCTATCCGATGGTAACCTGTCGCCGCATGACGGGCGAAGAGCGCTTCGATGCCTTCGCGCTCTTCCGCACCGCGCTCGCACGCGACGAAGCGCGCCTCAATAGCGCGCTCGCACTCGCGATCGATCGCCCCGACTACGGCTTCGTATGGGTTGCGGCCGACGATGCAGAAACGCTCGTCGCGGCGGCGTTCGTCAGCTACGGGATCTCGAGCGCGGCAGGCGGCCTCGTCGCGCGCATCGACGAAATCGCCGTCGACCCGACGATCCTCAACGTCGATGAAGTTCGCTTGAAACTGATTCTCGAACTCGGCAAATTCACGACCGCGCTCGAGATCGCGGCGCTCGAGCTCTCCGTCCCGATCGCGGATGAAGCGATGCGCGCGTTCGCACAACGGTGCGGGTTTCGCGCAACCGCCGAGGAGCGCTACACGCTACTCGTCTAGCGCGAGTGCCGTGCGAACGATGCCGCCCGCGCGTGCGAGACGCGCGTCGGCCGTCGCGCGATCGATCGCCGCGCGCAGCATCACGATCGCGGTTTTTACCGAACCGCCGCTCGTCGCGAGCGCTTCTGCCGCATGGCTCGCATCGGCGCTCGCGGCGCGTGCGACGATCCGCACCGCACGCGCGCGCAGTTTCGTGTTCGTCGCAACGAGATCGACCATGAGATTGCCGTAGGTCTTCCCAAGCCGGACCATCGTTGCGGTCGAGAGCGCGTTCAGAGCGATCTTCGCAGCCGTACCGGCAACCATGCGCGTCGAGCCCGCGAGTGGCTCCGGCCCCGTCTCGCACACGATGGGGATCGCGACGGCGGCGGCGAGCGGCGAACCCGCGCTGTTGACGATCGCGACCGTCGCAGCCCCGCGCGACCGCGCCACGACAACCGCGGCGATGACGAACGGTGCCGAACCACTCGCCGAAATACCGACGACCGTATCGCCCGCCCGTACCTCGTCCATCGCACGCTCGCCGGCAGCGCGATCGTCTTCGGCGCCCTCGATCGCGCGCACCAGCGCATCCGGACCGCCCGCGACGATGGCGCGAACGCGGCCCGGTTCGAGCCCGAAGGTCGGGAGCAGTTCCGCGGCATCGAGCGTTGCAAGACGCCCGCTCGTTCCGGCCCCGACGTAATACACCGTGCCGCCCGCGGCGAGCGTTGCAACGCACGCATCGACGGCACGCGCGAGCGACGCCGCCGCTGCGCTCACGGCGCTTACCGCGCGCGCATTCGCCGAAACGAGTTGCGCGACGAGATCGCCCGTTGCGAGCAAATCGAGATCGGCCGTCGCTGGATCGATCGCCTCGGTTGCGGGAAGCACTTCACTCATCGCGATTCGCCTACGCGGCCGTGCGCGCGGCTTCCGCCATACGGAGCGCACCGCGCGAGGGATCGTCCGTGAGGCGCACGATCGCGACGCCCGGGATATCGCCGACGATGCGCGTCTCGGCGAGAAACGTGTACATACTATTTTCGCGAAAGAGGCCGCCGCCGAGCACCACCGTCGGCGACGATTCGAGCATCCCCGCAAGGCGCGCGCACGCTTTGACGAGCTCGCCGAATTCTTTTGCCGCTTCTTGTACGATCTTCGTCGACGGCCGATTCCCTTTGCCCGCAAACGCAACGATCGCGGGCGCGAGCGCCGCGACCCGTCCCGGTGCGAACGCCCCGCCGTAGAGCGCGGCGAGCAACGTCGCGCGATCCGGCGCTTCCAGCGTACGGCTCGCGAGATCCGTCGTCTCATCGCGCGGTGCGCGACCGTCGTAAGCGCGGCCGAGCAAGCGAACCGCAGCCATGCCGATCGCGAACGCCGAGCCTTCGTCGCCCGCGAGATACCCAAGGCCACCGACGCGCACCCGATTCGCCCCATCGATCGCAAGTGCGATCGAGCCCGTACCCGCAATCGCAACGATGCCCGAGCCCTCGGGAACTGCCGTGCGAAACGCGATCTCGGCATCCTCCGTCACGGCGACATGCGCATGCGGAAACGCCAACGCGAGCGCGCGCTCCAACGCCCGCGCCCCATCGCCCGCACCGACGCCCGCCGCGCCGACGCAGAGCGCATCGACGGTATCCGAGCCGACGAGCGTACGCACCGTCGAAGCGATCGCATCCGCCGCGGCCGGAACGCCGAGCACCGCGACATTCGCCGCAGCGCCCACGCTAGTACGCACGAAGCTTCCGTTTTTCGAAAAACTCGCGGTCGTCGTCGAACCGCCGGCATCGACGCCGACGCAAAGATGTTCCATGCTCATCCCTTCTGCGGAAAGAGCGCGAAGGCCGCGTCGCACACGGCGGCGCGAACGTCGCGCAAGTCGTTGCGCCCGAAATAGACGGCGTTCGTCAGGAGCGTCACGCTCGCGTCACGTTTGGGATCGGCCCACACGCACGTTCCCGTGAAGCCCGTGTGGCCGAACGTTTCCGCAGTTGCGACCGCGCCGCACGAGTTCGTATCCAAGGTCTTCAGCGCCCAACCGAGCCCACGCCTGAGCACCGGATCGTACGCCGCCTCGCGAATCGCTTCGCGCGCGAGCGGCACCGGCAGCACATGTGCGCGCCCGTGCAGCGGTGCGAGAAACGCCTCGGCGATCCGCGCGACATCGCGTGCGTTGCCGAAGAGCCCCGCATGCCCGGAAACACCGCCCGCGAGCTCGGCTTTCTCATCGTGTACGCGGCCGCGTACGCGTCCGCGCCACGCGTCCGCTTCGGTCGCGGGGATCGCGAGCCGTTCGCGCTCCGGCGGCACGAAGCCGAACGACGGCACCGCAAACGGCCGCAGTTCGCGCCGTAATGCGGTTGCGAGCGATAGACCCATGCGTCGCGCGAACGCGTCGCCCAGTACGATGAACCCGATGTCGCTGTAGATGACACGAGCCCCCGGCGCGGCTTTGAGCGCAACGCCGCGTGCGAACGCCGCGACATTTTCGCGAAAGAGCGTGCGATAATCGGCGCCGGATTGTAACCCACTCGTATGCGCGAGCAGCATCCGTAGCGTGAAGCCACGGGGATCGACGATTTCGTCGAGCGCGAGCGCACCGCGCCCGACCGCATGCAACACGGCCGTGGCGAGCACGACCTTCGTCAGCGATGCGAGGTCGAAGCGCGTCGTCGGCTCGATCGGCCGCGCAAACCCGTCGTCGGTCGTCGTACCGAACGTCGCCTCGTGCACGAGCGATCCGCGATGTTCCACGCGCACCACGGCGGCCGTAAAGCGCGTTCCGAGCGCCGCGCGAACCGGCGCGTCGACAGAAGCGAAACGATTAGCGATGGGCGACATCGGCGAATGCCGCGAGCGGCACGCGCCCGGTCGCAACGGCGCGCCCGACGATCGCGTCCGCAAGCGCGTCGATCGTCACCCGCCCATCGCCGAACGTGCAGACGATATTTCGTGCTTGCGGAAACAGCAACGCGTCGTGCGGCTCTCGCACGCACGCAACGAGTGCATCCGGCGAGAATGCGAGCAAACGCTCGATCGCCTCACGCTGCGCGGGATATTCGGCGGCGCGTCGCACGACGGCAACGTAGGCGCGCGCCGACAGCGAACCCATCACGGAAAACAGCAAGTCGAGATCGTCGTCATCCGGATCGAGGGCGATGCGGAGCACTTCGCTTTTGCGGCGTCGCAAGCGAAGAGCGGCGTTGAGCGACGGCGACGCATCGTGCGCGCCGATCACGCCATCGACCGTAACCCCGTCAAAATCGAGCACGGAAATCGGTACGCCATCCGGGACGCGCGCATCGCCCCGTACCACAGCGATCCCGGCCGCTGCCGCCTCGATCCCCACGCGCTCGTCGCTTGCACCCATGGCGCCTGCGGGCAACCCCACGCGATACGCGTCGCCGCGCGCGACCGCTTCACGCAGGCGTTCTTCGGACAAGCGCCCGTCCGCAACCGCGGCGACGATCGCATCGACGGTAGCAAACGCGAGCGCATGGTCGTGGCAAATCAGCACGAGATCGGCGCCGGCGACGAGCGCGCGCACTGCCGCCTCGGGCACCCCGATCGCGGCGATCGCACCCATCTCCAAATCGTCCGTCACGAGCAAACCCGTAAAACCGAGTTCGTCGCGTACGAGCGTTTGCAGCACGGTGGGCGAAAGCGTCGCGGGTTCGCTCGCATCCAGAAACGGCACCACGACGTGCGCCGTCATCAACGCGCGCGCACCGGCGGCGATCGCCGCAGCGAACGGAACGCGTTCGCGCGCGGCAAACGTAACGGCATCGACGGCGAGCACGGGCAACGCGAGATGCGAGTCTACCGCCGTGGCCCCGTGCCCCGGAACGTGCTTCACGACGGCGCCGACCCCACCGCGCTCCAATCCACGCACGAATGCGGCGACGAACGCGCCAACGCGCTGCGAATCGTCGCCGAACGCGCGCGTCCCGACGACGGTATTACGCGCATCGAGCGCGAGATCGGCGACGGGCGCGAAGTTGACGGTAATGCCAAGCGCGCGCAGGTCGTGGCCGAGTCGCTCTGCGGCGCGCTCCGCAAGCGCAACATCGCCGCTCGCGCCGAACGCCATCGCCGAAGGCAAGGCGACCACGCCGTCGCGCACGCGCGCCACCCGTCCGCCTTCCTGGTCGACGGCGAGAAACGGCGACGCATCCCCGAGCGCATCGCGTACCGCAGCAACGTATGCGGCGGTCTGCGCCGCGTCAACGATATTGCGCGAAAAGAGCACCACGCCACCGGGCCGAAGCGCGCGCACCGTCGTAAGCGACGGATCTTCTGCCGTGGTTCCTTCAACGCCGATGCACAGCGTTCGCGCGGCAAGCGCGCGGACGTCACGCACGGTCGGAATCGTTCACCCTACAGCAGTTTGATGATTTGCGCGACGAGCCTTCCGCCGTTATCGCTTGCGTAAACCTCAACGCGCTGGCCGGGCTTCAGATCGGCCATCGTGAAAAACGCATCGTCTTTGCCCTGGATGCTCGCGCTCGGCGGCACGTAGATTTCCGTCTTTCCGCGGCCTGCGGCATTCACGACGATCGTTTCGCGCTGATAATTGACCGAAGCGATCTCACCCGTGATCGTGCCCGCGTCGTGCGCGCGGTCGTCCGCCTTCGTTGCGGCAACCGGCGTAACGGCGGGCGCGGCCGAAAGCGCGGCGTCCGCGCGCACGCTCGGGACGACGATGAGAAGGCCGGTCACCAAGAGCGGCGCGGCGAGACGAGCGAGGATCGTGAACATACCACTCCCTTGAACGTCACCGCCAAGCGAAGCGTTCCAGCGCAAGATGAACATTTGCCGTGCGCTATGCAAGATGGGCCGTATAACGCTCGCGAGCGGCGGCGTCCCCTTTTCGCGCCGCGCGTGCCTCCGTCCGTAGCGCGACCACGGCGGCGTCGTCCGCGACTTTGCCCGCAAGCACGAGCCGCAGCGCGATTAGCGCTTCGTCTGCGGCACGCTCGCCGACCGTGGCGAGGGCCCGGTAGAACGGCTGCGCTTTCGGATCCTCCGAACGCGCGCCGAGCACTTCGGCGATCGCTTCGCCTTTGGTCGGGCGGCCGTCGAGAAGGTAGCCGTCGAGCGCATGGAACGTCATCGCATGTTGCTTCGCGCGCCGAGGGCGGTGTCGCTTCTCCTCGTTGCCATACTCGCCGGCGTTTTCGCAACGGCCTCGCCCGTCCACGCGTCATCGGCGCTCGACGCGACGCTCGCGCGGATCGCAGGTGCGGGCGGCGCGACGCCCGTTTATCGTGCGGCGATCGCGCGCACGCTCGGATCCGGTGCGCACGTGCGCACGGACCGCCTCGCATGGGACGGGCCCGCGCGTGAAGCGCGCAGCTGCCAGGACGACATCTGCACGGCATCCTTCTTCGATGGCGCGCACGCATATGCGATCGACGCGAACGGTTCGGCGGCGCCCGAGGGCCGTTTCGCGGACGCCTATCTGCGGACGCTCGTCGCGATCGAGACGCACGCGTTCGCCCTTCCCGCGTTTCGCGAGCGCGGCGGTCAGGTCGAGGAAATCACGCCGGCCGATGCCCCACTCGGCATGCATCGATTCCGCGTCCGCGCACCGGATGGCGCGGCGCTACTTGCAGAAACGGACCCATCGACGGATCGCATCGCGAAGATCTCACGCCTCAACGGGACCGAAAGCCTCGAGCTCTCCGGTTATGCCGATGTCTCGGGAACGCAAGTGGCAACGATCCGTCGCGAAAGCGTAAATGCGGAGTACGAACCGATTGCGGGCGTCCCCCTCGCGCGCCCGCACGGGTTGCTCTCGATCGGAACCGCCGATCCTCCGGCGCGCTTCACGGCGAGTGGTACGCGCCCGTATTTTGGCTGCGTCGTCGGTAGCTTGCCGGCGCGGTGCCTTCTCGATACCGGAGCGGGTGGTCTCGACCTGTCGCTAGCGTTCGCGGAGCGCCTCGGCTTGGAGCCCGCAGGAGCGATTACGATCGCGGGTGTCGGCTCGTACGTGACCGGATACGTTCGCGCGCAAAGCCTAGAACTTCCCGGGGTGCGTTTCGGTCCGGCGCTTTACGCCGTCGTGCACGATCTGGATGCACACGGTTGCGATGTGGTCGTCGGCGCGGATATCCTTGCGAGCACCATCGTCACGGTCGATTACGCAGCACGGACCATCGCGTTCGCGCCATCGGGCGCGGAGCCCGCCGTTCCCCTCGGCCTTCCGATCGCGTTCCACGGACGCATTCCGTACGCTGCCGCACGCATCGGCGGCACGAACGCCGAACTCGCCATCGATACCGGTGACGACGCCGTGCTCGATCTCAGCGGGGCATTCTTCGCGCGCACGCACCCGTTTCTCGCGCGCGAATCGAGCCGCCGACAGGGAACGGGCGGCAGCAGCACCGCGTTTGAGGGATACCTCGAATCCCTCGATGTCGGTGCGATCCACCGCGAACGCGTGCCGGCGATCGTAACCGATCGGCTCCGTGGCGACGGCCACCTCGGAAGCGGCTTTTTCGCCGGGCGCTCGCTCGTCCTCGATTACGCGCACGAGCGGATCGGCGTTTCGCCACTTTCTCTTCCGGAGAAGAGGTAACGGCGGCAAGATTTCGGGCGTCTGAACCCGTAGTCCGTCCAGAACATTCCGCGAGGATTTCGTGCAGAAAACGCTTCCCACCCAACGCGAATCGGTCGTAACGCAAGGGCGCCTCACCGGCGTCGCTCTCGGGCTTATCCACATCGCGGCGCTTGCCGTCTTTCTCCCCGGTACGTTTTCGTGGCCGGCGGTTGCCGTATGCGTGGCCCTGTATTACATGACCGGCGCCTTCGGGATCACGCTGAACTTCCATCGCGTGCTCACGCACCGTAGCCTCAAGCTCTGGAAGCCGCTCGAGTACGCAACCGCACTGCTCGGTACGCTCGCCCTTCAAGGCGGCCCGATCGAATGGGTTTCGACCCATCGCAAGCACCACGCGCACACGGACGCCGATGGCGATCCGCACGACGTGCACCGTGGCCTCGGCTGGGCACACGTCGAATGGCTCTACCGCCGGAACGACGCGCGTCTCACGGCCGACGAACAGCTCCGCCTCGCGGCCGACCTCGCTGCCGATCCGTTCTACGTTTTCCTCGAGAAGTACAACCGCTGGCTCCAAGTCGCGCTCTGCGTTGCCCTGTTCGCAATCGGCGGCTGGCCGTTCCTGATCTGGGGCGGATTCGTGCGCGTCGTCGCCACGTACCACATCACGTGGCTCGTGAACAGCGCCGCCCACCACGTCGGCTATCGTACGTACAAAACGGGCGATCTCTCGACGAATAACTGGTGGGTTGCATTCCTCGCATGGGGCGAAGGGTGGCACAACAACCACCATGCGTTCCCGTTCTCGGCGCGCCATGGCTTGCGCTGGTTCGAGATCGATATGACCTGGGTGACGATCCGCATCCTCGCCGCGCTGAAGCTCGCGCAAGATATCAAGCTCCCGACGCCCGCAATGATCCAGCGTTTACGTCTTACGTCCGAAGGCGAAACCCGAGCCTAATCTCGATGCCGGACGATAACCGTCGGTTGGTGTACTCGACCGACGGTTCGCTCCCGTTGCCCACGCCCGAGCGCGCGAAGCAACAGAAAACGACCGCACAAACGGCGCCGCGTCTTCCCGACGACGGCGTCGTTCGCATTGCGCGCGAAAAGCGGCGTGGCTCGATCGTGACGCTCGTTCACGGCCTTCCCGCCGCGCTCGTCGACGATGTCGGCAAAGCGCTCCGGAAGACGTGCGGCACTGGGGGCACGACGAAAGCGGGGATCGTCGAAATCCAAGGCGACCACCGCGACCGCGTGATGGCGCTACTGCTCTCCGAGGGCCACCGCGTGAAAAAAGCGGGCGGCTAGGGGCTACTCCGAGTCGGAGACAATTGCGTCCGCGGTTCGCGCGAGCACCTTCGCAAGCAGCGAGACGGCGCCGGTGCGATCGGTGTTGAGGAGCATATACTGCATCCGGTCGTTCGGATGCAGCACGACGAACACGCCTTTCGAACCCGTTTCGATCGAGGCGAGAATGCGTTCGAGAAAGGCACGATCTTCATCGGCAAGGACGACCTTCGGGTTATCCGCGCGCAAGAGATCGTGCAGAAAGCCGTCGAGGTTCTGGGGCACATCCATGAGCAAAACCAAAACCTGTCATAAGACAAGCCCGAGAGCGTGATATATCGTGGTGTTCGGTAAATCGCCGTTGCGGCTTGAGACGTTCTGAGAAACTTCTCCGGCGAAGTTTCTGCGGTCCGATGAAGGGTTGCGGTTCGGGTCGTTGAATCGTGCCGAGTCCCCGTGCTATCGTTGGGGAGCGTTCCCGAATAGCTCAGTTGGTAGAGCAGCTGACTGTTAATCAGCGGGTCTCTGGTTCGAGTCCAGATTCGGGAGCCATGTTAAAGCCCGTCGCGCCAATGCGCGCCGGGCTTCTTCTTTTTCGTGTAGCGAGCTTTAATTTAGCCTTCCGTTGCCCGCATGGCTCGCGCTGGCAAATTGCGGAGAGTGCGGGTGCGGCACGAGCGCCGACGGATTCGGTACGATGCGGAACCGGGAGATCTCTTCGCGTAGTTCTCGCGCGAGTTCGGTAAGATCGCGCGCCCGCTTCGCCATCGCATCGGTTCCGGTGCGTTGCTCCTCCGCCGCGGTATTCATCTGCCCGGCGCCGGCGGCAGTTTCGTCGGTCACTTGCGCGATGTGCTCGAACGAGCGCGCGATTTCGCCAGACCGACGTAACATCTCATCGACGACTCGTGCCGTCTCCACGCTCGTCCCCGCGACGAGCCGCATGGCGTCATCGGCGATTTGGATTCTGCTCGACATCGCGCTTGCCGCTGCCGCGATCGTGCGTGCCTCGGAATCCGTCTCGCCGACAACTTTCAAAATATCATCGAGCGACGATTCCGCTTGCGCGCCGAGCACCGCGCTCCGTTCTACGGTACCGGAAACGACCGCAAGCGAACGATCGACGGCTTTAATCTGCGCACCGATGCTCGCGAGCCGCTCGCGAATTCGCAGGTTTTCGACCGATACGCGCCCCGAGAGCGTTCGCACCTCGGCGGCGACGACGGCGAAACCGCGGCCGTATTCGCCCGCCCGCGCCGCCTCGATCGCGGCGTTCAAGGCGAGCAGATTCGTTTGTTCGGCGATCGCTTCGATCGCGGTAACGATGTCGGCGACAAGCGTCGATTGTTCGTGCAAATCCGCGATGCTGCGCGTGCTCGTTGCGACGACGGAACGTATTTCGTCGATGCTTTGGATGCTCGCCTTGATGGCGACGCCGCTTCGTTCGACGGTTCCGCCGGCCAACGCCGCGGCACGACCGACGATCTCGCTAGCATGGTGGGTGCCGTTTATCGCATCGCGAAGCCCCGCGAGCGCTTCGTTTAGGGAATCGGCCGCGGTGGATTGCAAGCCCGCGCCCTGCGAAACGGTGCGGATGTTGCCCTCAAGTGCATCCATCTCGCGGGCGACGCTCGCCGCGCCGTCACGCTGAAGCTCCGTGCCTTTCGCGGTTTGCTTGGCGATCACCGCAATTTCCGTGGCGTGAATGCCGCTAGCACCGCACGCTGCGGAGAGCGCGGAGGCGTTCGACGAAACGATCTCCGCGTCGCCCGCCACCATGACGATCAAGCGGCGAAGTTCTTCGAGCATCGATACGAAGGCGTTACCGAGACGATCGCTCTCACCGTGCGAGAGCAGCGTTGCGGAAAGATCCCCTCGCGAGATAGCGGTAGCCGCTTCGACGATTCGCTGCTGGTAGATAATCATTGCAGCGAACGAGGACGTGAGCATGCCAAGCTCGTCGCGCGATGCCCGAGGAAGCATTTGCTCGACTTGCACATCGCCGACCGCGAGTCGCCGAGCCGCGCGCGTGAGCGCGCTGAGCGGCAGCGTAATCGAGAGCGCCATCGGAATGAGGACGGCAAGCGTGACGATCGTTCCGATTACGACGAGGGCGACGATCAGGCGCTGGCCACCGTTTGCCGCACTTCCGATCATCGCATTCGCCGCAGCGGCGGTCGCATCGGCTTCTTGCTTCAAAGCCGCGAACGCCGCCGTAAGATCGTCCGAAACCGCGAGATTGTCGATCGTCATGATACGCACGGCGACGGCAACGTGGCCGGCAAAAGCTGCGTCATGCATCCCATGCGTGAACGCATCGTACCGCTCGAGGTCCCTGCGTATACGCGCGAGGAGCGTGCGACCGTTGCCGGTGGAGAGCCGCTCCGTCACGAGCGCAAGTTGCGGCTCTACGGCTTTCCTTGCGCGCAACACCTCTGCGAACGTTCGATCGGCAAGCGCGCTATGCGTCGCGTGCATCGCCACAAGCGCGACGAACATATTCGACTGATCGTCATCGATCGTCCACTGTAGCGCGGCTTCCGCTGCTGCTGCAGAGAGTTCGTGCGCGGTACGCTCCGACGCCGCGCCCCTCGCCACCGGAGCGAGCGTGTTGGCGATGGCGAGAAGGCTCGTAAAGAGCACAAAAATGAACACCGCGCCAATAGCAGCGAGCCGAAGCGGTACGGAAAGAGCGATCACGTGTATCCCAATGCACGAAAAAAGAAGAGCGGGGCCATTGCCCCGATTTTCCACGGTAAGGGAATGCGTAAGCGAAGTCCATGCTGGAAACGGCAGCGTTCCGAAAAATTTACGCTTACCTGCACGGCTAGGTAAGCGAGCCGATCCTCGCGCCGAATCGCGCACGGGATTTGGCGCGTTCCGCCGGAGCAAGGCACCCGCGACACGAAATCGTCGTGCGTGAAAACGTATCGTATCGCGACGATCCCGGGCGACGGCATCGGCACCGAAGTCGTACCCGAGGGGATACGCGTCCTCGATGCCGCAGGCCGACGCTTCGGCTTCGCATTGCAGTGGGACCACCGCGATTGGAGTTGCGCCCATTTCGCGGCAACGGGCGCGATGATGCCGCCGGGCGCGCTCGAGGGCATCGCGCACCACGATGCGATCTTTCTCGGTGCTGTGGGCTTTCCGGGCGTTGCGGATCACGTCTCGCTTTGGGGCTTGCTGATCCCGATCCGGCGCACGTTCGATCAGTACGCGAACGTTCGGCCCGTGCGATTGATGCCGGGCGTACGCTCGCCGCTCGCGGACCGCGGCCCGGAGGATATCGATATGTTCATCGTTCGCGAAAATACGGAAGGTGAGTACTCGTCGATCGGTGGGCGCATGTTTGAAGATACTCCCGACGAAATCGCGTTACAACAGTCGACGTTCACGCGGCGCGGCACCGATCGCATTCTTCGCTACGCGTTCGCGCGTGCGACGGAACGCCCGAAACGCCATCTCACTTCCGCCACGAAGTCGAACGGGATCAGCATCACGATGCCGTTTTGGGACGAGCGCCACGACGCGATTGCGAGCGAATATCCGGATGTGCGGACCGATCGCTATCACATCGATATCCTGACCGCGCATTTCGTCGCGCATCCGGATTGGTTCGATGTGGTCGTCGGCTCGAATCTCTTCGGCGATATCCTCTCGGATCTCGGGCCCGCGATCGCGGGCACGATCGGCATCGCGCCCTCGGCGAACCTCAACCCGGAACGCGAGCATCCATCGATGTTCGAACCCGTGCACGGTTCCGCACCGGATATCGCGGGCCGTGGCATCGCGAACCCGATCGGTCAGATTTGGTCGGGCGTCATGATGCTCGAACATCTCGGCGAGATCGAAGCGGCACGCGCGGTCATGACCGCGATCGAGGCGTCGCTTGCGAGCGGCCCGCGCACGCGCGACCTGGGCGGCACCGCATCGACGAGCGACGTCGGACGCGCGATCGCGGCGCTCGTCGAGATCGCCCGTTAGGCGCGGCGCGGAGCACGCCGGAAGCGCATCGCGGTTCCGGTTACGGTAAACACCAATACGGCGAGTCCGCCTGCAAGCGTGACGAGCGTCCATGCATACGTGAGCCCCTTCCCCGCGTGCAGCGGCCGGATCCACGCATTGACGAACGGGCCGATCCCCGCCGTCCGCGGATCGCTCACGCATGTGACCGAGCCGCCGGGGCCGATCGTCACGAAAGTGAGCGGCCCACCGATCGGTGCGCCATCTGGCAAAAGCGAGACGCGCATCGGGCCACGCCCCATCCGAACGGAGGTGACCCGTTGCCCGGGTGCGGCTGCAGTCGCTGCGGCAACGGCTTCGTCGAGCGAGCCCGCTTGGGTCTTCGCGCCGGCGCGTACGCGACAGCCGGGCGCGACCGGTGCGGCACCGACCGCGCGCAGCTGCGCACCGAGCACGGGAAACGACATGATCGCCCCAGTCAGGGGCAGCAACACGACGATCGCGAGCGCCCATGCCCCAACCGCGCCGTGCACGCGGAGCCAGCCGCGCTTGAACGTAAACGGTTCGCGCCGCCACGCTTTCGGCTTGAACCACGCGGGCGCGCCTGCCATGACGAGCAGCAGCATACCGACGCCGAAGATGCCGACGATCGACTTCCCGGAATCGCCCGCCAAAAGCGTCTCGTGGATGTGGTGCATCCACTCATAAAACGCCGTGTCGCGATCGTCGTACCGACCCGTGGCGAGCGTCGAGGGATCGACGAGCATCGTGATCGGTTCGGCATCGGCACGCGCGATCGTAAACGCCGCAAGCGACCGCGCATCGCTCGGGGATACATAGGCCGTTATCTTCGCACCCGCACCGCCTGCGGCTCGAGCAGCCGCCATTTGCTCGTCGAGCGTATGCGTCGCGGTCTCGCTCGGCATGCGGATCGGCATCGGGCTGACAAGTCCGTGGACGGTGCGCGTGAGGAGCATCGCCGTGCCCGTCAGCGCCATAAAAGCGAGCGGCAGCACCATGATGATGCCGAGCAGTTTGTGAAACGCCGCTACACGACGCATATAAAAACCAATCCAGCGGTGCGCATCGATCGAATCCTACGGTATTGAGGTTGGGCACGTATGAGACGGTTCGCGCGGCAAACGCCGTTCCCGAGCGAGCGCACACGTGGGGCGTGCCATCGCTAATCTCGTAACAGAGAACCATGAGCGAATTGATCGTCTGCCGCGTCGATGCCTTACCCCTCGGCGGGATGACCCGCGTCGAAGATGCGGATGGAAACGGTATCGCGGTTTACAACGTGTCCGGTGCCTATTTCGCGACCAGCGATTCGTGCACGCATGCCGATGCGCGCCTTACGGAGGGTACCCTCGATGGCGATGTGGTCGAATGCCCGTTCCACGGCGGAAGCTTCTGCGTTCGCGATGGCGTCGCGCGAAATTTTCCGGCATACGTACCGCTGACCACGTATCCCGTGCGCGTCGTCGGCGACGATCTCGTGGTGGACGCCTAAACCGGACGTAAACGCGCGGGCGGGAATTCTCGCCTCGCCCACGTTCCGCAGGTACTTCATCGGGCAGGCGTTCAGCTATGCGGGCGACGGATTGCGGTTACTCGCGATCCCGCTACTCGTCTTCTCGCTGACCGGCTCCGCGCTCTCGCTCGGGATCACGTACGCGCTGGAGTTTTTGCCGTTCGCGCTTGCAAGCCTCGTCGCGGGCTCGCTCGCCGATCGGGTCGATCGTCGTCGCCTCATGGCATCCTGCGACATCGCGCGCTTGCTCGTCGTCGTCACCTTCGCCGTTGCGGCGTATTCGCACGCGCTCTCGCTCGCGCTCGTCTACACGGGCACCGTCGTGCTCTCGATCGCGGGCGCGCTGTTTCTCGGCTCGCAGACGCCGACGATCTTGTACATTCTCGACAAAGATCGCTCGAGAGCGGCGGTCTCGATGCTGATCGGCACGGAGCAAGGCGTCAACCTGATCGCGCCGCCGATCGGCGGTGCGCTCTTTGCGATCGCGGGCCCGATCTCGGCGCTTGCGATCAACGCGTTCACCTACTGCGTCTCGTGCACGGCGATCCTAAGCGTGCGCGATTTCGGCCCCAAACGGCGGGGAGCGGTGCCCGCGATCGGAACGATCCTAGCCGACATCCGCGAGGGCTCGCGGATCCTCGTCGCGGAACGCGCCATGTTTGCGCTGACGATGCTCCAACTGGGCGTCAACTTCTTCGGCTCGATCGGCTATACGGCGATCATTCCGCTCCTGCGCACCACCTTCGGGGCAGACGCAGCACACGTCGGCATCGCCTTCGGCGCGATCGCCGCGGGCTCGGTGCTGGGCTCGTTCGTCGCCGCGCGCTTCCACATCGCGTTCGGTCGCGCGATGGCGATCGCTTATATCATCGACGGGCTCTTCTGGCTCCCGGTCGGCTTCTCGCCGAACATATTCGTCGCGGTTGGGCTGATCGCGATTTCGAGCGCGTTCGCCGCATTCGAGATCGCGTACATCGTGAGCTGGCGGATGCGTGTGCTCGACGAGAGCGTTGTGGGCCGCGTTTTTGGCGTCGTGCGCCTTCTCGTGTTGATCGGCGTTGTGCCGGGCACCGTTGCCGGTGGGGCGCTCGCCGACCACTTCGGCCCGCGCGTTCCGCTCCTCGCCTCGGGCGTCTGCTTTCTTGCGATGGGCCTACTCGTGGCCACGAATCGCCGCATCCGGAGCGAACGCCGCTAGGGCGACGGTGCGGCGAAGATGAGCGGTTGCGCGGCGACCGCGAGCGTGAGCGCGAGCAATACCGTGACGATGAACGATGTACGACGCACGCGTGAACTCCGTTGAGGCGAAGTGGATGCACGCGTTAATATTGTGTAATGATGCAACTACCTACACAATGAGCCAGTGACTTACCGCATTGTGATGTACGTCATGCCGGAAAGTAGGAATCGTCTATCGGTAACCAGATCTAAGCGGAGGTCCCATCCCGATCGGTCCGAGCGCTACTTCGGGATCGAACGCTCGTCGTCGCCTGATGCTCGCTTCATGGGCGGCGGATCGAGCGCACGTACGCCGCTCATGCTCGGCGGGATCACGGGCAAGCGCGCGCCGACGCCCGCGCCTGCAGCCCCTTCGTCGGGATCGCGCGGCTGGCGAGCGGCGCGTTGGGCAGCCTTCCGCTCGGTTTTCACGAGCGCTTTGCGGATGGCCTTAGCGATACGGTCCAACATGCCGCAGGTACGGCGCGTTTACCGCCGATGTTTCAATCCAAACGTTAGAGCGAAAAGCGCAGACCGGCAAAGAGCGTCGATGGCCGGTTGCGCCCGAAATACTCGCGCGCTTCGAGCGTTGTCCGTGGAAGGATGACGTGCCCGACGAACGCGCTGTACGCGAGGCCGGTCGTTCCGACGGAACCGGTGCTGCCCAAGCCGACCCCCGCGCCGACTTCATTACCGAAAGGCGTGGCGCGCGCTTCGAGCGTGGCGTTATATCCGCCGTTTGCAAACGGCACTTCGATCGTCGCATCGAGATGCAGTGGGGAAAGCGGTACGTCGACGAGCCCGAGCGACGTTAGGCCGCCGAACGTCGTTTTCCCATTTGCGGAAACGACGCCACCACCGACCGTGGATCCGGCACTTGCCGGAGCGAGCGTGCTGGCACTAAGAAGCAATGCGAAAGCGAGACCGATCGTCATACGAAGCATATTTGAGTAAACGCGAAACGAGCCGGAAACGTTGCCTGCGAAGGCCCAGGCACATGCATATCGGAAAACGGCGGCACGCTGCCATCCGGCGCGTCGAGCACAAGAAAAAACGCGCCTCGATCTTTCGACCGAGGCGCGTTTTCAGCACACGAGCGTTCGTGCTTAGTGGACGGCGAGTTCCTTGAGGCCTGCGGCCTCGCGGAGGGTTGCCGCCTTGTCCGTCGCTTCCCACGGCAGATCGATGTCGAGGCGGCCGAAGTGGCCGTACGCAGCGGTCTGCTTGTAGATCGGGCGACGCAGGTTTAGGTTATGGATGATCGCCGCCGGGCGGAGATCGAAGTGCTTCGTGACGAGTTCGGCGATGCGTTCTTCTTCGATCACACCGGTACCGAATGTTTCCACGAGGACGCTGACCGGATGCGCGACGCCGATGGCATAGGCCACCTGCACTTCGCACCGCTCGGCAAGGCCGGCAGCGACGATGTTTTTCGCGACGTACCGCGCGGCATAGGCTGCCGAACGGTCGACCTTGGTCGGATCCTTACCGGAGAAAGCGCCGCCGCCGTGGCGAGCCATGCCGCCGTAGGTATCCGCGATGATCTTGCGGCCGGTTAAGCCCGCATCGCCCATCGGTCCACCGATGACGAAGCGCCCCGTCGGGTTGACGAAGATGCGCATGTCGCCGTGGTTGAGGTGCTTCGGAATCACCACGTTGATGATCTGCTCGGTGACATCCTTACGGATTTGCTCGAGCGAGACGTTCTCATCGTGTTGCGTCGAGATGACGACGGCATCCACGCGCACCGGCGTGTGGCCGTCGTACTCTACCGTTACCTGGGATTTGCCGTCGGGACGGAGGTACGGGATCTGTCCGATCTTCCGCAGTTTCGAAAGCATCCGCGTCAGATCGTGTGCGAGCACGATCGGGAGCGGCATGAGCTGCTCCGTTTCGCGGCACGCAAACCCGAACATCATCCCCTGATCGCCCGCACCGGTGCCGGCGAAGGGATCGTGGTCGCCGTCGCGCTCTTCGAGCGAGGCATCGACGCCTTGCGCGATATCGGGCGATTGCGAACCGATCGAGATGTTCACGCCGCAGGTCGCGGAGTCGAAGCCAACCGTCGAGTGGTTGAAGCCGATTTCCGCGATCGTCGCGCGCACGAGTTTCGGAATGTCAACGTAGGTGGTCGTCGTGACCTCGCCGCCGACATGGACTTGGCCGGTGATCGCCATCGTTTCGACCGCGACGCGACCCATCGGGTCTTCGGCGAGGATCGCATCGAGGACGGCATCGGAAATCTGGTCGGCGATTTTGTCCGGGTGACCTTCGGTGACCGATTCCGAAGTGAAAAGACGCTTATACGCCATTCGGACTAGGTGCCTTCCGACCAGGTCACGAGGTACTTTTCTTGTTCCGGCGTGAGGGTGTCGATATTGATCTTCATGGCCGCGAGCTTGAGCAAGGCGACTTCCTGATCGATTTCGTCCGGCACCGAGTACACGGTCTTCTTGAGCGACTTGTAGTTCTGCGCGAGGTGGGCCGCAGCCATCGCCTGGTTCGCGAAGGACATGTCCATCACGGATGCCGGGTGGCCTTCGCCCGCTGCGAGGTTGATCAAGCGGCCATCGCCGAGGATGCGGATCGAGCGGCCATCGGCGAGCTTGTAGCTCTCGACGAAGTCACGCGGCACGAAGCGCGAGACGGACATCTCGGCAAGCGCGTCGAGGTTGAGCTCGTCGTTGAAGTGACCGGCGTTCGAGACGATCGCGCCGTCCTTCATCGCAGCGAAATGCTGCTTGTCGATCACGTGGTAGTTGCCCGTGACGGTGACGAAGATGTCGCCGACCTTCGCGGCCTCCGCCATCGTCATGACCTGGAAGCCGTCCATCGCCGCTTCGAGCGCCTTGCGCGGATCGATTTCGCAGACGATGACGTGGGCGCCGTGGCCTTTGGCACGCGAGGCAACGCCGCGGCCGCACCAGCCGTACCCGACGACGACGACGGTGCCGCCGGCGATGAGGGCGTTGGTTGCGCGGATGATGCCGTCGATCGTCGACTGGCCCGTGCCGTAACGGTTATCGAACATGTGCTTCGTGAGCGCGTCGTTGACGGCGATGACCGGGAAGGGGAGGACGCCGTCCTTCTCCATCGCGTGCAGGCGGATGACACCCGTCGTCGTCTCTTCGCAGCCGCCGATCATGTCCGCAAGGAGATGATTGTGGTGCTTGTAGATCGTGGTCACGAGATCGCAGCCATCGTCCATCGACATGTGCGGCTTCGACGCGATGACGGATTCGATGTGGCTGTAGTACTTGGTGTTGTCTTCGCCCTTGATCGCGTAGGTCGGGATGTCGTACTTGGCCGTGAGTGCCGCGGCGACGTCGTCCTGGGTCGAGAGCGGATTCGATGCGCAGAGCGAGATCTCGGCGCCGCCGGCCTTGAGGGCGAGCATCAGGTTCGCCGTCTCGGTCGTGACGTGGAGGCATGCGCCGATGCGAACGCCTGCGAGGGGCTTGGTCTTGGCGAACCGGTCGCGGATCTGCGCGAGGACCGGCATGAACGTTGCCGCCCACTCGATCTTGTTTACGCCCTGTTCCGCAAGGCTCAGGTCCTTGACGTCACCCAATTTTTCGATGGTCTGCATGGTGTTCCTTATTTCAGCAAACGTACGCGGTGGCTTGCGCCGAAGCGTACGAGAATAAGCGTGGTCGCTGATCTTTGAAACAATCTACAAACGAGCCAACCCTCCGTAGTTCGCGCTCGACCTTAAGCTGTCCGTCTCGACCTTCGTCGCAACGACGACGACTTTACGGATCGGCCGTCGTACATTAGCGCGGCATGCTCGATTTCGACGATTATCTCGCCCGTCTCGCCGCCGCCGATCCGACGCCAGGAGGCGGCAGCGCCGCGGCGCTCACGGGAGCGATGGGCGCGGCGCTCGTCGCGATGGTCAATCGCATCTCGGTCGGTTCGCCGAAACTCGCGCCGATCCACGAAGAGGCGCGCCGCCTCGCCGATCTCGCCGACCGCGTGCGCGAGCGGCTCACGGAAGCGCGCTTACGCGACGAGGCCGCGTATAGCGCCGTCGTCACGGCGATGGCGTTGCCGCGGGCGACTGCCGAGGAAAAGACGACCCGCCAGAACGCGTTACAGAGCGCGCTCGTCGAAGCAGCCGAATCGCCGCTGCATGTCGCCGTGCTCGCGGTCGAAGTGCTCGAACTCGCCGAGAAAACGGCGCTACTCGGTAATAAGCATCTGATGAGCGATGTCGGCTGCGCCTGCGAGCTTGCCCTCGCGGCGCTCGCCGCCTCCGCAGACAACGTGCGCGTGAATCACCTCTTCATCACGGACGCCGCGACCCGCGAACGACAAGCCCATCACCTCGTGGCCCTCGAGCAAAACGGCGCGCTCTATCGCACGAGAACGCGCGCGCACGTCGACACGGTACTGCGCCCCCTGGAATAGCGTCGCGAATACGATCGATCCCGATCCCGGACGTCGCGGATCAGTTCGTGGAGCCGCCACCCGTGTACGTCCGCTTCCAACCCGCCGCGGTTCTTTCGTAAATCGCGAACGTGTGCGCATCGAAGCCCGTGACGCGCGTGACGACGAGCGTTTGTCCGTCGCGTGCGTCGAGCGCGTCGACGAGCGTTTCGCTTCCGGGCCCGCTCTCTGCGTCGAGCGGCGATTTTGAAACGGCGAAGAGCGTCAGCGACGGCGGGCCGCCCGAGCGTTCGACGATGAAGAATGCGCGCGCATCGACTCGGCTGCCGACTACGGCCCGTGCGCTTCCGACGATCGCCTGACCGCGCCCGAGATCGAATTCGGCGAGCCCACTCGTCTCGATGCGATCGGGCCGCACGCCGAGACGGCGCGCGACGAGCGCGACCGCAGCGTCGCGTTCTTCCACGGCGGGGCCACGCCTGGCGACGGCGGCCGAACCGCCGAGCGTCGGCGATGCGAGCGCAAGCACCTGACCGCCGAGCGGCACCGCTTGCGGCACCACGATGCCGCCGTTTCCCCCGTCGTTCACAACGGGTAACGTTGCGACGATCTGTCGCCCGAAAATGAGGTGCACGCGCCCGCCGCCCGCAACGAGCGCGCGGCGGGCTTTCTCGGCAATCCCGGGCGATCCGCCGTCATTGCTTCCGGGTTTCGCGAATGTCGTGCCGATGCGAACGGCGACGGGTTCGAGGGCGCCAATCGCGTTGACGACGTAAATCGCGTCGCCCTCGGGCGGCGCCTTGCCGAGCGCTGCGAGCGGCGTTGCATGAAACACCGCGATCTCGCCCGCGAGCGCTTCGAGCGGCATGATTTCCAGCAACGCGAGAGCATTACGCGTGTCGTCGACCGCGCGGTATGCGAATTGCGCGCCGCGATAGAACCCTTGGCGCACGGCGGGGTCGTCGCTTTGACGTGCGACGAGCGTACCCCGGTCGAAATCCGCGCGAACGGCCGCACCATCGAGGCGTGCGAGCAGCGGACCGATGTCGCGCCGGATCACGTACGGCCGGCCGATGCTCCGAATCCCGATCGTCTCGCGCACGACGACGTTGCGTTCGAGCGTATAGGTGTAGGTCCAGGAGAAGTCGCCGGGATTCTGCGGGTCTTGCGCCCGATCGTGCGTTTGCCACTGCCGGCTCGGGCCGTCGAGTGCGAACGGCGGCACGAGCGCGGCGTCGGCAGCGATGCGCGCGCGCTCGCCGCTTGCGGGATCGCCCGGTTTTGCAAACGCCGGGGCGTTTACCATCGCGAGAAACGCGCAAACCGCGAACGTGACACGCCACATGCGCATCCTACTTCAGGTATTTATCGAACCAGGCGATCGTGCGATCTTGCACGTCTTTGCGATGCGCCGCGCTGCGGATCGCGTGGCCTTCGCCTTCGTACACGACGAGCTCCGTGGGAACTTTCAGGTCCTGGAGCGCGTGCCACATCTCGAACGACTGGGGAGCCGGAACTTCGACGTCCCGCTCGCCGACGTAGATGAAGGTCGGCGTCTTTGCGTTTTTGATGAACGTAATCGGCGAGCTCTTCGCATACACTGCCGGATCGTCGTAGACCGAGGCGCCGAAGAACGGAAGCATCCACGTATCGATGCCGTTCTGGCCGTAATAGCTCTGCCAGTTGGCGATCCCGGCACCCGCAACCGCGGCGCGGAAGCGCTGCGTTTGCGTGATCGTCCACATCGTCATGTAGCCGCCGTACGAACCGCCCGTGACGCCGAGCCGCGCGTCGTCGACCGGCGCGGTTTTTTCTACGGCATCGATGCCGGCGAGCACGTCGCGCAGATCGCCGCCGCCGAAGTCTTTGACGTTACCGCGCGTGAACGCTTCGCCCTGGCCGAAACTACCGCGCGGGTTCGGATAGAACACGAAGTAGCCGCCCTTGATGAACGCTTTCGTCGTTCCGCGTTCGACGAAATTCGGCGTCGACGCCGCGGACGGCCCGCCGTGGATGTTCGTAATCATCGGATATTCCTTACCGGGAACCAACTCGCGCGGTTGGAGCAACCACCCCTGTACGCGTGCCCCATCGCTCATCCACGTAATCGATTGCGCTTTCACGCTCGGTTCGATCCCGTCGTTATCGTGCGTTAGCGCGGTCCACGCGCCGACACGGCCGACGAGGATCGCGGCCGGCGTCTCGAAGCCCTGGCGCACGAGCGCGCTCGTGATGCCGTCTTTCGCAAACGAGGCGCGTGCATCGCCGCCCGCGGCGATCGAAACCGCTTCCGACCAAAGCGTCGTCGCGGCGCCGCCCTTGATCGGTGCCGTCGCGATCGCGGTCTTGTCGTTCGCGAGCATCGTAAACGTGACGCGATCCGATTTGTGCGCCCACGTGAGCGAGTTTGCCGATCCGGGCAAATTCGGCGTGACGTTCGTTGCCGTGCCGCCGCTCGGTGCGATCGTGAATACGTCGCCGCCGACCGAACCGAAGTCGCTCATGAGCCCGCTGATGAAAGCGATCGTCTTTCCGTCGGGCGACCAACGCGGGGCGTTGATCTGCAGCGGTGGCGTGTAGATTTCGGTGAACGCCTTCGTGCCGATATCGGCGATCGCGAGCTTCGCGAACCACCAGTTGTTATCGCCGTCGCCCTTGGCTTCGGTCGCGACGAGCTTCGTCGCATCCGGGCTCCAGTCGTACTCGTAGATGTACGTGTCCGCCGGCGAGACGAACGCGAGCGTTCCGCCCGCTGCTACGATCGCGAGGCGCTGTTCGTCCGGCTTCGCACCGATCTCGCCGACGAGCGCCGCTCCCGCTTGCGTCGCGCCGACTTCTTTCTTCGCATTTGCCGTTGCGAGAACCGCAAGCGAGCCGTTCGGCGCGTATTTCAAGCTCGTCATCACGCCCTTGAAGGCGCGCACGAACGGATGGCCCGTATCTTCGTCCGGACGCGCGGTCCAAATTTCGGTGACGCCGTTCTTCTTATCGCGCACGATGAACGCGAGATGCTCGCCATCCGGCGCCCAAGCGGGCGAAGAAATCGTGCAGTCGGCCGGCGTTCCACACTTGATCGTGTGCGGCGCGTTCGCACCGCCGACGGTGTAGATCATCAGCGCCGTCGGCGACGGAACGCTACTCGTATCGTTCTCGTCTTTCTCGATCGTTTCGAGCGCGAGGACGTGCTTGCCATCGGGCGAGATCGCGACCGAGCCATACGAGTGCATGTGCCCGGCAACCGAGGGCGCCTTTGGACCGATGCGCGGGAGCGGCACCGCGCCGAGCAGGGGAATGCTGCCTGCAAGGGCGCACGCCGATAAAAGGGCGAGAAAGCGTCGTGTCATGCCCGATACATTCGCCGCCGAGCGCCGTTCCCTCGTGCGCGCGGATTTCGGACCCGGCTCGTGCAAGACGATGAGTACTATCGCCCGCGGAGATTGATCGAACGTGCCCGATGCCCCGGAACTCTACCACCTCAAGAACGGCGCCGAAGCCGATATCGCTGCGTTTCCGCTCTTACACGGCTCCGTTGGGTACGACGCCGTGGACGTACGGAAACTGCTCGGGGACGCATCGCTCCTAACGTTCGACCCGAGCTTCACGAGCACGGCGAGCTGCCGCTCGGCGATTACCTACATCGACGGCGATAAGGGCATCCTACTCCATCGCGGCTACCCGATCGACGTCCTCGCCGAGAAAGCGTCGTATCTCGAAGTCACGTACCTTTTGCTCTTTGGCGAGCTGCCGACGAAAGACGAGCTCGCGACCTTCAACAAAGACATCACGTACCACACGATGGTACACGAGCAGCTCATGCGCTTCTTCACGGGCTTCCCGCGCGACGCGCACCCGATGGCCGTCATGCTCGGCGTCGTCGGCGCGCTCTCGGCGTTCTATCCCGACTCCACGGACGTTTTCGACCCGCGCCAGCGCATCGTCTCGATCCACCGGCTGATCGCGAAGATGCCGACGATCGCCGCGATGGCGTACAAGAATTCCGTCGGCCAGCCGTTCGTCTATCCGCAAAATAAGCTGAGCTACGCCGAGAACTTCCTCACGATGATGTTCTCGGTGCCCGCCGAGCCGTATACGGTCAATCCGGTGTTCGCGAAGGCCGTGAACGCGCTGATGATCGTGCAGGCGGATCACGAGCAGAACGCCTCGACCTCGACCGTGCGAACGGTCGGCTCGAGCCGTGCGAACCCGTTCGCGTGCATCGCTGCGGGCATCGCCTCGCTTTGGGGCCCGATCCACGGGGGCGCGAACGAAGCCGTCGTCGTCATGCTCCAAGAGATCGGCCATAAATCGCGCATCCCCGAATTTATCAAAAAAGCGAAGGACAAGGACGATCCGTTCCGGCTCATGGGCTTCGGCCACCGCGTGTATAAGAGCTACGATCCGCGCGCGAAGGTGATGCAGAAGATTTGCGACGAGGTCCTCGAGCAAATCCCCAACGGCGATCCGCTGCTCGAACTCGCGCGCGAGCTCGAACGCGTCGTCTTGCAAGACGAATATTTCGCCACCCGTAAGCTCTACCCGAACGTCGATTACTATTCGGGGATCGTGATGCGTGCGATCGGGATTCCGATGCCGATGTTCACGCCGATGTTCGCGCTCGCGCGCACCGCAGGCTGGCTCGCGCAGTGGAAAGAGATGCTCGAAGATCCGGAACAGCGGATCGCACGCCCGCGCCAGCTCTACGTCGGCGAACCGATGCGCGACTTTCCACCGATCGCGCGACGTATGGCCCACGAGCGCAACCAGCACCCGCCGTCGCTTCCGATGCCGGGCGAAGCAAAGATCGTCGGCGGTTAGCGCGCGACGGTTGCGAGCCAGGCGAGGACTTCCTCACGGCTCGCTACCGTCCGCGCCCCTGACGGTGCCGGCCGTTCGATCACGACGACCGGTAGCTGCAAAGCCCGTGCGGCGGCGAGCTTTGCAACGGTCATCGCTCCACCGCTATCTTTGGCGACGACGAGATCGATCGCGTGCTCGCGCATCGTCGACACTTCCTCCGCTTGCGCGAACGGGCCGCGCGCGAGAACGATGCGATGCCGCGCGGGTAACGGCGGCTCGGGTGGGTCGATCGTGCGGATAAGAAACCAGCGATCCTCCATCGCTGCGTACGGCGCGAGGCCCTGACGCCCGATCGTCAGGAAGATGCGCCGCCCGCGCTCGTAGGCAAGGTGCGCGGCCGTCGCCTCATCGGGCACGCGGAGCCACGTGTCGCCCACTTCTTCGGTCCAACGCGGCCGGTCGAGCGCGAGGAGCGCAACCCCCGTATCCGCGCAAGCGACGAACGCGTTGCGCGACATCCGCGCGGCAAACGGGTGCGTCGCATCGATGACGGCATCCACGCGCTCGGCACGGAGATACGCGGCGAGGCCTATCGCGCCGCCGAAGCCCCCGATTCGCACGTCGCCCATCGGCAATTTCGGGTTCGCAACGCGCCCGGCGAGCGTCGTCGTGAGCGCGATTCCCGGTGCATCGTACAACGCCGCCGCGAGCGCGTTTGCGTCCGCCGTGCCGCCGAGGATGACGACGCGCGTCATGCGCTCCGGTCGCGACCGCTCGAATAGAGATAGCTCTCGCCGAATGCCGCATCGTCGAGCGTTCGCCCGACGACGATCGTCGCCGAACGTTCGATCGATTCCGCCGCGAGTACGTTCTGTATTTCTCCAAGCGTCGAACGAACGACGCGCTCGTCCGGCCAGCTCGCACGCGCCACAACCGCAACCGGGCATCCGTCACCGTAGAACGGTCGCAGCTCGGTGACGACGTGTTCGAGATTCGCGATCGAGAGATGGATCGCAAGCGTCGCGCCCGTCGCGCCGAGCGTCGCCAGATCTTCGCCGGGCGGCATCGGCGTCGAGCGCGTCGCCGTGCGCGTGAGGATCAGCGATTGCGCGACGCGCGGCCGCGTGAGTTCGCGCCCGAGTGCCGCAGCGACGGCTGCGAACGCGGGCACTCCCGGCGTTACGTCATACGGGATGCCGAGCGCATCGAGACGGCGCATTTGCTCCGCCATCGCGCTCCAGATCGAGAGATCGCCCGAGTGTAAGCGCGCGACATCCTCGTTACGAGCGTGCGCGGCCGCGATCTCCGCGACGATCGCGTCGAGCGTCATTTCCGCCGTATCGACGATGTGTGCGCCCGGCGGGGCGAACGCCAGGATTTCCGTCGAGACGAGCGCGCCCGCATAGAGGCAGACGGGCGAGCGCGCGATGAGATCGCGCCCGCGAAGCGTGAGCAGATCGGGTGCGCCCGGCCCCGCGCCGATGAAGTGGACCGTCATCGTACTTCGGCGATCGCGCACGTACAGCGGTGGCCGGTGAGGCGCGCGACGACGAGCTTTCCACCGGGCCCGAGTGCGGCGAGCGCGGCGGCTTCGGCAACGCTCGGCGTGCCCACCGATCCGGCGGCGCGTACGGAGAGCATCGTGAGCCCGGCGGCCTGCGCCGTGCTCGCGAGATCGGCGGCCGTGAACACGAGCAGCTTGCAGCCCAGCGCTGCGGCGATGTCGCGTCCCATGTCTTCGCGCGTGTCCACAGTCGCGATCGCAAACGGAGCGACGCCGGGTGCGCTCGCGTTCGCGCGCTCCATCAGTTCGAGGATATCCGCAACCGTGGCGTTGCTCGCCGAGCCGAAGCCGACCGCGCGCGCCGTCACGGCTTCACCGCGTGCCACTGCGTCACGGGCATCGCCGGCCGCCATCCGAGCACGCCACCGACGGCCTCGGCACGGGCGACCGCGATGCGCGAAAGTTCGCCACCGTATTGCGATTGCGCGTGCGCGAGCACGCTCTCACCGGCCACCGTCACGACGTTGATCATGATCCGCCCGCCCGGGCGTAACATCCCCCAACACACGTCAAGCAGGTTCGCATCTGCGTTCAGTCCTCCGCCAAGGAAAATCGCATCGGGCGCACGCGGCCCGACCTCATACGCATCGAATGCATCCGGTACGCTGCCCGTCACGACGCGCAACTCCGGCACCCCGAGGACCTCGGCATTCCGCGCGATGCGGATCGCCCGCTCGGCGTTCCGTTCGAAGGCGATCGTACGACACGACGGGTGCGCACGCGACCACTCGATCCCGATGGAGCCGGAGCCGGCGCCGACATCCCACAGCAGCTCGCCCGGTAACGGCGCGAGTCTCGCAAGCGTCGCCGCGCGCACTTCGCGTTTCGTGAGCGCGCCGTCGTTTGCGAACGCATCGTCGGGAAGGCCCGCAAGCGTCGTATAGGTGCGCGTTCCGGGCGAAGCGATCGCGGTAAATGCGACGACGTTGAGATCGTTGCAAGCGGCGGCCTGCCACGCTTCGGCGGTACCGTCGACGCGCCGTTCGTGCGGCCCACCGAGACGTTCGAAGACGTGCATGACGCTCGTGCCGAACCCCGCCTCCGTCAGCGTCGCCGCGAGCACGCGCGGCGTTTCCCCGTTTTCGCTGTATACGACGACGCGGCGCCCCGGTGTAAGCTCGCGCCGCACGCGTGCGAGTGGTTTCGCAACCACGGAAACGAGCACGACTTCGGCTTCGGGCCACCCGAGGCGCGCGCAGGCGAGCGCGAACGCCGACGGCTGGGGCACGACGCGTAATTCGTGCGCGGGAAGGCGCGCGGCAACGATCGCGCCGATGCCGTGCAACATCGGATCGCCGCTCGCGAGCATGACGACGCGACGACCGCGATGGTCGGTAAGAACCTGGTCGACGAACGGCAAGAGCGGCGTCGGCCACGGAAGCCGCACGCCCGCGACTTCCGGGACCAGCGCGAGTTGACGCGCCGATCCGACGAGGACTTCCGCTTGCGCGAGCGCGACCCGCGCCGCGATCCCAAGCCCGTCGAAGCCATCCTCGCCGATGCCGACGATCGTCAACCACACGTCGGAGGCATCAGCTCGCATGGGCGATCACGTTCCCGGAGCGATCCACAACGAGCACATCGAGTTCGACCGGCGCATCGTCGAGGACGCGTCTCGCACGTGCGAGCGCGCGCTCGGCGACCGCATCGGCTAGCGCGATCCCCGCGGCCGTTGCCCGTTGCAACGCTTCGAGCCCCGTGTTCGCTTGCGTAATTTGCGAAACGAGCAACTCGCCCGCGCCGCGCCCGCGCGCGAGTTCGCCGAGCGCCGCGAGATCGAGCGTGCTCCTTGCCGAATGGAGATCGAGCGCACCCTGTGCGAGTTTTGCCATTTTCGCAAATCCCCCAGCGATCGTCACGCGCGGCACGGGTTTGCGACGGATGTATTTCAACATCCCGCCCGCGAAATCGCCCATGTCGATCAGCGCCGATTCCGGGAGCGCGAACCGTTTCGTAACGGCGGCTTCCGAGGTAGAGCCGGTGGAACCCGCAACGTGCGCGATCCCGTTTGCCCGCGCGACGTCGATGCCTTCGTAGATCGTCGCAATCCACGCCGCACACGAATACGGAATCACGACGCCCGTCGTACCGAGGATCGAGAGGCCGCCGACGATCCCGAGCCGCCCGTTCATCGTACGTTCGGCGATTGCGGCGCCACCGGGGATCGCGATCTCCACGACGACATCGCCCGCGCGGCCGAGTTCGACTGCGCTCGCGGCGATCGCATCGCGGATCATTTGCCGCGGTGTGGGATTGATCGCGGGCTCGCCGACGGGGATCGGCAAGCCCGCTTTCGTTACGGTGCCGACGCCTTCGCCCGCGAGAAACGTCACGCCCGAACCCGCGCGGCCCGCGCGCACGGTCGCGACGATCGTCGCGCCATGGGTCACGTCGGGATCGTCGCCCGCGTCCTTGATGATTCCGACGCGCGCGAAGCCGTTGCCGCGTTCTTCGTGCGCCAGCGCAAACGACACGCTCTGGCCGAGCGGCAGCACGATCGTCACCGGATCGGGAAATTCCGCGCCGTGCAATGCGTAGAACGCGGCCTTCGCAGCCGCCGTCGCGCACGCGCCCGTCGTCCATCCACGACGCAGCGGCGGCGCGGCTTCGCTCACGGCCGGCTCGCTTGCGATCCCGCGGGCTCCTTGCGTGCTTCTTCCGCTGCAGCCACCGCCGCGGCTCCGACTTTCTCGCCGTAGTACCGCGGCGTGTAGACGTATGTCGAGCCATCGGGGCGCGGGATGAGCCGCGTCGTCGATGCGCCGATCATGACGAGCGTGCGCATATCCACGTCGCGCGGGTTGAGCTTGCCGAGTTCGACGATTGCGACGCGCTCCGTTGGGCCGCCGACGTCGCGCGCGAGCACGACGGGCGTTTGCGGACCGCGACTGCGGCCGACGATCGCACACGCTTCCGCGAGTTGCCACTGCCGCTGCGATGAAATCGGATTGTAGAGCGCGATCACGAAATCGGCCGACGCCGCGGCTTCCAAGCGCGCCGCGACGGTTTCCCACGGCTTGAGGCGATCGGAGAGCGAGATCGCGCAGAAATCGTGGCCGAGCGGCGCGCCGACGCGCGCGGCAACAGCCTGCATCGCGGAAATTCCAGGAAGCACGCGCACGTCGAGCGCACGCCACGCTTCGGGGCCGCCATCGATCGCTTCCATCACGGCGCTCGCCATCGCGAAGATGCCCGGATCGCCGGACGAGACGACGCACACGCGTGCGCCCGCCGTCGCGAGTTCCAGCGCATGACGCGCGCGCTCGACCTCGACGCGATTGTCCGAGGCATGCCGTTGCAGCCCCGGACGCGACGGCACGCGATCGACGTATGGGCCGTAGCCGACGAGATCGGTTGCATCGTCGAGCGCGCGCTTCGCCTCGGGTGAAAGCCACTGCGGACCGGCCGGGCCGAGGCCCACGACATCGACACGTCCGCGCTCTGCGGGGACGGGAAGCGCGGGAACGGCGGCACCCGGTACGACGATGAGTGCGAAATACGGCACCGCCGTTGGATCGACTTCGGCGATCGGTACGATGCGTTCGCGGTCCATCGTCGCGCGCTCGATGTAGTGCGCGCGATCGAGCACGCCCGCGCGTGCGAGCGCGCTCCGTACTTTCGCAAACGTGCGCCCGAGTTTCATGACAACGTACGCGTTGCCGTCCGCGAGTCGCGCCGCGAGTACGCTCTCCGGGAGCGTGCCGGGGACGATGGTGAGTTCCGTATCGCGGCGTACGAGCGGCGTTCCGAGCCTTGCGGCACCGGCAAGGATCGAGGGAACGCCCGCGATCACTTCGGTTTCGTAGCGGTGTGCGAGCCGATCGTGCAGATACATGTACGAACCGTAGAAAAACGGATCGCCTTCGCACAGGATCGCGACATCGCGGCCCGCATCGAGATGCGCGGCGAGCGCTTCGGCCGAGCGATCGTAAAACGCGACCATCGCCGCTTCGTAACCGCCCTCGGGCTGCTCGAGCTCGGTCGTGATCGGATAGATCAGCGGCACCTCGATCTGCGATGCCGTCAGGCTCGCGGCAACGACCGCGCGTGCGTTACTACGCCCGTGGCGCGCGGCGGGGTAGGCGATGACGGGCGCGGCCCGGACGATGCGCAGCGCCTTGACGGTGATGAGCTCGGGATCGCCCGGGCCGACGCCGACGCCGAACAATCGGCCCTTCGCTGGCGCGCTCATTCGGTATCGCTCGCGAGCGCGTTGATCGCGGCGGAGGCGATCGCGCTGCCGCCGCGCCTGCCGTGCAGGGTGATGAACGCGAGATCGAGCGCGTTTGCGGCGAGCGCCACTTTCGATTCCGCCGCGCCGACGAAGCCGACGGGCATCCCGACGACGAGCGCCGGCCGCGGGGCGCCGTTTGCAATCATTTCCAAAAGATGGAACAACGCGGTCGGCGCGTTGCCGATCGCGACGACCGCGCCTTCGAGCCGATCGCGCCACAGTTCGAGCGCGATCGCGCTCCGCGTCGTGCCGTGTTTGCGCGCGAGTTCCGCAACCCGCTCGTCGCGGAGCGTACAGATGACGTCGTTGTTTTGCGGCAAGCGCGCGCGTGTGACGCCTGCGGCGAGCATCGCGGAATCGCAGAAGATCGGCGCGCCCGCGTGGAGTGCGGCGCGCCCGCGCTCGGCTGCTTGATGCGACGATTCGACGTCCCGCGGAAGATCGGTCATCCCGCACGCATGGATCATCCGCACGAGCACGCGCGCGTGCACGGGCGACGCATCGCCGAGGTTTGCTTCGGCGCGGATGGTCGCAAACGACACGCGGTAGATTTCTGCGGGATCGTGTTCGTAGGTCGGGATCATACGGGCTCCGCGATGGATCGTTCGGGGAAGAGACTTGCCGCGTGGGTTGCGAACGCGAGGGCGTCTGCCGGGGTGGCTCCGCTCCGCACGATGACGCCGTTGCGTAAGAGATCGTACGTACCGCCGACGCTCGCGACGAGATCGACGCTCGCCCCGCGACGCATCGCGCAGCGCTTACCGCATCCGGCTACGTTCGCGGTGAACGCTCCCGTTCCGTGCCCGGAGCGGCGCTGCTCGGCGAGGGCGCTTGCGAGCGCGCGCACGTCGGCGTTTGCGGCGTCGCACCCGCCGAGCCCGGCACAGGCCGCGATGCCGACGAACCCGTCGCTTCGATCGCACGGCAACCCGAGCTTCGCGAGTTCCGAAATAACGACCGCGACGAGGTGCGCGATCGGGACGCCGGTAAGCGCGACGCCCCGCCACCAGGCCAGCCGAACATCGGCGCCCGTCCCTATTGCGATGCCCGCGAGCGCCCGCGCTTGCGCGCTCGTAAGGCGGCCGAGTGGCACGGACGGCACGAGCGTTCGCGTGCCGGCATCGCGTTCTGCGAAGGTGCCGACCGGGATCGCCGCGCGACCGGCGCCCGATGCACGCGGCCGAGCGTCGCCGTCTCGCTTCTGCTCGGGACGTCCATCGTGCGCGCGCAGTACCGCCGTCGCGGCGTTGCGAGCGGCAAGGGAAGTTGCGAGCCGCCACGTCTCGGGTTCGTTCGCTTCTTCCGCGGCGGCGAGCGCGGCGCGCGCTACCGCGAGTGCGATCGCGGGGGCTTCATCGGTGACAACGTCGGTCGCTCCATCGTCGCCGGCAAGCGTGAAGCGCATTCGCGGGCCGTTCGCCGTTGCGATCGCGCGCATGAACACGTCGGGACGCGAAGTCGGAAACGCGCGCCCACCGCCGTCGATCGCGAAAGCGAATTTTGCGGGCAAGCGCGCAAGCGTTGCTTCGACGACGAGTGCATCGTCGAGTGCTCGGACGAGTGGCCGCGCGTCGACGATTTCGTCGGGATCGACACCCGCAAACGGGCTCGCAACGATGTTCCGAACGCGATCGTGTTCGAGCGAAGGCAAGAGCCCGCAGGCAAAGAGATCGGCGCCGAGCTCGGACAACGCTTCGGCGCGCACGCCGCGGAGCTGGATGCTCGCGCGCGCGGTGCAATCGATGTTCCCGTCGGCATAGCGCTCGGCGCACGCGGCAAGCGCACGCAGTGCATCTGAACCGAGGAACCCGCCGGGCACGCGAATGCGCACGAGCAAGCCGTCACGTGCTTGGACCGCATGCAGCGCCCCGGGGCAGCGTGCATCGGCACGCGCATTCGCAAGAGCGGCGGCATCCGCGGTTAGCATGCGCGCGTCACCGCGCACGTTACCATGCGCGCGACCAGGGCGGACCGGGATGATCCGCGTCGCGGAGCCGCGCATCGATCCCGGCGCGGGCTTCGACCACGCGCGCGGCGAGCCAAAGGACGTCACTCAAACGGTTCAGGTATTCGAGCACCGTGGGTTGAATTTCGCCGCCGTTCGTTACGTAACGCACATTCGCGCGTTCGGCTCGCCGACAAATCGCGCGCGCCGCATCGAACGCAGCCGAGCCCGCGTATTCGCCCGGGATCGACCAATCGCGCAAGATCTTCGGCTCGGCTTCCCAACGCTCGACGAGCGCATCGAGGCGGTGGACCATCTCTTTCGTGATTTCCGGAATCACTTTTTTCGTGTCCGGCCGCGTCGATACGGCCGAACCGACGATGAAGAGCTCGCGCTGGATCGCGCGAATCTCTGCGTTCACTTCGGCGTCGTCGCAGCGCGTGCGCGCGATCCCGATGAACGTGTTGAGTTCGTCGATCGCGCCGTATGCTTCGACGCGATTGTCGGCCTTGGAAATCGAACCGCCGCCACCGAGGCGTGTCACGCCCCCGTCGCCTTTACGCGTCGAAACCGAAGCCTGCCGGCGAATTCCACTCATACCCTCGCCTCACTCACGCCGTTGCCATCCACTCACGGATCGTCGCGCCGAGCGTGCGTTCCGAGCAATCGTCCAAATGACGGTAGCTTCCGGCCATTGCGGTTGCCAGTCGCGCTACTTGATGGAAGCGGATGCGCCCGGATTCGGTGTCGACGCACAGTACGCGCACGTCGCGCGCTTCGATGAGCGCGGCTTCGTGCATCGCCGCACCGAAGGCATCGTGTTGCGGCGCGTTCGCTCGCGCGTCGCTAACGAGCACGAGGTACGCGCGTGCGCTGGGATCGCGCCGTGCCGCTACCGCAATCAGTTCGCGTGCTACGCGCAAGCCATCGGCGAGCGGGGTTCGGCCACCCGTCGGCATCGCGGCCAAGCGACGATAGGCGAGTGCCGCGCTGCGCGTCGGCGGCACGAGTGTCTCCGCGCCCACACCGCGAAACGCAACGAGCGCCACGGCATCGCGCTTTTTGTATGCATCCTCGAGGAGCGCGCAAACCACGCCCTTCGCCGCGCGCATACGCGCCGCAGCGGCCATCGAGCCCGATGCATCGACCACGAACACGATCAGTTGCCGCTCGCGTCCGCGCCGCGTGACGTACCGCACGTGGCGCTCCGCGATCGCACTGCCTTCTTCTGCCGCCGCGCGGATCGTCGCGAGCGCGGCGATCGTGCGCGTAACGGTACGAACCACGCGCGCGCGCCCGACCGGCGTCGCGGCCGTATCGCGGCCACGTGCGACGGCGCTTGCCGTGCGCGGTTGCGCGCGAACGTGCATATCGATTGCGAGCGTCAGGGCCGCAGGCGCACCGACGGTAAACGTCTCGCCCGGCGAATCATCCGTACTCGGGCGCGACGACGGATCGCTACTGCCGTTCGCGTTACCGTCGCCACTTGCATCGGCGGACGACGGGGCTTCATCCGAGCGCTTCGACGACGTTGCTGGCGGCTGCGCCGACGGTGGCGAGGTGTCCGGTGGTGATGCGTTTGTTTTCGGCGGCGAGCCGTTGGTTGGCGTATTAGGTGGGGTAGTCGGCCGATTCGACGGCGGGGGCGCTTCGCGACGGCGGTGCGCGAGTGCGGCGACTGCGGCCCCCTCGACGTCGTCGCTCGCAACCGTGGTGCGCCCGTCGAGCGCGGCGATCGCACACGCGGTGCGTACGATCGTCAGGTCCGCGCGCATGCCCTCGACGCGCGCGGCAATAGCAAGCGTCGCCGCGTGCTCGATCGTCCGCACGTCGTATGTAACGTCGGCGAGCAGCGCGCGGGCGGCAACGACGCGCTCCCGCAGCGCCGCCGTTTCACGCGCATACGTTGCGGTAAAGCCCTCCGGATCGCGTTCGAACGCGAGCCGACGTTCCACGATCCGCACGCGGTGCGCGAGATCGTCGTCGCTCGCGATTGCAACGCAAAGTCCGAAGCGATCGAGGAGCTGCGGGCGCAGTTCGCCTTCTTCCGGATTCATCGTACCGACGAGCATGATCCGCGCGTCGTGCACGAACGACGCGCCCTCGCGCTCGACGACGTTGATCCCCGTCGCAGCAGCATCCAACACGACATCGACCAAGTGATCCGGCAACAGATTCACTTCGTCGACGTAAAGCACGCCGCGATTCGCGCGCGCGAGCAAGCCCGGTTCGAAGCGTCGTTCGGCATCGGCGAGTAACGCGCGCACGTCGAGCGTCCCGACGACGCGATCTTCCGTCGCCCCGACGGGAAACTCCACGAACGGCGTGGGGCGAACAGTAGCATCGTCGCCGGGCTCGGGCGCGCGATTGAACGCATCGTTCGCACGCACGGCGATGCCGGGCAACACATCGACGAGCCCGCGCGCTGCGGTCGACTTCGCCGTTCCGCGCGTTCCCGTGACGAGCAAGCCGCCGATCGCCGGGTCGACGGCGAGCCACAGGAGCGCATCGCGTAATGCTTCCTGGCCGACGAGCGCGACAAACGGGAAGTTACGGCGCAACGAGCGAGCCCTCCGTACGATCTTCGAGCGCGCCTTCGATCGAGAGCAACTCGTTGCGCAGTTCGTCGATCGTCGCGGCATCCGGTGCGGACCACATCCCGCGCTGCGCCGCTTCCAGTAGGCGTTCCGTCATCTCGCGCGCGCTCCACGGATTCGATTTTTCGAGAAACGCGCGGTTCTCCGGATCGAGGACGTACGCACGCGCGACGCGTTCGTACATCCAATCCTCGACGACGTTCGCCGTCGCATCGAACCCGAACAAGTAGTCGACGGTCGCCGCCATTTCGAGCGCGCCCTTGTAGCCGTGCCGGCGCGCGCCCGCAATCCACCGCGGGTTGACGACGCGGGAGCGGAACACGCGCCGCGCTTCGTCGGCAAGCGTCCGCACTTTGGGTACGGCGGGGTCGCTCGTGTCGCCGAAAAACGCCGTTGGCGCCGCGCCGCGCAGCGAGCGGATTGCGGCGATCATCCCACCGTGATGCTGTAAGTAATCGTCGCTATCGAAAATATCGTGTTCGCGGTTATCCTGATTCTGTACAGCAATCGTCGAGGCGGCGAGGCGCGCGTTGAACTCCGCTGGCGCGGGCTCGCCGTACGCCGTCTCACCGTAGGCGAATCCGCCCGAGGAGAGGTACGCGTCGGCGAGATCGCTCTCGTCGTTCCACGTGCCCTCGGTGATGAGCCGTAAAACGCCCGTTCCGTAGGCTCCGGGCTTGTTTCCGAAAATACGGAAACGCGAACGGCGCCTCGCCTGATCGGCCGACGCACCGGCCGCGATGCGCGCGCGCGCATCCGTTTCTGCTGCGGCGCGGAGCGGGTTCATCGCCGCCGGTTCGTCGCGTTCGGCGACGAGCGTTACCGCGCGATCGAGCAGCGTGACCACGCCCGGAAACGCATCGCGGAAGAATCCCGATATGCGCACGGTCACGTCGACGCGCGGGCGACCGAGTTCGTCGAGCTCGACGACTTCGAGCCCCGTCACGCGGCCGTTCTCTTCATGCCACGTCGGCCGCACGCCGAGCAGCCACAGGATCTCCGCAACGTCGTCGCCCTGCGTGCGCATGTTCGCGGTGCCCCACACCGTGATCCCGATCGCGCGCGGGTACGCGCCGTCTTTCTCGAACGCCGCGCGTAAAAGCGCATCGGCGAGCCGCACGCCGACCGTCCATGCGAAGCGCGACGGGATCGCGCGCACGTCGACGGCATAGAAATTACGCCCGGTCGGCAACACGTTCGCCATCCCGCGCGTCGGCGGGCCGCTCGGTCCCGGCGGCACGTGCCGCCCGCGCAAGCCGCCGAGCAAATTCGTGAGCTCGTCGGTCGCGAGCCGCACGTCGGGCACGATGCGCCGAACCACGAGCGCGAGCGTCTGCGCGAATGCGCCCGTGAGCGAGACGCCGCATCCCGCAAGATACGTTGCGGCGACGAGCGGATCGTCGAGCACGGCGAGGCGTACGGCGTCGCGCGCGATCCGATCGAGCGCATCGCGCACGTCGCGCACGGTGGGCGTGCGGCCTTCGTCGGGGACGAGCCCCGGGCGCAGCACGCCACGATAGCGCTCGCCACCACGCGCGGCATCGGCGATCGCGGCGTGGTCGATATCGAGGTCATCGGCGAGCGCATGTGCGGCGCCGAGGGCTTCCGAAGTATCGAGCCGGACGAGCGCGAGAGCGAGATCGACGAGTCGTTCCGCTTCGGGCGGCTGCCCGAGCACGTGCAAGCCGTCACGGATTTGCAGATCGCCGAGCTCGCAAAGATAGCCGTCGACGTGCTGCAAGAACTCGCCGAACGCATCGCCTTCGGGCGGTGCATCGACGCCGAGATCGCGCTGTAATTCTGCGGCAACGACGCTCTGCCAGATCGCGCTTGCGATGAGCGGCGCCTTATCGGGATCGACGCGTTCCGCCGCTGCATACTCGCCGAGCAACCGCTGCAATTTCGCAAGCTCGTCGTACGTTTGCGCCTTCGTCATCGGCGGGATCAGGTGGTCGATGATGCACGCATGCGCGCGCCGCTTCGCCTGCGTCCCCTCGCCCGGATCGTCCACGATGAACGGATAGAAGAGCGGCACGTCGGCTTGCGCGATCGCAGGATAACAATCGCCCGAGAGCCCGAGCGATTTCCCCGGCAGCCATTCGAGCGTGCCGTGTTTGCCGCATTGCACGATCGCATCGACGCGAAATTCGTCGCGCAGCCAACGATACGCGCCGAGGTAGTGGTGCGTCGGCACGAGCTCGCCCGAGTGATACACCGCAAGCGGGTTCTCGCCGAACCCGCGCGGTGGTTGGATCATCACGAAAATATTGCCGAGCGTGATGCCCGCAACGTACACGTCGTCGCCGACGCGATACGCAGCTCCGGGCGCCGGGCCCCAGCCGTCGGCGAGTTCCCGGCGCACGCGCGGCGAGAGCGTGTCGTAGAATCGCTGATACGAAGCGGTCGCGTACCGCGCGTCCGCATGTTCGAGTTGTTCTTCGGTAAGCGTTTCGGTGTCGTACCCGCCTCGCGCGATCAGCTGCGCCATGAGCGCATCGCCGTCTGCCGGGATGTCGCCCGTGTCGTAACCCTCGGCGGCAAGGGCGCGCAGTAACGCGACCACGGATGCGGGCGTGTCGAGGCCGACCGCGCTGCCGACGCGTCCTTGGCGATTTGCGAAATTCGTCAAGACGATCGCGAGCCGTTTCTCACTATTCGGAATCGTGCGCAGGCGAACGTGGCGCACGACGAGGTCGGCGAGCGCGCCGACTTGCTCCGCATCCGGGCGCATCATCGAAGTGACGGGATCACGAAACGCGACGACCGGCCCGACGAGCTTGCCATCGAATTCCGGAAGCACGATCTTCGTCGCCGCATCGAACGGCCCGAGCCCCGCCGCGCTTTCGCGCCACGCCGCGATGCTCTGCCCCGTCGTCACGGCCTGGATTAACGGCACGTCGAGCGCGACATCCGCGCGCAGGGCCGGGCCGACCGATTCGACGATGCGTTCGCCGCGCGAGAGATCGCTCGACGCATACGAAAGCATGCTCACGACGACATCGACGCACGTGACACCATCGCGCGCGAACGCAAACGCATACGGCAACGGTAAATCGCCGACACGATCGCATTCGCGCAAGCTGTAGACGAACACCGGAAGCACGTCGAGCCCGCGCGCTTCGAGCGCGCGCACGATCGCCGCGACGTGTTCGGTATTTCCGCTCGCCCAATCGGCGCGGTAGAACACGAGCCCGGCGACGGGACGCCCGCCGCGATGATGGCGCGCGATAAACGCATCGCGATCGAGCCGTGCCGTCTCCGCGCGATCGGTTGCATCCGGGTGGTAGAAGCCCCAGTCGGGCGATTCCGCGGGCGGTTCGAACCCGAATGTGGTCGCGTGCAGCTCGTCGGAAACGTAGCGAAACAGCTGCGCGAGATTCGCCGAGCCACCGGCGAACGAATATGCGTACGCGCGCCGCAGCATTTCGAGCGGTACGGTCGACACCGCATCCGCGTCGGCATCCGCCTGCGCTTCACCCGGCAACGCGATGATGCGCACGCCGCGCTCGCGCGCGAGCGCTTCCAACGCCGCGAAGCCTGCTTTAAAGTACGCGCGCCCACCGAGAATGCGCACGATGACGATCGTCGCATCGCGCAACGCTTTGCGCACGGCAAACTCGCCGCAAAACGCGTATGACGCGTGGACGGTGACGGGCGCAAATCCGTCGGGCAAAAGCGCACGCGCGTCGCGCGCGGCGACGAGATCGGTTTCGACGGCGCTGATGAACGCGATCACGAAACCACCTCGGCGGCGGCGCGCGCGGCGCGCCTACCGCGGATCGCGAGCACGATCGCGGTAACGATCAACAGGCTGACCGTTGCCGCACTCAGCGTGAGTTCGTCGAACGGTACCGGCACGCCAAAGAATACCAGCAGTTCGTCCGCCGCAACGGCGAGCGCGACGAGCGTCACGACGCCGATCCACAGCCGGCGCGAGCCGAGCGCCGTCGCACCGCGCGCGCCGACCACGCGCGTCACGAACAGCGAATCGAACGTATCGGTTAGGATCATGCCACCGCAAAACGCGAGGCCGACGATCAGGCCGTCGACCAAATGCGCCGTCGAAAACGCGGCGCCGTACGCGAGGAGTTGGCTCGACGTTTCGAACCCAAGTCCGAAGAGCGCGCCGATCGGCACGGCAACGAGCGGATGCGAGGCCTCACGCAACACGCGTGGCAGCATCTTCGCGCGCACGGAGCCCGTGCCGCGAACGAGTGCCACGATATTCAGCGCCGCCATCAATAATAGGATGAGGATCGACGCAAGCGCACCGGCACGTGCGAAGCCTTCCGAGATCGCGCCGACGCGAGCGCCGAGATACCCGGCGAGCGCGGCCGTAAGCAATACCATCCCCGAGTGCCCGATCGCGAAGAGCGTGCCGACGAATCGGCTCGCCTTCGGCATGCGATCGTACGCCGACCGCGTGAGGTTATCGATTGCCGCAAGATGATCGGGGTCGGCGCCGTGGCGCAACCCCATGACGAGCACGACGAACGGTGCGGCGATCATGCGAGCCCAGCAAACGCGCGCGCGTGCGCGATAAACGATGCGGCCGCTTCCGGCCGCGCGCCGAGATGCACGTGAACGTACGATGCGTGGACGTTCGGCGATCGGAAACCCTCACGCTCGTCATCGATCGCGAACGCTGGCGCATTCGCGGTGTAACGCGTGTTCGAGTAATGGAACTCGTGGCCGCGCACGATCTCGCCGGTTGCGAACAGCGGTCCCGAGCCGAGCGCGCGCGCTTCGACGTACCGTAACGCGGAGCGCCGCTCACCGAGCGTGGAAATCGCCGGCACGGCACCGACCATCGGATGCGTGCCGGTCGGCGTTTCGAGCGCCTCACCGAGGTACATCAATCCGCCGCATTCCGCGTACGCGGGCATCCCCGCCGCGATCGCTTCCCGCAAGCCACGGCGCGCGGCATGATTCGCGGCCAGCGCCTCGGCGTGCAGTTCGGGATAGCCCCCACCGATAAACGCGCCCGCCACATCGCTAGGAAACGGATCGTGCAGCGGCGCGTAGGGCACGAATTCGGCCCCCGCGGCCGCGAGCGTTTCGAGGCTCGCTTCATCGTAGAACCAAAACGCGTCGTCGCGTGCGATCGCGATCCGCGTGCGTTGCTCGGCCATCGGCACGGCCACCGCGGCTGCAAGGGGCGGCGCAGACCGCGCGCAAGCGAAGATCGCGTCGAGATCGACGTCGCGTTCGAGCGCTTCGGCGGCGGCGTCGACCGAGGCTTGCCACCCGTCGCCGCCGGGTTCGACGAGCCCGAGATGGCGGCTCGGTAAGCCGATCCGCTCGTTGCGCCGCACGACGCCGAACACGGTCACGCCCGCTTGGCGCACCGCATCGGTAACGGTCGCCGCATGTTTGTCGCTCGCAACGCGGTTGAGGATCGCGCCGACGACGCGCACGCGCGGATCGAACCGGGCGAGCCCATAGGCGATGGCACCGATCGTCGACGAGGCTTTGCCGCAATCGAGCACCAGCACGACGGGCGCATCGAGCAGCCGCGCGATGTGCGCGCTCGAACCCTCGCCCGAGCCGTGACGGCCATCGAAAAGCCCCATCGCGCCTTCGACCACCGCGAGATCGCTGCCAGCGGCACCGCGCACGAACGACGCTGCGACCGCGGCTTCCGGCGCGAGAAACGCATCCAGATTCCGGGCCGGGCGGCCGGCGGCGCGCGCGAGGTGGGAAGCGTCGATAAAATCGGGGCCGGATTTCGCGGCGGCGACGGTGAGGCCGCGCTTGCGGAACGCCGCGATCAGGCCGAGCGCGATCGTCGTTTTGCCGGAATCGCTCGATGCGGCGGCCAGGACCAGACGCGGAATCAGTCCGCGGGCGGATGGATCGAACAGGGAACGCCAACCTTCGTGCGAGGTGCGGGGCGGGACGTTCGCTCGGAGTATCCTGACTCACGGATCGTAGCCATCGTGCTCGCCGCCTTCCCGCTTGCGCAGTGACGAACGAGCGGCTCCCCGCTCACAGTGGCGCGACCGTCCCAGATTTCCACCGGGTTCCTTCGCACGAACGTAGACTGAGTGGCTTTGGCGTCGGCGAAACGCGATTCCCCCGAATGCTATCCTTACGAGCAGCGCGCACCGACGCGAAAGCGCTCGAAAGCGCCGCACGCTCGACTACCTCGCGCCAGCCACGATCGAGCAGACAGCGTCGATCGGAAGCAACCGATTCTCGGCCACGTTTCCGCGTGTAAATCCGTCAATCGTCATGCACGCGCGTGTTACGAAAGAGGTACCGGATGTTCGCCCTGGGGCTGCTGCAACTCGCGCTCGCGTTGCCACACACGCAACGCGCGGACGACGATTATTTGCCGGTACAAGCGGCGATCGAAAAAGCGATCCCTGACGGGATCTTTCGCATCCGCGCGGACGTGCATAAATTTCACGTGCACACGCCGTTTCCGCTCGTTAGCGACGACATTACGGCAGCGATTCGCTGGAAAGGCATGCAGTATCGCTACATCGTGAGTTGGGAAACCCCGTCGAGAACGTATTTAGCCGTCCATACCTCGTACTGGCGCGACGACCGAAACGATCATACCGATGACGGCGCACAAGGTGTGCCGCGCATCTCGCCAAGCCCGATGTTTCCGAAACGGTATCGCATACGTTTCTCGATCGTGGAACACAACTATTCGTGCGCGGCGACGTTTACCGTCGATGCACGGTACGACGCGCGACTTATTCCGTCGTCCGTCGCGTGCGACGCACGCGCTCGGTAGTCATCGTGAAGCGGCGGACCGTGTGTCGCGATGTGCCAGGCGCTTCAGCCGCGCCTAGCACATCGTGCGACGTTACTCGTGCGCGGCGGGGTCGTTTGAGGCGTCTTCGATGGTGACGATCTGCGACGAGCCATGCAGCACTTCGGTCACGGGCTCGCCGCCCTTTTGGATCGGCGCCGAGACGACGGCGTAGTGCATGTGGCCGTGCCCGTGGCCGTCATCGGCGTGAAGGGAGCCTGCGAGCACGCGGCCATCGGCCATCGTGACGCGCACGGATTTGCCGACGAACGGCTGGACTTCTTCTACGGTCATTGCTTGCTCCTAAGATGCATTGCGGTACGCTAGAGTCTTCCCGAGAAGCGCCCCGCGAACCCCGCCATTCCGCTTCGCGGGGAGCCGCACGAACGATGTCCGAAGGATTGACATCCCAACACGCTTGGGTTATTGTCGCGAAGTGAAGCGCAGATTCGTCGCTTGAGCTCGCTCAGAGTCGGAGAAGTCCGATTTCGCGTTTACCCGCAAGACCACGAGCCGAGGCATGTGCACGGATTGATCGGCAGCGGCGAAGTCATCGTCGACCTCCGGGCCGACGGAACGATTGCGCTCGCAGATCGCAATGACGCAGTTGTAAAAGCAAGCGCGTCAGAGGTCCGCAAAGTTCTTGCCGCCGCCGAATCCGCATTCGATTCCCTCGCGACACTGTGGAAAGAGATGCACCGATGAGCACTACCCTTGGTCGCATCGTAACGACCGCGGCGCAAATCGAAGCGGCGATCGCGCTTGGACGCGCGCGCACCCCGTACGCCGCCGTCTCTGCAGAATACGATGCGGTAAAAGACATGATTTTCGTAGCCTTTGAAAGCGGGATGGTCGTTGGTTTTCCGCGGAAATCGCTCCAAGGACTCATCGATGCCACGCCCGCGCAGCTCGCGACGATCGAGATCGAGGGGCCCGGCACCGGTCTCGTATGGCCAAAGCTCGACGTCGCGCATTTCCTCCCCGGACTGATCGATCAGGTCTTTGGAACGCGTGCCTGGATGAGCGAAATCGCGAAACGCGGCGGGTCGGCAAAGACGCCGCGCAAATCGGCAGCAGCAGCCATCAACGGCGCGAAGGGCGGCCGTCCGCGAAAAACACCCGTGACCTAAGTCGGCCGGGAAGGTGCCGGGTAGCTACGCGGCGCGCTCGAGGACGAGGTCCAGGAACGGAGCGAGATCTTCTTCGTCGATGTCCATGCCGACGCCGCGCGTGTTGTAGCGGATGTCGTGGAAATCGGAACCGCCCGTCATGACGAGGCCGAACGTCGTTGCCTGATTGCGATAGTACGAAACCTGCGATGCCGAGTGCGTCGGATAGAATACCTCGATGCCGACGAGCCCGTGCTCGACGAGCTCCGCAAGGATCGTATCGTCCCTCAAGCGGCCGGGGTGTGCGAGAACGGGTACGCCGCCCGATTTCGCGATCGCGGCGATCGCGTCGTGCGGCGTGATGTGGTGCGAGGGCATGTAGCCCGGGCCGCCGCGCGAGAGTAAATCGCGAAAGGCCGTTTGCACGTCGCGCGTGTGTCCCGCGCGGATCAACGCCTTCGCAACATGCGGCCGGCCGAGCGCTTTTGCCGGGCCCGCTTCGGCGAGAACGGCTTCGCGCGTGATCGGATATCCCGCAGCGTTGAGCTTCTGCACGATCGCGTCCATCCGGATCGCGCGCGCTTCGCGGTTGTGCGCGAGCGTCTCGGCGAGCGGCGAGGGCCCGAGCGGAACGCCGTACCCGAGGATGTGCACGTCGTTCCCGAGGTACGTCGTGTTGATTTCGATACCGGGTACGACCGTCGCGAAATCGATCTCGCCGATCGCTTCGTACGCATCGAGCGTGTCGTGATCGCTGATCGAAAACATGCGCACGCCGCGATCGCGCATCATCGCAACGAGCGCTTCGGGTGCGAGGACGCCGTCGCTTGCAACCGTGTGCGCGTGGAAGTCGACGATCACGCGATGCCGCGCAGGAAGATCCGCTTGATGTCGTGCGCCTTACCGGTCTCGGTGTCGATCGTGACGACTGCCGCGCAAAACTGGCGCGGCCCCGTCTCTTGCACGCTGAAGCGCTCGCCGATCGGCCCGAGAAAGCGATCCAAGACGGCCTTCGTAGCCATGCCGATCACGCCGTCCGAAGGCCCCGTCATGCCGACATCCGTCAGGTACGCCGTGCCGCCGTCGAGGATGTGTTCGTCCGCCGTCTGCACGTGCGTGTGCGTTCCATATACGAACGATACCTGACCGTCGAAATAGCGCCCGAGCGCGACTTTCTCCGATGTCGCTTCGGCGTGGACGTCCATGATTATGACGTTCGTGATCGCGCGCAGTTCTTCGATGTGTTCCTTCGCGACGCGGAACGGATCGTCGACCGTCGTCATGAACACGCGGCCCATCACGTTCACGATCCCGATCGTCACGGGGCCGATCGTCAGCGTTCCGCTCCCCTTACCGGGCGAACCCGGGGCATAGTTCGCGGGCCGGATCACGCGCTCGGTCGTTTCGAGATACGTCTTGATCTCGCGCTTGTCCCAAATGTGGTTGCCGCTCGTGATGAAGTCGACGCCCGCATCGAACATTTCTTGCGCGGTCTGCGCGGTGAGGCCGAAGCCACCGGCCGCGTTCTCACCGTTCGCGATGACGGCATCGACGCCGTGCTGTTCGCGCGCCGAGACGAGGCAACGTTTGAGCGTATCGCGGCCCGGGGAGCCGACGACATCGCCGATGACGAGAACGGTGATCGTATCTATGAGCGGGCCGCGGCCTTCCAACGAAAAGTGAACATCACGAGAACTTCGACGTTTCGGCACGCAGCTTCGTCATCGCTTCCAATGCAACGTCGCGGATCACGATTTGCCGCGACGCCTCGCGCTACGGGCGCGCGGCGACCTTGCGCGGCGTGTGCACGAAATACACCAGCACGCGGTGCTCTTCGCGGTAGCCGACGACGCTCTTATGCAGCGCCGGGTCGCGGATCGAGAGCAGCGCGGCTTCGACGGCCTCGTCTCGCTCCGCAGCGTCCGTCTCGACGATATCGGCGGGGGTATCGCGCACCAACGCTTCGCCGAACCGCGCCGTAAGGATCGCGATCTGTAACGAAAGCTCTTCTTTCGAGAACGAGGCCGCATCGCGCTCGACGTGCACGAAGGTCATCGTTTCGCCCGTCTCCGCCGTCACGCGGATCGTCTTCGGCTGGCCTTCGTCGATCAGATCGAAATAGGCACGGAGATGGAGCTTCAGTTCGGCGGCGAGCTGCTTGACCGCGGCCGCATCGAGCCGTTCCGCCACCGCGTACGAGGCGAGGAGGCGCCCCGTTCGGGGCACGTAGCGAACGCTCGCGAGCTCCGGGACGCGCGCCAGCATGGCGGCCACGAGGGTGGCCGCTTCGCTCGACTCGACGGGGTGGCGAGGTGATCGATGCACGGGCTCCCAGGCTTCGGGCGCCCCCGGGGGGCGAACCTTGGAGGATGGGAGGGGGCGGGCGGCCTATCCGCGCACGCGCGCACGCGCGTCCGGCTTCCGGTTGCATTCGGCACAGGTGCCGACAATCGTCAGCTCGTGGCTCGCCGCCCGGAAGCCGCGCGGCAGGGGGAGCGCCGCCGGCTGGACGCAGCCTTCGAGTTCGAACACGCGCCCGCACGCGCTGCAATCGAAGTGGTGGTGATGCTCTTTCCCGGCGACCTCGTAGAGCGTGCCGCGGCCGGGCACTTCGACATGCGCGAGCCAGCCCTCATCGACGAGCGTCTTCACCGCGCGATAGACCGTTGCGATGCCGAGCCCCGTACTCTCGCGTTGCGCTTCGACGAGCACTTCTTCCGTCGTGAGCGGCCGCTCGCAGCGTTCGAACACTTGCCGGATCGCACGCTTCTGCCGCGTGTCGCGAATGCCGTACGTCCCGATCTCGCTTTTATGACTCATGCGCTCGCCCCGCTTGCGTTCGCAAACCGCTTGTACGCGAGTGCGAGAAAAAACACGACGGTCGCGACGAGCACCATCGTCGCGCCGCTCGCGGCATGCAAATAGTACGACGCGTACAATCCGCCGACCGTACACGCGATGCCGAGCACCGTCGAGAGCACGAGCATGCGCGGGAGCCTTCGCGTGAGTTGTGCGGCCGCGGCGGCCGGTGTGACGAGTAGCGCGGCGACCAAGATGATACCGACGGATTGGATCGAGACGACGATCGTGAGTGCGAGCAGCGCGAGCAAGATATCCTCGACCCGGTCGTTGCGAACACCGGCCGCGCGCGCGACCGTCGGATCGAACGACGTAAACGCGAGATCGCGATAGAGCCACGCGATCGTGCCGAAGACGAGCACCGCGAGCGCGAGCGAGACGTAGAGATCGCCGCTCGTCACGCCGAGGATGTTGCCGAACAGAAAATCTTGCAAGTCCACGGTGTACGCTTTCGTAATGCTCATCAGAAACACGCCGAGCGCGAACGCTCCGGTGAAGAGCACGCCGATCGTGGTATCGAGCGAAAGCCGGGCGCGCCGATTGACGTACCCGATCCCGAGCGCGGTGAGCACCGCGACGATTCCGGCGCCGACGAAATAGTTTGCGCCGCGCAAATACGCGATCACGATTCCGGCGAACGATGCGTGCGCGATGCCGTCGCCGATGAACGAGAGTTTGCGTAACACGACGTACGTGCCCATCGCAGAGCACAGCGCGCCGACGACGATCGCGGCGACGAACGCGCGCTGCATGAATGCGTACGTAAACGGGTCGACGAGCGCGTTCATTATATAAGCACCATTAGCGACGTACCATCGGCGCACGTAGGCCCGCGTAAATCCCGCGTTCGCGGAGTTCGCGCGGCGTGCCGTCGGCGGTGATACGCCGGTCGACGACGACGATGCGATCGAACCATTCCTCGGCGTCGTCGAGCTCGTGGCTCGTCATCACGACCATCACGCCGCGCCGCGCGAGATCGCGCACGAGTGCCCGCAACATCGCCGACGACTCCGCATCGATGCCGGTGGTCGGTTCGTCGAGCAGTAACAGCCGCGGTTCTTGCGCGATCGCGCGCGCGACGAACGCGCGTTGTCGCTGTCCGCCCGAGAGATCGGCGATCGGGCGCTTCGCAAGTTCCGCGAGCCCGAGATGCGCGATCGCCGCACGGACCGTCGCGCGATCGTTCGCGGAAAATCGCTGCCACGGGCGTACGTGCGGATAGCGGCCCATCGCGACGACGTCGTCGACCGTCGCGGGAAAATTCCAATCGACGCTATCGAGTTGCGGGACATACCCGATCGCTCCGCGCGGTGCGTGCCCCGGCTCGTTACCGAGCACGACGATTTCGCCGCTCGTCGCGCGCACGATGCCCGCGATCGTCTTGATCAACGTGGATTTCCCGGAACCGTTCGGGCCGACGACGCCGAGCACGCAGGGCGCATCGACGCGCAGCGTGAGATCGTCGAGCGCGAGCGTGCGTTCGTACGCGACGCGCACGTCGGTCAGCGCGAGTACGGCGGTCACTTGAGCGCCCGCACGATCGTCGCCGTATCCGTGTCGATCATGCCGATGTACTCGGCCGTGTGCGGGTCGTTGCCGATGGAATCGTCGTACAGGATCGCCACGTCGTGAATCCCCGCACCATCGCCGATCGCGCGCAAGAGTTTGGGATTGTATTCCGGCTCTGCGAACACGGCGGGGATGCGATCGCGTTTGAGCGTGTCGACGAGCCGGGCGAGGTGATCCGGACTCGGTTCGCGCCCGGGCGACAGTTCGAGCACGCCCGCGAGCGCGATGCCGAACCGCGCATCGTAGTAGCGCCACGCATCGTGAAAGACCACCATCTTCCGCCGCGCTTCGGGGATCGTCGCGATCGCCGCGCGCGTCCGTGCGATCAGCGCGACGAGTTGCGTATCGTATGCGGCCGCGTTGCGTGCGTAGGATTCGCGCCCCGCCGGATCGGCCGATTCCAGTGCCGCGGCGATCGCACGAACGTACGCGCGCGCGAATTCCGGGTCCATCCACAGGTGCGGGTTGCCATCGCGAACGGCGAGTCCGGAAGTGCAGACGACCCGCACCGAGGTGGGGTTGCTCGCTGCGGAGAGCGTACGATCGAGCCACGTTTCGAGCCCGGCGCCGTTTTCGACGACGACTTTCGCGCGCGCGAGCGCTTCGATATCTTGCGGCGTCGGAGCGTAGGTTTCGGGCGATGCGCCGATCGGCACGAGCGCTCGCACCTTCGCTCGATCGCCCGCGACGGTCCGCGCAAACGAGGCGAGCGTCGAGGTCGTCGCGACGACCTCGATCCCGCCGGCGTCTTTCTGCGGAGAGCTACAGGCCGCGAGTGCGACGATCGTCGCCATCGCGACGATGCGCGCGAACGCATAATGAGAGAGCAACATCGGTAGCGGAAGCTTCCGAGCAACCCCAATCCCGGCCTCCCATTCTGATAATCCATTCGCAGGAACGCCACCCATACCCGTGAACACGTCGGAAGCAACGATGAACGCCGAACCCCTTCGCACCGCAACAGACGTGGAGCGCGCATGACCATGCGCGCGACACGACTGCGCGCGCTCGGGCTGTTCGCATCCGTCAGCCTTCCGCTCGCGGCGCTCGCACATATCGGGCTCGAAGCCGCAACATCTGCGGCGAGCTTTGGCTCGATTGCGACTCCGCGACATCTCCTACTAGCGATCGTGGTAGCGATCGTTTTCATCGCCGCCCTGCGCGCTACGGGCACGTTTGCAGACGATGCCTCGCGTCGACGAACCGCGCGCTTGCTTGCAGCGGCACTTCCTTCGCGGGGCCGCGGTGCGGCGTTCTTCGCATTGTTCCTCTCCGGGCAAGGCGCGTTCGTCATCGGCACGATGCTGCTCGAAGGTTCGCTTCCGAATCTCGCGTCGTGCTTCGTCGCAATCGCTTGCGCTGCGGTTGCGCTAGGCCTCGCTTCGCTCGTCTTGTGGACCTACCGCGCAACGATCGTCGTCGCGCTCGGCACGGCGATGCGCGCGAGAGAAACGCGCGTCGCCGCGCTCCGCTGCGCGCGTGCGGCGATCGTCCGTGCATCGCGCGCGAACTACTTCACGCTTTTCGCACCGAATCGGCCGCCACCACTCCTCGTTCGCACCCGCTAGGGCCCAACACGCGCCGTTACCGGCGTCTCCACCCTACTTTTGCTTTTCGTCGTCCGCACCCGGACGACGGTTCGAGGATTCTATGACGCGCATACACATGATGCTCGAGCGATGCTCGGCGATCGTTCTCGCAATGCTTTTCGCACTCGCATCGTTCGCACCGGCGAACGCACAGTCGTCCGCACCGACGGGCCCACAACCGACCGCAACCACATCGACGATCCTCCGAGGGAGCGTCACCTCCAACGGTGCACCCCTAGCGCACGCCGCCGTCACCCTCGTCGGCAACGGCCTCAACATCAAGGTCGAAAGCGATGCCGCTGGTGCCTTCGCTTTCGGCGACATCCCGATCGGTAGCTATGAAGTCGACATCACGGCAGCCGCGGGCAGCGCTTCCGTGCGCGTCGACGTACCCGCAGCGGGCGCAGTCGTCAGCATTCCCGTGAGCGCGCTTAAAACGATCGGGCGCGTGAACATCGTCGCACGGCCACCGCGCGGTGGCTCCGGAACCGATATCGCGCTCACGCCCGCGGATCTCGCCCACTCGCCCGCAAACGGCAGCCTCTCGGAGTTATTGGTCCAGTTGCCCGGCGCGGCGCGCGGTGCCAATGGCGTCGTCCACATCAACGGCGATCACGGCGATCTCAACTACATCGTCGACGGCGTACCGATCCCGCAAGAACTCAATCGCAGCATCGGCGGCGAATTCGACCCGAACGATATCGCCTCCGTCGAGATCCTCGAAGGCGCGTATCCCGCGCGTTACGGCGAGCGTTTCGCATCGGTCGTCAATATCGCATCGCGTACCGGCAACGGGCCGGCGGGTTACGCGGCGCAATTCAAAGCCGGCTCATACGCTTCGGTCGATAACGACCTGAGCTTCCACACCCCCGTCGGTAGGGGTTCGCTCGTCGCCGCATTTCGGAATCAGAATTCGAACCGCACCCTCGATCCGCCGAATTTCGATTCGAATCACAACGGCGGAAGCAACGTGAACCAGTTCGTGCGGCTCGCGCTCCCGTTGCGCAACGACTACGTCAACCTCACGCTCAGCCATTCGTATCAAACGTTCCAGATTCCGAACGATCTTGCGGCCGGGCAGCCGGCGGCGACGAACGATAACGAGACACAAGAAGACTTCTTCGGCTCGATACAATTCCGCCATCTGTTCGCAAATGGCGGCTCGCTCTCGTTCGGACCGAGCTACAAACGCTCGCGCATCCGCGACTTCGGCGATGCCACAAACGATTTCGCCTTCGGCGCGGCGACGAACCCGGGCGCGCCAACCGATTGCGCGCGAGCGCTCGCGCCGGGAAGCACGCTTGCAACGCCGATCGCAAACGCGAACGTCGCGTATGCGAATGCAAGCTGCGGGTTCTCGCTCGGTGCCGATCGCACGGCAATCGACGTCGGCGGCAACATCGATCTCGATCTTCCGAGCACGCACAACGATTTCAAACTCGGTGCGCTCTACGACGCAACGCATGTCGCAAAGACCTACGGCATCACGCTCCAACCGGGGAATTTTCTCGCCCCGCTCATCACGCCGAACGCGCCGAACGCCGCGACGACCGTGCTCGACGCCGCACCGAACATCGGCCACCTCGCGGCCGCGTACGCCCAAAATACGCTCAAGTTCGGTACGTACGCGCTGGATTTTGGCGTGCGCCAAGACGCATTCTCGCTCTTTTCCACGCAGTTCCAGCGTGGCTTCGCGCAGACGAGTCCGCGGGTAAAACTCACGCGTACGTTCGGCGCACGTGCGAGCGCATATGGCTACTACGGCCGCTTCTTCACGCCGTTCTCGCTCGAAAACGTCTCGCCGCAATCGGCATTCTTGCTCGATCTTCCGCTCAACCAACAAATCGCGGCATTCGATCTCAAACCGCAGCGCGATTCGGTGTACGAACTCGGCGGACACCTCCCGATCGGCAGCGCCGATCTCGGGATCCGCGTCATGCAGAAAAATGCGACCGATCTCATCGACGATACGCAAGTCGGTGTCACAAACCTGCATCAGGATATCAACTACGCACAGGGACGCATCGCGACGCAAAGCCTGTATTACCAACAGGGGCTCGCACGCGGCGGCCGATTCTATTTCTCCGCCGCGCACACGTATTCGGTAAACCGAGGCTGCGAGACGCAACTGCTCGCGCCGTGTTTCGGTACTTCGAGCGATTGGACGCCCGCCGATCACGATCAGCGCGTCGATCTTTCATCGGGCGTGACGCTCAACGATCGACACGACGGGTATTTTGCGATCGATGCGGAGTACGGGAGCGGTGTCTCCGCGGCGCTCAACCCGAACGGTGGCATCACGTGCGCGGGCGCGAACCTTACCGCAAACGTCGGTGGTGCGTGTAAACGGACGCCGCACATTTCATTCGACGTGCAAAAAGGTCTGAGCCTCGGCAAAGGCACGGCGCTCACCGCGCGGATTCGTAACTTGCTCAACGACCGATACGTAATCACGCGCGCGAACGCACAAGGCTTGCATTACGCGCAGCCGCGCATCTTCGATCTCGGTATCCGCTTCTCGCGCTAACCGTATCGGTCGCGAGCACGACAAGCGCGCTCCAGCCGCGAACGGCAATACAACCCCGTAGCTACGCCCGAAGCGGGCAGGAGCGATGTCCGTGCCCAGCCCGTCTCGCGTAGCATCCACACCCGCCCTTATGGTCCTCGGTACGGCGTCGTCCGTCGGCAAGTCGTTGCTGGCGGCGGCGCTGTGCCGCATCCTAAGCGATCGCGGCTATCGCGTCGCCCCGTTCAAATCGCAGAATATGTCGCTCGAAGCGGCGGTCACGCCGGCGGGCGACGAGATCGGCCGCGCACAGTACGTGCAAGCGATCGCGGCGCGGCGCGAACCGATCGCCGAAATGAACCCGATCCTACTCAAACCCACGGGCGATCGTCGTTCGCAGGTCATCCTTCTCGGCAAAGTCCTCGGCGACGAAGATGCGTGGCACTATCACGAACGGCGCACGCGCGAGCTCTTCCCGATCGTGTGCGAAGCGTACGAGCGGCTTGCGGCCGATGTCGATATCGTCGTGCTCGAAGGCGCGGGATCGCCCGCCGAAATCAATTTACGCGACGGCGAAATCGTGAACATGCGTATGGCCGCGGCGGCAGATGCCCGCTGCCTGCTCGTTACCGACATCGATCGCGGCGGCGCGTTCGCCTCGCTCGTCGGCACCCTCGCGCTTCTGCAACCCGACGAGCGCGCGCGCATCGTCGGCTTTGCCATGAACAAATTCCGCGGCGACGTTTCGCTTTTGATGCCCGGGATCGCGACGATCGAAGCGCGCGAAACGATGCCATGCCTCGGCGTCATTCCGTATTTACGCGATATCGCAATCGACGATGAGGATTCGTACGCCGCGACGCCGTGGTCGCGCGGTTGGCAGGCGCGCACGGACGCCGATCGCCCGCTGCGCGTCGCGGTGATCGTCTACCCCCACGCCGCAAACGTCGCCGATCTCGATCCACTACGGCGGGAACCGAGCCTCGACGTCATCCAAGCGATGCGGCCGGAAGACCTCGACCGTGCCGATGTCATCGTGCTTCCCGGAAGCAAAGCGACGCAAAGCGATCTTGCGTACGTGCACGCGAACGGCTTCGCGGACGGCATCCGCGCGCACGCCGCAGCGGGGAAGCCGCTCGTGGGCATCTGCGGCGGTTACCAGATGCTCGGGCGTGCGATCGACGACCCGGACGGGATGGAACCCGTGGCCGCACAGGCAACGCCGCTCGGCATCTTCGCCGCGACGACGACGCTGGCACGCGAAAAGATCACGCGCCGGATCGACGGCGCGACGCTTGCCGGGCCGGAAGCGAACGTCGCCTTCGCGGGCTACGAGATCCATCTCGGCGCGACGGAAACCGCGGAAGCGCCGTTCGCACGCTTGCGCGATGGATCGGGCGCGTGGAATGATGGGGCGATCTCGGCCGACGGCGCGACGGTCGGCACGTACGTGCACGACGTGTTCGCCGTCGACGCGTTACGGCACGCGTTCATGCGCGATTGGCGCGCGCGATGCGCGCTCGCCCCCGCAACGACGCTCGCGCGCGAGGCTTCGCTCGACGCGCGGATCGATCGCTGGGCCGCGCATGTCGCAAAGCACCTCGACGTCGATGCGTTGCTCGCATACGTCGTTCCCGGGCTCGGCGCGCCCCGATGACGCGCGCCGAACTCGCGGCAGCGCTCGCACTCGACCTGCTCGTCGGCGACCCGCCACCGCTGCCGCATCCCGTCGTCATGATGGGCTCGGCGATCGCCTTCGTGGAACGCCGCGCGCTCAAAGCGCGCCGTTCGCCGAACGTCGAGCGCCTCGCAGGCGCGGCGCTTACGTGTTCGCTCGTCGCCGCGTCGGTCGTCCTCGCGCGCGCCGTCCGTCGTACGGGCCCGATCCCCGCGACGTTCCTCGCCGCCTCAACCCTCGCGATGCGAAGCCTCGACGACGCCGTTCGCGCGGTCGAGCGGCCGCTCCGTGCGGGGGACCTCGACGCCGCTCGGAAGGCGCTCGCACGGATCGTCGGCCGTGACGTCCGCCCGCTCGATGCGAGCGGCATCGCCGCCGCCGCAATCGAGACCCTCGTCGAAAGCATGGGCGATGGCGTCGCGACGCCGCTCTTCGCGCTCGCGCTCATCGGTACGCCGGGTGCGCTTGCGTTCAAAGCGATCAGCACGCTCGACTCCATGATCGGGCATCGCGAAGCACCGCACACGTGGTTCGGCGCCTTCGCCGCGCGTGCGGACGACGTCGCGAATTTCGTACCCGCACGCCTGACCGGTCTCGCGTTGTGCATCGCTGCCGGCATTGCGGGAGCGAGCTCGCGCGGGGCGATCCGCACGATGCTTGCCGATGCGGGAAAGCACGGTAGTCCGAACGCGGGCTACCCGGAAGCCGCAATCGCGGGGGCGCTCGCCATTTCGCTCGGCGGCCCCGCGCGCTATGACGGTATCCTGTACGACCGCGCGATCCTCGGTCACGGCCGCTCGCCGGATGCACGCGATCTTTCGCGCGCACTGCGCGTTGCGCGCGTCGCCTACGTGCTCGTCGCGCTGACCGCGCTTGCGATCGTGCGCAGATGATCGCCATTCACGGCGGGGATGCCGAAATCGAAGCGCGCCGCCTCGGTATCCCGCTCGATGCGATCTTGGACGCAAGCGCAAATATCGCGCCGGACCCGCCGTCACCCGCGATCGCAACCGCGCTCGCGGCAATCGTAGCCGATCCGCGCGTGCTCGCGCGATATCCCGATCCGACGTACGCATCATTGCGCGGCGTCGCGGCGCGCGCGTATGGCGTAACGCCGGAGCGTATCGTCGTCGGAAACGGAAGCGCGTCGTTGTTTGCGGCAGCGCTTCGCGTGCTGGACGTTCGCGAAGCGTTGCTTCCGGTGCCGTCGTTTAGCGAATACCGCAAAGCGTGCGCCCGCGAGAACGTGCGCACGATTCCCGTGGTGCTCGACGCGGCAAACGCGTATCGGCTCGATCCGCAAACCCTGCGCGCCGCGGCCGCCGGTAGCGACGTGCGCGCGTGTCTTTTTTCGAATCCGAACAACCCCACAGGCGCGGTCCTTGCAAGCGACGCGGTGGAATCGATCGTTGCGACACTCGATGCATGCGGCATCGCGACGATCGTGGACGAAGCGTTCGTGGATTACGCCCCGTCTGCGGCGCTCGCGCACGATGCATATCGCGAGGGCACGATTGCGATCCGCTCGATGACGAAGTTCAACGGAATCCCCGGCGTGCGTGTCGGTTTCGCGATCGCTCCGCCGAGACTCGCAACCGCGATGCAGAGCCTGCTTCCATCGTGGTCGATCGGCGCGCTCGACGCCGCGATCGCCGAGGCGGTGCTCGCTGCGCCGCACGATGGCGATGCGATTCGGGCGGGAAATGAGCGGCGGCGCGATGCGCTCGCGCGCGAGCTCGCGGCGCTCGGCCTTACCGTGACGCCCTCGGCCGCGAACTTTCTCTTTTGCGATGCGCGCGCGATATTCGCCGGCTCCGCAGGCGATTTCCGGCGTATGTTGCTCGAACGCGCGCGGGTCCTGATCCGCGCATGCGACGATTACGCAGGCCTGCCCACAGGCTGTTTTCTTCGCATCGCGGTGTTGGGCGATACGGAAAACGCACGCATCGTCGCGGCGATTCGTTCGATCGTCGCCTAAACGATATTCGCCCGCATCGCCGCGCCGAGTTCGGGAAACGTTCGCGTCAGACGTTTCACGAAGAGATCGGCGTCGAGATCGATGCGATCGCTCGCGCGCCCGAGCAGCCGGATGACCTCGGCACGTTCGACGGGTGCGAACGCACGTTGCGCCATCGCTTCGAGGCGTTCGATCGTCGCAAGCACGAGCGCGGCGACATCCGGTGCGACATCGCCAAAACGCTCGGCTGCGATATCGGCAAGATCGACGCGATCGAAGAGTGGAAATCGATCCGTCGCGAAATTTCGCGCGAGATCGTAGTGCCCGTCCGGATGCTTCATCACGAGCATCGCGATCTTCCCGAGCTTCATGCGCGCGCGGATCAGCCGCGATACCTGCGTGCGGTTGATCGGCTTCGCCGCCGCAAGTCGCGCAACGGCGCCCTCCGCATCGTCGAGCGGTTGCACGATTGCATCGCCCGACGGCCGCGCGATCGTCACCGTACCGCGCGCATCGATCGCGAACCAGCCGGTCGGAAACGTTACGGGAAGATCGTCCAGAAGTAGCATCGGATCGGCTCCTGATTCGGGTGCGATGGGCGCGTAACCCGTCTAGCGAATCATCGCGTATGCCGATGCATCGCCCATCATGCTTCTGACCGCCGCGGTTGCGGCACTCGTCGCACTCGGCATCGAACTCTATGTGGTTACGATCGCCTACCCGCTTTTCGGAATCGTCGGGAGTCGCAAATTCCTCGCGGTCCACGCGCTCCATACCGAGCGCATCACCTGGAGCATCGGGCCCGCGCTGCTCGTCGCCGCATTCGCAAACGCGTCCCTGCTCGCGGCTCGGCCACCGGGCGTCCCGATGTGGCTCGCGATCGTCGCCACGGGTGCGGGGTTCGCCGTTCTCGGAATTACCGCGTTCGTGCAAGTACCCTTGCACGGAGCGCTCGCCGCGGGGCAAGACCTTGGCGTCATCGCGCGGCTCAATGCGAACGAACCGTTTCGCGCGATCGCTACCGCCCTGCAGGCGATCGCAGACGTCGCGATGTTAGCGATCGCCCTCCATCGATAAGCGCTTGAGGCGGGACGCCGCATCTGCGGAGAAACGAAACGACGCGCACTCGTCGGCGCAGCGACGTTCGCCCGCGTTGGCGGACTCCCGGTGGCGTCGCCGGGTACGAACGCAGCGATGGGGATACGGCAAGCGGGACCCAAGCGCGACCCCCGCTCGGGAACGCGCGCTAGCCCTGCTTCTTCGCGGCTTTGGCCACGAACGCCATGGCGACGCCGTTCATGCAATACCGCAAGCCCGTGGGCTTCGGACCATCGTTGAAGACGTGCCCGAGATGGCCCGAGCAGCGCGCGCAGTGCACTTCCGTGCGCTCCATAAGCAGTGCGCTATCGGATTTCGTCGACACCGCGTGCGGCAACGGCTCGTAAAAGCTCGGCCACCCCGTGTGGCTCTCGAATTTCGTGCGCGAATCGAAGAGCGCGAGCGCGCAGCCGGCGCAGACGAACGTGCCTTCGCGATGCTCGTCGAGCAGAGCGCTCGATCCCGGAGCCTCCGTATCCTCGTGGCGCAGGACGCCGTACGCTTGCGGGCTCAACCGCTTGCGCCACTCCGCATCCGTGAGATTCCACGTTTTCGCAAGCGATGCGGAAACGGCTTGCGGCACCACGAGCGCGGTTGCGGTGAGGCCGACGGCGGCGAGAAACGACGAGCGGGATCGGGAGCGAATCATCACATCACCTCAAACGAATTGCGAGCGCGAGCGGTTTCGTCCGAGTATAAGGTGATCTTAAGCAACCACGCCGTACGATAGCCTACGTCTGTTTTCGCGGAGAGGAGCGACGATGCTACGCACCACGTACCACGAGGCGCTCGATGCGACGAACGCAAGCGTCGTTCGCCTCGGCTTCATGCTCATCGATTCGCTCCAAAGCGCGAATCGCGCGCTCTTCACTGCCGATACGGCGCTTGCGGCGCGCGTGATCGCGGGAGCCGATACGGACGAGCGGCTGCGGCGCACGATCGAAGCCTCCTGCATCGAGCTCATCTGGAAACAACAGCCGCTCGCGGGCGAACTCACGCACGTGGCCGTCATGCTCGAGCTGACGACCGATTTTCAGCGGATCGGCTACTATGCGACGGAGATCGCGAAGCACGCCGTCCGCATCGCGGAGATGGGGCTATTCCCCGCGCGCGCAAACCTGGAGCCGATGGCGGCGGAAGTCGAGCGAGCGCTCGCGGAAGCGGTCGAGGCGTATCGCGATCGGAATCCGATCCTTGCCGCACGCGCCGCGGCCTCCGTCGACGACATCGAAAATCGCTACATCGACGGCATCGCCGCGCTACAAATCGCCATGCAGACCGAAGCCGACATTGTCCCGGCGGGGACCGAGATGCTCTTCGTGCTCGCCGCGCTACAACGCATCAACGCGCACACCGTCAACCTCGCCGAACACACTACCGATCTCATCGAGAAGGACCGCGAACGACCCTAGGGAGCGTGCGGATCCGGCGGATTTTCGACATAAAACGGAATCTCGATGCGCGTCGCGTTCTTTCCGATCGTCACCGTGACGAGCGCATGCCAGTGTCCCGGCATATCGAGCGTGACCGGTGCCGAAAACGTCTCGTGCGGACCCGCGCGTAGCGTGTAGACTTCGGGATGCATGACCATCCGCGCCATGTCGACCGATGCCGTCACGCGCGTTCCCGCAACGCTCGCGCCGTGCGACCGGGCGACGCGCACGCGGAGCAGCGAACCGCCGACATACGGGCGTTCGATCGTGATCGTGCATGCGGCGCGCGCGCATGCGCGGACGATCGCGATCGGCGTGGGGACGGGCGCCGGGCTCGCCACCATCTACGTTGCGTGCCCCGTGACGGTCAGGAAGAAATACCAAAAACCGAGCCCGATGCAGCCGGCCGAAAGGCCGATCGCGACCACGTTTCCGAGAAGTGAGTTCGTTCGTGCGCCGAGGATGCGCTTGTCGTTTGCCATCACGAGCAAGAAGCCGAGCACTACCGGCAGGACGAGCGCGTTGAACGCCATCACGTACACCGTAATTTTCACAAGCGGCAAATTCGGAAGCAGCACGACGCCTGCGGCGATGAGGACGCCCGCCGCATAAATGCCGTAGAACCGCTTCGCTTCGAGGCACGAGTGATTGAGCGAGCACGGCCAGCGGAACGCCTCGCCAAAGGCCCACGCGGTTGCAAGCGACACGACGAGCGCGCCGATCATCGATGCGCCGAGCAACCCCGCCCCGAACAGGATAAAGGCGAAGTGGCCGGCGAGCGGCACGAGGGCGAGCGCCGCGTGCGCGGCATCGTCCACCGTCTGATGGCGCACGTAGAGCGTCGCGGCGGTGGTGACGACGACGGCGACCATGATGATTTGCGTGGCGATCGCGCCGATCGCCGTATCGATGCGCGAAAAGTTGAGGTCGGGGAGCTTTAGGCCCTTATCGACGGTCGCGCTCTGCTGGTAGAAGATCATCCACGGCATGATGACCGCGCCGACGTTCCCGGCGACGAGCAAGAGATAGGACGTATCGCCGAGCGGCTGCGCGCCGACGATTCCCTCATGGAAGATCGTACCGAGCGACGGATGTGCGGCAAACGCGGCCGGAATGAAGAGCAGCTCCAACACGCAGAGAACGACGGCGAAGATCTCGGCGCGCTTATATTTGCCCGCGAACACGACGGCGATGAGTGCCGCAGCCGATCCGCCGACGAGCAAGGGCACGGGAATACCGAAGATGAGCGCGACGCCTGCGATGCCGATGAATTCGGTAATGAGGGCGGCGACGTTCGTCACCATCATCGTGCCGATCGAGACCCACGTCCACCCGAGGCCGTAATGCTCGCGGATCAATGCCGCGTGGCCCTTGCCGCTCACGATGCCCAGCCGAACCGTCATCTCTTGCACCACGAAGAGCGGCACGATGAGTAGAAGCTGCAAGAGCACGAGCTTCATGCCGTACTGCGCGCCCGAGGTCGCGGCCGTCGTGATGCTGCCCGCTTCCGTATCCGCAAACGCAACGACGATGCCGGGGCCTGCGACCGCAAGGTAGCGGAGCCAAGCGTTGCGGCGGGGTCGTTCTGCCGCGGCGGGCGGCATCGTCCGCGGTTGTGGGTGAGGAGTGACGGTCAAGGGTACCTCAGGGTATGACTGCGACGCACTTCGGGTAGCCTGTACCCAATGTTAGGAGCGCCTAAGAATGCCCTGCCGCATCGCGCACCGAACGCGGGCGACGGGATGGCAACTCCGCGAAGCCCCGGCGAGCAGCCGTCGTCCGAACAGGCGGCGTTTCTCGAACGGGCGATGGGTGAGTACGGCAAGGCGACGTATAACTTCGCGTTCCGTCTCACCGGAAACGAAGCCGACGCACGCGACCTGACGCAGGACGCGTTCCTTCGCGTCTTCCGCGCCTGGCGCTCGTTCCAACCGGGCACGTCGTTTCTCTCGTGGATTTACCGGATCGTCACGAATTTGTATCGAGATGAACTTCGGCGCAAAAAAGGACGTTTCCAAGAAGAGCTGCCTGAGGACAACGCGCCGCAGGCGTTTGGGGGCCGGCAACCCTTAGCGGTGACACCGATCGACGATTTCGTCGAGCGCCAACTCAGCGAACCGATCGCGCGTTCGCTCGAAGAGCTCTCGCCGGATCAGCGGCAGGTAATCGTGCTCGCCGACATCGAGGAGTATAGCTACCAGGAAATCGCCGAGATCATGGGCTGTTCGATCGGGACGGTGCGTTCGCGCCTCCACCGAGCCCGCGCCCTCCTCCGCCGCCTCGTCCTGCGCGCCGAAGAACGAAAATGACAGACAACAACCATTACACGCCCGACGAACTCGTCGATTACCTCCACGGGGAAGTCTCCCCGGGACGCGATGCGGCCATTTTCGCGCACCTCGCGCGATGCGCTGCTTGCCGCGAGGAACGCGATCTGGAACTCGCGCTCGTGACCGCGTTACGCGACGAACCCCGCTTTGCCGAGCGCGAAATGCCGGCGGTGATTCGCGCCCGCGTGTGGGAAGCCGTGCGGAACGAGCGCCCTTCGCCGCTCGCACGGCTCGCTGGCCTGCTCCGGCCGGCCTTTGCCCTGCCGACGGCGGCTGCCATCGTGCTCGCCGCGTATTTCGGGATCCCCGCCGCGCAAAGCTCACGACTGGCGTACGATGCGGCCCACGCCACGCCCGGTTGGAGTGCCGCCGCGCTGCTCGACGAACACGCGGCCGAAGTGCAGAACCCGCTCTCCGATCGGGCCGGCAGCTTCGCGCGTTTCGGCGGGCGTCCGGCGCAAGCATCGGCCGTGCCGCTCGTCGACACGGCGGACGCGGCGATGCTCCCGGCCACGGATGCAAGTGCCGAGTAAATTCGCGCTTCGCTCCGCAATCACGGTCGCTTACACGAGCGGCCTTTTCGCGTTGCTCGGGGCATCGCCCGCGCCCGTACCTTCCCCCGTTCCGCTTCCCACCGCAGCCCAACGTGGCGACACGCTCGTGCGTGCGGCGTTCGCGGCACCGAAACGCGTGTCGTATGTCGGCCAACTCCAGGTCACGCGATGGAGCGGCTCCCGCTCGGCCGCCGAACTCACGCGCATCGAACACCGCGCGCCCGCCGATACGCGGCGTACGATGCTCGCGCCGCCGAGCATGTACGGCGATTACGAGATCCAGCGCGGCGACGACTCGTGGAATTATGACGTCAAGCACGCGCGCTTGCTCCGTACGAAAAACCCGGCGACGACCAATGCCGTGGCGCTCAACGACAATATCGCGCTGCTCGAGAAAAACTACCGCGCGATCCCGGGGCCGATGGAAACGATTGCGGGCCGCCTGGCATCGACCGTCTCGCTCGTCAACCGGTATACGGGCGAACGCACGATGCGCGTCTGGATCGACGCGCGGACGAGCTTGCTGCTTGCAAAGGACGTGTATCGCGCCGATGGCTCGCTCGAGTCGCGCGTACGCTACGAAGAGATCCGGTATACGAACGACATCCCGATGGCGATTTTCGCAACGCAAGTCCCAGGCGGCTACGCATCGCTACCCGGACACACGTTCGGCGAGCCGTCGACGGCGATCGACCGGACGCTTCGCGACGCGGCGTTCACGCCGATCACGCCGAAGGAACTCCCCGAGGGCTTCTCGATCCTCAGCGCCGACATTTCGGAAACGAGCGGCGTCCGGGGCCTCCACATGCTCTATACGGACGGCATCCGCAATCTTTCGCTTTTCGAAAACAACAGTAACCGCGAAGCCGATTTCGGCGGGCTCACGCCGATCAAGACGCGCGTCGAAGACCACCCCGCAGCATACGTAAAAGACGGACCGACGACGTTACTCGCGTGGCGCGAGAAGGGCATAGCGTTCGCGCTCGTCGGCGACCTCGATATCAAGGAGATGATACAGATCGCAGCGAGCGTCGTCCCGTAGCATCGAGCCGAGTGCGCGTGTGAGTGCGGGTGCGAGATCGCCGCTGCTGCCAGCGGCAACATCGTGTGCGCCGAGCCACTTCGCGAAGGCGCGTAACTCGATCGCGAGGGCTTTTGCTACCGCGTCATGCGGCACGCCTTCTTCCGCGTGCACGGCGATCGCGCGCAGCACGCCGTTCGCACGGTCGTGTTTGCAATCGATGCGCGCGACGAGCCGCTCGCCCATGAGGAACGGCAACACGTAGTAGCCGTGTTCGCGCTTGTGCGCGGGCGTGTAGATCTCTAAGCGGAAACGAAAGCCGAAGAGGCGTTCCGTGCGCGCGCGGTCCCAGATGAGCGAATCGAACGGCGAGAGGATCGCGCAAGCGCTCGCCACGCGCGGGACGCGGACGTTCGGCGCGACGTATGCGGGATCGCGCCAACCGGCGACGCCGACGCGAACGAGTTCTCCCGCATCGGCAAGCTCCGCAACGCGCGCACGCGCATCGGCGACGTCGAGTCGAAAATAGTCGCGGAGGTCGCGCTCCGTTGCGATGCCGAGGGCACGCGCGGCGATCCGCACGAGCTCGCGCTGCGCATCGGATTCCGCGATCGGTGGCACGTCGAGCACGCGCTTCGGCCAGACGCGTTCCGGCAGATCGTAGGCCCGCGTGAAGTTGCGCCGCGTCGCCGTCGTGATGCGGCTCGCCCAAAAAAGATACTCGAGCGCGCGTTTCGTATCGCTCCAGCCCCACCACGAGCCGCTTCCCTTCGCATCGGGGCCGAGGTCCGAAGCATGAAGCGGGCCGCCCGCGCGAACGGCAGCGAACGCTTGTTCCACGAACGCCGGCCGCTCGCGACCGATCGCCGCGATCCCGCTCCACATCCCGTTACCCGCCCGCGCGCGGAGCATCCGCCAGCGTAAGTATGGCAAGATCTCGACGGGAACGAGCGATGCTTCGTGCGCCCAATACTCCGCGAACGCACGCGACGGACCCGCATACGCGAGCGCATCGTAGGCGCGCACGTCGTACGCACCGAGCCGCGCGAACAGCGGGAGGTAGTGCGAGCGCGCGACGACGTTGACGGAATCGATCTGCACGACGCCGAGCTTGCGGACGACCGCGCGCATCGCCGTAGCGTCCGGGGGCTTCGCAGCCCGTGGTGCGATGAGCCCTTGCGCCGCAAGCGCGATGCGCCGGGACTCCGGTAGCGAGAATGCCGCTCTCATCGGATGCGAAGTGAGGGATGCGCGGCCGCAGCCCCTGCCGAAGGGTGCGCGCGTTGGAAACGCCGCTCGTCTTCCTCGCGCTCCTTGCCGCCGTCGTCGTGTGCGCGATCGTCGCCAAGCGGTTCGACTTGCCCTATCCGATCGTGTTCGTTCTCGGCGGTCTCGTCATCGCCGTCATCCCGCAGATTCCGACGCCCCAGGTCAACCCCGACTGGATCTTCTTCCTGATCTTGCCGCCACTCTTGTTCTCGGGCGGCTGGGCGACCGATCTGCGCGAATTTCGCCAGAACGCCCGCCCGATCGCGCTGCTCTCGATCGGGCTCGTCGTGTTTACCACGTGCATCGTCGCGTGGTTCGCGCACACGTTCGTTCCGGGATTTCCGTGGGCGGCGGCGTTCGTGCTCGGCGCAATCGTCTCGCCACCGGACGCCGTAGCCGCAAGCGCCGTGTTCGAACGTTTCAACGTCCCGCGACGCGTCATCGTCATCCTCGAGGGCGAGGGGCTCGTCAACGACGGCACCGCGCTCGTCGTGTATCGTTTCGCAATCGCGGCCGCGGTCACGGGTGCGTTTTCGCTTCCGACCGCGCTTCTGAGCTTCATCGTCGTTTCCGTCGGCGGCATCGCGCTCGGGTTCGTCTTCGGCTTCGCGATCGAAGCCGTGTCGCGCGCGCTTACGAAATACGACGTGGCCGACGCGACGATCGAAAATCTCGTACTCCTGATCGCGCCGTACGTCGCTTACCTCGGCGCGGAGTCCGTGCACGTCTCCGGGGTGCTTGCGACCGTGACGGCCGGCATCATCATCAGCCGCCGCTCGAGCGTCATCTACGGCCCGCAATCGCGGTTGATCGGCGCGACGGTCTGGAATCTCATGATCTATCTCTTCAACGCCTTCGCGTTTTTGCTGATCGGATCGCAGGTGAGCGCGATCGTGCACGACGGCCGATTCGTTGCCGATCACCTCGGCGCGGGGCTCGCGCTCTGCGCGCTCGTGATCGTGGCGCGCATCGTCTGGGTCTTCCCCGCCGCCTATCTCCCGTTTCTTCTTCCGTACTTCCAGAAGCACGGTATGCCGACGAACAAAAAAGGTGTCGTGCTCGTCGCATGGACGGGGCTCCGCGGCATCGTCTCGCTCGCGGCGGCGCTCGCGCTCCCGTTCACCGACGCGGCGGGGCATCCGTTTCCCGCGCGCAACGAGATCGTGTTCTTCACGTTCTGCGTCATCCTCGCGACGCTCGTCGGACAAGGGCTTTCGCTGATCCCACTCGTGCGGATATTACGCATCTCCGATGAGGAAGACACGGATCGACGCGAACTCGACGTCCGCGTCCGGGCGCTCGAAGCCGGTGTGCGGCAAGTCGTAACGCTGGAAGCGGGCGCAACCTCGCCCGAGCAGTGGGAAGTGCTCGGACGGATCAAAGGCGAGTACGAGAATCGCATCGCGCATCTCCGCAATCATGGCGAAATCGAGGGCGAACGTGCGTCGACCAGCCGATACGATCACGAAATGCAAGAAGCGATTCTCGCCGCCGAACGCGCCGAAATTTTGCGATTACGCGAAGAAGGCGAGATTCCCGATGCGATCTTCCGCACGATCGAATACGATCTCGACCTCGCCACGCAACGCCTTACCTAGTGCCTAAAACGGCGCCGTCAAACGGAACGACGCTTGCAATCCTTGCGCGATCTGCGTCGTGTTGAACCCGTTATCGACCTTGATCGGATACCGATACCCGGTGAGGTTCTCGACGGAGAGCGCATAGCCGAGTGCATGCGTCGCGGAATCCGCGCGGCGACCGAGGACGAGATCGAACCGTGTGTGATTCGGTAACCGCCCCGCGCCGTTTTGGAACTGCACGGGGTAGCCCGTGCCGTAGTCGGCGACGAGCGTCGCGTAAGCACGCGCATCGAACGAGTGTGTGTACCGTACGTTGCCCGCGATCGATTGATCGTGATCTTCGGGATCGAGCGTGACGCTTGCCGCTTGCGCGGGCGCAAACAAAAACGTCCCTCCGGAGATGCCGCCCGCAAGCGACCGCGACAGCGTGAGCGACAGCGTTGCGGCATCGCGGGGGCGTTGCGCATCGACGCGAAATTCGAGCCCGCGAGCGCGACCGACGGCATTATTGTACGTGCCGAAGAGGGGCGTGTTCGCGAGTTGTGTCGTGTCGAGCACGTTCGTCGCATTGCGAATCCACGCGTTTGCGTACGCCGTGGTGTGCGCCGCGAAACGATAGGCGATGCCCAGCTCTTGATAGGAATCGCGTTGTGGTTGCAGATCGTAGACGGGCTGCGCGTTCGCGCTCGTTCCGGTCACGATCGCGTCGCGACGCGTATCTTCAAGTGTGGGCGCGGCATATAAGCGCCCAAAGTAGGCATGCAGTGTGGTTGCCGGATCGAGATGGAGATCGAGACCGAGGCGCGGGCTGAGTTGGCTTCCAAAAGTGAAGCCCGTGGAGCGGTCGGCACGCAAACCCACTTGCACGGAGACGACCCGGTTCGGCGTCCAGCGGTCCTGGACGAACGCGCCGAGCTGCGTGCCCGCTTGCGCGACCCGATCGACGAACGGATCGCCGCTGGCAAACGCGATCGTCGTTGCACCGGAGAACGTCGCACGCTGCGTTTCGAGCCCGACCTTCAGCGTATGGATCGTGCTGCTATGCGTATACGAACTCCGCACGCCGAGGTACGTCGCACGGCGATCTTGGCGCACGCCGTTCTGCGCGCCGAACGTGCCGTCGCCGTTATCGATTTGCCCCCGCACGTCGCGCGCGAGATCGCCGTCGTAGGCAATGCGCGAGGAACGCACCCACGGCACGAGGGCGAACGCCGCCGTGCCATCGGCGCTCGTGCGCGCGAACGAGAGCGCGGCGAAACGATCGTACTCGCGCTGCACGTCGTCCGTCCCCGCGACCTGCGTCACGGGCGTAAGAAACGTATCGGTGGTTGCATACGGAATTTCGTAGCCCGCGTATTGGTTCGCGACATCGAACGCGAGCGTCGTACGCGGGTCGAACGTGTGCGCGATGCGGATGAATTGATCCGCGAGGCTCGCCCGATCGTGCCGCGGCGTCGCGGTCGGCGCATCGATTCCGCGATCGGTTGCGGAAAAGTGCGTGGCGAGCAACACGCGCGTGTCGCCGAATGCGAGATGCTCGCTCGCGCGTGCCTCGCGCGTCGCCGCGCTGCCCGCCGCGATATCGACCGTACCTCCGCGCACCGCATCGTTCGCCGAGCGCACGTTGACGATCGCCCCCATTCGCGTACCCCCGAACTCGGCGGGGAACGCACCGGTGTATACCTCGACTGCGGCAGCGTCGCGCACGTCGAAGAGATCCGAGAAATTCGCGCTCGCGGCGCGTGGAAGCGGCGCACCGTCGAGCTCGTACGTCATGCCATGGAAACCGTGTGCGACCGGTTCGTCGAACGAAAAGCGGACGATACCGGGAAGTGTTGCGACCACCCGATCGAGCGTCGCGCTGCCCGGAAGCGTTGCGATCTGCGCGAGGTCGATCGCATTTTCGGAAACCGTCGCTCGCGAAGCGTTCGCGTTCGTGCGCGCGCGACCGATGACGGTGCCCTCCGCAAGTTCGAGAGCGACGTCGACGACGCCATCCGAAGCGACCGCGATCGCGCGCGACGCGCCCTCGCTTCGGAGAGCGTACGTGCCGAACGGCACGCGCGCGAAAGCAAAACGCCCCGTCGCGTCGCTCGTGGCAGAGCGTTTCGTCCCCGATCCTTCGAGGACGATCGTGGCGCGGGCCACGGCGCGACCATCGCGCGTGACGAGCCCATGTACCGTGCCGACGATATCGGCGACCGCCGCGCGTGCGGGCAAAAAAAGCGCGACGGCAAGGACGGCCGCGCGAAACGCATTCCAGCGCATGATGCACTCCAAACGAAAACAGCAAAGAAGCCGCAAGTGCGGCGAAGCGGATTACGTGTGGAGCGGCGGTGGGGCGCGCCCGAATCTGCGCCGGAGGCACGGTTGCGCGTACGCGCGTGGCCGCACGGCGGCGATGCGGACGTACGCGGGCACCGGGACGAACGTGATGGCGGCGAGCGCCGCGATAAGCCCGGCGACATACGCCGCAAACGCAAGAGCGAAGGCTTTCGCCTCGCGCGCGAACGCAACCGCGAGCAGCCCCGCAAGCGCGCCAACGAGGCCCGTAATCCAGCAGTGACAGCCGGAGAACCCGATGATGCTGCCATCGGTGATCCCGCAGCCGCAAAGATCGAAACCGAGCAACGCGCCTGCGACGAGTGCCGCCCCCGCCCAACCGAGGAACGTCGGTGAGAGGCTGCGCAGGCCCCCGTCGCGGCGGACATGCGCTGCGACACCGAGGGTAGCGGCAACGGCGAGCGCCGCGACGATCCATACCATCGGCGAAATCGCGGCATGCATCGGCATCGCCATGAGCTCGGTGCTCGGCCGTGCCCATTCCCATAAGTACGGCGAAACTGCCGCGAGCGCAAAAGCGATCGCCGCCGATATCGTCATCCACGCGCTGCGGGGGCTCATCGAGGCGACCTTCGCGTGCCTCGATACGATTCCGCTTGCGTCGCTACGGCGCGGGCGAAGCCGCCGGCGTCGGAATCGCAGACGGAGGTGCCGCAAGCGCGGCTTTCAGGCGCGTTTGTTGATCCGGCGTCAGCACGGCTTCGATCTGCGCGCGCAGCGCCGCTGCGTTGCTCTTGCGAACGGCGGGGTCCATCGTCCCCTTGTTCGCGAGGTGCTCCTTCGCCACGATATCTTTGATTTGCGCGTGCTGCGCATCGGTGAGGCCGAGCGTCTGCAGGGCGCGCATGTAGCGACCGTGCGCATGTTTTGCCCCGGCGGCGTGCGGTGCCGTTGCGGCGGGAGTTGCGGTAACCGGCGGAGCGGCTTGTGCGAACGCACCCCCGGCGCTGGCAAGAACGAGGGATGCGGTAAGGGCGAGTAGCGTCGGTTTGGTCATGGAAGCCTCGGTCGCGAAAGGATCGGCGCGGTGCCGTATGCCTTCTCTACGCGATCGTCGACCGAACCGTTGTTAACGCGATATGAAAGGAGCCCTAGGACTTGGTGAGCGCGTTAATCTGTTTCTCGATCTCGTCGATCGGCACTTCGCCATCCTTGAACCACGCGACCGTCTTCTTCCGATCGATGAGGACGAGCGTCGGAAATCCACCCTGGATGTACTTGTTCGCAACGTCGAGCGACGAGTCGTACGCGAGCGGATACGCGACGTTGAAGTGTTGGCCGAAGAGCTGCACGTCCTCGAGCGATGCCCCGGTCGACCCATCGATCGCGTACGGGCTTCCGCTCACCGCGACGACCGCAAGCTTCCCACGATACTGCGACGAGAGCTTGTTCAACACTTCGGTCTCGTGCTGGCAATGCGGGCACCACGTCGCGAACACTTCGAGCAATACGGGTGTCGAGACGCCGCTCAGCGCGAACGGTCCGGCCGTGGTGTTGACCGAGAATTCGGGCGCTTTCCCACCGACGGCGAGCGTCGCTTTCTGATTCACTGCGGTCGCGGCTTTCGGGACCGTCGAGTTCATCGCCACGACGACGATACCGAGGATCACGACGAGGCCGAGCGTCGCGTAGAGAACGAGTTTATTGCGATTCATCGTACGGCGAAATTCGCGCGTTACCGCAAACCTCCCGGCGTCGCGGGGCGTAGCAGGCGCGCATCGACCGAAAGGCGCGTCGGCGGCCATACGGCAACGGCTGCGGCAAGTAGCACGAAGACGAAATCGCGGCCGACTTCCGCCCAGGAAGTAACGGTTTTATCGCCCTGGCCGAAGCATCCGCAGTCGAGCGCGAGCCCGCGAATCACCGCCGACGCGATCGCGGCATCGAAGACGAACGCGAGTACGAACGCCGCAAGCGCCGCATAGCGCGTGAACAACCCGACGACGAGATACAAGCCAACGAGCATTTCGACGAACGGCAACGCGATCGCCGCGGGTGCGACGAGCGCTTGCGGCAAGATGCCGAACGCGGCGATCTGCGCGGCGAATTGCGGCGCGTGCCCGAATTTCAACGCCCCCGCGACGAGGAAGACGGCACCGATTCCCACGCGAGAGACGACGAGGGCCCACGCAAGCACCGGGGCCATCGCGCCGGTCCGTACGGCGCTCATGCGGCGCTCCAGCGGTCGAGCAACATGCGTTGTTCCTTCGGGATCGCCCGTGGGTCGGGCGCAAGCATCGGATCCACGCCGGATTCGAAGCCGCGAATCGTTCCGGCAACACACTGCGCCAGCACCACGGGATCGTATCCGCCTTCGAGTACGAATACCGCGCGGCCATCGGTCCACGCTTCGGCCGCTTCACGTACGAGTGCGCCGAGGGCGCTCGCCGCGCCGGGCGCGACGCCGAGATCGCCGACCGGATCGCCCGCGACGAAATCGTAGCCCGCGCTCACGACGATGAGCCCAGGCCGTACTTCCTCGCACGCGCGCGCGAGCAATTCGCGCCAGATCGCGAGAAACGCCTCGGTTGCGATCCCGCGCTTGTCGAGTGGGACGTTTGCGAGGGTCGCTCCGCCGGCGAGGCGATTCGCGCGAGGGTCGCCGAGATGCGGATACGCGGGCCACGCATAGGTCGATACGTACGCGAGGCCGTCGCCGACGACCGCTTCCGTCCCGTTGCCGTGATGGTAGTCGAAATCGACGACGAGCGCGGGCTTCCCGCTTTGGGCGGTGTACGCACGCGCCGCGATCGCGGCATTGTTGAAGAGACAGAATCCCATGCCGCGTGCGGGTTCGGCGTGATGCCCGGGCGGCCGAACCACCGCAAACGCCGCCCGCCCTTCCGCTGCGGCATAAGCCGTTGCCGCAAGAGCCGCCCCGGCCGCGTGCAGCGCCACGTCGTACGAGCCGGCGTCGATCGCCGTGTCTCCCGTGCTCAAGGTCGCTACCGGGCGTGCTTCGAGCGATGCACATTCCCGCCGCACCAGCTCGACATATGCCGCCGGATGCACGCGTTCGACCGCCAGGCGTTCGGCCGTGGCGGTGGCTACGACATCCTGCAAGAGCCCTTCGGCTTCGAGGAATCGCAACACCGCGCGCAAGCGCTCGGGTGACTCGGGAAACGGGACCGCCGCGAGGTGTGCGGCGAGCCCATCGTCCGTGACGACCCGCATGGGCCTAGTGCTTGCTCGGCGTTGCCGAAGGCTTGGGCGCGGGCGCCTTCGCCTGGGGCTTCGTCTGCGCTTTCGGTGCGCTTGCCGAAGCGCGATCGACATCGGCGATCAGCTTCTTCACGGCCTTCGCATCGGCGCTATCGGCCTTGAGGAAGCCGAGGAGGCGCGTGTACGATGCCTTGGCTGGCGCGTTCTGGCGATCGCCCTGCTGGCACTGCGCCATGATGTAGAGCATCCCCGGGTTCTTGTTGAGGATGTCGCCCTGCGCTTTATCGAGCGAGGTGAAGATCGTCGCGCATTCCTTGTAATTTTTGACCTGGAAATCGGTCTGCCCGAGGCCAACGAGCGCTTCGGGGCTATGCGAGATTTCGAACGCGCGGCGATAGTTATCGCGTGCGGCGTTGAAGTTACGCTGCTGCCCGTAGATTTGGCCGAGCGCGTAGAACGCACGCGGGTCGGTCGGCGCGATTCCGGAGACGGCCTTGAACGCGTCGCGCGCTTGATCGAGTTTATTCTGCTGGAGATAGAGCGTCCCGAGCCGTGCGAGCGCATCCGGCTGATCCTTCTTGGCACCTTCGCCGAGGATCCACTCGCGCTCGGCGCTTGCGGTATCTTTCTTGGAAGCGAAATAATCGCCGTAGGCGAGATGCGCGGCGAGTACCGTCGGGTACGTCGCGATCGCGTTTTTGTACGCCGCATCGGCTTCGGCATCCATTTTTTCGCCCGCGTACACGCGCGCTTCTTCATCGAGGACCGCGGCCTTGTCTTCGGGCGTGGTCTGCAACGCGCCGATCTTTTCGTACGTCGCGATCGCCGTCTTCACGTCGTGCTGATCCGTCGCGATGCGCGCGCGGCCGATCAGCGCGTCGAGGCTCTTCGGGTCCACGGCGATCGCGCGATCGAATTCCGCAAGCGCCAGCGCCACGGCCTTTTGCTCGACATATGTGCGCGCGCCGAGCACGATCGGGTTCGCATCGGTCGGCGCCACTTTCGAAGCGGCGGCGAACTGCACGCGGGCTTCATCGTACTTCTGCTCGGCGCTCAGCACCAGGCCGTAGTTGATGATCGAGTTCTCGTCGTCTTTGTTGAACGTCAGCGCCCGCTTCGCGATGCGCTCGGCATCGGCGTTGCGATTGTTCCGCAGATAGAGCGACGTAAGCGAAGCGAGGACCGAGGCGTTCGTAGGCTCGAGGTTCGCCGCTTGCTCGAAATCGGCGATCGCCTGCGGGATGCGCTGCAACTGCTGGTTTGCGAAACCGTCGGTGTAATAGACCTGCGCGGATTTAACGCCGAGCTGGATCATCTTCTGCGAGATCGGCAGCGTGAGATCCGGGCGATTGATTTGCAGATAGTCCTGCGCGAGCTGGCCCATCACGTCTTTGTCGTCGGGCTTCGCCTTAAGTGCGGCTTCGAGGCGCGGAATCGCGCGATCGAGCGGCTCGGGCGTCGGCGTGGCCTTCGGCGAGGCCGCGGGGGAGCCCGAGGCGCTTGGGGCGGCGGCGTCGGACGCTGCCGGCGTGGGCGTCGCCTTCGGAGCGGCTTGCACGCCGCCGACTGAGGCGGCGAGCGCGACGGAGGCGAACGCTACGAGGGCAAGTGCACGGTACTGACGCTTCACGAAGAACCTTTTGTCGACAAAAGAAAGAGCGGCGGCGCGTACGCGCGACGTCTGTACGTCGAACGCAAGCAACCGCCGAAACGTTGCGCTCCGCTAGCCTTTGGCTGCGTGCACGCCCCGGGTGAGCTCGGGAACGATCGCAAAAGCGTCGCCGACCACCATGAGATCGGCGAATTCCGCGATCGGGACGTTTCCGTCCTTGTTGATCGCCACGATCACGGCGGAGGTGCGCATCCCGACCTTGTGCTGGATCGCGCCCGAGATGCCGGCGGCGATGTAGAGCTGCGGGCTCACTGTCTTTCCGGTTTGGCCGACCTGGTGGCCATGCGAGATCCAGCCCGCATCGACCGCGGCGCGTGAGGCGCCGACCGCGCCGCCGAGCGAATCGGCGAGGTCCTTGAGGATCGTCGTGAACGCTTCCGGGCCGCCGAGGCCGCGACCGCCGCTCACCACGACGGAGGCTTCCTCGACACCGAGTTCCGCCGCGGCTTCGTCGACATCGGCCTCGATCGTCATGGCATACGCTCGCGTGGGCGCCGCGAGGGCGACGATCTCGCCGTTTCCGGCGGCGTCGGTTTTCGCGGCGAAGACGTTCGGCCGGATCAGGGCAACGCCGAAATCCGCGTTCTTGAACGCGCAGGTCGTGATCGTCAGGCCGCCGAGCTTCGGCGATACGCACGCGACCGTGCCGTTCGCGACTTCGAACGCGACGACATCGGCGTTGATTCCCGCATCGAGGCGAGCGGCAACGCGGCTCGCGACGTCGCGACCGATCATCGTATTGCCCGCAACGACGATCGCGCCGCCGAGTTCCTTCGCGAGGCCCGCGACGACATCGACGATCGGATCGATCAGGAACCCGTTGCACGCGGCGTCGTCCAGCACGTGAATCTTCGTTGCCGGATGCGCTTTCACGAGCTCCGCGACCGCCGCCGCGCCGGAGCCGAAGACGACCGCGTGCACTTCGCCACCGAGTTGCTCGGCGACGAGTTTCGCGGCATGGACCGCTTCGAATGCGACGCGGCGCGCCGTACCGTTTTTTTGTTCGACGAATGCGATTGCGTGCTGCATCAGAGAAGCTTCTTTTCTTTGAGGAAATCGATGATGGCTTGCGCTCCGGCGACGGCGTCGGCCGCTTCGACGAGCTTGCCTTTGCCACGTACGGGCGGGCTCGCTTGAGCCGTGAGTTCGGTCTTCGCGCCACCGCTACCGACGCTCAAAGCGAGATCGCTTGCCGACCACTGTGCGATCGTCTTTTTCTTCGCGCCCATGATGCCCTTAAGCGAGGGGTAGCGCGGCTCGTTGATCGACTTCGTTACGCTGACGAGGCAGGGCGCCTCGACGCGCACGGTTTGGAAGCCCGTGTCGGTTTCGCGTTCGCCGCGAATCGTCGTGCCCTCGACCGCGAGCTTCCGCAGATACGTGAGGCCGGGGACGCCGAGATACTCGGCAAGCGCGCCCGGGAGGGCACCCGTCCCTGCATCGGTCGACTGCGACCCCGCGATCACGAGATCGAACCCATTCTTCTTAATCGCCGCCGCAAGCGCGATCGCCGTGCCCCAAACGTCGGAGCCGGCAAACGCTTCATCGCAGAGCATCACCGCGTCGTCCGCGCCCATGGCGAGCGCTTTGCGGACGATCTCTTTGCCCGATTCCGGCGTCATCGCGACCACGGTGACCGTCGAGCCGTCGGCGCGTGCGTCGCGCACTTGCAGCGCGGCCTCGATCGCATACTCATCGAACGGGTTCAGCACGGTTTCGTTCGGTACGCGAACGAGGCGCTTCGTGCCGGGATCGATCCGCTTTTCAGCGTTCGTATCGGGAACGAGCTTGACGGTAACGACGATCTTCACGCGGTGACGTGTCCTTCTCGGGCGAGCGGGCGCTCGGGTGGCGCACGACAACCGTCGTGATTTCAAAAAATCTCCGCGCCGGTCCTCCACCCGTGGACTATTTCTCCACGCAAACGCTAGAGCGAAAAGCGCTGCTCGATGACGATCTGGCTACCATGAAACGCGGGCGCGAGGCCGCCCGGAACCGGCTGCACGCCGTTCGTGTTGTAGAGGCGATATTGCACGTGATAGATGGATGTCGGTTTTTTCCCGTACTCGAAACCCGCGTGAATCACCGATTGCGTGAGCACCGCATTCGGGCCGAGTTGCAACGAATCGTACGACCCGGCAACCGCATACCGCGCCGCGCCGAGCGCGACGACCGTAAAAGGACCGACCGGCTTCGAAAGCGAGAGTCCCGCCTGCGGGTAATTGACGTTGATCGCTTCTTCCGGGTGCAAGAACGAACCGTTGCGATGCAGCGAGTTGTTCGCGAGATCGAGCGTGATGCGCGCGAACGGCGGCTGGTAATCGATCCACGCCGCGTATTGCTGCTGGCTGCCGAGCGTACCACCCTCGGGGGTGAGCTGCGGCGAAAAATAGCGCTCGGTGAAGCCGAGCGAGCGCGCGTTGGCGAACGTGTTCGCATCGATCTGTCCGAACGTCGCGACGCTCACGCGCGCATCGACGCGATGCTCGACGAGCTTCGCGCCGAGGCGAACGCCCTGGCGGTTCGGTGCGATGGTGCGCGTATCGACGAGCTGGTAGGTACCGGGCGGGGAGCCCACCGGAAACGCGTACGGCGTGCTCCAGACGTTCTCGAACGTTCCGTAGGCGAGCAGCATCGGCGCGTAGCGCGATTCGAAGCGATAGAAATCGGCCGAGGTTTCGAGGACGCCGATCGCCCGCGCGCCGTGCAGATGATAATAGTTGCCGCCGACGCTACCGGATTTCCCGATCCCGTCGGCCGAGTAGCGCGACGTGCCGAGCTCGATGTCGGCGACCGAGTGTGCGAAGTTGATGTTCCCGGCACGAACGCCGACGATCGCTTGATGCTGGCCGAAAAGCGTCGACTGCGAGACGACGCCGAAATTCGAGGCCGCAGCCGAAGGCAGCGCGCCGAAGAGCGTGTTGAGCCGATACGGATCGCCTGCGGCCGTCGCCTGAACGTAGGTTACGGAAAGCCGCGGAAGATTCTTCGCATCGAGTACGACGCTCGCACTTCGCGCCCTCGCGGGCGATCCGGGCGGCGCCGGAAGGTCGGCCGATGCGATCTCGCTCGAAACGACGCCGCTGCGGACGGTAGCGGCGTATCCGTGGATCGGGTACGTCGATGAGAGCACGTCGTACCCCTCATGCGCCGGCCCCGTATCGCCGAGCGTTTGCGGCAACACGATGCCGAGGTACTGCGGGCTATTGATCTGGAGCGGGGCGGCGAAGGCGAAGCGGTCGCCTTGGAGCAGGTCGATCCAGCCCGCGCGGACGTTCACGGCTTTATTCTTCGAGACGATCGTGAGCGCTTCGAGCGTACCGCGCGTGTTGCCGGTCGAATCCTGATTGTTGTGTGTCGTGAACTGCACGGGGAGCGGCGCCCCGCGCTGGCCGAGATGGGCGTTTAGGATCGGAAGCGGCTGTTCGCCCGTGTAGCCGATGGTGTTCGCGCTGCCCTTGACCGTGCCGTAGCCGACCTTAACCGTAGCGTCGAACTTCGTGAAATCGTAGTTGAAATCGAGCGCGAGCGCCGAGTTCATGCCGAAGCCGGATTCGAGCGGCGTGCCGTTCGGCGTCCCGAGGTCGTACGGCGTCACCGGGCCGCCGGCGGCGAAATTCGCGCTGTTGGCTGGCGTGACGCCCGGGCCGACGAATTGCTGGTTCACGAGCGTCATGAAACCGACGCCGCCGTACGAAAGCTTGCGCACCTTCTTCGGCTTGACGGCCACGGGCGCGGCGCTCGCACCGGGCGAAGCACTCGCAGCGGGGCCGGGCGCGGGCGTTCCTGCCGGAGAAGCCGAGGGTGACGCGACCGTCTCGGGAATCTGCGCGGCATCGTCCGCCCGGACGAATGGCGGTGGATTCACCCCGTTTACGCCAAGCGAGCCCTCATCCGCACGGACATTTCCGACCGCAGACAAAAGAAAGGCAGTCGCAAGGCAAAGTCGACCGGCGCTTTGGAACATGCAGGCGAGCATTTGCCTGCGAAGGTCGGGAACCTGCGCGAGCCGCGGGATGATGGTGGAATAGGTAGACACAGCAGACTTAAAATCTGCCGCCCGAGAGGGCGTCCGAGTTCGATTCTCGGTCATCCCAAACCCGACGTTCCGAGCGCGTCCGAACGACGGACGCTTCTCGGACGCCCGGACGATACGCTCGTCGCATGAACCTGCATGCGATCCCCCTCCGCGAGAGCAGCCGCAACCAACGCCGCGGCGCCGTCCCCGGCCGTCGCATCGACCCGACGACCGTCGTGCCGTTCTCCGTGCGCTTACGGCCGCGAGGCTACCACCTCGCCTCGGTTCAGGCGCTCACGCTTGCCGCGGAAGCGTTGCCCGCAGATCGAACGATGGTCGACCGCGAGGCGTTTCTCGCAGCGCACGATGCCGATCCGAGCGAGCGCGCGGCGATCGTGCAGTATTTGCTCGACCGCGGTTGCACGGTTGAAGACGATCACGCATGGTGCGCGATTCACGGTTCGGGCCAGGTTCGCGATATCGAGCGCGCGTTCGGCGTCGAGTTACGCACGTTCACATCCGCCTCGGGGACCTACCGCAGCTACGAGGGCCCGATCGTGTTGCCGGCGCGGCTCGCGATCCCGGTGCTCGGCGTGTTCGGCCTCGACGATCGCGGCGATGCGGTGCCCCATACGATCGCGGGAACGGACGATCCGGCGGTAGCGTATGAGGCGCTCGAAAAGCGATACCGCTTCCCGGCCGGGCTCGACGGCGAAGGGCGGCACGTCGCCCTGCTCCACTTCGGCGGCGGCTTCAATCCGCACGACCTCGCGGCGGCCTGCGCGGCGCGTGGCGCTTCGGTCCCGCGCATCGACATCGTGCGCATCGATGGGATGACGGGGATTCCTGGTAAGCGCGGTGAGGAAGCCTACGACCGGGAAATCGCACTCGGCGTCCAGATCGTCGCGGCACTCGCACCCGCAGCACGCCAGACGCTGATCGTCGCCCCGAACGACGAGCGCGGCTATCTCGACGCATTCGCAAAGGCGATCTTCCTACCGCAGCGCCCCGATACGATCGCCATGGGCTACGGCTTCGCCGAAGCGCGCTGGAGCGCGGCGTTCGTCCGCGCACTCGAAGATCTTCTGGCCGCCGCCGCGATGCTCGGGATCACGGTCGTCGCATCTTCGGGCGATACGGGCTCGGCCGATCCCGATGCACCGGGTGGCGATCCGCACGTGCAGTATCCGGCGTCGAGCCCGCTCGTGCTCGCTTGCGGTGGCACGCAATTCGACCCGAGCACCGTCGCCGCGCAGGAAGTGTGGAACCATCGCGGCGCAAGCGGCGGCGGCATCAGCGCCCGCTTTTCGGTTCCAACGTGGCAGCGTATGTGGCGCCACTTTTCGGCGGGCGAATCGCTTGAGAGCTTGGGCCGTGGCGTTCCGGATGTCGCCGCACACGCCGATCCCGGCTGCGGCTTTCCGATCGTCTGCAACGGCCGGACGATCGTCGTCGGCGGCACATCCGCTGCGGCACCGCTCTGGGCCGCTCTGCTCGCTCGCGTCGCGCAGCGCGTCGGCACGTCGCTCGGCTATGTGAACCCGATCTTATACGCGCAGAACGCCGAGGGCTCGCCGTGCGAATCCGTGGTTGTCGGGACGAACGGCGCCTACCGTGCGACCGCCGGTTGGAATCCCTGTACGGGGCTCGGCACGCCGAACGGCGATTCGTTACTCCGCGCCTTCACGGGCGGCCGTTAGTGCGCGCGAAGCGGCTCCGCAGCGAATTGCGAACGACATTCGACGTCTTGCGGTTCGTCATCATCGGCGCCGTGCACTTCGTAGCGCGAGCGGCGCGCATACCCAAAGACGGCAGAGAAGTACTAGTGGACTCAAGTGGCAAGAAGCGAGCGCTACGACCCCGGTAGCTATTTGCAAGGCGTCGACCGGTTCCGGGCTTGCGTCGAGACCCGGTCAAGGTTTGAGAAGCGGAGGAAGCTTTCACCCCCCCGGCCTCGCATCTTTGACTTAGCAGCCGCTGTCTACGTTGCACCCGCCAACCGGAGGCATTCCGCCCATCGGTTGTGCGTGATGAGCCGGTGGCGCGGTAGCGGTAGGAGCAGCTACGGCTCCTGTGTGGGGAGGGCTGTTGACGCCTCCGACGGCCGAGAAAAGCATAACCGTGGCGAAAATCAACGAGAGCATTCTTCACTGCTTTCAGAACTAACACGTCGAGCACTACCTCGAAACCCCTGGTAAGAGGGGAATAGAGCCCTAGCTCGTTCCCCCCCCACGCTATTCCTTTCTTTGGTTCTCGGGTCCGAGCATTCGTGCGGCGTATTTCAGCGAAACGACGTGCTCAAAGTCGATATCCTAAGATGATTCACGCCGTTGCGCGGCAACCTCGTCCACCGGATCAGGCGAGAAATCTTTCACAGCGATCGTCTTGTAACGCGGAACTCGGAGCGCTACCCTGTTCATAGCTGGCGTACGCGTAAGAAGAGAGCTCCACCAAATGTATGGCGCACTTTCGCAATCGTTTCGCTTACGGTCCTGGAGGCGGTGTATCGCCACCGCCTCCAGCGGGCGGCATTGGGCCGTCGTCTAACGGTTCGGGCGTTTCTGTTTCCACAGGGGGCGGAGTGCCGTGATCGTTGCTCATCGGATTTCGATCCTCTATTGTCGCATATGTTTGTTATCCATTCGCATGCTGGCGCTCGCCAACACGCTCGCGGATTTCACGGTTGTATGGCAGGACGAAGTAATTTGCCTGCGACTCCGCATCGGGGATCGCCGCCGCGCGTACCATCATAAGGCTATGGGCGCGGTGCGCGAGCGCCAAAGCGCGAGCGGGGTCGGCGATCGCAAAGGCTTGCGATGCATACCAGTATGCCATCTGTGGATGAACGATGCTACGCTCCGCGTCTACCAGCAAGACCAAGAGCTCTTCCGCTACGCGTCGCGCATCAGCCATGCGCCCAACGCATCGATACGTTTCCGTTAGCTGAGCAAGCGTATCGATCAAGTCGACCATGACCGCTCGCGAGCGCGCATAGGTTAAGGCCTCCTCCATTAACGAAAGCGCTTGTGCGAAGCGGCCGCGCGCGCGCTCGACTACGGCGAAATTGACGCGCGCCTCGACTTGCATCCGAACTGAATCGATCGAAGAAGCCATCTCGACCGCTTTTTGCCCTGCCTCAGCGGCGCGCGGCAAGTTCTCCGCAGTTGCCGCACACCATGTCAAATTCACGTAGGCGACCGCTTCGCCGAACGGATGTCCGATCGCCCGTGCAAGTTCGATTTGCCGTTCATACTGCGCGATCGCGACGGCGAAGCGGCCCGTGCGAGATTCGAGATTAGCCGACCCGCCGACGCACCGAAGGAGTGAGAGTTTATCGCCGAGCCGCTCAAGGATCACGATCGCTTCGGCGTAATCGGCGCGCGCACTTCGCACGTCGAACCGCCATGCAGCACCCTCCGCACGCTTCTCCAGCGATCGCGCCATATTAAGCGCATCTGAGCAACGGCGAGCGGCCGTTAGTGCGGCGTCCGCATGAAAGGTCACCGAGTCCCAATCGCTGCGCGCGAAGTCTGCCTGGCAACGCATGAAGGCGACAACAAAACAAACTGAGGCGTTATCCGTCAGCATGTTGATCGCGTCCGCATCGACGAGTAGCCGATCAACGACGTCCTGGCGCGCTTGCTGGTTTGCAATGCGTACGAGCGCCTCCATACAGCGCAGGGCGCTCAAGTGATCGTCGAGCGCGCGAAAGCGCCGCAATGCCACTTCCAACTTCCGATTCGCGCGATCGTAGTCGGTCTTGACGAGCGCGTAATGACCTTCGGCTTCATCCGCAGCGGCGAGCGCGTTTTCGGTGCCGAGCGCGCGCGCACGCGCGGCGAGAATACCGACGTACTGCTGCTGCTCCGTAGTCGCATTGATGACGGACGCTAGCTCGACGCGGCGTCGCGCGATCTCGAATGCCGTTCGGTCGTCGAGCCGCATCGACTCCAATTCGTCGAGATCGGCGAGCTGCCGCTCGCGGTCGCCCGCAACGCGCGCGGCGCTTTCGCGTAAGAGCAATGCCGCGCAGCGTATCGCTTTGTCGGAGGTCGCCGCAAGCGCGCGCGTCGCAAACACCACGGCGTCGTCGTGCGCGAATACTTCGGCCGCGCGCTTCGCGGAAATCAAGAAGTATTCTGCGGCGCGCGCGGCTTCGCCACCGCGTTCGAAGTGTCGCGCGAGCTCGACCGAGATCGGATCGCGATCGGCGCCGGCGAGTTCTTCGAGCGCGATCGCGACGCGGCGGTGCCGCCGCCGCGCGAGCGCGGGATCCATCGTTTCCTCGATCGTCGCGGGGATCAGCTGGTGGACGAATGCGTAATTCGCTTGCGTGCCGAGATCGCGTACGACACGTCGATCGATCAGTTCGTCGAGCGCCGTGAGGACATCGTGTTCGCTCCAGCCCGCGATCTCGCGCACGAGATCGACGTCGAACGCACGGCCGACGATCGCACCGAAATCCGCGACGCCGCGCGCGCGTTCCGAAAGCCGCCCGAGGCGAGCGAGAATCGTTTCGCGCACGCTTGCGGGCAGCGCGTCATCGGTAGTGCCGCTTTCGCGCCGATTGCGGACGAGTTCCGTGAGAAAGAACGGATTGCCATCGGTGCGTTCCGCGAGGCTTTGAGCGAGCGATACACGCTCCGCCGCTGGGACGAACGAAGCGATGAGCTTCTCGATCTCGCCGCGCGTGAGCGGCCCGAGCGCCATGCGCTGCACGTTCGGCAACGCACTCAAACGGCGGCGCGCTTCGCGCAAGGGGTGCCCGCGCTCGATTTCCTCATCGCGACACGTCGCGAGAAAGAGCACGCGCTTGTCGGCTAAGTCTTCGACGAGCGAGGTGAAGAGCGCCACGGATGCAGCGCCGCTCCAGTGCATGTCTTCCAGGACGATCGCAAGCGGCTTGCGCTCCGCAACCGCCGCGAAGACGCGCGCCGCCGCATCGAACAAGCGCCGCCGATCGCGCTCGCCTTCGAGCGGCACGAGTTCGGGTAACGGCGGCTCGCGACGCGCGAGCGCCGGCACGAGCGACGCGAGCGCCGCGTAATGCACTTCATCGACGGCGCCAGCCGGCAAAAGCTCGATCGCCGCGGCGAGCAGCGCCGCCGGCCCTTCGTACGGCATCGCTTCGCGCGGCGTCGTGTACGCGCGCAAGATCGTCATCTCTTGCGCCGCCGCACGTTCGATAAATGCGTCGGTCAGGCGAGTCTTGCCGATCCCGGCCTCGCCGCCGAGAAGTACCGCGCCGCCGTGACCGCGCGCGAGGCGGCTGAGTGCCGTATCAAGCGTACGGCGTTCGATCTCGCGGCCGACGAACGGCGCCTCGCTAGCGACGACGGCAGCGCCGATGTGCGGCTCGGCCTCGGCGACGAGCAACGACACCTCGGCGCCGCGCATCGCGCTCTTGTATTCGGCGGTCGTCTCCGGCATCGGATCGACGCCGACTTCATCGCGTAAGCGCGACGTGAACTTCTCGTAGGCAACGAGCGCGCCGGACCGATCGCCGACGGCGTTTTTTAACCGGATCACGTGGCGCACGGCGTCTTCGCGCCACGGATCGGCCGCGAGCATCATTTGCGCGTACACGAGCGCTTCGGGCGCATCGTTCGTCGCGATCGCTTGCGCGATCAACCGTTCGAGATTCGCCAACTGCTGCATGGCGAGCCGCCCGCGGCGTTCCGCGATCCAATCGTCCTCGAGCCCTTCGAGAAATTCGCCGCCGTATCGGCCGACGGCAGCCACCGTATCGCGGCGATCCGCGCTCGCACTCAAGCGCTCGAACGTCGCCACGTCGATTTCGTGAAGCGATCGCGCATTCCACGCAAGCGTCGTCGCGGTCGTGACGATCCAGGGGTTGCCGGCGGGTGCGGGCGGCAACGCCTTGAGGACGACGTGCACGTGGCGCCGTAAGTTCGCGCGTGCCGTTGCGTCGTCTGCGTCCGGCCATAGCAGCACGGCGAGCATTTCGCGTGCGATCGGTTCGCCCGCGCGCGACGCGAGGTATGCGAGCAGCGGCAGCGCACGAGGTGGCCCGGTGAACGCAAACGGCGCGCCGTCATACGAGAAACTCGGACGACCTAGCAGCCGCACTTCGAAAAGCGCCGACATTTCAGTAAACTTCGAATGAACGGACGCTTTACCCCGCTTCGCGCTCGCCCGATTCCACGAGCGGTCGACGGCACGAAAACGCCCACTGGAGCGCCTGATCGATCGTCTCCTCGCCCCAAAAGAGTTCGCCATCGACGACGAAATTCCGCGCCCCGAAGAGGCCGAGCGCGATCGCTTCTTGCGTTTGTTCGCGCAAGCGATTCGCGCGCTCGCCCTCACGCATGCGGGCGAAGATCGGTGTAGGATCCTGGCCGAGGGCTCGTACGATTTCCGCAAACGTCGCCTCCTCACCGATCGCGCGGTCGTCGCCGATCCACGGCTCGTCTTGGATCTCGACCGCCACGCGCGCGGCGAACGTCGACGGCTTCGGAAACACCGCGGGCTTGCGCCACGGCAGCCCCGCGAACGCGCAAGAGCGCGCGAGATCGTGAAACATATACGCGCCACGCCGCGGATTGAGATTGAAGTGCGACGTGTCCCATCCCTGAAGCGTGAAGATCGGACCGAGCAAAAACGGCCGCCACAACAGCGGTACGCCTGCCGCGAGCGCGCGATCTTCGACCGTCATCGCCGCGAGATACGAATACGGGCTCGCGAACTCGTACCAGAACGCGACCGGGTGCGGAGCGTCGTGCATGCGTGGGCCGTTCCGGGAGTTTCCGACGCGCTCCCGTAACGGGGGCAGAGCCATGAAAGCACCGACTGGCGAGACGCTCTCGGACTCGCTCATCGACGCACTTCGCGAAGCGATTCAGATCGGACGCTATCGCCCGGGCGCGCGCCTGGTCCAAGAAGACCTCGCCGCCGAATACGGTACGAGCCGCATCCCCTTGCGCGAAGCCCTCCGGCGGCTGGAAGGCGAGGGGCTCGTGCAGATTTCCGCAAACCGCGGCGCGGTGGTCCGGCCGCTCGATCCGCGCGACATCGCCGATCTCTACGACGTGCGCGTCGCCTTGGAGTCCTTAGCCGCGCGGCGCGCGGCGGAACGATACGTCGATCTCCGCCCGCTCACGGCCGACCTCGCGCGCGAAGCGACCGTCGCCGTGGGGAACGACGATCGTACGGCGCTCTATCGCTTCGATCGAACGTTCCACGCCGAACTCGCGCGATCGAGCGCCAACGAGCACCTCATCGCAACCCTCGGCGCGCAGTGGTCGCAGATCGTGCGCGTGATGCACGCATACCTGACGACGACGCCGTATCCCGCCGCCGTGTGGCACGAGCACGATGCAATCGCCCGACACGTTGCGAACGGCAACGCCGATGCCGCAGTCGAACATCTTACCTACCACCTGACCGTCAGTCGCGATCGTATCCTGCGCATCTTAAGCGAGACGTCCTAAACGCTCCGAGCGACTCTCCACACGACTCCTTCGAGAAAGCATGTAGCGATGCACACGATCGAACGGACCGCATACGGTATCGCGCTTCGCATCTGGGGCACGCCGACGCCACAAACAAGTGCGGTGCTGCAAGCGGAGTATGATCGGGCACTTGGCGCAATACCGAAACCGTGGCTGACGCTCGTCGACCTTCGCGAATCGCCGCCGCTCGATCGGATCGCCCTCAACGCCATCGCGATAAGCCTTGGCGAGGTTTGCAAAGCGGACCGCGTCGTGCTCATCGTCGCAAACGCGACGCAGCAGATGCAGTTTCGACGGGTCGCCCGCGATGCGCACCGTGAACGTTCTTGGGAGTATATGGACGGTTCGCGCGATGCGCTGGTTGAGACCAAAGCGATCGCATGGCTCATCGGCGGCCTCGCCGCGTCGTCATTTGCGCGGCGACTTAGATCGCGCTGAAGCGTGACGCGGGGTCGATGCAGACCCCGAGCAACACGTCGTCGAGCGAGGTGGCGACCGCATCGCACCGAAGCGCCCGAATCGCTTCATCGACGACGACGATTCCCGCCGCGAGAATATCGGCGCGCTGATGGCGCATACGCGGAATCGCACGGCGTCCGGCAAGATCGCACGCGAGAAGATCGTCGAGCAGGCGCATGCGCGTGGCACCGTCGATCACCGCTTGCGTCGGATCGTCCGCGAGCATGACGGCGATCGTCATCACCGTGCCGCCAACGGCGACGAGCCGCTCCGGAATGGGCACCGAGCGAAGCGGCGCGAGCGCTTCGCCCGCGATATTCCGTGCTTGCGTAAGCACGATAGCACGCTCGTGCGCATCGAGCGCGCGCGCACCCAGCAGCGCGGGTACCGCTTCGCCCAGACGCACGGCGCCGATCTCGACCGAGCGCACGATATCCGGCGCTTGCGGCGTGCCCGGAATGCCCGCGGCATACTCCGAACTTCCGCCGCCGACGTCGAGCACGCCGACGGTCCCGCACGCGCCGCGTGCCGTGTAGGTCGCGCCGGCGAATGCATAGCGCGCTTCTTCGTCGCCCGAGAGCACGCGCAGCGGTGCGCCGACGAGTGCTTCGGCTTCGCGTGCGAACGATGCTGCGTCGTCCGCCCGGCGCAACGCACTCGTTGCGACGCAAGCGATTTCGGTAGCATCGCAGGCGCGAATCGCGACCATATATGTCTCGATCGCGGCAAGCGTGCGTGCGCGGGCATCCGGATCGAGGAAACCGCCTTCGCGCAAGCCAACCCCGAGCCGCGTCCCGCGCGACTCCTGCGCGATCCGCGTGACCGCATCCGCCACATCGCGGCCAACGACGAGGAATCGGGTCGAGTTGGTACCGATCGAGACGAGCGCCCGGCGTGCGTGCACGAAGGCGGCTTAGTAGCGCTTGTTCGCCGTCGCTTCGCGCGTCCGCGCGATCATCTTGGTCGATCGGTCGTGGTCCGTGAGCGCGAGGCCGACGTAGAGCGTGTCGATGATCGTAAGCTGGCCGATGCGGCTCGATGAAGCGTCGCTGCGGAACGCCGTCGTCTTTGCGGCGGTGAACAACTTGATGTCGGCCACTTTGGTAATCGGCGAGGTCGAACGATGCGTGATGCAGATCGTCTTCGCGCCGTTCTTCTGCGCCATACTCAGCGCATCGGTCACGTCGCGGCTCGCCCCGGTGTGACTGATGCCGAGCGCGACATCGTCGCCAGTGAGTAACGTCGACGACATCGCCATGAGATCGCTATCGGAGAGCGCCGAACACGCGATGCCGAGTTTGAGGAACTTGTGATAGGCGTCAAGTGCGATCGAAGCCGATCCGCCGACTCCATAAATCTCGACCTTGCGCGCCGAGGCGAGTGCCTTCACCGCCGCTTCGAGTTCGCTATCTTGCAGCACTTCGATCGTGTCGCGAAGCGCCTGCGTGTTTGCCTGAAACACTTTGTTCTTGATCGCGTGTAGCGAATCGCCCGGTTCGATCGCCTCGTAGATCTCGTTCGTCGGCTCGACCAGATCGCGCGCGAGCACGATCTTGAATTCCTGATAGCCCTTATAACCGATCTTCTGACACAAGCGAACGACGGTCGATTCGCTCGTGTTGGTTTTTTCGGCAAGTTCCGTAACCGTCAGATAGATGAGTTCTTCCGGCGACTTCAGGATGTAATCGGCGACCCGCTGTTCGGCCGTACGAAGCGAGGCGTACGTGCCCTGTATGCGCACGAAGCTGCCGGGAACTTTGACCGGAGCGACGTTTCCATCTTTCACCCTTGGATCGTTCGCCGACCGATCAAGCCTCGCCTCGATATGTTTGCGCGCGGCGATCTTTTCGGATCAAGTGGCGTTCGAACGGCTGGATCGCGTCTGGGGGTGCCCACGATTCCGTCGATTGCAAATAAGCCGCCATGCGATCTTCGAAGGCCTCGTTTACGAGTTCGATCGGTTCGGCGGTCGCGACGATCGTTTCGTCGACCCGCCCGTTTGCAAGCACGAGATGGGGGCGCCGGGGATCCCCGGTGGCGTCGAACGCGATCTCGAGCTTCGCGCGCATCGCTCGCAAGTACGTCGCGCGATGCGCGTCGACATCCCCGATCGGTGCCGCCGCGAGGCGGCCATCGGCGAGCCGAACCATCGCACCGAAGAAGTGCACGTTGATGACGATGCCGCGTACGCGGTCAGGGGCCAACCGGGGGCGCCTTTTTTAGGTAGACGATCGCTTCTTTCGCGGTGGCGAGCCGTAGGAGATCGTGGATTTCCGGAATCGCGCCGAGCGGGTCGGTCACCCGTTTGATCGTCGCGGCCTGGTGGACGCGCTTTGCGTTGAGTGCCGCAACGTCGCTCGTTACCGTGTCGAGTTCGCGCGCGAGCGCGACGTTCTTATCGATCAGGTGCGCGAATTGCACGCCGACGAACGCGAGCACGACCAACACGATACTGGCAATCGTGATGCGGCCGATCAGGCGAAGCACGGCGCGCAACGTACTCACGGCGAGTCGGCGCTCCCCGCACGGCGTACGGCGAATTCCCCGATCTTGCGATACTTCTCGTACCGCTGCTCGACGAGCGCGCCGCGTTCGACGCGACCGAGATCGTCGAGCAACGAACCGATGGTTTCCCACACGCGCGCGATCGTTCCGGGCGCGTCGCGATGCGCGCCGCCCAGCGGTTCCGGGATCGCGAGATCGACGATGCCGAAGCGTACCAAATCGTCACTCGTCAGTTTGAGATGTTCGGCGGCTTCTTCGGCTTTCGAAGAATCTCCCCAGAGGATCGCGGCACACCCCTCGGGCGAAGCGACCGAATAAACGCTATGTTCGAGCATGATGACGCGATCCGCGACCGCAAGCGCGAGCGCCCCGCCGCTTCCGCCCTCACCGATAACCGTCGCGACGATCGGCGTGCGGGCGGTGCTGAATGCATACAGCGACTGCGCGATGGATTCGCCTTGCGCGTGCTCTTCGGAGGCGATGCCGGGATCGGCGCCCGAGGTATCGATCAGCGTTACGATCGGCAAGCACAGATGTTCTGCGAGCGCCACGAGCCGCTGCACCTTCCGGTAGCCTTCGGGCGAGGGCATCCCGAAGTTACGGAGGACTTTCTCCTTGACATCGCGGCCTTTTTGCTGCGCGATCACCATGACGCGGCGACCGGCGAATTTCGCGAATCCGGCAACGATCGCGGGATCGTCGCGGAAATGACGATCGCCATGAAGTTCATCGAACGCATCGAGCGCGGCGATATAATCGAGCGCGAGCGGGCGATTCGGGTGCCGCGCCATATGGACGCGCTGCCATGGCGTAAGCGTACCGAAGATTTCGCGTTGGATCTCGCCATATTTCTCGACGAGCGCGGAAAGTTCGACGTTCGATCCCGGTATCTGATCGGCGAAGAGCACCTGCAATTCCTTGATCCGACGCTCGAGTTCGAGCAGACCCTTCTCTCGCTCGACGATAACGTTCATCGAGCGGCCGACCCGTTGCGCGATGCATGACTCGCGACGCGCGGTTCGCCCACCGCGTAATCGAGTAAGCGCAAGAGTGTGTCGCGGAGTGCCGCGCGTTTCACGACCATATCGATCGCGCCGCGCTCGAGCAAAAATTCTGCGGTTTGGAAGTTATCGGGAAGTTTTTGGCGGATCGTTTGTTCGATGACGCGCCGGCCGGCGAAGCCGATCGCCGCCTTCGGTTCGCTGACGATGACATCGGCTTGAAAGGCGAACGAAGCGGAAACGCCGCCGGTTGTCGGATCGGTCAGGACCACGCAATAGAAATTTCCATCATCGCGAAAACGCCGGACGGCGAGCGTGATTTTCGCCATCTGCATCAGCGCGAGCATGCCCTCTTCCATGCGCGCACCGCCGCTCGCCGTAAACACGATGCACGGAACGCGACGCTTGCGCGCTTCTTCGAACAATAGCGCGAGCCGTTCGCCGACGACCGTACCCATCGTGCCACCGCGGAAATTGAAATCCATCACGCCAAGTGCGACCGCGATACCACCGATCGTACCGAAGCCGCAGACGATGCCCTCGGTCAGATGCGATTTGACACGATCCGCTTCGAGCTTGACGGGATACGGGCGCTTATCGACCCAAGCCAGTGGATCGCCCGGCAACACATCCGCACCGGACTCGGTGAAGTCGCCATCGACGAGCCCGCTGATACGATCGAACGCGTGCATGCGAAAGTGATATTCGCACGTGGAGCAGACGAAGAGTGCCGCCGCGAGATCGCGACGATAGAGCATCGTGCCGCACTTCGGACATTTCGTCCACTGTGCGGCATCGACCGGCGGCTCTTCCGCGCGGCGTAGCCGTAGCCAGTCCGGCATCGCCACGGTCAGGCCTTCCCCTTCTGCGTTAGACGCGCGAAGTAGATCTTACCGAGCTGCTTGAGGTAATTGAGAATTTCTTTTTGGTTGAGCTTGGAGACGCCCGCGATACGATCGGTGAAGACGTACCCGATTTCGAGAAATTTCCCGTACTTCGCCTTCGCGATCACTTCGAGCCCGATCTTGAAACCGATCGGATCGAGCACGACGCCCTCGAGTGCATCGCGCTTGACCAAAAAATAGCCCGACGTAATGTCTTGGACCCCGGTGAGCGGCTTCGCGAGCGCGATCGCCACACGCGAGGTGAGGATCCGCTTGGCGGGCCAATTTTCGATACCGCCGCCCGCGACGTAGCGGCTGCCGACCGCGAGACCATAACCACTTTCGAGCGCGCGGACCATCTGCGGAACGATCGCAACGTCATGGCTGAAGTCCGCGTCGATCGCACCGAGTGCCTCGGAATCGGGCCGCGCAAACTTCCAGCCGTCGATCACGCCCGAGGATAGGCCCAGCTTCCCGGGGCGATGCAGGCAGCGCACGGGGTAGCGATCGCCGAGCGAATCGACGATCGCGCCCGTGCCGTCGGGTGAGTTATCGTCGACGACGACGATCTCGCCGTCGAGACCGTTCGCGCGAAAGACTTCGTCGAGCGCGACGATCAAACGTTCGATGCCACCCGCCTCGTTGTAGGTCGGCACGACGAACGAGAACTTCATTCGGTCGGTGCGATCTCGTGCAACGTCGTAAGTCCGGCCGGCTCGAACGGCGGGAGTGAATCGTACGATGCAACATCGTCGCCGATGAGCGTCACGCCGTTATCGTCGATTGCGAATACATCCGTTGGAGCGACCGCAACGAGGGCCGATCGCGACGTCCAAGAGACGGCGATCAGCTCGACCGCGCGCGACGTTCCATCCGCATAGACACCACGAATTTCTCCGACGCGTGAAGTGCCGACGAAGACGGGCGTACCGGTATGAAGCGAGTCGAGTCGATGTGCCATGCTTGACCCGATACTATACTCCGAACGCACGCGCGGACCATGCCACGCGCGCGACCGTTATAGTTCGCCGCGTTCGTAACGAATCGCGCTGATGAGCGCGAGCGCTGCCGTCTCCGTACGCAAGATGCGCGCGCCGAGCGAGATCGCGTGCGCGCCCGCGCCGATCGCCCGCTCGGCATCGTCGTGATCGATGCCGCCTTCCGGACCGATCACGACGAGCACCGAGGCCGCATCGGCGACGAGGATCGGAAGCGTTTGCCGCAGTGGTTGCGGCTCGGCGACTTCCCAAGGCATCAGCACGAGATCGTAGCCGCCGAACGTTGCCAACAACGCTTCCCACGGGCGAGCGTCGTCCACGCGTGGAATGCGCTCGCGCCCGGACTGCTGTGCGGCCGTCTTCGCAAGCCGCCGCCACCGTTCGACCTTTGCAACCGATGCTTCGGCTACGGTACGGCGCGAGACGAACGGCAGGATCGCACGCACGCCGAGTTCCGTCGTTTTTTCGACGACGTAATCCATCTTCTGCCCTTTGGGCACGCCCTGGGCGAGATCGATCGCGAGCGTCGGCTCGCCGACGGCCGCACGAACCGTCGCTAATTCTGCAAAAACGGTAGGACCTTCGATCGCGAGGCGCGCGCCGAACGTGGTTCCCGCGGAATCGACGATGGTTAGCGCCGCACCGTCGAGTAACCGCAACACCGTCATGGCCTTGCGCGCGTCGGCGGCATCGAGCGGCGCGCGATCGCCTACGGCCCGGGTGCCCGCGACGAAGAAGCGCGGTGCGCTCACCTACTCGGCCTTGAACGCGTCCTTGACGCGCTCGAAGAACGATTTTTCCTCGATGCGGTCGCCGCCCGCCGCCGCGAACTCTTCGAGGATGTCGCGTTCTTTGCGCGAGAGCTTCGTCGGTACGACGACGTGCACGTTTACGAGCATATCGCCACGCTGCACGCCACGTACGCTCGGCATCCCGCGTCCGCGCAACCGATACGTGGAGCCGCTTTGCGTTCCGGCGTGCAAGGTCATCGGGATCGGGCCGTCGAGGCTCGGCACTTCGAGCTCGGCGCCCATCGCCGCTTGCGGAAACGATACGGGAACGTCGATCGCGACGTCCATACCATCGCGCCGAAAGCGCTCGTGTGGTTGCACGGAGAGATAAATGTAGAGATCGCCCGACGGCCCGCCGCGCATCCCCGCCTCGCCGCTGCCCGTGATACGGATTCTGCTCCCCGTGTCGACGCCTGCGGGAACTTTGATCGTCAGCGACTTCTCTTGCTCGACCCGCCCACGCCCGTGGCACGTGCTACACGGCGTCGGGATCACTTGGCCTTCGCCCCCGCATTTCGTACACGCGGCTTGCGTGACGAACTGCCCGAGCGGCGTCTGGCGCACCTGACGCATGACGCCCGTGCCCTGGCAACGATCGCACGAGGTAACGAGCGTACCGGGTTCCGCCCCCGCACCCTTACACGTCTGACACGACGCGAGGTGGTTGTATTTGATGTCCCGTTGCGTGCCCGCGAATGCATCTTCGAGCGTGATCTCCAGATCGTACCGGAGATCGGAACCGCGGGCGGGGCCGGAACGGCGCGCTTGCCCGCCGCCCGCGCCACCACGCGCGGCCCCGAAGAACATGTCGAAGATATCGCCGAATGTCTCGCTTCCGCCACCGAAACCGCCCGCGTATTCTTGCGGGCCACCAGCGCTCCCAAAACGATCGTAATTCTGGCGCTTCTGGGGATCAGAGAGGACTTCGTAGGCCTCGTTGATCTCTTTGAAGACGTTTTCGGCGTTCGCCTTATCTTCGGCGACATCGGGATGGTGTTTGCGGGCCAGGGAACGATAGGCACGCTTGATCTCGGCCTCATCGGCGTCGCGGGCGACGCCAAGGGTCTCATAAAAGTCGGTCGGCACGTTTATCGCAATTCGACGTCGGTGAGGTAACGGCCCAGCGAATCCGCGGTACCGGTTGCAAGCGCCATGAGGCGGCCGTACGGCATGCGCCGTGGCCCGAGGATCGCAAGCACGCCGACGGAGCCGCCGACGTGATAGGGAACGGTGACGAGGCTGCACTCGGCCATGTCGTCCGCGCCGAGTTCGGCACCGATCTTCACGCTTGTCGGCGCATCGCTCACCATCGTATCCGCGACGAGATCGTAGAGCGTCTTCTGCTCTTCAACGATCCGCAGGATCGAGCGCAACTTCCGTAAATCGTGAAATTCCGGCTGATCGAGCAAGCGCTGCGCGCCCGCCGCCGCGATCTGCGGCTCCTCGCTCGTGCGCGACGTACGAAACGCGTCGAGTACGGCCGCGCGCATGTCGTGCCCCATCCCGACTTCGGCGATCGCGTCGGAAACGTCCGCATCGAGGATCGAGGAAAGCACGCGCCCGCCGAACGCCGCGTTGAGACGGTTCGAAAGCCGCGTAAGGTCATCGGCGTCGATGTCGGCCTGCACCTCGAAAACGCTCTGCGTCGTCACGCCGACCGACGTGACGACGATCGCTACGCCCGTGCGCGGCGAGAGCCAGATGAGCTGGATATGCCGGAACACGAGCGTTTCGCGGGCGGGAGCGATTGCGAACGCGAGGTTTTTCGAGAGCCGCGACAAGAGGCGCGTCGTCTGCTCGATGACATCGTCGAGTTCGCGACTCGCTTCGCGGAATTCGTCGCGGATGCGGCGTTGATCGTCCGGGTTGAGCCCTTCGGGCTGCATCAATCGATCGACGTACGTCCGATAGCCGATATCCGAGGGCACGCGCCCCGAGGACGTATGAGGCTGCACGAGATAACCGCCCGCTTCCAACTCCGCCATCTCGTTCCGGATGGTCGCCGAAGAGACGCCGAGGTTGTACTTCTGCGTAAGCGTGTTCGACCCAACAGGCTCCGCCGTCGCGATGTATTCATACACGACGGTTGCGAGAATGTAGGCCTTGCGCTTATCGAGTTCGATCGTGTCGCTCTTCATCGTGGTTTAGCAATTGCGGTGGACGACTGCTAAGGCGTACCGTACCAAGATTTGCGGCAGTGGTCAAGGACGATGCCGGCACGGAGCGTGCCTAGGTTGCGGGCTCGCGCGGCCGGAGCACCGTCACGATCTCCGAGATCACGAAGCCGAACCCGACGATCGATGCGAGCAGCCCCTCCCACAGTGGGATGATGTTCGCCGTCCCCGTCGCCGGCACGATGCCGTTTGCGAGCGCATACCAAACGAGCGCCCCGTAGACGAGGCCGCTAAACGCGGAGACGGGCGTCGTCGCGAGTACGGGGACGCGCCGTGCGATCGCCGCGTATGCGATGCCGCAAATCGCTGCGGCGACGAAGTGCAGACCGATCCCGATCGCGACGAACATCCCGCTCGGCAAGCTCTCGCGCGTTCCTAGCACCGTCGATGCGACGAGACGAGCCCAAACGTCGAGCGGGATATCGCGAACCCAGAAGGCTCCGGCGAGCCAAAAAATCGCAAGCGACAGCGCGCCGCCGGCTAGCCCCGCATAGAGGCCGTGATACCACCGCGTGCGCGTGTCCGCGAATCCGTCCGGACTTTCCATCTCCCGCACTTTTCGCGATGCGACGCGAACTTCATCGCACGAAAGGTCGCTTCTCGCGGTGAAAAAAAGTTTCCGGCCATGACGACGCAGTCCGACCACATCGAAACGCACTTTAGCGAGGTCCGGCGATTCCCGCCACCGCCCGCTTTTGCCGCCGCCGCGAACGCGCAGCCGGGCATTTACGAGGAAGCCGCACGCGATCCGATCGCCTTCTGGCGAGGATTCGCGCGAAAACTCTCGTGGAGCAAGCCGTTCACGAAAGACTTGGAGTGGAACGAGCCGTTTGCAACGTGGTATGCGGACGGCGAACTCAATGCGTCGGTCAACGCGCTCGATCGGCACGTCGATGCGGGCAATGCCGCACGCGTCGCGTTCTATTTCGAGGGCGAAGAGGGCGACCGCACCGCGATCACCTACGGCGAGATGCTCGATCGCGTGAGCGAGCTTGCGAACGGGTTACGCAAGCTCGGGATTCGCAAAGGCGATCGCGTGGCGATCTATATGCCGATGATCCTCGAGCTACCGATCGCGATGCTGGCATGCGCGCGTATCGGGGCGACGCATAGCGTCATCTTCGGGGGCTTCGCGGCCGAAGCGATCGTCGATCGCGTCAACGATTCGCAGTGCGTCGCGATCGTCACGGCAGATCAGGGCCGCCGTCGCGGGAAGATCGTGCCGCTCAAAGAGACGGTCGATGTAGCACTCGCGCAAACGCCATCGATCAAGCACTGCATCGTCGCGAAGCGCGTCGGCAAGCCGATTGCCATGCACGAAGGCCGCGATCTCTGGTGGGACGACGTGATCGCCGGGCAGTCGACGCACTGCGAACCCGAAGCGATGAACGCCGAGGACATCCTCTTTTTGCTCTACACGAGCGGCACGACGGCGAAGCCCAAGGGCATCAAGCATTCTACCGGCGGGTTTCTCACGGGCGTTACCGCCACGCTCGATTTGGTCTTCGATCTCAAGCCCGAGACCGATATCTATTGGGCTGCCGCCGATATCGGATGGGTCACGGGACATTCCTATATCGTGTACGGACCGCTTTGCGCGGGGGCGACGAGCGTGCTCTTCGAGGGCACGCCGGATTACCCGGACAAGGACCGTTTCTGGGACGTCGTGGAGCGCTACAAAGCGACGATCCTCTACCTCGCGCCGACCGCGATTCGCACGTTCATGAAGTGGGGCCCGGAGTTCGTGCGGCGGCACGATCTTTCGTCGCTTCGCCTCCTCGGTAGCGTCGGCGAACCGATCAATCCGGAAGCATGGATGTGGTACCACGACCACATCGGCGGCGGGAAATGCCCGATCGTCGATACGTGGTGGCAAACCGAAACGGGCGCAGTGATGATCGCGCCGCTCCCCGGGCTCACGACGCTCAAGCCCGGCAGTGCGACGAAACCGTTTCCCGGCATCGGGATCGACATCGTCGACGAAGCGGGCAACTCGTTGCCGCTCGGCGAGGGCGGGTACATCGTCGTCACCCAGCCGTGGCCCTCGATGTTACGCGGCATTTGGGGCAACGACGAGCGCTACGCGGAAACCTATTGGGGCAGATTTCCCCATCGGTATCTCGCGGGTGACGGTTGCACGCGTGACACCGACGGCGACTACTGGTTCATGGGCCGCATCGACGATGTCATGAACATCTCGGGGCATCGCATCTCGACGACGGAAGTCGAGAGCGCGCTCGTCGATCATCACGACGTCGCGGAGGCTGCGGTCGTCGGAAAGAACGACGACGTCACGGGCCAAGCGATCTGCTGCTTCGTCTCGCTGCGCGCCGGTGCCGAGGGCACGGAAGAACTCGCCAACACGCTCCGCAAGCACGTGGCGGAGAAGCTCGGTAAGTTCGTGATGCCGAAGTATCTGACGTTCACGCAAGAGCTTCCGAAGACGCGAAGCGGGAAGATCATGCGTCGGTTGCTCCGCGATATCGCCGAGGGCCGCATGATCGGCGATACGACGACGCTTGCCGATTCGAGCGTCGTGCTCGAACTGCAAGCCCGTGCGAAAGCCGAAGCCCACCAAGACGACTGATTTTCGCAGGGACCGCGGTACGAAAGAAAGGCCCGGCCGTCTCGCACGCCCGGGCCTTTCTTTCTTTGCGCGATTGCGCAAATTCCGAAGCTATGGAGCCGTTGTCGGTGCCGCCGTCGGCTTCGTACCCGGCGCGGGGACGGTCGTCGGCAGAGCGGCCGGCGTCTGCCCGGTCGCGCTTCCCCCCGTGCCCTGTCCGGTTTTTATATCGGGTCCGCCGTTCTGGCTCGAGCCGTTCGATTGCGGTATCCCGTTATTGAGCGCGCCCCGTTTCGGCACGGCGGGCGTCACGGCGTTGCCGACCTGCGGCGTATCGCCGAGCGTCGTACCACTGCTCACCTGATAGGCCTGAGCCTGCAAAAGATGGCTTTCGACGATCGGTTGCTGCGCCAGTGCGAACGCTTTTATCGAAGCGTCCTGGGTCGATCCCGCGACCGATTTGAGCAGGGCAAGCATTTTGCGGTGATCGGCGATCTGGCCCATCATGTACGCATCGTCGAGCGTGAAACCGGAGAGCGTCGTAAGCTGACGCCCCGCCATCGCCATCTCGCGGCCGGGTTTGAAGGGTACCGTCGCGCTCACTTCGCGTGCGGTTTTCTGCAAACTCACCTTGGCTTGGCTATGATCGTCGAGCATCTTCTGCGCGAATTGTTTCACGAGCGGATTCTTCGAATGCGCAAGGACGAGACGTGCCTCCGCGATCTCTTCGTTGTTGCCTTGGCCAGCAAGCCGCACGAATTCCGCATCCGAAACGGGCGCCATCTGCGTATCGGTCAGCGGCACGGTCTGCGCGTCCACGGCGGAGAGCAACGCGAACCCCGCGCTTCCCGAAAGCACGAGCGCGGCGGCACCCGTACGGAGCGCCCGCATGGGCCCGGAAGCATTCCAAAACTGCGTTTTCATGCCCGTTACGTGCGCGTTTTCGCCCGTCCTAAAACGCGCCGACCCGTCGAGCGAGGAAGCGAGCCCCAGTAATGCTAGTCGTTGCCGGAGATCTTTCTCGTCGGTACGATCGTACCGGCTTCGATATCGGCGACGGGCTGCGCGGGATAACCGACCTTGCGTGTGGCGCTCGCAAGCCACGCTTCGCTCGTGAGATCGCGCAACGCTTGGGCGCCGGCCGCAACGCGGTCGAGCATGAGCGACACGGCCTCGGGCGCCGCCGCATCGATCGCGCCCTTCGCTTCGAGCCCGTACACCGCCGGCACGGCTGCAAGCGAAGCCCCAAGGTATTTCGCGACGTACGCATCGATCGTACACGCGCACGGGACGAACGGCTTGATGCGTTGCGCTACTAGCGTCGCCGTCGCGCCTTGCTTGACGAGTGCGGTCTCGAAACGTGCGTGGATCGTTTTCGAATTGGAGAAATTTTGCGGGTTTGGGTATGTGCCCCAGCCGTTGAAGTGAATCGTCGTATGGAGCGGCTGGCTCGCGTCGCCGACGAAGTGGCTCCACACGCCGATATCGCGCACCACCAGCATCTCGCGTAACGCGCGGTCGCTTGCGAAGAACGCCTTATCCGCATCGGTTGCAGCTTTCGTCGCGCCGACGTTGTCGACGCGCCAAATCGCGAGATCGGTGACGAGCTGTTCGTACCCCCCGATCAAATCGTACGGTAAGAAGCCCATCTTGTATTGATCCGTGTTTGCCGCACGCAACGCCGTATCGTACGCTTCGCGCGTCGGTGGAAGGGCATCGAGCCGCACGACGGATGCGATCCCACCCGCGTCGTCGAGATCGATGTAGTGGCCCGAATCCTCGGCACCGTCCCACTCCATGCCCGAGCCCTTGAGGCGATCCATCTCGGGTCCGAGCGCCTCGATCGCGAGCGCCGCCGCAGGCGTGCGGAGAAACGCAGGGAGGTCTGCCGAAAACGCACGGGCGGCGACGCCGCTCACCAGCCGGTGACCGTACGCTCCCCATGCGCGCGCATCGGACCTAAGAGATACCAAGGCGCACGAAAGCGCGAGCGCGGCTGCAAGAATACGCATGCGTACGCGTTCGGCTTACGCGGCGGATCCGCCCTCGCGCCGTCCCAGCGGTTCCACAGTAACGATGCGTTCGCGCATGACGTTTTGATACGCCCCGCACGCGCACGCGATCCACTCATCGAACACCACGCGGTGCGAGCGCCGATACATAAAACGCGCCTCGACCGTGCCGCCGACCGTGGCCCCGCAATGCCAACACGATGCTTCCGCATCCGCAGCTTCGGTCTCGTGGAAAACGACGCGATCCATCCGGCTATCCTTCCCCACGCGGGACGATTGCCGTGGGTTGCTACCCTAACGATAGAGGGGGGTGCGGAGATGTGTGCTTTGCCTCACACCGCGAAGAATCGGTCCAATTCCGCGAGATCGTCGATGCGAAGTGCGGGCGGAAGCGCATCGACGATCGTCGCGCCGTAGCGCATCGAGGCCGCGCGACCATCGAGCAACGCCACGAGCCCGCGATCGGATTTCGAACGGATCAACCGACCGAAGCCTTGCTTCAAACGCACGATCGCACTGGGAATCATGTATTCTTCGAAGCCGCTTTTGCCACGCGCTTCGATCGCGGCGATGCGCGCGGCGACGAGCGGATCGCTCGGTGTGGGAAACGGGAGGCGATCGATGATGACGCACGAGAGCGCATCGCCGACCACGTCGATGCCTTCCCAAAACGTGCCCGTCGCGAAGAGCACGGCATTCGGCGTGCCGCGAAACCACGCGAGCAGCGATGCGCGCGGGAGATCGCCTTGCACTTTGCACGGATAGGCGATGCGGCCGCGCACGATCGCGTAGACTTCATGCAGGCGCGCGTACGACGTGAAGAGCACGAACGCACGCCCGCGCGTGCGATCGAGGCACTCTTCGACGATCGGCGCGGCGCGGCGCGCGAAATCGGCCGCCTTCGGATTGAGCGAGGGCGGCGCGAGATAGAGCCGCGCCTGGCGCGGATAATCGAACGGCGACGGCGCGACGAATTCTTGCGCGTCGGTAATGCCCATCGTCTCTTTGAGAAACGCGAACGACGAACGGTCGGCGATCGTCGCGCTCGTGAGCACGACCGATTGCACGCGCTCGAAAAGCGTCGCGCGCAAGAACGTCGCGATTTCGAACGGCGCGGCGTTGATCTCGTAGCGCGCTTCGCCTTCACCCCGCTCGACCCACGCGATCGCCGACGCATCGGTTCCGAGCATCGCTTCCTGCGCGGCGGATTCGATGCGATCGATCGTCGCGGTGTGCGCCGTGACCGCGCGTAACGCGAGATCGCGCCTACGCTCTTGCTCTTGTTCGTTGGTCGTCGGCTTGCGAAGCGCCGTCTGCCAGTTCGCGTGGACCCAATTTTCGAGATGGAAAAGCGCTCCGCGCACGCCGTCGATCGCGCGCGGCACGGCATCGTTTGCCGCGATCGGATACCGCTCGCCCGGCACGCGCGCGAGCGTGGTCTGCAACACGCGCATCGACTCGTCGAGCGCGGCGTCGTGCTGCGTGGGGATCGCGTAGGTACGATGCATCTTACGCATCATGCGCCCGACGCTTGCGGGCGAGAGCGATGCGGTGAGCGCGGCCGTCGCATAGCGTTCGCACTGGTGCGCTTCGTCGAGGATCGCGTAATCGTACGCCGGCAAGAGCCCGCCACCGACCGCGAGATCGAGAAAGAACAGCGCGTGGTTGACGATCACGAGATTCGCATACCGCGCATTATCTCGCGCTTTGAAGAAATAGCACGAGCCGAAGCTCTCGCAGTATTCGCCGACGCAATCGTCCGCATCCGCATCGAGCGCTTCCCACTCATCGCCGCGTGGCGAAAAATCGAGCTCGCCGCGATCGCCCGTCGACGTGCGCTCGGCCCACTTCCACATGCGTTCCATCGAGACGCTCGGCGCGATGAGGCGTTCGCCCGCCATCTTTTCGTATTTCGCGCGACAGAGATAGTGGCTGCGGCCCTTGAGCAACGCGACGCGGATATCGGCGCCGAGGGCTTCGACGACGAGCGGTACGTCTTTGCGGATCAGTTGCTCTTGCAGCGCGATCGTTCCGGTGGAAACGACGACGCGCTTGCCGCTCCGCAGTGCGGGCACGAGGTACGCCATCGATTTCCCGACGCCCGTCCCCGCTTCCACGATCGTGTGCGCGTTTTCCATGAACCCGCGCTCGATCAGTTGCGCCATCTGCGTCTGGCCCGGGCGGCCTTCGAACCCGGGAAGCGCCGCCGCGAGTTCGCCGTCGGGCGCGAAGATGCGCTCGATGGGCTCGGTCACCCAGGGCTTCACCGGCGCGGCTCCGGATCGAGCAATTCGCCTTCGACGACTTCTTCGTAATCGGCAGCATGCACGACCGCGTGCACCGGCACCACTTCTTCCGGCACGCGACCGACCGCAACGGCCTCGGCGCGACGCGTACGATAGAGCACGAAGCCCGCAACGAAGCCGCTCAGCAATCCACCGAAGTGGCCGGCGATCGAGATGTTGGGAATTGCGAACGTGAAGAGCACGTTGATCGCGACGACGGGTAACGTCTGCTGGATCAGCGAGCGCCCGCGTGGCCCGAGGCGAACGCCCGCAGCGACGAGCGCGCCGAAGAGCCCGAAGATCGCGCCACTCGCGCCGACCGTGACCGCAAGCGGCGAGAACTGCACCACGGCGAGCCCGGAGCCGATCGTCGCGAGCGTGTAGACGAGTGCGAATCGCGTGCGCCCGAAGAGCATCTCGCAGAACGAGCCGACTTGCCAGAGCGCTAGCATGTTAAGCGCGATATGCGAGATACTGCCGTGTAAGAAAGCGCCCGTGACGATCCGCCACCACTGCCCATCGAGCACCGCGGGCGGGAAAAGCGCGCCGTGATCGTAGAGCCCGCGATTGGTATCGAGCCCGTTCGTCGCCATCTGCCAGATAAAAGCGAGGACGTTGACGAGGACGAGCAACCGCGTGAGGTTCACGCGGTGCGGAGCGTCTTTTCGTCCGCGACCGCGTGGGCGATCACGGAAATCGTCCGCGCGAGTTCGAGTGAGATCGCGCTCCGTAGTTCGCCGACTTCGATCGTTACGGGGCCGCCGAGCGGCGCTTTCTCGATCACGCGCAATTCCGCACCGGGGCGGACGCCGATCTGCCCGAGGTAGCGCAGCATTTCGGAAAGCTCTTCGGTCACTTCGGCGACGGTTGCGGCATCGCCCGAGCTCAGTTGCGCGAGCGGCACGCCCGGCCGATGCGGTTCGGAAAGATCGGCGGGCGGAATCGGCAAACCGTGCGGGCACGTCTGCGGATCGCCCAACAGCACGAGCAACCGTTCTTCCACGCGCGCAGAAATAGCGTGTTCGAGACGGCACGCTTCCGCGTGAACTTCGTCCCATGGCATCCCGAGTACGTCGGTGAGTAACCGCTCCGCTAGCCGGTGGCGACGCATGACGCGAACGGCAACTTCGAGGCCCTTCTGCGAAAGCCGCGCTTCGCCGCGCGCGCGATATTCGAGGTAACCCTCGCTCGCAAGCCGCTTGAGCATCCCCGAAACGGAAGCGGGTGCGACGCCGAGTTCGGCTGCGAGGCCGGAGGTCGTAACGCCCGGGCCTTCGCGTTCGAGACGGTAGACGGCCTCGAGATATTCCTCCGTCGACTCGTCGAAATGCGTATGCCCGGCCATGCGGTTACGATTCGACGGCGGCGAGCGCATTCCGCGCCGCAGCGAAACGCGCCGCAAGCCGCGCCTTCGTTGCAGAATCCGCGAAGGACGCACCGATCGCGTTCTCCGCGAAGGCGAGGAGCCGTTCGCGGCCGAGTGTCCGTTCGACGAATGCATACTCATCGACGAGCGTGGTGCCGAAGAGTGCCGGATCGTCCGCATCGATCGTCACGATGACGCCAGCATCGGCAAGCGCACCCATCGGATGCGGCCGATCCGCAGGTGCCGCTCCGGTGAGATAGTTCGAGGTGGGGCACACTTCGATCGGGATCCCGCGCTCCGCGAGCAAGCCGACGACGGCGGGGTCTTCGATCGCGCGCACGCCGTGTCCGATCCGCTCTGCGCCGAGGTGCTCGATGGCGTTCCGCACGCTTTCAGCACCGGCCGCTTCGCCCGCATGCGCGACTACGTGCAATCCCGCGGCGCGTGCGCGTGCGAAGACGGCCGCGAACAGCGCCGGGGGGTACTTCGCTTCATCGCCGCCGAGGCCGACGCCGATCACGCCGAGATCGCGCATGGCGAGCGCGATGTCGAGCGTTGCGTCCGCGCGCTCGGGCCCGAAATTGCGCGTGAGGTCGCAGATGATCGCGGTCTGCATCCCGTGCCGTTCGCCCACATCGTCGAGTGCGGTGCGCATCGCTTCGAACACCGCGCGCACGTCGAGCGTCTTGTGGAACCACGTCCAGACGGATGGCGAAACGAACACTTCGGCGTACGTCACGCCCTGCGCGGCGGCGTCGACGACATACTCGTGCGCGAGCCGCGCATAATCGGCGGGCTCGCGAAGCACTTCGCACACGTCGCGAAAGAGCAGCAAGAACTCCGGGAATGCCGTGAAGGCATAGGCATCTTCGAGCGAGCCGATGCCGCGCTTGCCGATATCGACGCCGTGATGCGCGGCAAGTTCGCGGAAGGCGCTCGCTTGGAGCGTTCCCTCCAGATGGCAGTGCAGTTGCACTTTGGGAATCGCGCGCAGCCAATCAATCATCGCTGCAAAGCTTCCCGGATGACCTTGACACTGCCTCGGGGCCTTGGTAGTATACGGTGTCGACGCGGGGTGGAGCAGCCCGGTAGCTCGTCGGGCTCATAACCCGAAGGTCACAGGTTCAAATCCTGTCCCCGCAACCACAACGAAAAAGCCCAGATCATAAAATGATCTGGGTTTTTTATGTGCTACTTTTCAGTTACTTTGAGCTACTAGCGGCGCGAATCAGCCTATGCGTTTATCCCCAGATCTCTAGCCCAATAAAAACTCTCTAGCCCAATAAAAACCAAAATCACCTAAGTCAGAGATTTTCTCACTCCCAGAGTATTCGCAGAAAAAACAGTGTACCTTGACCGGTTTTTTGCAATTTTCACGAACCGAAAATCTGCGCAACCTCTGCTTCACACTCGACGAGAACTTCCTGCGCGCGCTTATTGTAACTCGCGAGCGCAACCTGACTTCCCTGGGCCGCGTCTCGATATAATTCGATTAATGCAGTTTGCAAAGCAGCAATCCACGATCGGAACCAGAAAGCACAAGCTGGATCAATCGACTCGCCTTTACCAACAACATCATTCACGTCGATTTCTAGCGACGATCCGCCAATCGCTTCGTTAACAATATATGCAAAAACGATACCACGCACCTCGTCAACGTTGCTTCCCGGGTGGCATAAGAGAATTCTTTGATCGCGCAGTTCGTCCGGATTTCGGACAAGATCCACATAACGAGCAATAAGTCGTTGCGCTCGCGATGACGCCGTGAATATCGTCGCGGCGACACCAAGTAGCCCTTTCGTGTGAATCGAGCGATCTGGGAAATTAACTGGGAGTTCATTAGAGACGAACCAGTAAGCTAAGAACGAGGCGAGATCGTCAAAACAGTCATCAGTTCGCGTCCAGATATCTGAGTAAAATGGCGTGCAACCTTGAAAACGGAATTCCGTAAAACAAATAGTCGCGACAGCTGTCGTAACAACGTTGCCTAGGGCAATAGCATGCTGACGAAAATTCTCATTGTCACAAATCCCCTCGCAGTGATCTGCAACGTCGCGAGCTCTTTGCAACAAGCGACTAGCCGTTTCAACTCGGCGCGCCACCTTTGGGTTAGGGGAACGCAATTCTTTGGTTGCTTTATTTTTTCCGAATCCGAAAAACTTCAAGATTCCCTCTGTTCAATGCACTTTAGTGGAACATGCTTAGGAGGTCCGGAGCCTCCACCACATGCCGCGAGAACCGCACAGATCAGAAAACCAAACCAGCCCAGGGCTCCAGAACGATTACGCATCTATCGACACCCTCGCGAAATTAGCGGCGGCCCACCATGCCGCGAACGCTTTCGATCAATTTCGCGCTGTCGAAAGCAACGCCGTTCTTGAACGTATACCGCGGATGTTCGGTCGCCGTAATGTCGCGCGCGACGTCGCCTTCGACGAGCACCGCATCCGCGTGCTTGCCGATTTCGAGCGTTCCTACGGTTGCAGTGCGGCCGAGGAGTTCTGCGCCGTTGCGCGTCGCGATGCGGATCGCTTCGACCGGCGTGAAGCCCGCTTCGACGAGTAACTCGATGCCGCGTTGATCGCCGAAGCCCGCGATCACGCCACCGTAGCCCGTCGGATCGGGCCCGGTCGTCAACAGCCCACCCGCTTTCACGAACGCGCGCTCGAACGCCATCTCTTTTTTGAGCAAACCTTCGTTGGTGTCGGGTCGTGCCATCGACGCTTCATGCGAAGCCTGCACTTCCGCGCGCGTTTGCGCATCCATCATCGCGATGTTCCGCGCGATCAGCGGGCGATGCGTGAAGCTTTCGAAGATCGCGAGCGTCGACGAAATACCGACGTGATGGGCGACGAGCGCCGCGATCGTCGCGCGGATTTCCGGATCGTTCACGTCGTGTTCCGAGAGCGTCGCGCGCGCGGTCTTTGCCGGCGGGCACGTGTCGGGCATCTTATCGGGCGAAAGTTCCGTATCGACAAAAAGGCCGTGTTCCAGCGAATCGATACCGAGTTCCGCCGCTTCTTTGAAACCGACGGAGCAGAGATGCCCGGTGATCTTTATACCGCGCTTATGTGCCTCATCGATCGCGGCAGCGAGCTCGTCGTGCGTGATGTCGGTGTAGGCTTTGATCGACGTCATGCCGCGGTCGGCCCAGAAGTCGACGGTCTTGCGCGCGTCGTCGGCGTCGCGTAACACGTCCATCTGCAAAAACGTGTCGCCCGGGCCCGTGAGATACGGCGCCGTTACGTCGATGTCGGGACCGATCGCTTTCCCCGCCGCGATCTCGCGCTTGAGATTGAGATCGGTAAACGGTTCGTTGCTGCCCGTCGTCCGCATCGTGGTCACGCCGGCCGCGAGGTACAAGCGCGGGAAGCTCGTCGGCATCTCGCGCGCGATGAAGAAGCCATCGGGCATCGCCCCGCTGACGTAATACAAATGGTTATGCGTTCCGACGTAACCCGGCAGCAGCGTCGCGCCGCTGCCATCGACACGCTTTGCATCCGCCGGAATCGGCGTGCGCTCGTCGCCGATCGCGGCGATCAGCCCGTCGCGGAAGATGACCGTGCGGCGCGCGAGCGCGGGTTTGCCCGTGCCGTCGATCACGCTCACATTCGTAATCGCGGTAACGGGCGTTTCGATCGCGACGAACGGCCGAACGAGCGGCGCGAAGCGCGACGGCGCATCTGCCGCGCTGACGGGGGTTACCGACATTGCGGCAACGATGGCAAGCGAAACGAGACGAGAGAAGCGCATGCCGAGCGGCGTTCGTCGGATCAAAGGCAATTACTGTTCGATCGTACGCCCCAAACTACCGGAAATCGTCGTGCGTGCTCTTCGATCCGCGCTGGCAATCACGCCCGATTGGCACCGGTCGTCAATCGCGTCACGATACGTTTGACGGCGACTTCGGTAAGCCAACGGAGCGTGGCATAACCGAGAACGATCGCTACCGCACGAGCACTCAGTATCGGCCAGGGCAGCCCCTCGAAAAGGTGCGCCGACCAAAAAACGATGCAAAGCAGGGGGATGCTATCCAGAAACGCGACCAACCCGGACCGGAGGCGTGGGTTCATGGCAAATCTTTCAAGCGCTCGTGCGCGCGTTTCCTTTGCCCTCTTGCGCCAACGATCTCGCGACATCCGGCGATGCAGGTTCGCGATGCTTGGATGTGAAGCGAAAGCGATGCCTACCATGCTCCGCACCGCTTTTGCCGCGTTCGCCTTTGCACTCGCTCCAATCGTTGCGGGCGCCGCGCCCGCCGAGACGACCGGAACTTTCGCATCGGCGGGCGCGACGCTCGCCTACCGCTCGTACGGCACGGGACCCGTCGTCATCGTGCTCGCCGGCGGCCCTGGGCTGAACGCCGCGTACATGGCGCCGCTCGCGCGCACGATCGCAGCCGACGGCTATCGCGCCGTACTCTTAGAGCAGCGCGGCACGGGCCTTTCCGCCGCCGCGGGCAAGGCGAAGACGATGCTGACGATGCGCGGCACGGTCGCCGATATCGACGCACTTCGCGTCGCGTTGCATCAAGAGAAGCTGACGTTCGTCACGCACTCATTCGGCGGGGGCATGGCGCTGGCTTACGCTGCGGCGCATCCGACGCGCGTCGCGAAGATGGTCTTGAGCGGCTCCGTCGGCACCGATCTTTCGACGGTCGGAAAATTCGGCGCGATCTTGATGACGCATCTGAGCGCTGCGGAAAAACGCGAGTACGCCGCTGCAGAAAAAGCGAACGACGGCGCGAAGGCGCTCGACATTCAGCTTCTCGCCGAGTTCGTCGATCGGAAGAAAGCAGCCGCCGTCATCGCCACCGATCCGCATCCGTTCATCTACCCCGCGACTTCGGGCGCGATCTTTTCCGATTTCCGTAAGAACTATCATGTCGGTCCCGCGCTCGCCGCGGTCACCGCACCCGTCACGCTTTTGACCGGCTCCGAAGACGCCGCACGTGCGATGGAAGCGAGCATCCGCGCCGCGTTTCCAAACGCGCATCGCGTGTACGTACCGAAAAGCGGGCACTGGCCCTGGATCGAAAACCCGGCGGTGTTCGATCCCGCTTTGGTGACCGCGCTCAAACGATGAACCTCCGGCTCCAAATCCCGCGCTTCGCCGCATCGACCGTCGAAGACAAAACGAAGCAGGGCTCGCCCGTTCTCGATGGGCGGGACGTTATCGTTCCGAATCACTGGAAGCTTCCGCCTCACACCGTGGCGCTCGTCGGGCGCCCTGCGGTGTGGTTCGCGTTCGATCTTCTGCGGTGGCACGTCGAGCGCGATATCGGCGGCCACCTGTATCTGCTCGTTACGGGTGCGGATGCTTCGCATGCGACCCTCGTCGAGGCCGGACCCCGCAACCCCAACGGCACGGGGCCGCTCGTGCCGTTTACCTATCCCGAAGTTGCGTTCGCAGAACAGAACAAAGCCGATTTCGCGCCGCAGATCATCGCCCCGCCGCACGGAATGACCCCGGAATTCTTCGGCGAGATGGTGCGCGCGCGGCATCGCGATTACGACGGCGACCAGCGCTATCGCGCGATCGAGATTCCGTTCTTGCGCGTGGGGCGCGATTCGAATTCGTACGTCGTCGGCGTGTTGCTCGCATGCGGCGTCGATCCGCGTGCCATCACCCTCGTTCCGCAAAATGCCAAACACCGCGAGCTGACGGGCTACCCCGGCGCAGAAGATCCGGTTCCCAAAGCGAACTTCGGCGTGTACCTCGGCGCGCCGACGGAGCTTTCGGCGGGCGCCACGGAAATCGCGTATCACGGCCCCGACGGTGGCGTGCTCGCCGTCGTCGTCGGTGGCGCGCCGAACGCAACCATGCGCCTCACCGATACGACCGAGGTCACGCTCGACGCGCACGGGCGCATGGCGTTCGCGCCGGACGATGCGCGCGCACACGGGATGCCCGGCCGCCATACCGAGCCCCCGGAACACATTCGCAAACGACGTCGCTTTCCGGATGTGCCGGAAGCGGCGGGCGGCCTGATCGGCCTCGTCCTCGATGGCACGTCGATCCCGCTCGCGCCGGGTAAGGCGTTTCGCGGCACGGTCGTCGCGCGCAACGACGGCCTCGGCATCGCGACGCTCAAGACGCGCGACGGCATGTGCGTGCTACCGATCGTCGACCTCGGCGTGGAACTCCGCGATCCTAAGCGCGTCGACGATCTCTTTCGCGTCGGTAACGACCTGACCGTTGGCGTCCATCGCGATCGGCATCCGCGCCTCGTCGCCCATGGAGCGAACTTCTTCCGCGATCGGCTAACCTGGCGCCGCTTCCACGCGCCGCGCCCGGCCGCGATCGCGCTAGCGCTAAGCGCAGGTGCCGCGGCAATCGGCATCGGCATCGTGCTAGCGCGTCGCCGATGAGCGACCGTGTATCGCGCGTCGGTATCGACGTCGGTGGTACGTTTACCGATCTCATCTCGCAAGCGGCGGACGGCACCCTCATCCGTCTCAAGGTACCGACCACGCCGCGCGATCCGGAAACCGGCGCGCTCGCGGCGCTCGCCGCATTACTCGCGATGGACGTCGCGCCCGAAGCGATCGGGCTGATCGCGCACGCGAGCACCATCGCGACGAACGCGCTCCTCGGACAACTGCACCTGGAATTGCCGCGCGTCGCGTTCATCACGAACGCGGGCTTCCGCGACGTGCTCGCGATCGGCCGCCAGAATCGTAGCGCGATCTATGATTTGAACGTCACGCGCGCGACGCCGCTCGCGCGCCGCGAAGATCGCTTCGTAGTCGACGAACGGCGTGAGGCGGACGGCAGCGTCGGCACGCCGCTCGCGCTCGCGCAAGTCGATGCGATCGCGGCCGCGATCGTCGAACGCGGCATCACGACGGTTGCGATCGGGCTCTTGCATTCGTATGTCGACGATGCAAACGAGCTTGCGATCGCGGAGCGCCTTGCCGCGCTCGTGCCCGATCTCCAGATCACGACGTCGGCCGCACTCGTTCGCGAATTTCGCGAATACGAACGGTTTTCGACGGCCGTCGTCAATGCGGCGCTGATGCCGACGGTTCGAAAGTATCTCGATCGCTTCGTCGCTGGCGTCCGTGCCGCAAGCGTTACCGCGCCGGTGTTCGTGATGCGTTCCGACGGCGGCATGGCCTCGATCGAACTCGCCGCGCGTCGGCCCGCTTCGCTGATCGAAAGCGGCCCGGCGAGCGGCGTGATCGCCGCCGCATATCTCGGCCGCGCGATGGGCCTCGACCGCGTGCTTTCCTTCGACATGGGCGGCACCACCGCAAAGGCGGGCACGATCTTCGACGGCACGCCCGAGATCGCAACGGAATTCGAAGCGGCCGGCGCGACGCATAGTGGCCGCGCGCTCAAAGGCAGCGGTTATCCCGTGCGCTTCCCCTTCGTCGATCTCGCGGAAGTAAGCGCGGGCGGGGGCACGATCGCGTGGATCGACCGCGCGGGCTCGCTTCGCGTCGGCCCGCAGTCCGCGGGTGCGGATCCCGGCCCCGCCGCCTATGGGCGCGGCGAGCGGCCTACCGTTACCGATGCGAACCTCGTGCTCGGCCGCTTGAATCCGCGCGCGTTGCTCGGTGGCGCGTTTCCGATCGACGCTTCGAATGCGAAGCGCGCCGTCGCGACGCTCGCAAGCACGACGGCAGGCGACCTCATCGCAGCAGCGGCGGGGATCGTCGCATTGGTCGATTCCGAAATGGCGAAAGTTCTGCGCATCGTTTCCGTCGAGCGCGGCTACGATCCGCGCGATTTCTCGCTCGTCGCGTTCGGCGGCGGCGGGCCGCTGCACGCCTGCGCCGTTGCGGCGGAGATCGGCGTGCGCCGCATCGTCGTTCCCCCACTGCCCGGCTTGTTCTCGGCGTACGGGCTCCTCGCCGCGGACGTGCGCATCGCGACGAGCCGGTCGCATGTCGTCGCGGCCACGGAACATGCGTGGGCCGAGCTCGCAACGATTTTCGCCGCGCTCCATGCCGAGGGCGACGACGCGCTCGCCCGACAAAACGTCGCGCCGGGCGACCGCATTTTTTCGCGCGAACTCGCGCTTCGCTACGCCGGGCAATCGTTCGAGATCGCCGTTCCGGATGGCGCGTTCGCGACGACGATCGAAGCGTTTCACGCACGGCACGAACGGCGTTACGGCTACGCCGCGCGGGATGAAATCGTCGAGATCGTTACCCTCCGCTCGATCGCGCTCGGCAGGACGAACAAGCCTGCCGTCAGCATCCACGCCGACGCACCGAGCGCACCGCCGCCGAACGATGCGCGCGCGGAGATACGCCCCGTTTGGGACGGCACGCAAATGGCGCAGACGCCCGTGTACGCGCGCGAACGATTGCCGATCGGCGCGGCGCTCGACGGCCCGGCCGTGATCGAACAGTACGATACGACGACGTACGTCGCGCCCGGCTGGACCGCGCATGTCGACCGCTGCGCAAACCTCGTCGTGGAGCGCGCATGAACCCGATCACCGCTTCGATCATCGCCTCGGCGCTCGCGTATGCGAGCGAAGAGATGGGCATCGCGATCCGCAACGCTTCGTATTCACCGAATATCAAAGAACGGCTCGATCACTCGTGCGCGCTCTTCGACCGCCACGCGCGGCTCGTCGCGCAGGCCGAGCACATCCCCGTGCACCTCGGTTCGCTGCCGTGGGGATTACGGCGCAGCCTCGCATGGCTAGCGGAGCGCGAGATCGCGCTCGCACCGGGCGATCAGTGGGTGGTGAACGATCCGTATCTTGCGGGCACGCACTTGAACGACGTCACCGTCATTCGCCCGATCTTTCTCGGCGAAACGCTCGTTGCGTATGCGGCGAACAAAGCGCATCACGCGGATGTCGGCGGTTCCGTGCCCGGTTCGATGCCGCCCGACGCGCGCGATCTCTTCGCCGAAGGGCTCATCGTACCGCCGATGCGCTTGGTCGCAAACGACGCGATCGTCGAAAGCACGCTCGAACTCTTCCGCGCGAACTCGCGCACGCCGAAGGCACGAACGGGCGACCTTCGCGCGCAACTCGCGGGCAATCGGACGGGCGAACGCCGCGTACGCGAACTCATCGATCGCTACGGTATCGCCGATCTCGACGCCGCGATCGAACGCGCGCTCGACGCAAGCGAACGGCGCATGCGTGCCGCACTCGAAGAACTTCCCGACGGCGACGTCACCGTGCGCGATGTCCTCGAAGATATGGCCGGCAATCCGTCGATCGCGCTTGCCGTACGCATGACGAAGACGGGCGACCGCGTCGCACTCGATTACGCGGGCACGAGCGCGCAGATCGACGCACCGCTCAATGCCGTCTACGGCGTCACGCTCTCGGGAATCTACTACGCGTTGCGCGCGATGACGGATCCCACGATCCCGATGAACGAGGGCGTCTTCCGCCCGATCGCGATCGACGTACCACCGCGCACGCTACTCAACCCCGATCGTCCGGCACCCGTCTCCGGCGGGAACGTCGAGACCTCGATGCGCAACGCCGATCTCGTGTTACGCGCGCTCGCCGCACTCGCGCCCGAGCGCGCGCCCGCGCAGAGCGGCGGCTCGATGAACAACGTGATGATGGGCGGGAACGATCGCGGCACGCCCTGGTCGTTTTACGAAACCAACGGTTGCGGCATGGGCGCGCGGCCGACCGCCGACGGGATCGACGCGATCCACGTGCACATGACCAACACGCTCAATACGCCGATCGAAGCGATCGAGCACGATTTTCCGCTTCGCATCGTGCGCTACGAATTAGCCGAGGGCACCGCCGGTCCGGGCCGCTATCGTGGCGGCACGGGCCTGATCCGCAGCTTCCAACTCACGCGCGGTTCGGCCGTGCTCTCACTGCTCGCCGAGCGCCACGTCGTCGCCCCGCAGGGCACGGCGGGCGGTGGTGATGGGCAAGTCGGTGCGCACACGCTCGTACGCAACGGCGAGACAACGGCGCTTCCCGCGAAAACGAGTATCCGCCTCGAAGCGGGCGATACGGTTACCGTCCGATCGGCCGGAGGCGGCGGACATGGGCTCGATCGCGACCGCGACGCGGAAGCGCGCGAGCGCGACCGACGCGACGAGATCGGCATTTAGGCGAAGCGGTCGACGCCGCCGCCGAGCGTTGCGGCGAGCGCCGTGATATCGATGCCCTTCGCGCCGCGACCGGTCGGCGAAAAGCTTTCCGTCAGCGGTTCGCTGCTAGCGAGCACCGGATTCGGCAGCGATTCCGCATACGCGTTCCCGGTGAACGCGCCGGGCGCGAAGAGGCTGTAGATCAACGACGCGCTGCTGTTCACGAGCGTCGCTTCGTACTGCTGGAAGTACGTCGGCGGTGCCGTTGCGGCGGAGACGGCGGGCGTACTCGCTTGCACTTGCGTGAAGCCGGCCTGCAAGATCCCTTCCCCCGCGTACTGCAGATGCGCGACGGCTGGCGTTGCGGCAGGCGTAGCGGAAACGGCCGGCGTCGATGCGGCGATTGAGAGGGTTGGACTCGGCCCCGAAATCGGGGGGATCGCACCTGCCATGCGCTCAGTATGCGCGCTCGCGGCATGCGAAGCAACCGGTACGCATCACGCGCGTGCGAAGCTTCGGTAAGGCGGCGCCAACCCGCGCGCCGAGGTACCAGCCTTCAGCGCCCGAGTTCGAGCAGTTCGGCAACCCGGTGACCCGCTTCCATCGGATGGCGGAGCTTGATATCGGTATCGACCTCATAGCGATTGCGCCGCCCGTCACGCACGCGGCGCAGGACCCCAGCCTCTTCGAGATCGGTCAGAATCTGATGCACCGCGCGCTCCGTGATCCCCACGAGCGTCGCCATATCGCGTACGCGCATCTCGGAGTCGCGCGCTAGCGCGATCAAGACGTGTGCGTGATTGGTGAGGAACGTCCATCGCGTTCGCGCTTGCGCTTGCGTGTGCGCGAGCTCGCCCGAGTCATTGACAAGCGACATATCTGCATGGTACCACAGGAGCCAATATACATGCATTGTTTTTCATGCTTTTTGTAGCATGAATTCTGCGCCGATAAGGAGCTCGCGTGGAAACGAATTTCGCCTGGGCCGGCCTCGTGGCGCCGCTGGCATTGCTCCTCGTCGCACGCTCGCCCGCCCGGCGCGACGGATCCGTCGATACCCGGGCTCCCATCGCGGCGGCGGTACTTGCCTTCGCCGCACTTCTCATCGCCGCGGTCACGGTCTGGGCGCACGGCCCCGCGCACACCGGGCTGCTCGGCACCGCCGGGATCGGTTTCGATCTCTGGCTCGATCGCTTGAGCGTCACGATGGCGTCGCTCGTATCGTTCATCGGCGTCATCGTGATGCGCTACAGCGCGACGTACCTCGCGGGGGATGCCGGGCATAGCCGTTTCCTTCGCCTCCTGTGCGGGACGCTCGGCTCCGTGCTGTTGCTCATCGTCTGCGGCAATCTGGCCACCTTGATCCTTGCCTGGATCGGCACGACCTGGGGCCTCAATCGCTTACTCGTCTTCTATCCGGAACGCCGTGCGGCACGGCTCGCGGCGCGGAAAGAGGCGATCTTCAGCCGCCTGAGCGATCTGGCACTCCTCCTCGGCGCGGCATGCATCTATCGCGCCTTCGGCAGCCTCGATTACGCCGCGATCTTCCCCGTCGCCCGCGAAGTCTCGGCTGGAACCGCGGGCGCGTTCGTCGGATACGCGGCATTCGCACTCGTGATCGCCGCGCTCTTCCGCTCGGCGATGTTCCCGGTCCACGGCTGGCTGCTCGAGGTGATGGAAACGCCGACACCCGTTTCCGCGCTTCTCCATGCCGGCATCATCAACGCGGGCGGTTTCGTCGTTTTACGCTTCTCGCACCTCATCACGCTCTCGGCAGCATCGCTCGACACGCTCGCCATCGTCGGAGCGCTGACGGCGCTCTTCGGCTCGATCGTGATGCTGACCCAAACCTCGGTCAAGCTCGGCTTCGCATATTCGACGATCGCGCAAATGGGATTCATGATGCTCGAATGCGGGCTCGGCGCGTTTCCCGCCGCGCTCTTGCATATCGTCGCGCACTCGCTCTATAAAGCGCATGCGTTCCTCTCCTCTGGGAGCATCATCGATCTCGCACGCGCGTCCTGGACGCGCAGCCCCGGCGGCAACGCACATCCCGCACGGCTTGCCGCGGCGATCGTTGCGGTGTTCGGCGTGACGCTCGCCATCAGCCACGTCGCCGGCGCATCGCTCGTCGAACATCCGGGAGTGTTCGCACTCGGAGCGGTACTCGCGTTCGGCATCATCCATCTGCTCGCACTCGGCATCGACGATCGCCCGAGCCCCTATGTCCTCGTGCGCGTCGTCGGCCTCGCCACGCTCGTGAGCGCATCTTACTTCGGCTTGCAATGGGGCGTCGAACGGCTCATGTTCGACACGTTTCCCCTCGCGCGAGCCGCGCGCGGACCCCTCGATCTCGCGATCGTCGGCTTCGTCGTCGTCGCGTTTGCCGCGATTACGTTCTTCCAGAGCGTGCTGCCGACGGTAACTTCCACGCGCTGGCACGCACCGTATGCGCTCGTCGCGAACGGGTTCTACGTCAACACGTTGCTCAATCGGATCCTCGGAGCGCGTGCGTGATCGCGCGCGAACGCACGCTTTCCACCGCATCGGTCGCGGCCGCGATCGCAAGCGCCACGCACCGTATTGCGCCGGTTTGGCCGCTAAAACACTTCGTGGCGGTAAACCCATTTCTCGGTTTCGCCGACCGCCCGTTTGCCGAAACGTGCGCGCTCCTGCGGCGCGTCGGGCGTATCGAGATCTTGATGCCCCGCGCGTTTTACGCAAGCGCGCTCGATGCGGGCGAGATCGCGGACGACGATCTCCGCGCCGCGATCGACGCCGCGCCGAGCGGCTGGAATATCCCGCGCAACGCCCTGGATGTGCGCGACGAGGTACGCCGCACGCCGCGCAGTATCGCTTCGCACCCGGCGCATGTCGCTACCGTGGCCGATACGCTCGACGCACTCGCCGGGGGAAACCGCATGGCCTCGGGCGTCGGCTTCATGGTCGATGAGATTTCGAAGTGGTGTGCGGCCTATTTCGACGACGGCGCGTCGTCGTGGCGCCTACCGACCCGCGGCCTTCGCCCGTACCGCGCGTGGCGCTCCTCGATGCGCGACGATCGGAACCCCGAAGTGATGGGCGTTCGCGGCTTTCGCGCGATCGTCGCGGCGTTACCGGAAGACCCCGTCGCGACGATCCACACGGTCTTGGAGCGCCTCGGCATCCCGGATCGCGCATGCGCGGACTACCTCTTCCGCGCGTTGCTCGACATCGGTGGCTGGGCGTCATATGCGCGGTATGTCACCTGGCAAGCGGCGCTTGCCGGCCACAGCGACTCGACGCTCGTGGAACTGCTCGCGATCCGCATCGCGTGGGGCTACACGCTCTTCGCCCAGCGCACGGATGCGGCTTTCGTGACCGCATGGCGCGCGGCGATGGATGAAGCCGCCGTCATCCCGCTCGACGACCGTCTCGGGGAAGATGCGGATCTCTGCCTGCGGCTCGTGCTCCAGGATGCCTACGAGCACGCCTATCGGCGTCGACTCATCGCGCGGATCGCGCCATCCGCTGCAGAGCCCGCGCAACCGGAGCGTCCGCTTCTGCAAGCGGCGTTTTGCATCGACGTACGCTCCGAAATATTCCGTCGTGCGCTCGAACGCGAATCGCCCGCAGTAGCGACGCTCGGTTTCGCGGGATTTTTCGGGTACCCGATCGAGTACGTGCAGATCGGCCACGAACGCGGCGGCGCGCAGTGCCCCGTACTCATGCCTCCGGCGTTCACCGTGTGCGAGGTCGTCGGCGGGACGACGCCCGACGACGAGCGGGCCATCTTCCAGCTCCGGCGCCTGCGTCGACGCGTGGCCAAAACCTGGAAATCGTTCAAAGGCTCCGCCGTCTCGTCGTTCATCTTCGTGGAGGCGATCGGGCTCTCGTATGCGGTGAAGTTGCTGAGCGACAGCTTCGGCATCACGCGCACCGTCGCCGACCCCAACACCGATGGGCTCGATCGCTCGGCGATCGGCAAGCTCGAACCGCGTATCGAACCGGCGCTCGTCGGTGGCCGCGAAACCGGCTTCACGATATCGCAAAAGCTCGCGATGGCGGAGGCGGCGCTGCGCGGGATGTCCCTGACGACGGGCTTCGGCCGGATCGTGATGATGGTCGGCCACGGTAGCACGACCGTGAACAATCCGCATGCAACGGGCCTCGATTGCGGCGCGTGCGGCGGCCATACGGGCGAAGCGAACGCGCGCGTTTCGGCGATGATCTTGAACGATCCGGACGTGCGTACCGAGCTCCGCGAGCGTGGGATCACGATCCCGGACGATACCTGGTTCGTCGGCGCCCTGCACGATACGACGACCGATGCGATCACGCTCTACACGCGGGAGATGCCTCCGGTATCGCATCGCGACGCGCTGGCGCGCGCTCGCACGTGGCTCGCGTCGGCGAGTTCCACCGCCCGTCGCGAGCGCGCGGCGCAGCTCGGCCTCGCAAGCGCGAAAGACGTCGCAAGCGCGATCCTCGCGCGAAGCCGCGATTGGGCGAATGTCCGCCCGGAATGGGGCCTCGCCGGAAACGCCGCGTTTCTTGCAGCGCCGCGCGCGCTGACGCGCGGGATCGATCTCGGCGGCCGCGTGTTCTTACACGAGTACGACCATCGCCGCGACGATGGGTACGGCGTTCTCGCATCGATCCTTACGGCACCGCTCGTCGTCGCGAGCTGGATCAATTTGCAGTATTACGCCTCGACCGTCAACAACCGCGTCTTCGGTGCGGGCAATAAGACCCTGCACAACGTGACCGGGCTCATCGGCGTGCTCGAAGGAAACGCGGGCGACCTCCGCACGGGATTACCCTGGCAGTCCTTGCACGATGGCGATCGCTACGTGCACGAACCACGCCGCCTCACCGTGCTCGTCGCCGCGCCGCGAACGGCGATCGACGCCGTACTCGCAGAGCATGCCTCGGTTGGCGACCTCGTCGAGCATCGATGGCTCACGCTCTTCGCAATCGACGACGACGGCCGCGTGTGGGAACGTCAAGCGCCGGGCTCGGGATGGAAGCCCGTCGTTTAAGCCGGAACGCCCTCGATCACGCCGAGCTCGCGACCGACCTTCTCGAAGGCGACGAGCGCCCGATCCATATCCGCGGTCGTCAGTGCGGCATTGAGCTGCGTACGGATACGCGCCGTGCCCTCGGGCACGACCGGGAAGCCGAACCCGGTTACGAACACGCCTTCGGCGAGCAGTTTGTTGCTCATCGCGATGGCGAAGGCCGTCTCGCCGACGATGATCGGCACGATCGCGCTCGGGCCGTCGAGCGGTTTGAAGCCGATCTTCTGCAGGCCGGCGCGAAAGTACGCCGTGTTCGCACGGAGTTTCTCGACGAGTTCGGGGCGCGATTCGAGTTGCTCGATCGCGGCGAGCGAACTGCACGCAACCGTTGGGGGCAGCGCGTTCGAGAACAGCTGCGTGCGCGAGCGCTGGATCAGCGTTTCGATGAGCGCGCGCGAGCCCGCGACGAACCCTCCCGCCGCGCCGCCGAGCGCTTTCCCGAGCGTGCTCGTGATGATATCGACGCGGCCTTCGAGCCCGAAATGCTCCACCGTGCCGCGCCCGGTGTTCCCCATCACACCCGTTCCGTGGCTATCGTCGACGATCGACACGGCGCCATATTTCTCGCAAAGCGCAACGATCTCCGGAAGCTTTGCGATGCTGCCCTCCATCGAGAACACGCCGTCCGTAACGACGAACGCCTGCCCTTCGGCAGCTTGCAGCTTCGCTTCGAGATCGGCCATATCGGCGTGCTGGTAGCGCTCGCGTTTGGCGCCCGAGAGCCGGCAGCCGTCGATGATCGAGGCGTGATTGAGCGCGTCGGAGATAATCGTCGTGCCCTTCACGCCGACCACGGGAAGGAGGCCCTCGTTCGCGGCCCATGCCGAGACGTACGAAAGCGCGGCTTCCGTCGAGACTAGTGACGCGATCTTCTCTTCGAGCGTGCGATGGATATCGAACGTCCCGCAGATGAAGCGCACGGATGCCGTCCCCGCGCCGTATTTCCGTAATCCCGCAACACCCGCATCGACGACCGCGGGGTCGTCGGCGAGCCCGAGATAATTGTTGCTGGAGAGCACGAGCACATCGCCCGCTTCTTCCATCCGCACGTTTGCCGCCATAGGCGAGGTGAGGTGGCGCAGCTCCTTGTACGTTCCCGCCGCGCGCAGAGTGTCAAGTTCTGCGCGAAGGAATGCATCGTACCGGGTGTTCATCGTGCGGACTCCGTATCTTTAGGGGGATGGATAGGTCGGCGGGCCCCGTGTACCGCGAACGCGGAACACTTGTGGCTACGTTTTTGGACCGTCGTTCGAGCGTCCCGCTCGCGGGCGCGCAGATCATGTGCGTGGGCCGCGACCGTGCCGTCACGCAACTGACGACCGACGCCGCCGGAACGTGTCGTTTCGAAGCGCCCGAAGGCCCGTACGATTTCGTCGTCTCCGCGCGGGGTTATCTCTCGCTGCTCTTACGCGGCATCGGCGTCCTCGGTGCTTACGAACAGGAGCTCGTGCGGGCGCTCGTACCGGGCGAAGGCCGCGGGGTGAGCGAGGAGCCTCCCGCAACCGCGATCGGTGGCTTCGTCGTCGATCGCATCGGTCGGCCGGTGGCGAATATCATCGTGCAAGCGATGGCGGGCGAAGTCACGCTGATGACGCGGACCGATAAACGCGGAGCGTACGTCCTGCACTCCGTGAAGCCCGATCGGTACGACCTCGTCTTTCGCTCGCCCGCACAGACGTATCACAAGGAGTCGTTGGAAGTCGCCGACGTTCGCGCATTCGCACGTTACGACGTCAAACTGTTGCACCTGTAAGATCGAGGACGATCTTCGCGGCTTCTCCACGCTCCATCAGCGCAAACGACTCGTCGAACGCATCGAACGGCATCTGGTGGGTGATGATCGGCCGAAGATCGACGCGGCCGCTCTTCACGAGCGCCTCGGTCTGATACCACGTTTCGAACATCGTCCGCCCGTTGATCCCGAGCACGGTGAGGCCCTTGAAGATGATCCGCTCGGCGAGATTGATGCGCACTTCATCCGAAGGGATGCCGAGCAACGCCGCGCGCCCGCCGTTGCGTACCATCGCAAGGCCCGCATCGATCGCCGAGCCGCTGCCGGACATCTCGAGGAGCACGTCCGCGCCCGCGCCGTTGGTGCGCCGCACGATTTCGTCGATCACGTTCGGGTCGGATGCGAGAAAGGTTGCGTCCGCGCCGACGCGCTCCGCGAGTTCGAGTTTTGCGGGATTCACATCGATCGCAAACACCGATGCGGCGCCCGCAGCGCGCGCCACGGGGATCGCCATGAGCCCGATCGAGCCGACGCCCGTGATCACGACCGACTTCGTCGAAACGCCGGCGGCCATCACGGTATGCACGGCGTTCCCGAGCGGATCGAACACCGCCGCGACTTCATCCGAGATCGCCGGATCGAGTTTCCACACGTTCATCTCGGGCATCGCGATGAAGCCCGCGAAGGCGCCCTCGGTATCGACGCCGATAATTTTCACATCCTCGCAAATATGGGCTTGCCCCGTGCGGCAGAGATGACAGATCCCACACGAGATATGCCCTTCCGCGCTGACCCGATCGCCGACGACGACCGAACGCACCGCGCTTCCGATGGCGGCGACTTCGCCCATGAATTCGTGCCCGATCGTCAGCGGCGGCTTCACGCGCCGCTGCGCCCAATGATCCCAGTGGTAGATGTGCGCGTCGGTCCCGCAGAGCCCCGCCTTGCGCACGCGAATGAGCACGTCCGTCGGCCCGATCGCGGGCACGGCGATCTCGGCGCGGGTAAACCCGACGCCACCGGCAAGCTTACGGAGGGCGATCATGCTCTCGGGGATCGTTCGCGGGCGTGGCTCGGAAGAAATCATCCCGCTTCTCTTCGCGCCGAGCACCGGAAAAAACTCGCGGGTAGGGAACCGCTAAGCCGCTGCGTTATAGCGAGAGGGATGGCAGATCGCTTCCTCGAGCTCACGCGCGAACATCGCGCCTTCATCGCCGCGCAGCATATCTTCTTCGTCGCGTCGGCGGCCCGAGAAACGCAGGTGAACCTCTCCCCGAAACCGGCGAACGCGCTCCGCGTCATCGATGCGAAGACCGTTGCCTATCTCGACCAGACGGGGAGCGGCAACGAAACGGCGGCGCACATCACACGGGGTGGGCGCCTGACGATCATGCTTTGCGCCTTCGAAGGTCCGCCGCGTATACTCCAGATCTACGGAGCGGGTACGACCCTGGCCCGCGGCACGAGCGCGTACGATGCGCTGCTCTCCGCACATTTCGATCGCGTCGAGCCACCCGGCGCCCGCCAGATGATCGCCCTGGCGATCGACCGCGTACAGACGAGTTGCGGCTATGGGGTGCCGACCTATAAGTACACGGGCGACCGCGATACCCTCGACCGCTGGGCTGTAGCTAAGGGCGAAACGGCCCTCGCAGCGTACCGCGAAGCCAACAACACGCTCGGCATCGACGGCGACGCGATCGTCGCACCCGGCAAAGAGCCCCCACGACCGAACAAAAGCGCTAGCCGAAGCGACCCGTGATGTAGTCTTCCGTTCGCTTTTCTTTCGGTTTCGTGAAAATATCGTTCGTCGTTCCCACTTCGACGATTTCGCCGAGGTGGAAGAACGCCGTAAACTCGGAGATACGCGCGGCTTGCTGCATCGAGTGCGTCACGATGATGACCGTGTAATCGCGTTTCAACTCGCCGATCAGATCCTCGATCTTCGAGGTCGCGATCGGATCGAGTGCCGAAGCGGGCTCATCCATCAGGATCACATCGGGCTGTACCGCGAGCACGCGCGCGATGCAGAGGCGCTGCTGCTGGCCGCCCGAGATATCGAGAGCCGAGCGATTGAGCCGGTCCTTGACTTCGTCCCAAAGCGCCGCCTGCCGCAACGAGCGTTCCGCGATCTCCTGCAGCTTTTTGTAATTCCGCTCGCCATGAATGCGCGGCCCGTAAACGACGTTCTCGAAGATCGTTTTCGGGAACGGGTTCGGGCGCTGGAACACCATCCCGATCCGGTGACGGATCACGACGGGATCGGCATCGGATGCGTAGATGTTCATGCCGTCGAGGGTGATATCGCCCGTGACCCGGGCGCCCGGCGTGAGATCGTGCATGCGATTGAGCGCGCGAAGAAACGTCGATTTTCCGCAGCCCGATGGCCCGATCAGCGCGGTAACCGTTTGGCCACGCATCGCGAGATTCGCGTTCTTGATCGCTTGAAACGAGCCGTAATAGATGTCGACGTCTTTGGCGTTGAGCTTCGTCTTGAGATCCATGGCGACGGCCATCAGGCGACCTTTCCGGTGAAGCGTTTGCTGAGTGCGCGCCCGACCAATCGCGCGCCGACATTGAACACGAAGACCATGATGAGCAGAACGAGCGCCGAGCCGTTACCGATGCGATCGACATCGGGGACGATCGATTCGGAGTGCGTGTACCACGTGTGCACCGCAAGCGTTTCCGCCGTATGACCGGGCGAAAAGTCGTACGGTGCGTTGATCGAGACGCTCAACCCAGCGGTGAAAATCAGCACGGCCGTCTCACCGAATATGCGCCCGGCGACGAGCACGACGCCCGTCGTAAGCGGTGCGATCGAGGACGGCAGAACCGTCTGCAAGATCGTCTGCCAACGCGTCGCGCCGATTCCCATCGACGCTTCGCGCAGCGAATTCGGAACGGTATTGAGCGCTTCTTGGGTGACGCGCATCAACGACGGCAGATTCACGACCGTCATCGTGAGCGCACCCGCAAGTGCGCCGAAGCGCCAGTGCAGCGTATAGATGAAGATCAACAAACCGAAGAGCCCCATGACGATCGAAGGGACCGTCGCGAGCGCTTCGGCGCTGAACTGGACGATGTCGCGGAAACGCCCGGGCTTTGCATATTCTTGCAAATAGATGCCCGCGGAAACCGCGATCGGAATCGTAAAGAACATTGTTAGGATCAGGATGTAAAACGAGTTGAAGATTTCCGGGCCGATGCCGCCGCCCGGTTCGGTTTCTTTCGGTAAGCCGAAAAGAAAATCGGGCGTGATGTACCGCGCGCCGATCCACACGAGGTAGATGACGAAAATCGACAGCATGACGATGATGCTCGACGCCATCCCCCAAAGGATCGCCGTCGCGAGCCGATCCTGGAAACGACGAACTTTGACGCTCGTCGACGAGGCGATTTTCGCGGTCGGGGCTGTCGTCGTCATCTCCACGTTCCTAGTTTCGTTTCCGCAAGGCGAAGCGCACGAAGACGATGAGCACCATTGCGATCAAGAGCAAGAGCAGGGCCATCGAGAAAAGTGCGTGTTCGAGTGGAGAGTTGTTCGCCGCACCCGGCATATCCGTGATGATCTCGGTCGTTAGCGCGGCGGTGGGGGCGAAGAGGCCGGCCGGAAGGATCGTCGCGTTTCCGATGACGAGCTGGACGGCGAGGGTTTCGCCGATCGCACGGGCGACCCCGAGGATCACGGCGACCGTGAGGCCACTCGAAGCCGCAGGCAGCAACACCTGGACGATCGTCTGCCAGCGCGTCGCACCTACCGCCATCGACGCTTCTTTCAGGGTGCCCGGAAGACTCCGAAACGCGTCCTCCGACAACGAGATCACCGTTGGTAGGATCATGATCGCGAGCACGATCCCCGAGGACGCGAGGCCGAATCCCACGCCGCCCGTGATCTGGCGCATCAACGGCACGAGGAGGCTCAAGCCGATCCATCCATACACGACCGACGGCACGCCGACCATCACCTCGATCGCGGGCTTCAAAATCCCGGCCATGCTCTTCGGCGCGAGCTCGGAGAGAAACACGCCGACGGCGATGCCGAACGGCCCCCCGACGGCGATCGCGAACGTCGTGATCGCAAGGGAGCCGACGATGAACACGAGCGCACCCGGATGCTTCATGTCCGGTTGATAGTTCGTGGAAAACAAAAATTCGAACGGCGAAACGCCGTCGACGAAAAAGGTCTTCGTGCCCTCGAACGTCAGGTAGACGAGTAAGAACGCCATCGCGCCGATCACGAACAAACTCGCGGACCGGAGGATCCACGTCGCAATCGCTTCGTTTCGGTGCGAACGTCTTGCTTGACCCGTGGCGATCATGGTCTTCGATTCCGTTCGTGCAGACTCGTGCGATGAAGGGCGCTTGCGGCGGCGTAGCGTTCACGCCCCCGCAAGCGCGTTCGGTTCGAACGTTAGCGGTCGGTTTCGGTGACTTTCATATCGCGGATCAGGATGAAGAAATTCTTCTTCGCAAGGGCCGAGTTCGACTGAACGAACGCGATGAAGCGCGAGACGTCGCCGGTCGGCGGACCGTTCGTGAACATGTGCTCGTACGACCAGAAGGGGTACTTACCGGTGGTCACGTTTTCGTCCGTGGCGGCGATACCGTCGACCGAAAGTTCCGGAAGCCCGGAAGCTTTCGTGCCGGAGAACGCTGCGTAGGAAACGGCACCCGGGGTGGTCTTGACCGTGGTGATGACCGTTCCGGTCGCATCTTCCGTGAGGCCGGACTCCGAGGGAGCCTGCTTCGCCATCAGCGTCGAGACGAATACCGCGCGCGTGCCCGAGCTACGCGGGCGGTTCACGATGACGATCTTTTGATCGGCGCCGCCGACTTCTTTCCAGTTCGTAACCTTACCGGTGAAGACGTCCTGGATTTGCTTCTTCGTGAGGTTCTTCACGCCGACGCCGGGATGGACGATGACGGAGAAGCCGATGACGGCGACCTTGTTGTCTTTGAGTTCGGGGTGCGTCGGCGCCTGGATGTCCGAGTTACCGATATCGATCGCCTTGGCGGCAACCTGATTGATGCCGGTGCCCGAGCCGCCGCCCGAGACGCTGATCTTCACATCCGGGTGCGCCGTCTGGTATGCCGTCGCCGCATCTTTCACGAGCGGGAGAAGGGCGGTTGAACCCGCAGCGGTGATCGACGAATCCGCGAAAACGGCCGTCGGGGCAACGAGCGAGAGGCCAAGGACAATAGCCGCGAACGCAGCGTTCTTGGTCATGAAAACTCCTAAAAAGCGATGAAAAGTGCGGATGATCCGGCCTGTGCAACGTGCGAACCGCGGGTATCGTCGCAATTTCCGTTTAAGCTAAGTTTAAGAATAGCTTAAGTCCCGTTAAGGTTTGCGGCGATCGGTAATTTGCACGTAAACGTGGCACCTTGACCGAGTTCGCTCCGTACTTCGATCGTGCCGCCATGAGCTGCCATGAGCTGCTTTGCGATCGAGAGACCGAGCCCGGTTCCGCTGCGCTCGCGCGTGCGCGACCGCTCGACGACGTAAAATCGCTCGAAAATATGCGGTAGATCGCGATACGGAATACCGGCACCCGTATCGGCTACGGCAACGATCGCTTCGGATTCCGATGACGCGATGGTGATCGTTACCGACCCTCCCGCAGGGGTGTGCCGGAGCGCGTTATCGACGAGGTTGAGAATCACTTGCGTGATGCGGTTTCGATCCGCGTTGACGGATGCGTTTTCCTCGATCGCGAGCCCGAGCTCGACGTCGAGCACGCTCGCGCGCTGGGCAAACGTGTCGATCACGCCCTCCGCGACGGCGGCGAGCGCGAACACCTCCCGCCGCAGCGGCATGCGCCCCGATTCCGAACGCGCCGTTTCGAGCAGATCCTCGACGAGCTGCACCATGCGATCGACCTCGCGGCCGACCATCGGAAGAAACATCTCGCGCGCTTCCGCATCATCGGAAATGACGACGGTTTCGACCATCAACTTGATCGCCGAAAGCGGCGTGCGGAGTTCGTGCGAGACGTTCGATACGAAATCGCGTCGCGCGCGTTCGAGCGTGACGACGGCGGTGCGATCGAGCGCGATGAGGACGATCTCCGAACCGGGCAACGGCGACATCGCACAGGAGAGCGTGCGCTCCCGGTCGCGTTGCACGAAGATCACCTCGCGCGTTGAGGCTTCGCCCGCGAGCGCGAGTTGCAGTTGCCGATCGACATCGATCGAGGGCACCACTTCGATCAGCGCCCGGCCTACGGCACGCTCCGCGCGTACTTCGAAGAGACGCTGCGCGGCGACGTTGAGATCGAGCACGTAGCCGCGCGCGTCGAGCACGATCGTCGGCACGCCGAGCACCGCAACGAGTGCTTCGAAACGCTCGTCGCGATCGGGCACGAACGGCGCGATCGGCGTCTCGCGGCCACGCCCGCGATCGAACGCGCGCCCAAGCAAAGCACCCGCGATGATGCCGCCTGCGGCGCCGATGAAACCCTCGGCTCCGATCACGTTCTATTCCTTGAACATGTACCCACGGCTGCGCACCGTGATGATGTGACGTGGGTTGTTGGGATCGATTTCGATCTTCTCGCGTAACCACCGAACGTGCACGCTGATCGTCTGGTGTTCGCCCTCGAAATCGTAGCCCCACACCTTTTCGAGCAGCATCTGCCGCGTGACGATGCGCCCGCGATTTTCCATGAGCACGTGGAGCAGGCGAAATTCCTTCGGCGCGAGATTGACGTCCTTACCGCGTACCACCAAGCGTTGCCGCGAGGGATCGAGGGTCAACTCGCCGATCGCGATCGCTTCGTTGCGCGCATCGCCCGTCGTCTCCTGACGGCGTAAGCGTGCCTTCACGCGTGCGAGAAATTCGCCGAGCGCAAACGGCTTCGTGACGTAGTCGTCCGCACCGAGTTCGAGTGCGAGCACCTTATCGATCTCTTGGTCTTTTGCCGTGAGCATGATGATCGGCACGCCGGAGGATTTGCGGATTTCCTTGCATGCTTCGATGCCGTCGAGGATCGGGAGCATGATATCCAAGATCACGAGATCGGGCTTCTCGCTTGCCGCTAGCGCGATCGCCGTTCGGCCGTCGCCCGCGGTGCAGACGTTGTAGCCACCGCGCTCCAAATTGAAACGAAGCGTTTGTAAGATCGCCGACTCATCGTCGACGACGAGAATCTTCTTGCGCGTAACGGCAACGTTCATTCGAGTCGGTCTGCCGTAAAAGAGGCATTCAATCCAAAAGTCCGTTCGAAGAGATCGGCGCGCATGGTTGCAACCGCCAGTTCGCCCGAGACGGCCTCCTCGGCCTGCGCCGCGATCGTGATCGCGCCCGGCTTTCGTTCGACGGCAAGTGCCCCGACCGCGCCGAGGTGGCGAGAATCGAGCCCCTCGGCGATGCGTAGGAGCGAGGCGAGGGCGCTCACGCGATACCGTTCGCGCTGTCCGAGCGCGGCGAATTCGGGATGCGTCGGCTTCGGCATCGACTTGCGATGATAGCGTGCGACGGCGGCGATCAGCGCCTTTTCGTCGTCGCGCCAGCCGTCGAGCGTCGCGTTGCGGATCAGGTACGAACCGTGTTTGTGATGACCGCTCGTCGCGACGAAATGCCCGACGTCGTGGAGCATCGCGGCGGCAAAGAGCAGCTCCCCGTCGTCGACCGGCAGCTTGTGGATTTCGGCAAGTTCCGTGAAGAGCGAGAGCGCCAGGCGCGCGACCGTTCGCTCGTGGACGCCCGCGCTTCCGTAGTGCTGCGCGAGGGCTTCGACCGCATCGCGCCGCCGCGTGCGGTCGCTTGCGACTTCCGCGCCCGGCTGCCGCTCGCGCGCCATGAGATCGACGATCAAGCCTTCACGTAGGGCACGTTCGCACACCACGAGCGCGCGCGCATCGAGCAAATCGAGCGCGCCGATCAGGATCGCATTTCCCGCGACGATGATATCCGCGCGGCGCGGATTCATGCCGGGCAGTTTCTTGCGCTCGCTCTCATCGAGATTCCGCATTTTCGCTTGCAGCAAACGAAGCCGCTCGCGCTCCAAGCGATACCCATGGATACGCGGCTGCACGACCGCGCGGTCGCCCGCATCGAGCGCCGCGAGCCCCATGATCGTGCCCGATGTTCCGATGACCAGATCGAACGCGTGGGTGCGTAAGCGCTCCATGACGGGTGCGAGCGTCTGCGCGATGCGCTCTTCCATTTTTGCATACGCGTAGCCGCTGCGCGGCGCATCGCGCAAAAAGGCATCGTACATGCGAAGGCTACCGAGCTTCACCGATTCGAGAAGATACGTGCGGCGGCCGTCGGCGACGATGAATTCCGTCGACCCACCGCCGATATCGATGATGCACGCAAGGCGATCGTAGATCGGATAGCCGTGCGCGACGCCGAGTGCGATCAGGCGCGCCTCGTCCGTATCCGAGAGCACTTCGACCGTGATGCCGGCGCGCGCGCGCACGGCGTCGACGAATTCCACGCCGTTCTCGGCTTCGCGAACCGCGGAAGTCGCGACGGCACGGATGGCGCTTGCCGCAAGGCCGCGCGATTCGGCAGCCGCCGCGAAGCGTTCCATCGCATCGACGCCGCGCGCGAGCGCCGCATGTCCGAGCCGTCCGCGCTCGAAAAGATCGCCCGATCCCAGCCGCACCATTTCGCGTGCCTTGAAAACAACGCGCGACGTACCGTATCGTTCGTCGACATCGACGATGATGAGATGGATCGAATTCGTACCGACGTCGATCGCGCCGAGGAGCACCGGAAAAACCTACGCGGTGGGTTCGATGTAGCCGAGCGCGCGCGAGAACTCGAGCGCAACTTCACGAACGGGGCCGCTGATCTGCTTCACCCGTTCGCGCGTCATTCGCGTCGTCGGGCCGGAAATCGAAAGGGCGCCAACGTTCTCTCCGCGTCGGTCGAAGACCGGCACGGCGAGGCATCGTACGCCTTCTTCCATCTCTTCATCGTCGACGGCATAGCCATCGCGGCGGATCGTACGCAGTTGTTGCTGCAGCGCGGCGGGCGTAAGGACGGTCTTAGCGGTGAATCGCCGAAACGGCGTTTCGAGTTGGAAATCTTTCTCGTCGTGAAACGCGAGGAACACCTTACCGCTACCGGTGCAGTAGAGCGGCGCGCGCATGCCGGGCTGCGTGAACATCTTCACCAAATGCAGCGACGCGACTTGATCGACGTACACAACGTCCTCGCGACTCGGCGTCACCAAATTCGCCGTCTCGCCCGCGACCCGCATCAGGCGCTCCAAGAACGGCCGTGCGACGAGCCGCAGATCGAGATGGATATCGGCGGCACTTGCCAGCGCAAAAATGCGGGCGCCGAGATGGTACCGCGACGTCTCGGGATCCTGACGCACGTACCCGCGGTCGACGAGCGTCGCCAGCAGGCGGTGTACCGTCGACACGTGGAGCCCAACCGCAAGCGAGAGTTCGCTGATGCCGGTCGGCGTCCGGCGCGCGGCGAGCGCTTCGAGCACGTCGAGCGTTCGATCGACGGATTGAACGGTCGGACGGCCATAAGCGGTTCGACGGCGGACTTTCGGGACGGTGGCCACAACGAACGCCGTTCGCGTGGGTCCGTAGAGTGCCCTCGCGCCACATCGCGGCGGAACTTCACCGAGCCGCCATGGTGTTACGCAGAGCATGGTAGGAGATAGCACGGAGCTCGTGCCGCTGCGCGCACGCGTGGAAGCGGCGCTCGATCGGATTCGCCCGGCGATTCACGCAGACGGCGGGGACGTTTGGCTGATCCGCATCGATGGCCCGACGGCGTTCGTGCAGATGCTCGGCGCGTGTGGCGGCTGTGCGGCGGCGATGTCCACCCTTAAAGGCGGGATCGAAGCCGTCGTGACCGCAGACGTTCCGGAGATCACCGCGGTAGAACACGTCTAGTCGGCAAGCGCGAGCAACGGACGTTTCGCACGAACCGACGAACGGGGTAGCGATTTCAATGACCGCCCGCTTGTGGAAGGAGCGTCTCGTGCCCAATAGCGCCATGCATGCCCAGATGAAAAACAAACCCGGCTTCATCGCCGCGTTGGATCAAAGCGGCGGTTCGACGCCGGGCGCGCTACGGCATTACGGCATCGCGGACGACGCCTATAGCGGCGACGAAGCGATGTTCGCGCTCATGCACGAGATGCGCGTGCGCATCATGCGCTCGCCCGCCTTCAGCGGCGATAAGGTCATCGCGGCGATCCTCTTCGAGCGTACGATGGACGGCGAAGCCGATGGTATCCCGGTGCCGACGTACCTTTGGGAGCAGCGCGGCGTCGTTCCGATGCTCAAGGTCGATCGAGGGCTCGAAGCCGAGGCCGATGGCGTGAGCCTCATGAAGCCGATGCCGGGCCTCGACACCTTGCTCGCGCGCGCCGCCGGGCTCGGCGTATTCGGTACGAAGATGCGCGCGACGATCGCACGCGCTTCGGCGACGGGCGTTGCCGCGATCGTCGCGCAGCAGTTCGAAATCGCCGGTCAAATCGCGAAGCATGGGCTCGTCCCGATCCTCGAACCCGAAGTGCTCATCACGAGCCCCGAGAAAGACGCCGCGGAAAAACTGCTGTGTGCGGCGTTGCTCGAAGGCGCGGCTGCGTGGTCGTACGACGTTCCCTTCATGGTGAAGGTCACGATTCCGGAAACGGCCGATCTGTACGCACCGCTTATGGCGCACCCGCACTGCCTGCGCGTCGTCGCGCTTTCCGGCGGCTATCCGCTCGCGGTTGCGTGCGAAAAGCTTGCGAAAAATCACGGCATGATCGCGAGCTTCTCGCGCGCGCTCGTCGACGGCTTGCAGCGCTCGATGAGCGATGCGGACTTCGATGCGAAACTCGGCGCGGCGATCGCCGAAATCTATACCGCGTCCACCGTCAAAATATAGCGCCACACGCGAGGTCGACGCACGCGTCGAGCGATGCCGAACCGAGCGCTTCGCAACAGAAGCGTTCGGTTCGCGCCCGCAGCGAGCAGAAGCGCGGCGGACACGTGCGCAACGGTCGCGCGGCAACACCCGCGTGGGCGGCCGTACGAATTAGCTCTCCGCCAAGGCGCGTTGCATCTGGCGCCGGACCGCAGTCCACGTCTCGGCGCCCCCAAAGCTCGCCGTCGTTTCGCCTTGCACGCTCTCCCAAAGCGGGAAGGCTGCTTCCAATTTTGCTTCGCCGGCCGGCGTCAGTTCAACGACCTTGCTGCGTCCGATGCTCCGCGCCGTAAGCCATCCTTCGCGATACATCAGGCGCAAATTTCGGCTCGCCGTCGTCTGGTCGAGCGCCATCGCGGTTGCTAGAGCTCCAGGCGTCGGCGCGCCGCCGAGCGCACGAACGTGTGCGAGCAGCGAGAACTGCGTCATCCGCAGGCTCGTTGGCGCTAGCGCCTCGTCGTAACGGCTCGTCAGCGCCCGCGCAAGGGCGCGCAGATTGAGACACATACACGACTCGCGTATCCGCAACGCATCTTCTTCACGAAATTTCGGCATCGGTTTTCGTTCCTACCATTGACGGCACATATTTAAATGTGTATGTATATGCATATGCATATGCATATGCATATGCATGGCTTGTCTACCACGCGGGTTCGCGCCCGTCGCTTGAGAGTACCGTACGCTATGAATCGTTGCCTATTTGGAGAATCACGATGACCGTTGCAACGCTCGCACCTATTCTCGCGCAAGGGCGCGTCCGTACCGTCGCACCGGGTATCCATCATGTCGATACCTACCCGTTCAATTGGTACGTCGTCGAAGAAGCGGGGCGCCTTACGCTTGTCGATTCCGGATGGCCGGGACACTATGATGCGCTCGTTGCGGGGCTTGCCGCGATCGGCAAAACGCCGGCGGACATCGAAGCGATCCTCATCAGCCACGCGCACGCCGACCACGTCGGCATGGCCGGCCTTCTCGCGCGCAAGCATCGAATCCCGATTTTCGTTCACAGCGCCGATCGAGCGATGCTCGCGAGCGTCTTGCAGCTCCCGTGGTACGGACTTCTTTCAAACGCGTGGCGCTCGCACACCGCCTTCGCCATGCTCGGTCACGCGATTCGCAACGGTATCTTCTCGGAGCGCGCGATCTGCAACGCGTACACATTCGAAGACGGCGACGAACTCGACGTACCGGGGCGGCCGCGCATCATCCATATTCCGGGCCACACGCCGGGGGAAGTCGCATTCGTCATGCCCGCGCGCGGCGTCGTGCTGACCGGCGATACCCTCGTAACCGAGGATCTCCGCACGGGCATCCCGGGACCGCCGCAATTTCCACATGTCTCGCTAAACGGCGACGACCGCCTAGCACGACGTTCCGTCGACAAGCTTCGCGAGCTCGGCGCCGCGACGCTCTTGCCCGGTCATGGGAGGCCATGGATGGGAACGCTCACCGAGGCGATCGACGGCGCTCGGCACGCGCGATAAGCATTACTCGCGCTCCGCGTGTTGCGCGAGAGCCTCGTTGACCGGACAGTTCGTGCAGAGCTTCTCATCGCAATAACGGCAGGTTCCGAGCGCATCGGCTTCGTCGCGAACGTAGGCCCGAAGGAGTTTTGCCGTGATCGCCTGCAGCGCGATGCGTTCGCGTTGGTCGAGCGGCGCAAGCAGGTCGTCCGTCGCCGAGAGCCGCCCGGCGAGCAGCGTTCGCCGTTTGCGTACGCCCGCGCGCGTGAGATACAGCGCGACGGCACGACGGTCCGCAAGCGACGGCCGACGTTCGAGCAGAGCATCGCCGACGAGACGGTCGACGAGACGGACCGTTCCGGGATGCGTGAGTCCGAGGCCGCTTGCCAGATCTTCGATGCGAAGCCCCGGTACGTGACCGACGAGATTGAGCGCTGCCGCCGTTTCGCCGCCGTGCGCGACATCCGTTCGCGCTCCTCGCCGGATCGCATCGGATGCCGCAAGTGCCAAGGCGCCAAACGTGTTCGCTAGTACACCTTCGTTCATATGCAAAGTATATGCTCGAAGCATGCAACGGAGCAACCGCTCTTGACGTCATCTATCCCGTCGCGATATATATGCATTTCGCATACACTTTGGAGATTGTACTTTGGAATCGATCGTTCCACCGGCGAACGTGGCGGGACCGTCTCGTCGCGTCGAAGCACTCGCGGCGCGGATCGGGCCGCAGTTTACGCGGTACGCGATCGTGGCGTTACTGCTGTTGTTCGGAGCGATGAAATGGACCGGGGCCGAAGCACGTGGTATCGAGCCATTCGTCGCGCATAGCCCGTTCTGGAGTTGGCTCTACCCCTTGCTCGGCGTGCAGGGCGTATCGATTTTTTTCGGCGTTCTCGAAATCGCCGCGGCGGCGGCGATCGCGTTACGGCCGTGGTCGCCGCGCGTCTCCGCGCTCGGAAGTGCGTTCACGATACTCATGTTCCTCAACACGATTTCGTTTTTGTTCACGACTCCAGGCCTTCTCGCGTCACCAGAATCGGGCTTCGTCCTGAAGGACTTGGTTCTGCTCGGCGGATCAATTTGGTGTTTGGCCGAGGCGCTTACCGCCGAACGCGCTCGGGCCCAGGCGGATCGCAATGGATAGGCGGCCAGACGACGTCGCGCGCATCCGAACGGCGCAGCCATCCGACCGCGACGCGATCGCGTCGATTGCCGCGGCGACGGATCTTTTTCCGGTCGCCATGCTCGATTCGATGATAGCAGGCTATTTGGAGGGTACGAGCCGAGATATCTGGCTCGTCGCAGACGTCGGCAACGAAACGCACGGATTCGCGTTTTGCGAACCCGAGCGGATGACCGAGGGAACGTGGAATTTGCTTGCGATCGGCGTGCGACCCGAACGTCAGCGCTGCGGCATCGGTGCTGCACTAACGAAATCTCTCGAGCAGATCTTGCGCGAAGCGCGTGCACGCGTGCTCATCGTCGAGACGATCGGGACGCCCGCGTACGCTCGCGCGCAAGCCTTTTACGAACGAGAGGGGTACGTCGTCGAGGCTCGCATCCGTGAATTTTGGGATGTAGGCTGCGACAAGCTCGTTTTTTGGAAACATCTCTAGCGCCAAAGGCGCACCGCGCGTTTGACGGGAACAGTCGGCGCCGATGAAGGAGTCGCCGCACGATCCTGATCCGCACGATGCGTTCAACGCGCTCAGCGGTATGCCACCCGCATACTTCGCGCGCATGATGGCAGAGTTTCCGGCTGCCGATGCGAGCGCGATCAAGGTATTCCTCGCGTTGCGCACCGCAACGCGTCGCGTCGAGAACGTCGTTTCGCAGTGGCTCGATCGCAGCGGCATGACGATGACGAAGCTCGACGTGTTGCATCTCCTGGCATCGACAAACGACGATGGCGCGACGATTTCCAAACTTCGCGATTTCCTGAAGATGACGCAGCCGAACGTCACGTTCGTCGTGCAAGGTCTCGAACGCGAAGGCCTCGTGCATCGCAGCGCGGATTCCGAGGACCGACGCATTTCGATCGTACGGATCACGCCTGCGGGCTTAGAGCGCATCGCGCAGCTTACGCCACGTCATATCGCCGCGATGTCGCAAGCCGTCGGCGAGCTCGGCGCGGAAGAACGCAACGCGTTCATCGCATTCTTAGCGACGGTCGCGCGCGGGTTCGAACGTGTCGAAGATCCAACCGAGGATTGACATCGCGCGTGTCCATCGCTATATTGCATAGAGTTCTATGCAATAAGATAAAGCTCGATGGAGTGGCATCGCTTGGAGTTGGATACGCGCTTCCCGACGGTTGAGACGGGCGCTCGAAAATGGCTGATCGCTTTCGGCATCGCGCTCGCGCCGTTGCTCGAGACGGTCGATAGCACGATCGTCAACGTCGCGCTGCCGAACGTTCAGGGCAATCTCGGCGCCTCGCTCGACGAAGGTGCCTTCGTCATCACGGCCTACCTCGTCACGAACGTCATCGTCATCCCGCTTACCCCGTGGTTCGCCGAGCGGCTCGGGCGGCGGCAATACCTGACGCTCTCGATCGTCGGCTTCACCATCGCCTCGATGCTCTGCGGGTTGTCGCCGAACATCTGGACGCTGATCGCGATGCGCCTCGTGCAGGGCTTTTTCGGCGGCGGATTGATCGCGACGACGCAAGCGGCGTTACGCGATCTCTTTCCCGTCGAGCAAGCCAACGTCGGCCAAGCGATCTTCGGCGTGTGTATCGCGACCGGTCCGATTCTCGGGCCGCTGCTCGGTGGCATCATCGTCGATCAACTCGATTGGCCGTGGATCTTCTACGTGAATTTGATCCCCGGCACGATTTCCGCCGTCGTCGCGTGGACGATGTTGCGCAATCCGTATAAGCCTAAGAAGATGCAGATCGATTTGCTCGGCGTGCTCACGCTTGCGATCGGAGTCGGTGGCTTGCAGTATCTGCTCGACGAGGGCGAACGCAAGGATTGGTTCGACTCTCAAGCGATCGTGATCGCCGCCGTCTGTGCCGTGGTTGGCATCGCGCTCTTCGTTCTCCGTGAATTGACGGCGCGCAGACCCATCGTGGAATTGCGTGCGCTCGCCGATCGAAGTATCTGGTCGGGCTGCCTGCTCGCCGCCGGATTCGGCACGACGCTCATCGGGCTGAATTTCATTCTTCCGCAATATCTGCAAGGCTCGATAAATTTTACGCCGACGTTAAGCGGCGAATATCTGCTCTTTCGCGGCCTGCCCGTGGTGCTGCTGGCACCCGCAATCGGCGCGATCCTCGGGGCAAATAAGCTCGACCCGCGTCTCCTCATCGCAACCGGGCTCTTATGCACGGGCCTCGGAACCGGCTGGATCGGCATCCTCACGACGTCCCACAGCGATTTCGGTACGCTCGTTTGGCCGCTCGTGCTCGCCGGGGTCGGTACGGCGTTCCTTATCATTCCGCTTCTGACGGTCGTCGTTGCGAGCGTCTCCGCCGACAAAGCACCGGCGGCAAGCGCATGGGTAACGCTTTCGATCCAACTCGGCGGCTCGATCTCGAGCGCGATCGTCGTGGTGCTTCTCGACCGGCGCCAACGGTGGCATTCCGATGTGCTTGCAGGGCACACGTCCAAGGCCGTGCCGGCGTTACACGGCATGTCGCTCGATGGGCTTTTTGCGACGATCCAAGGGCAATCGTACGTCCTCGCATACGCCGATATCGCCTACCTCGTTTCCGCGATCGCGCTCGTGCTCGTTCCCGTCGTCGCGTTCGTGCGCCGGCCGCCGAAGGGCAAGCCGATCGAGGCCGCCGTCGGATGAACGCCGCGCATTCGCTCTTCGATCACTGCGCGGACGAGATCGCAGCCGTACTCGCACGTTCGCAAAACGATAGCACCGCGATTGCGGCGGTTCTCGCGCGTTACGAGCGTACGTATCCCTTCCGGTTTCCCGTCGCACTCGTCGCGGCATGCCTCCTCGGTATCAGCTCCGTTTCGCCTTCACCGCCGCGTGGCACCGAACTGCGCGCGGTGCTCGACACCCTATTTCATGGCTCTCGTCAAGGAGATTCTCGATGATCGTCTCGTCATGCGCATCTCGCCTCGCGGCAACGTTGCTTGCCGCCAGCCTCATCATCGCTCCGATTGTCGCCTCCGCCGCAACGTTCCCAAATGCGGAAGCCGACACGCTCGACGGCATCCACGTCGCGATGCCCGATGCCGCTCGCGATAAGGCCGTCGTCCTCGCTATTTGCGTCGATCAGAAATGTCAGGGCAACTTTCTCGATTGGTCGAAACGGCTTACTGCCGCCGTCGGTGCGAGAGCGACGCTCTACTTCGTGGTCGCGGCGGACGGCGTGCCATTCTTCGCAAAAGGGAGCGTGCGTAAGTCGATCGAGAAGACCGTTCCCCCAACGCCTCCCGGGGAGCATTCGCATTATCTGCTGACCTTTAGCGGAGGAGGCTGGAAGACGGCCGCGGGCGATGGGCCGCGCGAAGACCCCGCGATCGTCGTTGTCGCCCCCGGCGGAGCGGTGGCGTTTACGAAACGTACCCCACCGAGTGAGGAGGCCCTAGCCGCAGTGCTCCGCGCGATTCCATAGCACGTCGCCGGAGAGAGCGCGAGACACTCCGACGTTCGAAAACGATGGATGCTATGTTTTCTCGGCCCGCGACACCGGAGTGAAATGCCGGTCGATCACGCGCGTCGCCGTGGCCATACTATTTTCTATGGTTTCGAAATCGAGGAATGACCCAAGATAATACACGTTATCGACGCCCTGCGCCGCTTCGATCGTTGCGAACGGACCCGTAACGAGCGTCGCTTCATCGAAATGCGGGAAATACGTCCACCGCTTGATCTCCAGCACGTCGAGAAGGCTCGCGCCGATCTCGGCGAGCCCCGCGTGTACGATCCGCATGAGCTCGTCGTCGGCGACAAACCGATCGCTGAGATGATAGAGCACGCAGCAGTTCGATTCCGCGTGCCTGCGCGCGGTGATGGCGATGCGATCGTTGCTTGGTGCGAAAATTCGGCCTTTCGCTACGTCGTGGTAGTAGGAGCCGAACGGCACGCCCTCGGCGCGGCACAAGATCGCCGTGTATCGGTAATGGCGAACCGACGCGAACGTCGCACGAACGTCGGCGGGGAGGATGCGCTCGAGCCCATCGATGCCGATCGGCAACGTCGCAAAGACGACGCGATCGAAGCGTTCCGTTTGCCCGTCCGACCCATAGGTAAGTGCGAAGTCGTCGTGTCGTTCGATGCGCGTGACGCGTGCATCGAGTCGGACGTCGCATCCCGCAAGCAAGCGCTCCGGAAGCCGCTGCACGCCGCCCGCGATCGTGCGCATGAAGGGCGACTGCCAGGGGAACCACGCGGGAACGAGGCGACACCACGCGATATGCAACGCCACCAAATCGAAGTCGATTGCGTGCATGTACCGCAACACGTATTCGGCCGGGACGTCTTCCAGGTGCCCGTATCCATAGCTCGTGACGAACGGGATGAGTGGCTCGCAAACCAGCGGGATACCCATCGCTTCGGCCCATGCACGGAAGGGCTGCGTGAGGCTCGGATCGACCGGCGTATCGCCCTGCGACGCGCGGCGACGTTTGTCGCGCGCGAGAAAACGGCGAAATTTCCAGAGTTGGCCCAGGAGCCCCCGGCCTACGGGCATCGGCACCACGCTGCGACGCTCGACGTCCATATGCGTTGGACGGGTGATCGGCGAAAGCGTTAGCGCGAGGCGGCGTATTTCGGGCATCGCCGTCGCATAAGCCGCCGAGATGACGACCGCACCGAGCTCCTGTGGCAGACCGTCGACGATGCGCGTACACATCTTGCCACCGACGCGCTCTTCGGCTTCGAAGAGCGTCACCGAACGGTACCCGAGCGCGTGCAAACGGTGCACCGCGGTCGCGCCCGCAATCCCGCCCCCGATCACGGCGATGCGCGGGGAATCGGGTGGGATCGTTAGTGGGGCAGACATCGTCCCGAGTGTCTTTCGTACGGATCGAAGGGGGGACGCGCGCCACAATGGTACCGCCGCGCTCCCTTACCTTGCCCCCTGCGGGCAAAAGAGCCCCCGCGGTGACGCTACGATAGCTCGGCGAAGAAATTCACGACGCGTCCATCCGGGTCCGTCACCCGCGCAAACCGTTGGCCCCAAAACGCATCCCACGGAGCAGTATGCGAGGCATAACCGGCGGCGGTAAGCGCGGCGTGCACGTCGTCGACGGCTTTCGGCGTATCGCAGAGAAACTGCAGATTCATCGACTGGCCGAGGGGCGTCACAAATGAGGGATCGGCGCCGCGAGCACGTTTTTCGCTGAGAAAGCCAAGGACGAGCCAGCTCGCGAGCATGACATCGACGTTCTCTTCTCGTTCGGCCCCCTCGGGAATCGAGATACCGAGGGCCCGGTAAGAAGCGAGCGTTGCCGTCATATCCTGGACGATAACCCCGATTGTATGGAGTGAAGCAAGCATGAAGAAACCTCATCGATCCGCAGACAAAAGCGCTGCGGCTTATTTGTAGACGCAAGCGGCGTTCGCTTTGCTCGTCGAACGCGGGTACACCGGGATGGCGATCGAGTCGGTCGCCGTTCGCGCGGGCGTCGCGAAGGCAACGATCTACAAGTGGTGGTCCGATCGCGCATCGCTTGCGGTCGATGCGTTTTTCGAGAACACGAAGATCGAACTCGTCTTCCCGAACACGGGTTCGGCGAGCGGCGACTTTCGCGCGCAAATACACGCGCTCGCATCGATCTTGCGAACCCCGGCTGGCGATGCGTTTGCGGCGATGATCGCGGGCGCACGCAACGATGCGTCGATCCAACGTGCCGTTGCCGAGCGCTGGGTGCGGCCGCGTGGAGTATGGGGCCAAGAACGGTTGCAACGAGCGAAACGCGATGGCGAATGCCCCGACGAACTCGACAATGGCGCGGCACTCTCGACGCTCTATAGCATTTTGTACGGCCCGCTCTTACTCGGGCTCGGCGTGCCGCCGGAACCGATGCTCGACCGCTGCCTCGACATAGCATTTCGCGGTATTTTCACGAAGCGCGGCGAGCCACACGACCGTTAGCGGGGATGCGTTAGAGCGAGATCGATCCCGCGTAGCCCGTCAGCTCGACGTAACCGACGCCGACGCGCTTGCCCGCCGCGTCCGTTGCAACGACGGAGCCTTCCCAATATGAGACGTTCCCCGTCGTGTTCGGGAGCTCTTGGTCTCGCACGGTCGGCGCCAGCGTGATGTCCACGTTTGCTTGCGGCACCTTCACGCGCCAGCCGCTCGGATACGTACCACCCGTGTGCGGGGATTTCCACGAGCCCGTAACTTCGGTCGAAAACGCCGAGAGCGGGATGTACGTGACGGACCCATCGGCGTTGACGATGCTGCCGCTCGATTGTGGCGTCGGCGAGCCGTCCTTCTGCCGCAGGCGATAGAGCATCAGCTCGCGCTTGTCGTCGAGTTGGATCGCGAACCAGTCCCACCCGGCCTGATTACTTTGCAATTCGTCCGAGCCGTACTCGTGATCCATCCACGAGAGGCCATCGACGTGATACGTCGCGCCGCCGTAGCGTAAGGTGCCCGCCGTCGCGAGGCGCGTAAGCGAGTAGTAATGCGACGCGCACGACGCGCAAGCGGCTTTCTTAGAGATGCCGTCGTGCCCGTGGATCGCGGGCTTCTTCTGCGCGGTCTGCGCGAGATCGATCGTGTCGCCGTTCGGCACGTGCGCGTGCATGTGCATCACGGGCGTGCCTTCGAGGTGCCAATCGTCGACGCGTACGTCGAGATGCGACTCGCTCGCCGAACCCGCGCCGAGCGCTTCGCGCGAGAACTTTTCGAAATGCTCGAATTTCCCGTCGCGTTCGTCCGTCAGGGCGAAGTGCGCGGGGAAAAGCTGATTTCCACGCCAGCGACTCGCGGTTTTCGCGAGTTTCGGGTCGCCCGGATGCAAGCCGATACGGAAAAACGTCAACTCGTAACCGAACGTCCGCCCTTCGCGCGTATGCAAGTGGCCCGTGTAGTACCACCACTCGCTTTGATAGCCGTCGTGCGCGGCGTGATCGCGCGGGAACGAAAACGCATACGGCGCCGATGCGATCGTGAAGCCGCCTTTGGAGCGCGAACTTTCGTTGCGTACGAGCGGCGCCGCGCCGATGGCGCAAGCGGCGAGGAGCGCGACGCCCGCGCGCAGGGCACGCATTGCGTTCATCTTGCGCACTACTCCGCGCGCACGGCGTCGGCCGTGCGGATGCGGGCGGCGACGCGTGCGGGATAGATGCCCGCGAGAAGCGCGGCGACGATGACGAGCGCGATCGCTTCGCCGAGAAAGTCATACGGCATGTGCAATTCGATCAGCCAGCCGAAGGCTTGGCGGTTGATGACGAAGATGAGCAAGAGTGCGAGCAACACGCCCGCGACGACGCCGCCGACGCCGCCGAGTAACCCGATGAATCCGGCCTCGTAGAAGACCATCGCGCGCACGTCGCGCGCGCGCAACCCGAGATAGCGCATGAGCCCGATCTCTTTGCGCCGTTCGAGGACGAGCGCGAAGAGGGTCGAGACGACGCCGAGCACCGCGATCGTGATCGAGATGACGTAGAGCGCGTACGTGATCGCGAACGTGCGATTGAAGATTTCGATGACGAGCTTGCGCAATTCGCGCGTCGTTTGCGCGTCGACGCGTAACGGCAATACCGAGCGCAGCACGCGCGTGCGGAGATCGGCGAGATCGACGCCCGGGTTCGCATAGATCGCGATCGAGTTGATCGACGTGTCCTTGAACAATCGTGCATACGTACGGATGTCCATCAGGAAAATACCGGCATCCGAGGAGTAGTCGTTGTAGATCGCCGTGACGTGCAGCGTCTGCATCCCACCCGGCGTATCGAGTTGGAATTCGTCGCCGCGTTTCATCGCGAAGCGCGTTGCAAACGGTTCGCTGATGACGACGTTGTTCGTGTTCGGCAACGTCTGCGCCATCGCGCGCGTATCGGGCGCATCGAGGAAACGTAGCTTATTGCGCTCGGCGACCGTCGAGAAATCGACCGCGCCGAGCGTCGTGATGCGGTCGCGAAACGGCACCGAGATGCCGCGGAACGTATCGACGGCGTGCACGCCCGGCAGTTTCGCGATCGTCGATGCGATCGTCGGCGAGAAGCGCGAATCGTACGATGCATCTTGCAAGCCGAGCGGGCGCACGAAGAGATCGGCGTTGAGCGTGTCGTCGGCCCAGGCGACGACCGTCGTACGGAACGAGCCGATCAGGATCGCAACCGAAACCATCATCGCGATCGCGACGCCGAGCGAGGCGATCGCAACCGAGTTGCGGATCATCGACGAACCGAGGTTCGCCGCGGCGAGTTCGCCCGAGGGGTTGCGCGCGAAGAGCTTGATGCAGACGCGTGAAAGCCCGGCGATCGCCGCCGGCGCGAGCAGCGACGTACCGAAGATGATCCCAAGGCCCGCGGCATAGCCGAACACCGGAATGCCGTCGATCGCGGGCACGAACGTAAACGCGTACGCGATGACGAAAAACGCGGCCGCGCCGAACGCTGCGATCCACGGTAACCGCTTCGAGCGATTCTCGAATCCTTGCGAGCGCATCGAGATCGCCGGCTGCGTGCGCGCGGCTTCGAACGCGGGGATCACGGCAGAGAGCGTCGCCAGGACGACGCCGACGACGAACGCTTTCGACAACACCAGCGGATCGTACGTGACGCCGTCCGCGTGCGAGGCGACGTACAGCGCGTCGACGGTCCGCGAAACCGCCCCGACGGAAAGCTGCGCGAGAAACGCACCGAGCCCGAGCCCGAAGATCGAACCGATCACGCCGAAGAGCGCGCCTTCGCCGACGAACGCGACGAAGATTTGCTTGCGTAAGGCCCCGACCGCGCGCAGCGTGCCGATCTCCGGACGCCGTTGCACGACCGAGATCGCGACCGTGTTGTAAATTAAGTACATGCCGACGAGCAACGCGATATACGACAGCGCAGAAAGATTGAGTTGGAAGCTCTGGAGCATGCGCCGGATTTCGCCCGTGCGCACCTTCGGTTCGATCGCCCGCACGCCCGGCGGAATGACCTTCCGCACCGCAGCTTGGACGCTTGCGAGATGGGCCGGATCGACGACGCAATCGATGCGATCGAGATAGCCGACCTTATCGAAGAGCTCTTGCGCGGTTGCGATGTCGACGAACACCACGCTCGAATCGATGCCGGTCATGCCCTCGGGCAACACGGCGCTGACGCGAACGGTGACGAGTCGATCGCCCGCGAGCGCTTTGAAATCGTGGCCCTTCTGCAGATGCCATTTTTTCGCAACGCGCGCGCTGACGATCGCCCCGTGGCCGTTGACGAGTTCGAACGGATCGGGCGTGTTCGCTTGCGTCGCGATACCCCCCGGTACGCCGACGTTCGCCGACGCTTGACCCGGGATCGGGCGGAGCAAATCGACGCCGAGTACGCGGAGGATTTCGCCCGAGAACGGATCTTTCGGCCGCGCGCCGATCACGAGCGCATCCTCGATCGTCGGCGTTGCATATTCCACGCCGGGCACGTCTTGCACGCGCAAGATCGTGCGGTCGTCGAAGCCGCGCCCGACGCCGAGCACTTGCAAGTTCACGTGATTCGAAACGACGTTCACGCTCGATGCGAACGACGCGACTGCCGTTGCGTTCGCGAGATCGATCGCCAGCGCGATCGCGACCCCGAGGGCGACGGCGAAGACGGTGACGAGGGCGCGCAAACGGTTCGTGCGCAGATGCCCGAGCACGAGCGCTTTGAAGAGGGCGAGCATCAGGCGACGATGCGCCCGTCTTGCATGCGGATCGTTCGATCGCAGATCGCCGCCGCCTCGATCGAATGCGTCGCCATCAGGATCGCCTGGCCGCCATTCGCAAGCCTGCGCAACATGTCGAGCACCATCGTCCCGTTGACCGTATCGAGGTTACCGGTCGGTTCGTCCGCGAGCAAGATCGCGGGCTTGTGCACGATCGCGCGCGCGATCGCCGCACGTTGCATCTGGCCGCCGGAAACTTGCGACGGATACACGTCCGCCTTTTCGGCGATCCCAACCGAATCCAAGACCGCGCGGACGCGCGCATCGAGCGCCGCGCCCTTCGCGCCCTTCGCGCTCTTCTGCAAGACGAGCGGCAGCGCGACGTTCTGCGCGATCGTCAGCGCGGGCAGCAAGTTGAAGAATTGGAAGATCGTGCCGACGCGGTCGCGGCGGAGCGCGGTCAACGCATCGTCGTCGAGTGCGGCCGTATTGCGGCCATCGACGAGAACGGCACCGCTCGTCGGCAGATCGACGCAACCGATGAGATTGAGCAGCGTGCTCTTCCCGCAACCGCTCGGCCCGACGAGCGCGACGAGTTCGCCCGCGCGTACCGTAAGCGAGACGCCATCGAGCGCGTGCACGGCCTGCGAGCCCTCGCCATACGATTTGCGCGCATCGCGCACCGCGACGGGCGCGTTTTCGAGCGAATCGTGCATGTTAACCGACGCGCTGGAAGACGAGCGCGGCGTTGAGTCCGCCGAATCCAGCGGAATTCGAGAGGACGGTGCGGACACGCCGCTCGAGCCGCTCGCGAACGATGGCGAGTCGGCATTCGGGATCTTCATCGTTAGCATTGACGCTTCTCGGCACGATTTCGTGCGCGATCGTGCAGCAGGAGAGCGCCGCTTCCCAGGCGCCGGTCGCCCCGAGGGCATGGCCGTGTTGGCCTTTCGTCGCCGTCACGGGAACCGTAGCCGCGTAGTCGCCGAATGCCACGCCGAGCGCCGCGGCCTCGCCCTTATCGCCGAGGACCGTCCCGGAACCGTGCGCGTTGAAGACGTCGATTTCACGCGGAGCGAGCCCCGCGGTGCGCAACGCGTTCGCGATGGCACGGGCCGCAACGGCGCCGTCCGGACGCGGAGCCGACATATGGTACGCGTCGTTCGAGAGCCCATAGCCGACGATTTCGGCATAGATCCGCGCGCCCCGCGCAACCGCATCGTCGTATGCCTCGAGGACGAGCACGCCCGCACCCTCGGCCATCACGAAGCCGTCGCGGCTACGGTCGAACGGGCGCGAGGCCGTCTCCGGCGCGTCGTTGCGCGTCGACATCGCGCGGATGATGGCGAACGCCCCAAACACGAGCGGCGAGAGCGGCGCTTCCACGCCTCCGGCAACGGCCATCCGAATCTCGCCGCGCTGGATCGCGCGAAACGCATCGCCGATCGCAACGGCACCGGAAGCGCATGAATTGCCGTTCGCAACGGTCGGCCCGCTGAAGCCGAACTCGATCGCGACGTTACACGTCGCCGCGCCACCGAAAACCGAGATCGCGAGGAGCGGACGGATCGCGCCGAGGCCGCGTTCGCGAAAGAGATCGTGCTGATCTTCCGCGTACGCAAGCCCGCCAAGCGCGGACCCAAGATAGACGCCGACATCTTCGCCCTGCGGGATCGCATCGAACGCCGCGTCGTCGAGCGCGAGGCGCGTCGCGGCAACGGCGAATTGCGAGAAGCGATCCGTCCAGCGCACGCGCTTGCCGTCCATATACGCCGCCGGATCGAAGCCGTCGATCTCCGCGTCGATCCGTGCCGCGTAGTCCGTTGCGGGAAAGCGCGTCACCGTACGCGTTGCGGTGCGTTCGGAGAGCACGCCCTTCCAAAACGCATCGATCCCATTGCCGATCGGCGAGAGCACGCCGAGCCCGGTGACGACGACGCGGTTCATCCGCGCACGGCGGCTTCGGCAAGCACTTTCATGCGTGCGAGCGTCTTGTTCGCGACATCGTGAATGAAGAAGTTTCCCACGATATGCTTGCCGATCGCATCGGCGAAGATCGGAAATCGGAACGCGAGACGGTGCACGATCGAGACGCGCGTGTGCTCGCCTTCCGGCGTGAAGATCCACTCGACATCCATCCCTCGCGTCCACCCGCGCACGTGATGGAACGCGATGTGCGGGGTCGCGGCGTCGTTGGTTTGTTCCGCCGTCCAGCGAATCGGGATCGCATCGCGCCAGCACGACATATCGACCAGGAGCGTCTCGCCACGCCGTTCGCGCACGCGCACGTATCGGTAATGCGGCAAGATTTCCGGCCAGCGTGGGGTGTCCGAGGCGAAGCCGTAGATTACCGATGCGGGCGCCGCGATCACGATCGTGTTCGAAATTTCGTTCAAAAGAGCAACTTTGCGAGAACCGCGGGTGCGAACGCACGCTCGGGAGCGATCGCGCCACCGACCGCATCGACGAGCGTCGTCGCAAGTGAGGGTACCCGCGAAAGCCGCGATGCCGCGCGGCGCGCGAGCGGCGCGATATCGATCAACAAGCCGACCATCCCGCTCAAGCGCTTGCGGATCGCGAAATCGCGCGCGATCGCCGTATCGTACGCGCTGAAGATCGCGCGTTCGCGTTCCGGCGAGCACAGGCTCGCGTGGACGGCTTCTGCGGCTGCAGCCGCAGAGCGCAGGCCCATCATCACGCCCTGCCCCGTAAACGGGTTGAGGAAGCCACCCGCATCGCCGACGAGGATCACGCCGTCTGCAAACCGTTGGACCGTGGCGTGCGCGAGCGGCCCGATCGCGACGCGCTCGCCGATGCGCTCGGTGCCCGCAAACGAGCGTACGTCGCGGCCGAGATCGGCCGCATGGCCGCGCACGCCAGCATCGACATCGCGCGACCACGCTTCGAGGCGTTCGTGCGGCACGACGACCATCACGTTCGCGCGATCGTCGTCGAGCGGGTTCACGGCGAAGTAGGCGCCAGCGCCGACGTACATTTCGACGTAATCATCGAGGCCGCGAAAGCCTTTGTAATGCCCGCCGACCGCATAGCGACGCTTCTTCGGCAAGGGCGCGGTGAGGCCGCATTTGCGCGCGACGAGCGAGCCCGCGCCGTCGGCACCGATCACGATGCGCGCGCGGATCGTCCGGCGCTCGCCGTCCGCGGCGCGTACGATAACCCCGTTCGCGCGGCCGTCGGTATCGCGGGCGAGATCCTCGACGCGCGCGTCGATCGGCGTCGCGCCCGCGGCTTCCGCGCAAGCGAACAGTCGCGCGTCGAGGGTCGCTCGTTCCAGACTGACGGCCGTGTGCGGGAAATCGAGGGCAACGGCGCCGCCGCTCGGCGGCACGAGCCGGATGCCTCGGAGCGTGCGACCACCGGCGAGCACGGATGCGCGCACGCCCAATGCGTCGAGCGCGGCGACCGCACCGGGGTTGAGGTACTCTCCGCACACCTTGCGCCGCGGATGCTTCGCGCGCTCGACGATCGCGACCGAATAACCAGCGCGCGCGAGGCCGAGGGCGCTCGCACTCCCGGCGGGGCCACCGCCGACCACGACGACATCGAACGTCGATTCCGAAAACGCGCTCATCGTGTGGCCCCGTCGGTCAGCGTCATGCGAAAGAACGGGTCGCGCGTCACGCGCGGCGCGCGCCACCCGGCCTCGCGGGCGAGCGCGAGCGCTTCGCCCGGGGTGTACGAACGCAACACGGAGAGCGATGCGTCGTTGCGCGTGAGGCGGTTGCGCGAACCGAGATGCGACCACAAATATGCTACGGCGAATCCCGTGCGCGACCGTCGAAGATCGCACACCACGGGTGTGCGGCTCGCGACGCGCCGCAACTCGCGCAAGAGACCGACCGCGACGGCCGGATCGCAGTGATGCAGCGCGAGGCTACACGTCGTAACGTCGAATGCGCCGTCGGCAAACGGTAACGACTCGCCCTCGCCGTGCACGAAGCGCAGGTCGCGATCCGCGTTCGTAAAGCGCTTTGCGAGCGCGAGCATCTGCGTACTGCGATCCAGGCACGTCGCAACGAGCGTTCGCCCGTTCTTTCGCGCCCGGCGTACGAGCGCGAGCGGCACATCGGCAAGGCCGCTCCCAACGTCGAGCAGCGTTCGCGCCCCGCAGCGCTCGACTTCACGCGCGACGGGAGCTACGCCACCAAAGATCGCGTTCACGAACGCGATATCGCGCAAACTGCCTTCGAGTTCGTCGAGCGAGGCGATCGGGTCGTCGATCAGTTCACGAGCCGAGCTACGCTTCATCGTCCGTCCGGTTGTGATTCGCACGGGATGTAGACGACGGAGGACGGCGCGATTGCCGTCCTCCACGTGCGATTATTTCGCGAAAAAGTCCGCGTTGATCTTGGTGAAGTTTTTCCAGTTGTCCGGCACGTCCGAGTCCGCGTAGATCGCTTCGACGGGGCAGGCCGAAACGCAGGCGCCGCAATCGATGCAAACTTCCGGATCGATGTAATATTGATTTGCATCGTCCGTCGTATGGATGCAGTCGACGGGGCAAACGTCGACGCACGACTTGTCTTTCGTGCCGATGCACGGTTCGGTAATTACATACGCCATGGTGAGTGTGCGGAAGCCTCTCTCGAAGTCGCCCGGAAGACGGGCCTATACTTCGCGCTTTCAAACGTAAGGCCGTTTGCTCCTCGCGGACTAGCGCCCGAAGCGCCCGTCGCGAGACGAGCGCTTCGTATGCCGAAATCCCTATCGATCCCGGGCGGGTGCTACGAGGGGTTTAGATCGTGGAACGACGGCCGGTAAGCGCGCGGAGGATAAAGAGCAGGATCACCGAGCCGACGAAGGCGACGACGACGCTCCAGAGGCTGAAGCCATCCATGCCCGTGTGGCCGAAAAAGCTGAACACCCAGCCGCCGATGAACGCGCCGACGATGCCGACGATGATGTCGCCGATGATGCCGCCGGGGCCCTCACCCGGGACGACGTACTTCGCCAGGAAGCCTGCGACGAGTCCGATGACGAGCCAACCGAGGATACTCATGATAGGGAAACTCCTTTTACGATGTTCGCCGCGCAAAGTGCACGTCGCTGACAGATAAGAGGTTACCCCTGCTTCAAGGAAGACTAAACGTCCGCTGAAACCGTCATCGTGTTGGGAACGTATCATCGAACGAGCGCCGCAGCGGCGTTCGCTCGCCAGAGAAAGCGTTGAAGACCATCGAGACTTGCGAATCTTGTCATGCGGCGACGGCGAGCGTAAACGACTATCTCGTCCGCGGTGGAAAATGGGTTGCGGCGAGCGTTTGCACCGAGTGCGCGCGCAAGCGTCGGAACGCCGCGCTTCCGGCGCTCGGCGCGGTACTCGGGGCAACGGTGCTCGGACTCGGCGCGCTCTTTGCGCTGGATCGCAAGCAACAGGCCGAACGGCCCGAATCCGCCGCAAACGCGAACAACATCGGCGACCTCGCAAAGCGTTTGCGCGGCGGCACGCCGACGCTTGCGAATTTCTCGACCGACCTTACGGCGCTCGCGCGCGCGGGGAAACTCGATCCCGTCATCGGCCGCGAGCCGGAAGTCGAACGCGTCGTCGCGATCCTCTCGCGGCGCAGCAAGAACAACCCCGTCCTGATCGGCGAACCGGGCGTCGGCAAGACGGCGATCGTTGAAGGCCTCGCGCAGCGCATCGTCGCGGGCGACGTACCGCCCGCGCTCCGCGACAAACGCGTGATTTCGTTACAGCTCGGGCCGCTCGTCGCGGGCACAAAATATCGGGGCGAGCTCGAAGGCCGCGTCAAGAAAATTCTCGATGAAGTGAAGCGCGCATCACGCGACATCGTGCTCTTCATCGACGAACTGCACGCGCTCGTCGGCGCCGGTGCCGCGGAAGGCGCGCTCGACATCTCCTCGATGATCAAGCCCGAGCTCGCGCGCGGCGATCTGCAGTGCATCGGTGCGACAACGATCGACGAATATCGGAAGTACGTCGAAAGCGATGCCGCGCTCGAACGCCGTTTCCAACCCGTGACCGTCGCGGAGCCGACGATCGATCAGACGATCGCGATCTTGCGCGGCTTGCGCGCGAAGTATGCGGAACATCACGGCGTCGAGATCGGCGACGAAGCGCTCGTTGCCGCGGCAACGCTCGCGGCGCGATACATCGCCGATCGCTTTTTGCCGGATAAGGCGATCGACGTGATCGACGAAGCGTCCGCACGCGCGGCGATGCAGAGTTCGCCCGAACGCATGGCGGTCGTGCGCGAGAGCGACGTCGCGGCGGTGGTGGCGCGATGGACGGGAATTCCGCAAGAAACGCTCAACGACGCGCAGCGTAAGAGCTTATTATTGCTCGAAGAGACGCTTGCGAAACGGGTCGTCGGCCAGAGCGCCGCCGTGAAGATCGTTTCGGAAGCCGTGCGCCGCGCGCGTGCCGGCTTAAAAGATCCGCGCAAGCCCGTCGGCGGCTTCTTGTTCATCGGGCCGAGCGGCGTCGGCAAAACGGAGCTCGCCCGTGCGCTCGCCTTCTCGCTCTTCGGCACGGACGATGCACTGATTCGGCTCGATCTTTCCGAATATACGGAACAACACACGATCTCGCGATTGCTCGGCGCACCGCCCGGATACGCGGGCCACGACGAACCGGGGCAACTTACGGAAGCCGTTCGCCGCCGCCCATATAGCGTCGTGTTGTTCGACGAAATCGAAAAGGCGCACCCGGACGTGCTCGCGATCCTCTTGCAGATTCTCGACGACGGTCGCGTCACCGATGCAAAGGGGCGCGGGATCGATTTCCGTCACGCGCTGGTGGTAATGACGAGCAATCTGGAACCCGACGAGATCGAGGGAAATATCCGCCCCGAACTCATCGATCGCATCGACGACGTCGTCGTCTTCAACGTGTTGCGTACCGAAGACGTCGAGCAGATCGTCGAGATGCAATGCGCGCTACTCGGCGATCGCCTTGGGGCGCGCTCGGTGCAACTGCGCTTGACCGAAACGGCACGCAAGTTGCTCGCGAAGGAAAGCGTCGCGGCGGGAAGCGGTGCGCGCTATGTTGCGCGGACGATCGCGCGCCGCGTCACCTCACCGCTCTCGAACGCAATCTTGCGCGGCGAAATCAACGATGGCCAAACGGCGACGGTCGATGTCGCAAACGGCGCATTCACGGTGCACGCAGCGTGATCGCACGCACGGCGGTCCTTGCCTCATGTCTCCTCGCTGCGGGCGTGCCCGTCTCGGTAAGCGCGCAATCGATGTCGGGCCCGCCACCCGCGAACGCAACCACGCTCGGCGATGCGTATCGCGCGATCGCACGCGCGCAAGCCACGATGCCGAACGCGCAAGGCACCGCACAAGCGGCGGCGCTTTACGCGATCGCCGCCGCGAAATACAACGCGGGCGATATCGCGGGCGCGAACCGCGAGGCGACGCTCGCAAGCGGGCTCGCGCAAATCGCGTCGCCGATTGCGATACCGCTTCTTTCGTCGACGATCGACACCGCACGGACCGCGTTACCCCGCTCTCTCGTGCCGGGGCTGCAGAGCCTCAACGTGCGCGGCGCATTTCTTCCCGCGCTCCCGATGCTGCCGGCACCGGCGCCGAACGCGCCGACGGCTGCGTACGCGAGTATGAATCCTTGCGACTCGCTCGGCCGAACCGCGCTCGCCGACGCGTGTCGGAAAGCGCTTGTGCCGTAACCCGGGCATGATTCGAAGCTACGCCGTCGTAGCTCGCGACCATGAACGAATCGCGCCATCCGGAAACCGCCTTCATACTACCGCAAGGGGTCGATCGGGATGCCGTGCGCGCGACGGCCGCGCGGATTGCGCCATACATCCGGCGCACCCCGATGTTGCGCGTCGATGCGAGCGATTTCGGGCTTTTAGGAACGGCTATTTCTTTGAAGCTCGAACTCTTCCAGCACTCGGGCTCGTTCAAAGCGCGCGGCGCATTCACGAGCTTACTCGAGCGCGACGTGCCCGCGGTGGGCGTCGTTGCCGCATCGGGCGGGAATCACGGCGCCGCGGTCGCGTTTGCGGCCCGCAAGCTCGGCATCCCGGCGAAGATCTTCATCCCGACCGTCGCCTCGCAAACGAAGATCGCGCGCTTACGCGCATATGGCGCGGACCTCGTCATCGGCGGCGATCGGTACGCCGATGCGCTCGCGGCGAGCGAAGTATGGGTTGCGGAAACGGGCGCGCTGCCGATTCACGCATACGATCAGGTGGAAACGTTACGCGGCCAAGCGACGCTCGGCGCGGAGCTCGAAGATGACGGCGGGTTCGATACACTGCTCGTCGCCGTCGGCGGCGGCGGCTTGATCGGCGGCGTCGCCGCCTGGTTTGCGGGTACCGCAACGCGGGTCGTCGGCGTCGAGCCCGAGACCGCCCCCACGCTCTACCGTGCGCGTGAGGCGGGCGAGCCCGTTGATGCGGAAGCGGGCGGCATCGCGGCGGATTCCCTCGCGCCACGGCGCATCGGTTCGCTTCCGTTTTCGATCGCGCAGGCGCACGTGCACGATGTCGTGCTCGTGACCGATGATGCGATCCGCGAAGCGCAACGCGCGCTCTGGGGCGTGACGCGCATCGCAACCGAACCCGGCGGCGCCGCGGCGTTTGCCGCCCTGCTTTCCGGACGCTACGTGGCGGCGCCCGGCGAACGCGTCGGGGTCATCGTGTGCGGCGGCAACACCGACGCCGTCACGTTTCCCGCGTAGCGCTTCGCGTCCACATACGGCCTAGCGTTTCCATCCGTCGCTCACGTTCGTGCCGTTCGTCCAGCTTTGCGTCGTGCTACTGGCCGAACCGATATCGCTCGTCGGAAGCCCGGTATCGGTGCACTTTCCCGGCATTTTTGTATCGTCCCGACACTGCGCCACGGCATGCAACCGCGTGTCATCGGGCGATGCTACGGCATGTGGCGCGCACGCCGCGCTTCCGTCGCAGCCGGCCGAATCGCCGTTCGCCGCGGCGGCGGCATCGCTCGTCGCGCTGATCGTGACATAGGGCGCGATCGCATAAGTCCGCAGCGTGAGGTCGCGCGTGCGCTGCGCGACGATCGTTCCGAGCGCATCGGCAACCACGACGTGCAGACGCGCGGCGATCCGATTTTCGGAGATCGCTCCGTCGCGCTGGACCGCGAGCGCGGCGTCGCTGCCACCGCTCGCGCCTGCGTTCGCGGTGCCGCCCGCAAGCGTAGAATCGATCGTCGCGGTAAGGCCGCATGCACCGTCGATCGCCGCGCACGTCGGTGTCGCCGCGCTCGTTTGCGGAGCGACGAACGGCCCATCGGGCGTCCCCGCAGCGACGGCCTGCGCGATGCTCGTGCGAAGGATCCGCTCGCCCGCGCCGAGCGCGCGTTCCGCCGAGCGATTCGCCGCGGTCCCGGTTCGCGCGTGCGCGAAACTCGTGGCGGACGAGAGGACGAGCGAAGCGACGGCACCGGTCAAGGCGACGAGCAACACCGCAAGCAGTAACGGATTCATCGCAAGCGCTAGTGCCCGGCGCGGGCCTATTCAAGACACGGGCGAAACGTGCAAAAAATTTCCAAACCAACCATCTCCGTGTCTAGAAGCAAGAAACGGGGGCACTCACTCTCGCGATGGGGTGGTTGCGGCGGTGTCGTTCGGGTGTGGGATCGCCGCTCGCCCCATCCCCACGAAGCTCACGCAACCAGTCGGGTTTTACGCTTCTCGAGCTCGCGATCGCGCTCGGCATCATGGCGCTCATTCTTGCGAGCACGGCGTGGTTTATCGGGTTCGTCACGAGCGCCGTAACGATGATCGCACGGACGGAACTCGCGACGACGTCGCTAGAGGCGCTCGAAACGCAGTGGGAGCGCGAGTCCGTCTCCGCGACCGCGATTTACGTGCCCGATCGCGATCCGACCGACGCCTCCGACAATGCCGACGGGCATGTAATGGAATTCATGCAGCGCGATGCCGCACGTGACGATCACTTCATCACGTGGCGCTTCGACAAAGCCGCAGAAACGATGCAGCGTTATGCGCGCGATGCGTGGGATGCAGAGCCGGTAGCGACCGGAAAACCGCAAATCATGCGGTACTTCAACGTGACGCTGCAGCACGCGCACGAGATGCGTCGGCCGTGGCTCATCAAAGCGCTCGTCGATA
>JBBISR010000004.1:0-243469 GCA_037441145.1 Armatimonadota bacterium
CCTGTTTTACCCAGTTGCGAATCGTGATGTTGGACGGCTCGAATTCTTTCGCGAGCTCCTCCGGGCTGCGCCCGGCAAGCACGAGCGCAACGAGCTTGGTCTTGAATTCGGGCGGGTATGCGTCGCGGTGTCTCTGCGGCATCGTGGACCTCTTTCGCCATTACTGGCAAAGTGTCCACGAAACCGGGTCAACTTCATCGTTGGGAGCAGAGACGGGCAAAAAGTATCGCTTGACTTTCGACGGTCGGGCGCGTACGGTCGTACCATCGAAACGGGAGCCCGGGTGCCGGGCTGAGAGGGCGATCCAAGATCGCCGACCGTCGAACCTGATCCGGGTCATTCCGGCGTAGGTATTCGCTTGAGCGTCGCCGCTTCTCTCGCCCCGTCCGTCCCCGTACCACGGCCGAGGAGCGCATATGTCCGCGACGATCCCCCAAAACGACAAGATCACGCGTAGCCCGTTTCCGGGATCGCGGAAGATCTACGCACAGGGCTCCGATCCTTCGATCCAGGTTCCGTTTCGCGCGATCGATCTGACCGATGGCACGACGCACGTCGTGTACGATACGAGCGGGCCGTATAGCGACCCGAACGTGGCGATCGACGTACATGCGGGGCTTCCGGACGTGCGGAGCAAGTGGATCGCGGATCGCAACGACACGGTCGAACTCGCGAAAGCGTCGTCGATCTACCGACTCGGTCGCGAAGCGATGCGCGAACTCGACGAAGTCCGGTTCGGCATGCAGCGCAAGGCGCGCGTCGCGAAGCCCGGTGCGAACGTCACGCAGATGCATTACGCGCGTAAGGGCATCGTCACGCCCGAGATGGAGTACATCGCGATTCGCGAGAACTGCACGCCGGAACACGTGCGCGCTGAAGTCGCACGCGGGCGCGCGGTCATCACCGCGAACATCAATCACGTCGAGCTCGAGCCGCAAATCATCGGCCGCAACTTCCTCGTGAAGATCAATGCGAACATCGGTAACTCGGCGATCGGTTCCTCGATCGAAGAAGAAGTCGAGAAGATGGTGTGGGCGACGCGCTGGGGTGCGGACACCGTGATGGATCTTTCGACGGGGAAAAATATACACGAAACGCGCGAGTGGATCGTGCGCAATTCGGCCGTCCCGATCGGCACCGTGCCGATCTATCAGGCGCTCGAAAAAGTCAACGGCAAGGCGGAAGACCTCACGTGGGAGCTCTACCGCGACACGCTCATCGAACAAGCGGAGCAAGGCGTCGACTACTTCACGATCCACGCAGGCGTGTTGCTGAAGTACGTTCCGCTCACGGCAAATCGCGTGACGGGTATCGTCTCGCGCGGCGGCTCGATCCTCGCGAAGTGGTGCCTCTCCCACCACAAAGAAAATTTCCTCTACACGCACTTCGAGGAAATTTGCGAAATCATGAAAGCATACGACATCACGTTTTCGCTCGGCGACGGCTTGCGGCCGGGCTGCACGGCGGATGCGAACGATGCGGCACAGTTCGGCGAACTCGAGACGCTCGGCGAACTCACGCAGATCGCGTGGAAGCACGACGTGCAAGTGATGATCGAGGGCCCGGGCCACGTGCCGATGCACCTGATCAAAGAAAACATGGACAAGCAGCTCGAGGTCTGTAAGGAAGCCCCGTTCTACACGCTCGGACCGCTGACGACGGATATCGCGCCGGGCTACGATCACATCACTTCCGCGATCGGCGCCGCGATGATCGGTTGGATGGGCACGGCGATGTTATGTTACGTGACGCCGAAAGAACATCTCGGCTTGCCCAACCGCGACGACGTGAAGCAAGGCGTGATCGCGTACAAGATCGCCGCGCACGCGGCCGATCTCGCCAAGGGCCATCCGGGTGCGCGCCACTGGGACGATACGCTCTCGAAGGCGCGGTTCGAATTCCGCTGGGAAGATCAGTTCAATCTCGCGCTCGATCCGGAAACCGCGTGCTCGTATCACGACGAAACGCTTCCCGCCCAAGGCGCGAAAGTCGCGCACTTCTGCTCGATGTGCGGACCGCATTTCTGTTCGATGAAGATTACGCAAGACGTACGCGAGTACGCGGCAAACGGGATGGCCGAAAAATCGGCGGAGTTCCTCGCCAAGGGCGCCGAGGTCTACATCCCGGAGCCCGAAGCTCTGGCCCACTAAACGGGGCGCGGCGCGACGCGCGCGGAAACGAGCGATGGTATGAAGACCATCGCACGCGCGTCGTTTGCCGCGTTTTTGCTTCTCACGTCCGCTGCGTGCTCCGGTGGATTTTCTTCGGGGGCGGCGGCTCCGCCGGTGATCCCCCAACCCGTGCAGAACGGCGCGCCGGGCCAACCCGGCGTGCCCGTACAGCCGTCGGGATCGCCCATCGCTGCGACGGCGACGATCACGATGAGCGGCGTCGCGCCGCAGGCGTTGCCGCCGTGGAGCGGTTACACCGAAAACGTCGCTTTCGTAACCCCCGCGCCGTCACCGGCAGCGTCGGGAGCGCCGACGACTTCCCCAGCCCCCGTAACGAGCCCGAAGCCATCGCCGACGCCGCCGGTGGCGACGGTATCCGTGTCCTCGGTCGCGCCGAAGGGCGTGCTCGCGTTTCCCGTCGCGCGGACGACGAAGAAGACGGACGAGATCGTACCGATTCCGCTGCTCTATATCGTCTTCACGCCGACGACGCCGGGAACGATCGTCGGCGCACCCGCGTTCGACATCACGCTCTCGAGCGAAGCGTTCACGAAGTACGGCACGGGTGCGAATTACAAACTCGCGTACCTCGATGGCTCGGCGAAGAAGCCGCAGTACGAACTCGATGTCGACCGCCGCATCGAGGCGCCCTCGCCGAAACCGACCCCGTCCGCCGCACCGACGTTCGTGCCATCGGCGACGCCGAAGCCGCGAGGATCGTCGAGCCCGGCGGCGATTACCGTGACGGCTCCGCCGACGCCGATCCCGGTGATCGTCGCCTTTGCGGGCGAGGTTCCCACACCCAAGGTAAAGGTCGGCGCGCCGATCGCTTACGTGCTCTATGTCGTTCCATCGCCTCCGCCGACGCCGACGCCGAAGCCTTCACCCTCCGCCGTGGCATCGCCGATCGCGCCCGCGAGCCCGGGAGCGAGTAACCCCGCGGCGCCGAGCGCATCGAGCGTGGCGACGCCTGCCGCCGCCAACGTCGGCGCACCGACCGCTCCGGTCTCCCCCACACAGCCGACGCGACAACCGTAGCGCCTTGCGTGAAACCGGCTAACCGGTTACTTTTGCGCGTATGGGCATAGAACGCAACGACTTTCCGTTCCACCATGGGGACCGTGCGCTTTCGTTCGCCGGAACGGTGCGGGACCGAGATTCCGAGCCGGTCGAGCGTATCCGCGACCGCGCCGCACTCGTCGGGTGGCTCGTCGCAGCGGGCCTTCTGCAAGCCCCGTCGTCGACGCGCGAGGCTCCCAGCCTCGACGCTCCCACCTTCGCAACGGCGATCGCCCTTCGCGAGGCGATCGCCCGCGCGTCGGTCGCGTTCGTGGATGGCGCACGCCCCGAACGCGCCGACATCGAGACGATTAACCTCGTCGCCGAGCGTTGGTCGGCCGCGCTCGTTCTCGATCCGCAGTCGCTGACGCTAGCGACGACCCGCGACGATGCGGTCAAAGCCGCACTCGGCCGCGTCGCGCGATCCGCCGTCAAGCTTTTCGCCGACCCGGAACGCCGGGAGCGGCTGCGGCGCTGCGAGCGCGCGGGCTGCGGTTCGATCTTCCTCGACCCGCCGGGTGGCCGCGCCCGGCGCTGGTGTTCGATGACGCGCTGCGGCAATCGCGCCAAAGTGAACGCCCATCGTGCGCGCGCAAAGCACGAAGGCTTGACGTAACCGTATCGAATAGTTACATTGACGGGGACCTCACTCCGGAAAGGCTCCTCACATGCCGCTCGTTCGTATCAGCGTTCCCGCAAGTATCTCCGCCCCGCGCCGTCGCGCGATCGGCGAAAGCGTTCACGATGCCATGGTGGCGACCATCGGCATCCCGGCGGACGACCGCTTCCAGATCCTTACCGAGCACGGCGCGACGGAACTCGTGGCCGACCCGCACTTTCTCGGCATCGACCGCAAGGAGCCGGTGTTCGTGAACATCACGCTGCGCGCCGGGCGAACGGTCGAGCAGAAGAAGGCGCTTTACGCGCACGTCGCGCGCTTCGCGGAAGAACGTGCGCAGGTTCGCCCGGCCGATCTGCTCATCGCGCTCGTCGAAAACGAGCTCGCCGATTGGTCGTTCGGTGACGGGATCGCGCAGTACGTGAAATAGCGCGCGCGGAACGGGGCGTCATGATCGTTTTCGTTACCGGCGCAACCGCCGGATTCGGCTATGCCATCGCGCGCAAGTTCGCGCGCGACGGCGCACACGTCGTGGCGTCCGGGCGCCGCGTCGAACGGCTCGCCCCGCTGGTCGCGGAATTCGGCGAGAAGCTCCATGCCGTCGCACTCGACGTTTCCGACCGCGCCGCGGTCGCTACGACGATCGCGAATCTCCCCGAACCGTTTCGGGAGATCGATCTTCTCGTCAACAACGCGGGCGGCGCGCTCGGCCTCGAACCCGCGCACAAGGCTTCGCTCGATGATTGGGACCAGATGGTCGCGACGAACGTGAACGGCGTCATGTACTGCACGCACGCGGTGCTGCCGGGGATGGTCGCGCGCAATCGCGGACACATCGTGAACATCGGCTCGGTCGCGGGCGAATTTCCCTATCCGGGGGGTAATACGTACGGCGCGAGCAAGGCCTTCGTGCATCAGTTCTCGCTCAATCTCCGCGCCGACCTCACCGGAACCGCCGTGCGCGTGACGCAGATCGAGCCCGGGCTCGTCGGCGGCACCGAGTTCTCGAACGTCCGCTTTCACGGCGACGATGCGAAAGCCGAAAGCGTCTACGCGGGTACGGAGCCGCTTACGGCCGAGGACATCGCCGATACCGTGCACTGGGTCGCCACGCGCCCGGCACACGTCAACATCAACGTGCTCTCGCTGATGCCGGTCTGTCAGTCGTTCGGGGGCATGACGATCAAGCGGAGCTCGTAGCCTACCAGTAGGTCAGCGCCCCTGCGAAGAGTTCGCGGAGGTCGGCCTTCGTCGGAACGCGCGGGCTATTATCGATGACGCGCCGCTGGGGGAACGCTCCCTCGGTGAGCGCGTCGAGATCGGCGGCCGTATACCCGAGCGCGCCGAGCCCATTCGGGATCTGCGTCGCGCGCATCAACACCATGAGTTGCCGGGCGAGCACTTCGCCCGCGTCGCTCTCGGTCGCACCCGCGATGTCGGCGCCGAGAGCCGCCGCCGCCGCGAGGTGACGGCCCGGGCATGTTGGCGCCGTAAAGCGGAAGACCGATGGCGCGTTGACGATCACGGACATGCCGTGCGGCACGATCGCCTCCGCCTGCGGGTAGCCCGCGGGCCGGAAATCGCGAACGAGCCCGGAGACGGCGTACGACATTCCGTGCGGTAGGTGGCATCCCGCGTTGCCGAAGCCGATCCCCGCGAGCGTCGCGGCGAACATCATCCGTTCGCGCGCTTCGTCGTCGCTTGGGTCCGTCACGGCGCGAATCATGTTGCGGCCGAGGATTTCGAGCGCTTCGACGCATGCCATATCGCTAAATGGGTTCGCGCCCTGCGAGAGCGGGCGGTCCTCACCCGTTACGGGGCGCGTGCGCCGTGCATACGGGATCGCGGTATAGGATTCGAGCGCGTGACTGAGCACGTCGAAGCCGCTCGATGCGACGACCGTGCTCGGGAGCGAGCGCAACACGTCGGGATCGACGATGCCGAGCGTCGGCTTCAAGCGGCGCGACACGATGCCGGTTTTCGCTTCCATCGCGACGAGATCGAAGATCGCGATCCCCGTGCATTCGCTGCCGGTGCCGGCCGTCGTCGGGCAAGCGATGTGCGGGCGCAGGGGCCCGGGCACGGGAGCGCCGCTGCCGATCGGCTTGTTTACGTACGTCATGAAATCGGCCGGATACGTCGCGTACAGGTTCGCCGCTTTGCACGTATCGATGACCGAGCCGCCACCGACGGAAACGTACCCGTCGAACGCGCCGTCGACGGCGAATGCCGCGGCGGCTTTGAAGGACGCGTCGGTCGGTTCGACCGCGACGTCGTCGTAGATCGCGACATCCAGGCCCGCGGCAGCGAGCGAGGCGCGAACGGTTTCCACGAACGGCAGCGCGCGCAAACGGCGATCGGTGAAAAGCGCGACACGCGTCATGCCGAGCGCGCGTGCGGCGTCACCCGTTTCGTCGAGGAGGCCGCGTCCGAAGCGCACGCGCGTCGCGTCGACTTCGAATCCGCGGTCGCCGCCCGGTGCGGCGGCATAATGGTGTGCGCAACAACTCATCCCGCGAGCTTCGCCCTCGCAGAATGGCGAGCCCTCGCGCGGGTTAGCGCTGCGGCGGCGCCGTTTCGGTCGGTGCGGTTACCGGGCTCGGCTCGGCCGGAGCGACGCTCGCGGCCTCAGCGGCAAGCGCGGCAGGCGCCGCGGAGCGGGCGCCCTTCGGCACGTTCCAGAGCAACGTGGGTTCGAGGGTTTCGGCATTGACCGCGACGCTCTTCACCAACGCGCGCGGAAGCAGTCCGGAAGCGATGCGGCGGTTGAGCGTCTGCCACGCGTGCAGCACTTTCTTCACGTAGCGCTGCGTCTCGGCGTACGGCGGGATGCCGCTATACCGGGCGACCGCGTTCGGGCCGGCATTGTACGCGCCGATCGCCCACGAGAAGCCCTGCGGCGCGTTTTTGAATCGCTTCACGAGCTGTGCGAGATACGTACTCGTGCCCTTGATGTTCTGCAGCCCGCTCCAAGCGTTAACGTGCAGGCCGGATGCCGTTTGCGGCATCAGCTGCCCGAGCCCACGCGCGCCCGTCGGGGAAATCGCATCGGGACGCCAACCGGATTCGACGGTGACGATCGCCATAACGAAACGCGGATCGAGATGGAGCCGGTACGATTCGTCGAGTACCGCCGTCGCATACGCTTGCGTTTGCGGAAGCGGAAGATGCGGGTTTACCATGTGGATCGCCCGCACGTACGGTGCGAGGGGGGCCTGCCAGGTTTGGCTCGCATTTGCCGGGGTTGCCGTGACGGTGCCGGCCACGCCGGCGAGAAAAACGGTAACTGCCGCGCGTCGAAAACGTGCGTTGCGTGAGGGCATCCGTCCGTGTTCGGGCGCGTGGCCTGGCGCGCCCTGCCGGGGCCGACGCGGTTTTACAAGTCGTTCGGCCTACGGATGCTCCAAACGGCTAACGATCGCCGGGCGCAGTGGCCCTCGCCGATCGTGCCAGGCGCGCACGGGTCGACGATCGCCGCGAGGGGGCTGCGGACGGATGACCGGCGTGACGACGGAGCCGTTGAGCCGCTCGCGCACTTCGGCGCGTTGCCCCGAGCTGTCCGGGATGGTCGCGCAGATGCGCCGCACGCCGCACGAAGAGCACGTGATGCGGCGGCGCTTCGGCTACGGGTGGATCGCGTCGCGCCAGACGACGGTTTCCACGACGTCGGCGCCGGTGATGTCGAGGTTTACGACAACCGGGTCTTGCCCGCTCCGCACGAGCACGCACTCGAGTGGCGAACCCGGCGATGCGTTGATCTCTTGGTGCGGCACGAACGGCGGGACGAAGATGAAGTCGCCCGGTCCGGCCTCGGCTGTGAATTCGAGCGCCTCACCCCAGCGCATGCGCGCATTCCCGGAGACGACGTAGATGATCGACTCCAGATCGCCGTGGTGGTGCGCCCCGGTCTTCGCGTTCGCATCGATCACGACGGTCCCGGCCCAGAGCTTCTTCGCTCCGGCCGTCGCCGCCGTGATCGCCGCCGCGCGCTGCATGCCTTCGGTCTGCGCCGTATTCGGATCGACGTCGCAGCCCTTCACGACGCGGACGCCGTCGAATTTCCAGTCGGTCACTAGCCCGCCGCGCCGGGCATCGCCGCTGCCTTGAGCTTCAGGTGCACGATCGTGCCTTTCTTGACGACGATGTTGCTCTTCATGCGCGATGCGAGCGCGAATCCGCCCGCCGCGCCCGCGAGGCCCCCGTGGTGCTGGCCCGCGAGGTGATGGCCGACGACGTAGCCGCCCGCGATAAGCGCGGCGTCTCGCATGAGATGGTTCTTCGGCGCAAACTCTTTCATCGAGCTCACTTGCGCGTCGATCGGCGCGGTCGTACCGTCGGCGAGCTTCACGTCATCGAAGACCACGCTCATCGTTGCCTTGTGCGTCGCGGTTGCAGCCGTGACGTTTTCGACGTGGCCTTCGATCGTCGCGCCCTTGAGCGCGGGTGGGGCTTTGTGAAAAAAGCCGTCGTGTTCGGTCATCGTAAACGTATCGCCATCGTGCATCTTGCCGCTGTCGAGCGTCATCGTCAACTTGCCTTCGAGCTCGGCGCCCTTGGGTGCGAGCGGCGCTTGCGCGAAGACGGCGGACGAGGAAGCGGCGACGACCGCAGCGAGAACGAGAGCAGACGCAGCGTTTCGAAAGGGTGATTGCATGTTCGGTTCCTTCGGTGACATCGGTGCGCTCGTGTCGCGCCTGGCGGGCGCCGATCGCGGAGCGGTGGCGCAAGCCGCGGGCGATCACGTGGCGGGCATGGATACGGATGAGCTTGCGGGCCACGTGACGCAGGCCGCGCAGTCCATGGATGGCGGTTCACTCGGCACGCTCGCCCAATCCTTGCTCGGCGCGCTCGCGAACCACGGTTCGGGTGAGGGCGACGCGCAAGACGCCGGGGTTCCGACGGACGATGCGAAGGCGGGCGACGGCGATGCGGTCTCGCAGTTGATCTCGCACGTCGCGCAAAACCCCGCGGCGCTGCGCGAAGCGGCCACGACGTTTCTCTCGCAAAATCCGCAACTCGTCCAGCAATTCGCGCCGGATTTCGCGAAGGGGATCTTGGCGAAACTCGGACTCTAGGCGCGCGTGAACGTCGCGGTGATCGGCGCGGGGCCGTCGGGCTCCGCAGCCGCGATCGCGCTTGCGCGCATGGGCGCGGCGGTTACGATCTACGAGCGCGAGCGTTGGCCGCGCGTGAAAGCGTGCGGCGACGGGATCACGCCGACGAGCATCGCGGAACTGGACCGGCTCGGGATCGCGCTGCCCGGCCGTCGGCGTTTTCCGGCGACCGTCGTCGGCGGCCCCGGTGGTGGGGCGTTCCGCGCGCCGTGGCCTGTGGGCGCGGCCGACGGGACGACGATGCCGCGCCGCGACTTCGACGATGTGCTCGTACGCGCGGCGGTCGCCGCAGGCGCGACGTTCCTCGACGCGACGACCGTCACCGCATGTGCGGCCGATGGAACGCTTACGATCCGTTCTCGCAGCGGTGCCGTGGATCGCCAGGCACACGATGTCGTGTTGCTCGCCGAAGGCGCGACGGGCGGTCTCGCGGCGACGCTCGGCTTTCCCGCGCACGACGGCCGGCTTGCCGCCTATCGCGGGTACGTCGATACCGCGCGCGATCTGGACCCCGCATATCAGGTGCACTACGCACGCGCGATCAACCCGGGGTATGCGTGGATCTTTCCGGTCGACACGCGCCGGGCGAACGTCGGCGTTTGCGTCGTGCGTCGCGATGACGTGCGCGCGCAACTCGCGCGCTGGATCGCAACCGACCCGACGGCGCGTACCGAACTTGCCGGTGCGACGGGGCTTGCCGAGGGCAAGGGCGGCGTGATCCCGATCGGGCGCGCGCAACGCGTTGCGCGCCGAGTGTTCGCCCTCGGCGATGCGGCCGGGGTTGCCGATCCGCTTTCGGCCGAAGGCATCTCGCAGGCGCTCGGTACGGCGCGGCTCGCGGTTGCGGCGCTTCGCGACTTCGGTGGCGACACGGCCCGAGCGGGAGCCGCTTACGTCGCGAGCGTGCGCGGTTACGATACGAATAATCGCGAAGCGTTGCGTATGCGACAACTCTTTGCGTGGCTTGCGGACCCGATGGTCGCGATCGCCAGACGGCGTCCGCGCTTCGCGCGTTTCGTCGTCGCGAGCGGCTATTTTCCGAAGCACGACGCCTCGTGGTTTTTCGGAACGTTCGCAAACCTGTAGCGAGGGAAAAAGCGATAGAGGAGGCGTCTAACCGCTTTCCGCGTCCGTTACACGAAAGTGGTGAATTCCCGCGCGTTTCGCTCGCTCGCTTTCTGGCTCGTTCGCCTGCGCGGCATCGCGTTCGTTAGCATCGTAAGTACGGTTGGGGTCTGCGCGATGGCTGCTCCGAGCGCGGCAGACACGATTTTCGCGCTGGTCAACAGCGCGGATGTGTATCTCATCGATTCGGTATCGCTCGCCGTCATTAAAACCTACACCGGCGTTTTCACGGGATCGAGCGGTCAGTGCCTCGCGGAAGATCTCGTTGGGAACCTCTACACGATGAACGCCTCGGGCGCGTTGCTCACGGCGACCACGCCCTACACGACGGCCACCACGGGAGCGCGAGTGGCCGCGGCCGCGCAGATCGATGCGGCGGGCGGCTGGACGAACCCGGCACTGACGGTGACGGCTGCGGAGCCACGCTTGGGATACGATACGAAAACGAGCAAACTCGTCACGACCCAACAGGGCGCGTGCCCGGCGAGCGGCTCGTCGCAGACGGGATCGACCGCGATGTCATGCACGTACATGCTCTCGTTTTCGCCAACGGCGCCCGGCTCCGCGACCTCGCTCTTACTCTCGACGAACGTCGGGAACGGCGGTGGCGACATCGTCGCCTACCAGGATAGCGCCGCGCACACCACCTGGTATATGGTCGCGCAAAAGAACTTCTATATTCTCGACGGGACGAACGGGAACGTTCAGGGGCCGTTCGCGCTTACCGGCCCGACGGGCAACCTCACCGGCATTACCCAAACGCTCAACGGCAATCTCTTCGCCGCGGAGCAGCCCGGATCGGGCACCGCGTGGACGTTATGGCGCTTCGCAACGACGGCCGCCGCGCAGACGATGACCTCCATCGGCACGTTTACCACCGGCGCGAATGCGCTGGTCAACGATCTCGCGAGCGTCCCCGCTTTTTACACGATTACGAAGACCGGCGGAGCGCAGGCGAGTCCGACGGACCCCGTCGTCTACAAAGTCACGCTGAAGAACACCGGTTACGCGACGTACCCATCGCTCTCGATCAAGGATGTGGTGGCGGGAAACCTCACGGTTGGCTCCGGCGCATACGCGCCGACGTGCGTCGTAACGGGTGGCGGTACGTGCGCGACGCCGACGGTTGCGGGGCAGACCATCGTTGCAAATCCGGTGAACCTCGCACCCGCCGCGAACGCCGTCCTCACGATCACGGGCTTCCCGACATCGGCGAGCGGTACGGCATCGAACACGGCTAGCGGGAGCGTGCCGTTCGATCCGAATCAAACCAACGGTGGGAATTCGCAAAATTCCAACACGATCACGACGACGTTCGTGGGTACGGCGAGTATGTCCAAGACCGTGCAAAACATCACGGCGGGCGAAGCGACGCCAGGAACGAGCGACACGGGGAAACCCGGTGATATCCTCGAGTACGTCATTACCTTTACGAATTCGCGCGGGGTAACGCTCAAATCGACGGGCTTCACGATTGCGGATGTCGCGCCGACGAACACGACCTATATCGTCGGATCGGCTGCATGCGTGAGCGTGCCCTCCGGAACGACCTGCACGCCACCCTCGGCAGCGGCGACGGGACCGTCGCTGACCTGGACCCTCGGCGGCACGGATCTTGCAACCAACGCCGTAGTCAAGATCAAATTTCGCGCAACGTTGAATTAACGTTCCCCGGCGCGCGGTGTTACGACGCGCGCTTCAATTCCGCGGTTCGCCGACGGGTGAGTTCGCGGTCGACGATCGCGACCACGTCGGGACGCTGCACGAATCGGCCGCTCGCGAGCATCCATTCCAGAAAGTCCGCCGGGACGCGGCCGAACGCTTTCCCATCGTCGCGGCGGCACCACACCTTGCGCATCTCGGACGGCGCATCGAGCACTTTGAGAAAGCCATCGATATCCTCCGGTAATCCGAGGTCGACGTATCGTTCGAGGCATCGCGTGAAGATGTGGCTCGTAACGATGGCATCCGCGAGTGCACGGTGCGGCATGAGGCCTTCGAGCGCCGCGTCGTCGATGTCGAGCGCGTACCGTAAGACCTGATTCTTGTAATTGGGAACATCGTCGAGGACGTGCATCGCGAGGCGTAGCGAACACGCAACCGGCCGCGCTTCGACGAACGGCAGAAACGCGCGATCGAACGAGGCGTTGTGTGCGACCACGATCGCATCGGCGATCATCGGCTTCGCACGCGCGACGACTTCGTGAAGCGGCGGTGCGTTGAACACGTCGCGGTCGCGGATGTGATGGATCGAGGATGCGATCGCCGGGATCGGGCGGCCCGGATTCACGAGCGACTGATACGATGCGATCCGTTGCCCGTTCCGCACGACGACGCACGCGAAATCGACGACGCGATCGACCGATGGATCGATCCCCGTCGTTTCGACATCGACGAATGCGAAAGTCCGCTCGCGAATCGGCACGTGCATGGGTGAGAGCGTAGGGCGCGGGGATGACAGACGTATGGCACGCCCGCGCGCCCGGGTTTAGCCGATGCCGAGCGCTTTCGCTCGCGCGCGGAGCGCCCGAAGCGTCGCGCGCTCCGTCGTCGTCGGCGCCTCGTCGCCACTTTGCGCGGAAGCGTAGAGCGCTCCGAAGGCGTCGCGTAGCGCTGCAAGCGTCATCTTGCGCGCCGCGTTCGGCTCCGATTCGGCGTTGGATGCGACGAGCGCGCGCAGACGCGCGACGTCGTTTGAGAACGCGTACTGCACGCCGAGGTCGGCATCGGTTGCGGCGATGCGCGGATCGCGTTTCACGACGAGCGTCCGCGTCGCGAGGGCCCTGCCGTCGACGAGCAGGCGCACGCGATAGTTGCCGGGTGGGACCCACGGCCCCGCGTCGCCGCCGCGCCGAACGCGGGCGCCGGTCGATGCGGCGTGCAAATCCCAGACGAAGCGATGCGGGCCCGCGCTCGCGGCGGGAACGGCACGCGGGACGACCCAGAACGCGGGGATATCGAGTTTGCTCGGATCGATCGGCGGGACCGGATCGTCGCTTGCGAGGCGGCGTACGACCGTGCCCGCGGCGTCGGCGATCTCGAGCGCAACCGGCCCGCGCGCGTCGTTCGCGAGCGCGTAATCGAGAATCGCTCCGCTCGGCGGGTTTTCCAGGAGCGGCTCGTCGAGCGGTAACGGCGTGCCTTCGTCGTCGCCCGGGCGTACGCGAATCGCGACCGATGGGGCGAGCAACGTCGTGCCGCCGAGCGCTGCCGCATTCCGCACCGGTTGGACATCGTCGAGGATCCAAAAACCGCGCCCGTGCGTCGCGATCGCGAGATCGTCGTCGTGCACGAGCAGATCGCGAACGGATGTCGTCGGCAGATTCATCTGCAGTGGCATCCACGACCCGCTCGCGCCGAGGTTTGCGAACACGCCCGTCTCGGTGCCCGCATACAGCAAGCCCGGGCGTTTGGGATCTTCGCGCACGACGTTGACGGGAGCGTCGTTCGGAAGCCCGGTCGTAAGCGTCGTCCAGCTCTTCCCATCGTTCCGTGTTTCGAGAATCAGTGGCGTATCGTCGTCGAGGCGGTGGCGATTGATCGCCGCCCACGCGGTTGCGGGCTTCGTGTGCGATGCCTCGATCGAAGCAACGGTCGACCACGGGCCGATCGCGGGCGGGGTTACGTTGCGCCACGTCGGTTTCGCCGCGGTCGCATTTGCGGTCACCCAGAGCATGCCGTCATCGGTCCCCGCCCAGACGTGATTGCGGTCGATCGGCGACGGTGCGATCGCGTACACCACACCGCGACGCGGGTTCGCATCGTCTGCGTCGGCTGCGGTCGGGGCGTCCAGATTTGCGGGCGTGGGGTAGTTCGCGCGCGTGAGATCGGGCGATACCGTTTTCCAGGTGTTGCCGCCGTCGCGCGAGCGATAGATCTTAGCGTGGCTTGCGTAGAGCGCTTTCGGATCGGCGAGCGAGCGCACGAGCGGAAGCGTCCAGTTCGCGCGGTCGTCGTCCTCGGTGCGCTCGCCGACGCTGCGCGTGACGCTCGTCGCGAGATCTTCGCGGTCGACGCGCCCGCCGAAGACCACCCCCGGATGTGCGGGATCGGTTGCGATTTCATCGGATTCGCCACCGGCCGTAATCGGGCGCCAATCGCGTGCCGAAATCGAACGGTGGAAGCTGCGCGAGGGAACGGCGACCGCGCCCGAGTCTTGTTGCGCGCCGTAGAGCCAATACGGGAAGCGGTCGTCTGCGGCGATGTGATAGATCTGCGCGGTCGATTGGTTGTACCACGAGCTCCACGTCTTCGCGCCGTCGACGGAAACGATGGTCCCTTGGTCGCTTGCGAGCACCATGCGTTCGGGTGCGGTCGGATCGATCCAAAGCTGGTGATAGTCGTCGCCGCCGGGCGCGCCTTTGATCGCCGTAAACGATTTCCCGGCATCGTCCGAGCGATAGACTGAGGTGTTCGAAACGTAGACGCGATCGGCATTTTTCGGATCGACCGCGACGTGTTCGAAGTACCAGCCGCGGCCCCAGATGCGCTTCTCGTCGTCGATCTTCGCAAACGTCGCGCCGGCGTCGTCGGAGCGGTAGAGTCCGCCGTCCTTCGCATCGACGATCGCGTAGACGCGCTTCGGATTCGTCGGCGCGACGGCGATGCCGATCTTGCCGAGGCCCGCGGTCGGCAGGCCGTTCGCGATCGGCTTCCACGTGGCGCCGGCGTCGCTGGATTTATAGAGGCCGCTTCCCGGACCGTTCGAGGGCGGATAGACTTCCCACGGCGGGCGGCGCGTCTGCCAGAGCGATGCGTAGATCGTGCGCGAATCGCTCGGGTCGAAGGCGAGGTCGATCGCGCCCGTGTTTGCGTCTTTCTGCAAAATCGGAAGCCACGTCGTGCCGCCATCGGTCGATTTGTAGATGCCGCGTTCCGCGTTCGGCCCGAATGCGTGCCCGAGTGCGGCGACGTAGATCGTTTGCGGATTCGCGGGGTCGACGAGGATGCGACCGATGTTGCGCGTCGCTTCGAGCCCGATGCGTTTCCAGCTGGCGCCGGCGTCCGTCGATTTGAACATCCCCGCGCCGTGCACGATATCCGAACGCATATCGGCTTCGCCCGTGCCGACGTAGATCGTCTTCGGATCGCGCGGATCGAGCGCGATCGCGCCGACCGAAGCGACGGGCTGCCCGTCGAAGAGCGGCGTCCAGGTGCGCCCGGCGTTCGCCGTCGTCCACACGCCGCCGGCGACGGTGCCCATATAGAAGCGGTACGGATCGCCCGGGACGCCGGTGACGGCAAGCGTGCGGCCCGCACGAAGTGGCCCGACGTTGCGCCAATGCAGAACGTTCGCGAGACTCGTCGGCTCGATCTGCGCGGCGCTTCCCGTGCCGAACGATGAAGCCGTAAGGGCGATTCCCAGCGATGCGACGAGCACGCGCGGAAGCGAACGGGCGATCGTAATCATCCGACCGAGGTTATCGTGGAGCCGGCCCGAGGCCTATCGGCTCGCACGTCAGGCGTGAAGAGGCGCAAACTCCCGCGGCTGCCTAATGGCGCGAACCTGTCATGATAAAAACCAATCTCTTAGCCTGTTTCTAATTCACGCTCTGCCGATGTGGCACGTAAAAGAAACCTATCTATTATTGGTTTGACAGAATATAGTCTCCGGCTTATACTAAGCTCGCGATGTGGGACGTTGAAGGCACAGATGAATTCGGTGAATGGTACGGCTCGCTCGGAGCTGAGGAGCAAAAAAGCGTCAATGAGGTTGTGACTTGGCTGGAGGCCGAGGGTCCGAATCTGAAACGCCCGTCGGTCGGAACGCTCCGCGCTTCGAAGTATGCGAACCTGAAAGAGCTTCGCGTGAACGTTCCGCCGATCCGCATTTTTTTCGCCTTCGACCCACGCCGCACGGCACTGTTGCTCATCGGCGGCGATAAGGCGAACGACCCACGCTTTTATGACCGGATGATTCCGGTTGCCGAGGCGCTCTACGAACACCATCTTTCTCACCTTGAGGACGAACATGCCGAATAAGCCCTGGCGCGAAATTCAAGCCGAGCATTCGAAACACACGCTCGCGGAACGCGAATCGCAGCGTATTGCGGCAATCGAGAAGTACGAGCTAGTGCAACTCTCGCTTGCGCAGATTCGTAAGGCCCGCGCCATGACGCAAGCGACCGTTGCGGAGATCGCAGACGTTGCCCAAGGCGAAGTCTCGAAAATCGAGCGCCGTACCGATGCATATGTTGGCACGGTGCGGCGATATGTTGAGGCTCTTGGCGGCACACTGCGGCTCGTGGCGGACTTTCCCGACGGCGCGCCGATCGAAATTATGGGCTTCGGTGAAAGCGACGCCGTCGATGCTCGCACGGAAACGGTAACCTCGCATGGGTAAGGTCACGATGGTCAGGAACGTCGCACGCAAGCGCACGGTGGGCTGTATGTGACGAGAGGCGCGAAAGTCGTCTCTCGACTTCGTGGCGGAAGATTGTGGTCGGGCTATCGAGGTTTACGGCAAGACCAAGCTTCGAAAAACGCGCGTCTTATCTTCGCATGCCGAGCGCCGGGGCAGAAATGGCGCCGTTCCCACCTGGGTCGATCATGGGGTCGCATTAACGCAGGCATGGAAATGGTGGTATGGCGCGATCCGGAAACGGCTTGGGACTACGAAAGCAGCAAAAAACCCCGCGATTGCGGGGTTTCTCGTCTGAGCCAAATGGTGGAGACGAGGAGATTCGAACTCCTGACCCCTTACATGCGAAGCAAGTGCTCTACCAACTGAGCTACGTCCCCATGGGCCGACGCCGATGGTACCGTATTCGCCCGTTCGTGTCTAGGACTCGACGGCGAATTCGGCGGAGAAGCTCCCCATGAGCGAGCATCCCGAGGCGACCCACGTCCATACCCACGATCATGCCGATGGCACCGTTCACGCCCACGAGCACGCGCACGACGATCACGAGCACGCCCACGATGACGGCGCCGAGCATGAAAAGCTCCATAAGCACGCCGATGGTACGGAGCACGCCCACGACCACGGCGAGCCGCACGCGCACTAGATGGCCCGCATACGCGGATCGGGTTCGATGGGACCGGTGCGCTCGTTCCGCTTGCCCGGTCCGCTCGACGCGTGGCTCGAGGAGCGCCTCGCCCTGCATCTCCATAAGTCGTTTTCGGAGATCATCGTCGAGCTCGTGCACGGTGGCCTGCGGCTGCGCGAAGGCTACATGCCGGTCCATCGGCGCAGTCTCGAACTTCTGGTCCGCGACGGCGATACTGCCCGCCTCGAAGCCTATCGCCTCGCGCTCGAAGATACGTTCGGAGGCGAATACCTCGCGCATCTCGACCGCTGGCTCGTGGCCGACGGCATCGCCGTTACACCTGCTTCGTAAACGTCAGGCGGAGCAGGCGGCGTTCGATCGGGTGGAAGTGCACGTCGGCTACGCCCGCGGCACACTGCGCGATCGGGCATGGGCCCGTGTACCCCGGCTTCGTATACGCGGGGTCGCTCGGAATCGACGAATTGTAGTAGTAGTCGATGTCGCTCGATTTCGCATCGAGGAGGTTGAAGATATCGAGTCCGAGCCGCGTGGTTTTGGTCGGTTTCATCCCGACTTCGAGGCTGACCGTCGTCGTCGGATTGGAATGGGCGCTCGCGTCCTCGACGAGCGGTCGCGGACCGAAATAGCGCACCCGCAGGCTACCGTACGTCGTCGCGCCGTCGCGCGTGGCGCCGAAGGTCAGCACGTCTTTCACCGATCCCGGAACCAGTTGCCCGGCGGGATCGGCGTTCGTAAACTTCGCCGCCGACGATGCGTAATCGAGATCGAACGTGAAGCCGGGCGCGGGCGACCAGTAATTCGCGATCTCGAGACCAAGTCGGTGACTCGGGCGGCCCGGTGTCGTCGTCCCCGCGTCGCCCTGGAAGACCAGCTCTGAGGCGAGATTCAGATTCCAGAACGATACCGTCGTGCGTAACCGATCGTCGAACGCAAAGCGCGCTCCGAACTCGGCGCCTTGCGCGCGCACGAGCGGCGTCGCGCCGCCGATTACCGCGCCGGTCCCCGGGTCCGTGTTCATCCCCGTTCCCGGATCGACCGTCTGCGTGACGCCGCGCGCATCGTTGCTATGAAAGCCCTCGCCGAAATTCGCATAGAGCTCGGTGTGTCGACCGGGTGCATAGGAGATCGCGATCTTCGGGCTCACGATCGAAGCGGTGATGTCGCCGCCGTTCTCCGGGCGTAAATCGCGGACTTTGAAGCGAAACAGATCGGCGCGGAGGCCCGCCGTAACGCGCAACTGCCGCGACAGATGCTGCGTCGTTTGCGCGTAAAACCCGTTGCTCGTTTCGAGCACGCGATCGATGCGCGTCGGATCGGTGGAGCGCTGCGCGATCGAGGCGTAGAGGGAAACGGGCGTGATGTTGTCGTTGCGTAGCTGATACCCGATCGTATTTTCGGCAACGGGAGTTTTGGACGTCTGGCTCGCGCTAAGGCCCGTGGTTACACGCCGATCGTTCTGGTTGAACTGATCGCCGTTTACGGGATCGTTCAGGAAATACGTAAAATCGGAAAAGAGCCGTAGTTTGTAATCGAGTACGTAGGCGTTGATTTGTGTGTTCGTTTTTTCGGTATCGCGTACGTAATCGCTAGAAAGAGCGAACCGGTGTGTTTCGCCGCCATCGGTCGGATCGATTTGCCCGAAACGGCTGATGTCGCCGCGCTGCACGGCGCGGAGCGGAATTTGATCGGAGGAGTTCCACTTCGCTCGATACCCTTGCAGCGTTACGCCGAATGTGGCATCGCCCGCGGTTTTGCTCAATCGCAGAAGCCCGTTATATTTCCGATAATTGTCCGCTTTGAGCGCCGTATTGTCGTCGTGCTGATATTCGAGCGCGTACAAGAGGTGCGTATCGGTTGCGACGAGCGGCGATGCGGCGATGAGGGCGCGTGCCTGGCCGTACGGGCCGCCGCTGAAGCTTGCGATCGCGTGCGGTAGCGCATTGAAATACGTCATGTTGACCGCGCCCGCCGTCGAGAAATCTCCGGCGTCGGCGTCGTATGTGCCCTTTCGATAATTGATGAAATTCACGGTTTCCGGAATAACCCAATTGATATCCGAATAGCCTTGGCCGTGCGCATGGGTGCGCATATTCGCCGGGATGCCGCCGACGGTGATCGCGATATCGGTACCGTGATCGAGGTTGAACCCGCGCAAGTAGTACTGGTTCGCTTTTCCCTCGCCCGAATGTTGCGAGATCACGACGCCCGGTACCGTTTCAAGTAGTTCACCCGGCCGTAAGATCGGGCGTTCTTCGAGCTCCGTATGCGAGACGAACCCCTCGGAGGCCGATGATGCCGTGCCGATCAGGTTCGTCATGCGACCGCGCGCTTTGATCGTGCCGATGGTTGCCAAGCTCGATGCGGGCGATGCCGTAGCCGACGGTGATGGAGACGGCGAAGGCCGCGCATCCGCCGGAACGGAGGCCGCGATGATGAGAGCGATCATGTGGGCGAGCATACTTTCTTCCCGAACGCGCGTGCCGAAAATGCGGCGTACGCGGGATAGTACGACGCGCGATCGTGCTCGGACGGTTTACGAAGTAGACATTTACGTCGCGCCGCAACCGGCAGCGTTACTGCAGCTTGGCGAGTTGCGCGCGCGCGTCGTCGGCGAACGTCGGATGGAATGTCGCATTGAGTGCGAGCGCACGAGCGAATTCGCGTTTCGCGGCATCGCGTTTACCGGCGTGCGCGAAGATCGTGCCTGCGTGGTAGTGCATGCGTGCGTCGGGCGTATCATACGCGAGCGCTTTGGCGATGCGCGCCTCGGCTTCGGGCCACTTGCCGATGCGCGCCGCCGCCCAGGCGATCGTGTCGTCGGCGAACACATCGTCGCGCACCGCGAGTTCGCGTTTCGCGATCGCGTACGCATCGGCGAGTCGGATTCCGTGATCGTCGTAATAGACGGCGAGCAAGCGATCCGAGAGATGTTGCGCGTTACCCACGCGTTCGATCGCGACGATCTCGTCGCGCTTCGCCGCCGCGGCATCCGCATCGCCGAGCGCCGCGTGCGCATCGGCCTCGATGCCGAGCGTCTCGGGCAACGGCGCGAAGCGGTCCGCGATCTCGGCCGAAGCGAGCGCGCTCTTCCAATCGTGTTGCGCTGCGTACACGCGCGCGAGCACGGTTGCCGCGTGCCAGTAGTTCGGAAAGATCGTGAGCGCGGCCGTGCCTTCGGCGATCGCGCCCGCATTGTCGCCTGTCGCGAAGGCGAGCTCCGCGAGGCGGAAGTGATACCACGCGCGGTTCTCCGCGTTTGTGGTGGAAATGCTTTCCTCGACCCGCATCGCGCGCGTCACGAGACGTTTCGCTTCATCGGCGTGATCGGTCAGCTCCGCGTAGCGCGCGAGCGTTATTTCCACGGAGACGGAAGCTTTGTCGTCCGGGCTCAAGCGATCGAGGACGGTTTTCGCACCGGCATAATTTCCGATCTCGAGAAAGTTCGATGCGAGCGCCGAGCCGATGATGGCATCGCCGCGATCGAAGACACGGGCGCTTTCGATCGCATCGATTGCCTCGTGAAATCGGTGGAGTGCGGTATCGGCCGAAGCGATCGCGAGGGTCGCGGCGATATTTCCGCGCGGCTGTGCGGCGAGCGACTTCCGCGCCTCGTTTTTCGCGCGCAGGATGTCATCGACATCACCCGTCTCACGGTAGCGCTGCATGTATGCGCTCGAAAGCAGCCGTGGGATGAGCGGACCGCCAGCGGCGTTGTCGTGCCGCTCGTAGGTGCGGATGATCTCGCCCTCGTGCACGTAGTTCGTCGAAAGCGGCGCGGGCGTGAGAGCCATGATCGGATCGCGCACGGTCGCTTTCGCATACTGCGACTGGGCGAACGGCCAAACGGCGAGCGCAACTAGTGCGCTCGCCGCTACGGCCCAGGTGACCTGATTGCGCAAGTCTTAGTAGGGCGTGCCGAGGTACGGGAAGCTCGTGGTCTGCTTCCGGTTCGCCGCGATCGAGGCGAGCGTTGCGAATTGCGTCTGACCGGTGAGCGCATTGCTCGGCATGTTCTGGGTCGTCAAGCAAGGGATGTCCTTACCGTCGGCCGGGACGAGTTTGAGATCCGAGAGCGTCGTGCCGAACACCGCGCCGAGCGAGATATCGATCACGGGACTCGTGAGATCGCGGCCACCGACTTTGCTGCCGGTCGCGCCGCCGGTTTCGACGCCGAGGTATGCGGCGTTACCAGTTTGCGACGTGTCGAGCTTGAGGACGTCGGGGAGCAAGACCGCTCCGAGCGTGTTCCCGTAAGCAGCCGCACGGAAGTTGTTCGTGAAGCCGACGACCGAGCTCAGAAGCTTGGGATCGTTGTACGGCGAGGTGCGGTTCGATGTGTCGTGGTCCTGATAGTTCTCGGTCAGTTCTTTGACCGCGGGGCGCGCGAGGCGCTCGACCTGCGTGTAGACGACCGTACCCGGCTGGGAGATGACGGGCGGCGGCGGGGCCGCGGCATTCTTATTGCTGCTGCAGCTCGCGACGGTGCCGAAAACGAGAAGCGTGCCGACGAAGCTTCCGATGAATGAACGCATTTCGTTACTTCTCCTAATTTCCGGTCGTCGTGGACGTCGTCGCCCACACGTTGAGCAACGGCGAACCCGATGGCGGAGCGATGATCGATTTCGGTACTTCGACAACGAGCGAAAGAACGTTGAAGTTGTTCGAGGCGAGGGCGTCGCTTGCGGGCGCGGTATTGCACTGGAACGCCGTGCCGACGGAGTTGAGATTCGTAGCCTTCGCAAAACCGTTGAGCGAAGCCGATGACATGGCGGGAACGGTCGGGCTGCCGAATTGCGGCTGGTTCTTGTAGTAGCGGTCCGGGATGATTTTGAAGAACTGGAACAAGTCGAAATAGAACGGGTCCGAACGCGGCCCTGCAAAGAACTGGATGCCCGACGGCAACACCGGCGACGATTGACCGATCGAAACGGTCGTCGTCGTGTTCGCGAGAATCGTGTTACCGGTGCCGACTTGGTTCGGGGTGGCCGGGCCGTACATCGTGATCGTTTGGCCGCTGCCCGTGCCGTTCGCGACGAACTGGATCACGGTATCTTCTGCGGTTGCCGTGCCGTGCGCGATCTTGATCTGATAGAGCACGCCCGGATCGAATTGGGTGTTGCCGCCTTGGCCTTGTGGGATAAGCGGGTTCACGTCGATCGCGAGGACCACGTTGTTCGGGTTCGATGGCGATGGGAACGCGAAGACGTCCGAGATATCGGAGCCGGGACGGTTTACCGTCGTCGGCGAGTCCTGGTGGTCCGAGCTCATTACGGGACGTGCGCCATACGCTACTGCAGCGGCGACGACGAGTCCGGTAGCGAGCAACGAACCGATCGAGCGGTGAAGCTTCATCGGTTGTGTTCTCCAGTTGCTGAGGGGGGCTTTGAGGCGAGCGGTGTGGCGCTCGGTGATGACATTGCCACGCGACGTGTCGCATAAACAACGTAAAGAAATACCATGCAGATTGTACCGACGAGCATTCCGGTAATGGCGAGATCGTCGACGGGTGGTTTCCATCCGCAAATTTGCGCGATTTCGTAACCAGCGACGGCGAATGCGAGCGCGGTTACCGATGCGAGCCACACGCGCATGACGCGCGGAAGCTTGTCTCCCCGGTAAGCGATCAAGCGATGCACGATGACGCTATCGAGCGTATCGGTCACCAACATCCCAAGGCAGAACATCGAGCCGACGATCACGGCATCGAGCACGCCGCGGTTCGAACCGACGACGATCGCGAGGCTTGCGATCTGACTCGACGTTTCGAAGCCGAGTCCGAAGAGCAGGCCGATCGGTAGCGCGAGAAAGGCACTCGTTCCCTCGCGCAGCACGCGCGGTAACAAACGCGTTTTCACGCCGCGAATGCCATCGGCGTACGCGCCTTGCAAGAGTTGCCGGACATTGACGATGCCGATCGCGAGAAGCACCACGATCGAAACCCAGGTGCCGATCAGCTCCAAGAGCGCGCCGTGCTGCGCGAAACGCGCGCCGAGAAACCCGACGAGCGCCGAGATCGAGAGCACCATCACGGAGTGGCCGCTCGCGAACAGCGTTCCGACGAATCGGCTGAGCAACGGGGTCCGCTCATACGAATTACGCGTAACGTTATCGATCGCCGCGATATGATCGGGATCGGCGCCATGTCGCATGCCCAGCATGAAGACGGCGAGTGCGGAGACGCCGACGGCGATCATGCGGGAACTCCTTGCCCGCGGTGGGCGCTTGCGTGCGAGCCGAATGCATAGCCGACGATCGCGAGTAAGGTGAGCGCTGCGAGCAGGAGTGGCGAACCGCCGACGCCTTGCGCCGCGAGCCCCTCGCCGACCATGACGGAACCGATGGTCGCGATGATCGATGCGGAGACGAACGAGCCGTATCGCGTGAAGAACGCGAAACGCGACGAGCGCACGAGGAGCGCGCTGCCGCGCACGACGGCGATGCCGACCGTTACCAGCACCATCGCGAGGCCGAAGCTGAACGCGACGATGAGCGTGAGGCCGAGCGCGATCTTCTGCACGTTGACCGCGGTAAGCAACACGACAAGTGCCGCCGGACACGGCGCGATCCCGCCGGTCATCGCGGCCGCGACGACCGAACGGAAACCGATCGCCTCGGTGCCGGGGATCGCGTGCGCGCGGGCGTGTTCTTCGTCCGTCATCGCTCCGTGGTCGTGGCCGTGTGCGGCGAACGCGTTGCGCGCGGCAGCGACCGGATCGAACGAGGTTTCGTGGTCGTGATGGTGCGGTTCGTGGTGATCCTGCATACCGATGCCGTGCACGTGATCGTGTACGTGTTCGCGTGCCGCCGGATGTGCGTGCGCGTGAGCGTGCTTCTGCGGGCGGCGCGCTTGGACGATGCGCGCGAGCGTGCGCGCACCCAGGACGGCGACGATCAGCCCCGTGCCGAGCGTGATCCACGGGTAGATCGTTTCGGGAACGATACGGTTTGCAGCGACGAGGATGACCGCACCGAGCGCGAGCACGCCCGCAGTGTGCGCGACGGTAATGGCACCCGCAAGCATCGCCGCCTGCGGGATCGTCGCACGCGCGCCGACGAGCGATACCGCCATCAGCGTTTTCCCGTGTCCGGGTTCCATCGCGTGCAGCGCGCCGAGAACGATGGCGATTCCGAAAATCGTAAAGAAGAAGCCGAGCGACGAGTCGTCTCGCGCGAGCATATCGCCGAGTTGGTTCGAGCGCGCGATGTTTGCGGCGGCGATCTGCGGCGCCGAGGATGCGGCGGTCGATCCCGCTCCCGAGCGCTCGCTTGCCGATGCGAGCGCGCGCGTAACGCGCCCATCTGCCGCAAGCGCGAAGGATGCGCTCGCGATCGCGCGCGGCGAGCCGACGAGTGCATCGGGATACTGCGTGAGCATCGCCGTCGGCTCGCGTTCGGAGCCGAACACGACATCGCGCCATCCGATGCGCCCGGGAAACGCGCGATCGACGTACGCGATCGTATGCGCGCCCGGCGCGAGTGGCGCCGCGTAATCGACGACGAGATACAGCGTCGCGAGCCCACCCGAGCCCGGTCGCCGCGTGGCACGTGCGCGTACCGGTGCGAGCGGCAGTGGGCTGCCGTCCACGGTAAGCAGCAAGTCCTTCGCGCGCGTCTTCGCTTGCGCTTGCGCCCACGCGTCGCGCTCGCGTGCCGTCATCGTACCGCTTGCGTCGACGGCGCGTTCTTCCGCGAACGCCGGAATCTCCGCGTAATCCACGACGAAACGAACCGCAATGCGCTTTTCGTCGATGGCGATGCGTGAAAGGTGGTTGATCGTGAAGTTGCCGAGCGGGTGCGCGAACGCCGGACGCGCGGTGGCTAGCATCGCGATTGCGGCAACCAGAACGGCGAGGATACGCAAGCGATGCACGAAGTGAGGCTGCCTCCGGATGGATGATCGTATCGATAACGCGCGCGTCGTGCCCGCGGATGGGCGAGCATCCGTAGGTCGGGATACCCTATTTGAGCGCATCGATCGCGGCACGCTGTTGTAGCGAACCGAGCCCCGTAACCGGATTGTAGCCGCCGGTCGGCACGATGCTGCAGCCGTTTCGCTGCGTGCTCGTGCAGCCGGCAACCGTCGGCGCGGCCGTTGGAATCGGCCCGCGATAGCCCTTGGGCAGCGGCGAAGCGCGGGTTTCGAGCGTGTTGTTGCGTTTCGCGCGATCGTTTTCGAACTTCGTCGCGCGGAATGCGGTCGGAGCCGTATTTGCGAGAACGTACAAATCGCTCGCGGTCAGTAAGCGGTGCTCCGGCGCAACGGCCGCGTTGATCGTCGCAAGCGATGCCGCAATCAATGCAGCGCTTTCGCTCGTGCCGCCGACGCCGCCGATGTTGTACTGGCGCCAGTACACGCGCAAATGCCCCGACGCATCGGCACCGACATCCGGGACCATGCGATTGCGGACGGCATCGGTATTGAATGCGAAATCGGATGGAACGTTCTGCCACGCCGGGCGCGGCTCGATCGAGATGCCACCGCCACTTGCGTGCACGCCGTCGTTCCACGGCCCCTCGTCGATCGCGCCGTTTCGATCGCCGACTTGCGTACCGCCCGCGCAAACCACATACGTCGAAACGCACGGATACGCGACCGCCGGGCGATCGAGCCCTGCGACGTGCATGCCGTACGGGCCATCGTCGCCGGAGGGCACGACGATCGGAATACCGCGAACCGCCGCTTCCAAAAGCGGGATCGGGATCGAACCGAAGGCGTTCGCGACCGTGCCGAACAGCGGCGCGACCGTGAACGGGAACACGATGACGGTGGGTGCGGGATCGGCATCGAGCGCGCGCTCCAGGGCGAGCGTGCCATCGTTCCCGAGCGAGCACACGTCGTCGTAGCGGATGTCGATATCGGCTGCCGGCGCGAGCGTGAGCGTTGCGGCAACGTCGATCGTCGGTTCTTGGCCGCGGTCGTCACGGCCGCACGTTCCCGATGCCGCTTTGAACGCAAACGCCCGTTCGTGCACGCGGGCGGCCGAGGCACCGGGTGGGCCCTCGTTTGCGAGGAACGGCGCGAGATCGCGTTGATCGAAGCGATCCGAGGCGTCTTCGATGAGCGCGATGCGTTGGTCGCGCCCGCCATCGGGTGCGGCGTCGTAGAAGTCGCGAAAGCGCGCGGGCGGGTACCAGTCGCCGCGAAAATTCGTAAACGGTGTCGCGACGGCCGTTTGCGCGAGCCGTGGCGTTATCGCCGCGACCACGCCGCGGACGGCGCGGATGCCGCCGATGGGGAGCGTGAGCGGCCCGGTCGGTGCGATCGCCGTTCGCGTGCCCGCCGTGAAGGTCGAGAAGCGAACGTGGAACGCGCGCTCCGCATCGGCGACGGTGAACACGCCGCCGAGGACGAGGCCGCCCGAGCTCACGAGAAGATCGGCGACGCCGTTCGCGCGCAAGAATTTCTCCACGGCATCGCGGTCGGCCGTGGGGCGCGCGAATCGCTGCACGAACGCCGCGCGCGCGAGCGGGTGACGGTGCTCCGGGGCCGTGGGATCGAGCATCGCCGCCGCGAGCGTTTCCAAGCGCGGATCGCGTGGTTGCAGTTCGACGGCGATGCGCAAGGGCTGCGCGCCGTCGGCCGGCCCCGTGGGCATCATGCCGGCGAGCAGGCCCGTGGGCACGGCGATCGTGCTCGGCGCGCGCGGCGACGGCTGCGCCGCATGAGCTCCTTGCGCTGCGAGCACGCCGAAGATCGGTACGATCGCGATCGAGACGACGGCGGCCCGAAGGCGGCGTATCTGCATCGGCGAATGCTTCCGACCCCTGCGAGGTCGATCATGCAACGAACGCGATTCCTGCGAAATCTCACGGCCGCGACATGCTGCGGCGGGCTCGCGCTTGCGGTTCCGGCAATGGCGCTCGATGAGGCCGAGATCGGGCGGACGTTTTTCGAACAGCAGCGCGAAGATGGCAACCTGCTCTTCGATTCATCGTACTACGAGCACCTAAACGAAATCGGCGCCTCGATCGCAAGCGTCGTGCATGCGCGTTACCCATATCCGATTCGCTTCTTGATCGTGCGCGGCGATACGGCAAACGCCTTTAGCGTGCCGGGCGGAACGATCTACATCAACGAACCACTCCTGCGCCTCGCGCGCAATCGCGATGAGCTCGCGGGCGTCCTCGCGCACGAGGCGGGGCACATGGTGCTGCACCACGTCGCAAAGCAGATGGCGGACATGCAGAAGATCGGCACCGCGGGGACCGTGCTCTCGACGGTCGGGCAGATCTTGCTCGGGCCGCTCGGCGGGTACGCCGTCGACAACGCCCTTAACGCCGCCGCGCAGGGAAAGATGGCGAGCCTGACGCGCCACATCGAGGCGCAGGCGGATGAAGAAGGCGCATCGATCATCGCCGCGACGAACGATTTCAATCCGTACGGGCTTATTTGGTTTTTCCAAGTGATGAGCCGTACGTACGGCGCGGGCCAGAAATCGTGGCTCCGCTCGCATCCGATCGATGCCGAACGTATCGCCGATCTACAGAACTACATGGCCGCGCGCCCCGCGATCTTCGGGAAGTATAAGGACTCGGCGGCGATCGACGTCGCGTACTGGTAGGGCTTACCGCTCGGGCTTACGCCGGAGCAGGCAAAGCGCGCGCGACGGTCCACGTTCTTTCGGTCGCAGCCGCCGCCGTGCTGGTGGATCCCGCTTCAGATTCGGCGGCATCGCCGATCGCGAGAAGGTAGCCCGCATCGGCGAGCGCGAGGAGCACTTCCTCGACGAGCGCGCGTTCGTTCTTGTTCGGCATTCCGGCCCAGCGCATGGCGAGGTCGCTCGTCGCGAGCGTTGCGCCGGGAACGAGCCAGCCGGAAACGGTTGCCGGGGCGAGCTTCAAGCGTTCCATGCGCCGCGCGATCGGGCCGAGCGCGCGTTCCCATTCCGAAGTCGTTGGCGGGATCGACGCGATCGGTTCCGTCTGCACGATCGTCTCGGCGGTGATGACGGCATCGTTACCGGGAAGCGGAACGATGCCGTGATCTGCCGGCACGTTGACCTCGACGGCGCGCGATCCGCCCGTGATGGGGCTTGCCGCTTGCGTCCCGACGAGCGTCGGCGTGCGCGAAAGCACGAAGTCCGTCAAGCGCGGGAACCGCTCCGCGACGGCGACGCCGAAGGTCTGCCAGGGCACGGCGTTGACCTCGCGCGCGCTCGTCCCGATCGCGCGGACGATCGCGCGCGCGACGCGGTCGGGTGTCGCGAGCAACGATGCGGGCGCGCCTGCCATGCCGGCGCGCGTCATGAACGGGGTGTCGACGGCACCGGGATCGACGTAGGTTACGCGGACGCCGAACGGGCGCAGTTCCATGCGTAAGGTCGAGGTCGCCGAGCGCACCGCCGCCTTTGCCGAGCCGTACGCGCCGAGTCCGCCGACGGGCACCCGCGCGACGCCGCTACCCAACATGAACACGTGGCCCCGCGATTCGCGCAGCGCGCCGAGCGCTTCGCGGACGATCGCGATCGGGCCGATGATATGGACGCCGAATTGCACGGCGAGCTCGTGATCGGTCTGCGCGGCGAGCGGCCCGACCGCGACGCTCCCCGCGTTGTTGACCACGACATCGATGCGGCCGAAGCGGGCAAGCGCCCGTTCCACGATCGCGCGCGCGTTCGCGGGATCCGCGACATCGATCGCGAGCGTTTCGATCTCACCGCGCCCCCCGTGCACGAGCGCCGCGAGGGCGTCGAGCGCTTCGCGATTGCGACCTACGGCGACGACCGCATAGCCTGCGGCCGCCGCGCGCAGGGCGAGCGCGCGCCCGATGCCGGACGAAGCCCCGGTGACGACGATCGTGCGCGGCCGAGGCGATGGGGCGGAGTACGTCGTTTCGTGCACGCGAGCGGCTTCGGTGTCGGGCGTGCCCGTGCTTGTTTCGCGGGCCGCTTCGGCGCCGGTGCCGAACGAACGAGTCCCATGGGCGTAACGAACGAATCACCGCACGTCGGCATCGTCATGGGGAGCACGTCGGATCTCGACACGATGCGCGGCGCCGCCGTGACGCTCCAGGAACTCGGTGTCGCGTTCGAAATGCGCGTCGTTTCGGCGCACCGCACGCCCGATCTGATGTTCGCCTATGCGGCGGAAGCGCGGGCGCGCGGCTTGCGCGTGATCATCGCGGGAGCGGGTGGTGCGGCGCATCTCCCGGGGATGCTCGCGACGAAGACCTCGCTTCCCGTGATCGGCGTTCCGGTCGCAACCAAAGCGCTCGGCGGCCTCGATTCGCTGCTCTCGATCGTGCAGATGCCTGCGGGCGTACCCGTCGCGACGATGGGAATCGGAAACGCCGTGAATGCGGCGCTCTATGCGGCGCGGATTCTCGCCGTGAGCGATCCGGCGCTCGCCGCCGTGCTCGATGCGCGTTCCGAGCGAACGCGTGCCGAGATCGCGGCGATCCAGCTATGATCGAACGCATCGGTATCCTCGGCGGCGGCCAACTCGGGCGCATGTTGACGCTCGAAGCCAAACGCATGGGCTACACCGTCGTCGCGCTCGACCCGCTCCCGCATTCGCCGACGGGCCAGGTTGCGGACGAGCAGATCGTCGCCGCGTACGACGACGAACGCGCGGTCGGCGAACTCGGTGCCCGCAGCGATGTCGTCACATACGAGTTCGAAAACATCCCGCTCCCCTCGGTCGAGGCGCTCGAATCGAGTCGGCGCATGGTGCGCCCGAACTCGAGCGTCCTTGCGATCACGCAAGACCGCCTACGCGAAAAGGCCTTCGTGCGCTCGTGCGGCGTCGGTACGACGGATTTCGTACCGGTGCGCGATGTCGGCGCGTTGGATGCGGCGATCGCGACGCTCGACTTCCCGTTCATCTTGAAGACCGTCTACGGCGGTTACGACGGCAAGGGGCAGTGGCTCGTGCGCGATCGCGCGCAGGCCACCGACGCGCTCGCGCAAGCGCGCGGTGCGGCGTTGATCGGCGAGGCGTTCGTCGCGTTCGAGAAAGAGCTCTCGATCGTCGTCGCGCGCGGCGCGGACGATACGATCGTGACGTTTCCGGTTTCCGAGAACCAGCATGTTTCGGGCGTGCTCGCGACCTCGATCGTCCCCGCGCGCATCCCGCGCGAGATCGCCTCGGCGGTCGAACAGAGCGCCACGCGCATCGCCCGCGCGCTTGGAATCGTCGGCGCATTTTGCATCGAGTATTTTCTCGTCGGCGAAACCTTACTCGTGAACGAGATCGCGCCGCGCGTACATAACTCGGGACATTACTCGCTCGATGCGACGCAAATCTCGCAATACGAAGCGCACGTACGCGCGATCTGCGATCTCCCGCTCGTGCGACCGCGGATGCTGGTGCCCGCCGTCGTGATGTGCAACATCCTCGGCACGGGCGAAGGCGATCATCTGGCGGGCACGCACGAGGTGCTCGCCGATCCCGATCTCGCCTTACATCTTTACGGGAAGATGCATGCGGCGGCGGGCCGGAAGATGGGGCACTTCACCGTGCTCGGGGAGACGGCCGACGAAGCGCTCGTAGCCGCCGAACGCGCGCGCTCGCTCTTGCACTGGACGGACGCTCCGGCCTAGCCGTGGCGATGGTCGTGGGCGCAGTCGTCGTCGGATTCGGCCTCGGCGTAACGACGGATCGCGGCGATCGTACTTTCGTCGATCGCGAAGAGTGGGCTCGGTAGCGCGTCGAGCGCGAACCACGCCCAGCCTTCGCATTTCTCCGGCTCGCGATTTTCGGGTTCGCCTTCGGGATCGCGCACGCCGATGAAGAAGGTCGTGTACCGTTTGCCGATTTCCGGAAAGTCGTCGGACTGTTTCGCAAGCACGATCGGATCGCGCCCGCGGAGCCCCGTTTCTTCTTCGAGTTCGCGCAGCGCCGTCCAGAGAAGCGTCTCGCCGGGATCGGGCTTACCGCCCGGAATCTGCCACATTCCGTTCCCGTGTGCGGCGATGCGCTTGCCGAGTAACATGCGCCCATCGCGGATGACGACGACGGCCGTGCCGAGTGCCGGAACGAGTTCGTTCGTCATTTCGGTCGGGCGAGGAACGTGCCGTAAAGCTCGCCGAGCGTGACCGTGAGCCCGACGCTCGCGAGCGAGATGCTCGCGTCGTCGGTGGCGTACACGTGCTCCGTCCAATGGTCGTCGGCGCGGCGAAAGAGGCAAACCCAACGCCGCCGCGAGTCGACGAGCAGATACTCTTGCAACGATGCGAGGCTTTGATAGAGATCGAGTTTCTCGGCGCGGTCCCGAGCGCTCGTGCTCGGCGAGAGCACTTCGAGCACGAACTTCGGTGCGCGGAGCGCCGTCGTCGTATCGTCGACCGCTTCGCACGTAACCGAGAGATCGGGAAAGACATACGCCACGTCGTCGAATCGAATCGCGAGATCCTTATCATAGATCGCGCACGGTTCGTGCACGCATGGAACGAGCAGGGCCGTAAGCCGGACGGCAAGTCCGGAATGGGCTGCGGTCCCACCCGACATCGCGACGACTTCGCCCCCGTAGAACTCGAGGCGCCCATCGGTTGCTTCGAGTTGCGCGAGAAACGCGTCCATGGTCGTCGGTTGCGTGGCGATCATCGTGAGCCGGATTTTCCGGTTTGCCACCGCGCCGACCTTGGGCGCGCGCTGGATCATGCGGCGCGCGTGGTGCGAACCGGACGGCGCTGCGATGCCCATTCGCGGTACGGCGGCGCTTCTTCGCCGGTCACGACGAGGATGTAGTACGCGGCGAAATCGCCGACGCCGCGGAAGCGATGCTTGAGTTCCGCGACGCGCGCGTCGAACGATGCGATCCCGGCGAGACGCGCGAGATAGCCGCCCCCGTCGCGTTCCAGCGCGACGAGCGTTTGCGCGTTTGCTACCGTCGCCAGGATCTTCGTAAGGCTGCGGATACCGCGCTTGTCGTTTGCGATCCGGGCGATGTCATCGGGACCGAAGCCGGCGACGACATCGGGATCGAAATCGGCGAACGCTTCTTTCACGCCGTCCCAGCGTGCGTCGACGGCGCGATCGTTCAGGCCGGCGGAAAAGACGGCGCGCGCGATGATTTCGAGGTGATGTGCGAGCGAGAGTGGGACGACGCGCGGAAAGGGCGTCGAGAGGTCGAGTGGTGCGATCATGTCCGTCCATCGCGACGAACGGTTTCGGTGACTAGCGCGCGGTTGCGGATGCTAGGGCGAGAAGCGTAGCGTCGTCGGTTTTTGCGGCATGTCCGTAAACGCCATCGGGCGGTCCCACCAATCGTGCGCGCGCGCCGCCGCTTGCGCGGGGGTTGGCGGCGCGGGTAGGCGCCGCGCTAACGCAAGCCGATACGCGGCGAGATAGCGGTCGACCATGTGTTCGACCGTGAACGTCGCTTCGACGTGCGCGCGGCACGCGCGGCGGTCGAGTGCGGCGAGCATCGGTACTTTTGCCACGGCCGCATCGACATCGGGACACACGAAACCGGTCACGCCGTCGACGACGATTTCCGGAACCGAACCCATCGCCGCGCCGAGTACCGGCGTACCGCACGCCATCGCCTCGATCATCGTGAGGCCGAAGCGCTCCGGGCGCGTCGTCATGTGCACGAGCGCGAGTGCGCCACCGAGCAACGCATCGCGTTCGGCGCCCGCCACGTGGCCGACGAATCGCACGCGATCGCCGTCGATATGCGGTTCGACCATCTCGCGAAAATAGCGCTCGTCCTGCGGGATCGCGGCCATTACGAGCCGCACGCCCGCGCGCTTGGCAACCTCGATCGCAAGATGCGCGCCCTTCTCTTCGTGGAAGCGTGCGAGGAAGAGCAGATACGCGCCGGGTGTTTCGCGGAACGTGAAACGATTCGGATCGATGCCGTTGTACGTCGTGCCGAGATACGCGAGGCCCGGATCGCGATCGGCGTCGCTGATCGAACAGAAGAACGAGCGTTCAGCGCATGCGTAGTACGCCGCGAGGATCTGCGGCGAACTGAAGCCGTGGATCGTCGTGACGAGCGGCGGCGATTGCGTCGCGAGCGCATACGTCATCGGCTTCCAGTCGAAGTTGTTGTGGATCAGGTCGAACTCGCGTGCCCGCGCGAAGAGTGCAGCCGTGTGCAACGCGCCATACACGTCGCCATCGAGCGCGTGGTCTTCGTTGACGCCGACCGGAACGACCGATGCCAAGCGCGCGGACGTTTGCGAGTTGCCCGGCGCGAAGAGCGTCACGTCGAGCCCGCGGCGTTGCATGCCCTCCGCGATATCGTACGCGACTTGCTCCCACGGTCCGTACCCCGGCGGCGGAACCGGCCACGAGATCGGCGCCAGCACCGCGAGCCGCAGGCCCGCGAGGTCGTCGTCAGCCACGATAGTCGAAGGCGATCTCCCCGGCTTTGATGACGACTTCGGGATCGCGTAGCGCGCGGATATCGCTCCCCGGATCGCGCGCGAAGCCGACGAGATCGGCCGGAGCTCCCACCGCGATGCGGCCGGCCGCGACGCCGAGGAGATCGGCGGAGGTCGTCGTTGCCGCGGCGATCGCCTGCCGCGCCGTCATGCCGAGGATCGACATCATCAGCTCGACTTCGTACGCGTAATCCTCGTGGTAGTTGTACGGGGTGCCCGCATCGGAACCGCCCGCAATCTTCACGCCCGCCTTAAAGGCGTTCGTGAGATTCACGCGCATGGTCTCGGCGATCTGCTGCGCTTTCGCCACGACCCACTCCGGCTGCGAGCCATCGAGCCCCGCCTCGAGAATGCACGTGATCGCGGCGAGCGTCGGCACGAGATAGGTGCCGCGTTCCTTGAAGAGCGCGAGCGCTTCGTCGTCGAGCAGATGGCCGTGTTCGATCGAAGTCACGCCCGCACGCAGCGCGTTTTTGATACCGTTCGTACCGATCGCATGTGCGGCGACCCGCATGTCGTGCGTGCGCGCCTCGTGCACCGCCGCCGCCATCTCTTCTTCCGAAAGCTGATCGAGGCCGGGGACCGCGCCCTTGGTGAGCACGCCGCCCGTTGCGATCAGTTTGATGCATTCCGCGCCGCGCTTGCGCTGTTCGCGCACGGCCTTGCGCACGTCCCACGGGCCATCCGCTTCGCGGCCGATCCATGCGCCGTGGCCGCCCGTCATGCAGATCGCGCGGCCGGCGGGCACGATCGTCGGCCCGACGTGTTTCCCCGCGTCGATCGCATCCCGTAAATCGATCGCGTTGCCGGCGGTGCCGCCGAGATCGCGAACGGTGGTCACACCGGCCGCAAGCGTCTTGCGTGCGTTTTCCGCGCATTGCAGCGTGAGTTGCGCGGGTGTCTGCAACACGTACACGCTCGTCGTGTTCGCCTCGCCGCTCATCTCCAAATGCACGTGTGCGTTGATGAGGCCTGGCAGCAATGCATCGACCGAAACGACGACGTCGCTTTCCCGCGCGACGAACCGATCCGCGTTCTCGATCGCGACGACGAAACCGCCCGCGATGCGGACGATCGCGTTCGTGCGCGGCGCCTCCGTCGTTCCATCGTAGAGGGTCGAACAGCGCACGATCAGATCGTCCATGACGTCCGAGTTCCGCCGTCGTGCGTCGCTTCGCCTTGCGTAAGGTTATGCGGCGTGCAAGGTGTCGATTGCGGCGAAGCAGCGATCGATATCGGCCGTCGTATTGTAATGCGCGAAGCTGATGCGAACGGCCGTACCCTTGCGATCGGGTGCGACGATGTGCAGCAGACGCGGGGCATAGTAATCGCCGAAGCGCGCCTCGATGCCCGCGCCATCGAGCGCGCGCGCGGCGGCTTCGCCATCGACGCCCGCGACGTTGAACGCAAAGACCGGAAGGCGATCGAACGCCGGCGCGCGGCCGTACAGCGTGACGTGGGAAGCACGGCTCGTGAAGCCCGCGAGTGCGTGGCGCGCGAGCGCGCGCTCCTCGACTTCGGTCGCCGTCATCGCCGCGCGCAAATCGCCGTTTGCGATCGTGCGTAAATACGCGACCGTGCCGAGCCAGCCCGCGATGCCTTCGTGCGATTGCGTTCCCGTCTCCATCGACCAGTTCGCTTGCGCGCTCGGGAGATAGGGGTCGTCCGCGCGGAAGAAACGCTCCGCCGCTTCCGGTCGCGCGTACCAAAAACCGAAATGCGGCGCGTAGATTTTATACGCGGAGAAGAACGCGAAATCGATCGTATCGTCGATCTCGAGTGCGAAGTGTGGCGCGGCTTGCACGCCATCGACGACGACGATCGCGCCCGCGGCTTTCGCTTGCTGCGCGTAATGGCGCACGGGAAATACGGAGCCCGTCGCATTGGATGCCCACGGCAGCGCAACGAGTACGGGCTTCTGCGCGAGCGCGCGTGCGTACGCGACTTCGTCGACATCGCCGTTGGCGAGCGCCGGCACGACATCGATCACGGCGCCGAAACGCGCGAGATATTGCCAAGACATGACGTTTGCATAGTGATCCACGGCGGTGACGACGACCCGGTCGCCCGGCTTGATCTCCGGTGCGACGTTGCGCGCGAGGGCAAAGGCGATGCTCGTCGCGTTCGCGCCGATGCCGATCGTTTCGGCCGGTACGCCCGCGAGTTCGGCAAACGCCGCCTTCGCGTCGGCGATCATCGCATAGGCCCGCTCGGGCCGCCAGAAGATGCCGCCTTTTTGCGCGTTATCGAAAGCGGCGAAAGATCGCATCCGATCGATGCACGCGTCGGGAAGCTGCGCGCCGGCAGCGTTGTCCGCGAGGACGCGACCGTCGCGATCGGCTGCGAGCAGCGCGGGAAAGTGCGCGCGATTCATCGTGCATCCGCCGCTTCGAGTGCGGCGAACGTGCGGGAGCTCAACGGGTGTCCGAGCGCGCCTGCGATGAAGCGCGACGCCGCGCGCAGCGCATCCAGATCGACACCCGTCGCGATGCCCATACCGTGTAAGAGATACACCAGATCCTCCGTCGCGAGATTACCGGATGCGCCCGGCGCGTAGGGACATCCACCGAGGCCACCGGCGGACGAGTCGAACGTGGTCACACCCATTTGCAGTGCGGCAAGGACGTTTGCAAGCGCCGTGCCGCGCGTGTCGTGGAAGTGCATCGCGAGGCGTTCGATCGGGAGATGCTCTTGCAGCGCGCCCGTGACGTCGACGACTTGGTTCGGCGTCGCGACGCCGATCGTATCGCCGATCGAAAGCTCATCGACGCCCATCTCGGCGAGCGCCTCGCTCACGCGCACGACCGCGTCGACCGCGACCGCACCCTCGTACGGGCAGCCGAATGCGGTCGAGACGTACGCACGCACCCACATCCCCGCCGCACGCGCGCGCTTGACAACCGCGCCCTGCGCGGCGAGCGACTCCGCGATCGTCATGTTGATGTTGCGTTGCACGAACGATTCGGTGGCTCCGGTAAAGACGGCGACGGCCTTCGCGCCCGCTTCGATCGCGCGATCCAGGCCGCGCTCGTTCGGAGTAAGCACGAGGTAGGTGACCCCATCGCGCTTCGCAATTTGCGAAAACACCGAAGCGGCATCGGCAAGCTGCGGGATCGCTTTCGGGCTCACGAACGAGGTCGTCTCGACGAGCGAGAAGCCTGCCGCCGTCAGCAGATCGACGTACCGAACTTTCGTTTCCGTCGCGATCGGCGTGGATTCGTTCTGCAGCCCGTCGCGGGGGCCGACTTCGCAGATTTTGACGCGTTCGGGGAGCGTGGTCAGGCCGGTCGGGGTCATGCGGTCTCCGGTTTCTCGCTAGCGGCTGGGACGATCGCGTCGATCGTGACGAGCGCCGCACCGCCCGGAACGAGCTGGCCTGGGGCGACGTGGACTTCGCGAACCGTCCCGCCCCCCGGCGCCTCGATGCGGTGCTCCATCTTCATCGCTTCGAGAACGACGAGCAACGTTTTCGCGGCGACGACGTCGCCCGCGCGAACGAGTACCGAGGCGATCTTGCCGGGCATCGGCGCCGTAACGCCGCCCGCGGCGCCGCTCGCGCCCGCACCATCGGCGTGCGGCGATGGTGGCGCGGCCCAGGCGAGTTCGTAGCGCGTACCCGCGCACGTAACGAACGAATCGCTACCGTCGAGCGAGCCGTGCCCCGCAACGGCGTGCGCTTCGAGCGCATCCGCTGGGTGGAAACGCACGCCGCGATCGGCATCGAGCCACAGCACGCCCGTGAGATCGCCCGCGATCACGAAGCCATCGCCCATGCGCGAGACGATCGCGCGCAGCGGTGCGCCCGCGATCGTAAGCGCGACCGGCATGCCGATACCACCGATGCGCCACGAGGCGCCCGCGCGAAGCGCGATCCCGATCGCGAGCGCGCGGACGTCGTCGGTAAGCGTCCCCTCGATCGCGAGCGCCTCGCGTCGTTCGGTGAGAAACGCGGTCGTCGTATCGCCCGCGACGAACGCATCGTCGCGCAAGATCGCCGTGAGGAGCGGTACGTTCGTCGCGATCCCATCGATGCGCGTTTCCTCGAGCGCGCCGAGCAGCCGATGCGTGGCGGCCTCGCGCGTCGCGCCCCACGCGATCACTTTGGCGATCATCGAATCGTAATGAACCGAGATGTTCGAGCCATCGCGAACGCCCGCATCGACGCGAATACCGGGTGCGGCGGGTACGGAGAAGCGCGCGATATGGCCGCTCGCTGGCATGAAATCGCGTGCCGGGTCTTCGGCGTTCACGCGCGCTTCGATCGCCCATCCGCGCGCGCGAATCTCGCCCTGCGTGAATGGCAACGGCGCGCCTTCGGCGATCGCGAATTGCACGTGCACGAGATCGATTCCGGTGACGAGTTCGGTGATCGGATGCTCGACTTGCAAGCGCGCGTTCACTTCTAGGAAATAGAAACGACGCTCGGCATCGAGCATGAACTCGACCGTACCTGCGTTCGTGTAGCCGACGCTCTTCGCCGCGCGAATCGCCGCCGCGCCCATCTCCGCACGCAGTGCATCGTCGAGCGCGCGCGACGGCGCTTCTTCGAGTACTTTCTGGTGGCGACGTTGGATCGAGCATTCGCGCTCGCCGAGGTGCACGATATTCCCGTGGAGATCGCCGACGATCTGGAATTCGATATGGCGCGGGCGTCGGAGATAGCGTTCGAGTAAGATCGCGTCGTCGCCGAACGAGGCGATCGCCTCCCGCTTCGCGGCGTCGAGTGCCGTTGCGAAATCGGCAAGGTCGTCGACGACGCGCATGCCGCGCCCGCCGCCGCCGGCGCTCGCTTTGATCAGGAGCGGCACGCCGATGCGCGCGGCTTCGGCGAGCAAGCGTTCGAGCGACTGATCTTCGCCGTCGTAGCCGGGAATGACGGGCACGTCGAATGCGCGTGCGCGGTGCTTCGCATCGATCTTCGATCCCATTTGCGCGATCGCGGCCGGCGTCGGGCCGACGAACGTTAGCCCCGCATCGATGCACGCTTGCGCGAACGGGGCGCGTTCGGAGAGGAAGCCGTATCCGGGATGCACCGCATCCGCGCCGAGCGTCTTCGCCGCGGCGACGACCGCAGCGATATCGAGATACGATTCGGCCGCGGCGGCCGGACCGATGCGCACCGATGCTTCCATCGCATCGCGGAACATCGCATCGGCATCGGCATCGGAATACACGCCGAGCGGCACGATGCCGCGTTCGCGCGCGGCGCGTGCGATGCGTACGGCGATCTCGCCGCGATTGGCGATCAGTAAGCGGCGAATCGGTTGGGCCGGCATTAGCGCGTGAAGCTCGCGGCGCGTCGTTCGAGAAACGCGCGTAAGCCTTCTTGGCCTTCGGGCGTGACGCGTTGCGATGCGATCGCGCGTGCGGTAAGCGCGCGCGATCCGTCGTAACTCGCGGCGCGGACGTCGGCGACGAGCGTTTTCGCGGCGGCGACGGCGCTCGGAGCCGCGGTACGTAACTCGGCGACGATGCGTTCGATCGTCTCGTCGAGATCGACGAGCGGCACCGTCTCGTGCACGAGACCGATCGCGAGCGCCCGCGATGCGGTGAAGCGTTCGCCCGTCAGGAAAAGTGCGCGTGCGTTCGAGACGCCGATCTTCGCAAGGACGAAGGGCGAAATCACGGCGGGGATGATGCCGAGTTTCGTTTCCGTGAAACCGAACATCGTCTCGTCGCTTGCGATCGCGATATCGGCGACCGCTGCAAGGCCCGCGCCGCCACCGAGCGCCGCACCGTGCACGCGGGCGATGACGGGTTTCGGGCAGCGATCGATCGCGCGGAACATATCCGACATCGCCTCGGCATCGGCGACGTTCTCCGCTTGCGAAAGTTCGAGCGAGGCGCGCATCCAGTTGACGTCGGCTCCACCGCAAAACGATGCACCCGCTCCACCGAGGATGACGACGCGCACGGTATCGTCCGCACCGAGTGCCGTAAAGGTGGTCCGCAATTCGGCGATGAGCGCGGCGTTGAAGGCGTTGCGCACTTCCGGGCGGGCGAGGGTGACACGCGCGACGCCGAGGTCGCAAGAAACGTTGAGCACGAGAGCGGCTTCTCTCCTCCGCTCGCACCCGCCTCGCAACGCGTCTGGCACGCGTCCGAGAGAACGTAAGCGACGTTACGATCGCATGCTTCGAGCACGTGCTATCATCCGAGAAGCCGCGATCCCGAAGGAGCGAGCAGTGGCCGATCGTCCCACCGTGTACAAGCATTCCCTCGTCACGCGAATCACGCATTGGCTCGGCAGCCTCGCGATGCTCGTGCTCTTCATGAGCGGCTTACAGATCTTCAACGCGGCACCGTATCTCGATGCCTCGGATAAGAGCGATCCCGGCAAACGCATCCTCGCGATCGGTTCGGATTCGCAGAGCGCGATGTCGCCCGGGCGCGGCGTCACGCAAGTTTTCGGCCACGCGTTCACGACGACGCATGTGCTCGGGTACGCCGATGACGGCCAGGGCGGCGAATCGCCCCGCGCGTTTCCCGGGTGGCTCACGTTGCCCGCGTATCAGGATCTCGCCGCGGGCCGCACGTGGCATCTGTTCTTCGCGTGGATCCTGGTTGCGTGCGGCGTCGCCTATATGGTCGGCGGCGCGTTCCGGCGCGATCTTCGGCTCGTCGTGCTACGGCCATCGGATATCCCGAAATTGGTACCGATGCAGCTCTACTACATGCGGTTGCGCAAGACGCCGCCCGAGTACGGTAAGTACAACCCACTTCAGAAGCTCGCCTACACCGTCATCCTGTTCGTGTTTTCACCGCTGATCGTGATCTCCGGTCTCGCACTTGCGCCCGGCGTCGATAGCATCGCACCGTTCCTCACACCGGTTCTCGGTGGGCGGCAATTCGCACGCGTCTGGCACTTCCTCATCACCTTCGCGTTCCTCGGGTTCTTCCTCACGCACATGGTACTCGTTCTGACGACGGGCCTGGGGAACAACCTGCGCTCGATGATCACCGGGCGCTACACCCTTCGCAAAGGCGAGGAAGGTCTCGGAACGTGAAACGCACGCTCTTTCTCGCGACATCGCTCTCGTCACTCGGGCTCGGGCTCGCGGGCTGTTCCACGATCGACGGCGCGAAGAACGCGCTCTCGCACGGGCCGCTCTTCAACGGGCTCAAGGGTGCGGAAGGCCTGACGCATGCGGTGCTGGGCTCGCATGGTCTCGCAAAAGAATACCCGGACTCGGCAGTCGACCATGAATTTCGCCAAAACGGCAACAATACGCCCGGCGATTCGCGCTACCAGGGCCTCGTGCAAACGCAGTTTCGCGATTTCAAGCTCGTGGTGGATGGTCTCGTCGAGCGGCCGCAGCGGTTTTCGCTTGCAGAATTGCGCGCGATCGGTAACGTGACGCAAACGACGCGTCACGACTGCGTGGAGGGGTGGAGCGCGATCGGAAAATGGCGCGGCACGACGCTCGGGTCCGTGCTCGCGATGGTGAAGCCGAAGGCCGAGGCGCGCTACTGCGTTTTCCACTGTTTCGATCAGGACGACTCGGGCACGGCCTTTTACGGATCGATCGACCTCGCGGCTGCGAGCCACCCACAGACACTGCTCGCACTCGATCTCAACGATAAGCCGCTCGATGCCGACCACGGCGCTCCCGTGCGATTACGCATCCCGATCCAACTCGGCTATAAATCCACGAAGTGGATCGAGCGAGTCGAACTCGTCGCCTCGTACGCGGCTATCGCCGGAGGGCACGGCGGCTACTGGGAAGACGTCGGCTACGACTGGTACGCCGGGGCCTAATGCCCGCGTCGTTTCTGCGGCGATGCCGTGCAACTTCAGACCCGGCCGATGGGTCTAGTGAGCTACTTACCCCCGGGATTGGAGAAAACGATGTCGTCCATTCGTACGCTCGCAGCCCTCGCTGCCGCCGCTCCCGCGAGCGCGCAGGCGGGCATACCGGTCGTCGGCGTGCTCTCCTGTAATGCCACGCAGAATGCGAGCGCCGCGGCCAACGCCGTCCGCGCGACGACGGCGAGCGGAACGCTCATCGGCGAGGCGACACCCGACGCCGACGGCCGCTTCACGATGCCGATGACGTATCCCAGTGGATATACCGGCGTCGTACTGATCAGCACGACTTTCGCCGGCTGCTCGGCATCGCAGCGGTTTTATGCATATTCGCGTTTCGGTTACAACACGGTCCTCGCCGATTTCGGCACGTCGAGTATCGCGGATATGGCGCTCATCGGTTATCGTGGCGAGCATCAAACGAGCGAGTTCGGAAACGTTCGCGCTCGTACGAACGACAACGTCGGGCGCTTACCGTACAACGCTTCCGAAGGGCCGAACAACGGGTTAGTGCACCCGGGGCAGTAGCCTCAGGCACACCTTGCTCTACCGGCCGCGGTTCACGATCCCGACCGTCGCGAGGACGTTCGGGATCTTTTCTTTGAACGAGAAATAGCCGCCGCCCGCAAACTTCCACGAAGCGGCATCCCACTCGCGCGCAACGACATCCACGGTGAGCCCCGCCGCGCGGATGCGCCCGACCGCAACGTCGTGGAGCGTGCGCGTCGGGCCGACCGGCGCGTACGGGGTGATCACACGCTTCACGCCTTGCGCGCGTGCGAGATCGATCGTCGCGTTCGCGATCGCATCGGGTGTCGGGCGTTCGACGAAGTGCGTCGGCACCGTCGCGCTTGCGAGCCGCGCCAGCGCATCGGTCACGGCACCGTTCGCGAATGCGTGCACGCTAGCGCTAATCGTGCCGGGCGAGCGGCCGGCGACGCCCGAGAAGCCGACGGCTCCGCGGAGCGGAAAGCCCTGCGGCAAAAGCGTTTCCGCCGCACAATCGTCGTCGTGCACGAGCGCGACCGCGGGTTCGCGCGCTTGCACGATCGTGGTGAGATCGGGCGCGAGCTGGGTGCGGTACGGCTCTTCGCTGAGCGGTTGCGGATCGCGCGCGAGCGTATGCCCCGGATCGAGCCTGCCGTCCGTGTAGCGCAGCACGTTGTCGCGCGAGAACGCGTACGTCTTACCTTTGGTCTGCAAGCCCGCGACCCATCGCCACGAGAGCGTATTCGAGGCCGGATCGCCATCGAGCAGATGCTGCATGAAGAAGTCGGCGCCGAGCACCCACGGCAGGCGATACGTGAAGATCCACATCGAGGCGAACCACATGCGCGCGTGGTTGTGCAGATACCCGGTCGCGACGAGTTCGCGCGCCCACGCGTCGAACGCGTTATTTCCCGTGCGCCCGGCGATCGCATTTGCGACTTGCGTGGCGAGCGTCGGGTCGTTCGCGAGCGTCGCGGTTTCATCGACGACGAGTTCGCAGTAATCCGACCACACGGCGGGCTGCCGCTCCAGGCGGCCCTTCCAGTAGGTACGCCAGAGCACTTCTTGCACGAACTTCTCGGCGCTTCCGAGCGAGAACCGCTCGGCCACGGCGCGCACGACTTCCTCTTCGCCGACGAGCCGATGCCGGACGTACGGCGAGAGGACGGAGACGTTTTCGCGATTCTCCGGCCCGCGATCGTAGTTGCGTTGGTCGGCATACGTGCGAGCGGAGCGCGGGACGAAAGCGGCGATCCGGCGTTCGCCTTCGGCGCGCGTGGCCTGCCAGGCATGCGCTTCGGGCTGCAGCGGGATGGTGTCGGAAAAGTTCACGAGAGAATGGACGCCGCGACCGCGGGTTGTGGCACGCGCCGCACGACCGCGAGGGAGACGCCGCCGATCACGAGCGCGGCGCCGAGCAGATCGCGAAGCCCGAACGCCTCACCGCCGAAAACCGCGCCGACGACGACCGCGATCACGGGGATGACGAGCGCCGAGAGGCCGACGACCCAGGACGCCATGCGCTGGAGGAGCCAGTGGTTGAGGAAGAACGCGATCCCGCTCCCCGCGACCGCGAGATAGAGCAACGCCGCGATCGACGACGGCGCGATGGCAGCGTGCCAATCGACCTTTTCGAAAGCGACCCCGGCCGCGCTCATCACGACGCCCCCGAGCGCCATCGCCGGCGGCAGCGTCGTCAATGGATCGCTCGCGGCGTACTTCTTCAGGTACACCGTCGCGAATGCGGAGAGGGCGGCGGCTGCGAGCGTCGCGAGAATGTACGGCAGCGCACCCGAAAGATCGCCGCCCGCAAGCGAGATGATCGCAACGCCCGTAAACGCGATCGCCGCACCGACGAGTGCGATCGGACGCACGCGTTCGTGCACCACATAATGCGCGATCGCGAACACGAAAAACGGTAGCGTCCCGAAGAGCACGGCGACGAGCCCCGAGGCGAGGTGCGTTTCCGCGTAATACGTGAAGATGTAGTTCCCGCCGAAGAGCGTCGCCGCGAGAACGACGATGAGGTGCCAGGGCGGCTTCGCGCGCACGTTTGTGGCGCGATGGGTGGCCGCGCCGACCGCCCACAGAAACGCGCCGGCGAGCACGAAGCGAAAGCCCGAACCGGTAACCGGCGGCAAGCCCGCAAGCGAGTATTTGATGGCGAGCCAGGTCGTGCCCCAGATCGCGCACATGGCGAAATAGGCGACGGCGTTGAGCACGGGCGTTCTCACTTTAGGCGATCGACGGCCATTGCGTCCGTGAACGGCACGACGTTGAACGTCTTCTTGATGACGCTCGTACCCGCAGTCATCGTCACGGTGTAGGTGCCGGGGGCGACGAACGGCACGCCCGCGCTCAGATCGGGGCGCCCTTGCAGGCCGTCGAACGATTTCTTCGCGTTCCAGACGACGCGTTGCAAGCCCGGGTAGCCCGTACCGGAAACTTTCCCGACCGAGGTGCCGCTCGCGTCCGTAAATGCGAACTGCACGCCCGTCGGCACGGTGTCGTGCAAGTAGTAATCGAGAATCGCACCCGCGGGCGGGTTCGCGGCGACGAAATCGCCGTCGCCCGGCGAGATGACGCCGAGATACATCCGGTCGCGCGCGTACACATCGCGGACGTCGAAGAGCGCGGCCGGTTTCGAAAGGGATGCGGAAAGCGTTTCCAGCGGCGCGATGTCGTCCATCACGAAGAGCCCGGCGCCGTGCGTCGCGAGCAAGAGATCGCGCTCGCGCGCGTCGATCTCGATGTCGTCGACGCTCACCGTTTGCAGGCCCGCATACGCGTGATATGTCGCGCCGCGATCGAACGAGAGCCAGAGCCCGTATTCGGTACCGACGTAGAGCAGATCGCGATCGACGGGGTCTTCGCGCACGACCTTGATCGGTGCATCGGTTGGAAGCCCCGCGACGAGCGGTTTGAACGTCGCGCCGAAATCGTCGCTTACGAAGAGATACGGCGCGAAATCGTCGTCGTAGTGCCGGTTTGCGGCGACGTACACGCGCCCGAGTTTTTCGTGGCTCGGCTCGACCGTCCGGATCCACGCATCTTTCAGCTTTGTCGGAAGATGCGCGGCGACGTTCGTCCACGAGCCGCCGCCGTCGCGCGTGTACCACACGTTGCCGTCGTCCGTGCCCGCCCAGAGCAGCTTTGCATCGAGCGGCGATTGCCCGAGCGTCGTGATCGTGCCGTGGTTTTCCGCGCTGGAGCCTTCGGTCTCGACTTCCTCGCCGATGCCTTTGGCGAGCTCGGGGCTGATCGCGCGTACGGTCTTGCCTTCATCGGTTGCGGCGAACACGCGGCTCCCGCCGATGAAGAGGCGATCGTTATTTGCCGAATCGAGCAATAATGGCGTGTTCCAGTTGAAGCGATACGCACGCGTGCCCTCGGGTGCGACCGGATGGATGTCGCGCGAGATGCCGCTGCGGAGGTCGCGCCGCACGACGTTGCCGCCCTGCGATTCCGCGTACACGACCCATGGGCGTTTCGGATCGACGGCGGAATAGAAGCCGTCGCCGCCGCCGACGTTCACGAAATCGCGAAGCGACGGACCGTCGTTGCGGAGCGTTGCGATCGGGCCGCAGAACGTGCTGTTGTCCTGCATGCCACCGCACACGTCGTACGGATGCGCGGTGCTATACGAAACGTGATAGAACTCGCCTGTGGGCATGTTCGCAAACCAGTGCCAGCTCTTCGCGTTATCCCACGAATCGTACACGCCGCCGTCGGTTCCGGCGATCAAGTGATCGGGGTAGCTCGGATCGATCCAGAGCGCGTGCCAATCGGGATGGGCGTTGCGTTGGGGCGGGGTGGTAAACGAGGCGCCGCCGTCGCTCGATTGCGCGAAGGCGAAATTGAGGTCGTAGAGTTTTTGCGGATCGCGCGGATCGACGCGTATCTGGCTGAAGTAAAACGCGCGCGGATCGTACCCGCTGCGCCGCTCCCACGTCGCGCCGCCATCGGTCGAGCGGAAGACGCCGCCCGCCTTGCTGTCGTTATCGAAGAGCGAGCGCGCGCCGCCGTCGTTCGAGTCGACGATCGCGTACACGGTATTCGGCGCGCTCGGTGCGATCGCGACGCCGCTCCGCTGCACGTTTTTCGGTAAGCCCTTCGTCAGCTTCGTCCAGGTCGCGCCCGCATCGGTGGTTTTGTAGATCCCGGCGGAAGCGCTCGTTTCGTCGAGGCTGTAGGCGTTGCGCTTGCGGCCGTACATGCACGCGTAGAGCACCTTCGGATCTTTCGGGTCCATCGCGAGCTCGACCGCGCCGGTGCGCGCATCGGTGTGCAGCGCTTGCTTCCACGTCGCGCCGCCGTCGCTCGATTTGTACACGCCGCGTTCCGGAGTTGGCCCGAACAGATCGCCGAGGACGGCGGCATACACGGTGCTGTGGTTCGTCGGATCGACGACGATGCGCGGGATATCCGTATGCGGTGAGGTCCACACGCGCTTCCACGATGCGCCCGCATCGCTCGAGTGGTAGATGCCATCGCCCCACGACGACGAGTTGCGGCCGTTCCCCTCGCCCGTACCGACCCACACCGATTTCGCATCGGTGGGATCGAGCGTTACCGCGCCGATCGACGCAACGTGCTCGTGGGCGAACACGTTCTTCCAGGCAGTTCCCGCGTTCTCGAATTTCCAGAGCCCGCCCGTGCCCGTTGCCGCATAAATGGTGCGAACGTTCTTCGGGTCGACGGCGAGATCGCTCACGCGGCCGCCGATTGTCGTCGGGCCGAGCGCGCGCAGCGTCGTTTGCCCGAGCACGGAATCGATCGTCGGCCCCGTGCTCGCGGGCGGGGCGGGCGCTGCAAACGCCGCGATTGGGAGCGTCAGCACGGCGAAAGCGAGCGCCGTTACGAGCAATCGGAAAGCGAAGGGCTGCATGCGGTGCGATTCTCACCGAATCGCGCGCGCCCCTTACCGGGTCATGCGCCGCGCAGAAATGCCGCGAGTTTGTCGTTGAGCAGTTCGAGAAACGGCGGCAGCGGGCGCCGCGTGCCGATCGGGGGCGGCGGCGTGCCGAACCGGTCGTGCAAGAACGTCTTGTTTTCGCGCATCCGTTGCGCGGCGATCTCCGCATCGCCATCGCGAAGTTTTTCGAGCCCCGCACGCAGCATGTAGAGCTGGTGCGCGCACTCTTCGTCGGGCGACGGCTGTCCGTTGCGCGGTTGCGTGCGGAGCGCGATCGGCACGGCGAGATACGCGTGCACGGTCTCCGGCAGATACGAACGAAGCGTTTCGCGTGCCGTGAACGCGTCGACCCGGTGCGCGACGTGCCGCTTGTCGTGCTCGCGCGCGATCGCGACGATGCGCTGGGCCTCGCGACGATGGCGCGCGGGAAGTTTGCGGATCAGCCGATGCATCGCGTACGACGATGGCAACTTCGGGGCACGAACCACGCGGCGTCGGCGCGCGAAGGCGACGGCGGCGATGCCCCCTCCACTTACCAGGGTTACGAATTCGACGAGCTCGTTCAACGTATCACCTCGTACCGGGCACCAGCGCCGTTGTTTCTCTACCCGACGCCGAACAGATACGACAGCGGCGTCTGCCGGCCACCGAAAAAGGCGGGGACGTCGGTCTGCAACGCGCTCGCGACGTTTGCAAGCTCGGTCTCATCGAGCGCGAGCTCGCCCATCTCCGCCGAACACAAGCGTTCTACGTCGACGCCCGCGATCGCGGCGACTTCCTCGAGGCTGAGGCCCCGACTCGCGCGATGTCCGGCGATCTGCTCGCCGACGCTCTCCAGATCCATGCGAACCTCCTAGAAGATCTTTTGGAGAAAGTACCCGACGACGGCGAGCCCGATGACGACGATGAGGCCGATCCCGGCGAGGACGATGCGTTCTTGTGCGTGGCGCTGCGGTTCGTGCATCGCGGCTACATCCGAAACACGCCGAATTGCGTCGGCGCAAGCGGGGCGTTTGCGGCTGCTCGCAAGCCGGCGGCGAGGACGGCGCGCGTGTCGACCGGGTCGATGATGCCATCATCCCACAAGCGCGCCGTGGAGTAGTACGGGTTGCCCTCGGTTTCGTATTTTGCGAGCGTCGGCGCCTTGAACGCATCTTGCTCTTCCGGCGTCATCGCCGCGCCCTTCGCCTTATCGGCTTCCATGCGTACCGTGAGCAACACCGATGCCGCTTGCACGCCACCCATGACGGAGATGCGCGCGTTCGGCCACATCCAGAGCTGCCGCGGATCGTACGCACGCCCGCACATGCCGTAATTTCCGGCGCCGAAGCTGCCGCCGATCACGACGGTGAATTTCGGGACGTTAGCGGTTGCGACGGCGTTCACCATCTTCGCGCCGTCCTTTGCGATGCCGCGATTTTCGTAGTCTTTGCCGACCATGAAGCCCGTGATGTTTTGCAAGAACACGAGCGGAATACCGCGCTGCGCGCAGAGCTCGATGAAGTGCGCGCCTTTCTGCGCCGACTCGCCGAAGAGGATGCCGTTGTTCGCGACGATCCCGACCGGATGGCCTTCGATGCGCGCGAACGCGCAGACGAGCGTGGTGCCGTAGCGCGCTTTGAACTCCGTAAATTCGCTGTCGTCGACGATGCACGCGACGATCTCGCGGACATCGTATGCTTGCCGTGCGTCGGCGGGCACGATCGTGTAGATGTCATGCGGATCGCGTTTCGGCGGCAGCGCCGATTCCACGGTCCAGGGCTGGTGTTTCGGGCGATTGAAATTCCCGACGATCTCGCGCACCATGCCGAGCGCTTGTTCGTCGTTCTCGGCGAAGTGATCGGCAACGCCCGAGATGCGCGTGTGCACGTCCGCGCCGCCGAGCGCTTCGGCCGTGACGATCTCGCCGGTGGCGGCTTGCACGAGCGGCGGCCCCGCCAAAAAGATCGTCCCGTTGCCCTTGACGATGATCGCTTCGTCGCTCATCGCGGGCACGTACGCGCCGCCCGCGGTGCACGAGCCCATGACGGCCGCGATCTGCGGGATGCCCATGCCCGACATGCGAGCTTGGTTGAAGAAGATGCGCCCGAAGTGTTCGCGATCGGGAAAGACTTCGTCTTGCAACGGCAAGAACGCGCCGCCCGAATCGACGAGATAGATGCACGGCAGATTGTTCTGTTGCGCGACGGCTTGCGCGCGCAAGTGCTTCTTTACCGTCATCGGATAGTACGTGCCGCCCTTAACGGTCGCATCGTTTGCGACGACGACGCATTGCTGGCCGCGAATCGTCGCGATCCCCGAGACCATGCCGGCTGCCGGCGCATCGCCGCCGTACATCTCCCAGGCCGCGAGAGCGTTGAGTTCGAGGAACGCCGTGCCGGGATCGATCAGCCGATCGATGCGCTCGCGCGCCGTGAGTTTGCCGCGCTTGTGATGTCGCGCCGTCGCGACTTCGCCGCCGCCACGCTGGACGCGCACGAGGTTCGCGCGCAGATCGTCGACGAGCGCCACCATCGCGCGACGGTTGCGTTCGGCATCGGAAAGCGGGGGCGCATCGAGCACGGTTGCCATCGTCATGTGGATTCGGGGCCCGTTTTTCGCGCTCCGCTATCGGAGCGCGAAGAACTCGGCAACGGTACGCGGGCTCACGTCGGCGGCACGAAAGCTGGCGACGAGCGTCGCGGATAGCGCGACGACCGCGGGAAAGACGAACGTATTCCATGGCGCGCGGTCGACGAGCGAGGTCACGATGGCAAGCGCTGCGAGCCAGGCGATCGTCGAGGCGCCATGGCCGCTTGCGCCCTGCTCGCGGCGCTTGCGCGCAACGACGATGAATGGCACGACGATGATGAGAAGCGCTTGCGCACCGTAGCTGACGATTGGTGCCACTCCGAACACGTTCGAGAGATTGCGTCCGAAACCGATGCAGAATGCCCAGAAAAGCGCGCGCAAGATCGTGCCTTTCGCGACCGCATTTTCACGCGCCGCTAGCGGAGCGCGAAGAAATCGCCAACGCTACGCGGGCTCACGTCGCCCGCGCGCAAACAATCGACGAGCGTCGCACCCGTTGCGACGATTACGGGCACGACGAACGCACTGCCGGGTGCGTCTTTGCCGAGCAAGACGAGGATTGCGATCACGGCAAGCGTTGCGATCGTCGATGCGCCGTAGGCGCGCACGAGCCGTTCCGGGCGCTTCCGTGCGATGATCACCGTGGGCACTGCGACGATGAATAGCGCTAGCGCGCAGCAGCTCACGATGGGTGACCAGCCGAAGACGCGGGATGCTCTCGTCGTTACTTGCAAACCCACGACGAAAAGCAACCACCACACGTTGCGCATGGGATCTACGCCGTCTTTGCGCACAGGTGGGTTCATCGGTGGCACACCTTATCGACGAGGCGTTGAAAGGCGGTGGTCGCGTTCGGCTGCGTCGACCAGCGCGACCGCGTTCCAAGAACGATATCGAATGCCAAATAGCAGACCGCCCACACCACGAAAAGAGCGACGAGTATCGGTCTGTCGACCGAGAGGCGCCCGAAGCCACAGGCCGCGAGTATGGCATACACCATCAAATATGCGACGAGAAATGCCAACAAGCGCGGTCCGGGGCACGGTTTGGCAAAAACAACCGCGATCGTCGGCACGAGCGCGCCCAAAGCGACGATCGCAAGCGCGTAATTCGTGAGATCGATGCCGTTATGGCGCACGATCTGCCCGTACAGCAGAAGCGGCATCACGAAGATGAAGTGCAACGCGCGAAAGTTCGGCCGGAAGATTTCCAGCATCGCAGCTCGCTTACGATCGGGTTGCGCCACGCTTGCGTAGTGCGTAGCTGGGGCGTTCATACTCCTTTTTGCCGTCGTACGAAATATCGATCGGCGATCCGTACGATGTGCTCACGCTTAATCGGCCATGAATATTCGCGCAGAAAACCAGACGACCGGGAAGCGACCCGCTATCATTTCGACATCACCTCGCAGACCGGAGAACGCGCACCGTGCCCGACGCATCGTATCGCCCCGCAGGCCCGCTTCCGAACGATCCCTTCGGCGCGTATGCCGGTCCGTGGAATCGCCGTCTCGCCGCGCATTTGTTGCGACGCGCCGGATTTGGCGGCACGCCCGCGCAAGTTGACGCGCTCGCCGCGCAACCGATGAACGCGGCGGTCGACGGCCTCATCGCGTTTCCGGCGACGCCGAACCTTACCGATGGCCCGCCCGATCTACCGCGCGTTTACGATCAAAACGGCAAGAGTCTCCTCGCGCCGGGCCGCAGGCTCGGCCAAGGCCAGGGTCGCGCAGCCGTGCCGCGTGTCGACGAAAGCGCGATCCTACCCGCAAGCGCGATGGCGAGCGCGGCGATGGAGCAGAACATGGTCGGCATCCCCCCGCAACCGGGTGCGAGCCCCGCGCCGGGCGTCGACGACGCGCTGATCGCCAAGCGCAAGGCGCTGAACATGGCGCGAAACCAGGCCGATCTCGCGATCACGCAGTGGTGGATGGGGCGCATGCTTGCAACGCCCGCGCCACTACAAGAGAAGATGACGCTTTTCTTGCACGGGCACTTCACCTCGGCGTACCGTCAAAAGGGCATCACCGCGCAGCAGATGCTCGCACAAAATAACCTCTACCGTCAGAACGCCCTCGGCAACTTCGGCGATCTCACGCTCAAGGTCGCAGCCGATCCCGCGATGCTTCGCTATTTAGATAATTACGTGAACGTCGACGCGCACCCGAACGAGAACTTCGCGCGCGAACTGATGGAGCTCTTCACGCTCGGCCACGGGAACTACACCGAGCAAGATGTTCGCGAAGCCGCGCGTGCCTTCACGGGCTGGACGCTTACGCGGCCGTACATCGTCGGCGAGTTCGTCTTCGATCCGAGCAAGCACGACGACGGCAAGAAGACGTTTCTCGGGAAGACCGGCAATTTCAACGGCACCGATATCCTCAACGTCATCTTCAACACCGAGGCCGCGCCTCGGTTCCTCGCAACGAAACTGCTCGGCTTCTTTCTCTACAGCGATCCGGAACCGCAACTCGTCGACGCGTTCGCCGGGCTGATCCGCCGCAATCGCTACGATCTCAAGCCCGTGATGGACACGCTCTTGCGCTCGAAGATCTTCTACTCGGAACGCGCCTATCGCGCGCTCGTGAAGAGCCCGACCGAGTTCGTGATCGGGACGATGCAGCTCGCGGGAATCGACAAGGTCGGGCCACCCGTCATTCAAGCCATGCGGCGCATGGGGCAGACGCTGTTCTACCCGCCGAACGTCGCGGGTTGGAGCGGCGGCGCGACATGGCTCAACAGTCAGACGATGCTTACGCGCGAAAACTTCGCGGGCGCGCTGATGAAATCGCCCGGCGCGATGAAAGCGCCGTTCCTCGCCGCACTCAATCCGAGTGTCGCGCCGAAAACGATCGCGGAAACGCTGGTGAACGCCGTCGTGCAAGGCGATACGTCGCCGGGCTCGTACGAGCGGCTCGTGTCGTACCTCGACGGTTCGGGTGTTTCCGCCGATGGCATGCTCTCGGGTGAAAACTACGACGAGCGCATCCGCGGAGCCGCATACCTCACCATGGCGATGCCCGCCTACCAACTCGCTTGATTCGGAGTTTGCAAAATGTTGAAACGTAAGGGTTTTCTCCTCGGCGCGGTCGGCGGACTCGGCATCGCCTCGACCAAGAACGTCTTCGCCGCCGCACTCGGTCAGGCACCGCTCGCGGGGCTTCCCGGGAGCAACGACCGCGTGCTCGTCATCGTGAATCTGCAGGGTGGCAACGACGGCCTCAACTGCGTCGTGCCGCACGGTTCGAGCGACTACTACCGTTATCGCCCGCAGATCGGCGTTGCGAAATCCGAAGTGCTCGCGATCGATGCGAACGTCGGCTTCAACCCGCAGATGGGTTCGCTCAAGGGCATGTACGACAAAGGCATGGTCGCGGTCGTCCAGGGCGTCGGTTATCCGAATCCGGATCATTCGCACTTTCGCGGTACGCAGATCTGGCAGACGGCCGATCCCGTCGGGTACGGCACGACCGGCTGGCTCGGGCGCTACCTCGATGCCGTCGAGGCACCCAACGCCAATCTTTTCAATGCGGTCGCGATCAGCGACGTGCTTCCGGAAGCGTTGATCGCACAGAAAACCGACGTTCCCGCGATCTCGAATCTCGCGACGTACGGGCTCGCAAGCGATAAGAACACGGCGACCAGTGCGGCGTTCGCATCGCTTTCGGGTGCGACGGGCGAGCGCTTCACCTCACCCTACATGTCGCATGTCAGCGAGATCGTCGACCACGCGCGGCGCGGCTCGCAAGAGCTGCCGAAGTTGATCGCGGGCTACAAGACCCAAGCGTCGTATCCCGCGACGCAACTCGGCCGGAGCCTCGCACTTGCCGCACAGATCGTCGGTAGCAAGCTCGGCACGCGCATCATCTACGTGCAGCACGGCTCGTTCGACACGCACACGGGGCAGCGCGCGGCGCAAGATCGCCTGCTCGGCGAGTTCTCGAATGCGATGGCGGCGTTTTACGACGATCTGGCCGCGCACGGAAACGAGAAGCGCGTTTTGACGATGACGTTTTCCGAATTCGGCCGGCGCGTCGGCGAAAACGCAAGCCGCGGGACGGATCACGGTACGGCAAGCCCACTCTTCGTCGTCGGCGCGAACGTCAAAGGCGGCCTGTATGGCCAGGCGCCGTCGCTTACGGACCTCGACAACGGCGACCTGAAGTTCACGACGGACTTTCGCAGCGTCTATACGACGGTTCTCGAGAAATGGTTCGATCGACCGACCGCGGGCATCGTCGCCGGTACGTTTCCGACGATCGGCTTCGCGTAGCGCGGCTACGTACCGCCCGCGGCGGGGCTCGCGGCAAGGCAAATCGTCGCGCGGTCGTCGTCGATCGACAGCCGCGCGACGAGGACCGTGACCCGCGTTCCGCGGGCAACGTTCACGAATTCGAACGGCACGAGCCGCTGGTCGCGCCGAGCGATCCAGGCGTCGAACGTGCGGGCGAAGGCATCGATATTCGCCCACCCGAGAAAATCGGCAAAGACATTCGCACCGAATACCGCATGTTGCGGCACCTCCGCGTTGGGATACGGATCGTATTCGAGCACCGTTCCCGCCCCGTCTACTAGCATCACGCCATATGGCAGTTGGCCGATTTCCGGTACGGCGCGTTCGGCATCGTGAAAGTGGCGCCCGAGGATGACGGCCGTGCCGATTCCGGAATGCGAGCGTACCGCGAAGAGATCGGTGCAACGCTGCATGAGGGGAAATCCGCGTCCGCGTTCGGCTTGGGGCGGCGGAAGATAGAGGTCCATCGGAGGTGCGGCGACGCCGCGGCCCGTGTCGGCGATCGTCGCATACATCGCGCCGTCGCCGACGACCGCAGTGATCTCGATCGGTTCGCCCGCGCGCGCGTGTTCGAGCGCGTTCGCAAGCGCCTCGCCTGCAGCGATCATGAACGGCGCAAGGTCATCCGCGCCGATTCCGTTCTCGGTAAGAAAGAGCCGTAGTTGCTCGCGCGCAAACGCGGCGTGCGTATGGCGGGGCGAAATCCAGACCGAAAGGGTCGGCCGATCGGCGGGCGATCGCGACGGCGTACGATCGCACGATCGGGCTTTCGCGGAGACCTCCTCGTGCATTGCACGCCGCGTTCGCCCTCACGCGATGGGCGTCCCGTCCGCCCCGCCCGCTACGAGGCTCTTCGAGCACCGACGGCGACGAGCGCCTCGCGCAGCGTCTCGTGCCCGTGAAAGAGCGCCGAGCGATCCGTCAATTCGATGATCCGGCGCGCGACGGGAGCTGAGGGTAACACCAGGGCATGCATGAGCGTGCGCTGCTCGAGGGCCAGGGTGAAGCGAAGCAATGCGCCCACGATCCGGGCCGGGCAGTACGAGACGTCGCGTAAATCGATCGCGCAGGGGACGGTGCGGGCAAGCGCATCGATGAGATGCTTGCAGAGGTCGCGGGTCGAGGTGATGTCGAGTTCGCCCCGCGCGCGAACGATCGTCGCTTTCGGTTCGGCGATCGTGCGATAGGAGGCCATACGCGTTTCCATGAGCGGATCGTTTCCAGAGGAGGGTCCTTTCATACGTGCTCCCGGTCACCTTCGCGTCCGGTTTCATGGCGCGGATGGCGCGGGGGAGCGCGGAGCCTGCGAAGGCAAATTCCCGCGTGATGGAGTTTCACGTCGGGCAGCGTGCATCGCTCGTACGCACGATCGGAGCGGCGGAGGTCGATGCATTCGCCGCGCTTTCCGGCGACCATAATCCGGTCCACCTCGACGAAGCTTATGCCGCGAAATCGCGCTTCGGGCGCCGAATCGCGCATGGCGCGATCGCGATCGGCATGATTTCGGCCGTGCTCGGGAATCGATACCCCGGGCCGGGGTCGGTCTACCTGAGCCAAAAAATCGCTTTCAAGCGGCCCGTGTATCTCGATGACACGGTGACGGCGGTCGTCGAAGCAACGGCATACCGCGCCGACCGCGGCCTCATGACGCTCCGCACATCGTGCTCGAACGAGCGTGGCGAGATCGTCATCGAAGGCGAAGCGCTGGTGCTGGTAACCGAGGCGACGGGCCCGGTCTTCTTGGACGAGCGTGCCTCATGACCGACGTTGACTCTTGCTACACCTATGTGTAGAATGCACCTACCGGGCGGAGAACCGAAACGATGAAATCCACGACCGATGAGCCGCACGGAAAGAGTGACGCCGGGCTGCCCCCGCGGGGAACGCCGAAGAACTATCTCATGGCATGGCTCCTCGTCATGCTCAAGGATCTCGACCTCCACGGGTACGAGATCATGAAGGAACTGCGCGAGAACTTCGCCGTGGTGAGCGACCCCGGCACCGTCTACCGCGCACTCCGCCAGCTGGAGCGCGACGGGTATATCGCCTCTCGCTGGGATTCGCAGGAGCAAGGCCCCGCTCGCCGGGTGTACGCGCTCACCGATGCCGGCACCGCGGCTCTCGAACTCTGGTCGGGAGCGCTCGAACAGTATCGCAAGAACCTCGATGCGTTTTTCAGCCTCTATACCGGCTCGTGGATCAAACCCCCCAAGAAATAACCGAGGCGACGAGCGCCGCTCGTCCCGCACTGTGGCCGCGTTCGTGCCACGAGGAGAACCCTACGCATGGCCGATCAGAACAAGTCCTACGTCGAACTCTCGAGCACGCTGTTCTCGACGCTCGTCGAAGCCTATGGCGCCGCAAACCAGCGCATGCTCGCATACGGCAAATCCGTGTACGAAATCGCCTCGCGCCCGTACACGTCGACCGCCGTCGATGCGGCGCTTCGCGAGAACTTCGACCGCGTCAACCAGATCGTCGAACTCACCGTCGCGGAAGTGCAAGCCAACGGCACGCACTCGACCGAGCTTTCCGAAGCGCTCCTTCAGCAGGGCGGCGCCTTCCAAGAGACGTTCGTCGAAGCCGGTAAGACGATGGCGCGTATGGGCGAGAGCAACATGAACTTCGTCAAGGAAACCGCCGACGCGCAGGCCGCGAACATCTCGAAGACGGTCGGCGATTTGCAGGCGCACGCCTCGGCGGTTAGCGCGAATTAACAACGACGATCCGGCGAGCGGAGGCGATCCGCTCGCCGCTTGGCGTGCGATGGTCGCCGAATCCGAGCGCGCGTTTAGTGCGGCGTTCGACAAAGCGAGTGGGGGCGAAGCCTTCGCCGCTTCGTTGGGCGCCGTTTTGCGTTCGTATCTCGATGCGACTTCCGTGACGCGGGATGCCATGGCGCGGGTTATGGCTGCGGAGAACGTTGCTTCGCGGGATGATTTGGCGCGGATTAGGGAGCGGTTGGATCGGCTTACCGACGCTGTTGATGCGTTGGCTGAGGAGGTTCGGTTGTTGCGGCGTGGGCGTCGTCGGGCTTCTGCTGCTGATCTTGCGGATGGTGGCTTGGCGTAGCGCTTCGCGGGTCTGGGGGCCGCGTGTGTGGGATGGCTCTGAGCTCGGGGGACGCGCGCAATTTTCCATCCATGGAAAATTGCTACTGCACGACTTTTTCCTCTCGCCATCCTGGCTACGGAAAAAGCTCGAGCCCCCCGAGCTCAGAACCATCCCACCCCCGCTCGCGCAGCGCGGTTTTGCGCATCGCATCGCGGCGCATCGCTTCGCTCGCTGATTGCGGTTGGCGTCGTTAGCGCGTCGCATCGCGTCGCATCGCGTCGCATCGCTTCGCTCGCTGTCTGATCGTCATGTCGGATCACCCCGTGGCTAGGTGGGAACTGTCGTAAGGATGCGCATCGTGGGGGCAGGAAAGGCGGCGTATGATTGCTACATTGCCTCGTCCTCACGCCGATGATTGGCGTCCGCTTGCGGGGAAGACCGCCCTTGTTACCGGGAGCTCGCGCGGGATTGGGGCCGCTATTGCGGCCGAACTCGCGCGGTATGGGGCGCATGTTGCGATCAACTACGTGCGCGGTAAGGATGGGGCCGATGCCGTCGCGCAAGCGATCGTCGATGCGGGCGGGCAAGCGTTTTCGGTTGCGGGCGATGTGACGAAGATCGATGACGTGCGGGCGATGATCGGCGGCATTCACGAGCGGACCGGGCGCTTCGATATCCTCGTCAATAATGCGGGTATTCTGCGCGATCGCACGTTTAAGAAGATGCAGCTCACCGATTGGCATGAGGTCATCGATACGAACCTCACGAGCGTGATGAATTGCTGTCACGTCGCGGTGCCGCTCATGCTCGAAACGGGCGGTGGGCGCATCGTGAACATTAGTTCGTTCGTTGGGCAAATGGGAAACTTCGGGCAGGCGAACTATTCGGCTGCGAAAGCCGGCATCATCGGGTTTACCAAATCGCTTGCGATCGAGCTTGCGAAAGCGCGGATCACCTGCAATGCGGTTTGCCCGGGCTTCGTCGAGACCGAGATGTGGGACTCGGTGCCGGATAATATCAAGGAAAAGATCCTGGAGCGTATCCCGATGCATCGCGTCGCGAAAGCCGAAGAGATCGCCGCGGGCGTGCGCTTTCTCGTGACGGAAGCCGATTACATGACCGGGCAATCGCTCAACATCAATGGCGGCATTTACATGGGGTGGTAGGTTCGGTCAGTCGACGTTTTTGTAGATCGTCGCAAAATCGATAGCGCATGCGAGGGCTGCGATCGTGACGCTGCCACTCGTTTGCGGAAGCGTCGCGATCCAGCCCGCATCCGTGCGCTCGTACGTCGCGCACCAGCGCTTGCGAGAATCGATGAGGACGTATGCCTGGAGCGAGGGCACGGAGCAGTATTCGTCGAGCTTTTCGCCGCGATCGATCGCGGCGGTCGATTCGGAAAGCACTTCGACGATGACGAGCGGATAGCGTAAGATTCGTGTTTTCGCGATCGCGTCGCGCGGATCGTTCGTCACGACGAGATCGGGATACCGATATGATGCGCCGGTTGCGACCATCAGATCAAAGAAATATACCGATGCATCCGTATCCTGGAGATGGCGTGTCAGCGCGCCGAAAACGTTTCCCACGATCGTCGTGTGTTCGATGGTACCGCCGGCGAAGCTCACGATCGTGCCGGCGACACACTCGTGGCGAGCTTCCTGCGCGGATTCCCACGCAAGGAACGTTTCCTCGGTGAGCGGTTTCGGTGGCTCGGCTTGCAGCATGGCTTCACGATCCTACCATGGCGATGTTGCGGACTTCTTACGCCGCCTCGGTCGGCTCCGTAACGCGTTTTGCCGTAAAGCGCGAACGCAAACGGCCGAAGAACGCCCAGGTCGTGATCTTGCTTTCCAGGATCGGCTTCTCGTAGAGGTGCGTGATGACGAACGGGATCGCAAGCGCGAGTGGGAAGGCGACGAGCGTAAAGGGCCAGCCCCAGTTCGGATCGTCGTGCGGGGCCACGTTTTTGACGGTCGGCGGAATCTTGTGATCGTAGAGCCAGATCGCGATGATGTGGTGCCACAAGAAGATGTTGTACGAGATCGTCGAGATGAAGATCAGAAACGGGTTGCCGATGAGCGCGCGCATCGGGCGATACGCGCTGCACGCACAGAGTGCGAACCCGAAAAACGCCGCTGCGATGATCGGCCGGCCGAGGACTTGCCAGCTTTCGCGCCCTGCGGTCGCTTCCAGATGCTCGGAGCAGTTCTGGCATAAGCCGATGACCGCGAAGAAAAACGCGACCGTGCCGAGCGTCGCCCAGAGCCGATAGCGGTTCATATCGACGTTCGCGCGTAACCAGTGCAACGCATACGCGCACGCGATGCCGAAAGCGAAGGTGTCGAGATAGGCGGGCAAAACGCGATAAATCGGCTCGTTCATCAAGCAACAGCCGGAGACGGCGAGCCGATAGGCAAGCGCGATTGCGACCATCGCGATCCATGTGATGAGCGGCTTGCGCGAGAATGCCCATGCGACGAGCGGGAAAAGCACGTAGAACTGGACTTCGATCGCGAGGCTCCACAGGACGCCGTTGTGATAACCGACGCGATCGTGCCAGAGATTTTGCGTGAACGTGAGATGCACGAGCGTGGTGCGGACGAGTTCGCCCCAATCGAAGCCGCTTGCGGAGAGCCCGATCGTTACGGCGAGCGCGAGCAAATATGAGGGGACGATCTTACGGATGCGGCGATCCCAGTAGTGTGCGAGCTTGGGCTTCGTGCCGCCCGCGAAGAGATGTCGCGCGTACGGCGTGAACAGGCAGAACGCGCTCACGAAGAAGAACAGATCGGCACCGAGAAACGCCGTGCGCGGAATCCAGGCGACGTCGAAGATCGTCACGCCGCCGATCTTGAGCTCGGGCCGGAGCCACGAGAAAAGCCAGATATGATACCAGGCCAGAATCAGGGCGGCGGTTCCCCGCATCCCGTCGATCGGCTCCGTTTCCGAGCCGATATGTCCGCGAAACATATGCGTCCGCGTTCGTGAGCGAGCACGTCTCTCACTTCCCGAACGCCGTCGCGGGGCGCAGGGGAAAGCTGACGTTGCTTGCGTTTTCGCCCGCGTCGCGTCGGTACGCCACGCCGGTCGTCCTCGTCCCCGCACTCATCGGCGCACCGACCCTCTTCGATCTCGCGCCGGAAGCGTCGCTCGTCGGCGCGCTGCTCGCCCATGGCTTCGCCGTGTATCTCGTCGACTGGGGGCGTTACGGTTACGAGGATCGCGACCTCTCGCTCGAAACGGTCGTCACGGGCTTGCTCGATTTCGTCGCGCGCCGCGTACGCGCGCGCGAAGGCCGTGGGCCGGTCGCATTCGTCGGCTACTGCATGGGCGGGACGCTCGTCGCGCTCGGCGCGGCGCTCGGTATCGTGCGCGCCATCGACCCGATCGTCGCGCTCGCGGCTCCGGTTGCCTTCGGCGATGGCGGCGGCCGGCTCGTACGTTGGTGCGCGCCCGACGTACTCGATCTCGACCGTGTGCTGCACCTCTTCGGCAACGTTCCGGCCCATATGATCGAAGCGGCGTTCCTGTTACTGCGGCCTACCGCTCGCGTTCGCGCGCGTCTTGCGGAAAGCGCCGCGCCGGATCGCGCGCCGACCCGTGCGGCGATCGCACGCTGGGCCGAAACGTGGCTCGATTTGCCGGGCGCCTTCGCGCGCGATTGGATCGGCGCGCTTTACCGAGGGAACTTGCTTGCGACGGGGCGGTTACGGCTCGGCGGGCGTGCGATCCATCTCGGCGCGATCCGTTCGCCGCTCCTGGTGCTCGCGGCGGACGGCGATACCATCGCCCCGCGCGCATCGTGCGAACCGCTGGCGGCAGCGGTCGGCTCCTCCGACGTCACGTTTACCGCGCTACCCGGCGGCCACATCGCGCTCATTGCGGGGCGCCCGGCGCGGTCTTCGACGTACGCGATCGTCGCATCGTGGCTTGCGTCGAGGACTGGCTCGCGGAGCGGAGCATAGAGACGGTATGAGCACGATTCGATTTTTGGGTACGGGAGGGGCGCGGTTCGTCGTCGCACGGCAGATTCGCGCATCCGGCGGGATGTGGATGACCTTCGGCGGTACGCAAATCCACGTCGATCCGGGCCCCGGTGCGCTCGTGCGCGCGCTTTCCGCAACGCCGCCGTGCGATCCGCAGCAGTTGGATGCGATCGTGCTCTCGCACAAACATCTCGATCATGCAAACGACGTCAACGTGATGATCGAGGCGATGACGCAGGGCGGCTACCGCCCGCGCGGCACGATCGTCGCGCCGCGCGATGCCTTCGAGGGCGAGCACGTGATCTTACCGTACGCCCGCCGTTTTCCAACGAGCGAAGTCGTGCTCGAAGAGCGCGGAAGCTACGCGATCGCCGATGTCGAGCTTCGCACCTCGCTCCGTCATCGGCACGGCGTCGAAACCTATGGCCTGCATTTTCGCCACGAGGGAACGACGGTCTCGTACTTACCGTGCACGCGGTTCTTCCCGGAACTTATCGACGATTACAAGGCGCATGCGCCGGACGTCCTGGTGCTCAACGTCCTGCGATTCCGCGATTCGATGGACGTCGATCACCTGACGTTCGACGATGCGCACGCGATCGTCGAAGGCGTGCGCCCGAAGGTCGTCGTGATGACGCACTTCGGCACGAAGATGCTCGAGCAAAACCCCGATGCGCTTGCGAAAGAATTCGAGCGCGCGTATGGCGTGCGAGCCTATGCCGCATACGACGGCTGGACGCTCGATGTCACGAACGAAGTGTCCGCCGCCCGTGCGTGAGATCGTGATCGCGAAGCCACACGAACTCGATACGTTCTGGGCGGAGAGCAAACGCGAAGCGGATGCGCGGTTCTACGATTTTACCGTCGTCTGGCACGAGCAGTATCACGAAATCGCGGTGATGGAAGGCGCCGCGATCCTCGGCGCATTGCGCTTACGCGTCGCGGCGTCGCTCGGCACGATCGAAACGCTCGTCGTTCGCCCGGAGTCGCGGCGAACCGGTGTCGGTCGCGCGTTACTCGCGCGCGCCGAAGAGCTTTCGAATTATTACAACTGTCATAAGATGACCGCGCTCGTGCCGCACGATCGCGGCCCCGCGGAACCGTTCTTGCTCGCGTGCGGCTATCACGTCGAAGCCGTCTTACCGCAGCACACGTTCAAAATCGATGAGGCGATGCTACGGAAATTCTTACTCTAATCGTCTCCGATGCATGGATCGTGCCGTTGGGTACGCGCTCGCGCGGATTCGCGGGCAGGCCGCGCGCGGAGCGATTTGCCGGCAAGGGCGCGTTGACGCGAGCCGTGCCCTCGTGCCAATCCGGCGAATCGCGTTTTTGCTCGATCGCGCCGTCGTAGAGGTAGATACTTCCGTGCTCGCTCGAGAGATTGACGAGCGGCCCACCGCCATGGACTGTTGCCGTGGCATCCGAGTCGCGTTGATGCAGCGCGACGTTCCGTTGCGTGAAATTCGAGTAGATCTTGCCCGTGCCGGAGTGCGCGGAAAGTTGTGCGCCGCCGCCTCGCCCGAGGCCGATCAACACGTTGCCGAACGTCGATTCGAAGCGCGCCTGCCCCGGTACGAACTGCCCGTTATCGTACACGACCGAACCGTGCACGCTCGATGCCTCGATCTGCTTCGCACTGCAGCGTTCGAAGACGACGCTATCGTTGACCGTGCGGACGCGAATGCGGTTGAAGTTCGAATTCGTCGCGGTGACGCGCCCGTTGAGCACTTGCACGAATCCATCGCCGCCGACATCGTGAAAGCGCGCCGCGCCACCGCGTAGCGCGACGATCATCGTTGCGGATTTCACGCCGTCGATATCGACGTGCGATGGGCCACCGCGCATCGCGACGACGAGCATCCCGAGGTTCGCGGGAACCGTCACCGTTGCCGTGCCCGTTTTCCCCTCGATGTAGATACCGTCGTGTTGCGTCGGCTTGAGGTTCGCGATGACGAACGACTCGGGTGGGAGCTGCACGATGCCCGTGATGGTCGGAATCGGCTGCGCGCGCATCGGGATATCGAACGGCACGTCGGGGCTGCCGTAGCGCACGGGTGCCTTGCGGCCCACGAAATCGTCGTCCGTGTCGATCTGGACCGTGGGTTTGTCCCAGGTCCTAACCGTGATCTCGCCCTTGATCGCGCGGATCTGTACGAACCCTTGCTCGCCCACGTCGAACGACTCGCTTGCGGCGCGTGCGCCGAGCGGAGCGAAGATCGCCGCAAGAAAGACGACAAGCGCCGCGACGTATCGTCGAGCGCCGGCCGGAGGGTGGTTCACACCTCGTACGCTAGCCGAACGTGTGCTCCGCGTCATGAAATGTCCGTGAAGGTTGCTTCCGCAAGCGTCGCGTCGTCGACCGCTTCGCGGGGAAGGGTCACGGAAAAGATCGAGCCCCCTTCGGGCCGCGAGCGCGCGGACACCGTGCCACCGTGGATGCGCACGATGCTCCGCACGATCGCGAGGCCGAGCCCGGTTCCCTCGATCGATCGCGTGTGCGAGGTATCGCTGCGGAAGAAGCGATTGAAGAGCAGATCGGCTTGGGCGTCGTCGATGCCGGGGCCGGTATCGATCACCGAGATCGTCGCCGTCGTTTCGCCTTGCGCGATCGCGATCCCGACGGTCCCGGCTGCCGTAAACTTGATCGCGTTGTCCGTCAGGTTCGTGACCACTTGGCGGAGCAAATTCGCGTCACCCAGCACGATCGATGGCGTACCGTTCGGGAAATAGTCGAGTCGGAGCCCTTTGCGCTGTGCGCGATCGTCGAGATGTGCTACGACATCGGCGACAACGGAGTCGAGCACCAGCGGTTCCTTCGGAATCGCATCCCCGGAATCGGCCTTCGCGAGTAAGAGCATACCGTTGACCATTTGCGCGAGCTGGCCGCTCTCGTCGATGATCGCTTCGAGGCTTTCGCGCCGGATCGTTTCGTCGCGGTCGGCCCAGCGTTGCAGCATCTGGGCGTTTGCGTTGATGACGGTAAGCGGCGTCTTGAGTTCGTGTGAGGCATCGGAGATGAACTGACGTTCGCGTGCGAAGGCCTCTTGCAAGCGGGCGAGCATCGCATCGAACGTCGCGGCAAGCGTTTGCACCTCGTCGACCCGATCGGTCCATGCGAGTCGCCGGTCGAGCCGATCGGAGCCGATGCCGCGCATCGCCTCGGTGAGTTCGACGATCGGCTCGACGGCCGAGCGCGCGAGAAAATACGACGCGGCGAGGACGAGGACCAGTGCCGCAAACGTGACGCCGATGAGAATCGCCCGCGCGCGCTGCAAGGTCGTCTCGATGATGCCGAGTTTTTCCGCGACGTGGGCGATCGCGATCGGCCGGTCGCCGACGATCACGAGGCGATCGAGGACCAGCAAGTCGCCGATCGTCGGGAGATCGGTGTGGAGTTCTTCGAGGTGGCGGTCGTTCGCAATCGTCAGCGTTGCCCGATTCGGTAGGAGCACGCCGCCCGCGTTGCTCGAACTGCCGAGCGGCTGTCCGCCGAGCGTGTCGATCTGCACGATCGTGGTCGGTGAGGCGAGCGTATCGAGCCCGGACTGGCTCCCAAGCGTCGTAAGCACCGGGATATCGCCGAGGAGCGTGCCGCTGAGCCCCGTCGGCGCGACCGACCGCGCGATTTCATCGCTCGTGCGCGTCACGCGCTCGCGCGCTTGATCGAGGAGGAGCGAACGGAACGAAAAATTGATCGCGATCGCACCGACACCGATGACCGCGACCACGAGGATCGCATAGAGCAGCGCGATCCGCGTGCGAAACGAGGTCACGTCTTCAGTGCGTAGCCGACCCCGCGCACCGTCTGGATCAGCTTGGGTTCGAATCCGTCGTCGATCTTGCCGCGCAAATAGCGGATGTAGACGTCGATGAGGTTCGAGTCGCCGAGGAAATCGGATCCCCAGACGCCGTTGAAGAGCTCGTCGCGCGTGTGGACTTTGTTCGGATGCAAGAGCAGATACTCGAGCAGGGCGTACTCTTTCGCCGTCAGCTGGAGTTGCTTCTCGGCGCGCACCACTTCGTGCCGATCGCGATCCATCGTGAGGTCGGCCGCGCCGACGATATTCGCCACGGGATCGCGTTCGCGTAAGCGCGCGCGCACGCGCGCGAGCAGTTCGTCGATCGAAAACGGCTTCGTAACGTAGTCGTCGGCGCCCGCATCGAGGCCCGCGACGCGATCGGGGATGCGATCTTTCGCCGTGAGCATGATGATCGGGACGCGGCTTTTGGCGCGAATGCGGGAGCAGACTTCCGTGCCATCGAGCTTCGGTAGCATGAGGTCGAGGATGACGAGGTCGGGCTCTTTGAGCGCGCGTTCGAGGCCGGCGAGCCCGTCGCGCGCGGTGTCGACTTCGTAGCCCTCGTGCTCGAGTTCGAGTTGCAGCACGCGCAGGATCTGCGCGTCGTCCTCGACGACGAGGATCTTGTGCTTCGCATCGGTCACGGGCGCACCGCGTTCCGCCCGGTTCCGTTTTGCAAGAAGAGGAGCCAGAGCGAGATCGCTCCGCCCGTAGCCGTCCACTCGAGCGTGGTCGGCGTGAGGAGCATGGTTAGCCGTGTATCGAGGAGTGCGGCGACTGCCGTGAGATGGCCACCGAGCGCTGCGGTGTCGCCGAGGGCGATCGACACGAGCCAGACCGCTAGGGCACAGGTTCCCGCGATCAACCAGAGTTCGAGGCTCGAAAACACGGGCGCCGTGCGATAGATCGTGCTCGCAAGGATGCGCGAACGTAAATCGTGCGGCGGCTCTTCGAGCGGCAGCGCCGCAAGGGCTCGGTCGAGATCGTCATCGGCGGTCATCGTTCACGCTCGCTCTCACGGAGATGTTTTCGTAACAGTTCTTTTGCCCGGAATAAGTGTGTTTTGACGGTGCCGATCGGAAGTCCGAGGACTCTCGCTATTTCCTCATATTGCGTGTTCTGCAAGTGATAGAGGGTGATTACCGTTCGGTATTTTTCCGGTAGGGCATCGATCGCCGCCCGAAGTTCGCGCGCCGCATCGGCGCGTTCGTAGGTCGCCTCGGGGCCGAGCGCCGTGTCCGCCGCATCGGGTATTTCGTCGTTCGAGAAACGTTTCCGGCGATTGAGGCGATCGATGCAGCAGTTGTGCGCGATCGTGAAGATCCAAGTCGAGAACTTCGCTCCGGGCCGAAACGTGTGCAGCGAGCGGAACGCGCGGTAGAACGCATCTTGCGCGGCGTCGCTTGCATCGTCGCGATCGCGCATCATGCGCAGGGTCAGGGTGTAAACCGCGCGCTCGTAGCGCTCGACGAGTACGCCGAACGCATCGCCCTGCCCGCCGAGCGCGGCACGTACGAAAGCCTCGTCGTCGGCGACGGGGAGCTGCACGAGCGGTCTTTCTGCGAATGCGACGGCCACGATGCCCGCACGTACGTGCGCGCGCTCGCGTTTGTTTCGTCGTCGGCCGAGCGGCGCATGCGCGAATGCTCCGAAACAACGCGGGGGCATGGAACGTACGTGGGGCACTGCTCCGAAAGGAACCTCGGATGGATCGTTCTCGTCGCCGCCTCGTTACTAGCCTCGTCATCGTCGAGATCGTCATTGCGGTCGCCGTCGTACGCCTGATCGCAACGCCCTTCGGTCACCGCCATCACGAGCTCGCGCGAAGCGCGGCATCGGCGCGCGGCCACCACGGCGCCGTTCCGCGTACGTTTTCCGTCGCTTCCGCGCCGCTGCTCGTGATCGACGACGATAGCTCGACGTTCGAGATCGTTTCTGCGGAGGCGACGGCGACGGCGATTTCCGTGGACGACGGTGCAAGCGATGGTGCGCACGCGCTCCGGATCGTAACGACGCCTTCGGTCGTGACGATCGGCCGCGAACATGCCAGCACCGGAAAAACCTCGTGGCACTTCGGCTGGTCGACTTCCACCGATGACATGGCCTCGCCGCGGGTGGTCGTACGCGTTCCCGCGGGCGTTCGAATCGATGCAAAGGCCGTAGCGAATCTCACGATTACCGGGCATCGCGGCGATGTCGCGGCCACGCTCGACAGTGGGACGGTCGCGATCGCGGATATCGACGGATCGATCGACGTCGCGAGCAGTAACGGCCGCGTGGTTCTCGATCGCGTGCGCGGCGAGCGCATCGCGGTTGCCGCGACGAACGGGCGCATAACGTTGCGCGGTACGGTTGCGGGCGCTTACGACGTACGGACGGATAACGGTCGCATCGATGGAACGGATGTCGCCTTTCGCGGCGCCGCGCCGAACGGTTCGTTTACGACAAGCAACGGTGCCATCGCGATCGGCGGATCGTTTCCGGAAAACGGCAAGTATATCGTACGTAGCGAGAACGGGCGCATCGCGTTCTCGCCGCAGGCCGAAGCATCGCTTACGATCGACGCGCACACGGAAAACGGATCGGTGAACGTCTCGTATCCGAATGCCGTCGTTACCGATCGGGACGACGCGAAGAGTCGGACCGTGCGCATCGGCGCGGGTACGGGCGCAGTCGAACTCGCAACGTCGAATAGCCGGATCACCATCGCCAAGAATGGAGCTTCGTAACATGCACGGCCCAGAGGTTCTCGTCCCACTCTTCGTGATGGTATTTCTCTTCGGCGCACCGGTTGCCGCGCTCGTGATCTCGCGCGTTCTCGCCCACCGCGAGCGCATGGAGATGATCCGTCAGGGAATGGCGCCGATCGGTGCCGGCGGCAAGCGATGGCAGCGCGCCGGTCAGGCCTTTCGCGATCGCGTCGAGGGCGTCGGCGGCGCGCGCCAAGAGGTGCCGTTCGTAACGCCGATCGACGGCAAATCGCCGGATCGCATGCTCCGTGGCGGCGTCGTCACGGCGTGTATCGGCCTCGCGGTGCTGATCGGTCTTTCGTTTATCGGCTTTTCGCAAAGCGGCCCGTTCGGCGGGTGGACGATCGTACCGGGGCCATGGTTGATCGGCGGGCTCGTTCCGATGTTCGTCGGGATCGCGCAGATCATCAACGCGGTCCTCGCGGGAGCGAACATCGGCGCTCCTCGCATCTCGCGCGATTCCTATCGCATGCCGCCTCCGGATGCCGCATCGTACGCGGAGCCACCGCCGTGGGCGACCGATCCCATGGCGCAGCCGGGGCGGATGTCGGAACCGCCGCGCATCGCGCGCCCCGTGCCGCCGCCCGATATTCGGCTTTAGAGAAACGAAAGAGGAGCCGCTCGCGCGACTCCTCTTTGCATGTTTACGGAAGTTTTGCGTTACGGACAGACCATGGCCATCGCCCATCCGCCCGCCGTTCGCGTACGGACGAGATATCCGTCGCGCGTGCGGTCGTACACTTCGTATCCGGCGCGGAGCGCATCGGCAAGGGTTTTGAAAACGAGTAATCCGGCCATGAGGTCCATCTCCTTACGACGCCCGTTCTACATTGGTGCGGCGTCGTTTCACTATCTATAACGCATGACGGTTCGATCCGGTTCGCTTTCGCGTACGACGTTTGTCGAATCTTTATGATCGCGCGTGGTACGAACGCTTGCGATGGCGAACGACCGCTCGGATGATGACCCGCCTCGCCGTCGCACTCGACGTACCCAACTTTACCGAAGCGCAACGTTTGATCGATGCGCTCGTTCCGCTCGACGTTACGTTCAAGCTCGGGTACGAAGCCTTTTACGCATACGGCGATCGCGTGCGCGCGTATCTCGAAGAGCGCGGCGCCGCGTATGCTCTCGACTTGAAACTGCACGATATTCCGCGCACGATCGAAGCGGCGCTGCACGCACTCGTGCGGCCCGGCGTCACGCTCGTCACGTTGCACGCCCTCGGTGGCGCGGAGATGATGGCGTCGGCCGTGCACGCGGCGCAAGAACGCGCGGATATCCTCGGCATGCCGGTGCCGAAGCTGCTCGGCGTCACGATCCTTACGAGCATCGCAGCCGAGAATCTCAACGAACTCGGGCTCGTCGGTGGACCGGGCGAGAACGTGGTGCGGCTCGCCGCGCTCGCACGCGACGCGCGGTGCGCGGGCGTCGTTTGCAGTGCGAACGATATTTCCGATATCCGGCAATTTTTCGGTGAAGATTTCGTCACGTTCTGCCCGGGAATCCGGCCTGCGGGAAGCGCCCAGGGCGATCAAAAACGGATCGCCACGCCCGCCCAAGCGCGTGCGGCGGGTGCTCATTACATCGTGGTCGGCCGGCCGATCACGCAAGCGGCGGATCCGGTTGCGGCCGCGGCCGCGATCCTCGCGGATCTGCGCGCCGTATGATCGCGCCGCTCGCGGGCGAGGCCCTGCTCGCCGAGTTGATCGCGCGCGGCGCGGTGCTCGATGGCCACTTCCGCTTGTCGTCCGGGCGGCATAGCAATCGTTTCGTGCAGAAATTTCGCATTCTCGAAGAGCCCGCCGTCGTCGAGCGGATCGCGGCTGCGTTCGTTGCGAATGCGAGCGGAGCGACGATCGTCGTAAGCGCGGCGGTCGGCGGCATCGTGCTCGGTTACGAGACGGCGCGCCAACTCGGAACCAAGGGGATCTTCGTCGAGAAAGAAGCGGGCGTTCCCACCTTACGGCGTGGGTTCCACCTCGATGCGAACGACCGCGTCTTCATCGTCGAGGACGTCGTTACGACGGGCGGTTCCGTGCGCGAAGTGCTCGCCGTCGTGCGCGGGTACGGCGCACGGGTCGCGGGTGTCGGCGTGATCGTGCGGCGCGATCCGATCGATTTCGGCGTACCGACGCACGCGCTCTGCGATCTGCCGATCGCATCGTACGAACCCGAAGCGTGCCCCTCATGCATACGCGGCGAGGCCTTGCAAGAACCCGGGTCGCGGTTCCTCGCATAGCGAACGGTTCGCACATGGACACGCGTTCTCTCGTTCGTCAAAGCGTGCTCGATGCGCGCGCATACGCGCCCGGCACCACCGTCGACGCGCTGCGGAAAAAATACGCCGTCGATCGGATCGTCAAGCTTTCGTCGAACGAAAACCCGATGGGTGCTTCGCCGCTCGCCGTCGCCGCGCTCGCCCATCTGGACGCGCTCAACATCTACGTCAACGACGATCATACGGAACTCCGCGAGAAGATCGGGGCCGCGAACGGCCTCGCGGCCGATAACGTCGTGCTCGGGCATGGCTCGAACGACGTGTGCGCGATGATCTTCGATGTGTTCCTCTCGCCCGGCGACGAAGTCGTGATGGCCGATCCGACGTTTTCGCTCTTTTCCGCAGACGTCCGTATCCGGAATGGGATCGTCGTTGCGGTCCCCACGATTGCGGGCGCGCACGACCTGGATGGCATGCTCGCGGCGATCACGCCGCGTACGAAGATGGTCATCGTCGTCGATCCGAACAACCCGACGGGATCGGCCGTAACGGCGGATGCGTTCGCGCGTTTCATCGCGCGCGTTCCGGGCAACGTGCTCGTCTTGCTCGACAAGGCATACCAAGAATACGGTGGCGCGACGGCCGTCGACGGCACCTCGTACGTTCGCGAGCGCCCGAACACGATCGTCACGCGAACGATGTCGAAAATTTACGGACTGGCATCGCTGCGCTTCGGCTATTGCCTGACATCGCCGGAGATTCGCGGCTATCTCGAGCGCGTGCGGCTGCCCTTCAACGTGTCGTTACCCGCAGCGAAGGCCGCATTCGCGGCACTCGACGACGATGCGTTCATCGCGACGACGCTTGCCGAAAATGCGTTCGGTAGCGCGCAGATGGCCGCGGCATATGCACGTTTGCGTTTACCGTTCTTTCCGACGGAGGGAAACTTCTACGGCGTGCACGTGCCGATCGCGGGTGCCCTCGCCTACGAGGACTTGCTCCGGCGCGGCATCATCGTGCGCGCGATCGGCGGGCCACCGCATCCGGAGATGCCGGGCTTCTTGCGTATCACGATCGGCACGCGCGACGAGAACGCGATCCTGATCGCAGCGCTCGAAGCGCTCGTACCGGAGTGGTTCGACCGCGTGCGCACGCCCGTTACGGTATGAGCGCGCCGGTCGCGATCCGTCATGGCGACGACCGCGATCGGCCGTTCGTGTTGGAGCTCGGCCGCAACGTCGCGATGTCGAGCGTACCCGAAGGACGCGCGGCCGCGCCGCCGCTCGTGCACGTCGCATTCGAACGCCTCGTTGCGTTCGTCTACACGCAATCGCACGTGACGTTCGTCGCCGAACGCGACGGCGTCGCGCTCGGGTTCTTACTCTTACTCGACGACTGGACCGACGAAGTTACGCTCGCAAAGCAAGGATTCGTCGCCTACATGGCGGTCGACCGCGCGGAGCGGCACCGGGGCATCGGGCGCATGCTCTTGGACGAAGCGGTCGCGCAAGCGCGCAGGATCGGCCTCCCGTCGCTCGCGCTCATGGTGACGGAGTCGAATACGGCGGCGCGCACGCTCTACGAACGTGCGGGGCTCGCGACCGAACGCCGTTTGCTGAGCATACAACTATGACGCCGATTGCGACGCGGCGTCTGATCGTTTCGCTCGTCGGACTCGCGCTCGTCGTCGCCGCGTATTTCGTGGCGATACGCATTCCGAATACGATCGCGATCTTTACGATCGCTGCGTTCATCGCATTCGGTGTCAAACCGGTGACGCGCGTGTTGGAACGCAAGCTTTCGCGCCCGCTTGCGATCGCCGTGGTGTACATCGGCTTGCTCGCGCTCCTCATTTTCGCGGCCTTGCTCGTCATTCCGCAAACGTCGAAAGAGCTCGTCTCGATCGCCGTCAACGCGCCGGCGTATGTCGCGAACGCGAAAGTCGGCTGGCTCGCGTTCGAGAACGTCCTCCACGAACGGCTCGGTCCGCGCGTCGCGCTACCGTCCTTCGATAACATCGAAGCGGAAACGATGACGCTCGCATCGGCGACCCTCGCGTACACCGTCAATTCTGCGGGGACGATCTTCGTCGGAACCGCGACGGCGTTGCTCGTCGGGCTCTCGTCGCTCATCCTCTCGGTGTTCTTTCTCTTGCGTGGCCCGGATCTCGGCCGCTCGCTCTTGCTGCTCGTGCCGCTCTCACGCCGTCAAGCCGTGCATAATTTGCTCTACGAAATCGTGCAAGTGTTCGGTCATTTCGTCGCGGGCCAAGTCATCGTTTGCGCGATCACGGGGGCGGCGATCTGGCTGTTGAGCATGATTTTCGGCTTCAATTTCGCGCTGTTGATCGGCATCGTCTCGGGGATCGCATACGCGATTCCGTTCGTCGGCATGGTCGTCGCGCAGGTGCTCGCCGCCGCGCTTGCATTACCGCAGGGGCCCTGGATGGTGCTCTACGTTTCGCTCGTCGTGTTCGTCGTCGCACGCATCTCGGATAACGTCATCGTACCGAAAGTGATGAGCGATACCACGGGCGTCTCGCCGATCGGCGTGATGTTCGCGGTCTTCGCGGGCGGCGAGCTCTTCGGCATCCCGGGTTTGCTCCTCGCTATCCCCGCCGCCGCACTCGTACGCTTGCTCTTCAACTACTTCGTCGCGCCGTACATCGTGCGGATGCAGCAGCCGAAGGGCACCGAAACGCGCTAGTCGCGCGTCATCGCTTCGGGAGCGCCGACACCGCAAAGCGCGAGCGTCGCGCCGAGCACGGTCTTCGCCGCGAGTGCGAGTGCCAACCGTGCTTGCGAGAGCGCGCGATCGTCCCCGAGGACGGTGCACTTATCGTAGAAATCGTGGAAGTCGCTCGCCACGTCGCGCGCGTATTTCGGGAGGCGATGTGCGGCGAGGGATTCCGCGACGCCGCGCACGACTTGCGGAAATTCGGCGAGTCGGCGCGCGAGCGCGAGTTCCGCTGGGTCGACGAGCGGCGCGAAATCGGGCGCGTGCGTGGCATCCGCGACGAACGCGGCGTCGAATGCGACTTCGGCTTTGCGCGCGAGCGAGGCGATGCGGGCGTGACCGTATTGCACGTAATAGACGGGGTTATCGCTCGACTGCGCTTTCGCAAGCGCGAGATCGAAGGTAAGCGGCGAGTCGATCGCAAGCATCACGAAGAAGAAGCGCGCCGCATCGACGCCGACTTCGTCGAGAATGTCGGTGAGCGTCACGATATTTCCGGCGCGCTTCGACATCGAGACGATCTCGTCGCCGCGTTTGAGCGTGATCTGCTGCGCGATGATGACGTCGACCGCGCCCGGACGGCCGAGCATCGCGGCGAGTGCCTTGAGCCGTCCGATATACCCGTGATGGTCGGGCCCGAGGATATCGATCACGCGGTCCGCGCGCGCGAGTTTCTGTGCGTGGTAGGTCACGTCGCCCGCATAGTACGTCGGGCGGCCATCGGCGCGGACGACGGCGCGATCCTTGTCGTCGCCGAAATCGGTCGTCCGCACGATCGTTCCGCCGTTTTCTTCATACGTCAGCCCGCGTGCGACGAGCGCCGCGATGCCTTCGCGGATCGTGCCGGCGTCGTGGTAGGCACGCTCGCTCTGCCAGAGGTCGTAGGTGACTTTGAATCGCGCGGCGGTGGTCTGCTGCTCGGCGACGTTGGCATCGCGCGCGTATTGCGAGAGCGGTTCGAGCCAGACGGTTTCGGGCTCGGCGCGCCACTTCTCGCCGTCGCGTTCGCGTAAGGCGCGTGCGATCGCGGTGACGTACGCGCCGGGATAGCCGTCCTCGGGAAACCCGGGCGGGAGCACCGTTGGATCGTAGGGCTCATCCCACAACTGCAGATACCGCGCGTGCAGCGAGCGCCCGAGCGTGTCGAGCTGCGAGCCCGCATCGTTGATGATCCAGTCCGTGTGGACATCGTATCCCGCGGCATCCATCGCATTTGCGAGCGTGCTGCCGATCGAAAGCGTTCGGCCTTGGACGACGACGAGTGGCCCCGTCGGGTTTGCGCTGCCGAATTCGAGCGAGATGCGCGTTCCGTTGCGGGGCGCGCGGCCGTAGTTCGCGCCCTCGGCAAGGATCGCGCGCAGCACGCGATGCCAGTATGCCGGGACGAGGCGCAGGTTGATGAACCCCGCCGTCGCTTCGGCCGAAGCGACGGTTGCAGCGATCTCGGGATCGGCCATCACCGCGGAAACGATTGCTTCGGCGACCTGTTGCGGCGAGCGTTTCGCGGCCTTCGCCAAGCGGAGCGCGACGTTGGTCGCGAAGTCTCCGAATTCGCGGCTGCGGGGACCCTCGAAGACGACGATGGGCTCGGCTTCGGGAAAAAGTGCTTTGGCTGCTGCGGCGAAGCGCTCGGCGAGAACGGCGAGGGTTAGCGGCTCGCTAGTGGTGGTAGGGCTCATTCCGAGCGATCTTCGCTGCGCGATAGAGTTGCTCCAGCACGACGATACGGGCCCATTCGTGCAGCAGCGTGAGCTTCGAGAGCGACCACAGGAAATCGGCGCGTGCGACGAGCGCGGGATCCGCGCCGTACGTGCCCGCGATGACGAGCGAGAGGCGCGCGATCCCGGCGTGCGGCAGGCGTTCGATCCGCGCCGCGAGCTCCCGCGAATCGATCTCCTCGCCGATGCGATCGAGCAGCCAGACGCGATCGTGGGGTTCGATGCAGCGCAGGAGCGACGCCGCCTCGGCACGCATCGCCGCTGCGGGATCGTTGCCGGATTCGGCGCGAACTTCCACTTCTTCGAAACGATGGTACGGAGCCAGGCGCTTGCGAAAATCGGCCGCCGCCGCGATCGCATACGGCTCGCGAAGTTTCCCGACCGCGAGTAAGCGGATGTGCATGGTCGCATCCATCCGACGCGAACGAGGCCAACGCATGCCGAAGATTCCCGATGCGGTCCGCCTCCTCGATCCAGACGACGCCTACCGGTTCGCCGCGTTCGTCGCGCTTTTAGAGACGTATCGCGCCTCGTTCGGGTACGAAGGCGGCTACGGGAGCGTTTCTCCGCGAGCGGTTGGACCGCGGAGAAACCGTTATCGCTGCGGCGTTCGCGGGCGAGCGATGCTGCGGCTTCGGGCTTGCGGCGCGGCGCGCCGACGTGTTGCGTCGCGGCGTGAGCTGGCACGTGCACGACGTGTTCGTCGCGGCGGACCGGCGCGGCTGCGGTATCGGACGCGCGCTCATGGCTCGGCTCATCGCCGCGACGCGCGGGATCGACGGGGCGAGCGTGACGCTCTTCGTGATGGATGACAACGCGGTGGCGCTCGGCCTCTATCGCGACTTGGGATTCGTAAAGCGCGAAGGTATGAGCATGTTTATCCTCGGCGTGGATCGCTATCGGATCGGTGGCCGGGCGAGCGAATAGCCCTCGCTACCGCTTGCGATGCGGCCCGCGCTCTCGAGCGCGAAGAGCGCTTGCCAGAGCTTTGCGGGCGCGCAGTCGAGTGCGAGCGCGAGACGTTCGGCGGGCTGCGGCCCGTTATCGAGCGCGATGACGATCGCGCGCTCGACGGGATCGCTTGGAAGCCGTGACGCGCTCGGCTGCGGCGCGCTCGGGCGGTCGAGCCCGATCGCCGCAAGAACGTCCGCCGCGTCGCGGACGAGCGTCGCCCCGTCGCGCAAGAGCGCGAGGCAGCCCGCGACCTTCGGGCGGTCGACGTCCCCCGGCACGGCGAGGACCTCGCGCCCCGCGCTTGCGGCCCAGCTCGCGGTGTTGAGCGCACCGCTGCGCGCCGCGGCTTCGACCACGACTACCGCATCGGCCAACTGTGCGACGATGCCGTTACGCTGCAAGAACTGCGCCGGGAATGTCGGATGATCGGGCGCGAACGGCGAGATGACGGCACCGCGCGTTGCGATCATCGCTTCGGCAAGTTCGCGGTTGCGTTTCGGAAAGAAGCGTCGGTGCCCGCCACCGAGCACGCCGATCGTCGCGCCGCCGCCCGCGAACGCGCCGCGGTGGGCCGCGGCGTCGATCCCTACGGCCAGGCCCGAGAGTACGCACACGCCCGCTTCCGCAAGGCCGCGTGCGATCTCGTATGCGACGCGCGCGCCGAGGTCGCTCGGAGCGCGGCTACCGACGACGGCGACGGTCGGCCGCGCGAGATCGGCGAGGCTTCCGCTCACCCAAAGGCCGGTGAGGCGCATGTCGCCGAAGCGGCGGCGCGCCGCCTCGGGCAGGGCATCCCGTGCGAAGAATTGCGGTTGGTCGAGCTCCATACTCCTCGTTCGCGACGAGCGATCCCGGCGGCAAGCTTTGGCGAGCGAGGAGCGCGCGAGGGGGCTTCCGACGAGGAAAGGCCGCGCGCCCTCGGAATAGTCGCCCACGATTCGGCCGCCGCCACGCGCTCCGCGATGGCGCCCCACCTCGGCCGACTTTTGGGAGAGAAACGAATCATGGCTGAAGCCTACTGCGTCAAGTGCAAGACCAAGCGTGAGATGAACGACGCCACGCAGATCACGATGAAGAACGGCCGCCCGGCGACCGAGGGCAAGTGCTCGACCTGTGGCACCAAGATGTTCAAGATCGGCGCCGCCAAGTAGGACGCGCCGCGCGCAATTCAACCGAAGCCCGCCGCGATCGGCGGGCTTTCGTTTTCGCCGGGCGCGTGCTCGGTGGACGTAGAACCCATAGTGGGTTATGATTGCCGCGCACCCTACATCTTGCGGTTCGCGCCCGTGAAAGGCCTCACGCCCTGATTTGTCCGACGTGCCGAAAGAGCGAGACACGCGTCGTAGATAGCCGCGACGATGAGAACGTCGTGCGCCGTCGGCGTGAGTGCCTGACCTGCAAACATCGTTTCACGACTTACGAGCGCATGGAAGCGCCGCGTCTCTTCGTCGTGAAGAAAGACGGCCGGCGCGAGCTCTATAACCGCGATAAAGTGCTCTCCGGCCTGCGCCGCTCGTGCGAGAAACGGCCGGTGAGTGACTCGCAGATGGAAGAGATCGTGGCGACGCTCGAACGCGAGCTCTTCTCGCGCGGCGATACCGAAGTCGCGACGACGTTGCTCGGCGAGAAGGTCATGGAAGCGCTCAAGACCCTCGACAAAGTTGCCTACATCCGCTTCGCAAGCGTCTACCGTTCGTTCCGCGACGTCGAGAGCTTTCAGGCAGAACTGACCGACCTGCTTGCCAAATAGCGCTCCGCAGGTCGAGGTCGTGCGGCTGCCGCACGCGCACGATCTGCCCCTCCCCGCGTATATGTCGCTCGGTGCTGCCGGTGCCGATGTCGTTGCCGCAATCGCAAGCGATCTCGTGATCGCACCCGGAGCGCGTGCGCTCGTACCGACCGGGCTGCTCGTCGCGATCCCGCCGGGGTACGAAATCCAAGTCCGTCCGCGCAGTGGCCTCGCCGTCAAACACGGCGTTACGGTCCTCAACGCACCGGGCACGATCGACGCCGATTATCGGGGCGAAGTCGGCGTGCTCTTGATCAACCACGGCACCGCGCCACACACGATCGCACGCGGCGATCGGATCGCGCAGTTCGTCGTCGCCGCCGCCCCGCAAGCGGTGTTCGCAAGCGTGACGCAGCTCGACGATTCGGTGCGGGGCGTGGGCGGATTCGGCAGTACGGGGATCGGGGCGCAAGCGTGAAGATCTTTATCGTCGGTGCGGGGGCCGTCGGCACGTACCTCGGCGAGCTCTTACGCGGCATCGGAAACGACGTGGTCTACGCGCCGCGCGATCTCGCCGCGCTCGAACCGGTTGCGGCGGACGTTGCGATCGTGACCGTCAAGGCGTTCGATACCGAAGGCGCGATCGCGACGTTGCGCGCTGGGCTGGCGGACCCAATCGCCACGGCGATCGTGACACCGCAAAACGGCGTCGGCAACGAGGAGCTGCTTGCCGCCGCCTTCGGCGCCGACGCGATCATGGCGTGCGCGTTGACCGTCCCCGTCGAGATCGGGCCGGACGGCAAGGGGCACGCCGCGCGTTCGGGCGGGATCGCTTTCGCTCCGGTCGGCACCTCGACCGCGCATAATTGGGTGCTCGCGATGTTCGGCGAGTCCACGCTGCCCGTTAGCGCGCATGCGGACTACCGCGCGCTCAAGTGGTCCAAGCTCTCGCTCAACATCGTCGCGAACGCGTCCTGTGCGATCCTGGGCGTGCTCCCGGAGCGCGTGGTCGCGGATGCGCGCATCTTCGATCTGGAAATTCGCGCGATGCGCGAGGCATATGCCGTGATGGCGGCGATGCACGTTTCGGCCGTCGACCTTCCGCGCTATCCCGTCCGCGCCTTGCAGGCAGCAACGCGCCTACCGACGCCGCTGGCACGCGCGATCCTCGGCTCCCGCATCGCGAAAGCGCGCGGGCAGAAGCCGCCTTCGCTTCTGCTCGATATGCGGAACGCGAAACACCGAACCGAGGTCGGGGCGCTCAATGGCGCCGTAGCCGCCGCGGGCGCCCGGCTCGGCGTGTCGACGCCCGTGAACGCGGCGTTTGCGCGCATTCTGGAGCGGATCGCCGCCGCGCCGGAGCTCGGGGCGAAGTATCGAGAACGACCTGAGGTCCTCGACGCCGAAGTACGGGCGTAACCTCTTCGCGAACCTGCCCCCGGAGCTTCGCCGATGCGCAATCCCCTCGTCCCCGAATCGCTCGATAGCTGGTCGATCCTGCACCGCATGTTCCGCTTCGACCGCCGCCGGTTCGATGCGCTCGATGCCGACCGCAAACACGCGATCGATACGGAAGCGCAAGCGGTCTTCGCGACGCTCGCGCGCGACAGCGATGCGGATTTAGGCCTCGCGCAACTGCTGGGCCACAAAGCGGACTTGATGCTCACGCATTACGCGAAATCGTTCGATGCGCTCGGCGAGATGCAGACGACCGTCGATAAGCTCGCGCTCATGGATTTCCTCGTCCCGATCTCGTCGTACGTTTCGATTCTCGAACTCGGGCTCTACGATGCGACGGGAAAGATCCACGCAGCGCTGCGCGATCGCAACCTCACGCCGCATTCGCCCGAGTGGATCGCGACGTTCGATGCGATGGTCGCCGAACAAGCGCGCGAACCGCGGAACGCCGCGCGGCTGTGGGCGAAGATCCCGCGCCGACGCTACGTGTGCTTCTACCCGATGGATAAACGCCGCGGCGAAAGCGTCAACTGGTATACGCTTCCGTTCGAAGAACGCGCGAAGATGATGCAGGATCACGGCAAGATCGGGCGCTCGTATCACGGCCAACTCACGCAAGTGATTTCGGGTTCGATCGGCTTCGACGATTGGGAGTGGGGCGTCGATCTCTACGCGGACGAGCCGCTCACGTTCAAGCAGCTGATCTACGAAATGCGCTTCGATGAAGCGAGCTCGAAGTACGCGCAGTTCGGCCCGTTCGCAACGGGAATGCAGTTCTCGGTGAGCGAGTTCTCCGCGTTTCTTTCCGGTGAGGCCTCGCCGCAGCTGATCGCCGAAGAAGAAGCGCGCGAGCCGGCGCTCCGCTAGCTCTCGTGGCTTGGGACGAGCTGCCGATCGGCGATGCCGTCGTGCGCTTCGACGCGGAGGCCACGGCGGCGATCTACGCCACGATCGCGCGCGGCGAGGCGGATAAGTGTGAATGCGACGGCTGTCGGAATTACACGGCGCTTCGCCCGACGATCTTCCCGCGAGAAGTCGTTTCGTTTTTGCAGAAATTCGGTATCGATCCGATGAAAGAGGCCGAGCCGATTGGTTATGGGGATGAGCTGTCTCGTGTGCCGTGGCTTGCAATTGCGAAGACGATCGTGCTTGGAAAAACCAGCGGAAAGAAGCCCGTTGCCGTCGGTCGGAAAACCTACACATACGAGACCGGCTTCGATTTCGTCGGCATCGTCGCTGTGGAGGACACGATCGTCTTTCCGCAATCCGGTTCGCACGCGGAGGCGCGCCTGACGTTCAAGAGCGGCGTCGATTACCCGTGGTCCGCGTTCGCCGATTGCGAGCACACCGCGCACGTTTCCATCATGATCACGTGCCCGTTCGTCGTGGAGCCCCGAGATCAGAACTTCTACACCGCCGCGCGTACAGTCCGTCGCCCTCCTGAGTAGTTGCCCGAAGGCCGGGCCGCGGTGGGATGGCTGTTGCGCGTGGTGTTCCGAAGACATCCCGCCCAAGCGCCGCACGTATTGCAGTGCGCGCTGTTCGACCGCCTTCTGGACCAATCATATGTGGTCGATGGCGCGGCAAGCCGCGAAGCGGCGCGATAAATACTCGTGCGTGCGCTGCGGGCATCGTTTGCCGAAACGGCCGACGCGCGCAACGCATCCGCAAAAGGCGGCATATGCTGCGGCGATGGCCGCCTATCGCGTGGCGCGGAAAACCGAGCGCCTCGAAGTCAACCACATCGTTCCCGCGCTCGGCCGCCACGGCGTGCTCTCGTGCATCCACCACGTCGAGAACTTGGAGACGCTCTGCGTCCCCTGCCACAAAGCGTTCACCCGACTCGTCGCGACGACCAGGTCCTCGTAAAAGTCCGCAATCGTGCGGGTTTTGCGTCCGCAACGTGACTGGCATGTGTTCCCGTTTGGCGCGATGCACGATAGTAAGCGCGCCCGCGATTGGACGGTTCGCATCTAGATGTTTCTTGTATTGGACTAGTTACAAAGGCCACTTGGGTGGATAGTATGGCAGAACCTTTCACGAGTCGGAGGATTCTGTGGACCTTTCTGCCGCGCCATCTGCCCGCGCTACGGGCCGCCTGACCGGAAAAGTCGCGATTGTCACGGGTGCCGGTGGCACGATCGGCTCCGAGATATGTCGACGGTATCTCGCCGAGGGGGCATCGATCGCGATGTTGGGCCGAAGTGCGGAGAAACTCGAACGTGCGCGCATCGCGCTCCTTGCCGGGTGCGATGCGGCGAACGATGAAGTGCGTCTGCGTTGCTTTCCGGCGGACGCGGGCGATCCGGAAGCGGTACGCTCCGCCGTGCGCGCGATCGTCGCGCATTTCGGCAGGCTCGATATCGTCGTGAACAACGCCGGGTCGGCCGGCCCGCGGCAACGGCTCGAAGACGTTCCGCTGGATACGTCGGAACTCGAGGCGATGCGGGCGGCGGGCTCGTTCGACACGGAGAGCGTCGCCGATGCGGCCCGCAACCTTTTCGGTGTGGCCTGGAATATCGTACGCGCCGCGGTTCCGCACCTCGGCCCCGGGGCATCGATCGTCAACGTTTCGACGATTTTCTCGCGCACGAAATATTACGGTCGCGTGGCGTACGTGGTACCGAAATCGGCCTTGAACGCGTGGTCGCGGCGTATCGCCTACGAACTCGGCGATCGCGGTATCCGCGTCAACACCGTCTTTCCCGGCCCGATCGACAGCGATCGCATTCGCAACGTCTTCGCGTCGATGGACGCGCTGCGGAGCGATCCCTCGGGAACGACGGCCAACGAATTTTTCGACATGATGACGCTTGCAACGTCGCGCGACGATGCCGGCGGTCCCGAGCGTACGTTTCCGAAGATCGAGGATGTCGCGAACACGATCGTCTTTCTCGGCTCGAACGATTCCGCGGCGATCAACGGGCACAATTTCGAGATCACGCACGGCATGCTCGTGCGCCAAGAAAGCCGCAGTACGCTCACCGCGCGCCCGGATCTCCGCATCGTCGACGGTACCGGGCGCCGGATTCTCGTCGCCGGTGGAACCGATGTCGCGGATGCTCTCGCCGTTGCCCGCGAACACGCCGAACGCGGCGCAAACGTGGTCCTCGGTTTGCCCGGTGATGCCGCGATCGCAACCGCACGTGGTTGCTTGCAACTCGGCGGCGTGGACGATCGCATTCGCGCGATCCGCTTCGACCGCACGGATCCCGAAGCGATGGCGAGCGCGTTGCGCGGCGTAGGCCCCGCGTTGCATGGTGCGGTCATCTTACCGGCATACGGCGCGACGCGATTTGCGGCGCCGCTCGCCGACGCGAGCGACGCGGACGTCGCGGCGTTTCTCGACGGGGAACTCGTCGGCGCGATCGCGATCGCCCGAACGCTCACGCGCTTATGGCGGGCGGGAAACGGCGCATCGCTCATGCCACGCGTGACGTTTCTTTCCAACGGCGACGATGGCCGAGGTAATCCCTATGCGGACATCTTGCGCTCCGCGATCGAGCAACTCGTGCGCGTGTGGCGCGACGAAAGCGAGCTCGACGCGCGCGCCGGAAAGCGCAAGCGCGCCGATTGGTCGGGCCAAATCGTGCGCTGGACGAATGCCGAGGACGCGAGCCTCGCCTTCGCCGCTGCGTGGAGTACGAAGCTCCTGTATGCGAAGCGGCGCGTGAAAGCGATCTCGCTCTATCTGCCGGAATCGCTCGCCGAAGAGACGGGTGCCGAGCGCGCGTACTTCGGTGCGAGCGAACATCTGATCGGGATGCACCTCGGGAAGGTCGCGCTCATCACGGGTGGCTCGGCCGGCATCGGCGGGCAAATCGGGCGATTGCTCGCGATCGCGGGCGCGCGCGTCGTGCTCGCCGCGCGTAGCGGCGAACAGCTCGCGCAAGCGCGTGCGGGCATCGTGCGCGAACTCGAAGCGATCGGTTACGACGACGCGGGTTCGCGTGTGACGGTCGTGGAGAACATCGATGTCGGGGACGACATCGCGCTCGACCGCGCATTCGCGAAGACGCTCGGTATCTACGGCGCGTGCGATTATCTCATCAACAACGCCGGAATCGCCGGCGCGGAACGCATGGTCGTCGATATGGACCTCGCGGCGTGGCGCCGCACGCTCGAGGCGAACCTGGTTTCGAATTTCGCGCTGATGGCGCGCGTCGTTCCCGAGATGAAACGGCGCGGCAGCGGTTACATCCTCAACGTTAGCTCGTATTTCGGCGGCGAGAAATACGTCGCGGTCGCCTATCCGAATCGCGCCGATTACGCGGTCTCGAAGGCTGGGCAACGCGCGCTCGTCGAGACGATGGCGGGCTTCGTCGGTCCGGAGATCCAGCTCAATGCGATCGCTCCGGGACCGGTCGACGGCGATCGCCTCAAGGGCAGCGATGCGAAGGCCGGGCTCTTCGAGCGCCGCGGTCGTTTGATCCTCGAAGCACGACGGCTGAACGCGCTTTACGCCGCGGCGGTCGCCAGTATGCGCGCGGGCATTTCCGCCGATGCGTTTCTCGCGGCGGTCGCGCGCAATCGCATCGCGGAAATCGTCGCGGACGACCTCGCGCCGCCGGCACTGCGCAAGGTCTGCGAGGGGTTCGCGAAAGCGCGTCCGGCCGATGCCGACGGCTCGTACTACGATATGCTCATGGACGAACGCATCGCGGCGAAGCTCAGCCGCCGCTTGCACGTCGGTGCATACACCGCGAACAAAGCACCGCTGGTGCCGCGCGAGGTGGCAAGCGAACCGTTCTATCTCCCGCACGAAGTCGCGCGCGAAGCGGAAAAAGTACGGTCCGGTGTTTTGAAACTTCTGCACTTGCATAAAATGCCGACCGAAACCGATGTGGCGCTCGCAACGGTGTACTTCCTCGCCGACCGCGCGATCTCGGGAGAGACGTTCCAGCCCTCGGGGGGCTTGCGACAAGAACGATCGGTAACGGAGCGAGAGCTTTTCGGGCGCTCGAAAGACGAACGTATCGAGAAGATGCACGGAAAAACGGTCTGGGTCGTTGGCGATGCGCCGGTCGATCTGATCGTGCGCGCCACACGCGCGTATGTCGAGGAGATGCTCGTCGATCGCGTCGTGCTCCTGACGAGAACGGAGCAAACGGCACAAGCGGTGCTCCGCCGCCTGCCCGATGGCGTGGGCGAGCATGTCGTCACGCACGCGATCGGCATGGAGATCGAAGCGGGGCTCGCGCACGCGCTCGCGCGCTACGAGCGTCCGGCCGCCGTGGCTTCGCTCCCGTTCGGGCTCTTACCGACGTCGCTCTTCGATAGCGAGCTGCCGCTCGATGGCCGCGGCTTCGCTACGTTGCTTGAGGAGAACGTTACCAATCATTTCCGCGTCGCGCGCGTTGTCTCGCTCTTCGATGACGTGCGGCTCGTCCTCACCGCACCGGACGTTTCGCTCGGTGGTTGCGCGGCCGAATTCGCGATCGCAAACTTCGTGAAGACCACCTTGCATGCGTTTACCGCAACGCTTGCGGTCGAAAACGAGCGACTCGTTCACGAGGTGCCGGTCAATCAGATCAACCCCACGCGCCGCGTACAGAGCGAGGAGCCGAAAAACCTCGAAGAGCAGGCGGAAGAACGGGATCGCTTCGCGCGCGCGCTCGTGCTCGTTTCGGGGCCGCTGCCGCAAGCGGGCGATAGCCGCTATCGCGCACGGATCTATCGCGGTATGGCAATTACCGTGTAGCCCCGAACGCAGATCGACGTGAAACGTCGACGCGCGCTGCTGGCATTCCCGATTCTCGCGGCGGGTGCGGTGGTCGCATCGATCGCAACGTCGCCCGCCCGTACCTATGTGCGGCCGGCATGTTGGAACGACATCCGCGGCTTGTTGCCCGTGCCGCACGCGGGGACGCCATACGCGCTCACCGATTTCGTGTTCGCTTCGAAGCACGTCGCGGGCCCCGTGCATTACACGATCGCCACGCCGCACATCGCCTTCGATCCCGCGCGGCGCAAAGGGAAGAACACCGCGCAGGCGGTGATCTGTCTCGGCGGCCGCGGCGTCGCGGCGCGCGACGTCATCGAAAGCGTGCGCTTGCACGAGATCGCCGCCGACGCGGTTCCGCCGACGGAGCATGCGGTGTTCATCGCCGTCGACGGTGGCGAATCGTATTGGCACGCGCGCGAGAGCGGCGAAGATCGGATGACGATGTTGCTCGACGAGCTGATCCCATACGTGCAACGCACGTTCGATCTTCGCGTGCGCGCCGCGATGGGTTGGTCGATGGGCGGTTACGGTGCATTGCTTGCGGCGAGCCGGCGCCCCGATCTCTTCGCCGCCGTCGCGGTCGCGAGCCCCGCATTATTTCGCGATTACGAAACGATGCGCCGACAGGTTCCCGATGCGTTCGATTCGTCGATCGATTTCGTTGCGAACGATCTCTTTCGCGTACCGGGTGGCCTTATGGGAAAGCCCCTGTGGATTGCGTGCGGCGATGCGGATCCGTTCGCGGAAGCGAGCCGGGGCTTCGCACCGCCGCGGGCGACCGTCGTGCGGACGATAGCGCCGGGCTGTCACGATGGCGGGTTCTGGCGCAATCATGTCGCGGAGCAGACGCGCTTCATCGCGCACGCGCTTACCGTGTAACGCCCGCGCGGCCATGCGGTGCGGTGAGATCGAGGATCGGCCCGACGGGCACGATGCGGGTCGGATTGATGTCGTCGTGCGTGAAGTAATAGTGGCGCTTGATATGATCGAAATCGACGGTCGGCGCGACGCCCGGAATCTGGTAGAGATCGCGCAAGTAACCGGAGAGATTCGGAAAATCGACGATGCGGCGCAGGTTGCATTTGAAATGGCCGAAGTACACGGCATCGAAGCGCACGAGCGTTACGAACAGCCGCCAATCGGTTTCGACGGGGGCGGCGCCGAAGAGATAGCGCTGCGTCGCGAGGCGCGCGTCGAGGCGATCGAGCATTGCGAAGAGCTTATAGACGCCCGCTTCGTACGCGCTTTGCGACGTTGCGAAACCGCTTTGGTAGACGCCGTCGTTCACGCTCGTATAGATCTCTTCGTTGAGCGCATCGATCTCGCGCGCGTGCTCCGCGGGAACCCAATCGAATCGCTTGTTCCCGAGTGCCGAAAATTCGACTTCGAGCATGCGCATGATATCGTCGTCGCTATTGGAGACGATCTGCTTGCTTACGGTATCCCAAAGCACGGGAACGGTTACCCGGCCGCGATACGCAGGATCGCGCTGCAGATACGCTTCGCGAAGAAAGTGGAAGCCGTTGAGCGTGTCGCGTTGCATCCCCGGGCCATCGCGAAACGCCCAGCCCCGCTCGTCGCGCACGGGATCGACGACCGTCATACCGATCGCGTCTTCCAACCCGGCGAGCGCGCGGACGATGATCGTTCGATGTGCCCACGGGCACGCGAGCGAAACGTAGAGATGGTAGCGATTCGCGGCGACGGGAAACGCGCTGCTACCGTCCGCGCGCACCCAGTCGCGAAAAGCATCGCCTTGTCGAACGAACGCGCCGTCTGCAGATTGTTCGTCGGGGAATTGTGCGTTCGCGATCGTCATGCGCGCGCTTTTCAGCGGTGTTGTCCGGGTTCCTCGCCGACGGCGCGGCGCATGCGAAGGGTGCACGCGACGGTCGTTCCCACGGTTGGGACGGCGGTGATCGAAACGTCGTCGGCGAGCGCGTAGATGAGGTAGAGCCCGCGACCGTCTTCGCTCAGCGCTTCCGGAAGGCACGGTTCGCGGGGCACGACGCCGCGGCCGGAATCGACGATCGTGAGGCGCGGGCGTGCTTGACGCCAATCGATCGTGATTTCGACCAGGCCCGGGGCGTGCTCGACCGTATTCGCGAGAATTTCCCCGATCACGAGTTCCGCGTTCGCAACGTCACCGTCGTCTGCATCGAACGCGGCGAGATAGCGACCGAGCTCGATACGCGCGTTGTGCGCGCTTTGCGGATGGCTCGAGTGGAATCGCCAGGTCTTGAACGTCACTATCACGTTCGTTGCGGCGGGAGCGGCACGGTCGCCGCATTGGAGCACCAGGATCGCAACGTCATCGTAGGGCCTATGCCCTGCAAGCGCCGTGTCGCGTACGAAATGCGCGGATGACGCATGACTCGTGCCTGCCGCAAGCACGGCGGCGGCATCTTCGAGATTGCGTTCCGCCGCAATCACGTCGCGCGAAAACTCGGTCAGTCCATCGGTATAGAACAAGACCACGGCATCGGGGGCGAGCGGATACGAGCGCGTCGTCACGGAGAGATCGCTCGCAAGTCCGAGGGGAAAACCGTCGGGGGCGATCGCCCGCGCATCGCCGTCCGGATTTGCGATGATCGGGGGCGGATGGCCGGCAAGCGCGATCGCGACGCTCGTTCGGTCGACGCTGAAGAGTGCGACCACCGCCGTCGCAAGCGCTCCCCCTTCGCCGACCATCACGCTATTGAGGCGGCGAAGGACCGTAGCGGGGTCGGGATCCTCGCGGCCGGCGAAAGCGATCGCTTGCCGGAGACGGAACGCATCGGCCGCGGCCTGTAAGCCGTGCCCCGTGACGTCGCCGCACGAAACGAGCACGCGCCCGTCGCCGAGCACGATTGCATCGTACCAATCGCCGCCCACGAGTGCGTCGCTTTCCGCAGGCAAGTACAGGCCGTCGATGCGCAATCCCGGAACCCGGGGAAGCTCGGCGGGCAGTAACGCCTCATGCAGCAGCGTCGCGACGCGCCTGCTCCGCTGCTCGATGCGTTTCTGCTCTTCGATATCGGTGTTCGATCCGAACCACCGCAGCACGGTGCCCGAAGCATCGCAAAGCGGCACGATGCGCGTGAGCATCCACCGAAAATCACCGTCCGCCCGTCGCAGGCGAAATTCCATTTCGAACGGTTTACCCGTGCGTATCGACTCGGGCCATCGCTCCATGACTTTCGGGAAATCTTCCGGGTGGTGGGCGGCCTGCCAACCCCAGCCGGCAGCTTCTTCGGGCGTTTGCCCCGTGAAACGATACCAGTGCGCGTTGTACCAATCGATCCAGCCGCTTGCGTCCGCCGTCCAGACGATGAGCGGAATCGAATCGAGAACGGATTGGAAGCGGAGCTCCGTATCGGCGAGGCGCTCTTCCGAGTCGCGTTCGCTTTCCCGGTCGGTCGCGACGCCGATCCAGTAGTGGCTCGCGCCGCGACCGCGCGCTTGTGGCGTCATGCGTGCTTCGAACGTCCGGAACGAACCAGCGGCGGAACGAATGCGGAGCTTGATCGAAAACGGTTTCCCGCGCGCGGCGCCGCGTGCGAATCGCGCCCGCGTCCGTTGCACTTCCGTGCTCGGTACGGACTCGAGCCACCGGCCACCGAGAAACGCCTCCGATGCACCGCCCGCGTACTCGACGAGGGCGCGGTTCACGAAGACGACGTTTCCACCGTCGTCGAAGACGAAAACGATCGTTGGCAGCGCGTCGAAGAACGCCCGATCGAAAACGATTTCCGAGGAGTCGGCGTTTACCCGAAGGGCATGGTCTGAGAGAAGGGCGCGATCCGCGTCATGCACGTAGCCGCTCCGTTCCCATCGAATCGCCGCTTGAAACGCCGAGCCACACCAAGTGTGCGAAGTCTGGTGAGGGAGACAGAAACGACGGGGCTCGGTCTTTGCGACCGAGCCCCGTTCGTTCGAGCAAGTACGTCCGTCGTGCGGGTGCGACCTAGATGTTGTATTGGTAGTAGAGGCGGAACGTGATCGGCTGGTTGTTCGGGTTGATCGTGTACGCCTGATTACCGAAACGCTGTAGCGAGTAATTCGCGTACCCATAGGCCGGGCCGTAAGTTACCGTGTTTGCCGTCGTCCCGGTCTTGGCGCCGGCGATACCAGTTGCGAGCGGCTGATACCGCTGGTTGAGCGCCGGCTGTCCGTAAATCTGGTTGAACAGGTTCTGCACGAGGACGCCGATGGTGGAGTGCCCCTTCGCCGGTGCGAACTCGAAGTCGAGGTTTGCGAAGGCGCGCGGTGCGGTGAGATAGGTGCCTGCGCTCGGACCCTCCGGCGTGCCGCGTTTGGCCGCGACATTCGGTTTGAGCAGCGTGCCTGGATTCTGCGGATCGACGTAGTTCGTTGCCAGCGTCGTCCCACCGAGTTGGTTCGTCACGTTCGTCTGCGGGACGTTGACGTATTTTCCGTTGACGGTGGTCGCCGTAATCCCGCCGTTACCGTACGGATAACCGCGATTGAAATAGACGATCGGGTTGATCTTGAACCCGTTGCGGAACTTGTACGCAGCGGCCGTGGTGACGTTGAACGGGGAAATGAACCCGACGCGATACTGATTTCCGAGGCCGAGCGACGGCGGCGGAATGCCGGGGAAGAAATCCTCGGAACCCGAGGTCGGAACGACGTTCGAGAACTCGTTGATGTAGGTCGCGGAGATTTGACCGGAGAGACCGTACGCGGCCTCTTTGGTTGCGAAGAACTCCACGCCCGTCGTGCGATTGATGCCGAGATTCGTCGCCACCGCTGCGTTGAGCTGGGGCGATCCATCGGGTTGTAACACGGGTTGCCCCGCAACGAACTTCTGCGATTGGACGAGGGCGAATGCATCGTAACCGCGCCGATAGAACGGCGTGATTTTCGCCGTCAGACCGTGGCCGAAGTCGTGTGATACCGACAAATCGTAGTTGTTGAACGTCGCCGGTTTCACCGGCTGGATCGGAATGCCGTTACCGGTAAGCTGATTTTCGAAGTACAGCTGGTCGGCATAGTCGCGGCACACGCGGTCCGCGGTCGGTCCGCAGACGTTTGCCGTCGCTGGGATGCCCGCGAATGCCGCGTACGGCGCGCGCGGCGTTTGCACGGCGATATAGGTAAGCGACGGCAGCGAAACCGCGCGGCCGTACGACGCCCGAATCGCGTCGTTTTTCGAGAGCTGGTACGAGAACGAGAAGCGCGGCTCGACGATAAACGGATTCTTGACCGCGCTACCGCCGGTGTTATAGCGATCCTGCGACGGATCGGGCATGCCGCTTACGTCGACGCCGTTGATCGTCGTGCCCGTTTTGTACGTACCGGTCGAAGATGGCAGGTAGAACGCGTTCGTGTAGCCCGAACCGCCGGCCGGCAGATAGCCGCCCGCGGTCGTGCTCGGGAGATTGAAATTCGCCGAGTCGACGCGAACGCCGTACTGCAGCTTCAGGCGATCCGATGCCTGGAACGTGTCGGTCAGATAGAAGCTCAAGTCCTGGCGATTGATCTGCGGGCTCTGGTTATAGACCGGAATGCGCGGCGCGCCGTTCGGGAAGTAGTTGACGCCCGTACCGTTCGGACCATTCGTGTTGTTGCCGAGCAGATAGCCGCAATTCACGCCGATATTGGCGCAATCCGGACTGTTCGGATTGACGAAGTCGTAAATCTCGCTTCCGGCGTTGCCGAAGACGAGGTTTCCAAGGCCGCCCGTCGCGCTCGTGTACGCGTCTACCGGGTGGACGAATTCGTTCTTGATGCCGAGTGCGACGAGGTGCTTCGAGCCGAGCTGTTTCGTGATATCGAGGGTCGCGCCCGTGCGCTCGCCGCCCTGCAGTACGACTGCGTCTTCGAAGTAAAACGAATTGTTGGCGTAGGGGAAATCGAATGTGGTCACGGCGCCGACGCGATAGAACTTTGCCGTAAGGAACGTCGACGCGTTGATGTTATTCGAGTATTGCAGCTTGAACGTTTCGTTCGGCTGGTAGTAGGTCTGCGCGGATCGCTGGCTCGTCGCGAGCAAATCGTTCTGCCCCGTTTGATAGGGATCGAAGGCGAGAAGCGAGCCGATGGTCGCGGCCGAGAGGCCGGTGAATGCGGACCAGTTGTTGAGCACGAGCTTGTCGCCCGAGGCGTATCGCTCGATCGTACCCGGCGCGCCCTGCAAGAAGAAGTTGTTCTGCTGGTTCTGGTAGACGAACTGCAGTTGCTGGCTATTGTCCTTACCGAACTTGAAGATCAGGTTGTCGACGAGGTCGTTTTGCAGGGCGTATTGCTGCGAGATCGGGCGCCCGATCGCAACGAGATCGGCTCCGGAATTACCGTATCGAAAACCGTTGCGTTGCCCGACGAACGAGATGTAGTTCGAGAGGCGGCCGTCGGGGGTTGCGATACCGTAATCGGCCGTGAGCTGGTGCGAGAACGCCTTGCCCTGGACTTCGAGGCCGAAGGTGCCGAAAGCGGGTCGTTTGCCGCGCAACAAGTTGATGTTGATGGAGCCGGTACCCGCGTTTCCGGTCGACGCGTCGCCCGTGCCGGGCGTGAGCTGGAAGTTTCCGGTGCCGTTGAGCTGGAGCGAGTTCACGAACTGGCTCGTGAAGGCATCGGTGTAGTCGATGCCTTCGAACTGGAAGCCCTCTTCGTTTTCGCGGCCACCGCGAAGGACCGGGTAACCGCTCGAATCGAGCGATGCGCCGGGGAGGGCCGTCAAGAGATCCGCCTCGCTCGTGGCTTTCGATTTACCGAGGATCGTGTCGATCTGTGCGGGCGATACCGAATACGTGTCTTGCGGTTGTGCCGGCTGAAACGCACCGTTTTGCGACCGCGCACTGATGCGTCCGATCGTGGTGAGCGTCGAGCCGAGAACCTGCGAGAACGTATAGGTTTGTTGGGGATTTACGGTGACGCCGCTGACGACCGCGGTGTCATATCCGGCGGCCTTGACGGTGACCGTGTAGGTATCGGGCGGCACGCCGATGAGCGAAAAGAATCCCTTCGCGTCGGTCTTCGCCGAGAGCGTCGTCGATGCCGAAACGATCGAGAGCGAGGCGTTCGGAATCGGGGCGTTGGTTTTCGCCGAGGTGATCGTTCCCGAGATGCCACCGGAGGTGGTATCCGCAAATGCGGGCGCGATCGTTTGGGCGATGAGCGCGAGGATGAGCGCGATTCCCCCAAGGAAACGCATGATCGACGAGCGTCGGCTCGCAGTCAGAACAGTCAGCACATATGTACCCGTTTTGGTCGCGTGAGGAGTCGGTCGAGCTTAACTTAAGCGAAAGTTAACTCCTTGCGGAAGGACGTTTCCTCGCAACGGTATTCCCAGATATATCATCGTGCGAAAAACGAAACGTTGCGTCGGTATGCGAGCGCCTCGGCAAGATGTTCTGCGCGCACGCTATCGTTTCGATCCAGGTCGGCGATGGTGCGCGCGACGCGTAAGACGCGGTCGTGCGAACGCGCCGATAGCGCGCGCGCCGTCGCCGCCTGCGCGAGCATCGCGGAACTCGCGGCATCGAGTTCGCATGCGGCACGAATCTCCGCCCCCGGGAGCTGCGCGTTTGTCGCATGAGCACGCCCGGCGTACCGCCTCCGCTGCTGGGCGCGCGCGGCTTCGACGCGGGCGCGGATCGCGCTTGATGACTCGGCGGGCGAACGCGAAGCCAGTTCGTCGATCGCAACCCCTGCAACGTCGACATGCAAGTCGATCCGATCGAGAAGCGGCCCCGAGAGCCGGGCTGCATAGCGTTCGCGAACGTCGTCCGTGCAGCGGCACGCGGCAATGCGCGAGCCATACATCCCGCACGGGCACGGATTCATCGCGGCGATCAACATGAAACGGGCGGGGAATTCATAGGTCGCGTTCACCCGTGCGACGGTGATCGCCCCGCTCTCCAGCGGTTGCCGCAATACCTCGATCGCCGTCCGCGAAAACTCGGGAAGTTCGTCGAGAAAGAGTACGCCGCGATGCGCGAGCGATATCTCGCCCGGGCGCGGGATCGAGCCGCCGCCCACGAGCGCGATCTGGCTGATCGTATGGTGCGGGGCGCGGAAGGGACGTAGCGTCGCGACGCGCGTTCCCCCGGTGAGCGTCCCCGCGACGCTCGCGATCTTGGTGACTTCCAACGCTTCGTCGAACGTCATGGCCGGGAGGATCGACGGGACGCGACTCGCGAGCATCGTCTTCCCGCAACCGGGTGGCCCGATGAGGACGACGTTGTGTCCGCCTGCCGCCGCGATTTCCAGCGCCCGTTTCGCCAAACTTTGCGCGTGCACGTCGGCGAAATCGTTGCCGCTCGGATCGGGCTCGATGAAATCCGGCATCGGTTGCGCGCGCTTACGAAATTTTGCGCCGTGGCCGAGCACGACGGCGGCGGCATCGGCGAGGGTCGGAACGGCGTAGATTTCAAGCCCGTCCACGAGGAGGGCCTCGGCGAGATTCGCCACGGGGACCATGATTTTATCGAAGCCTCCCGCGCGCGCTGCGAGTGCCATCGCGAGGATTCCGGCGACGGGCCGGATGAGCCCGTCGAGCGCGAGTTCGCCGCACGCGACGAACGATTGCAACGCGAGGCGGTCCACATGCTCGTCGATCGCGAGGAGCGCGAGCGCGACCGGTAAGTCGTATCCTGGGCCCTCCTTCCGCTTATCCGCAGGCGAGAGATTGATCAGTAGGCGGCCGGCGGGCATGGGAAAGCCGCTGTTGACGATCGCCGCGCGCACACGTTCGCGCGCCTCGGCGAGAGCGCGGTCGGGAAGGCCGATGATCGTAAAGCCCGGAACGCCGGGCGCCGAGTCCGCTTCGACGCGCACGACGTAGCCGTCGATGCCGTGCATCGCGGAGGTGTAGGCGGTTGTGATCATGCCACTCCATCGCGACGAACGATGCAGCCGGCAAGATCCTTGGCTTACGGGATACGCGCAAGACGGAGCCCCGCCAGATGGGCGTTTCTTGAGATTCCTCCAATCCACAACGTACACAGTTCGATCCTGCACATCTGTGGATACGCGCACGAAAGGCCGCAGCGTCGGTCGTTTCTCGGTTCTCCTGCCTGCGAGGAACGTCGCATACGAAAATAATTTCGCTTGGCGAGTACCGTAACCCGAAACACACGCTGGGTACGCGTTTCCTATTTTCAGTGCGCAAAATGCCGTTCGATGGGGTGCTCTGGGGAGGAGGTCACACCGTTTTTCGCGCGGAGCGGGATCGTTCGGGCGCGCCCGAGGGAAGCGATTGTGCGGGCCATCACCGCGCCGCTCGGCCCGCACCGCTATTTGCGAATCATTCCTATCTAGCGAGATAAACGGGGTGCGCAGGGGGGTTCCGTGCGGAGCGCGCATTTCCGAATCGCATGTCGACGCACATTCGGGCTCTTGGTCTTCTTGCGTTCGCCGCGGTTCTCGGCACCCAGGCAACGGGTTGCTCCGGCTCTTCGGGCGGCACGGGTAGCGGGAAAACGATCGGCGTCTCGATCCAAAACCGCGAGGCGCAGTTCTACCAGGATATGGAAGCCGGCATGAAGGCCGAAGCCGCGAAATTCGGCTACACGGTCAACGTCGTGGATGCCGCGCGCGACAATCAGAAACAGCAGAACCAAGTCGAGGACTTCATCTCGCAGAAGGTCGATGCGATCGTCCTGACGCCGTACAACTCGCAGGCGATCGGGAGCGCCATCGTCGAGGCGAACAAGGCGAGCATCCCCGTCTTTACCGCCGATATCGCGAACGGCTCGGCGCAGGGCGTCGTCGTCTCGCACGTCGCCTCGGATAACGTCCAGGGCGGCGCGCAGGCGGGCAAACTGATGTGCGCCGCGGTGAAAACCGGAGCCGTCGCGATCATCGACGAGCCGGATGTGACGAGCGTGCAGGATCGCGTACGGGGCTTCAAATCGGCGCTTGCACGGGGCTGCCCGAGCGTGAAGATCGTCGCCGATATCAACGGTAGCGGCGAGCGCTCGAAGGCCTCCTCGGGGATGGAAGACGTCTTGCAGGCCCATAAGGATCTCAAGGGCGTGTTCGGCATCAACGACGATTCGGCGCTCGGTGCGGCGAAAGCGGTCGAAGCCGCGGGCCTCAGCGGCAAGATCGCGGTCGTCGGGTACGATGCGACTCCGGAAGCGCAAGCCGCGATCAAAGGCGGCGCGATGTACGGCGATGCGATCCAGCACCCGGATCAGATCGGCGCGAAAGTCATCGATGCGATCCACGATAATTTCGACGGCAAGACCGTCGCGAAGAAGATCGCCGTGGACGTCGGGACGTTCACGAAAACCGACGCGAAGTAGTTCGCGGCATCGCGACCGTTGAGGGCATCTGAGGGCGCTCCGCTGCTTGCCATGCGCGACATCGTGAAGACGTTTCCGGGCGTGCGCGCACTCGACGGCGTGACGTTCGACGTGCGCGCGGGAGAAGTGCATGCGCTCGTCGGGGAAAACGGCGCCGGAAAATCGACGCTGATGAAGATCCTCGCGGGCGCCCAACCGGCGGACTCGGGCGAGATCGTGGTCGACGGCGTCGTTCGGACGATCGACGGCCCGCGCGCGGCGGAACGCCTCGGCATCGGGATGATCTATCAGGAATTCAATCTCGTCCCCGAACGCAACGTCACGGAAAATATCATGCTCGGCATGGAGCCGTTACGTGCCGGGCTGCTCGACGAGCGCGCGGCCGTCGCGCGGGCGGATGCGGTCCTCGCCGACCTCGGCGTCGCGCTCCCGCGCGACCTGCCGGTGCGTACGCTACCCGTTGCCCAGCAGCAGTTGGTCGAAATCGCGAAGGCGCTCGCCAAGAACGCACGCCTCATCGTGATGGACGAGCCGACGGCGGCGCTCACCAACCGCGAGACCGACGCGCTTTTTCTTCTGATCGGGAAACTCAAGGCGCGGGGCGTCGCCTTCGTCTACATCTCGCATCGCCTGGAAGAGCTGCCGCGCATCGCCGATCGCATCACGGTGTTACGTGACGGACGGGCGATCGAGACGCGGCCGATCGCGGCGATGCCGGAAGCCGAGATGATCAGCCTCATGGTTGGGCGGCCCCTCGACACGCACTTTCCGGCGCTGCCGCCGGTCGCGGCCGAGGCTCGCGAGGTGCTAACGGTGCGCGATCTCGTTTCGCCACCGCGCGTTGCGGGCGTTTCGTTTACCGTGCGCGCGGGCGAGATCGTCGGCCTCGCCGGCCTCGTCGGCGCGGGGCGTACGGATATCGTGCGCGCGATCGCGGGTGCCGATGTCCCGGCGTCGGGAACGATCGCGATCGACGGCGCGGTGCGTCGCATCGATTCGCCGCGCCTCGGCATCGCGGCCGGCATCGCGCTCATCACCGAGGATCGTAAAGCCCAGGGGCTCGTTCTTGGGATGACGATCCGCGAAAATACGACGCTCGCGCACCTCGGACGCTTCGTTCGCGGGCTCTTCGTGAGCCGTTCTGCGGAAATCACGACGACGAACGAAGAGATCGCGCAGCTGCACATCCGCACGCCGAGCGGCGAGCAGCTCGCGCGCAATCTCTCCGGCGGAAACCAGCAGAAGGTCGTGCTCGCGAAATGGCTCGTCGGCGATGCGCGCGTGTTCCTCTTCGACGAGCCCACGCGCGGGATCGACGTGGGCGCGAAAGCCGAAATCTACACGCTGATGCTGGCGCTCGCGAAGCGTGGTGCCGCGATCGTCATGGTCTCAAGCGAGCTTCCGGAGGTCCTCGGTATGTCGCATCGCGTGCTCGTCATCCGCGATGGGCGCATCGCGGCCGAACTCGCGCGTGCGGATGCAACGCCCGATCGGGTGCTCGCGTATGCGACCGGAACGATGGCTGCCGCATGAACGCCCTCCGCTCGAACCGCTTCCGTACGATCGCCGCAAGCCTGCTCTTCGTCATCGCGATCGTCGTTGTCAATTTCGTGACCCGTGGAAACTTCCTCACCCCACACAACCTCACGAACGTGCTGCGCCAGATCGCGCAAAACGCGATCGATGCCGTCGGCCAGACGTTCGTGATCGTGACGGCCGGCATCGATCTCTCGATCGGCTCGCTGCTCGCGCTCTGCGGCGTGGTGATGGCGCGCGTCGTGAACGCGAGCGGCCTCGACGGCCCGCTCGCGGTCCTGCTCGCGCTCGTCGTCGGCCTCGCGGTCGGTGGCGGCGCGGGCGCGATCAACGCGTTGCCCGTCGTGCGCTTGAACCTCCCGCCGTTCATCACCACGCTAGCGATGATGCTCGTCGCGCGCGGCCTCGCGTTCACGATTTCGGGCGGCCAGCCCGTAACGCTGCATGCGACCGCGTTCAACCCCATCGGCACGGGCACGGTGCTCGGCATCCCTTTTGCGGTCGTGATCATGCTCGTCGTCGTCGCCGCGTTCGCGCTCGTGCTCGCCCGTACGCGCTTCGGGCGATACGTCTACGCGCTCGGGGGTAACGAGGAAGCGGCACGTCTTGCCGGTATCCGCGTGCAGCGTACGAAGCTGCTCGTGTACGTCATCTCGGGCGCCTGCGCGGGCCTTGCGGGCTTACTTGAGATGTCGCGGTTCGGTACGGGTTCGCCACAGACGGGAAGCGGGTACGAGCTGCAGGCGATCGCCGCCGTCGTGGTCGGCGGCACGAGCCTCGCGGGTGGTCGCGGCTCCATCGTCGGAACGTTTCTCGGGGCGCTCTTCATCGGCGCGCTGTATAACGTCATGAACCTCGCGAACGTCGAGTCGTACACGCAGCAGGTCGTGCTCGGGGTCGTGATCCTCCTCGCAGTCGTCCTCGACGAACTGCGAAAGCGCTACCTCTAGAGCGTAACGTCCGCGTCCGCGATGCGCGGGTTCGCGACGACATCGAACAGCGCGATCTTCGTCAGGCGGTCGTCCTCGTAGCGCAACACGCGTACCGGAAGATGCTGCACGCGGTCCACGGTGACGACGACGCGCGTCGCACGGGCCGGTGGCGGCACCGGGATCGTCTCGGTGATGTCGTCCGTCGCGATTCCGGCGATCGTCGGGCCCGGCGTCTGCACGAGGGTGTGCCCCACGCTCTCGGGCGCATCGACGACGGCGGCGATCAGCACCGAACCGATCGGCGAGCCATCGGCGAAGGCGAATGCGGGCGCATCGCGATCGATGCGAACCGAGGGAAGGCGCGCGAGCAGGCCGAGCCGCCGCAGTTTCGCGCGGCCTTCGCCTTTCCACGCGATCGCGGAGCCTGCAGAGGTACCGTCCACGATCGTCATCTTGACCGCATCCGGGCGCTTGAACGCGATCGCGACGGTGCGATCGAAGCTACGGCCACGCACGATCTCGCGCACGAAAACGCGCGCGGTGTAGCTCGTCAACTGGGCGACCGCCGCGCGTGCATCGGAGAGCGCGGGCGGAACGTCGGCGAGCGGGATCGCGTGCGCCGGGACCGTGCACGCAACGGTAGCTAACGCGACGAGGAGCATGCGGCGCATCACGCGACCGTGGGCTCCGGGGTCGTGCGCGTCGTGAGCAGCGAGCCGTGCTGCCCCTGGATGCCGATCAGCACGTCGCATCGCGCGTTACTCGCGATATGGTCGATCGCGCGGCCGAGCGGCGCGCCCGTGTACTTGCCTTCGCGATACGAGCCGAGGACGAGCAGATGCGCGCCTTCGCGCTTCGCCGTTTCGAGGACGCCCTGGCTGATCGAGCGTGCGTGCACGAGTTCCGTGCGGCAGTGGACCCCGGCTTTTTGCGCGATCGTTTCCGCGGTCGCGAGCACGTCGAATCCGGCGCGATCGTCCTCGGGCGTCGCCGCATCTTCGCGCAAGATCATCGGTACTTCGACCGCGTAGAGCGCGAGTAAGTCGGCTTTATTGCGCCGTGCCAAGCGCGCGGCGAGCACCATCATGTGCTCGGAGTGGATATCGGCGGAAAATACGACGATGATGCTGCCGACCATCTCTTCGAGCACGTTTGCGGCATCGAGCGCCGCGCGATCCGCGCGCGTTACCGGCGGGTGGAGCATCCAATAGAGCGTCGCGATGACCGCGGCGACGATCGCGATCGCGACGACGATACCGATCGGGGTGATCGCAACGAACTGACCGTTCATCGCGCTTCGGTCACGCTTCGGTATTGCCGGTAGCGCGTGTAGCCGAGCGCGATCAAGAGCACGCCGATTGCGAAGAGCGGCAGCGTCGAGAGGAACGCGACGTGTGCGGCGAGTTTCATCACGCCTTGCGCGATGATCGCCACGCCGAAGAGCGCGAAGAAGATCCCGAGGACGAGCTTCGTCCGCGCGTAGACGGTCGGCGAGATCGTTTTCTTCATCGCATTCCCGCCGCGGCTATTTCGGCTTTGCGTTCGTCGCTACGGCGTACGTTTTCGTTGTACTCGTCCATCAATTCGAGCTCGCCCGCATCTTTGAGGATGCGCATCTGTTGCGATTTGAAATCGTGCTCTTGCGAGCCGAAGAGCGGGAGCGCCTTGCGCTTGCGATAGATGAGATACACGCCGATGCCGAACACGATCCAGAGCGGCCCCGCCACGCGGCCGATCTCGTGCGTGATCATCGTGAAGACGAGGATCGAGACGATGCCGATGAAGCCGATGACGGCGACGACGGGAAAAAGCACGGGTTCGCCACGGAACGTCATCGGGATGTTCAACGGAATGCGAAATTTGCGTGGGCTCAGGGGATCTTTCAGGCGGAGTGCGATGAGGGCGATGAAGACGAACGAATAGCTCGTCGCCGCGCCGAACGCGTACAGATCGGCGAGGACGTCGAGCCCTTGCTCGCCGCGGAAGAATTGCTTGTAGATCGGCTCGATCTCTTTGAAGAGGCTCGGTAGCGCGGCAAAGACGAGGATCGCCGCAGCGAGCCCACAGAAGGCGACGATCGAAAATGCGGGCGTACGGAATCGGGCATTGACGCGCTGGAAGCTGCTCGGAAGCAGCCGCGAGTGGCTCATCGCGTACGCGATTCGCGATGCGCCGAAAACGCCCGAATTGCTCGAAATCAAGAGCAGCACGGCACCGAGGACGGGGACGTAAAACTGCGCGATCGCGCCGAAGAACGGCACGTTCGCGGCGAGGATCGCAACCGCGCTCCCGTTGTTATCGCTATTTCCGAGATACGCGAAAAATGGCTGGACGTGCCCCTGCGCGTCGAGCGGCGTCGGATGCGTCGGCGTCATGCCGATCGCGAGGTTCGAATACGCGAGCGCATAGATCAGGATCGTCAGGATCAGGCTGATCGATGTACGTGGAATGATCGATGCCGGCCGCTGCGTTTCTTGCGCCGCCTGCGAGATCGATTCGAGCCCGACGAACGAGATGATCGCAAGCGAGGTGCCATTGAGGAGCTGGTACGGCGTCGGCGCGAAGGTCGTCATCGAGTGGATCAAGAGATCCGGATTGAACGCGAAGAGAAAGCCGAAGAAGAGGATCGACGTTTCGCTGATGACATCGAGCGCGCTCACGATCCCGTTGAGCGTGGTGGATTCGCGCACGCCGATGACGTTGAGCACGCAAAGCGCCGCAATCAATCCGAACACCACGGCGAAGTGGACCCATGGGTGCGGACCGGTCGCGAGCGGGGGAACGAGCTTCGCGAAATAGTCGACGGAAGACCACGCGAAAAGCGTGATGTCGATCGTAAAATCCAACAGCACCGCCCAACCGGCGATGAAGCCGAAGATATCGCCGAGGCCGCGCGTCACGAAGTACTGGCCGCCGCCCGCGACGGGGTATGTTGCGGCGAGTTCGGTGTACGCGAGCCCGATGCAAACGTATACGATGCCGGCGAAGAGAAATGCGATGTTGGACCAGCCACCCGCGGCGCCGAGGACGAGGCCGAGCCCGACGAAAATATCCGCCCCGATATCGGAGTAGCCCCACGAAAACGACCCCCAGGGCGTAACCGATCGGCGGAGGGTGGGTTGCTTTGTGGCCGACATGCTAGTGGTACCGCACTCCGATCTTCTGTAACGCGTAGAGGACGCGCTCGCTCTCTTCGAGCTCTTTCACCATGCGCCGGCCGCGAAGCTCGGGCAAAACGGCGTGCAGCGTTTCGATTGCGAACTCGACGTCACGCCGGTTTGTCGTCTCCGGGTCGGTCGATTTCTGCAACACCATCATCGCGTATTTCAGCGCGGTCTTCGCGTATTCGAGCTCGTTCTTTACTTCGAGAAACGCGGCAAGACCGATCTTGTACGAACGCGAGGCTTCGACGAAGTCGCCTTTGCGCGCCGCGAGCATGCCCGCAAGGACGCTCGCGTAGCCCTCGTTGAGCGTTTGCGTCGAGCCGAACGTGCGTTGCAGCATATCGCGGGCCGCCGTCTCGTTGCGCGAAGCCGCGCGCGGCGGCGGCGGCGGCGGCGCTTGCCCCTTGGAGCTCGTGCGCGCTGCCGCGTCCGGTGCATGGGGTGCATCGGGCGAGATGAGCGCGCGCAATTCCGCCGCGACGAGCGCGGCCGTCGCGTGGCGGCGATCGGGATCTTTTTCTAGGAGCTGCATGATGATGCGCTCGACCGGGAGCGGAATGTTGCGGTTGATCGTCCGCGGTAGCGCCGGCAGGTCGTTCACATGCGCGAAGATCACGGCGACCAGGTCGTCCGTCTCGCTCTTGAACGGCACGGTATCGGTGAAGACTTCGTACATCACGACGCCGACCGAATATAGGTCGCTGCGCGCGTCGGCGTTCTTTCCGAGGAAGCGCTCGGGAGAGAGATAGGCGATCGTACCGACGATCTCGCCCGCGCTCGTCACGCTCGACATATCCGTCGTGCGCCGCGAGAGGCCGAAATCCATCACCTTCACCGTGCCGTCGCCGAGCACCATGATGTTCGTCGGCTTGATATCGCGATGGATGACGTCGCGTTCGTGGGCGTATTGCAGTGCGTCGAGGAGCTGCGTGAAATGCCGCACGGCTTTGTGCATCGTGAGCTCGGTTGCGGGAATCTCGCGCAACGTTCGGCCGTCGAGTAGCTCCATGACGATGAACGAGATGCCATCGGCATCGCCGACGTCGTACACCGAGATGATGTTCGTGTGGTTGAGCTGGGCCATCGCCTGCGCTTCACGGAGAAAGCGCTTGCGCACGTCCTCCGATCGATCGCTGAGGACTTTGATCGCGACCGTGCGGTCGAGCAGCGTGTCCGTGCCGCGATACACGTCGGCCATCCCCCCGCGCCCGATCAATTCGCCGATGCGATAGCGGTCCGCGAGGGTGCGTCCGGAGATGTCCATCAGAACGCACCCCGATGGATCGCGATCGAACCATCGCGCCAGGTCACGATATCGAAGCGAACGTGCGCGTTCGGCGCGACGTATTGCAAATAGTCCGCAGCGAGTGCGCGCAACGTCGCGCGTTTGCGCGCGTCCACCGCGCTCACGGCGGAGCCGAACCGCGCACCGCGCCGCGCCTTGACCTCGACGATCACGACCGTATCCCCGTCGCGCGCGACGACGTCGATCTCGCCGCCCGGCAAACGGACGTTTCGCGCGACGATCCGGTAACCGTGCCGCTCGAGTTCGGCGACTGCCCGATCCTCACCCAACGTCCCGAGTGCGGGCTTCATGCGCCGACCCGCCGGAAACTGCGTCGGTGCTCGCTGCAGGGGCCATGAGCTTCCAACGCCGCGAGATGTTGCGGCGTCGCGTAGCCTTTGTGGACGGCGAATCCGTATGCGGGAAAACGGGCGTCGAGCGCGACGCAGAGCGCGTCGCGATACACTTTGGCGACGATCGATGCCGCAGCGACGACCGCACACAGCGAATCGCCCTTGATGACGGGCTCCTGCTCGCCGTCCCAACTCCGAATGCGCACGGCGTCCGTAAGGAGATAATCGGGTCGAGCTCCGAGTGCGGCAAGCGCGCGTTCCATCGCAAGCACGCTTGCCCAATAAATGTTGTGTTCCTCGATCTCCGCAACCGAAGCTTCACCGATCGCCCAGGCCGAGGCGCGCTCGCGGATGCGTGCCGCGAGTTCCTCGCGGCGTTCCGGGCGCACTTTCTTCGAGTCGTCGAGCCCGTGAATCATCAACGGGCGATCCGCAAGCACGCATGCGGCGACGACGGGGCCCGCAAGCGGTCCGCGTCCGACCTCGTCGATCCCGGCGACGAGCGTGAGTCCGCGCGCGCGCGCGGCATTTTCGTAGCGATGGAGGCGCACGAGACGCCGCCGTTCCGCCGCGTACAGGGCCTTCGGCGAACGTTTTGCAGCGCTCATGCCTGCGGCTCGACGCGTTCGAACGTGACGCGGCCGAACTTGCCATCGCCGAAATCTTTGATGTACGCGCGCGCCGCCGTGTGTTGGTCGACTTGATCGCCTTTGCGCAAGAAACCGCGGCTGCGGGCATACGTCGCGAGGTCGGGAACGCGCGTGCGGCCTCCGGATGCCTCGACGAGCCAGGCGTGGTAAGCGTTTGCAACCGACTCCGGATCGTAGCGTTCGCGTGGGAGCGCTCCGGTGATCGCGAGTTGCCACTGGGCTTGCGGGGTGTCGATGCGCGGCACGAGGATACCCGGTGAATCCATCAATTCGAGGGTCGGCGTCATCCGAAACCACTGGAGCGATCGCGTGACGCCGGCTTTGTCTTGGGCCTTCGCCGCAGAACGCCGGAGGAGGCCATTGATGATCGACGATTTGCCGGTATTCGGGATGCCGACGACGAGCGCGCGGGTATTGGTCTTCGGATTCGCAAGACGCGTGAGCCCGTAGACCGCGCGCGATACCGAGGCCTGGTCCTTCCCGTTTACCGCGATCGCGTTCCCGGATCGGCGTTCGAAGTACGCAAGCCACTCGGCCGTCGCTTGCGGATCGGCAAGGTCCTCGCGGCCGATGATCATCAGGCGTTGCTTCCGCGCGGCGATCTCATCGAGCATCGGGTTGCGGCTCGCTCGGGGCACGCGTGCGTCGATGACTTCGACGACGATATCGATCAGGCGTATCTGCTCGCCGATCTTGCGCATCGTTTGCGCCATGTGGCCGGGATACCACTGGATGACGTCGTTGAACATCGCTAAAGCGCGCCCCAATGGTCGAACGGCCAAAGTCCGAAGATCGCGCGCCCGACGATCGCCGTGTTCGGGACCGCGCCCCAGCTCCGTGAATCGTCGCTGTTCGCACGATTATCGCCGAGTACGAAAACGGTGCCTGCGGCGACTCGGTACGGTGGGGACGTTCGCGTATCGGGAAAGCGGACATATGGCTCGTTCAAGACCCGGCCATCCACGGCCACGATGCCGCGATCGATCGCAACGGTCTCGCCCGGAAGGCCGACGACGCGCTTGAGGTACGTCTCCGGATCGCCGAGATCGTGATGGAAGGCGACGATGGCACCGCGGTCGATGGGGCCGAGGCGAAAGGCCAGGGTATTGATCATGACGATCTCGCCTTCCGCGACGCATGGAGTCATGGAGATGCCCGCGACGTGGGGGAAGCGGAAGAAGAACGCCGCGGCGATCGATACGAGAACGACGACTTGTATCGCAACGCTCGCGACGCTGCGCATGTGCGTGAACGATACCCGGGGGGTCGGCGACAGCACGAGGCTCATTTCGCGTGCGACGTTCGGGAATCCTAATGCAGGATGCGGATGCGATTCAGCGGCCAAAACACCAGAAACGCGTGGCCGGTAAACGAGGCCGCATTTCCTTTGACACCGCCGCTTGCGAATTTGCCGCTCGTTTGCGCGAATCCCCAGATGTGCGAGTCATCCGAATTGTTCCGGTTGTCGCCCATCATGAAGTAGAAGCCGTCCGGGATGCGATCCGGGCCGTTGTTCCACGCCGCCTTCGGCGGAATGTTCGCGTTGTTCGGATCGACCGGGATGCCGTCGACCTCGATGCCATAATTCTTGATTTCGAGCCGGTAGTTCGGCTTATCCGCGATGTAGGGTTCGTCGAGCGGCGTGCCGTTGCGGATCACCGTGCCGTTCTCGATCTTCAACGTATCGCCCGGTGCGCCGATCAGGCGCTTGATGAAATCGTTCGGCGAGGGCATCCCCGGTACGAATACGACGATATCGCCATGCGACGGTTTGCGTAAACGGTATTCGAATTCGTTGACCAGGAGCACGTCGTGCACTTGCAACGTCGGTTCCATCGAGCCCGATGGAATGAAGAACGTGCGCACGACAAACGTGATCAGGAACAGCGCGACGAGCCCGGCGACGATGAACGCATCGAGGTATTCGCGAATCACCGTACGGATGGTAGGAACGCTCGAACCCGTGCCGGCGGCGACGGGTTCGCGTTTGAGGCTGATTGCGACGCGGATGACTGCGAAAACGCAGATCAGCCCGAAGAGCTCGATCGGGGTCACGGTGCGGTCCCTTTAAGTGCGGACGACTTTCCGTTCCTTGATACGAGCGGCCTTACCGACCTTATCGCTCAGGTAGTACAGGCGGCTGCGGCGGACGATACCGCGCTTCGAAACTTCGATCTTGTCGACACGGGGGCTGTGGATCAAGAACGACTTCTCGACGCCGACGCCGTGCGAAAGACGACGGACCGTGAACGATTCGGCGGAGCTACCACCCTCGCGAACGATGACGACGCCTTCGAACATCTGAATGCGCTCTTTGCCGCCTTCGACGACCTTCGAGTACACCTTGACGGTGTCGCCAGGTCGGAAGTCGGGAACGGAGGCTTTTTCCTGTTCCTTTTGGATCAGGGTGATGACGTTCATGGTCGCTTTCTTCCGAGATATGCGCTACAAGCCGCGGGTCCAGCGGCGGGACAACCCTGGAACTATACCATGGAGGCGCTATCCATGCAACGCGGCCGAGTTTCACTCAGTCATTCGGCTCTGACTCGCCCGCGATGTGCCGGAGATAACGCTCCGGTGCGTTCAAGAAATCGCGGGTCACCCGGACGTGGTCGACTTCGTCCCAAGCGGTCGGGGCGATCGCCCCATCGGCAAATGCGAAGAGCGCCGCACCGGGGAGCGCCATGAGAATCGGCGAGTGCGTTGCGATGACGAATTGCGAGCCCGTCGCGCAAGCATCCGCAAGCATCGTGAGGAGGCCGAGGACGCGGACGGGCGAGAGCGGCGTCTCCGGTTCGTCGAGGAAGAAGAGGCCTGCGGGCACGAGGCGCGCGGCGAGGAGCGCGAGGAACGTTTCGCCATGCGAGCGCGCGTCGGGTTCCGCGCCGTAGCGGCTCGCGAGCGCGCGTTTTTGCGCCGCGACATAGCCGTATGCGCGCGTTCCCGCGAAGCTCGCGGCGGTGCTTCCGAGATCGGCCATTTCGCGCGAAAGCCGTTGCGTGTACCCGAACACGTCCTCCGCGCGCATGAAGAGCGTCGATTGCGGTTTGCCCGAGCGGCCTGCGATGAGTGCGGCGCCGAGCATGCGCGCGGGTCCGATCGTCGGATCAGATCCCAGGTCGTGCCCGCCGAGCGCCACGGCATGGCACGCAACGGCGATCGCTTCGAGAAGCGTCGACTTGCCGCTCCCGTTTTCGCCGACGAAAAACGTCACGGGCGCGGTGAACGCGAGGCGGTCGAACGCGCGGACGATCGGAAGCGTCCACGGGAATGCTCCCTCGGTCGCTTCGTCTCGCGCGAGCCGGACGCTTGCGAGGAAGAGGCTAGATTTGCGGGTCGGCATCTGCGGCGGGTTCGGCATCGGTTCGGCGCTTGATCGCGCGGTCGCGCGAGCGCTGGCGGCGCCACTCCGCGATCTTCGCGTGGTCGCCAGAGAGCAACACCGCGGGGACGTTTACACCGCGAAAGCGCGGCGGCCGCGTGAAGGCAGGATGATCGAGCGCATCGCCATCGGCGAACGATTCGGCGGCGCGCGACTCCGCGTCGATCGCGTCATCGATCAAGCGGACGGTTGCATCGACGAACGCGAGCGCGGGGATTTCGCCGCCCGTGAGCACGAAATCGCCGAGAGAGCGCTCTTCGACGTCGTAGAGATCGGCGAGACGCTCGTCGATGCCCTCGTAATGGCCGCAGATGACGATCAGGCGGTCGAGCGCGCAATACGCTTGCGCGTCCGCTTGCGCGAAGCGCGGACCGCTCGCCGCCGTCAAAACGATCCGCCGTCGTTCGCCGGGTTCCGCTTCGGCGAGGATCCCATCGAGCGTGCGCGCCAGCGGTTCGATGCGAAGGACCATCCCGGGCCCGCCGCCGTAGGCCCGATCGTCAGCGCGTTCGCTCGGGCCGAGCGCATCGAGAAGGTCGTGGATCGTGACGCGCACGAGCTCGCGTTCGACGGCGCGCCCGACGATAGAGAGGCCGATCGCGGGTGCGAACATTTCGGGGAAGAGCGTGACGACGTGAACGTGCAACATAGGGTGATGCCGTTCTTCGACCTGCGGTCGCTCTTCGCCGGGCAAACGCTTCCCGTGGGGCCATACGCAATTGGAAACCAGGCGCTCGCGCGAAATCGGCCATTTGCGGCGGTCGCGTCGTTCAGCGCGGCGATCGTCGAAGCGACGAACGATCGGATGCGCGCGCTCGCGCTCAACAAGCGCGGCGTCGCGCGCATGCAGCTCGGCGAACGAACCCTTGCGATGGCCGATTTCTTCGATGCAGCCGAGGCCGATCCGCAGGTACTTTCGGCAATCGTGAACATCGGAAACCTGCTGCTCGAAGATGGCGCGATCGACGACGCCATCGCGCACTACGAGGCGGCACTCCGCATCGACGATGACGATGCGACGGCGCATTTGAATTTGAGCGTCGCGTTCAGGCGTCTGGGGAAGCGGGCCGAATCCGTGCATCATCTGCGCCGATCGCACCGGTTAGAAATGCGGAACGCGTTCCGCCGTCGACCGCAATCTCAAGAGTGACGGCAGAAGTGCCGATTGGTGGAGTCACATGGATGTCGAACAACTACCCCTCGCGCCGGACTTGCTCGCAACGATGCGCGGCGCCGTCGATCACGCGTTCGCGCTGGACGCGATGTATGTTGCGCCGCATCATATTTTGCTCGCGCTCCTCGATAACCGGTTCGTCGGTCCGGCGCTGCTCGCCGCGCTCGACCGCGATATCATCCTTGCCGCCGCGCGGGAATCGCGTTTTCCGAACGTGATCGAAATCAAGGAGCAACCGGACGCGCCCGAGGACATTTCGCTCGTGAAACGCTACGACACGCTGGCGTTCCGGACGGCGGACGGCACGGGCGATATGTGGCTCGATCGCACGTCGTATCAGGTGTTTCTCGAGGGTGCGCGCCGTGTCGAGAGCGGCATCTTCGGCCCCAAACATCTCGCGCTCGGATTTTTCGCCGAAGCGATCAAGGACCGAGAATTGCGGAAACTGCTCGGTCCGGATCCCGCTACCGTCTCCGCCACGGTCTACGCGCTCTAGCGCTAGCGGACCGGCGGTTTCGCGCCCACGCAGTCGGCCGTCGTGAGCTCGTTCAAGTACTCGAAGAGCTGCGGAAGCGTAATCGATTCCAATGCCGAGGCAAAAGGCACGCCGTCGGCATCCTCGCCTTCGTCGCGAAGGTAGCAACGCGATTCGACGCCGCCGGGCGCGTCGCTTACGAACGACACGGCAAAACCCTTGCCGAGCGTCTCATCGTAAATACGCATCGCGGCCGGGTTGAGGATCTCGATCGAGTGGCTCGGATTGTTCGCATCGAAGATCGTAATCGTCAGGTAATCCCGGTTGACGATCTCGATCGATCCGACGACGAAGGTGTTCTTCGCCGAGAAAAATTCGTGCCCGCGTTTGTTGCGGCTCGACATCTCGTAGAAGACGCGGTGTGCGACGAAACGATTGAGGATCTTGCGCAACGTCGGGATACCGGCGAGCGTTTCCGTGCGATTTCCGCGCGTGTAAATGATTTTCAAAGAGGCAGGTTGACCCTTCACTCAAGTCCGGACGGGGGTCGTTGGATAGGCTGGGGAAGAAACCCTCCGCACATGCTTTCCTTTCCGGACATCGCCATCATCGGCGGCCTCGCACTCATCGTTTTCGGCCCCGAGCAGCTTCCGAAGGTTATGCGTAAGGCGGGTCAGGTGATCCGGGACGTGCAGAATACGTCGCAGTCGTTCATCCGTGAGATGGAGCGCGCTGCGGACGATACCCCGCCGTACATCCCTCCCCCGTACGAGGCTCCCGCGTACGACGATCCGTATATGGTCGGCGGCATCGCGATCGACGCGTACGATTCGCCCGAATATGCGAAAGAGCGCGCGCTCAACGAAGCGACCCAGGCACTCGATGTGCTCCAGCAAACGATGGGCGACGAGCCGGCTTCGCATGCGCTTCCGTCGGGAGCCGACGACGGGGCGGAGCGGCTCGCCGCCGATCGGCGCGCGGATCTGCTGCGCGTCTGAGCCTCCCCGCTTTGCTTAGGAACCGGCGAGTTTCCGCCAAAGCGCGATGACACGCCGTACGTAGTGCTGCGTTTCGGAAAATTGCGGTATACCGTTCGCCGCGTCGACCGCTCCCGGACCCGCGTTGTAGGCGGCGATCGCGCGCTCGAATCGTGGCTGCATCGGGAAGCCCCGATAGCGATCGAGGAGCATACGCAAGTAACGGGCGGTACCGCGCACGTTTGCCGACGGATCGCTCGGATCCACGCCGAGTTCGGTAGCCGTGCCCGGCATGAGCTGGCCGAGCCCGCGCGCCCCGGCGGGTGAGATCGCCGCCGGCTGCCAGCTAGACTCGACCGCGATCAACGCGACGACCAATCGCGCGTCGAGGCCGAAGCGGTCGGCCTCGCGTAGCGTCGTCGCCGCGAGGAGCCGCGCATCGGCGCGCGAGAGTTCCGGGGAAAGCGTGCGGAGCGCAAGCGCATAACGCGCGTCCAAATCGGCGGCATGCGATGACGCGCAAGAAAAAAGAAAAAGCGCTACCGTCGAGACGGTCGCGCTCGCGAACTGGCGCACATCCGAGGGCAGTGCCCGCGAATCGTGCGCGTTAGTCCATGCTAGAGGTTGAAGTTCGCGCGAACTTCATTGATGCGTGCTTCGAGCTGGCTACGAACCTGCTTGTGCAGGCGCTCTTTTTGTTCGTCGGGCAGCCGCTGATACACGAGGTATCCCGCAGCCGAGAGTAACCCGCCAAGAACGCCGACCATTAACGTGCGGCCGGCTTCGGCGGGGACTTTGCCTTTCGCGGCGTCGAGCGAGGCGCTCGTCGGATCGGCAGGTTTGAACGAGTCGGTCATGATGCTCCTCGGGTGCCGGTGTACGTCGACTGCAGTATACCCGGATTCGGTTGCCTTAGTTTCCGCAATCGGCTTCGTAGACGACGGTCACGTTTTTCGGGTACTGTGCCGCTATTTGCCCAACGGCGAGTTCGGCGGTGCGGACGATCGCGACGACATCCGGGCGTTCGCGTTCGGCTTCCGGCCAACCCACTTCGAGCCTGCCTGAGGCGCGATCCGCAACGAGATCGAGGCGGGCATGTTCGTCGAGGCCAAGCCATGCGGCTTGTAAAACGCTCGATACGGCAGCGCAGACGATATCCTCGCCGTAATCTCCCGCTTCGGCATGCCCCTCGGCAAAAAACGAAGACAGCCGGTTATGGCTGTCTCGTCGAAAATGAACGACCAGCATCGCGCCCTACGGCAGGTCGATTTTCGTGATCTTGATCTCGGCGAAGCGCTGGCGATGACCGATGAGCTTACGAACGCGCTTCTTCGGCTTGTACTTGAAGACTAAAATCTTCTTGTCTTTCGCCTGGCGAATCACGGTGCCGACAACGGTTGCGCCCGCGATGAGCGGGGTGCCGACGGAAAGGCTGCCTCCAGCGGCAGAACCCATGACGACGCGATCGAACGTGACCGAGGCTCCGGCTTCCATATCGATAAGATCGGTGCGAATCGTGTCGCCCTCGGCTACGCGGTATTGTTTACCGCCCGTTTCGATAACTGCGTACATAACTGCGGGATGTTATCACGGGCACCAATTCCCCGTCAATGGCGCTTACGCCGCGACCGCATTCGCCGCAGGCCCATCGTTGAGCTTCAGCGTCAAGCATTTCGCCGATCCCCCCGCTTTGTGGAACTCAGATAAATCCGTGGTGAACACGCGGTAACCCGCATCGTAGAGGCGGCTTTGGAGCGCCTTGCTGCACGAATGCATGATCATGGCGTCGCCGATCTCGACGCTATTCGCCGCGAAGGCAAGCGCGTCGTCCGTCGTGAGTTCGATGAGAAACTCCGGCTCGACGGCGCGCCGTAAGAGGACCTGTGCGTGCGGCGAAAAGGCGTTCATGTAAACCATCACGTGGCCGCTCGCAAGCGGATTGAGCGCGACATCGAGATGATAGAAGCGTTCGTCGACGAGCAAAAGTGGCACCACGCGGGTGCTGATCGTTTCCGAAAGCTGCAACGTCGCGCTCCGCTCCGTGCGCCAGCCGTATCCCGCAAACATCTGCGGGCGCGTGCGATCGAAAAGCGCGTCGCCCGAGCCCTCGAAGAACGTTTGCTGGAGAAACGTCGTCGCGAAGCCGCGCGATGCTAGCCACGAACGATAGAGGGATTGTTCCCGGCGGCGTTCCGGATGCCGAAAGCTCGCGCAGATCGCGAGATTGCCGCTGATGAGCGCTGCGTTTGCCGTAAAGACGAGATCGGGAAGTCCCGCGACGGGCTCGATCGTTTCGATGGAAACATCGCCCGCGATCTGCAAGACTTCGACGAATCGCTCCCACTGGCGCACGGCATCGGGAGCAGAGCTTCCCACGTGTTGCGTCATCCAGGGATTGATGTCGTACGTAACGCCGAAATGATCGGGGCGGCACATCAATAAGCGCGTGATCATGTCGCAACTATAGACCGTGCGGATACGCTCGGGCATTGTGCAAAGGGAACGCGCGTCGGTGCCGTACTTGTCCGCGCGAGTCGTCTTTTACCGTGGATCGACGTAATCGCGCAGGCCGTCGCCGAAGATGTTGACGCCGAGCACGGTGAGCATGATCGCGATGCCCGGGAACGTACCGATCCACCACGCGGTATCGAGAAATTGCCGTCCATCCGCAAGCATCGCGCCCCAAGACGGGATCGCTTGCGGCACGCCCAGGCCGAGAAATGAAAGCGCTGACTCGAGGATGATCGCGCGCGCGACTTCGAACGTCGCGAGCACGATGACGACCGACGTAATATTCGGGACGATGTGCTTGACGACGATGCGCAGATTCGTCGCGCCCGTCGCTTTTGCGGCGGTGATAAAATCGCGTTCGCGGAGTGACTTCGTTTCCGCGCGGACGACGCGCACGTACTGCACCCAACTCGTGACGCCGAGAACCGCGATCACCGTCGTAACGCTCGAACCGAGGACGGCGACGAGTGCGACGGCGAGCAAGATGAACGGGAATGCGAGCTGCACGTCGACGATGCGACCGATCGCATCGTCGACCCAGCCGCCCGCATAGCCCGCGAGTAAGCCGAGGCTCACGCCGATCGTTCCGCCGATGAGCACGACGGAGAGCCCGACGATAACCGCAATGCGCGAGCCGAAGAGAATGCGCGCGAGCATATCGCGCCCCAAGTGATCCGTGCCGAGCAAATGATGCGCGTTGCCTCCGGTCACGAATGCGGGGGGAACGCTCGTACTTGCGAGATCTTGCAAATTCGGATCGACGTGCAGCAAGTGCGGCGCGAAGAGTGCGATGAACCCGACGATGAGGACGATCGCGCCGCCAGCGAGCATCGTAGCGTTGGGCGCGCGTTTGCGCCGTACGACGTCGTCCGTCATTCGTAGCGAATGCGCGGATCGAGCGCCGTGTATGACAGGTCGACGAGCGCGTTGATGATGACGAAGATGGTGGCGGTGACGAGCACGACGGCTTCGACGACGGGGAAATCGCGTTCGGCAACGGCCTGCACGGCAAGCCGACCGATGCCGGGCCACGCAAAGATGTTCTCGGTGATGATCGCACCCGAAAGAAGCGTTCCGAACTCCACGCCGACCGTCGTGACGATGGGGATGTATGCGTTACGGAGCCCGTGCCCGAGGATCACCCGCGGCACCGACAATCCCTTCGCGTATGCCGTGCGCAGATAGTCCGAGCCGAGAATCTCAAGCATCGCGGCGCGCGTGAGGCGCATGACTTTTGCCGCCGAAAATAGCCCGAGCGTGATTCCCGGCATGATGAGGTGGCTGAGCCCGCCGATCCCACTCACCGGCAACCACCCGAGCGCGACACCGAAGATCAAGATCAGCATGAGGCCGATCCAGTAGGTCGGCGCGCTCTGGCCGACGAGTGCGAAGATGCGTACGACCCAATCGATCGGCGAATTCGGGGCGATCGCGGAAATGATCCCCGCGGGAATCGCTACGACGAGTAGCACCACAAGCGCGAAGACGGCCAGGGCGAGCGTTGCGGGAAGGCGTTCGAGGACGAGGCCGAGCGCGGGCTTTGCGTGGCGTAAGGAGTCCCCGAGATCGCCATGCGCGAGGCCGAGCGCGTAACTCCCGAACTGCACGATGAGCGGGCGATCGAAGCCAAGCGCGTGCCGAAAAGCGATCGTCTCTTCGTGCGTCGCGTCCGGCGGAAGCATGACCGCGGCCGGATCCCCCGTGAGGTGCAAGATGGCGAAGACGACCGCCGCGACGCCCGCGAGCACCGTCAGCGAGCCCAGTAGCCGTCGGATGAGAACGGCGATCACGAACGCAGGCTGATGTCCTTCGCGTAGATATACTCATCGCCGCGCGGCTGCCACGCGATGCGTTTCGACGTTGCGTAGAGGTCTTCGAATTGGAAGAGGAAGAGCCACGGCGCTTCCTCGTGCGCGATCGCCTGCGCCTTCGCGTAGAGCGCCTTGCGCTTGACCGGATCGAGCTCCGCGCGTGCGGCGAAGACGGTCTTATCGAAGTCGGCGTCGCTCCACGCAGAGTTCGGCGCGTCGCTCGTGAGGATGCCGGTCACCACGCCATCGGGATCGTAGTTCGGAACGCCCCAGCCGAGCAAATAGAGCGGTCCGATGTGCTTCTTCGCGATCTCCGCCGTGTAATTCGCCCACTCGTTGGTCTTTACGGTCGCATGCACGCCGACTTGCGCGAGTTGTCCGGCGACCGCCTCGGCCGTTTCCTTATCGCGGTTGTAGCGCCCGTCGGGCGTGTTGATCACGAAGTCGATGCCCTTACCGTCGGGGTAGCCGGCTTTCGCGAGAAGCGCCTTCGCCTTGGCGAGATCGTGTGTGTAACCGACGGCGTGCTCGTCGAAGCCGAAGAAGTTCGAGGGGATGACCGACGGCACGGGATAAGCACGCCCGCCGAGCACGTTCTTCACGATCGACGGAACATCGAGCGCGTAGTTCAGTGCCTGCCGGACGAGTTTGTTCTGTTGCGGCCCCTGCTGGATCGTGTTGAATGCGATGTAGAGCAGGCGAACGCTCTTCGCGCTCGCCATCTGCGTGTTTCGCCCACCGACGAGCGTGGAAACGTATTGTGGCGGCACGTTCGTGATAATGTCGGATTCGTTCGTGCGCAGTGCGGCGACGCGCGCCGCGGCGTCGGGGATCGGTTTGAAGACGACGTGTTTTACTTGCGGCGCCTTGCCCCAGTACGTCGGGTTCGCTTCGAGTTCGACCGCTTCGTCGCGCTTCCACGATTTGAGCATGTACGGACCGGTGCCGATCGGATGGTCTTCCAGATATTTGTCATCGTGCGCGCGCCAGTATTTCGCATCGACGATGTACACGGCGCGGCGGATACCGGCGAGCGTTGCCTGCGGCGTTGCGGTAAAGAAGCGCACCGTATACGGATCGGGTGTCTCGATCTTCACGATTTCGCGAACATAGGTCGTTTGCGTCGAACGATACGCCGGGTCTTTGATCTTCTCGACGGTGAAGCGCACGTCGTCGCTCGTGAACGGATCGCCGTTACTGAACTTCACGTTCTGACGAAGTTTGTACTCGACGACGAGCGGCGAGATACGTTTCCACGAAACGGCGAGTGCGGGCGTGTTCTTATCCGGGCCCTCGGGAACCGCGAGGTAGTCGTAGATGTTGCCGACGACGTTGAAGGTTGGTGTGTTCGTCGTGCGGATCGGCGAGAGCGTGTCCGCATCGACGCCCTGTGAGATCGTCACGACGGGGTCCGCGGCACGCAGCGGTGCGGCGCTGGAACCGAGGGTGGCAACGGTTAGGGCGATACCGAAAACGACCGGACGTAGACGCACGCGGATTCCCCAATGAAGCGAAGTTCTAGCGGTGGTCGGTGTTCGTTCGCAGGGTGGGCCGCATCTCCTCGGGCCAAATGCAGGGGCGTGAAACGCCTGGTGACCCAAAATGCAAGAGACCGCCCGGCATCGCCGAGCGGTCTTTCGCATGCGGTCTGCAGGCGTTTAGCCGACCGAGCCTTCCATTTCCATCTTGACGAGGCGGTTGAGCTCGACGGCATATTCCATCGGCAATTCCTTGACGAAGAAGTCGAAGAAACCGTTGACGATCATCGCCGTAGCGTCGGCTTCGCTCAGGCCGCGCGACATCGCGTAGAAGAGCTGCTCTTCACCGATTTTCGAAACCGACGCTTCGTGTTCGACGATCGAACGCTGCTCGTTCACGCGCATCGTTGGCTTCGTGTCGGATGCCGATTCCGAGTCCATGATCAGCGCATCGCACTTCACGCGCGTCTTCGCGCCGACCGCGCCTGCAGCGATCTCGACGAGCCCGCGATACGTCGTCTTGCCACCGTGCGCGGAGACCGACTTGTTCGTGACGACCGAAGTCGTGTTTGGAGCCGCGTGGATGACCTTAGCGCCCGCATCCTGGTGCTGGCCTTCGCCCGCAAACGCTGCGGAAAGGATCTCGCCTCGGGCGCCCTCGCCCATGAGATAGATCGCCGGATACTTCATCGTCAGGCGCGAGCCGATGTTGCCATCGACCCACTCGACGGTCGCGTTCTTGTATGCGACCGCGCGCTTGGTGACGAGGTTGAAAATGTTCCGATACCAGTTTTGGATCGTGGTATACCGGATCGAGGCACCTTCCATCGCGATCAACTCGACGACGGCCGAGTGCAGCGATGCGGTCGAGAACTTCGGCGCGGTGCAACCCTCAATGTAGTGAACCTTCGAGCCCTTGTCCGCGATGATGAGCGTGCGCTCGAACTGGCCCATGTTTTCGGTATTGATGCGGAAGTACGCTTGCAGCGGCGTCTTCACTTCGACGCCCGGCGGGACGTAGACGAACGAGCCGCCCGACCACACCGAGGAGTTGAGCGCCGAGAACTTGTTATCGTTCACGGGAATAACGGTCGCGAGGTACTTCTTCACGATGTCGGGATAGAGCTTGAGCGCCGTATCCATATCGCAGAAGAGCACGCCGAGCTTTTCGAGATCCTCGCGGACCGAGTGATACACGACTTCCGATTCGTACTGCGCGGAGACACCCGACAAGAACTTGCGCTCGGCTTCGGGGATGCCGAGCCGATCGAACGTCTTCTTGATGTCGTCCGGCACGTCGTCCCACGAGGTTTCGGTCTTCTCGGACGACTTTACGAAGTAGCGGATATCGTCGAAGTCGATCTCGTTTAAGAGCGCGGTATCGCCCCATGCCGGCATCGGCTTGGCGCGAAACGTTTCGTACGCTTTCAGCCGAAACTGCAACATCCAGTCGGGTTCGCTCTTCATCGCCGAGATGCGCGAGACGATTTCCGGCGTCAGCCCCTTCGCCGACTTGAAGACGTACTTGTCCTCGTTGTCGTGAAAACCGTGGCGGTAGTCCTCGACGAGCGACTCGGGCGAATTTGCAGCGATTTCGGTGGCCATCATGCTCCAGAGTATCGCTTGCGCTATATGAAGTCAAGATAGTCCAGGGCTATCTTGACTTTCTCGGAGTTGATGGGGTGCGCAGAGCGGTACGAAGCCTTCCCGGTTAACGGGTAAGAGGAGGGCCCGTTCTTGCGGAGAAAAATGGCCCATTCTCGTGTCTGATGGGGTGCATTTAAGTGCGATTTGGCAGTTTTGCATTTTTAGCGCTTTGTTTTCTCGCCGCCTGTGCGCAACACAACGGGTCAAGCGACGTGGTCGGGGCGCGATTGTCGCCCTCGACGGGGCCTGATCTTCGTACTCTTAAACTCGCTGCGCGTAATTTTCGAATTAGCGTCCTCCCTTCTCCTGGCGCTCGGATACCCGCCGATTTCGGCGCTGTAAAAATCCCCGTTCAATTTCGGAGTGTTCTCGGAACCGGAAGGACGACAAAATCATCGGGAAAGTCAAAACCGATCTATTTTTTCACCGCCCCGACAACGCGGTTTATTGCTCAGAAGGTAAGCACAACCTCGGTTCGCCGTGTTGAGGACTCAGGAGTTCTGTGTCTCGTGACCGTCTATGGCACAGAAAACGATGACGGTTCTTGGAGTTACGACTATGTCGTTCAGGACTGCTGGGCCTACGGAAATGATGGGAGCATATCGAGTGGTGCAGATGGTCCCGGCGCCGTTGCAAGTAGTGTATTGCCCGCAGGTCTTGTCCAGTCTTGCGGTAGCGAGAGCCAAACGGCAGCGTCTCAGGAGGGTGCCACCCTGCAGCAGAGCGATAATATGAATCAGGAGTACTACGGCTGGATTTACAGCGACGGGGCAGGCGGGACGTACAACACTCCGCCAACGACAATGCCGTTCAATGAGAACAATTTGACGGTGTCGATCGGCCCACCGCCCTCGTTTCCCGGGTACACCGCTACCGCATACTATCACACGCACCCCGGACTCGGGAAATCGCCCGGCGACGACGTTCAAGCCGGTACTTCGAATCACTTTTCACCAGCAGACTATGATTATGCCAACACATATAAGATTAACGGCTACGTTGGCCTCGATCAGTCGTTCACCGCGGGTCAGAGTTCTCGAGTGGGATACATGCTGAGCTACCCCTCCGACAGCGAGACGTCGACGGGCCAGTTGTCGAAATCTGGATGCTAAGCAATGCACGTATTTTGGAGAAGACTCCGGCTTTTCGGGACGTTCATCTTCGCTTTTTTTGTAGTCTCACGAAGTGCAGCCGCGCAGGACGGTGACTTACAACCGGTCCTCACGTATGTCGGTGTGCTCGAAGCTATTAGTAAGTCCTACGACGGGATTGGTGGTGTTCCGGCGACGATCAGCATCGGCAAACAAGGATATGACGTACTCTACAAAGGTCGTCGGGTGATCACGATCCTTGACGAGCGGTCGTTCCCGAAACTATTAAGATCCGGAGTTCGTGCTGTCCCCTTTTTGCCAGTGAAATTCACCGCCACGCAGGTCGAAGCGATCGCCGTTATCATGAAGCTACGTGAGACTGATCCAGCAAACCGCATATTCGTCCAAGACGACATTGCCTCGGTGATTCAGACGGATTCGGGCGATATACGAATTGCTTTGATTCGGTTTCCAGACCCCGACGGCGTATCGATCGGTTGTCGGCAATCCGTCGAATTTGATGTACGCCGGGAAGCGGGAGGATCTCCCGTGGTGGTCTCTCAAAAGCGTGACGCTTGCCCTGATAACGGGAATCGTTCGAAGTAATTCGGTTGCCAGGCCCTGATCACCACGAGAAGTGCCCCGCGGCATCTTTCTCGTCCAGGAGCGCGGTATCGCTCCACTCTGGCATCAACCGAGGCGCGAACCGCCTCGCGCTCTTTCAGCTCCAGCATATACGCGGGCTCGCCCTATATAGAGGAGATGCACTCGACGGTTTCCGGCACCAGCCCCATTGAAGCTGGCCTGCAGTTTGCTTGACGTTGCATTTGCTCCCGGGTCGCTTACTCTCAGCGGGACCTTCGCTCTTTCGCAGACCCGCTTTCGGTACGAGCGCATGGAGTAGACTATCGTGGGTTCCATGCCGAATGGTTCCTCTAGCGGCAAGCAAGCATCGTCATTTTGTGGCACGGTTCTTCATACGTGAGGGCCATGGATGCGACGACCTACTCCCGAAGGCTATAGAGCGAAGCCTGCGAGGTCGGAGGAAAAAATGTCTACAGGATTTCAGCAATCGCTTCTCGTGTTCCGCACGGTGGCCGCGTTGTCGATCGTCGCGACCGTTTACGTGCAGTCCGCGCATCGACCCTCGGCGCTGTTGCTTGCCATTGGGAGCGCGCTGGTCCTCATCGGTTCGGCGATCGGGTTGGTTCGCAACACGCGTCGGGGAACCGGCAACGTTGACCAAATGCTTGAATCGAACGCCGTTGGTCTCTTCATGGCGCTTTGCGCCGTCTTTGTGGTGTCACGGTAGCGACCGACTGCGATCGACGAATGGTTCGTTCGCGGTTGTGCAAACGCGGCGTTGCGACGTGCAGAGCGGCACGACGCGCGAGCGAAAGCGCGAGCTTCTTAATGTTCGCAGGGTCTACAGGCCGCCGTTCCCTCGTGAAATCGCGAGAATTTCGCATATGAGCCGTCTGGAACATTAAGACCAAGAATTGTTCCTAAAGCCTTTACAGGGGGGGGGTAGGGGGGTATCATATTCGTCGGCGCTGTTTTGCCTGGCATCGTTTTGCGATGCTCTGGTGATCTTGCGTCGTGAATGGGGGACGGCACGCCCTACGTGCTATTGCGGCGGAACGTTCGCGAGAGAAGCTCGCCCGACTAGAGTCCGTCGATAGGTCACCGACACGATCGTGTAGCGCATGTGTCGGCTGACGAGCCTGGAGGTGGGAAGTTCCCAGCAAGCCCCCGGAGGACAACTCAATATGAAAGCTCTCGGTACGCACATCGTGTGCGAGCTCTCGGGATGTGATCCCGCGTCGCTCACCGACATCGACCTCGTCCAAAAAATGATGGTCGATGCTGTCAAGGAAGCCAATGCCACGATCGTGACAAAGGCGTTCCATCGCTTCCAACCGCAAGGCGTTTCGGGTGTGGTCGTGATCGAAGAGTCGCATCTCTCGATTCATACGTGGCCCGAAACCGGATATGCGGCAATGGATTTCTACACGTGCGGCGAGCACACCGACCCTTGGGCGGCGTGCGATTACGCAGCGAAGATTCTCGGAGCCACGAGCGTTCTCACGACCGAAGTGAAGCGCGGCATCGAGGCTCGCAACGGCGAGTTCACCCACGTGATCACAAGCGAACTGGAACAGTCCGCAAAACGCAGCGCCTAGAGAGCTCTCGCGGGTCCGCCCGCACTCCTCCGAAGGTCAACCTGGAAACGACGACCGGCAGCAATGCCGGTCGTTCGCTTTTATACCGGGCTAGTGCAGCAATAGCGCAACAATACATGACTCGGCGCAGTGTCTCGATTGCGCTAGCTGCGAGGCACCGCGCGCGCTCAAAATGCGGTTGCGGCGGCCCTCTTAGGGCAACGCACCGGAATAAAAAGCTCGAATGAAGTGGCGCCTAGGATGGCGTGCGCACCACAGCGCGAGATTTATGCAGCTCATCGCGCGCGCACCGCCTTCCGTGCTTTTGACTCTGTGATGCCAAAAGGTGGGATTAAGCGGCAGCGGAACCACGAGCGTCATGATGCTCAGGCGGCTCATTCGGGTCGGGTGCTTCCGCATAGCTCGCACCGCACGCGCGACAGCGGAACCATGTCCACCGCCCGACAACCGCGGCTTCGATAGCTGGGCCATTGCAGAGCGCGCAGGTTAGCAAATCATCAAAATCGTCCACACCGTGCAAATCGCGACGACTGCCGACAACGGCTAGGGGATAGGGAGTGAACGTTTCGACGGAGAGTCGATTTTTCGACGACCCGATTCTCAATTCGCCGTATGAGGCGCCCGCGCAGCACTGGGAACTCGACGAGACGGGGCAACCGACACATCAGATTGTCGACGGCCGCCGCCTGCCCCACTTCCAATCACCCATTCCGAAACCGAAAAAGCGTATCGGAAAGCAAGCCGCTCTCCCGCTCGATGGCGACCTCGGCTTGCTCACCGAAGAGCAACAGCGCCTCTTAGCGACGCGCATCGGCGACACTCGGCGCTCTCTCGAATCCTGGCGCCTGAAAAACTACGCTGGCGCGTCACCCGAAACGATCCGGCTACTCAAATATTGGCGCTATCACCGATTTCAAGGCGCGCGGCCGTTTTTTTGTCAGCTCGAAGCGATCGAGACGATCGTGTGGCTCACCGAAGTCGCGCCGAGTGAGCGCGAAGGCCGCGCAGCGCTTCAAGCCCTCGAAGCGGCAAACGGCGACAACGGAAATCTGAGCCGCGTCGCGCTCAAACTCGCGACGGGTGCGGGCAAAACGACCGTTATGGCAATGCTCATCGCTTGGCAAACGATCAACGCCAATCGCCATCCGCAGAGCAAGCGATTCACGCGTGGTTTCCTCGTCGTCGCGCCCGGCGTCACCATCCGCGATCGCCTACGCGTCTTGCTCCCGAACGACGCGTCGAATCTTTACAGCACGCGAGAGCTCGTTCCGACAGATCTCTTGCTCGACGTTCAGCGCGCGCGGGTCGTCATCACGAACTATCATGCCTTCATGCTCCGCGAACGGCTCGAACTCTCCAAAGGTGGTCGCCGACTCCTGCAGGGGCGCGGCCCTGAGCTCGAGACGCTTGAGACCGAAGGCCAGATGTTGCAGCGCGTGATGCCCGAGTTGATGGGACTCAAAAACATTATTGTTCTTAATGACGAGGCGCACCACTGCTATCGTGAAAAGCCCGAAGACGAAAACGCAGAGAAACTTTCTGGCGACGAAAAAAAAGAAGCTGAGGAAAACGCAAAGGCCGCGCGCGTCTGGGTCAGCGGGCTCGAGGCGGTGGAACGCACGATCGGTGTCGCACGGGTCGTCGACCTCTCCGCCACGCCATTCTATCTAAGTGGCTCGGGATACGGAGAGGGTACGCTTTTCCCGTGGACGATGAGCGATTTCTCGCTCATGGACGCAATCGAATGCGGCATTGTAAAATTGCCACGCGTTCCGATCTCCGACAACATTCCGGGTCAAGAAATGCCGATGTTTCGCAATCTATGGGAGCACATCGGCAAAGCGCTTCCAAAGCGAATCGGCATCAAGACGAAAGCCGATCCACGCGACCTGCCAGCTCCACTTCTGACGGCGCTCGACGCGCTCTACGGCCATTACGAAGCGACCTTTGCTGAATGGCAAAAGGAAGGCATCAGCGTCCCGCCTTGCTTCATCGTTGTCTGCAACAACACGGCAACCTCGAAGCTGGTCTATGATTATATTTCTGGCTTCCTGGAAGGCGAGGAAGACGGACCACAAACATTGATCCCAGGCCACCTTACTCTTTTTCGCAACGCCGACGTGCACGGGACCACGCTCGCACGGCCGAATACGATCCTGGTCGACAGCGCACAGCTGGAATCCGGCGACCTGCTCGACGAGAATTTCCGGAAAATGGCCGCGGTCGAAATCGAACAGTTCAAACGCGAGGCCCTCCAACGCGGAGGTCCACTCGCCGACGACTTGCGCGCCGGGAAAGACCTGAGCGACGCGGCGCTCCTCCGTGAGGTAATGAATACGGTCGGCAAGTCCGGCCAACTCGGCGGCCAGGTCCGCTGCGTGGTGTCCGTCTCCATGCTGACCGAGGGCTGGGACGCGAACACCGTAACGCATGTCCTTGGAGTGCGCGCCTTCGGCACGCAGTTGCTGTGCGAACAGGTTGTCGGGAGGGCTTTGCGCCGTCAATCGTACGACCTGAACGAACACGGTCGCTTCAACGCGGAGTACGCCGATATTCTCGGCATTCCGTTCGACTTCACCGTCGAACCGCAGCGACCGAAAGCACAGAAACCGCGCGAGACCGTCCAGGTGAAAGCGATCCGTCCCGAGCGCGACGCAGCCGAAATTCGTTTCCCACGCGTTGAGGGCTACCGCGTAGAATTGCCTCGCGAGCGCGTGACGGCAAACTTCACTCCGGATTCCCAATTCTGCATTACCCCGGCGCTTGTCGGCGCGACCGAAACGACCAACTCCGGTATCATCGGCGAAGCCTCGCAACTGACGCTAGAACACACGAAGACCATGCGCCCATCGGAACTCGTCTACCACCTCACGGCGCGGCTCGTTCAGCGCTGGGGAGCAAAAAACGGAACTGAGCGCACGCACCTCTTCGGCGATCTCCGCAGCGTTACGCGCGAATGGCTCGACGGCTATCTGAAATGCGAGGGAGACACGACGCCCGTGCAACTCATGTACAAGATTCTCGCCGATGAAGCATGTGAGCGCATCATCGCGGCGATTAATCTAGAAAACGTCGGATCAAAGCCGATTATGGCGGTGCTCGACTCGTACTCTCCAACCGGCACGACAGCTGACGTAAATTTCACGACCTCGCGCCCCTTGCGCTGGCAGACTGCCGTACACAAGTGCCACCTCAACTGGGCGATATGCGATAGCACGTGGGAATTGGAACTGTGCCGCGTGCTCGAACGGCACCCGAAGGTGCGAGCGTATACGCGTAACCAAAATCTGGGCTTCGAAGTGCCATACCGCTATCTATCGCAGTCACGACGATATCTCCCAGACTTCATCGTCCGGCTGGACGACGGACGGGGGGATGAAGACTTGCTTAACCTCGTCGTCGAGGTCAAGGGCTACCGAGGCGAAGATGCCAAGGTTAAGGCACAAACGATGAGATCTTATTGGCTTCCCGCTGTAAACAATCTCGGCATTTATGGCCGCTGGGCATTTGCCGAACTGCAAGAGGTCCATGCAATGCGCGACGACTTTGACACAGCAATACGTGCGACGGTAAACGAGAAGCTGCAAGCCGCAGCCGCTGGGGTTTCGTTTCAAGGGGAAAACTAGGTGACATTTAAAGATATTGCGAATCAAAAAACCGTAGCTGCATTAACGCATGCCGACGTCAAGCGCAAAAACATCCCCACGGCGGAGTTTGAAGCTGTGATTGGCGATGCCGAGAAGGCGCCAATCAACATCGCCATAGAGCGCCGTGATCGCGATCAAGACCCGCAGCTTGTTTGGCGGGGGAAGTATGGTAAAGAACGATACAATTTGGTTATGCAGGCTCCGTCATTATTTATTCAAGAAAAAATCCATCCTAGGGCTCTCATCAACGACTTGCAACGAATTAGCGACGAGCGCTTTCAGGATGGTGGATTCTCCATGACGAGCTTATTTGCTGAGTTTAACGGCATTCCGAAAGGTGTTGATAAGACTGAGTTTTATCAACACGAACAAAATTGGTCAAATCGGATGATATTGGGAGATTCTCTCCAAGTCATGGGCAGCCTAGCGGAACGCGAAGGCCTGCGAAATCAAGTACAGTGCATATATGTTGATCCGCCTTACGGCATCAAGTTCAACTCTAATTTTCAATGGTCCACAACCCAAAGAGAGGTCAAGGACGGGGATACCAAACACATTACTCGTGAGCCCGAACAGGTCAAGGCGTTTCGCGACACATGGCGCGACGGCATCCACTCATATCTCGGATATCTTCGTGATCGGCTGACCATAGCTCGGGATCTCCTGTTGGAATCCGGTTCGATTTTTGTGCAAATCGGCGACGCAAATTCACACCGCGTTAGAAATTTACTAGATGAAATCTTTGGCGATGGCAATTTTATCGCCGCGATTACCTTTACGACCAAGGGAAATCAGAAAGGTACTGGACTGCAATCGATAACGGACAATCTGCTGTGGTATGCAAAGGACTCCGCAAAAGTCAAACGACGAGACCTTTACGCGCTCGCTACCGAGTCCGACGCAGCAAATCGAAATTTTGGCTACATTAATTACTCGGGTGAAGATTTTGCCTTGGGCGATTTTTTGCGTAAATTCGACCTTCCCCCTGAAACAGACGTTGACAAAGTAGAAAAAATTATTCCGGGCGCGAAGGCTTTCACTCATGGTGATGCTACGACTGGCGGACTACGACCAAATCAATCGCAGCTGTTTCGGTTTCAAGGGCGGGATTACGATCCCGGGGTGAAACGGGGACGCAGTTGGACTCATACGTCTCGACAGAGAGGCGATGAAAAATACTGTGGCATGGACAGGTTAGCATTTAGTGGCCGGCTTTTCGCGAAAACCACCCTGCTTCGCAAAACATATCTCGCTGACTCGGGTGTCACGCGGTTGACCAATGTTTGGACCGATGTTCGGGGTGCCTTTGATAAGAGTTATGTCGTTCAAACGAGCCCTAGAATAGTCGAGCGGTGTATCTTGCTCGCCTCCGATCCAGGCGATCTCATCCTCGATCCGACTTGCGGCTCAGGAACAACTGCGCTTGTCGCGGAGCAGTGGGGAAGACGGTGGATCACTATCGACTCGTCGAGGGTGGCGCTAGCCCTTGCGCGCGCTCGGATAATGGGAGCGCGATTCCCTTACTATATACTTGCTGACTCTGAGGCCGGCCAGATCAAAGAAGCTGAAGTAACACGCACCATTGCCAACCTTCAGCCAAGCTTTGGAAATATTCGGCGGGGCTTCGTGAATCAGAGACTAAGGCACATAACGTCGACGGTCGTAGCGAATAATTCACAGATCGACGCGATTTGGGACTCTTGGCAGGCGAAGCTTGAGCCATTACGAGCGTCGATAAATGCGGCGCTCAATCGTGCGTGGGAGGAATGGGAAGTTCCACGTGTGGCACACCCGTCTTGGCCAGCAAATGTCGCTAATGATCATAAGGCTTGGTGGAGCGGGAAACTGGCTCGCCAGCAAGAGATTGACGCGTCTATATTCGCTAATGCCGAATATGAATATCTCTACGACAAACCGTATGAGGATAAAAAGATTGTTCGGGTTGCTGGGCCATTTACCGTCGAAAGTTCAAGCCCACATAGAACGCTGACTGTCGGTGATGGCGAAAATTCGCAAAAGGGCGCCGCGACTCCGTATGAAAAGGATGAAACTGGTTCCAACTTTACACACACTATTCTCGAAAACTTAAAAACGTCGGGCGTGCAACAGGCCAAAAGGGACGATAAGATTATATTCACCTCTGTCCTGCCATGGCCCGGCCAAGAATATATCTGCGCAGAAGGGCGTTATCAAGAGTATGACGCTGGCCCCACCGTCGAACGCCGCGCGGCGATTTTCATCGGGCCCGAATTTGGCACTGTGACGAAACCCGATCTCACTGCCGCCGCTCGCGAGGCTGCAGATGCAGGTTTCGACGTCCTAATCGCCTGCGCGTTCGCGTATGACGCGTATTCAAGCGAATTCAAAAATCTTGGCCGGCTCCAGGTGTTGAAAGCTCGGATGAACGCGGATCTCCACATGGCCGAAGACCTGAAGAAGACCGAGAAGGCCAATCTTTTCGTCATCTTCGGCGAGCCGGATATCGACGTGCTCGACGAGGGCGACAAGGTTCGTGTCAAGATCAACGGCGTGGACGTCTTCGTTCCCGGGACGGGAGAAGTACGCAGTGACGGCCCCGATGGTATCGCATGCTGGTTCGTGGACACCGATTACAATGAAGAAAGCTTTTTCGTTCGGCACGCGTATTTTCTCGGGGCGAACGATCCGTACGATGCCCTGAAGAAGACGCTGAAGGCCGAAATCGACGAAGAAGCCTGGTCGAGTCTCAATAGCGATACCTCGCGGCCGTTTGCGAAACCGTCGAGTGGACGCATCGCCGTGAAAGTCATCAATCATCTCGGTGATGAGGTCATGAAAGTGTTCAAAGTTGCGTGACTCCGAGGCGACCGATCGCGTGGTGCTCCGAGATCGTATACTCCTGACGCTCCGCGCGCATGAGGCAGAATTGCGTGCGGCTGGCATCGCGGGCATCGCGTTGTTCGGCTCCGTCGCGCGTGGCGAGGCACGACCAGACAGCGATGTCGATGCGGTGGTTCGGCTGAGTCCGTCCGCGCCGCTCGGACTTTTTGCGTTTGTCGCTTTGGAACAGCGGGTGTCGAGCATCCTTGAGCGGCCTGTACAGCTCTTCCCGGAACCGACCGAGCCTTCGGATTTTCGGGAGCGCGTGTTGCTAGAGCGCCTTCATGTCTTTTGATCCGCGGGAAACGCTCCTCAAGGACATCATTGAGAACGGCGAGCGGGTCGAGCGATATCTCGGCGACATTGATCGTGAGGCATTTGCGTTGGATAGCCGGACCCGTGACGCCGTGGAGCGCTGTCTCGAACGTATTTGCGAAGCTGCGGTGCGCCTCGGGGACGATGCCCCGAACTTGATGCCCGATCAACCCTGGCCGCAAATTCGCGCGACCGGGAACTGGCTTCGGCATGCGTATCACCGTGTTGATCCCAATCTTATCTGGGAAACCGCAATTCGGGACATTCCGGCCTTGATCGACTCAGCTCGCTCGGCGCAAGCGCGCCTTAGCACGTAGCTCGGGACGACGCCATGGAATTTCGGATCGCCGACACTTTTACCGACAGTTTGGCCAAATTGACCGGCGATGAACAAAAAGCCGCGAAGACAACGGCGTTCGACCTGCAGGTGAACCCTGCGAACCCCGGGCTGCAGTTTCATAAACTCGACCGAAGCCGCGATGCGCGCTTCTCATCGGTGCGCGTCAGCCGCGACATTCGCGCGATCGTGCATCGTATGCCCGGGGCGCTTCTTCTGTGCTACGTCGGACATCACGATGCAGCATACGCCTGGGCGGAGCGCAGAAAACTCGAAGTGCATCCGACGACGGGCGCCGCGCAACTCGTCGAAGTTCGGGAAACGATCGAAGAGATCAGCGTTCCCCGGTACGTCGACGTTGCGCGGCCCCACACGCCCAAACCGGCGCTATTCGCCTCGCTTGTGGACGACCAGCTCTTAGCGTTTGGGGTGCCCTCTGAATGGCTCGCCGAGGTTAAGCTCGCGGACGAAGACACGGTGCTCGACCTCGTCGACCACCTGCCTGCGGAAGCGGCCGAGGCGCTCCTAGAATTAGCGACGGGTGGCTCGCCCGCGCCAGCGCCACGTCTCGCACCCGCGGCTGATCCCTTCGAGCACCCGGATGCACAACGTCGGTTCCGTGTCATGCGCAACGCCGAGGAACTCGAGCTAGCCCTCGCGTTCCCTTGGGATAAGTGGACGGTCTATCTGCATCCCGAGCAGCGTACATTGATCCAGCGCGACAACACAGGGCCAGCGCGGATCGCCGGTTCCGCCGGCACGGGTAAATCCGTTGTCGCCGTCCATCGCGCGGTATATCTCGCGCGTACGAATCCCGACACTCGCGTCCTGGTAACGACGTTTTCCGACCCGTTAGCACATTTGCTTCGCATGATGGTCCGCCGACTTGTAGGGAGCGATCCTCGGCTTGCCGAGCGCATCGAGGTACAGTCGATGGACGCGATCGGCCTGCGGCTCTATCAGCGCTTACTCGGACCTGTGAAGCTCGCCTCAGCCGAGATCATCGGCGAAGTACTGCGCGCAGCTTCCGTCGGTCTTGTCGGGAGCGTCTTTTCCGAGCGGTTCATCCGTGACGAATGGGATCAGGTCGTCGACGCTTGGCAGGTCGACTCTTGGGAGGCGTATCGCGATGTCCCAAGGCTCGGCCGAAAGACGCGTCTTCCGGAAAAGTCGCGCGCGGCGTTGTGGTCGATTTTCGAAAAAGCGTTGGCTGCTTTACGCGAACGCGGCGTAATCACAAGTGCGGACATGTTCAGCGCACTTGCCGCAAAGATAGCGGCGAGCCCGCATCCGCCGTTCGACTATGCGATCGTCGACGAGTGTCAGGACGTCAACGTGTCGCAGCTCCGTTTTCTTGCGGCGCTCGGGAACAGGCGACCTGACGCGCTGTTTTTCACGGGCGATCTCGGCCAGCGTATTTTTCAGACGCCATTTTCGTGGAAAGCCCTAGGAGTGGATGTTCGGGGGCGCTCGTCCACATTGCGCGTGAATTATCGTACCTCGCACCAAATCCGAACTATGGCGGATCGGCTGCTCGGTTCGGAAGTCGCCGATGTCGACGGCATAACGGAAACCCGCCGGGGAACCGTCTCGACCTTTAATGGACGGCCGCCGATCGTCGTGCTTGCAGCAAACGAAAAGGAAGAGGCCCAAGTCGCCGCAGCGTGGCTCGCGGATCGACTTGCCGAGGGCGTCGTCGCAGGGGAGATCGGCGTGTTCGTCCGCTCGCCGGCCCAAATGCAGAGGGCTGAATCCACCCTTGCGGCTGCCGGCGTGTCGTACACGATTCTCGACGAGCGGCTTGCGACAAATAGCGCGACGGCTTCGCTCTGTACGATGCACCTAGCGAAGGGGTTAGAGTTTCGTACCGTACTCATGCTTGCATGCGATGAGGACGTGTTGCCGCTTCGCGCGCGCCTCGATGCGACAGGCGATGAAGCCGATCTCGAACAGGTCTACACGAGTGAGCGAAACTTGCTGTACGTTGCGTGCACGCGCGCTCGCGATCATCTGCTTCTGAGCGGTCTCCGGCCGGGGTCGGAATTTCTGGATGACCTCGGTCCCTCCGCAACATGAAGTGTGTCCAAGAAACAGGGACAGGCTTATGGAGGCACGCTTTGCCGACGAGGATCAAATGAACGTCGGCTTGCTGATGATTGACGAGGTACGTTCGCAATGAAACGCTCGCGTGTTTCCGAGGGGAAAGGCCCCGATAGTCGTGCGGTTGCCGACATCGTTTGGGCGACGTACGACGATGGGGGGTGCCGTGCGCTTCCCATCCAGCAAACATATCGGAGCGTCATCCGCTTCGACGGGGTTAAAATGCGGAATTCGGAAGCGTGGGATGTCGAAGTCGGCCTTACCGAAATGCCGTCGTACGAACGAGCGAATCGTGTTGCGATGTCGTTCATGGCCAACGGCGCGCCCAGCCATCTCCTCGTAGCGGGAGCCGAATTCACGCTCGTCGAGGGGCCAAGGATCGTCGCCAGGGGCACGGTTGTCGGCGCTCCCGCAGAGGCTCCTCGCCGAACGGTGAAGGCGTAGGCTACAGGCCGAGGTAGGCTTTACGGATTTCGTCGCTTACGAGGAGTTCGTCACGCGTGCCGCGGGCGACGTTGCGGCCGGTTTCGACCACGTAGCCGCGCGTCGCGATCTCGAGCGACTGCTTGACGTTTTGCTCGACGAGTAAGATCGTCGTGCCCGCCTCGTTGATGCGCCGTATCGCGCCGAACATCTCCTGGACGATGATCGGGGCGAGGCCGAGTGAGGGTTCGTCGAGCATCAGCACCGTCGGCTTCGTCATCAGGCCTCGCCCGATCGCGACCATCTGCTGCTCGCCACCGGAGAGCGTGCCCGCGATCTGCTTGCGGCGCTCCTTGACGCGCGGAAACATCGCGAACACGTATTCGAGCGTTTCGCTTGCGTCTTTGCGTGCGCGATGTGCGTAGGCGCCGAGGAGCAGGTTGTCTTCGACCGTCATCTCGGGCCAGAGCTTCCGGCCTTCGGGAACGTGCGCGACGCCGAGCTCGACGACGCGCATCGAGGGCGCGCGTTCGAGCGACTCGCCGTCGAGCGTGATCGTGCCGGCCTTTACCGGTACGACGCGCGAGATCGCGCGTAAGAGCGTCGTTTTGCCGGCACCGTTCGCGCCGACGATCGTGACGATCTCGCCGCGATCGACCGTAAGCGATAGGTCCCAGATGACTTGTGCTTCGCCGTATGCGACTTCGAGGTTCTTAATTTCAAGCATGGGCGGCGCTCCCGAGGTACGCATCGACGACGCGCTGATCGCTCAACACCGCATCCGGCGCGCCTTCGACGATCTTGTGGCCTTCGACGAGCACGACGATGCGCGAGCACAGACTTCGCACGGCGCGTAAATTGTGTTCGACCATCACGATCGTAACGCCGCGATCGCGCACTTCGCGGATGAGTTCGAGCGTGCGATCCGTCTCCGTCGGATTCAGGCCCGCGAGCACTTCGTCGAGCAACAGCACCGCGGGATCCGTTGCGAGCGCGCGCGCGATTTCGAGGCGCTTTTGGCCCGAGAGCGTGAGCGAGCGTGCTTCCGCATCCGCACGATCGGCGAGGCCGATAAATCGCAGCACGTCGTCCACGATGCGATGCACTTCCGCGTGCGAAGCGCGCGGCGAACGGCCGAACGCCGCGCCAACGGAAACGTTTTCCCGAACGCTCAGCTCGCGTAGCGGGCGTACGATTTGGTGCGTAAACGCGATGCCCGCGACGCAGATCGCGTTCGGCGATTTTCCCGTCATCGGCTTTCCAAGTAATTCGATCGTGCCCGCCGACGGCTTCATCACGCCCGAGATCAGCCGGAAGAGCGTCGATTTTCCGGCGCCGTTCGGGCCGATGAGCCCGAGAATCTCGCCGCGCACCACATCGATGTCGACGTCGCTGACTGCGGTTAGGCCGCCGAAACGCTTCGTGAGTCCGCGGCCGCGGAGGACGCTATCCGGCATCGGGCGCCGCCTTCTCCGTACGCTTGGAAATCGCGCGTTGCGCGCGCTTCGCGATGCCCGCGATGCCGCGCGGTTCGAAGACCACGATCGCGATCAGCAGCAGGCCGAACGCGAGCAAATCGGCGTTGGCGAGCGTCGCCGCGAACTGTTCGCGGATGAACGTGTACACCGCCGCGCCGACGATCGGCCCTGCGATCGTGCCGATGCCACCGATGATCGGCATGATGACGAACGCGATCGAGGTCGAGAAGCCGAAGACGGAATCGGGGCTCACGAAGAGATAGTGCACGGCGTAAAGGCTTCCGGCCGCGCCGATGAGACACGCGCTTGCGAACAGCGCATTGATTTTCGCAAGCGTCGTGTGCACGCCGAGTGTTTCCGCCGCGTCCGGATCTTGCCGCACCGCTGCGAGCGCGAGGCCGAAGCGCGACCATTTCGTCCAAACGGAAAAGAGGACTGCGACGACGCACAGCGCGAGCGCCGCGTAGTATTGTACGTGGATCGTCGGCGCTTCGGCGAGCGTGAGGCCCGAAGCGCCGCCCGTGAGGCCCGTCCAGTTGAGTGCGATCAGGCGCGTCGCTTCGCCGATGCCGATCGTCGCGATCGAAAAGTACGGGCCGCGTAAGCGGAACGCCGGCACGCCGATGAGCAGCGAGAACACGCCCGCGAGTAGGGCGGAAGCGACGACGGCGAACGGCAACGGCACGCCGCGCGCGCTTAAGATCGCCGTCGTGTACGCGCCGATGCCGAGGAATGCGGCGTGCCCGAAGGAGACTTGCCCCGCGAACCCGCCGAGCAGATTCCAGCTCGACGCCATCGCGCCATATAAGAAGATGAGGAAGAGCACGTCGAGCCCGTACTCCCATCCGCCGAGGCCGAGCGGTGCGAGGAGCGCGACGACAAGCAACGCGATCGCGCCGAGCGCGCGCCGATCCGAAAGCAGCTTCATCGGCGCACCGAGCGGATCGCGCCCGCGATGCCTTTCGGCAACACGACGAGCACGACGACGAGCAGGACGAACGAGATCAAGTTCTGCAACGACGCCGCCATGAAGCGCACGCCGAACGCTTCGGCGAGTGCGAGCGCCAGCGATCCGAACGCCACGCCGACGATCGAGTCGAGCCCGCCGAGCACGACGATGCAAAACGACTTGAGCGAAAGCGCGCGACCGAAGTCGGGCGTGAACGAGAAGATGAGCGACAGCAGCGAACCCGCGAAGCCGCCGAGCGCGATCCCGATCCCGAACGCGATACCCATCACGCGATCGACGTCGATGCCGGCGAGCCGCGCAGCATCACGATCTTGCGCGGTCGCGCGGATCGCCCGGCCGAGGTACGTGCGCGTCAGAAACAGCTGCAGCGCGACGAGCGTGAGCGCGCCTGCGACGAATACGTAGATACGCGGCCACGCGACTTGGAGGCCGCCGACCGTCACGCTCGATTCGACGAACGCGTTTTCGATCGAGCGCGTGTCACCCGTCCAGATGACGTACGCGAGATTCTGTAAGACGAGCCACACGCCGAAGAGCAAGAGCAACGAAATGATTGGCTCCGAACCGAGTACGCGCCGCACGAGCGTGCGTTCGAGACCCCAGCCGATAAAGAAGAACGCGGGCACGATCAAAAGCGGTGCGAGTCGCGGATCGAGGTGGTACGTCGTAAACAGCCACCACGTGATGTACGCACCGAGCATGAGAAAGCCGGCGTTTGCCAGGTTGATGATTTTGAGCACGCCGTAAATGAGCGCTAGGCCGTACGACATTGCGGCGTACAGCCCAGCTACCAACAGCGCGGAGACAAGCGTCTCGGCGAATACCATGGGAACTCGTTTCCGGTTGGGGTGTTTTCTCGGACGGTATTATTTCGGAACGGGAAGTACGGCCGCGCCCGTGGATTCGTTCTTCGGCCAAACGATAACGGTCTTACCGCCCGGCAGATTCTCCGTGACGACGAACGGTGCGTCGATTTGGCCATCGGCACCGAAGCGGATGTGGCCGCCCGGCAACACGGTGTCGCGGATATCGATCTTCCGAAGTGCCGCGACGACGGCCGATTTGTCGACGCTGCCGGCATCGGTCATCGCGATGAAGAGCGTGCGTGCGGTTTCATAGGGAACCGCGGCGTACCATTCGGCATTGAGCGCCGGGTACGCCTTCGCCCATTTATCGACGAACGCGGTGACGGCGTTGTTCGGCAAACCCTTATACCACCAGGACGCGGCCACGATATAGTCGCCGCCCGCACCCAGCGCGTCGCGTGCGGATTTCTCCGGGCCGCGCGCGCCGTAGGTGAGGAACGCGTGGTGGAGGCCCGCCTGTTTGTATTGACGCTGCATGGTGATGTAGTCGTCGAGATGGGCATCCGACATCATCGCATCGGCGTTCGCGCCGCGCACTTTTTGCAACAGCGGCGTGAAATCTTTCCCGTGCAGATCGAACGCTTCGTTCATCACGACGGTGAAATTTGCGGGCTTCTCTTTCGCGCGTTGCACGAGGCCATCGGCGAAGTCGCGGCCGTGCGACGTGTTTTCGTACACGATCGCCATCTTCAGCGGTTTCGGAAGCTTCTTCTGTTTCTGCATCTCTTCGATGAAGTCGCATTCCGAGTATGCGAGGCTCTGGATCGATGCGAGCAGCCCGAAGATCGTCGAGAAATTGCGTTTGTAGATCGCCGTCGCCGCGCCGCCGCCGTTGACGTACGGAATCTTGTGCTGTTGCGGAACGACCGTCTGCGCTTGGATCAGGTCGGTCGAATAGCCGCCGAGCATCGCATCGACGTGGTCCTGCACGGCGAGACGCTCGTACAGATTCCGCGACGTCGCGGGATCCGTCTTATCGTCGTACGTGATCAGCTTGATCGGAATCTTTTTTCCGTATTTTCGAAGCTGCACGCCGCCGTTGTCGTTGAGCTCTTTGACGGCGAGCTCGTATGCGGCTTTGAAATACGTACCGACGCGGCTCTCTTCTCCCGTGAGCGGGAGGACCGCGCCGACGACGATCTCGGTGGGTGCGGCCTGCTGCGCGCCGACGGGAGCGAGGGTGGGCGCGAGCGTGAAGATCGCGGCAAGACCCATCGCTACAAAAGAACGTTGTTTCATCGTCTGCCATTTGAGAAGGTACGCGTCCCCATCCCTTTCTTCTCGGCCACGAAGCGTGCAAGCGGCACGAGGCCAGGGTCCGGCGGCCCGAGCGAAGCATCCTTATCGACGCTATGCCGAAAACCGAACTTTTCCAGTGGTACGTCGAGGAATTCGCCCCAACCGAGCGTCACGAGCACGCGATCGAGGAAACGTACTACGCCGGGCGGACGCCGTTCCAAAGCGTTGCGGTGCTCAAGACGCCGGTGTTCGGCAAGATGCTCGTGCTCGACGGCGATACGCAGAGTTCGCAGCACGACGAGAAGATCTATCACGAATCGCTCGTGCATCCGGCGCTCGCCGCGGCACACGATCGGGCCGAAGTCCTGATCCTCGGCGGCGGCGAGGGCGCCACCTTGCGCGAGGCGCTACGCTGTTCGGACGTGCGTCGCGTAACCATGGTCGATATCGACGGCGAAGTCGTCGAGCTTTCGAAGAAGTATCTCGCGGAGTGGAGCGACGGCGCGTTCGAGAACCCGCGCTCGCGCGTCATCATCGGCGACGCGCTTGCGTTCTTAAAAGAAGACACCGAGCGGTACGGCGTCGTCATCAGCGATCTTACCGAACCGCTCCCCGATTCGCCCTCGTTCCCGCTCTTCAACGGCGAGATTTTCCGCGATATCAAGGCGCGGCTCGTCGACGGCGGCGTGTACGTGCTGCAAGCATCGACCGCGGGCTTCCACAACATGGCCCTGCATGCGAAGATGGCGCGCACGCTCCGCGCGTATTTCACGAACGTGAAATCGTTTTACACGCACGTCCCGGCATTCGACAACGACTGGGCCTTCATCGCGTGCAGCGACCGTGTGGACGTTGCGGCGCTCGCACCCGATGCGGTCGATGCCTATGTCGCAAAACTGCCGGGCGAAAACTATTTCTACGATGGCGAAACCCACCGCCGCATCTTCAGCCTGCCGCTGTATCTGCGTCGCGCGCTCGCGGCACACGGCGACGTCTTTCCGTGATCGATTTCGAGACCGCGCGCAAGATTTTCGACGCAGGCCGGGGGCCGTTCGTCGCGCTGCTCGATCTGCGCCTGGAATCGATCGAACCCGGGATCTGCGTCGTGCGCATGCCGTTCCGCGAAGATCTGATGAACGGCATGGGCTCGATCCACGGCGGCGCCGTCGTCAGTTTGTGCGATTCGTCGTTCTACGTCGCACTCGCGTCGATCTACGGGCCATTCCAACCAACGGCGACGGCAACGCTCACGTGCAGCTTTCTCGCCTCGGCGCGCGAGGGGCACGACCTCTTCGCGACGGCAAAAGTCCTCAAGCCCGGGAAGCGCATCGTGTACGGTGAGGTGACCGTCACGAGCAACGAGCGGATCGTCGCGCACGCAACGATGAACTTTCTCAACTCTCCCGTGGAAGGCCAGTAACGCATGACCGAGATCGAAGCTCTCCGCCGCACCGCGCTCTTTGAGGCGCATCGCACGCTCGGCGCGCGCATCGTCCCGTTCGCCGGTTTCGAAATGCCCGTGCAGTACGCAGGCATCCTCAAGGAGCATGACGCCGTGCGCAATCGCGCGGGGTTGTTCGATCTCTCCCACATGGCGCAGTTCGGTTTCTGGGGCCCGAATGTCGGCGCGTGGGCCGATGCGCTTTGCGTGAATCACGTTGCGACGATGAAGCCGCTGCAAGCGCGCTACAACATCTTTTGTAACGAAAACGGCGGCGCGCACGACGACGTCATCTGGTATCGCCTCGATGTGGATCGCTGGTTGCTCGTCGTCAACGGCGCGAACGCCGCAAAGATGTGGGACGTGGTCGCCTCGCATCCGGCCGAAGGCGTCAATATGACGAACATGCACGGCGAACGCGCGTTGATCGCGATCCAAGGGCCGAAGGCGCTCGAGATCCTCGCGCCGCTCGTCGACTGCGACCTCGCCGCGATGAAGTATTACTCGTGCCGCGAGGCGCTCTTCGGCGATAAGGCCGTCGTCGTCGCGCGGACGGGATACACGGGCGAAGACGGTCTCGAGCTGATGCTCGAAAGCCGCGATGCCGTCGGGGTTTGGGATACGCTCTTGCATGCGGGCGCGCCGCAGGGCCTCGAACCCGCCGGGCTCGGCGCGCGCGACATGCTACGCCTCGAAGCCGGGATGCCGCTGTACGGCCTCGAGATGACCGAAGAGATCGGGCCGCTGCAAGCGGGCCTCGGCTGGGCCGTCAAATTCGACAAGCCGGCGTTCGTGGGCAAGGCGGCGCTCGCCGCACAGCAGGCGGCGGGCGACTACGATCGGATCGTCGGCCTCACGCTTGCGGGGAAGGTCCCGGCGCGCAGCCACTACCCCGTGCGCATCGGCGACACGGTCGTTGGGGACGTGCGGAGCGCAACGCTCGCGCCGTCCTATGGCGGCAAGCAAATCGCAACCGCGCTCGTCCCCGCAAGCGCAGCCGCGATCGGAACGGCGATCGATGTCGAGATCCGGGGTACGGCGTATCCCGCGACCGTCACCGAGATGCCGTTCTACAAGCGCGCGAAGTAGTCGCTCGCGAATCCGTCGAATTACGACGGGTCGTACCCCCACGTCAAGGAGTAGCACCGTGGCCGAAGCCGGTTATCTGTATAGCAAAGATCACGAATGGGTGAAGATGGACGGCGATGTCGCAACGGTCGGCATCACCGATCACGCACAGCATGCGCTCGGCGATATCGTTTATGTCGAACTCCCGCGCGTGGGTTCCGGGCTCACGCAGTTCGGTTCGATCGGCGTCGTCGAATCGGTGAAGGCCGTTTCGGATATCTTCACGCCCGTCGGTGGCGAAGTGCTCGAGATCAACGGCGAACTCGAAGGCGATCCCGCGTTGCTCAACCGCGAACCGCAAGGCGCCGGCTGGATGTATAAAGTGAAGCTTGCCGACACCGGCGAGACCGCAAACCTGCTCTCGCCCGAGCAGTACGACGAGATCGTCGCCGCCGCTTCATAACGGGCGCATCAGAACGCTCGCGTCCGCCGTCTAACGAAATCGGCGGGCACCGGTCCGAACAATTCGCGTGCGGCTTTCGGGCCGCGTATCCGAGGATAGCAATGTACACACCCCACACCGATGCCGAAATCGCGGCGATGCTCGATGTCGTCGGCGCGTCGTCGCTCGACGAACTCGTCGCCGTTCCGGCAAACGTCGCACTCCGTGCGAACCTCGAAGTGATTCCCGTGCAGCCGGAGAGCGAACTCGCCGCCGGTATGGCGGCGCGCGCGGCGCGCAACACGGGCGCTTCGTTCACCTCGTTCCTCGGTGCGGGGGCGTACCGCCATTACGTACCGCCGGTGTTGCCGGCGCTCGCGATGCGCGGCGAGTTTCTGACTTCGTATACGCCGTATCAGGCCGAAGTCTCGCAGGGCTATCTGCAAGCGATTTACGAGTGGCAGACGTATATCGCGCTGCTCACCGGGATGGACCTCGCGAACGCCTCCGTCTACGACGGCGCGACCGCGCTCGCCGAGGGCGCGATCATGGCCGTAAACGCGACGGGCCGCCGGAAGCTGCTCGTTTCCGCGGCCGTGCATCCGAACTACCGCGCGGTGCTCAAGACGTACTGCGACGGCCTCGATCTCGCGATCGACCTGCTTCCCTATGCAGCCGACGGCACGACCGACGTTTCCGGCATCGCGGAAGCGGTCGCCTCGAAAGCGTATGCCGCGGTCGTGATCCAGACGCCGAATTTCTTTGGCGCGATCGACGCGCTCGCGCCGGATGTCGTCGCGACGATCAAGGCGACGAAGACGCCGATCATCGGCGTTGTCGCCGAAGCCATGTCGCTTCCCGTGCTGCAAACGCCCGCGTCGTGGGGCGTCGATATCACGGTCGGCGAAGGCCAATCGTTCGGCGTCTCGCTCGCCTACGGCGGGCCGTATGTCGGCTTCATCGCTTGCACCACCGAACACATGCGCCGCATCCCCGGCCGCCTCGTCGGCAAGGCGATCGATAAAGACGGCAAGACCGCATACGTCCTGACGTTGCAGGCGCGCGAGCAACACATCCGTCGCGAAAAAGCGACCTCGAACATCTGCACGAACCAGGCACACTGCGCGCTGCTCGCGACGATCTATCTCGCGGCGGTCGGCCAGACGGGCCTGCGGAATTGCGCGACGCTGAACCTCTCGCGCTCGCGCGATCTCGCGGCCGCCGTCACGGCGATCCCGGGATTCGAAGCGCGCTTCACGACGCCGTATTTCAACGAGTTCGTCGTGCGCGTTCCGGGCACGGCTGCTACCGTTCTTCGCGAACTAGAGAAGAAGCAAATCCTCGGCGGTGTGGACCTCGGGCGCTTCTATCCCGAACTCGCCGATTGCATCCTGATGACCGCGACCGAGCTCACGACGAGCGCCGAGATCGCAACCCTTGCCGCCGCTCTGAAAGACGCCCGTGTCCCAGCACACGTATAACACGCCGCTCATCTTCGAAACGACCCAAACCGGTCGCGCGAACGCCTATTTCTCCAACGGCATCAAGCCCTCGGAGTTCTTGCCGGAATCGCTGTTGCGTCCGGAGCTTCCGCTTCCGGATCATAGCGAACTCGACGTCGTGCGGCACTTCACGCGGCTCTCGCAGAAGACGTTTGCGATCGATCTCGGCTTCTATCCGCTGGGCTCGTGCACGATGAAGTACAACCCGCGCGTCAACGATGCGATGGCCGCGCTGCCGGGCTTTGCGGGCCTCCATCCCTTCGCGCCCGATGCGTATTCGCAAGGCGCGCTTTCGGTGATGTGGGAGCTCGAACGCAGCCTCGCCTCGATCTTCGGCATGGCCGCATTCTCGCTCAATCCCGCAGCGGGCGCGCACGCCGAACTCACCGCGCTCCTGATCGCGAAGAAGTATTTCAAGACGATCGGGCAGGGCGACACGCGTACGACCGTCATCGTGCCGGACACGGCGCACGGCACGAACCCGGCATCGGCCGCGATGCTCGGATATAAGGTCGTTTCGCTCAAGTCCGATGCGCGTGGCCGCGTTTCGCTCGAGGAGATCAAGAAGGCCGTGGGGCAGGACACCGCGGTCTGCATGATGACGAATCCGAACACGCTCGGGCTCTTCGAAGATCAGATCAAAGAGATCACCGATGCCGTGCACGCGGTGGGCGGCCTCATGTATTACGACGGAGCGAATGCGAACGCGCTGATGGGCAACAGCCGCCCGGGCGACATGGGCTTCGACTTGATGCACCTCAACCTGCACAAGACGTTCTCGATCCCGCACGGCGGCGGTGGCGCGGGCGCGGGCCCCGTCGGCGTCGCGGCACATCTCGTCGATTACTTGCCGACGCCGTATGTCGTCGTCAAGGGCACGGATGCGGCAAAGGGCCACGCGAAAAATAACGCGGCGTATCCCGGTTGGCGCGATGCGTCCGAGATGACGTTCGAACTCGATTTCGATCGCGAACTCACGATCGGGCCGATGCGCTCGTTCTGGTCGAACTTCGCACACATGGTGCGCGCGCTTTCGTATGCCGCAGCGAACGGGGCCGAGGGCCTCACGATGGTCTCGAAGCTTGCGGTGCTGAACGCGAACTACATCCGCGCGTCGCTGCGCCACGTGCTCGACATGCCGTACGACGAGTATTGCCGTCACGAGTTCGTGCTCTCGGCGCAATCGCTCAAACGCGAGACCGGCGTGCGTGCGCTCGATCTCGGGAAGGCGTTGCTCGATGAGGGCTACCACGCGCCGACGGTCTACTTCCCGTTGATCGTCGCCGAGTGCCTCATGATCGAGCCGACGGAAACGGAATCGAAGGACACGCTCGATGGCTTCATCGCCGTGTTCCGCCGCATCATCGAACGCGCGAAGAGCGATCCGCAGAGCGTGCTCGACGCACCGATGCACACGGTCGTGAAACGTATCGACGAAACGAAGGCGGCGCGCGAACCGAATCTGCGGTGGCGCGAAATCCACGCGGACGGCGCGGGCGACGAACCCTAAGTCGTCACGCTTCGGCCGGAAGCTCTTGGCTGCGTGTGCTCTTGCGTTGCTGTCGTCGCGCGCGGACGCATCCGATCCGCCGCAGCCGCCGGACGAAGCCTTCCTCCGCATGCGGGACGCGATCGCAACGCAGCATCTGCCGCCGTTCTTCGCCTACGCGTGGACCCTCGTCTCGGACTATCGCGTCGTCGGCAAGAGTCGCGTGCAGAACACGGTGGTGCGCCGCGTCGATCTGCGCGCATACGACGGCATCCGTTGCATCGTATTCGGCGCGAATCCCGCGGTGTACGTGGACGCGCCGACCATGACGCCGCTTACGTACGCGCGTGTCGTATCCGCCGAACTGCCGCTCATACGTGATTCGGCATTAGCAGCAGAACCCGACGACGCGCTCCCGACGATCGGGCGGGCGAACGCGGCGCGCACGAGCCGCTATTACCGCATCACGCGCGTCGGTCGCGAAACGATCGACGGTATCGCGGTCGAGCGGCTGAAACTCGTGCCACGCTTCGACGTGGACCGGCATCCGTGGCGTGAGGCGTGGATCGACACGGCGACCGATCGCCTGGTGCGCGCGCGCGTTGTCGGCCGCGTGCGTGTCGAAGATACGTCGGGTCGCATCGAGATGGTGCTCGATTTCGCGCAGGTAGCCGATGTTACGACCATCACGCGGGTGTTCGCCGAAGACGTCATTCACATGGGGCCGAACAACCAGTACGTCGATGTTCGCCTCGATGAGAAATTCAGCGATTTCGTAAATAGCGATACAGCGACGCCCGAGTGCGGCGCGTTTCCACCGCAAAAAAGCGGCACGATCGAGCGTTGATCACCCGCGACGATAGGTCTGTGCTGTGGCACCGCTCGGAAAACGTTCCGAGCCGATGAGCTTGAGCTGCCTCGGCGTCGCGACGTTCGCGAAAATCGGAAGCCCCGCACCGAGCACGATCGGAATGACCAAGAGCGCGTAGACATCGACGAGGTCGTGCGCGACGACGCTTCGCGCGAAGCTCGCGCCACCGTGCACGAGGATCGGCTTCCCGTCGATCGCCTTCAGGTTCGCAACCTCGTCCGCAAGGTCGCCGCTCGCCACGTAGGCCTCTGCCCAACTCGCCGCGCCGCCGAGCGGACCGCGGTTCGCGGAGTCGCTCCGTGAGAACACCGCCTTCGGGATCTCGTTCATCGCGGGCGCGAACACGTCGGTCGAGGTCGGCCAGTACGCGGCCATCGCGCGGAACGTCGTACTGCCCATGATATGCAGGCTCGCGTTCGCCACGGTCCGGACGCTCCAGGCTTTCGCTTCCGGGTCGCCCGTGAACATCCACGCGGTGCCGCCTTCGCGGTCGGCGACGAACCCGTCGATCGAGACGGACATCTTCAGGATCAGTTCGCGCATCGGACTCAGTCGGCCAAACGCGCCGTGCCGAGCGGGGAGGGAGCGGCCTCCATCGTCTCGGCAAACCAGCGTGGCAGCGGCTGGCATTCCTCTTGCCAAGTCCCGAATTCGCGCAGGGCGACGAGCGACGGCGCGGCCTGCGAATTATCGAAAACGACGACAGAATCGACGATCGCGAGGGCCGCGGGGAGGTTGCGGAGCGAGCGCCCGTAGCTGCGACGGATATCGCGAGCGTTCACAAGCGTCCCGCCGTGCATGACGCGCATGGAAACGCGCTCGATCGCAAGCTCGGGCGAATCGAGGCCGACGTATACGAGCAGGATGTCGTAGTCGTTCGCCTTCGCATAGTGGAGCTGTTGCAGGGATGCGTTCGTGGTAAGCGTCGTCTCGATCGCGAACGAGGCGCCCGCCGCGACGGCGGCATCGCGTCCCTCGAGCGAATGGAGGCTCGTCGCGAACGCCGCATCGCCAAAACTCGGTGCGAGCGGCGAATCTGGATCGAGCGTGGGGAGCCCCGCGTCGCGGAGTGCCCGCGAAAGGGTCGTCTTGCCGGCGCCATTGCAACCGGCAAACACGGTCAAGCGCGGCCTCACGCTTGGAACTGCTCGTCGTTGGGCGGGCGCCGGTCGTCGGCGATCTGCACGAGCGCCGCGCGGACGAGCGCTTCGGCAAATGCGCGCAGCGTGGTTACTTCGGGAATCGGATAGGGGCTCGGTTCGTCTGCCATAGCGGCTCAGTATACGGCAAGCCCCCAAAATCGTCATAATCGCGAAACGGCGGAAAGAACCGCATGGCAAAGGCGTTTCTTCTTGGCCCCGCTTGCTATACTTGGGGCAATCGGAAGACGGCGTTGCGTACGTGGTCTTCTATCTTCTGGAAGAGAATTTCATGCGGATCAAGTATGAAGTGTCCGCCGGTGGAGTCGTGCTTCGGCGGAACGGCCCAGTCTTAGAGGCGTTGCTCATCGGGCGCGGCATGCCCCGCGTTTGGTCGTTGCCCAAGGGCCATCTGGAAGCCAAGGAAACCCACGAGCAAGCGGCTCTGCGCGAGGTGCGCGAAGAGACGGGCTGCTGGGCCGAGATCCTGATCAAGCTCAACGAGATTTCGTACTGGTTCTATCTGAACCGGACGAAGCACAAGAAATCCGTTCACTTTTACCTCATGCGCTATCTCTCGGGCGACACGGCCAATCACGATCACGAAGTGGACGAGGCCCGGTGGTTCGAGATCGGCGCGGCGAAGAAAGCCCTCAAGTACGTGAACGAAAAGCGCCTGATCGACCTCGGTATGGAGCATCTGCAAACGTACGGCTTCGGCCTCGCCGAGCCGGAACAGGTCGCCGTGCTGCAAGAAGCGATGAGGGATTCGAGCGCTTCGTGACCGCCGCCCTCGACGAGCGAGGGTGCCGCGTCCGACTCGACGTGTTCGACGGTCCCCTCGATCTGCTCCTGAACCTGGTGCGCGAGCGCCGACTCGATATCGCGACCGTCCCGCTCGCACTCGTCGCCGACCAATATTTCGCCTACATCTCGGCGATGGAGGCGCTCGATATCGAGCTCGCCGCGGACTACCTCGTCATCGCCGCGACGCTCGTTTTTCTGAAATCGAAGGCGCTTCTTCCGGCACTCCCCGTGGGATTCGAAGCGCCGGAAGAATCGGCCGAGATGGTCGAAGCGCGTCTGCGCGAACGGCTGCTCGCGTATTCCACGTACCGCGACGCAAGCGATCAGCTCCGCTCGCGCCTCGGTGAAGCGGCGTCGTTTTATGCGCGTGAGGGCGGCGACCCAACGACGGAACTGGTGCAGCGCTACAAGATCGCGAGTATCAAACTCGCCCGCGCGTTCGAGGCGGCGATGCGCTCGGCGAAGCCGGAGAAGCGGACGATCGTGCGCGAGCGCCTTTCGCTCGTCGAACAGATGGATGTCGTTATGCGCGCCGTACGTAAGGCGCCGACGTCGTTCTTCGCGCTCTGCGCCTTACACGATCGTGAAGGCATCGTCGTGACGTTCCTCGCGGTACTCGAACTGATCCGTCGCGGGCGCATCGTGGTAGAACAATCCGCGGCCTTTGCGGACATAACGCTCGCCCCGGCACCGCCCGCCGCAAGCGAGGAGATGGCGCTTGCCGGTTAGCGAACACGATCCCGACCGCGAGGCGACGATCCGTAGGCTTGCGGCCGTGGCCGACATCGAGCACGGCGAGCCGCGATCGCGCGTTTCGGCAAGCGAGCCCCCAAGAACGGAAGTGACCGACGAGCTCGATCCCGATCGCCAAGAGCCGGTGCAGTCGGAGCTCATCGCAACGGGCGATCTCAAGCGCGACGTCGAGGCGCTGCTCTTCGTGGCGAGCGAATCGCTCTCGATCAAGCGCCTCGCGAAGCTTACGGGGGCTGAGGAACAGCGCGTCTCGGAGACCGTCGCCGAGCTCGAGGCCGAATACGCCGATCGCGGGATCGGGGTACGTCTCGTCGCCGAGGGCTTTCGTTTCGCGACCTCGCCCGCCGCGCGTCATGCGGTCGAAGCCTATCTCATGCCGGCGAAGACCAACCTGTCGCCCGCAGCGATGGAGACGCTAGCGATCGTTGCCTATCTCCAGCCAGCAACCAAGGGTGATGTGGAAGCCGTACGCGGGGTAAACGTGGACGGGGTCGTTCAAACGCTCGTCGACCGGCGCTTCATCGTGGAAGCCGGTCGCAAAGAAGTCGCCGGCCGCCCCATCCTCTACAAGACGACCCCGGAGTTTCTCGAGTCCTTCGGCCTCGCGTCGCTCGAAGAACTCCCGCCGGTCGACTTGGATGCCTTGGAGCAACAACCCATGTTCGCAGTGATGACCGATTCCGCCGAAGCTGGCGTCTATGATACGAGCGCCTCGGTACCCGACATGCCTCCCGAAACGATCCCCGAGCAGTATCCGGATACGCCAGCCGATCCGCAGCCGATGATCGACCCGCCGTTACCCGACGAGCAGCCGATGATCGAGCCCACGTATACGGAACCGGGCCTCCCGCAGGGAAGCGTCGAATCCTAGGACGACAGCCGCCAACGCCAAACGAAAACGAGCACCCATCAGTACCACGCTAGCGAACGACGACGTTTGGGCGATCGTCGATGAGAATTGCCAAGCCGTTGCCGAAGCACACGATCTCGTGCAGCCGGGCGAACGGTTCACGCTCACGGACGACCAACGGAGCGCGGTCGACGCGATCGCTGCGGGCCTCGCCGGGGGCGCCTTCGAGTTTCTGCTGAAGGCGCCCACGGGCTCGGGTAAAACCGAGGTCATGATGCGTGCGGGAATCACCGCGGCGCTCACGGCTCCGGGCTATTGCGTCATCATCGCGCCGACCCGAGATCTCGTTCGCCAGCATCATACGTACCTTACCGAGCGCCTCGAAGGCACCGGGATGGGAGTCGCGCAGATTCACGGCGGCATGGCACCGGGCGAGCGCAAGGATGCGCTTGCGGGCGTCGCCGACGGCACGATCCGCTTTGTCGTGGGCAGCGCGATGATGCTCTCGAGCGACCGGCTCTGGGATCTGATCGATCGGAGCGCCCTCCTCGTCGTCGACGACGTGAACGCCTTCGACGAACGCGAACATCTGCGGCTTCTCGAAGATCTCGATTGCCCGATGCTCTTCGCCACGGCGACGCCCGACGAATTACGCGCGTTCCTCACGCGCATCGGGGCCTTCAAGAACGTGATCGCGATGAAGAAGATGCCCTTCGACGTCATCCCGACGAAGGTGCATAAGATCGAGGGCGTTTGGGGCGAGCCCGCGGTCGAACAGCTCTCGCGCGCCGAAGCACTCATCCGCGATCACCTCGAACGCAAGTCGCGCATCTTCGCGATCAGCCGCACGCGCGGCGACGTGCCGAAACTCGCAGAGCGGTTGGAAGCAACGTACGGTATTCCCGTGCAGCAGATGCGTGGCGACATGGCGGACTCGAGCGAACACGGCAAACGCCACCGCAAACGCGGCGTCAAAGTCCACGGCCTCGCGACGCGCGTCGAGATGATGGCCGCGTTCCGCGAATCGGCGCCCTCGATTCTCGCCGCAACGAACCTCGTCGGGAGTGGGCTCGACGTCCCGGCGGCCGACCTCATCATCGTGACCGATTCCGACGCGTTCGGCGAAGGCGAGATCGAGCAGTTGATCGGCCGGGTCGGTCGGCGCGAACGTCCATCCGACGCCGTGCTGATCACGCAGACCACGTTCGAGAAAAACCCTGGGCGGAGCGCCGCGAGCGGCCGCGCGAAGACGTTCATGCCGGCCGGGATGCGCGCGAATCAACTCCGGTTCACGCGCCGCCGATAAACCACTCGTGAGCAGCGTCGATTTCGGACCCTTGGCCGATTCCTACAAAACGTTTCGCAGTGGTTATTCTGAGGCGCTCGTCGATGCCGTAATGGGGTTTGGCGCGCTTGCCGGCGGCCCGGTCATCGATGTCGGGTGCGGAACGGGGATCGCGACACAAGCATTTGCCGCGAAGGGCGCGTTGATGACGGGTCTCGATCCGTCGCCCGCGATGCTCGCGCATGCGCGAACCGCATTGCCGACGGCGCGCTTCGAGCAAGGTAAGGGCGAAGCGATCCCGTTTGCGGACAACGTCTTTCGTGGCGCGATCTGCGCGCAAGCGATGCACTGGATGGATGCGCCGCGCGCGCTTGCGGAAATGTCTCGCGTCGTGCGTTCCGGCGGTGTCGTCGCGACGTGGTGGAAGGCCCTCGCACACGACGATGACGTGCACGCGTTCCGGGCCGCAGCCGCGCGCTCGCTCGGGCTTACTGCCGATAAATCCACGGTGATTCCGAATGGCTTCACGGCCTTTTACGCTACGCCGTTCGCACATCGCGAACTGCGCGTGCTTCCCCATGCGATCCGCCCGACCGTTCGGCAGTGGATCGGATACGAGACCTCGCGCGCGAACGCGAACGCGCAGTACGGCGAACGGCGGGCCGCGTATTTCGCCGCGCTCGAAGCGGAGATGGTGTCGGCACTCGGCTCGCTCGAATCGCCGCTCTACGTGCGGTATACGCAGTATCTTTATGTAGGGTTCGTCGCCTAGATGCGCTTCGGCATGCACGTTGCGGTCGGCGGCGGTTACGACGCCGCGATCGCATACGCGGCCTCGCTCGGTTGCGGCACGATCCAGTTCTTTAGCGGTAATCCGAAAACGTATCGCGTCGGGAAGATCGATCGACCGTTGCTTGCGCGTTTTCGGGAACGACGTGAAGCGGCGGGGCTCGCAAACGTCGCGATCCATACCTCGTACTTGATCAACCTCGCGAGCGAGGATGCGGCGATCGTCGAAAAATCGCTCGGCCTGCTCGTGAACGATCTCGCGTATGCCGATGCGGCGGGCGTTGCCTATGTGAACACGCACCTCGGTTCGTACGGCAAACGCGATCGCGAGGCAGGCTTCGCCGACGTTTGTCGCGCGCTCGAAGCGGCGCTCGCCGATATTCGGCCGGGGGTCTATCTCATTTTGGAAAATTCGGCCGGTGCGGGCCAACTCTGTGGTGGCACGATAGAAGAACTCGGTCGTTTCGTGCGAAGCATCAACCACCCGCAGTTGGGAATTTGTCTAGACACGGCACATTCGTGGGCGGCTGGGTACGCCATCGATACCGCTTCTGGTGTCGAGTCTTTTCTCGCGCTAGTCGACGCGCATATCGGGATCGCAAACGTGCACATGTTCCACTTCAACGATACGCAGATTCCGCTTGGCGGCCATCGGGACCGTCACTGGCATATCGGCGAGGGCTTGATCGGCTTCGACGGATTTCGGGCACTCGCCACGCACCCGTCGCTCGCCGGGCGCACCGCGATTCTCGAAACGCCGGGCGATGCGGCAGATGACGCGCGCAACATGCGTGCCATACGAACGATTCTCGAAGGAGCGAAATGAATCCGGAAAACAGGCGCCGCGCCGAGCGGGTCAAGATCAAGCTCGACGTGCTCTACACGCTCGATGGTGGCACGCCACATGCGGGTACGGTCGAGAATATTTCTCGCGAGGGACTGCTCCTGATCGCACCCGATGCGTTGCACGAACGCGCGCGCGTCTCGGTTCAATTTCACGACGCGGCAAATCAACGAAAATACGATGTGACGGGCATCGTCGTTCGCTCGGCGCCGGCGGGTCGCTTCGGCGTATCGTTCTTGCATGTCGATGAAGCCGCGCTTGCGTACGTTCGCCAGCTCGTCGGACTCGCCGCGATCGATTAGCCCGATTCGCGCATGATCGCGCATTTCGATGTCGATGCGTTTTACGCATCGGTCGCGCAGCGCGACGATCCTTCGCTCGTCGGCCAACCGGTAGCGATCTCCGGAACGAGCCGGCGTTCCGTCGTGCTTACCGCTTCGTATGAAGCGCGACCGTTCGGCGTGCGCTCCGCGATGCCGCTCTACAAAGCCCTCGACCTCTGCCCGCAGTTGATCGTCGTCCCGCCGAACTTCCCCGCCTACCAGGCGGCTTCGCAGGCGATCTTCGGCATCTTCGCGCGGCTCGGTGGCCCGGTCGAGGGGCTCTCGCTCGATGAAGCCTTCGTCGATCTCGGTGACGTTTCGTGGGAAGCGGGTGCGGCTGCCGTACGCGCGGTGCGGAGCGCCGTACGCGCGGAGACGGGCTTGACGGTAAGCGCGGGCCTCGCGGCCGGCAAGATGGTCGCGAAGATCGCTTCGGACTCGTGTAAGCCCGATGGTTTCACCGTCGTGCCGCTCGGAACGGAGCGCGTGTATCTCGCGCCGATGCCGGTCGGGCGCCTCTGGGGCATCGGGCCGAAAACGCAAGCCCGCCTGCTGCACGAAGCGATCGTCACGATTGCCGATGTGGCCGCGATCGACGACGCGCGAGCATTTGCAATCTTCGGAAAATGGGGAAAATCGATCCGGGCGCTCGCGCAGGGGATCGACGATCGCACGGTGGACGGGACCCGCGAACGAAAGTCGATCTCTACCGAGTCGACCTTCGAGTTCGACATTCGCGACGAAGCGCACATCGTTGCGGTACTTGCCGAGCAGGCGCGCGAACTCTCGGATGATTTGGTCGCCAAGGGATTGCGTGGGTCGTCGATCGGCATCAAGGCGAAGAAGGCCGATTTTACGATCGTCGCGCGGCAGACGACGCTCGTTGCCGCAACGAACAAATCGGATGCGATCTTCGCGGCGGCGGTCGCGTGCTGGCAGCGCGCGGAGCTTGCCGGAAGCCCCGTACGGTTACTCGGAACGCGCGTCGCCGGGCTCACCGATGAGCCCGAGCGCGAACTTTCGCTTTTCGGGTAATGTTTAGAGTAGTTCGTCCATCGATCGCAGGCGCATCGACATCGAGCGCATCACTTCGATCGCGAAGAACGGCGTGTTCTGCACGAGATACAGAAAGCGGCGTTGATCGACCGGGACGATCTTCGCGTTACCGCGCGCCGTAGCCGTCGCCGTTCGTGGCCCGGCATCGAGAAGCGCCATTTCCCCGAACATCTCGCCCGGGCCTAATCTCACCAGGAGCCGATTGTGCACGCTCAGTTCGATCGTACCGTCGATGAGCACGTACATCTTGTCGCCGGCATCGCCGTCGTTAAAGATAACTTCGCCATCGATCACATCTCGGGAATTCGTATCGTGCGCGAAGATCGAGAGGGTTGTCATACTGCCTCGTTCGGGAGTGGGCGATTGCTTGCTTCGGAGCGCAACGCCCCCATCCCGTTAGAGGCCGAGCGCCGCCGAATCGGCGCGAGGATCGGAGCCACCGGCAAGCGTGCCGCGTTTGTAATCGATCGCGATTGCATGCGCGTGCCCCATCGTGTTTTCGAATGGCCCCAGAACTTGCACGTCGTGACCGCGGCGCGAAAGGTCGTGGATCAGGGCACGGTCGGCGCGCGATTCGATCCGAACCGCGTCGAGCTCTTCGTCCACGTTGACGCGCCCCGCGAGCCAGCGTGGCGCGTCGATCGCTTGCTGCACGCTGTAGCCACGATCGACGATGTTGTGCAAGATCTGCACGTGGTTTTGCGGTTGACCGTCGCTTCCCATCGTGCCGTAAACGAGCGCCGGTTTGCCGTTCTGGAGCAGCATACCGGGGGAAAGCGTGTGGAGCGGCCGTTTCCCGCCCGCAAAGACGTTCGGGCTCGTTGCATCGAGTGAGAAATACGCGCCGCGATTCTGTAAGAAGAATCCCAAACCGTCGGCCATCATCGCGGTGCCGAAATTCATATAGAGGCTCTGGATGAGGGTGAGCGCGCGGCCTTCGCTATCGACGACGCACATCCCGATGGTGTCGCCTTCGTCGATCGTCGCACCGCGCGGCGTCGCACGTTCGGGGTCGATGCGTGCGCGCAGTTTCGCGAGATAGGCGGGCGTGAGATACGCTTGAATGTCGAGCGGCGTGAAATCCGGATCGCCGAAGCGCGCGTCGCGTACGTCGAACGCGCGTTTCACCGCCTCGATCGCGAGATGCGTCCAGCGTGCTTCATCGGTAACGTCGTCCGCATCGAGCATTCCGAGAATCATCGGCGTCATCGCGCCCTGCGAATTCGGCGGGAACGCGAGCACGTCGTAATCGTGCCAGCGCGCATGTGCGGGGCGCGTAACCTGCGTCGCATGCGATGCGATATCGTCTGGCGTCATCATGCTGCCACGGCGCGCGAGCGTCGTTGCGAGCGCCTCGCCGATCGGGCCGCCATAGTACGCGTCGACCCCGCGCGTGCGTAGGAGCTCCAGCGTCGCGGCGAGCGCCGGTTGGCGGATCACATCGCCCGCGCGCGGCACTCCGCGCGAGAGAAACGTTGCGGTCGCTTGTGCGTCGTCGCGGAGAAGGCTTTCGTTGATCGCGAAATAGTTTGCGGTCACGTCGCTACACGCGAAGCCATCGCGCGCATACGCTTGCGCGGGGGCGAGCAGGCGCGCGAAATCCATCGTGCCGTGGCGCGCGAGGACATCCGCCCACGAACGGACGGCACCGGGTACGGTCACGCACCGGGCATCGCGCCACGGCATCGCCGTCGCGCCGCCTGCGGTCATCTGTTCGAGCGTCGCCGCTTTCGGCGTGCGGCCGCTGCCATTGTACGCGCTCACCTCGCCCGTCTTCGGTTCGTAAATCAGCCAGAACGCATCGCCGCCGAGGCCACACATCGCGGGGTACACGACCGCGAGCACGGCATTCGCCGCGATCGCCGCGTCGACGGCGGTTCCCCCCGCGCGGAGCACGTCGAGGCCGGCGGCGGAGGCGAGCGCGCTCGGCGTCGCGATCATGCCCTTCGTCGAGCGTGCGACCGCGCGCGAAGGGTGTGGGGCGGATTCAGACATGATCGAAACTCCAGAGCCGATCGGCGGCATCGCGAGAGAGGGTCGGTTCGAGCGGTGCGAATCGCGTGCGTGCGATCGTGGAAAGCGGCGCGATCATCGTAATCGCGGTCTTGCGTTTGCGGACGGCTCCGCGCGGAATGGCCGTGCGGGCGATATCCGGTGGAAGCCAGCCCGCGATCTTGCGGAGGTCGCCTGCGGCACTACGCAAGAGCGCGGGTACGGCATCGAACCCGTCGTCACCCGTGTACGCGAACTCGTCGATCACGAATGCGTCGGTTCGTGGTTCCCGACGGCCGAAAACATACGCGGCGAGGCCTTTCCCGCGAGGAACCCCGAGCGCGATACGGCCGGGGACCGCGCGCTCGCCCTCGCCGACCCGCATGCGGACGTAATCCCAAACGAGCGGCGAACGCCGGAGCGTGATCGCACGGCGAGCATCGAGCGCATCGAAGCAGCGCCGCACCGCCTGCCAATCGGTGCCATCGAGGGCGCGGATCGGGATGCGCCGCGTATCGAGCGTATCGGCGCGTAGCGTGATGAGGCGCGACGGCAACTGCACGAACCCGAGGCGCTCGTAAAACACCGGATGGATATCGGAGAAGAGGTACGCGATATCGGTCCCCGCCGCGCGCTCGGCATCGAGAAACGCGCCGAGGAGCGCCGATGCGTATCCGCGCCCGCGAAGTGCATCCGGCGTGAATACGGCACCGATGCCGACGGCGCGGAGCACGCTCGTCTCGCAGCGCAGTTCGCGTTCGTAGCGTTTGATCGAGGCGACGAGTTCGCCCGCGATGCGGAGGCCGACCGTCCGGAAGCGCTTGCGTCCGAACGACGAGCCGACAAGCGCGTAGAAATCGCCGACGTAACGGTCGTAGCTCCGATCGCCCGCCCACATCGCGGCCGAGTGCGGCAGAACCGCCGTCGCATACTCGTCCGCCCCGATCGTCACCAACCTCACCGTCGCTGCCCTGCTTCTCGCCTCATCTCGCGGCGATACGCGACCGGCACGCGACGGCCTCCGCCGCGTGCCCGTGTGCCCTAGACGAACGCGATCGGCGCGTAGGTCCCGGCGAGCACGTCGCGCGAGCTGCGCCCGAGCCATCGTTCCAGCACCGTGGCATAGATCGCGCGGAAATCCTGGCTATGCAGCAAGTCGCCGTTCTTGTCGAGATCGGTGAGCGATGGGTGCGCGCCGTAGATGCCGCCCTTGAGCGCGCCGCCGACGACGAAGACCGGCGCGGCCGTTCCGTGATCGGTCCCGCCGGAAGCGTTTTGCGAGACGCGACGCCCGAACTCGGAGAAGGTCATGGTCAACACGCGCTTGTCGTTCCCATGCGCTTTGAGGTCGTCGTAGAATGCCTTAAGCCCGGTTCCGAGGTAGCCGAGGAGGCGATCCTGTTGCACGCGCTGGTTCGCGTGCGTATCGAACGAGCCGAGCGAAACGAAGATGATGCGCGTTCCGGCTTTCGAGCCGATCAACTGCGCCGCAAGCTTGAGCTGCTGCGAGAAGTTGTCGCCCGGATACGCGACGGTTGTCGTGTATCCGGCGAGGAGCGAGCGCAAACGATCGCCGCCGTGATAGGCGTTACGCGCCGTATCTTCGACCATTTGCAAATACGGCGATTGCCCCGGCTTCGCGCCGTCGTACAGCATGCCCGCACTCGATTTTTGATCGAGGTTCTTGCCTGTTTGAAAGGCGTAATTGTTGAGTGCGCCGATCGCGGGGACATCGGTGTGCGCGCCGACGAGCGCCGCAGGCAACGTGTCGCCCAAGGAGACCGCGCCGAACGGATTCGCGGTCCGCGCGCCGACTTGCATGGCGGCGTCGAGATAGCGGCCGAGCCAGCCGGTCTGGATCGGCCGATCGACCGAAGCCGTTTCCCAAATCTGCGTCGCTTCGAAGTGCGAGCGGTTGGGATTTGGGTAGCCGACGCCTTGCATGAGAGCCACATGACCTTGTTTATATAATTCCATCATCCCGGAAAGAGCCGGGTTGAGCGCGACGTGGTCGTCGAGCTTGAGCAACTTGTCGGCCGCGACGTTGATCTGCGGGCGCACGCGATAATAGTTGTCGTCCGCGTAGGGCACGACCGTGTTGAGGCCGTCGTTGCCGCCGGCGAGCTGGACGACGACGAGTACGTTCTCGGGATCGACCGCGTTTCCGAGGGTCGGAAGCGTTTGCGCGAACGCGGCGTTCATGAAGCCCGCGGGCATGATGCCGCCGAGCACCGCCACGCTTGCGGAACGACTGAGAAACGAACGACGATCGGTCATGGCGTGCTCCTAATTCAACTGGTTGACGGGAAGGTTCATCGCAAGCGCCACGGCGCCGCGGATTTTTTCTTGATAGTTCTCGGGGCCGAACGGCGCGCCGATCCCGCTCGTCGTCGTGAGGTAGTCGTACATCGTCCGCCGCACGTCGCTCGTTACGTCGTCCTGCAACGCGGATGCGACGATCGCTTCGATCACGCGCGCGGCGTCGATGCCACCCGCCTGGGCGACGATCGTATCGGGCTGCACGTTCGGCGCGGCAAACGGTGCGGCGAGCGGATTCGCTTGCGGCGTCGATGCCGTAGTCGGTTGCGCCTGCGCTTGGCCGTTTGCGACTTGGCGCGCGGTTGCGGTCGTTGCGACGAGCGTGTTGATGAAGTTGAATCGCGCGAGCAACGTCGAGGTGTTGATCCAGGTCGGCCCGCCGTCCCAGCCCTTGACGTTCGGTGGGCGAAGCGGTTCTTGGCCCATGCGTTGCAACGTTCCGGGAAGGTTCGGTGGCACCGTCGTGATGCCCATATAGCGCAAGGTCCCGATAGCGAACTCGATCGGACTTTTCGGCACGGCGCGATACGCGCGCGTCGAGTAAAAGACGTTAGAGCGGAGGATCGTCCCCACGGTCGCGCCGATGTTCGCGCCCGATCGCGCATAGACGTCGGCAAGCTTCTCCACGAGCTCCGGTTCGGGATCGCTGTACACGAAAAACTCGAGGAGCTTGCGTGCCATGAAGCGCGAATGCGCGGGCTGTTGCACGATGATGTTCACGACATCTTCGCCGTCGAAATCGCCCGTCTGTCCGAACACCGTCTTCAGCGTCGCATCGTGGAGATTCGGGCGATTGACGAACGCGTTGTTCTTATCGAGCCCCCATCCGCTAAACGCCCGCGCGGCGTTATGGATATCGTCTTCGGTATAATTCCCGAGGCCGAGCGCAAAGAGCTCCATGACTTCGCGGGCATAGTTTTCGTTCGGATGCGTCTTGACGTTCGAACGGTTGTCGAGCCAGATCAGCATCGCGGGATCTTTCGAAACCGCGGAAAGAAGGTTCCGAAACGTGCCGAGCCCGAGTGCGCGGAAAAGGTTGATCTGCTGCGCCATCTGCGCGGCCGGCGCCTTATCGATCGACGTTGCGAAATGACCGTGCCAGAAAAGCGTCATCTTTTCGGCCAGCGGGCGCTGCGTGCGGAGCATCCGATCGAGATACCAAAGCTGCGTGCTGGCACGCGCCTTCTTCACGTCGTAGAGAACATCGATCGCGGGATAGAGTGGGAAATCGATTTCGGGCACGGTCGGGTGCAGCATGCGATCGACGGCGCGCTCGGCCGATCCGAGTTCGACGAGCGAGACAACTTCCGCCGCACTCCCGCCGAAGCCCGCGCGGCGCAATAAGTGTGCGGCGTTCCGGGCCGTGAAGCGGCCGGTGTATCGTGAGAGCGCGGTGCTCGGATCGAGCGTACCGGGAGGGCGAAAACCGACTTGCGGGTCGGTCGAAGTATTGAGCGTTACCGGCACGGTGATTCTCCCGATGAGTCTTGCAATTGTAGTGTAACGCCGCGCATGCGCGCGGCATTGCAAGAAACGATTAGAGTCCGCGGTGCCTTGGATTAAGAATCGCACACCGCACACGGCTTTGCGGCCACATGCCCATCGAGTTCGTCGAGTGCCGCCTCGCATGCATCGCTGCCCGCAGCGAGCAGACGCGCGATCGCTTCGCTACTCCCGGCGATGACGGCAGAGCCGATCTGCAAGCGTTCGCCGCCGCCGTTCTCCGCGCCGATGAGCAGTCCGACGGCCTCCGCTTCGCGCGCGCACCGCGAGCACGATAGCGCCATCGCAACGGTTTGCGCGTGAAAGAGCCGCCCGGCAAAACGCTCCGCCATCGGCGCATGCGCGCGCGGTTCGAACACCGGCACGACGGGTGGTATTTCCATTTCTCTTTCGCCATCCGCGCGATGTGCTGCGAGACTCGGCGCCGCGGTTGCGATGCCGAGCCCTTCGAGTTCCGCGACGAACTCGGGTGCCGAAGCGCCACGCGTCGCGCGTCCGCTCGCGCTAACGAGCACGCTCGCCGTCGCGCGCGTGATGCCACAATAGAGCAAGCGGCGCGCTTCCTTGCCGTAGTTTTCCGTGAGCTTCGCGGTGCCGGCATACCACGTAAATTTCGCCGTACGCGAAGCGCGCGCGTCGCCGACGTTGTCCTTCGGAATCATTCCGTATTTCGGACTAAAGAGAAACGCATCGGGAACGTAATACGGTGGAAACGCACCGGCACGCACGTCGGTCACGCAAACGTGCGCGAAGAACGCGCCTTTCACGGCCTCGATCGCGCCGACCGTGACGGCACCCGCGCAACGCGTATCGCTCCACGGTTCGGCATCGGCTGCGAGCGCTTCGAACGTCGTGAGGACGTCGTGCAGCGTGCGTGTCGGATCGCGGCGCTCCGTCGCATCGATGCGTTCGATCACCAGATCGAGCAACGTCTGCCGCCGTGCGAACGTCGCGTCGTTTTCCCGCGGGTCGCGCGTGCGCAAGCCACTCTCGGCGAACGCGCGTCGTGCTAGCACCACGGCGCTCGCGTCGCGCATGCTCGCCCAGGCGGCGCGGCGTGAACGGAATGCGACGATGCGCGCGCGTGCGTCCTCGCCGAGCTCGCGATCGCGATCGCCGCGAAGAAAATTCGTTGCGAGACGTACGTCGCGACGGCGGTCCCAGCGTCGATTCGCATCGGGCGTTTCACCCGGCACGTCGAAAAGCAACGCCTGCGGATCGGGCGGTTCGCCGCACAAGAGCGCGAGGGTTGCATCGGCGAGGCGAAGCGTCGGGAGTTGCAGTGCGCGCAAGAGATGGTCGTGGCGAAACGGGTCCGCGATCGTCCAGAGAACCGCGAGGCCGTCGAGCACATCGGCGCGCTGCATGAGATCGAGGTCGCCCGCATAGGCGACCCGCACGTTCGCCGCGACAAGCGCGTCTTCGAAGGGCGCGCTCGTGCGGAGCGTCCGCCCGAGCACGGCGATCTCCTCGGGCGCCGTGCCGTTCGCGATGAATGCGGCGACGCGATTCGCGACGAAGATCGCCTCAGCGATCTTATCGGGCGCGCGGTGCACCGCAACGCGTTCGGGTGCCAGGTGGCGTGCCGGCGTCGCGCGGTCTCGGATCGCATCGGCCGCCGTACGGATCTCCGGAGCGAGCGTTTCGTTTTCGGCGCAGGTCATCGTGCGCACGCTCGCGCGCTGGAAGAGCCGTTCCGGGCGTGCTCCGGCAAACGTCCGGGTCGCCTGATCGGGATCGCCCGCGACGACGACGCCCGAGAGATCCGAACCGAAGAGCGCTTCGAGAAAGCGCACGTCGCCTGCGGACATGTCTTGCCCATCGTCGACGAACGCGTACTCGATGCGCGCGCGCGTGCGCTCGCGAAGCGCGGGAATTTCGTCGAGCACGCGGGCCGCTTCCACCGTCGCATCGGCACGGGTCAGAACCCCACGCATCGCGAGTTCCGCGAGATAGCCGCGATAGACGAGGGCGAGCGCTTGCGCGAGATCGACCTCGCGTCGGCGCTGGCGCTCCAGTTCCGCGCCGTCGACCCGCAGCGAATCGCGATATTCTTCTTTGGTCGCAAAGAGGAGGGCGGGATTTGCAAAGTTCGGCGGAGTTGCGTAGAACGCGGTTGCGCCGCGCAGCGCATAGCCGAGGAACGCATCGGGATCGATCGCGGCATCGCGCAATTTGTGGATCAGTCGAAGTGCCGCCGCCGCGAAGCGCTCCGGTGCGCGCAAGCCCGGAATCTCGGGATCGACGGCCGCGCTTGCGATCGCTTCCCAGTCGAGTGAGAAGAGGGGCCGCGCCGCACGCGCGAAGAGGCGCTCCGCGGCGCCATCTTCGACGACGCGCAGATCGAGGCTCAAGCCGCTTGCGAAGCCGGCATCGGCGAGCACGTCGAGCGCAACGCGTTCGAGCGTCGTGCCGATATAGCGAGCGTCGTCGTCGATCGCGCTCGGCGCCGCGCTTGCGAAGCGCTCGCGCAGCGCCCGCGCGCCGTGCGCCCATGGCGATGCGAGCACGATCGCGGCGTGCCCGCTCTGCCGCGCACATGCGACGGCGCGCGAGATGAGCTCGGTGGATTTCCCACTTCCCGGACCGCCGCGTAGCAGCGTGTACGGTGGTTGCATCGGAGCGGTCATCGCCCGAATCGCTCTTCGCTCGCACTCGGACGCTCGCGGCAGGCGTTCGCATACGCACAATACGCGCATGCGTTGACGTCGTCGGTCGCCGGATAATGTTCGAGCACGTCGTCGCTGATCGTGCGGCAGTGCGCGAGCATCTCCGCTTTCGCGCGTTCCAGATCGCGCACGGCGATCGTACCGATCGTTTCGTGACGGCCCCGAGCGCCGCGCTCCACGATCGGTAGCGGTACGACTTCGAGCTCGATCGGATCGATGTCGAGCAGGGCGTCTTTGAGCGGCACGAGCGCGAGGCGCGCGACGCGATCGCCCGCGGCCGTGCGCGCCCAATAGTAAAACGGGAGCTGGAATTCTTTGAATGCGAGTACCTTGTCGCGGTACGCGCGCGCGGATTCCGCAATCGTGCCGGTCTTGTAATCGATGACCGTCGTCGCGCCGCTACGATCGTCGCGATCGAGGCGATCGATCGAGCCGACGAACGTGTAGCCATCGAGGATCATCTCGGCACTGAGTTCGTTTCCGACGACCTCGAACGGTTCGCGCGCGGCACGTTTCTCGATCCACGCGACGTATTTTTTCGCGGTCCGCACCGCACGGCGGCGCTGGAGTTCGTATTCGACGGTTTCGGAAAAGCCGTCGCGATAGCGCGCGAAGGATTGATTGACGCAGCCCTCGAGATAACGCTCCAATTCGGCGCGCGCGATGCCGCCGGGGCGCGGATACCGGATGTGAAAATCCTCGAGCGCCGCGTGAAACGCCGTGCCGTAAAAGCTTGCGGAAGAGCCCTTGTCCTCGATCGCCGAGCACACGTAACGGAAGTACCATTTTCGCAAACACTCGGCGTACGTGTTGAGCGACGAGGCGCTGAAGTACGAGCGCTTCGAGTGGACGCGCATCGGATGTTCCGGGTGCACGATCGGTGCGGGTGCGGCGTAGCTTTCGGCGGTCGAGGGCGCGAGCATGCCGTGCGTTTCGGCATCGAGCGCGTCGATGAAGGCGCTCGCCTCCCACGTCGCACCGAACGCGAGTGCGCGGTCGAACGCGCGCGCGATCCGGGCGCAGACGGCAAGGGCCGTTCGCTCGGCGAGGGATGCGTTTTTCGCGATACCGAGGCCGAGCACGAGCGCCGCAAGCGTCGAAGCGGCTCCGGCGTTCGGTGCACGATACGCCGCGACGCCCGTGCGCAAGGCGCTCGCGAACCGATGGGCCGCGGTGCGACTCGCGGGTGCGAGTGCGAGCCGGTCGGCGGCGATCGTTTCCAGCAGCGTGCCTTTGCGTGCCGCGACCACGCAGAGCCCGCGCGCGTCGGCGAGCGGAATCGGCGAGAGCGTCGATACGGCGAGGGCGCGCGCATGTTCGTCGCGCTCGCCGTCGAGGTAGCGAAACGCCGCACGCACGGCTCCGATCGTGCGCGGGTCGATCGCCGGTTGCACTTCGAGCGGGGCCGCGTCCGCAACGCCGAGCTCATGTGCGAGCGTGCCGAGCGCGCGGCGGATACGGAACCCGTCCGCGCCTGCGACGAGCGATGGCGCGACCGCGATGCGTTCGTAGCGCGGCGGCGCGGATTCCGCGCCATCGGGCGCCGTCATCAAGCGATCGATCGCGCGATGGAGATCGGTCGCGTTCGCAAACGCGGTCAGCGTTTCGTACCGCGCGAGCAACGGTGCGAGGAACGCACGATTCGCATCGGTAGCGTCGTCCATCGCGCGCACGACGCGCGCCGCAAACGACGGTGCCGAACGGACATGCGCCGGTAGCCCGTCCGGGTCGTTGGCGAGGCGGCGCACCACGGCGCGGCGCTCGGCATCGTCGAACACGTCGAACGGAACGACGGAGCGGATGAGCGCGACGAATCCAACAACGACCGCTTCGTCCGCGGCGTCGAATCCGAGGATCGAAGGCACGACGGGGGGCATTAGCCCACGATCGTCGAGTATCACCGCGTTCACAACGTTCTCAGGTTCTCGACGGCCATCGTGCCGCCCCTCAGGAAGGTCATCGTGCATCGAATCATCGTCGGCGTCTCGGGCGCGAGCGGCAGCGCTTATGCCCTCGCCGCACTGCGTGCGCTCCGGAGCTATCCGGATGTGGAAATCCATCTCGTGCTCTCGGAACAAGCGAGCCTCACGGCCGCGCTCGAAATTCCGGGCACGACGAAAGCGGATTTCGAGACGCTCGCACATGTGGTGCACGACGATCGGAACCTCGGTGCGGCGATCTCCAGTGGCTCCTTCATTACGAGCGGCATGCTCGTGATCCCATGCTCGATGAAAACGGCCTCCGGCGTGGCGTACTCGATGAACAGTAATCTGCTCGTACGCGCGGCGGACGTTTGCTTGAAAGAACGGCGACCGCTCGTGATGGTCGTACGCGAGACGCCCCTGCATCTCGGGCATTTACGGACGCTCACGCAACTTGCGGAGATCGGCGCCGTGATCTTGCCGCCGATCCCGGCGATGTACGCAAACCCGCAGAGCGTCGACGACATCATCGGTCACACGGTCGGGAAATGTCTCGATCAGTTCGGGATTCGCAACGAGCTTTTCAATCGCTGGACGGGCGCGTAAGGAGGCGCTCCGCGAGGGCGACATCGCTAACGCGGTCGACGTTGATTGCGATTTCCGGAAACGAACACGGAACCGCGATCGCGGGCGCCCCGAGGAGGCGCGACGCGCGTTTTTCCGCGGCTGCGATCGAGAGCAAGCCGAACGCGAATCGCGCGAGCACATCCCAGCCAAACACGGCGGAGAGCATGATCGGCGCGCGGCGTGCGGCGGCGAGTCGCTCGAGCAAGTCGAGTAAACGGGGCAGCGCGCGCGGCTTGATGAGGATCATCGGCCCGCCGCAAAACACGCCGTCGCGCATCCGCGCCCAGGTGTGCGGGACCTCTTTATAATCGCGATCGTGGACGCGTTTGTCGACGCAAGAATAGGCGAGGTCCGCATCGCGGGCGAGCGCCGCGCGAACGAACGCGTCGACCGCGGCCCCGGTGAGAAGGGGCAAATCGGACGCGGTTACGAGAACCGGCTCGTCCGGTGCGCGTTCGGCGAGCCCGCTTGCGAGGCTCGCGCCGATGCGCGTGCCCGCGGCGACCCGTGTATCGCCCGCCGCGATCGCGGGATCGTTGCAACCATCGGGAGCGACGATGCAGATCGAGCCGATGCTTTCCGCCGCGCGCAAGCCTGCGACCGTACGCTCGAGTAGCGCCTGCCCGGCGATGCGTAAGAACGCCTTGTTCGGGCGCCCCGGCTGTAACGCGGCGACCGCATCCGCTTTCCCGCCGGCGAGAACGACTGCGGGAAGCATCAGCCGTGCACGGTCGGCGTGCGCCAGGAAGCGGCCGTCGCAAAGGCGATCGCTTCCAGCGGCGACGGACACGTCGCACGCGCTCGCTCGGCGAGCGATTCCGCTTCGGGTCGTGTTTCGCATAAGGCGAAACAACAGGCGCCGGAACCCGAGAGCATCGCATGGCGCGCTCCGGCCGATTTTAGCGAGGCGATCGTTTGCGCGATCGTCGGGTAACGATCGCAAGCGACCGGTTCGAAGTCGTTTTGCGCGAGCGCCACTACTGTTGCGAAATCGGCGCGTTGGAGGGCCTCGCCCACGCGGACGGTGACCGAATCGTTCCGCGGTCGCGACGCATAGTCGTCGCCACGCGCGGCATCGAGCGCGGCGAACATCGGGCCCGTCGCCACGTGGACGTCGGGCCGCGCGAGGACGATCCACCAGGGCGGTAAGGCGCCGAGGGGCGTCACGCGCTCGCCCGTCGCTTCGACGAGCGCACCCGTTTCGGCGAGAAAGAACGGGACGTCGGAACCGAGCGCACGCGCGATGCCGATCGCATCGAACGCCGGCAAATCGCCGAACGCGCCGCGCGCGGCGGCGCGCAGGATCGCCGCGCCGTCGCTCGAGCCGCCGCCGAGGCCGCCGCCGACGGGGATACGTTTTTCGAGGTGCACGGCGAGCGGATAACGCTCGAGCCCGAGCGCCGCGAACGCTTTGACGACGATGTTGTCCGCCGCAAGGTCGGCCGCGCTGCACGAAAACGCGAACGCCGGAGACGGCTCCCAGCGCAGCGTGTCCGCGATGTCGATCGGGACCATCACGCTTCGCAAGGCGTGGTAACCGTCGGGGCGTTTCGCCAGAATTTCGAGGGTGAGATTGATCTTTGCCGGGGCCGCAATCGAGCTCGTAGCGTTCACTTCAAGCGCTAGTCGCGCGGATGGGCAACGCATCCCTGCCCGCGAGCCGCTCGCCTTACCAGGGCGCGCGGTTCCGAGCGCCGCACCAATGCGGCCATGCAAGTCGGCCTCACACGCCCGGACACCTTCGCGTGATCGTCAGCGACGCGAGCAAGAGCGCGACGTTCGTCGTCGCTCCGAACCGCCGTGGCCGACCGAACGATTTCAAGGGACGCAACGGGATGGGTCGATGCCCGTTCTGTCCGGGGAACGAGGCCGACACCGAACCGACGCTGTGGAGCGACGCCACACCCTGGCGGATCCGCGCGTTTGCGAACAAGTATCCGATGCTCGCGCCCGAGGATGCCCGCCAGGAAGTCATCGTCGAAACGCCCGCACACGAAGCGCCGTGGGAAGCGCGCGAGCCGGAAGATCTCGAACGCGTGATGCGTGCGCTTGCGGCCGCAGAACGCCGGATGGCGGCCCATCCGCGCGCGCAAACGACGGTGCTCTGGAAGAATTTCGGCGCCTGGGCCGGGGCATCGCTCCGGCACCCGCATCTCCAAGCGATGTCGCTGCCGTACGTCGCGCCCACCTGGCGCGAGGTCGGTATTCGGGCGCGGGCGCACGTGGCGGAGTCGGAGGCGGAACGCGACGTTGCAAGCGATGCGCTCGTCGCGGTCGTCGTACCGCCGATGCCACGGACGACGTACGAAATCGCAATCGTTCCGCGTCAGCGAGCGCGCGCGCTCGACCGGTGGAGCGACGCGACGTTCGGCGCGGTTGCGCACGCGCTCGCGACGAGTTTTCGCGCGCTTGCGGCGCTTCGCGGCCCCGCCTTCGACCACAACGTGCTGATCCACCCGGAGTGCATCGCGATCGTGCCGCGCGGGCGCGTGCAGTCGGGGATCGAGCTCGCCGCGGGCGTGATCGAGCTCGACCTTCCGCCCGCCGAGGCGGCGCGGGCGCTTCGCGTGGAGAAGAGCGCCGACCGTGCGTAATCGACGTCCTCGAACGGCCATCGTCCTCATCGCCATGGGGATCGTGCTCTTAGTCTCGATTGTCATCGGCAGTCGCCTGGGCGATCGCGTGCTCGGGCAGCAGATCGGGCACCAGGTCCCGATCGCGGGCACGATCCCGACGCCGAAGCCCGAACCCTCCGACTCCGGCTTCAACGACGCATATTGGAAGCGCGTGAAGATCGTCAGCGTCGCGACCGATCCGGGATTCCCCGACCCGCGCGTCACGCCGACTCCCGAGCCGACCCGCGCGTCTCCGCCCCCGCGGCCCACGGATTCGCCGCGTCCGCCATCGGCGACGCCGACGCCGAACGCGGACTACACCTCGCCGCCGCTGCCGATCCCGCTCTCCTCGTCATCGCCCGACCCGGGAACCGGTTCGCCGACTCCGCCTTCAAAAGGGCCGGAAGGCCCGACGCCACCGCCATAGGCCCGCGATTGCATCTATTGTGATGCTTGTTCGTCTTCCGTATGATAGGGACACTAGAGACGGTCTCCGCTCCCGAATTCGGAGCGTCATGCACGCTTCATGCGCGCTAGAGCGTCCGAGTGCCGTCACAAGCCGCCAGAAGAGAAAGCGAACGTCATGGAACAGCTGAAGGGTACCGTTACCGTCAAGCGCGGCCTCGCGCAGATGCTCAAGGGCGGCGTCATCATGGACGTGATGAACGCGGAACAAGCGATCCAGGCGCAAGAAGCGGGCGCGGTCGCCGTCATGGCGCTCGAACGCATTCCGTCGGAAATCCGCAAGCACGGCGGCGTCGCGCGCACGAGCCATCCGGCGATGATCAAGCGCATCATGGATTCCGTGACGATCCCGGTCATGGCGAAGGCCCGCATCGGGCACATCGCGGAAGCCCGCCAGCTCGAAGCGCTCGGCGTCGATTACATCGATGAGTCCGAAGTGCTCACGCCTGCGGACGACAAGTATCATCTCGCGAAGCTCGACTACGGCGTGCCGTTCGTCAATGGCGCGAAAGACCTCGGCGAAGCGCTCCGTCGCATCGCCGAAGGCGCATCGATGATCCGAAGCAAGGGCGAAGCCGGCTCCGGGAATATCGTCGAGGCCGTGCGTCATCTTCGCTCGATCAACGACGAAATTGCGATCCTTTCCGCGATGCCGAAAGAAGAGCTCGTCACGCGCGCTCGGGATCTCGGCGCGCCGCTCGATCTCGTGCAGTACGTCGCCGAGCACAAGAAACTCCCCGTCGTGCTCTTCAGCGCCGGTGGCGTCGCGACGCCCGCGGATGCAGCGCTTATGATGGCGATGGGAGCCGAAGGCGTGTTCGTCGGAAGCGGGATCTTCGCGTCGTCGAACCCCGCCGCGTTCGCGAAGGCGATCGTCGATGCGACGACCCACTGGAACGATCCGGCAGCCGTGCTCGCCGCGCACATGTCGATCCCCGAAGACGCCGTTGCGATGGACGGGCTCGATATCCGGACGCTCGCCCCGGAGCAGCTCTTCGCCGGTCGCGGCAACTAGCACGCACGTGATCGCGGGCGTCCTCGCCCTTCAGGGCGATGTCGCGGAGCACGTGCGTGCGCTGCGCGGCACGGGCGTCGAGGTACGGGAAGTGAAGACGGCGGCGGATCTCGCCGCCGTCGGCGCGCTGGTGGTTCCCGGTGGCGAATCGACGACGGTGATGAAGCTGCTCGCGCGTTCGGGCCTCGACGTGGCGATCCAGGCGCGCGTGCGCGCGGGGATGCCGTTTTGGGGAACGTGCATGGGCATGATCGTCGCGGCTCACGATGTCGCGGGGCTCGAGCAGCCGACGCTCGACCTCATCGATATCACGGTGCGGCGCAATGCGTTCGGGCGGCAGATCGATTCGGCCGAAGTACCGTTAGCGATCCCAGCGCTCGGCGCGGAGCCATTCTCCGGCGTCTTCATCCGCGCGCCGTGGGTCGAGCGTGTCGGCGCGAACGTCGAGGTGCTCGCGGAGCGCGACGGTCATGCCGTGATGGTCCGGAGCGGCAACGTACTCGCGACGTCGTTCCACCCCGAGATGGGCGATGACGCGCGCGTCCATGCGTATTTTCTTTCGTTCCTCGGTGCCGCTAGCTCGATGTCGGATCGATGATTTCGAGTTCTGAGAAATAACGACGGAAGAACCCGCGATCGCGCGTGAGCAATCGATCCGCGCGAGTCCGCGCGTGCGCACCGATGAAGAAGTCGGCAACGACGCGCGTGCGCGTGCCGCCGTTGCGCCGATACGCGCGCCACGACGCGCCCGCCACGTCCGCGCATGCGCGGTCGAATGGATCGAATCCGATGCCCGCGCTGGCGAACGCACCGCTCATGGCGGCATCGTCGTCAAAGCTGCCGCGCAATTCCGCCCACACGACCGGGCAGACGACGAGCGAGCCGAGCATCGCGGCATCGCGTAGTGCTACGAGCGACGGCTTGGCGAAGACCGCATCATCCGTGATGATGTCGAGAAGCACCGACGTGTCGATCGCCGTTATCATGCGCGGGCGTCGTCATCGGCATTCCATGCAGGTCCCCGCATCGCGACGATGCTCTCGTCGACGTCGATGCGTGGCAGCATGCCGACGAGAGCCTGGAACGGGTCCGAGGTGAGGATGCGCCTACCGACGAGCTTTCCGTTGTCCTCGAAAAACTCGAGTTCTGTGCCCGGAGCGAGCCCAAGTCGGTCGCGTAACGCCTTCGGAATCGTGATCTGACCCTTTTCGCTCACGGTGGATTTCATACTCTGATTGTAGGAATTCATACCGGGAGCGTCAAGCCGCAGCGGAGCGGCTACCGCATCGTCACGGGCCAGCTCCGCGGTCCGACGCGCAAGTCGTGAAACGAATCCGCTACGTCGCCGTGCGCCATTCCCGCACGTAGCCGTTGGTCCGGTCCGATGATCGCGCCGCCCGAGCGGAGCATCTCGGCGACGAGTTCTTCGCCGAACGCGAGCGGCTCGCGGTCGAACACCTCGCGCGCGTAATCGCGGCCCCACGGCGTTTGCGCGACGTACGACGCGGCATCTGCGGCCGATGCGAATCCGCCGCGGATCATCAGCGCGAATGCGAAGATGCGCTTACAGCCGTGCCATGCGAGCTTCGCGGGTTGCGCGCGAAAACCGACGTAGCGCCGTTTCGCATCCGCGAACACGGCGCGGACGGCTTCCAAGCCAGTCACGACCGGCCCGTGCCCCGGATAGAGCGTCGTTGCGTCGAGTGCCGCGAGCCGGTCGATCGAGCGGATCGCGCGTTCGAGCCCGCCGATGCCCTCCTTGATCGTGTTCACCCAGCCGACGTCGCCGGGATAGGCGACATCGCCGCTCGCGAGGGCGCCCGCCGCCTCGTCGTACAGCGCGACGTGGCCGAGCGTATGCCCGGGCACGTGCAGCACGCGGAGCGTAACGCTTCCGGTTTCGCAGATATCGCCCTCGAGCAACGCGTCGTCGACGTGGTACGCCGGCACGGGCTGGTCGAGCCAGTGCGACATCGCGGCGTCCGGATCGCGGCCGTTTACGATGTCGGCTTCCCACTGATGCGTGGCGATTCGCGCGCCGAAGTGTTCTTGCAGTAAGCCGTTCGCGCCGACGTGGTCCGAGTGGTGGTGGGTGTTTACCAGCAGCGGCTCGTCGCCGCAGCCGAGTTCGCGCACGAGGCGGGCGGTTGCATCGGCGTCGCTTGCGAATCCGGCATCGACGACGATCGGGCGATCCCCGCCGACGACGAGCGCATTCGCACTTGGAAACGGGCGCTGCACGAAACGATACGACACGGGTTCGTGCGTTGGTCCGGCGGAGATGGAACCCCTCGCGGACGTCGAATTATGCGCGCCATGATGGCCACGCTCGATATCGACGTGCCGCCCACCGGTGCTCGCACGCAAGCGACCGCACCGCAAACCAATCACGCGCGAATATCGCCGCGACCTCACGTGCGGCCGAGGCCGTTCACCATGGCCCCCGCACGTAAAAATCGAGAATCGCCGGAAGCGAGATCAGCAATGAGCTCGCTTTCTTCGTCCCCGTCACTTCATGCCGAGAGAGGTTCCCGTTCGTGAGCGACGTCCTCGTCCTGAATTTTACGTACGAAGCACTCAACATCACGAGCTTCCAGCGCGCCGTGAAACTGCTCTTCTCGGGGAAGGCCGAGGTCGTACACGGCCGCGACCATCTGCTGCAATCGCAGCGGTTCGAGATGCGCATGCCTTCGATCATCCGCATGCTGTACTACATCCGGCGTCCGATGCAAAAAGTCGCGCTGACGAAGAAAAACATCTTGCTGCGCGACGATTACACGTGTCAGTACTGCAACGTTCGCGGCGAGCGTTTGATGACGGTCGATCACGTGCACCCCAAGAGCAAAGGCGGCCCGTCGACGTGGGAGAATCTCGTCTGCGCGTGCATGCGCTGCAACAATCGTAAGAACAATCGCACGCCCGAACATGCGAACATGGTCCTCAAGCGCAAGCCGAAGACGCCGAAGTACATTCCGTGGATCCGCGTGAAACGCAACACGCTACCGGACGAGTGGCACAAGTTTCTCTTTCTCTACAACGTCTCGATCGATCCGCGCGTCGAATAGCGCGCCGCGTACCTCGCAAAGGAGGCATGGATGCCGCAAGTCGCCTGGATCACGGTCACGGACGCCGCGGGACGCATACTGTTCCGGCGCCCCGCCACGGACGCGGAACTGCTTGCCGCCCAGCATGCGGCAGATGACGCCGATGCCGCGGCACAAGACGTGATGGACCGAATCGCGGCCGAACGCAACGCGGGTAATAGCCGATGATCCGTCGCATCGAGCGCGAGCCGATCTCGGTCAAACGGCTGCGCATCGAACGCAAGAACGGGAATCTCGTACCGGTCGAGTCGCCGATTCGGGATGCCGAACCGGAACTCGCGCTCCGCTATTCCAACGGCTTCGTTACCGTCGAAATCTCGCACGATGCGCTCGACGCGTTCGTCGACATGACGGGCGACGTGCCGCTCCCGGTCGCCGTGGACGAACGCTCGGGCGACCGCCGTGCTTACGATGCACGGCGGAAAGTGCGCGTGGTGTACGATCGGCTCGCGCATCTCCGCGAAGTCACCACCCGAAGCCGTGACGGGCTCTACGTGCGGATCAACGTCGTCGGTACCCCGGATATCCCGGCCGAGCCCGTAACCGCGGCCGCGGAAATCGTGCCGCTCGCCGAGGAGCCCGCCCCCGGCCCTCTGCCCGAAGCCGCCGCGCCCGCTCCGACGGGGACCGCAGCGTTCGATCCGCGTGACTTCGACGACGCCGCCTGGATCGCGCTTTAGCGACTTACGAGGCGATCGCGTACGGTACCGTCCGGTTCGGAGAAGCGCCTCGCACGAAAAGCGCTTGCCCCCGCACCGCTCGATGGTATACTCGCAACCGTTGTGATGACTTTCGCCGGGCTCGAAGGCCGCGTGCTCGATCAAACGCGCACGCCGTATTTCCAGGTGCTGCTCGACTATGTCGACGCCGGCGTCATCCCGTTCCACACGCCCGGCCATAAACAAGGCATCGGGATGGAGCGCTCGTTCCGCGATTTCGTGGGCGATAACATCCTCTCGATCGATCTCACGCAGATCCGCGGGCTCGACGATCTCTTGCAGCCGGAAGAAGCGCTCGTGGAGGCGCAAGAACTCGCCGCCGCCGCGTATGGTTCGGAGCACTCGTACTTCCTGATCAACGGATCGACGAGCGGCAACCAGTGCATGATGATGACGGCGCTCGATCCGGGCGACAAGATCTGCCTGCCGCGCAACGCGCATAAAAGCGCGATGGGCGGGCTCATCATGTCGGGTGCCACGCCCGTGTGGATGCAGCCGGAAGTCGACGAGCAGCTGCACATGGATCACACGGTCACGCCCGAGACCGTGCGCGCGACGCTCGAAGCGCATCCGGACAGCAAAGCCGTGTATATCGTCTCGCCGACGTATTATGGCGTCGCGGCCGATTTGGAGCAGATCGCGGCGATCGCGCACGCGCACGGTATCCCGCTCCTCGTCGACGAGGCGTGGGGTCCGCACTTCCACTTCCATCCCGCGCTCCCGCTCTCGGCGATGCAAGCGGGCGCCGATCTCTGCATCAATTCCACGCACAAGATGCTCGGCTCGATGTCGCAGACCGCGATGATGCACACGCAGGGTCCGCGCATCCGGCTCGACCGCCTCAAGGCCGTCTATAAGCTCTTTCTTTCCACTTCGCCGAATCTCGCGCTCGTCGCATCGCTCGACGTGGCACGCAAGCAGATGGCGATCGACGGCCGCGCGTTGCTGTCGCGCACGATCGAGATCGCCGAAGATACGCGCCGCCGTATGAACGAGATCGACGGCGTGTATTGCTTCGGCGAGGAACTCGAAGGCCGCCCGGGCGTCTTCGATCTCGATCCGACGAAAGTGACGATCACCGTGAAAGACCTCGGCTATACGGGATATGAGGCCGAAGAAATTCTCCGCCGGCGCTATAACGTGCAGTGCGAGCTCGCCGACCTTTTCAACACGCTCGCACTCTTCACGATCGGGACGACGCCCGATGCCGCCGACCGCCTCGTGTACGGCGTGAAAGAACTGGCACGCGAAGATCGCCCGATCGACGTGTTCTCGCCGTCCGGCGTACTGGAACGTCGCTTGAAAACCGGAACCTATCAACTTCCGAAAATACCGAATATTCGGCTCGTGCCGCGCGATGCGTTCCTCGCGAAGACGGAGATCGTTCCGTTCAAGCAGAGCCAGGGGCGTATCTGCGCGGAAGTGATCACGCCGTATCCGCCGGGCATCCCCGTGATCTCGCCGGGCGAAGAAATCAACGACGAGATCATCGACTATCTGCTCTTGGAGAAGAAGGCCGGCGTGAAGATGCAGGGTCCGTATGACTCCGATTTGCGGACGATCCGCGTCGTCATCTGAGTGAAGCGGCCGATCCTCGCCTGGGCGCTCGGCGCGCTCTTCATCGCCGCAGGCATCAACCATTTCGCGAATCCGAGAACGTATCGCGCCATCATGCCACCCGAGATTCCGAGCCCGCAAGCGATGGTCGCCATCAGCGGCGCCGCCGAGATCGCGGGTGGCATCGGATTGTTCCTTCCGCAAGTACGGAAGCAAGCGGCATTCGGCCTTATCGCGTTGCTCGTCGCGGTGTTTCCGGCGAACGTGAACATGGCGATTCGGCCGGAAGCGTTTGCATCCGTAGCGCCCGCGTGGGTCTGGTGGGCGCGCTTACCGCTGCAGCCGCTCTTGATTTGGGCGGTGTTTGCGGCGCGTCGCTCGCCGCGGCCGAAATAAAATCGTTGAGCCCGGTGCGAAACCTCCGGCCATTGGTGGGAATACCAAGGCATATGATGGGCACTTTCGTACGCGTTTGTAAAGGCAGCCACTACATATAGTGGGCGAGCAGGGTTCGACACCCGATATACAGGAAGCCGTTACTTGTCGCAGCACGCCGAGCGTGCAAGCGAACGACGGAAAAAGAGGGAACGCGTTGGCTCTTCATGCCGAGTCCGTTGCTCCGAACTGGGAATTCACCCAGCTCCTCGATATCTTTCCGCTTCCGATTCGCCAAGCGCTCGTGCGCTTACCGAATGCGGAATCCGTCATCGAGGTCGTCCTCGATCTCGGGCGACCTCCGGAGGCGCGCTTCGAAGACGATTTCGTCTTCCTGAGCGATACGATGGTCACGCCGGAGGACATCGCGCACACCGCTTCGCGTTTGTCCGCATTTGGTGGCGATAACCGCGCGGGTATCGAGAAGACGCTCCACCGCGTCTCCGCGATCAAGAACCGCTCCGGTAAGATCATCGGCCTCACGTGCCGCGTCGGCCGGGCCGTGTACGGCACGATCGATATCGTTCTCGATGTCATCCGGAGCGGAAAATCCATCTGCTTGCTCGGGCGCCCGGGCGTCGGGAAAACGACGATGTTGCGCGAGTGCGCGCGCATCTTGAGCGAAGACCGTAAGCGCGTCGTTATCGTCGACACGTCGAACGAAATCGCGGGTGACGGCGACGTGCCGCATGCGGGAATCGGGCACGCGCGCCGGATGCCGGTCGCCGATCCGAATCTCCAGCATCACGTGATGGTGGAAGCGGTCGAAAACCACATGCCGCAAGTCATCGTCATCGACGAGATCGGCACCGAAGCGGAAGCGTTTGCCGCGCGTACGATCGCCGAACGTGGCGTACAGCTGATCGGCACCGCACACGGGCAGACGCTCGAAAATCTGCTCATGAACCCCACGCTCGCCGATCTCATGGGCGGCATTAGCACGGTCACACTTTCGGACGAAGAAGCGCGCCGCCGCGGCACGCGCAAGACGGTGCTCGAGCGTAAGGCGCCGCCAACGTTCGACGTGCTGATCGAAATCCAAGAGCGCGACCGCCTTGCGATCCACACGAATACGGCCGAAGTCGTCGACTCGCTGCTGCGCGGCTACCAACCGCAGCCGGAAGTGCGCCAGCGTACGGCGAGCGGTCAAGTGCAGATCGTGCAAGAAGCAACGCCGCTCGCGATCGCGCCGTCGCCCGTGCCGTTACGGTCCGGCGACGAGATGCGGCTCGCCGCGTTTCGTGCCGACGAAGAACTCTTCGGGATGCACGGCACCACGGCGACCGACATCGACAAGCCGATGCTGATCTTCCCGTACGGCGTCTCGCGCAACAAGATCGAACGTGCGATCCAGAACCTGCGCGTCAACGCCGCGATGGCGCGCAAGTGGGACGAAGCCGATGTCGTGTTGACGCTCAAGACGCTCGAACGCAAAGAGTCGATCCGCCTCAAGCAGATCGCCGCGGAAAACGTTCCGATCTACTCGATCAAGACCAACACGACGACGCAGATCCAACACTGCCTGAAGGACGTGTTCGACCTGCCGACCGTCGATAACGAAGAGCTCGCGATGCGCGAAGCGGAAGAAGCCGTGTATCAGGTGTTGCTCGACGCGAAGGCGATCGAACTCGCCCCGCAGTCCTCGTACGTGCGGCGCCTACAGCACCAACTCGCCGAACGCTACAACGTCCAGTCCCGCAGCACCGGCTTAGAACCAAACCGCCGCGTCCGCCTCCACCGGGGGGAATAGCGCCTCACTTCCGATCGCTTTGAAACCCGGGGCCTCACGTGCGAAAGCACGCATCGGCCCCGGGTTTCTGCGCGCTCGAAAGCGATGCGCTACTCCCCCGGCACGCTGGGCGCTGGGCATGCCCGGGCCTCGCTTCGCATCGGCTTGGCTGGGGCTTGCCTTGCGTTGGCGTGGCGGGGCCTCGCTTCGCATCGGCGTGGCGGGTTAGGTTTCTATCGTTACTTTGCCGCTGTCTTCGAGGATGAAGCTCGTGTCGTAGGCGAGGGTTTCGTCGGCGATGCGGATGCGGCTGTGGACGACGACGCGGTGTTGCGACGTGCCGTCGGCGCGGGGGCGGTTTCCCGTGTAGCGCATGCGCAGAAGCGGGTGCTGGCCGACGACCGGGGGCGCGAGGCGGCGGGAGCGCACGAGTTGCCGCACGATTTCTTGCTGCACCTGGAGTGGCAGCAGCCGGTACGCGTCGTCGTCGCCCGATGTTTTTTTCTTGAGCTCGTCTTGGCCAACGTTGACAGGTTCGGCCGCGCCGTTGACGTAACGCACGATCGCATCCCAGTCGTCAGCGGCAACTCCCGTGAATTGGGCGCCGATGATGTAAAACGTTTCGCCGTCCTTCGGTGCGACATCGAGCCGCCGCGTGGCGACGCGTACGGGGACGCGGCGCGCGCGTAAGACGAGCGTGAGGTTCATCGCCTGCGTCGACGGCTTCACTTTCGCGACGAACGAAAGGCCCGTGGCGGAAATGTCGGTGCCGAGTGCCTGAACGTTTTGTCCGCCCTCGCTGAAGAGCACGGCGAAGCGCTCGATCTTGCGGTCGAAGGCCCGCCGATCGTCGCGTTTGCCGAGCCACTTCACGAGTTCGGAAATCATCGAGCGGAGGCGAGCGCCGAGCGGGATGCCGAAGTTACCGACATGTTCGTGACATTTGAGGGCATCGAGGGTTCGGGGAAATCGTCCTTACTCGCCGCTTGTAGCGCGGCGCTGCAGGCACGCGGCGAGCGGCTCGTCACGACGCGCGAGCCCGGCGGCACCCCGGTCGGCGATGCCGTACGCTCGCTTTTCATCGATCCTTCGCTCGTCATCGATCCTCTCGCCGAAGCGTTTTTGGTAAATGCGTCGCGCGCGCAACTCGTGCGCGAGGTGATCGCGCCCGCGCTCGCGCGTGGCGAACTGGTGCTCTGCGATCGCTTTTTCGACGCGACCCTCGCCTATCAAGGGTACGGCCGAGGGAGCGATCGCGACGTTTTGCTACAACTCTCGCTTGTCGCCTCGGCGCACCTCTCGCCGAGTGTCACGTTTCTGTTGGATTGTGATGTGGAAACGGCGTTCGCCCGGGTGCGTGCGCGCTCCGAGCGTACCGGAGCGGGACTCGATCGCCTCGAACGTGCCGATCGCGCATTTCACGAGCGAGTGCGCGCGGGCTATCGCGCGCTTGCGGAGCGCTTCACGCGTATCGTCACGCTCGACGCGTCGCGAACGACCGCTGCGCTTGTCACGGATTGTCTCGCGACGATCGATGCGAAACGCGCGGGGCTCGCGTGATCCCCGAACCTCAAATCGCGGATCGTTTCGGCGTGGTCGGTCAGGAGCGTGCGCGGGCGATTTTCGCGCGCGCGACGCCGCAAACGCTCGCTCATGGCTATCTCTTCAGCGGCCCCGAGGGTGTTGGGAAGAAAACGTTCGCGCGGCAGTTGGCGCAATCGCTCCTGTGCGAAACGCCGAAAGAACGGCTTCTCGGATACTGTGGGACGTGCCGCGGATGCACGCGCTTCATCGCGGCCGCGCACCCCGATTACTTCGAGCAAGTCGGCGCGCTGAAGATCGGCGATCGCGACAGCTCTGCGGGCTTTCACGAGAAGGACGAGATGACGGCGCGCGATCTCGTGCGTCAACTGTCCCTGCATTCCTATGTCGGTGGTAAGCGCGTTTTCGTGTTGGGCGACGTCGATTTCACGCGTGAAGCGGCAAATGCGCTGCTCAAATTTTTCGAAGAGCCGCCGTTTGGCGTGCATCTGCTTGTCACGTCGAGTACCGTCGGTCGCATCGTCGCCACCATCCGCTCGCGCTTGATCGAGGTGCCCTTCGTCCCGCTCACCGAGGTCGAAGTCCGCCGCGTGCTGGTAACATCGAGCGTTGCGGAAGAAGATGCCGGTCGCGTCGCCACGATCGCCCAGGGAAGCGTCACGCGCGCGCAAGCGCTGCTCGACGACGGCGAAGCCGGGACGCGACTCGGCGTCATCGCGTGGTTTTTTGCCGCGATCGACGGCGATGCGGCGGATGCGAGCTGGGCGACGCGTGCCACGCTCGACGAAGGCCTCGAAATCGTGAAAACGCTCGTGCGGGATCGCTTGGCGCTCGCGTTGGGAACGCACGCACCGATCGTTGCAAACGATCAGCTCGCCGCCTTACGCGCGCGACCGCTCACGAGCCCGGCGGCATTCGCGAACGTCTTGCAGACGATCGCCGATGCACAGCGTCTTGCGCGCACGAACGTATCGCCCGCACTCGTCGCGGATCTCGTCCGGATGGCACTCGTCACCAGTCGTTAGCGCACGCCCTACACGGTTCCAGCGTGCGTCGTATCGGCGCGCGGATAGGTCGCGGCGACGAGTGCGGCGCCCATTACTACCATTGCGGTCGTCAAGATGCTCGTCATGGTCCCAACCCACTGCCACTCGCCGATGCCGAGTGGACCCAGGAAATATCCGAGGTGCTCGGTGAGCGGCGGCGTGGTGGGCAGGATCGTAGCCAGAATCAACGCGATCCAACCCGATCGCGCGACCAAGCTGAGATGACGGAAGCGGCCGACGAGCGCCGTCGGTATCGATGTTGCGAGGACTGGTGAACCGAGAGTGCCCGCAATCGCAACGAGGCTCATCGCTTGCGATAGTGTTTTCGCCACCGGCGCCGTGCTTGCAAAAACGTATGCGATTCCCGCAAGGGCCGCAATGATTGCGTTTGCCGTGATTTCGTTACGCCCGCGCGCGGCGATAGTCGTGCCGGGATGGCGTGCAACCGGCCGCATCGCCGCGACGGCGATGCCGAAAGCCCACATCGGGGCGAAAGCCGCGAGAAACGGGCGGATTCTCTCGTCGAGAAAATCGTGCCGGTCGGGAAAGTGTGCGGCGAGGGCGTCGGATGCAAACGTCCCCATCGTGAGAATGCCGAATACCGCAGCCGCACCGGCGGCCGCGCGTCGCAGCGCCACCGCTAGTACCGGCGGCCGAACGCGATATCCGCGTAAACTTTCGCCGTGACGAGCGCGAGATACGCAGATGCGATCGAGCGAATCACGACGCGGGCGAGATCGATGAAGACGCCATCGAAACCAAATTGCTCGACGAGGCTGCGGAGGACGAGCGTCGCGAGCGTCGGTTCGATGAAGAAGAGGATCGCTGCGTTGACGAGCGCGAGCGCGACCGTCGGCAGCGGATTCGCTTTCGCAAGCTCGAGTGACCGATTGAGTGCGGCACCGCCGGGAATGCCGCCGATCGCTGCGGCCGGAAGCGTGTAGATGAAGGCAAACGTCGCGAGCGCGATCATCGCGTAGACGCCGACGACGCCGAGGATGCCGGAGAGAAAGCCCCCGATCAAGCCCGCGATCGAGAGCACGAATCCGTAGCCGAACGCCGCAAACAATATGTCGCGGCCGCGGCGCCGTGCTTCTTGCCAGCTCGGGTCGAACGGAACGCTTCCGCCGCGGCGCCACGCGGCGTCGCCGATGACGATCGATACGGCAAAGGCGAAATTCGCGATCAAATTCACGAGGAGACCATTCAATCCACCCGTGAGGCCGCTAAGCACATCGCCGCTGCCCGCACCACCGCCGCTTGCACGGCCGACGAAGATCGCGATGACGCCGGCAAGCAGTGGTGCGACCATCAGGGTTGGATTTTGCACCAAAAGCGGAAACGCGCGCACGTATGGGATGAAATCCACGCGCGGCGCGCGTTGGCGAAACACGCTAGCCACGTGCTCCGTGCAACGCGCTACCGCATCCGCACGTGCGCTCTGCGGGCATATTTTCGACGATCGCAAAGATCGCGTTCTTCACGCGTTCGTTGTTGCTCGTGAACACTTGCATCACGGCCTCGTGCGAAACGGGCTCGATGCCGTCATGGCCTTCGAGGCCGACATCGTAATCGGTGATGAGGGAGATATTGACGTAACACATCTCGAGCTCGCGTGCGAGGTAGCTCTCGGGATATTGCGTCATGTTGATGACCTCCCAACCGGCGCTTGCGAACCACTTCGATTCGGCGCGGGTGGAGAAGCGCGGCCCTTGAATGACGACAATCGTTCCCGTCTCGTGTGTCGTGATTTCGAGCGAACGGAGCGCCCCGATCGCGATCGGGCGTAACTGCGGGCAGTACGGATCGGCGAACGAAACGTGCGTCGTGATCGGGCCATCGAAGAACGTGTCCTTGCGACCGGTCGTGCGATCGACGACTTGGTCGGCAACGACCATGTCGCCCGGCTTCACGGCGGCTTTGAGCGAACCGCAAGCCGTCGGAGCGATGATGCGCGTGACGCCGAGTTCTTTCATCGCCCACAGGTTCGCACGATAGTTGATCATATGCGGCGGGAGCTGATGAGCTTTCCCGTGTCGAGGAAGAAACGCGACTTTTTTGCCGGCGATCTCACCGAGCGCGATGCGATCGGAAGGCGCGCCGTATGGTGTTTCGACGGTGACTTCGCGCGCGTTCTCGATGAGGCTATAGAATCCGGATCCCCCGAAAACGCCGATGTCGGCGCGGTTTTCGCGCGGGTTCGTCACGTACAAATTTCTCCCAGGATGGAATCGCGCATCGCGCAGGTTTGGGCCGCCGGGTTCACTCTTTGAAGTCGCTCGGTTTCAGTTCTTCGATGAATTTCCGGAAACGCTGAACGACCTCGACGTCGGGTTTCTTGTCGTCGTCGCTCTCGCGTAATTCGATCGCATCCGTTACGAAAATCGGCGCCTGCATGCGGAGTGCGAGCGCGATTGAATCGGACGGCCGCGCGTCGATCTCTTCCGTCGTTCCGTTGCAACGCACGATGATCTTCGCAAAGAACGTCGAGTCTTTGAGATCGTGGATCACGACGTGCTCGAGTTTCGCGTGTAGCGTATCGAGCAGCGTTCGCATCAAATCGTGCGAGAGCGGACGCGGGACGGGCGTACCATCGAGCGCAAGCGCGATCGCGGTCGCTTCGAACGGCCCGATGAGGATCGGAAGGAAACGCTTCCCCTCCATATCTCGCAAGATCACCATGGGGTCGTGCGTCACCAAATCGATCCCAAGTTTGTCGACTTTCATCTGGCGCATCGGTCATAAGTCCTACGCCACGAAAGCGAATCCTTCGGTTGCAAGCGAGTCCCGTCGCGCGAGCGAAGAACGCGGTATGGCATTGTCTTGCGGTATCGTCGGCCTCCCCAACGTCGGCAAATCAACGATCTTCAACGCGCTCACGCGCTCGGCACAGGCGCTTGCGGCAAATTATCCGTTCGCGACGATCGAACCGAACGTGGGCGAGGTCCCCGTGCCCGACCCGCGGCTCGGCGTACTTTCGGAGCTCTCGCATTCAAAGAAGCTCGTTTACGCGACGATGCGTTTCGTCGACATTGCGGGGCTCGTGCGCGGCGCGGCGAGCGGTCAAGGTCTCGGCAACGCGTTCCTCAGCCACATTCGCGAGTGCGACGCGATCGCGATGGTCGTGCGGTGTTTCGAAGACGGGAACGTCACGCATGTCGAGGGTTCGCCCGATCCGATTCGCGATATCGAGATCATCGGGATCGAAATGGCGCTCGCCGATCTTGCTTCGCTCGGCAAGCGGCGCGATAAACTCGCACGCGAAGCGCGGGCGAACCCGAAGCTCGCGCCGCAACTCGCGGCGCTCGAGCGGCTGTATGCAACCCTTGAGGAGGGCAAGCCGGTGCGAACGTTCGCGCCCGATTCCTTAGAAGCGGAAACCGCGCGCGAAGCGTTTCTCATCACCGCGAAGCCGATCGTGTACGTTGCGAATGTCGATGAAGCGCAGATCGGCAAGCCGGGACCGATGGCGCAGGCGGTGATCGCGCATGCGAAGGCGGAGGGTGCGAAGGCGATCGTGCTTTCGGGCCAAGTCGAGGCGGAACTCGCGGGCCTTTCGGATGCAGAAGCGGATGACTTTCGCGCGGAACTCGGCATCGAACGCGGTGGCCTGGAGACACTCATCGTGGAAACGTACGACCTACTCGGATTGATGACGTACCTCACCACGGGCGAGCAAGAAACGCGCGCCTGGACGATTGCGAAGGGCACGGCCGCTCCGCAGGCCGCGGGGAAGATCCACTCGGACATCGAGCGCGGGTTCATCCGCGCGGAAATCGTTTCGTTCGACGACTACGCGCAGTTCAAAACCCGCGATGCGGTTCGGTCGGCCGGCCGATTACGCAGCGAAGGCAAGACGTACATCATGCAAGAGGGCGATGTCGTCGAGTTTCTCCATAACACGTAGCGACCCGGAAGCGAGCTTTGGCCCGCGAGTCCTTTATCCAAATGGCGAACGTTCATGGCGTATGCTTCGCCGAATGCAAGGGAATCGGCGCCGAGGTCCTAAACGCCAGCATGAATCACCTATCGGAGGCCCACAAGTAGCATGACGACTGCGGTACGCGATGTCTCGGTGTTCGGAGATGCGATCGCCTATTTCAACGAGGCGGCGGCGTTGCTGAACCTCGACGACAACATGCGAGCGCTGCTCACACACCCGTCGCGGCAGATCACGTTTTCGATTCCGTTCATGCGCGACAACGGGAAACTCGAAGTCTTCACGGGCTATCGCGTGCAGTATAACTTCGCGCGCGGGCCGGCGAAGGGTGGCATCCGTTTCCATCCCGGCGTGACGCTCGACGAAGTGACGGCGCTCGCGTTTTGGATGACGTGGAAATGCGCGGCGATCGATCTGCCGTTCGGCGGCGGCAAGGGCGGCGTCACGTGCGATCCGTCGACGCTCTCCATCGGCGAACTCGAACGCATCACGCGCCGCTACGCAGCCGAACTCGTCGAGGTCGTCGGCCCCGATAAGGACGTTCCCGCACCCGATGTCGGCACGACGCCGCAGATCATGGCGTGGTTCATGGACACGTATTCCATGCACACGCGCCAGAACACGCCGGGCGTGGTCACCGGAAAACCGCTCGAAATCGGCGGCTCGCGTGGGCGCGTCGAAGCGACCGGCCGCGGGGTCTCGCTCGTCGCACTCGATCAGATGGCCGTGATGGGCATCGATCCCAAGGGCGCGAAAGTCGTCGTCCAGGGCTTCGGCAACGTCGGTTCGATCGCCGCACGCATGTTCTCCGATGCGGGCTGCACGATCGTCGGTATCTCGGATGTAACGGGGGGCTATTACAATGCCGCGGGGATCGATCTCGCAGGTGCCCTTGCGTGGTCCCAAGAGCATCATTCGCTCGATGGGTATCGCGGCGGCGAAAAGATGTCGAATGCGGCGCTGCTGGAACAGCCGTGCGACGTCCTCGTACCGGCGGCGCTCGAAAAGGTACTAACCGTCGAAAACGCCGCGCGCGTAAAGGCGAAGCTCATCGTCGAAGGCGCGAACGGCCCGACGACGCCGGAAGCCGATCACATCTTCCACGAAGCGGGCGTCGTCGTCATTCCGGACATCATCGCAAACGCCGGTGGCGTGACGGTCTCGTATTTCGAGTGGGTCCAAAACCGCGCGGGCTTCTTCTGGAAAGAAGCCGAGGTGAACGAACGGCTCTCGGACATGTTGCTGTCGAATTTTCACATCGTTCGGGATCTTGCGAATGCGCGCGCGATCCCGCTTCGCACCGCAGCCTATATGGTGGCCATCGAACGCGTCGTGAAGACTGCGATGTTGCGCGGCGTTTACGCGTAGAACACGTCGTATAGCGTCGATCGCCCGGCTGCAAGGCCGGGCGATTTTTCTTCCGGAACCGGTGTGTCGTGGATGAGGTGCTTCGGATCGTCGGGGGCGTCGCACTCGGCGCACTGCTCGGATTCGTCGGCGGGATCCTCGGTATCGGCGGTGGGTTGTTCGCGATCCCGATCCTCGGCGTTTTCTACGGCCTCGACGAACAACACGCGCAGGGAACCTCGATGTTGATGGTCGTGCCGAACGTGCTCTTCGCGCTCTATCGCTACGTCCGACGCGGCGATCTGGACCGGCGGATGGCGATTGTCCTCGGCGCAAGTGCCGTTCCGCTTACGTATTTTGGCGCGATGCTTGCGGTTCGTGTTTCCTCGCAGGGCCTCAGGCGAGGGTTCGCGTGCTTTCTTTTCGGGCTCGCGTGCTGGTTCGCGGTTCGCGCCCGAGCAAACGCCGCGCCGCCGACACGTGTCGCACGAACGGACTCGTGGCTCTGGACTGTGCCGATCGGCGCGGTGGGCGGCGGGGTGTCGGGGCTCTTCAGCGTTGGGGGCGCCGTCTTCGCCGTGCCGATTCTCGCTTTCGCGTATGGCCTCGGGCAGGCAAGCGCGCAAGGTCTCGGGCTCGCGCTGGTCGCTCCGGGAACGCTCGTCGCCCTGGTCACGTACGCGGTCGCCGGAGACGTCGTTTGGAAGATCGGTATTCCCTTGGCGGTAGGTGGCGTGCTGTTCGTCGGACGCGGGGTGGAAATCGCGCACCGACTTCCCGAACGCGCGCTACGCCTACTGTTCGCGGGCGCCCTCGCCATCAGCGGCTCCGTCTTGCTCGCCCGGGCATCGTCCTAGGCGGGACAACCCTGGTTCTGAAAACAACGAAGTCCATCATGCGCATCTTCGTCGCGGTAGTCGCTCTTGCGGCACTGCTTTTGCCCATGCCCGCGGTCGCTACCGAGCCCAAATCCGCGCCGCGTATTTCGATCACGCCGGAGATCGGATCGTCCGGCATCGGTGGACAGATTACGGCGACGATCGCTCCGTTGACCGAGATTTCGGTCGGCTATGGGTCGTTCATCTACCACCAGCAGCAGACGTTCAATAACGCGGTCGTCGATATCAGCACGAACATTTCGTTCGTGGAACGCTTACAGATCAACCAAGTCCCGATTACGCTCGATCGGCGGCTCAAGGCAAAATCGCCGTTCTTGATCTCGGCGGGACTCGTGTTGAATAACGACCACGTCGGCGCATCAAGTATCCCGTTCAGTTCGAATGTGACGATCGCCGGCACCGTGTACAGCGCGGCGACGAGCGGCCAGGCGTTTGCGGACGTGCATTTTCACCGCTATGCGCCATACCTCGGGCTCGTGTATGCCCCGGCGCGCGGCGGCCTCTCTGCCCGCGTCGGAGCGTTTCTCGCAGGAAAGCCCGCCGTGGATATTTACGAAACGGGCGCGATCGCGGCCAATCGCGACAAAATCGCGAAATATATCGATTCGTTTAACGCGCAACTGCAGTCCGCGCTCGGCCCGATCTCGATCTATCCGGCGATCAACGTCGGATATCGCGTTCGCATCTAGCCGCCGAAGCTGCTCGATATACCGAGCGAGCGGGAGGCGTCCGAAGGTAAGCGACGCGATGAACGATTACGCCGCGAACGCTTATCGGACGGTATTTACAACGCGACGCACGAAAGAAACGGAAATGGGAAAAAGCCTCGTCTCCGTGTGCATTCCGGCGTACAACGAAAGCGACTGCGTCGAAGAATTGGCGCGTCGCCTCACGGCCGTCATGGAGTCGCTGCCCGCCTATGATTTCGAAATCATCATTTGCGAGAATGGCTCGCGCGACGATACGTTCGAAAAGCTCGCGCTCGTGCATGCTGCGGACGCGCGTTTCAAAGTCGTGCGTCTCTCGCGTAATTTTAATGCCGAAGGCGGCGTAACGGCGGCGCTCGCACATGCGCACGGGGATTGCGCGGTCATCATGAACGCGGATTTACAAGACCCGCCGGAATACATCCCGGCGTTCCTCGCCAAGTGGCGCGAGGGATATCAGAACGTCTACGCGATCGTAGCGCGGCGAACGGGAGAGAGCAGCTTCCGACGTTTCTTCGCACGGCAGTACTACCGATTGATGAACAGCGTGAGCGATTCGCCCGCGCCGCCCAACGTTAGCGATTTCCGTCTTGTCGACCGTCGCGTTTACGAGACGTTTCTCGCGATGCCGGAACGCTTTCGCGTGATGCGTTTCATGTGGCCGTGGATGGGTTTCCGCTCGATCGGTATCGATACCGAGCGACCGGCGCGGGCCGGTGGTAGTTCGAATTTTCGTTTTTTTCAAACCTTGCACGGCGCGATGCGGCACGTCTTCGCGCAGTCGCGCGCGGCATTCGTCCTGTTGCCGATCATGGGGTTCTCGCTTTCGATCTTCGCGTTTGCGACGCTCGGGGTCGAGCTCGTAAGGGCGATGTTCTTCGGCGTGCCGTTCGACGGATACGGAACGATCGTCGCGCTCTTGCTCATCCTTTTCGGGCTGCTCTTCGTGTTCTTGTGGATGATTGCGGAATATGTCGGTATGATCTTCGAGCAAGTCCGCATGCGGCCGACGTACATCGTTGCAAAAACGCTGGGCCTCGAAGGTCGCTTGCCGGCAGGCGACCACACGCCCGCTCCCGCGAACGAAGCGGAGAGGACTGGATGGGCGTCCTAAGAAAGCGCCTTACGCTATCGCGGCGGCAGCGACAACTTCCGCGCTTCGTGAAGCAGTGCGCTCTGCGTCTTGCGATACGGCTCGGCGATCCGCCATTTTCGGAAAGGTGACTACGATCCAACCACCCCAAGATTACCTTTCGTCCGAAGCTCGCGTTGCCGAACTCGCCTCCGCGAAGGGGCCGCACGTCGACGTCTCTTCGTATTCCCTCGTCAACGACGCCACGGTGCAAGAGGCGATCGCCGCGATCAGCCGTAGCGAACGCGTCGGCATCGCCCTCGTCGTCGATGCACAGGGGCGCCTCCTCAACACGTTGAGTGATGGCGACGTGCGACGCGGATTACTTAAAGGGGTGAATCTTTCCGACCCGATCGCGGTGCTGCTCGCGATCAAGGCCGATACGCCACACCCGCTCGCCGTCACGGCTCCCGACGGCACCGACTCGCCGACGCTCCTCGATGTGATGCGTGGCCGCGCGGTCCGGCAGATCCCGCTCGTCGATTCAGACGGTCGCGTTACGCGCGTCGTCACGCTTAACGACGTTTTTCCGGAAGAGCCGCGTGCGCTACAGGCGGTCGTCATGGCGGGCGGCTTCGGCACGCGGCTTCGGCCGCTCACCGAGCACACGCCGAAGCCGATGCTACCGATCGCCGGCCGTCCGCTGATCGAACATATCGTCGCGCAGTTGCGGAACACGGGCGTCCGCAAGATCAATATTTCGACGCACTTCCAGTCGGAAAAGATCGTCGATCATTTCGGGGATGGGACCGACTTCGGCGTCGATATCTCATACGTCAAAGAAGAGCAGCCACTGGGCTCCGGCGGCGCTCTCGGGTTGATGGTGCCCCCGAAAGATCCGATCCTCGTGATCAACGGCGATATCCTTACGGACATCGATTTTCGTGCGATGCACCAGTTTCACCAAGACAACGCGGCGATGATGACGATCGCGGTGCGTCGGTACGAGGTTCAGGTACCTTACGGCGTGATCGAAACGGAGGGCCCGCTCGTACGTGGACTTCGCGAGAAACCGCAACTGACGTTCATGGTCAACGCCGGTATCTATCTTTTGGAGCCGGAAGTGTACCGCTACATATCGGCGAACGAACACATGCACATGACCGATTTGGTCGACCGCCTTCTCGAACAGAAAGAAATCATTGCGAGTTTTCCCGTGCGCGAATATTGGCTCGATATCGGCCAACATGCCGATTACGAACGAGCACAATCCGACGCTCTCTCGGGGAAACTGACGTGGACTGGAAAGGCCGAGTAGTACTCGTCACCGGCGCCGGCGGCTTCATCCCGAGCCACCTCGCGGAACGCCTCGTCGAACTTGGGGCGAACGTACGCGCGCTCGTGCACTACAACGCGCTCGGAACGTATGGTTGGCTCGACACCTCGCCGCTCGCGAGCGAGATGACGGTCATCGCCGGCGACATCACGGATCGCGACTCCGTCAAAGGCGCGATGGAAGGCGTCGATACGGTCTTCCATCTCGCCGCACTGATCGCGATCCCGTATTCGTATCGCGCGCCCGCGTCGTATGTGCGGACGAACGTCGAGGGCACGCTCAACGTCGTGCAAGCGGCACGGGAAATCGGCGTCCGCCGCGTGGTACACACATCGACGAGCGAAGTGTATGGAACGGCTCGGTACGTGCCGATCGACGAAGCGCATCCGCTTTTCGGTCAGTCGCCGTATAGCGCGACGAAGATCGGCGCCGACAAGATCGCCGAATCGTACCAACTCTCATTCGAAGTGCCGCTCGTGACGATCCGTCCGTTCAACACGTTTGGCCCGCGACAGTCCGCACGTGCGATCATCCCGACGGTAATCACGCAGGTGCTCTCCGGAGCGGAGACGATCCGGCTCGGCAATCTCACGCCGACGCGCGATCTCAATTTCGTTGCGAACACGGTCGATGGATTCGTCGCAGGCGCCGAGTCCGAGAAGGCCATCGGCGAGACGATCAATCTCGGTACCGGCCGCGAGATCTGCGTCGGGGACCTCGCGCAGATGATCGGCAAGCTTGCGGGAAAGCCGATTACCATCGAGAGCGAATCGAACCGTCTGCGGCCCGAAGCGAGCGAAGTCGAGCGACTCCTTGCGGCGAACGGCAAGGCGAAAGAATTGCTCGGCTGGATGCCGCGTGTGACGCTCGAAGAAGGGCTCGAGAAGACCATCGCATGGGTAGGCGACCACATGGATCGGTACCGCCCCGGCGTGTATGTCGTCTGACGGAGGATTCCATCTCGGCGGCAAGTGGATCGGCGATGGCGCTCCCTGCTTCCTGATCGCGGAAGCGGGCGTCAACCATAATGGCGAGCGCGAACGCGCACTTGCGCTCATCGATATCGCCGCAGAAGCCGGAGCCGACGCGGTTAAATTCCAGACGTTCTCGGCGGATCGCCTCGCGACGCGCGAAGCGCCGAAGGCCGGCTACCAAATCGAGACCACTGGCGCCGAGGAATCGCAGTACGAGATGCTGCGCAAGCTCGAACTGACGATCGACGATCATCGCGCGCTAATGGCGCGATGCGCCGACCGCGGCATCATCTTTCTCTCAACGCCGTTCGACGAAGAAGCCGCCGATTTGCTCGCCGAACTCGGCGTCGTTGCGTTCAAAACGCCTTCGGGCGAGCTGACGAATACCCCGTACTTGCGGCACGTCGCGTCGTTCGGGAAACCGATGATCGTGTCTACGGGCATGGCGACGATCGGCGAGTGCGAGGCGGCGGTCGACGCGATTGCCGAATCGGGGAATCCGCCCCTCGCGCTGTTGCATTGCGTAAGCAATTATCCAGCCACGGCCGAGACGATCAATCTCCGCGCGATGGCTACCCTCGGCCGGGCGTTCCGCGTTCCCGTTGGGTTTTCCGATCATAGCGTCGGGATCGAGATCGCGCTGGCCTCGGTCGCGCTCGGCGCGGCCGTTCTCGAAAAGCACTATACACAAGACCGCGCGCTGCCCGGCCCCGATCATCGCGCGTCGCTCGAACCAACGGAGCTTCGGGCACTCGTGCATGGCCTCCGCGAAGTGCACGCCTCGCTTGGCGATGGACGAAAACGCCCGAATGCGGCGGAAGCGCCGACGGCATCCGTGGCGCGAAAGAGCCTCGTGAGCAAACGCGCGATCGAAGCGGGCACCGTGCTCACAATCGCCGACGTTACTGCGAAGCGCCCGGGAGCGGGTATCCCCATCGCCATGCGCGATATCGTCGTCGGGCGCACCGCCCGCGTGGCGATCCCTGCTGGCACACCGCTTTCGTGGGACATGCTCGCGTGAGAACGATCGGCGTGCTGACGACGGCGCGTTCCGATTACGGTATCCTGCTCCCGGTCTTGCGCGCGATCGAGGCGGATCCGGCGCTCCGACTCCATCTCATCGTCGGCGGGATGCACCTCGTTCGCGAGTACGGTAATACCGTCGAGCAGATCGAGCGCGACGGATTCGTCGTCGGCGATCGCGTCGAAATGTTGCTGGCCTCGGATTCGCCGCTCGCGATCGCGAAATCGATCGGGATCGGCGTGATGAGTTTTGCCGAATGCTACGCCCGCATGCGCCCGGATGTGCTGGTAGCGCTCGGCGATCGCTTCGAGATGCATGCCGCGGTGCTTGCAGCGCTCCCCTTCGGCATCCCGATCGCGCATATCCACGGGGGCGAGGTGACCGAAGGCGCGATCGACGATTCGCTGCGCCACGGTATCTCGAAGATCGCCCATCTGCATTTTACGAGCACCGAAGCCTATGCCCGGCGTCTCGAGCGCATGGGCGAGGAGCCGTGGCGGATCGTCGTGAGCGGTGCGCCTTCGCTCGATAACTTGCGCGTGTTTCCGACGTTGGCACGTGCCGAACTTGAAGCACGGACAGGTATCCCATTCGATCCTGCACCGCTCCTCGTTACGTACCATCCCGTCACGCGCGAGATCGAGCGAATTCCCGCACAGACCGATGCCTTGCTCGCCGCGCTCGACGCGCTCGACCTGCCGCTCGTCTTCACGATGCCGAACGCCGATACGGGGGGGCGCCTCGTGGCCGAGCGCATCCGCGCCTTCGTGGCCGCGGGCGAGCGGCGGTACATTGCGGACAACCTCGGCACGGAAAAGTATTTCGCAACCATGCGGCACGCGGCCGCGATGGTAGGGAATTCGTCGAGCGGCATCATCGAGGCCGCGTCCTTCGACCTTCCGGTCGTCAACGTGGGCTCGCGGCAAAAGGGCCGAACGCGCGCCGCTAACGTGATTGACGTCGCCGCAGACGACGATGCGGCATCGATCCGCGCAGCGATCGAGATCGCGCTCTCACCCGCATTCCGCGCACGATTCGCCGGTGCGCGCAATCCGTACGGAACGGGAAACGCGGCGGAAGCGATCGTGGCCACACTCCGCGATACGCCACTCGATGCGCGGCTCATGCAGAAGCATTTTCACGATGCTTGATGCTCCGGAGATCGTCGTGATCGGTGGCGGCGGCCATGCCCGGATGCTCGTCGATGCGTTGCGTGCGGCGGGCGATCCGCGCACGATCGGCGTGCTCGATCGCGACACGACGCGGCACGGTATGCTCCTCCTCGATGCACCGATCGTCGGCGGCGATGCGCTGCTTCCCGAGCTCGCGCGGCGCGGTACGAAAGCGTTTGCGATCGGCCTCGGCGGTACGAGCGATAACGGCCCGCGGGCGCGGCTTTTTGCCGGAGCGCTCGCGCTCGGCCTCGAACCGTGTACTATCGTGCATCCGCGCGCGGCCGTCTCGCCATGGGCCGTCCTCGGCGCGGGCGCGCAGATCATGCCCGGTGCGATCGTAAACGCGGGCGCGGTGCTCGGGCGCAACGTCATCGTGAACTCCAACGCCGTTGTCGAACACGATTGCACGATCGGGGACGACGTGCACGTCGCTACGGGCGCGTGCCTGGCGAGCACGGTGACCGTTGGCGCAGGCGCGCATATCGGCGCGGGCGCCGTCGTTCGCCAACTGATCGCGATCGGCGATGCCGCCGTCGTCGGCGCGGGCGCGGTCGTCGTCCGCAACGTCCTTCCCAGAACCACCGTTGCCGGCGTGCCGGCCAAGGAGCTCAAGCGATGACCACGTCCATGTCGTACGAAGCAGGCGCCCGTATCGAAGGCGGTATCCCGCTTTGCGTGCCGGAGATTCGCGGCAACGAATGGCAGTACGTGCGCGAGTGCCTCGATACCGGCTGGGTGTCTTCGGTCGGTTCGTATGTCACGAAATTCGAAGAAGCGCTCGCCGCCCGTGCCGGTACGAAGCACGCAATCGCGACGGTGAACGGAACGGCGGCGCTCCACATCGCGCTCCTGTGCGCGGGTGTCGAAGCGGGCGACGAAGTGCTCGTCTCCACAATGACGTTCATCGCGCCCGCGAATGCGATCCGCTATGCGAACGCGCATCCCGTGTTCATCGATTGCGAGCCCGACTTCTGGGAGATGGACCCGGCCGCCGTCGCGCGTTTCCTCGAACACGAGTGCACGTTCGACGGTACCACGGTCACCGACACGGCCACGGGCCGACGGGTAAAGGCGATCGTGCCGGTCGACGTTCTCGGCCACCCGGTCGACCTCGATCCGCTCCGTGCGCTCGCCGCGCGTTATCACCTCAAAGTCGTCGAAGACGCAACGGAAAGCCTAGGCGCGCTTTACAAGGGCGCGCCGTGCGGCGGCGCCTCCGATGCCGCATGCTTCAGTTTCAACGGAAACAAGCTCATCACGACCGGCGGCGGCGGCATGATCGTGACGAACGACGACGCGATCGCGAAGCGTGCGCGCTACCTCACGACGCAGGCCAAGGACGACCCGATCGAATACGTCCACGGCGCGGTCGGGTACAACTACCGCCTTACGAACGTCCAGGGTGCGATCGGTTGCGCGCAGATGGAGCTGCTCGATGCATATATCGAAGCGAAGCGCGCGAATGCCGCACGCTACACGGAGTTGCTCGCGGGCGTTCCCGGCATAACGCCGATGCCCGAAGCGCCGTGGGCGCGCAGCACGTTTTGGCTCTATACCATTCTCGTCGACGAAGCGGCATTCGGGCGTTCGAGCCGCGAGTTGCTGCAGATCCTCGGCGAGCGCAAGATCCAAGCCCGGCCGATCTGGCAACCGATGCATCGCTCGCCCGCGCATCGCGGCGAGCGCGCGTTTGGTGGCGATGTCGCCGATCGCCTCTGCCGCGACGCGCTGAGCCTCCCGTCATCGGTCGGCCTGACCGCGCCGCAGCTCGAAGCCGTCGTCGCGACGATCCGTTCGGCCGCTCGCGCGTGACGCCCGAAGCGCGGGCGCGCGAGCACCGCGAAATCCTCGAACGGACGCGCGATCTCTGGGAACCGCTGCGTGGCGAACGCGTTTTCGTCACGGGCGGCACGGGATTCGTCGGCACGTGGCTGATGGAAGCCTTCGTCGCGGCGAACGACGCGCTCGCGCTCGGTGCCGAGGCGGTTTTGCTCACGCGCGATCCCGCGCGCGTCGCGGCGGCACATCCGCACCTCGCAGCACACCCCGCGATCGCGTATGTGCGTGGGGACCAGACGTCGTTCGCGCCGCCGGAGGGCACCTTTGCGTTCGTGATTCACGCGGCGACCGAGCGCAGCTTCGCAGCCGATCGCGAGCGGCCATACGGCCTGCTGGAGGCGGACTTCCACGCGACGCGACGGGTACTGGATTTCGCACGGGATCACGGGACGCGTCGTCTTCTCTTTACGAGTTCGGGCGCCGTTTATGGGAAGCAACCGCCGAGCGTCGCGCAAGTTGCGGAGACCGATCCGTTCGCGCCGGATGTGACGCAAGCGAGTGCCGCATACGGTGAGAGTAAGCGCGTCTCGGAATATGCTTGTATGTCGTACGCTCGCGTTGCGCCGTTCGATGCGATCGTCGCGCGCCTCTTCGCGTTCGTCGGCCCGTATTTGCCGCTCGATGAAGGCTTTGCCGTCGGCAACTTCATCGGCGACGTCCTTGCCGGCCGGCCGATCGCGATCGGCGGCGACGGTACCCCGCTGCGCTCGTACCTCTACGCCGCGGATCTCGCGGTCTGGCTATGGATCCTTCTCTTTCGGGGAGCTCCGGGCCAGGCGTACAACGTCGGCTCGCCGGAATCCGTCGATATCCGCTCGCTCGCCGAGCGCGTTTCCGCGACGCTCGGCGGCACCGTTCCCGTTACCGTCGCGCTCGCTCCGACCCCCGGCGCCCCGCCCTCGCGATACGTTCCCGCAACCGCGCGCGCCGAGGAAGAACTCGGCTTGCGGCCCTGGACGCCGCTCGACGAGGGCATTCGCCGTACCCACGCATCCTACGACCACGCAAGAAAGATGATTTCCGTTTCATGAAACTTTCGGATTACGTCGCACAGACGCTCGTCGACCACGGAGTTCGCGAAGTGTTCCTCGTCTCGGGCGGTGGGGTGATGCATCTGCTCGACTCGATCGGAAGTCACCCGAAGCTGCGCTATCATGCGACCTATCACGAGCAGGCCGCTGTGGTCGCCGCAGAAGGTTACGCGCGGACGAGCGGGCGCCTCGGCGTCGCGATGGCTACCGTCGGCCCGGGTGCGGGCAACGCTGTGGCGGGCTTGCCGGGCGCATGGGTCGATTCGATCCCGCTGCTCGTGCTCGTCGGTCAGGTCCGTCAGGACATCATCGCCGACTATCGCGTGCAACGTCAGTATGGGCCGCAGGAAGCGAACACGCTCGACATGGCGCGGCCGGTCACGAAATACGCGGAGAGTATCCGCGATCCGAAGACGGTACGCGAGCACATGGATCGCGCGATCGACGCGGCGCTTTCGGGCCGACCGGGCCCATCGTGGCTCGAATTCCCGCTCGACGTTCAGGGCGCGCAGATCGATGAGAAGCTAATCGTCGGATGGACGCGCGCGGTCGACCTTGCGGAATCGGCCCGCATCAAGGGCGAGGCGCGGAAGGTTGCGGCGATCTTGCGCGAAGCGAAGCGTCCGTTGCTCGTCCCCGGGCAAGGCGTGCGGCTCGGCGGAGCGCAGCCGCTGTTCCAGAAACTCATCGAGCAAACCAATATCCCGTGCGCCGTTGCGATCACGGCAAAAGACATCGTCGCCGAGGACGATCCGCGTTACGTGGGGCTCTTCGGAACGGCGGGGCAGCGTCGCGCGAACTTCGCGGTGCAGAATTGCGACGTGTTCCTCGCGCTTGGCGCCGGGTTGAACATTCAGAAATGCGGCTTCAACGTCGCTGGCTTCGCGCCGAAAGCGACGAAGGTGCTCGTCGACATCGACGAACAGCAGCTGATCAATCAGGCGCTCAAGCCGGACGTGCCGGTGCTGGCGGACGTGAAGCCTTTTCTCGAAGAACTGCTCGTCGCGCTCGCGGAAGAACCGGCGAGCCCGTCCGAGCGTTGGCTCGAAGTCTGCAAGGCCTGGAAGGCGCGCTATCCGATCATGACCGACGACTATCGCGTGGACGCGGGTTATGTGAACAGCTATGTGTTCATGGACGCGCTTTCGGACGCCGTGCGCGCGACCGATACCATCGTTCCCGGCGCCGGCCTCGATATCGTGACGACCTATCAGGTGTTCCGTGCGAAGGTCGGCCAGCGCGTGCTCATCAGCGGCTGGGGCTCGATGGGATGGGACCTACCGCTCTCGGTCGGCGCAAGCATCGGCACCGAGAACCGACGGGTCATCACGATCACGGGCGACGGCAGCATCCAGTGGAACATCCAGGAGCTCGGCACGATCAAGCACGAGAAGATTCCCGTGAAGATCTTCATCTTCAACAACGCCGGGTACTCGAGCATCCGCGCGACGCAGAACAACTTCTTTGAAGGACGGCTATACGGCTCGCACCCCGAGTCGGGCGTCCAGAATCCCGATTTCGCCAAGCTCGCCGAGGCGTACGGGTTCTCGCACATGCGGATCGCGACGAACGACGCGATCGCAGCCGGCCTCACGGCGTTCCTCGGCGACGATCTCCCCGGAATCTGCGAGATCATGCTCGCGCCCGAGCAGACCGTATCGCCGAAGGCTTCCGCGTTCCGCCGCGAAGATGGCACGTTCGAATCGCGCCCACTCGAGGATATGTCGCCGTTCCTTCCGCGTGAAGAAGTGTACGAGAACATGCACTATTTCGACGAAGAACCCGCGAACGCGTAGTGCGCGTCGTCCTCGCCGGACTCGGGAGCATCGGCCGCCGTCACCTGGGTAATATCCGTGCGCTCGTGCCCGATGCGGAAATCACCATCTTGCGGCATGCCGATCGGGGCGAACCGCTTCCGCTTGGGGCGGACCGCGTCGTGTACGCGCTCGCCGACGCGGTGGCTTCGCGGCCCGATGTCGCACTCGTTTGTGGGCCGACGACGGGTCACGCGGAGGTTGCGATCGCGCTCGCACGCGCGGGCGCGCATCTCTTCGTGGAAAAACCCCTGGCGGCAACAGCGGACGATGCGCTAGCAATCGTCGAAGCGGCGGCGTCCGCCGGGCGTAACCTTATCGTCGGCTACAACCTCCGTTTTCTGCCGTCGCTCCGCGCGATGCGGGCTGCGGTCGGGGACGGGAGCATCGGGCGGCCGATGAGCTTGCGGGCCGAGGTCGGGCAATATCTTCCGGATTGGCGGCCGGGCAGCGACTATCGCGAGACGAACAGCGCGCGCGCGTTCGGCGGCGGGATCGTGCTCGAGCTCAGCCACGAGATCGACTATGCGCGGTGGCTTCTCGGCGAGATCACGACGGTCGACGCGGTTGTGGACCGGCAGAGCGACCTCGAGATCGACGTCGACGATACGGCGGAACTCATCGTCCGCTTTGCTAGCGGCGCGCTCGGCTCCATCCACCTCGATATGACCCAGCGCTCCGTCGTCCGTACCTGCCGCGTCGCGGGAACGCTCGGCACGTTGGTTTGGGACGGGATTGCGGATACCGTGCGGCGATTCCGGCCGGAGATCGGCTGGGAGCAGCTTTACGAGCCGTCCGGCAACGACCGTAATGCGATGTACGTCGACGAAGTCGCCCATGTGCTCGCGTGCGTCCGCGGCGAAGCCACGCCGCTCGTTTCCGGCCGCGACGGGGAACGCGTGGTGGCCGTTGCCGAAGCCGCCCGGCGCGCGTCCGCGCTCGGCATGAGGATCGCCCTATGAGAGATTTACGTACGCTCTTCTCGCTGGAAGGCCGCACGGCGATCGTCACCGGCGGCGCCGGACATATCGGCTCCGCGATTGCGGACGGTCTCGCGGAACTCGGCGCGAGCGTCGGCATCGTCGATCTGGACGAGGCGCGCGCTTCCGCGACGGCCGACGATCTCCACCGACGGCGCGGGGTCGCCGCCGCGGCGTTCGCGGTCGATCTCGAAGATGAAGACGCGGTGCGCGCGATCCCCGCGCGAGCGGCCGAACGCTTCGGTGGCCTCGATATCGTTGTCAATTGCGCCGCGCTCGTCGGTACTTCGGGGCTCACCGGGTGGGCCGTGCCCTTACGCGAGCAAAGTGCCGTGAGTTGGCGACGGGCGCTCGAAGTGAATCTTACGGCGCCGTTTGTGCTGGTGCAGGCGGCGGCCGATCTGCTCGCTGCTTCCGGTAAGGGCAGCGTCATCAACGTGCTTTCGATTTATGGCCTCGTCGGCCCCGACGAACGGCTTTATGAAGGAACGCCACTCGGGAATCCGGCGGCATACGGAGCGAGCAAGGCCGGGCTGCTGCAGTTCACGCGTCACCTCGCGACGACGCTTGCGCCGACCGTGCGGGCAAATGCGATCACCCCCGGCGGCGTGGCGCGCGGGCAAGCCGCAGCGTTCGTCGAGCGCTATGAGGCGCGGACACCGCTAAAGCGGCTCGCGATCGAAGAAGATTTCAAGGGTGCCGCAGCCTACCTCGCAAGCGACGCTTCGGCTTATGTCACGGGCCAAAATCTCGTCGTGGATGGTGGCTGGACGATCTGGTAGACGCGCTACGCGCGGCGAGCCGTTGCGTTTGCGGGAAGCGGTTGCGCGTGTAGACGATCCCGATAGGCGGTGACCAGCGATTCGGCCAGGGCGGCGTCGACCGCGATTTCGCCGGCCACCGCACGACGCGGTAAATCGAATACTGCCCACGCCTTTGCGTCATCTGGCATGTGCCGATATTTCGGGACCATGTGCCCGTGGAAATGCGGCGAGCTTTCGCCCATCGCGGCGGTGTATATCCGCACCGCGCCGGTGACTTCCTCGAGCACGCGTTCGAAATGGCGGAGTGCCGGGCCGAAGCATGCCGCTTCGATGTCATCGAAGTGCGCGGGACCCGGGACGTGGCGCTTCGTGTGCAGCGTCATCCATCCGGGCACGCCGTAGGGTGGCGCTGCGGGTACGACAACCCAGAGATCATCTGCGTAGACGATCCCACTCGGCACGGGACGCTCCCCGTCGTTAATCTCGCAAATGAGACAGTCGGCACGCGTGCTTACCGGCGCGTTCACGGCTGATTCACTTTCCCGCGCTCGAATACGCCGCCAAAGCTCCCCTGCACGCCGCCTTTAACGCTCTTGTGTACCGCTGCGACGATATTGTATTGAACGGTCGAGGTTAGTGGCGCGAGGGCGCCATCGCCTTGATTACCAATCTTCGTCTCCACGATATTCCACTGGTGGAGTTGCCCCGGAAAGACGTGTACCGTGAATCGGTCGCGGCGGTAAATTACGGGCTTGGTCAGCGTGCTATCGATAGTGTAGTAATCATGGTTTTGCAGCGCGTCGACCACTTCGACCCCGAAAATGCGGAGCGGGTATGCATCGCCGCGATAGTCTTCTTCCGGTTTCAGGCGTAAGAAGATGCTGCCGGACGTGGCGCTCAAAATTTGACTGATCGAAGCGAATCCCCACTCGGCGCCCTTTGGCGTATCGAGGTTGAATCGTAGCGCGTTCGTCCGCCCGATTCGCCGGATCTTGCCCAGGTCGAAATCGGCCTGCGAAAAATCCCAAGCGAGCGGATTTGCTTTGGGCGAACCGTTGAGCCAATTACGTAAATTTCCGTTCTTAAGCAAATTGAGTTGCGTCAATCCGGAAACTTTTGCGAGGGAGAACGCCGGCGAATAATACTCCTTGCCATTGAATGCGTCGAGTGCGACGGCGGCGATGCTCTGGGTCGGCGATAGCTTGGCAACGAGAGCGTTCGGGATCTGGAGACGGTAGCTGCGCGGTCCCTCGCCGATGCTGTAGACGTCGGAGCCGAGCATCGAGAAATCGATTCCCACGCCTTGTCGCATCAGGCCGAAACGCACGTGACGGACCGTCGACGCACCGGACGTCGAGACCGTTATGTATTTTGCCGAACCGGCAGGATCGATGTTGACATCGGCGATCTCGAGATGCGGGTTTGCTCGGGAAATCAGCACTTGACTCACGAGCGCTCCCGTGAACGTAAGCACGGCAAGAGCGGCGAGGCCGACGATGGCGTAACGCCTCGCACGGACGATAATGCGTGATGGTTGCGGACGTGTGGTTGCTTCATATTCGTGCAGCGCTGGCGGCGCAACGATCCGGCCCGCCAAAACGACCGGGAGATACATGAAGTAGTTCTGCAAACTTCGTGGTGCGAGAAAATATGCGATTAGCGGCGCGAGCATCGGGAGCGAAAGCAAACGACGCGGTGCGATAGCATAAGCGGCGTATGCGATCGCGAGCGTCGTAAGGCTCCAAGTGGAGAGCGTCTTTGCATCGAGTGCGAGCGTATTCGAGGTGACGAGCTGAACGATGCCCGATCCGAAAAGGATTAACTTCCCGGTCAGCGGCGCGCCGACGCCGCCGATCCAAGCGCCCGGGTGCCACATCATAAACGGCGCGTTCGGAATGACGAACGCGATTAAAACGATTGCCACGGGGGCGAGCATCGCCATGATATTGCGTTCGCGCCAAGCCGTGCGCGTCACGTCGATGAAGAAGAACGGTACGATGACCCACGGCGTTTGCTTGACCGCGCAGGCGATGCCGAGAAGCGCTGCGGCTCGAAGGGGATGACGCGTCCAATAGTATGCCGCGAGCACGGCCGGGAGCGCCCATAGCACGTCTGTCACCGCGCCGATCGTGTACTGGCTGTACGAGACGTCGACAAAGACGAGCAAGGGCACAACGCATTTAAGTCCGCGGGGAGCGATTTTCCACAGGGTTACGATCACGCCGAGATGCGCGAGTACGCTGACCCAGATGAGATTCTGTACGCCAACGAGCAGCGCCGGAATGTAGATCAGGAAGCTCAGTGCGGGATAGGAGAGCGCGAACACGGCCTGACCATCCGTCGTCGGCGTAACGAGCGATTCGGAGACGCCGAACGCCCGAAACGAGGGCTGCATGCTTACCGTGTATGGGTCGATCCCGCGCATGAACAAGTCTGCGGAGTAGGCATTGAACAGCAAGCTGTCCGTGCCGTACGAGCGTCCGTTATACGTGAGAACGTTACCCGCAAGGAGCGTAAAAGCAAGCAACAGGCCGATGAGCGCGAGGATTTGCCGCGGCACCCGCGTTTCGACAATGAGCGCGAGCAGCACGAAAGCGGCCACGTAGCAACCGAGACTCGAATACATGGCGACGGCATTGAGGTTGGTCGCGACCTGTTGCCAGATCGCATAGCCCGTACCGATAAGCACGATCGCCGCGGCGAGGATGCCGACCGCATCGGGATCGATCGGTTGAGCGGGATGACGGCGCTCGGGTGCGAGGGTATCGGAGGAGGGTGCCGGGCCGGGAACGCTGGGCATATGCGAAATGAATCGATCCTCGCGGCGAGCGTGACCGCCATGCGGTCCAACATGTCGAGTTTTCTGCTGGCGCACGAGCCGCCCTTTCGAATCACGCGAAAGTACCGATGAAGTTTCAGAAGGTGGCAACGCTTCCGGCTATCGAACTGCGGACTGCCGCCGCAAACGGCGGCCATAGCGCGGTGCGTCGCGTTCGGCGTGTTCTGTTCGCGCGTGATTTGTTGCGATGCGCGGCGTTTCAGTATTCAGGAGACTTATAAAGTGAACGAGCGTTTTTGGCCCGCTGCGATGTGGTCGATGGTTGCCGCGGCGGTGGTCCTAAGCGGTTGTTCGACGAAGAAGGGCGGGCAGCGCACGTTGCCCGCGCCCTCCTTTGCGTCCGCGTTTGGTCTCGTCGATCCGAACACATTCGTCGTTCTTGGCGGGGAGCCGCGCTCGCGCGGTCTGACGCTCATCGATGCGCAGTCGGGAGCTATCAAGGGAAGCTTCGGCGTGACCGGTGAGGCGGATGCGCTGACGATCGCCGACGACGGCTCGCTCATTCTCGGGATCGCCGGTGAAAACGAAAGTGGTGCCTCTGTCGGAGCCTTAGAGTTCTGGTCGAAAAACGGAAAAAAGGGAGTTGTGATCGGGATGCCGGCTGCGGTTGCGGACCTAAGCGAGCAAATCGACAACAAGATCTACGCGCTAGTGGGCTCGCGCACGTCGCGTGCCGTCGTGACGGTTGACGTCGGACAAAAGAAGATCGTCGGGACGCTCGCAGTGCAAGGCGACGTGCAGCAGATCGCCGTGTGCCGATTCGATTTACGTAATTACCTTCTTCAGGTCAAGAGTGCGGGCGGGATGGTCGCGCGCGATCTTTCCGATACGGCCACTGGAGCGGAGATCACGATCAAAGATCCGGTCAAGGCTCCCGCATGCGCGACGGCTCTCCACTCGATCTTTGTAATCAGCTCTGCATTCGCGTCGAAGACCGTTGATTTGATGTCGTTCCCAAGCACGCTGACCTCGGGAAGTCACGGTATCCCACTCAATGCGATTCGGCTGCATGTGATGCCCGATCAAGAACTTGCGGTGCTTAATAATGCTGGCGCAGTAAGCAGCATCGATGTCTTGCCCGCGGCCTTTTTCCGTTCTGCAACGACCGCCCCGATTCCGAAATAAGCTAACCGCCTGGTGCTTTTTCGTCCTTAATCGTTGCAAACTGAACGGCGCGCATCGCCGCCGACACATGTGCCGGTACAAAAACCCGAAGTTCGATGCGATGCTCGCGCGGTGCCGGGCTCCATTCGACGTTAAATGGGCCCCATCCGTGATAGCCATCTTCCGGTTTGCCGTCGTTGGCAAAAGCGAAAGCGACGCGATATGGGATATTGCGCGTCAGTGTTGCGCTCGTATGCACGATCGAACGGTCCTCGGTTGCGTCGCGAACTTCGATGTCGAGCGGTCCGCTACTTTCACCCGAAAGTACGAAACGGTAGTTACCCGGTGGCCGGCGGAAGTACAGCTTTTTGATAATGAACCCGGGCGTATCGTGGCTTGCGTCGGTGTAGATCGCTGTATCGGACTTCGAAAAATTACGCGAAAAGATGCGATCGCTTTCGGCGACGGTCGCGTCGAACGTCACGGATTCCGGGTTGTCCTCGTCGATCGGAATGTTGAATTTTCCGAGATCGGCGCGGAGAAACTTCGGGACGATGCCGCCGAGCATGATTTCGCGCGCTGCGCCGGCGTGGTAGTCGAATGCCCAGATTTCACCGCTTCGATCGGTTTCCAAGCGCGTGGCCTGCGGATCGTGCAGCATCTGCTGCACGGCAAACAGGCTTTGCTCGGAGCTCGCCGTCTCGATCCCTTCGGTCGGCGCGAACACGATGCGAACGAGCGGCGTCAGGATCGGAAAATGCTTTGGGGCGTCGTAGCGGAAGGCGGCTTTGCGCCCGGCGAATGGCCCGACAACTCCCTGCGAAACGATCGTCTGTGCGTTCGGCGGCGTCGATGCCAAGATCGAGGCGAGGGCTGCCGACGACTCCTCCGAGGTGCGCATGAAGTCGACGGAAATCCTAGGGATGAACGTCGCTCCCCACACGAGTGCATTCACGGCGAGAAGCGAGGCCACGATCGTGACGCGCGTCGAGTCGAGCGCCCGAGGAAATCGCGCCGCCAGCATCGCGATTATCCAAATCGTACCGGGCGCCGAAAGAGCATACACTTCGGCATATTGATGGCCTGGGGCACCGAATCCGGAGACCTTACCTGTCGCGAGTAGGTTCTCCGTTAATGCGAGGAACCACGGTATTGCGACCCACGGGTTCAAAATTTCGAGAAAGCCGCCCGGCGCGAGATTCGCATAACCGTCGATGCGATTTCCCCAGAACGCCAAAAGCACTTTGACCGGGTTGTGGATGATGTCGATCAAGATTCCGACCGATCCGTATTTCGCGCTCGATTTCCCGATCCACGCGTAGAGAGCGGTCGCCACACCGCCGCCGCCCTGGGATGCCGCCGTAAGGATGTGTCGCGAAATGAGTTGATACGCGATTCCTAAGGCGACGAGACCTCCACCGATGACGCGCGAGCGCTTCGAAGCGATGAGGAGCGAAAGGCCGAGCGCGGGGACGAACGTGGCGGCGACGAGTCCCGTGAGAACGGTCAAGACCGCACCGGACAACGCGACGACGCGATCGCTCCGATATGCCGCCCACGCCGTTAGGACAATGAACGTCCCGCCCATGGTCCAATTGTGGTAATCGAAAGCGCACACGCGGTATGGCCAAGGGTTTGCGAAGCACAGAATCAACGCCGCAACCGACAGCGTAAGGCGCGTACGTGCGGAGAACGCCGTTCGCTCCTCGATGATGTCGATGCACCAGAACGCGGCGATCAAGGTTGCGGTCATCGCGGCAACGTCTTGGACGATCAACAGCGTTACGGGGGATTGCGTTAACTGGCCGAGGAGATGGCCCAATATCGCAAAATTCACTTCGAGGAAGTTTGGATATAAATAACCGCCTGGATCGCTAATATATGGATTCGCGATACCCTGGCCGAGCTGCCAGAATCCTTGGTAATAGATTTGGAAATCCCAGGTTAAGGTAAAATGTGCGACTTGCTGAATGGAAAAATTTATGACGCCGATGAGCGCGATTGCATATAGTGCAAGGGTCGCGAAGAGAAGTGTGCGGTTTGCACGGAGAAAAATTGCAGGACGCCGAGCGTTTCCGAAAATGCGTCGTAACATCGAGGGTGGCGAAATATTTGTCTCGTTCGTGTTCGGCGTGCTTGCTTTTACCACAGCCCAAGGCGTTCCGTGTTTCCCGAGGCCATCCTTTCGCGGCCGGGGGAAGCGCCCAAGTCCCTAATCCGGCCGAGGTGTGGGCAATTCCGCGAGGCGCACCTTGTCGATGATATGCACCGTTCCCTGACGGTCGAGCGCTGCGATCTCGCCGCTCGGGAGATCGGCGATGCCGATCGTATGCGTCCCGAGATCCGTCGTATTGAGGATCCGCCCACCCGGGAAGCTCAAGCTACGCACGAGCGCTCCGTCCCGCGTCGAATCGATCACATGCAGTTGTTCGTCTTCGGAGCAAATCACCGAAGACGATGCATCGTGGAAGCGGATCTCTTTATCCGTGCCGAGGTTGTGAACGACGATATCGCTCCCTTCGTCCGCGATCAAATATGGTTCGCTTGCGGCTTGGCATAGCGCGACCGAGATGGTCGTGGCGCGAAATGTGAAGGTCTTTTCGACGTGCCCGGATGCGAGATCGATTTGTAACGCTTGTCGATGCGGCCGCGTTGCAAGGAGCGCGATGATATGATTGCCGACAACGGACGAAAGCGCGATAACGGGCCCGGGTAGGGGCATTACCGCTCCGCGCTCCCCGCGTTTTCCGAAGGAAACGATGCTGCCGGAATCGTCGTGCCCATATCCGACGACAAAGCCACTCGCACCGTTGTCCGCGACCGCAGCTGCGGTGGATCCGACCGAGAAGGAGGCGATTGCCTTCCCTGATGTCGGCGAGAGCGTGCTGAGGCGCACGTTTTCTGGAAGCGAGCTCAGAAACGCGAGATTTCCGTCGACGGTCGATACGATTGCGAAACTACCGCTTGGGGCGGCGAGCGCGCGAATCTTTCCCGCGTCGTACACTCCAGAACAACCCGCAGTGGCAAGTGTCGTCACCAACAGCATAGAGAGCCGTATCGTCGATCGATGGAACCTCACCCGGATCGAACTTAGCGCTAGGGAATTTGCGTCCTCCTCGCGCTTCACGACCTGCGACAGGCCTGCGTTTTCCAGGACATTCGCACGTTGTTTCGGAACGCGAACTCGTTATGTACGACCCTATCACACAGGCTGGATTCGACGTGCGCGTATGAAGGTCGTGATTCTCGCGGGCGGGCTCGGAACGCGCATTTCCGAGGAGACGGCGAATCGTCCGAAGCCGATGATCGAAATCGGTGGGCGCCCGATTCTCTACCATTTGATGGGCATCTATGCCGCCGCCGGTTTCAACGAGTTCGCGATCGCCTGTGGATACAAGCAAGAAGTCGTCAAAGATTACTTTCGTTCGCTTTATGCCACGAACAACGATTTGACCGTCGATTTCTCGACGGGCGCGATCGACTACCACGGAGACGAAAAGCCCAAGCTCGATTGGAAGGTGCACGTCGTCGACACCGGTCCTGTGACGATGACGGGTGGGCGCGTCAAGCGCCTGCGGCATCTCATCGGGAACGAAACGTTCATGTGCACGTACGGCGACGGCTTGGCATCGATCGATGTCGCGAAAGTCCTCGCCTTCCACCGCGCTCAGGGCCGCAAAGCGACGGTCACCGCAGTACGCCCCCCCGCACGATTCGGCACCCTCGAGATCGAGGGCGATCGCGTCGAGCGTTTTTCCGAGAAGCCGCAAACAAGCGAGGGGTGGATAAACGGGGGGTTTTTCGTCTTCGAGCCCGATGTTTTCGATCGCATTTCCGGCGACGCAACGCTTCTCGAACACGAACCCCTGATGACGCTCGCCGCCGATGGCGAACTCTCGGTGTATAAGCACGAGGGGTTCTGGCAGCCGATGGACACGTTGCGCGAGAAAAACCTGCTCGAAGATCTTTGGAAATCTGGCAATGCGCCGTGGGTGATCAAGTAGTTATGACATTCGATTGGACCGAGAAGCATGTCTTGGTCACCGGTGCCACGGGCATCGTCGGTTCGTGGCTTTGCGAGGAACTCGTCAAGCGCGGCGCATTCGTCGTCGCGATGGTACGCGACGACGACCCGCAATCGCGCTTTTATACCGACGGCGTCGCAAAGCGCTGCACGATCATGCGTGGGGATCTCGTGCATCTCGATCATTGCATGCGCGCGATCAACGATTACGATGTGGAAACGATCTTCCACCTGGGCGCACAGACGATCGTCGGCGCGGCGCTTCGCGATCCGCTCGATTGCTTCGAATCCAATATCAAAGGCACGTATAACCTGCTCGAAGCGATGCGACGCCTCCCGGATCTCGCGAAGTGCATGGTCGTCGCGTCGAGCGACAAAGCATACGGCGAATCCGAAGTGCTGCCGTATACCGAGGACATGCCGCTTCGCGGTCGTCACCCCTACGACGTCTCGAAGAGCTGCACCGACTTGCTCGCGGATACTTACGCGCACACGTACGGCCTCAATATTACGGTGGCGCGTTGCGGGAATATCTACGGTGCGGGCGATCTCAACTGGAGCCGCATCGTTCCGGGCACGATTCGAAGCGTGCTTGCAGGTCAGCGGCCGGTGCTCCGTAGCTCGGGCGGAAACATTCGCGATTACATCTACGTCAGAGATGTCGTGAGTGCGTATCTTGCACTCGCCGAGCAAAGCACGCGGCCCGAAATCGCGGGGCAGGCATTCAACTTCAGTCCCGAAACGTCGATTTCCGTGATCGATATCGTCGAAGCGGTCGGGCGGGTTATGGGCGTCTCCGTCGATCCCGTCATCTTGAACACCGCAAAGTCAGAAATTTTGAACCAGACGCTCGATTCGGCGAAGGCGCGTACGCTGCTCTCGTGGGAGGCCAAATGGTCGCTCGACGATGGCCTTCGCGAAACCGTCGCCTGGTACACGGAACACCTCTCGCATCCCGTCCACGCAAACGCGTAGGAGAACACAGCACCGCATGTTGGTCGACCGATCGAACTCTCCGGAAGCCCTCGCGATTCGCGCCGAAATTCTCGAGCGCACAAAGGCCTATTTCGAGGCGGCGTATCTCGAGCGTCCGTTCGATCCTCTGACCGACGCGACTCCCGTTTCAGGCCGCGTCTTCGACGATCGTGAAATCGTGTCGTTGGTCGACTCGTCGCTGGATTTTTGGCTCACGACGGGGCGCTTTGCGGAAAAATTCGAACGCGATTTTGCGAAGTGGTTCGGCATTCGCGAATGCATCCTCGTCAACTCGGGTTCGAGCGCGAATCTCGTCGCGATGGCAACGATTACGTCGGAAACGCTCGGCGACAAACGGCTCAAACCGGGCGACGAAGTAATCACGGCTGCGGCCGGGTTCCCGACGACGGTGAATCCGATCATTCAAATGGGCGCGATACCGGTCTTTATCGACAGCGAGCTCGACACGTACAACGCCGACATGTCGCAACTTGAAGCGGCGCTTTCGCCGAAGACGCGTGCGGTGATCTTCGCACATACGCTCGGCAATCCGTACGATGCCGAACGCGTCCGCGCGTTCTGCCGCAAACACGATCTCTGGATGATCGAAGATACCTGTGACGCGGTCGGCGCTACGTTCGGCGGGCAGCAGGTCGGCACGTTCGGCGATCTGTCGACGGCGAGTTTTTACCCCGCGCACCACATGACGATGGGCGAGGGCGGTGCGGTAATGATGCGTTCGCCGAAGCTGCGTAAACTCGCGGAATCCTTCCGCGATTGGGGCCGCGACTGCTGGTGCCAACCGGGCAAGGACAACACCTGCGGGCTGCGTTTCGAGCATAAGCTCGGAGACCTGCCGTACGGATACGATCATAAATATACGTACGGGCACATCGGCTACAACCTGAAGCTCACCGATATGCAAGCCGCCGTCGGCGTCGCACAGCTCGAGAAGCTCGACGGCTTCATTGAGTCGCGCAAGGCGAACGCAACGTACCTCACGGAGCTGCTCGCGCAGTACGATTGGATCGCGACCGCCGGCAAAATCGAAGGTGGAGAGTCGTCCTGGTTCGGCTTCCCCATTCGCGTCCTGCCACATGCGCCGATCTCGCGCGATACGCTCGCGAAGGCGCTCAACGACCGCAAAATCGGAACGCGGTTGCTCTTTGCGGGGAATCTTCTGCGTCAGCCGGCGTATCTGAACATCGAGCGGCGCGTGATCGGCGATCTCAAGAACGCGGATATCATCATGAACGATGTCCTCTGGGTTGGCGCCTATCCTGGCCTCGGACGTGCGCAGATGGAGCATATCGCAACCTCGATCGGCGAGATTGCTGCGGCTTCGCTGCAGGCGAGCGCCGCAGGCTAAAAGAGGGCGCGTTTAACCCGTCGTGGGTGTAAGCGCCGCGCGCCGATGCAGTCGCGCGGCGCTGACACCCGCTCCGAGGATCGCCGATGCGCTAGCGATCCACAGCGCCACGGTCACGGCGGCGTGGACCTCGGCGCCGGAGAGCGCTCCGATGTGCGCGCGACCGACGACCGAAAAGATTACCGCGGTCGCTGCCGCACCGAGCGTCTGGCCGAGTAGGCGCACGGTAGCGAGCACGCCGGAAGCGGAGCCGGATCGCTCCCGCGGAGCGCTGCCGAGCAATTCGCGGTTGTTCGGCGTTTGGAAAAATCCGAAACCCAACCCTGTCACGATGCCGCGTATCACGATATCGAACGTCGTCGGATGTGCGGAAATCGTTGCCCAGAGTACGAGGCCTGTTCCCATGACGATTAGCCCGATCGTCGCGAGGATCGCCGTCGAAAAATGCTCCGTCAAACGTCCCGCGAGCGGGGCTGCGACGACTACGGCGAGCGGCCAGGAAGTGAGTAAGATTCCCGCGTGAAACGGATCGACGCCGAGCGCCGACTGGAAGAAAAACGGCAAGGCAACGTATGCGAAGCCTTGCGCGATGTACGTGCAGATCGAGGTCAACGCCGAGAGCGCGAAGATGCCGCGCCGAAACAGATCGATCGGCAACAACGGAAATGCTTGTCCGAGCCCGCGTCGGAAACAGATCGTGCCGGCGATCGCAGCTACGCCGACCTCGGCTGCAATCGCGAGCGCGCTGTCGTGTCGGGCGAAGCCATCGACGCTATAAACCAGCGCTCCGAGCCCGAGCGCCGCGGCGAAGCCGCTCATCGTATCGAACGATCGGATACTGCGGCTCGGGGGACTTTTCGGTAACGTTAGTGCGCCCCAGAGCAACGCGAGTACGCCGATCGGGATGTTGAGCGCGAAAAGCCACGGCCAGCCCGCGATGCCGAGGATCGTCCCGCCGATCGCGGGGCCGGCCGACGCGCTTGCAGCCACCGTGATCGCGCTAATGGCGAGGGCGCGGCCGAGCATCGCGCGGGGATAGATCGCGCGATAGAGCGCGGGCGCGATCGCCATCACGCAGCTCGCGCCGATGCCTTGTGCCACACGCATCGTTACGAGGATCGGCAAGGACGGCGCGAGCGCGCAACCGAGCGAAGCGATCGTGAAGATCGTGAGCCCGATGCGAAAGAGCGTCGTATAGCCGACGATGTCGCCAAGCGCGGCGGTAGAGAAGAGCGTCATCGTGACCGCGAGTTGGAACGCATTGACGACCCAGATCGATGCGGCATTGCTAACGTGCAACTCGCGCGCAAGCGTCGGCAGCGCGACGTTTGCGATCGTTCCGTCGAGCACCGTAAGGATCGTACCTAATGCGACCGCAACGGTCGCCATTCGCCTACGCCGTAGGTCGGCGATACCTTCGAGCACGTCTCGCGCAGTTACGCAAAAACTTCTTCGGCGTGGTACGAACTGCGCGAGAGCGGACTTGCGACGACCTGACGGAAGCCCTTACTCATACCGAGTTTCTGGATTTCGGCAAATTTCGCCGGGCTGATGAACTCGACGACGTCGAGGTGGCGTTTCGTGGGCTGGAGGTATTGGCCCATCGTGAAAATATCGACACCGACGGAACGCGCCTCGTCCATCGTCTCTTCGATTTCCGCTTCCGTTTCGCCGAGGCCGAGCATGAGCGAGGTCTTCGTATAGAGTACGAGGCCGGATCGCTTCGCGTGCGCCAAGATCGCAAGCGACTGATCGAAACTCGCGCGGCGATCCCGCACGGTGTTCTGTAAGCGGCGCACGGTTTCGAGATTGTGTGCGAGCACTTCTGGGCGCGCTTCGAGAACGATATCGAGCGCGGCCGTGTCGCCCGCGAAATCGCCGGTCAGGCACTCGACCTTCGCATCCGGCGATTTCTTGTGGATCATCTTCACGGTGTTTGCGAAGATCGATGCGCCGAAATCCGGCAGATCGTCGCGATCGACTGCGGTAAGTACGAGATACTTCCAGCCAAGCTCGGCAACCGCGTCCGCAACGCGCTTGGGCTCGAGCCAGTCGACTTCGCCTTTCGGGCTTCCCGTCTTTACTGCGCAGAAGTGGCAGCCACGCGTGCACGTGTCGCCGAGGATCATGATCGTCGCGGTGCCCGCGCCCCAACACTCGCCGATATTCGGACACATCGCTTCTTGGCACACGGTGTTGAGCGCGAGACGTTTGACCTCGGCGCGTACGTTCTCGTACGACTCGCCGCTCGGCAACGATACTTTGAGCCACTCGGGCTTGCGTTTGCGTGGCGCGGGTTCGGGCGAGATGAGATCGATCATGCGGGGTCGGTGTCCTTTGCGGCCATTACGTCGTGAAGCGACGTCGGTTCGAAGCGGATCTTGAAATCGCGTTCGAGGTTGGGCACGAGTACGTCGCGCGCCTCAGTCCATGATATCGTGCGGCCGGGTTCTTGCCTGCCGATTTCGTGGGAGAGCGAGGTGATGCCCCGGTCCGGCAACCCGCACGGCGTAATGAGCCGGTCGTAGTCGAGGGCGGTCGACGCGTTGAGGGCGATTCCGTGGAACGAGGTCATCGCTTTGACCGACAATCCGATCGCGCATATGCAGCGGTCCTCGACCCAGACGCCCGCGTGCGCGGGCCAGCGTTCGGCGACGATCCCGAAGGTGGCAACTGCGGCGATGACGGCGCCTTCGAGTGCGCGCACGAGCGGCACGACCTCACGGAAGCGCGGTAGCTTCATGATCGGATAGACGACCAGTTGACCCGGCCCGTGGTACGTCGCCTCGCCGCCTCGCTCGATCTGATGCAACGCGACACCCTGTTTTGCGAGCCAATTTTCCGAACCGCGAAGGTGCGTGCGTTTGGCGTTTCGTCCGAGCGTGATCGTCGGTTCGTGTTCGACGAGCAGCCACGTATCGGGCGCATCACCTGCCGCGACTGCGGCATGAATGCGTTTTTGCAGTTCCCAAACGCTTGCGTAATCACGACGCCCGAGATCGACGAGCCGCGCGGTCCCCGTGTTACGCGCCCGCGGCCTGCTCTAGTATGTCGAGCCGTTTTCCGTGAGCCTTGAGCCGCAGATCGAATTTCTCGAAACCCGTTCGCATTTCGGCTAGGATGCGCGCTTCCGACGCTTCGATCGTAAACTCGGTAAAAGCGTGTAACGCCCGCAATCCGTTCTCGAGCCCGTCGACCTTGACGATCAAACCGGCGACGTCGGACTTGAGGGTGCCGACGTCGGACTTGAGGGTGCCGACGTCGGCGTGCAGTCCGGCGAGCGATGTAGTCGTTTCGGAGTGATTCGCGTCGACGCGCCGGCCGAGGGCGGCGATCGCTTCTAGGATATCGGCCGTTTCGATGCTCATGTGCCTACGATCGCTCCACCAGATTGCGGTGATGTTTCCGTGCGATAAACGTTCTTAAGAAAACGACGTGATCAGACGGCTGCTGGCTGAGGCCGTGGTTTCGGATTTGGGATGTGGATCGCCTTACCGTGCATCGCTTCGGCGGCGTCGCCGATCGACTCGGTGAGCGTCGGGTGGGGGTGGATCGAGAGGCCGATATCCTCGACCGTGGCGCCCATTTCGAGCGCGATCACGCCTTCGCCGATGAGCGATTCCGCCTGCGGCGCGACGATGTGCATGCCGAGGAGAAGGTCCGTCTTCGCATCGCCGATGAGCTTGATCATCCCGTCCGACTCGTTCATCGTGCGCGCGCGGCCGCTCGCGATCATCGGGAACTTGCCGATCTTGATCTCGTAGCCGGCCGCGCGGGCTTCCTCTTCGGAGAGGCCAACGGTCGCGACTTCGGGATCGGTGTAAACGCAATTCGGGATCGCGACCGGATCGAAAGCGGCAGACTTATCGCCGGAGATCGCTTCGGCGGCGACCACGCCTTGCTTCATCGCGCGGTGCGCCAGAAGGGGCGATCCGGTGACGTCGCCGATCGCGTACACGCCGTCCGTCTTCGTGCTGAGCTGGGCGTCGACGGCGATGAAGCCTCTGTCGTCGGTGGCGAGGCCCGCCGCCGCGAGGTTGAGCGTGTCGGTAACGGGGCGACGCCCGACGGCGACGAGCACCATATCGAACTCGCGCACTTCGGGCTTCCCGTTCGTGTATTCGCCCTGGATCGTCGCTTTCACGTGGTGATCGGCGACCTTTTCGATCGCCTCGACCTTCGTGCTCATCGCGAACTCGACACCCTGCTTCTTCAGGATACGCTGGAGCGTTTTCGAAATTTCGAGATCCGTGCCGGTGAGGAGATTCGCCAGCGCCTCGACGACGAGCACCTTCGCACCCATGCGGGTGTAGACGGTCGCGAACTCGAGGCCGATGACGCCGCCGCCGACGACGAGCAAATTCTTCGGAATGCGCTTCATGCCGACGGCGTCGTCCGAGTTGATGATCGTATCGCCGTCGCGCGGCCACGCCTTGACGTCGATCGGCGCGCTTCCCGTTGCGATCACCACGTTCGGCGCGTGGTATGTCGTCGTCGAACCATCGCGCCCTTTGAGCGCGACGGTTGTCGCGTCGACGAACGATGCGTCGCCGTACGCGAACGTGACGTTATTCGATTTGAACAGCTGTTGCACGCCGCCGACGTTCGCCTTGACGACGGATTCCTTGAACTTCGCGACGCCTTCGCGATCGATCTCGGCTTTCGGAACCTTGATTCCGATTTCGGCAGCGTGATCGATCTGGCGCGTGACCTCACCGACGTGAAGCAACGCTTTGGTCGGGATGCAGCCCCAGTTCAGGCAGACGCCGCCGACTTCATCGCGGTCGAAGCAGACCACTTTCTTGCCGAGCTGACCGAGGCGAATGGCGGCGTGATAGCCGCCGGGTCCCGCGCCGATGACGATGGCGTCGAATGTTTGATCTGCCAAGACGGATGTGCTCCCGCGACGTGTTGATTTGGAATCTCGATCTTCTCGACCGGCGTTTGGTGCGTCCTGGTTTCGCTTCGCGCAGAGTTGGCATCCGCCAATCGACGCGTTCGGATGGATTGGACCGCCCGACGCGAACGGACGAGCGATGCCGGCACGCCGCTTGGAGAACGACCTCAGGCTCGACCGCGCGAGTATCGTTCCGATCTATCGCCAGATTTACGAGAACCTGCGCGAGGGGATCCTCACGGGCGCACTGCCCGTGGGGACACGGCTGCCACCCGAGCGCAGCCTCGCCGCGCGCCTCGAAGTCAATCGCTCCACGATCGTGCATGCATATCGCGATCTCGCGGCCGATGGCCTGATCGATCAGCGCGTCGGCAGCGGTTCGCGCGTGGCGGCGACGGCGCGCGGGGACGCGGATCGCTCGGCTGCCGTCCCGTGGTGGGTTTCGCTACCGCCCTGGCGCGTCGGTGCGTTTCCCTCCGTCCTCGGCGAGCTCGCCGCGAAGACCGATCTGCCGGAGGCGGTCGAGCGCATCTCGTTCGTCCAGGGCGTGCCGCCGACGGATCCCTCGCCGCTCGATGCGCTCGCACAATCGTTCGAGCGTGTCGGACGCGTGAAGTCCTTCGTGATGTCCTACGGCGATAGCGAAGGGTACGAACCGTTGCGCGTCGCCGTCGCCGAGCGGATGCGCGCGCGTGGCGCGAACATCGAACCGCGCGATGTTTTGATGCTCACGGGCTCCACGCAGGGGATCACGCTCGTCGCGCAGTCGCTCGCGGAACCGGGCGACGAAATCGTGGTCGAGGCACCGACGTATCCGGGCGCCCTGCAGATCTTCCAGATCGCGGGTTTGCGCGCGATCCCGGTCGCGGTCGACGACGAGGGCATGCGCGTCGATCACGTCGAGGCGATCCTGCGCACCCGTCGCCCGCGCTTCATCTACACGATGCCCTCGTTGCATAATCCGACGGGCGCGACGATGAACGACGATCGGCGCGCACGCCTCGTAACGCTCGCGCGCCGTGCGGGCGTACCGATCGTCGAGGACGATCCATATGGCGTGCTCGCCGAACCGCGCGTCGCACCGCTCGTCGCGCGCGGCACGGACGACGTCGTCTATATTTCATCGTTCTCGAAAACGATCGCTCCTAGCCTTCGGCTCGGCTGGCTCGCCGCGCCGCGCGTGATTTTCGAACGTTTACTGTTACGCAAACAATCGTACGATATGGCGTCGTCGCTTTACGTGCAGGCCGGCGTCGCGGATTTTCTGGAAACGGCATACGACGCGCACGTCGCGTGTTTGCGCGCGGAATTGATCGCGCGGCGAGCGCAAGCGCGGGCGGCGATCGAGCGCTATTGGCCCGCAAACGTCCGCGTCGGTGCGGGCGGAGGGTACTACCTCTGGGCGACGGCACCGCGCGAGCAGCGTGCGCGCGCGATCCTCGGCGCGGCCGAACGCAACGGCGCTTCATTCTTGTTCGGAGAGGCGTTTTTTGCCGCGAGTGGGGGCGATCACCACTTCCGCCTCGCGTTGACGCCCGTGTCGCGCGACCGGATCGACGAGGGAATCCGCCGGATCGGTGTCGCGCTCTCGTCGTGACGCTCGCATCGATCGCGCGTGCGCTCGCGCTTTGGTACGCGCGCGATGGGCGCACGCATCTTCCGTGGCGCCAAACGCGCGATCCGTATCGCATCGTCGTGAGCGAAATCATGCTTCAGCAAACGCAAGTCGAGCGCGTGATCCCGCTCTATGAAGCGTTCCTCGCGCGCTTTCCGGATATCGGCACGCTCGCGGCTGCGGATGCGGGCGACGTGTTGCGGATGTGGCGCGGGCTCGGGTACAACGCGCGCGCGCTTCGCCTGCACGCCTTTGCGCGAACCGTGGTGGCGGCGTTCGACGGAAACATCCCGCGCGAACGTGCGGCGTTGCTCGCGCTCCCCGGAATCGGACCCTACACGGCGAGCGCCATCCGTGCCTTCGCCTTCGACGAGCCCGACGCCGCAAACGACGTGAATCTGCGGCGCGTCGCGCACCGCGTTTTCTACGGAATCGAGCATCCCGCGCTCGCGACGCTCGCGCAACTCGATGCGAGCGCGGGTTCGCTCGTCGCGGCGATCGGCGGGCACGATGGGAACTCCGCCCTTATGGACCTCGGTTCGGCTTTGTGCACGGCGCGGGCGCCCAAGTGCCTTCTCTGCCCGCTCGCTGCGGCGTGCGCCGCCGCGCCGATCGATCCGGCCGACCTCGCGCGACGTGCCGCGCAGCACGCCAAGGCACGCTCGCCACAAGAGGCGATACCGTTCGTCGAGACGACGCGATTCGTGCGGGGACGGATCGTCGATCGCTTGCGCGCGCTCGCGTCCGCAGAAGTGCTTAGCGAAGATACCTTGTTTGCCGAACTCGTGCCGGTAGTGCGGCGCGAGCGGGCGGCATTCGATGCGATCCTGGACCGGATCGTCCGCGACGGAATCGTCGAACGGCGAGATATTGCGGGGATGCGGTGCGTTGCATTGCCGGGCGGTTCGCTGCAAGCCCATCCGTCAGCGACCTCCGGAGGCGAGCTTCCTTAGAGCCGAATGCGCCCGGGGGCGCGAGCTCCGGGCATGGCGAACTCGCCCCGGTCGTATCGATTTTCGAGTTGCTTAGGAGAACGTTCATGAAGTCATTGCGCGCGTGGGCATTGGCCTGCGCCGTCGCCGCGGGAGCCGCGGTTGCCGGATGCGGAAGTGCCGGGGGCATCAGCACGACCACCGCGCCGACCACCAACAATACGGCGGTCCTTCGCCTTGTGAACGGATCGCCCGACCTCGGCGCGGTGAGCATGTACGTCAACGGCACGCCGATCTTTACGAATATCACGTACGGACAGATCACGCCGTTTTATCTGGTGAGTTCGGGTACCGCATACACGATCAACGTTTACGCGGCCGGTACCACGGGGCCGGATCTTATCACGCCTGCAAAAGTGACGTTTAATAACGGCGATACGCAAACGATCGCGCTCGTCGGTCACCAGGCGGCGCCGGCGACGCTCACCGCGCAAACGTTTATCGAACCGAAATATTCCTCGACGACCGCGCAATTCGCCGTGCGGTTCCATCATGCATCACCGCTCGCGCCTGCGAATATGTACTTCGGTGTGTTTACGCCGAACCCGGCGTCCACCGCGACCGTAGCGCCTGCGACGGCCACGCCCGTTGCGACGGCAACGCCGACGCCCGCGTCGACCGCCGTCGGCGTCGCGACCCCAGTTCCGTCCATCACGCCGTTCCCCGCGCCGACCGGCACGGGCTTCCAGCAGCTCACGACCGCCCCGGTTACCTACGGTAGCGCGGCAAACGTGCAGTCCGTCGTCGTCGTGTCGTCGCCGCAGCCGCTCGGATTCTTCGCGTCATCGGTTGCCGCCGGAACGGCCTACTGCGATCCGTACTCGACGTGCGCGAACAAGCTCGGGCCGAACGGCATCTTCGCGCCCGTCAACCTCGACGCAACGAATTCGTCGAATACCTTGCCCTACGCCGCAAATTACCACTTGTCGATCTTTCTGATCGACGCAACCCCCCCGTATAAATCACTCCTAACCGCCGCCTTCGACTAAGAGCGGGCCGGACGGCTTTCGGCGAGTTTCGAAGCGAGCGGCGGCCGAAGTGGCCTTGGGGCCATGAGGCCGGCGCTCGCGAAGAAGATCGCCGAAAGGTGCTCAAGCGCTTTTACCAGGGGGTGGGGGCGGCGTAGCGTTGTTCTTGCCATGGGTCGGCTTCGTTTGCGTAGCCGCGGGTTTCCCAGAAGCCCTTGACGTCGTGGTCGAGGAACTCGAGGCCGTGCAGCCACTTTGCGCTTTTCCAGAAATACTTTTTCGGGACGAGCATGCGAACCGGGCCGCCGTGGATCGGCTCGAGTGCCGCACCGTCGTATTCCCATGCGATGAGGACGTCGTCGCCGAGCATTTCCGCAAGCGGGAGATTCGTGGTGTACGCGTTGACCGCGTGTTGCACGACGTGCGTGACGCTGGGATCGGGTTTCGCGCGCTCGACGAGTGCGCGGAACGAAGCGCCGCGCCAGATCGTGTCCTTTTTCGTCCAGCGCGTGACGCAGTGGATGTCGCCGCGCCATCCGACGCTCGGGAGCGCGCGAAGTTCGTCGAAGCTGAGTTCGAACGGCTGCTCGACGGCCCCCGAGATTTTCAAGCGCCACGTTGTGGGATCGAAGCGCGGCACGTCGCCGACGTGGAGCACCGGGAATTTCGTCGTGAGCGATTGCCCGGGTGGGATCGTCGGATCGGTCTGTTTCTTAAACGGCATAGCGAGACTCCGCGTACGGTAGCGTTGCGAGGCGTGTGGCTTCCAAGCAGAGGCATCGGCGGTGATGCGTGCGTAGTTCGCGCGCATGATCCCCTTTCCGAAGCGAAAAGTCACGCGCGCGATCGCTGCGGAGCAACTCGGCATCCTCGAACGAACCTATCCCGCCGCGGTGACGGCGCTCGACTACGGCAACGCGTTCGAACTCCTGATCGCGGTCATCCTTTCCGCACAGTGTACGGATGCGCGCGTCAATCTTACGACGCCCGCGTTGTTCGCGCGCTATCCGACGCCCGCGGCGCTCGCGGCGGCCGACGTTGCCGATGTCGAAACGCTCGTCAAATCGTGTGGCTTCTTTCGCACGAAAGCGAAGAACATCGTCGCCGCCGCTCGTGGGCTCGTCACCGATCACGCGGCTATGGTGCCGAACGATCGCGCGGCGCTCGAAGCGTTGCCCGGCGTCGGCCGGAAAACGGCGAACGTCGTGTTGTCGGTTGTCTATGCGGGTGCCGCATTCGCCGTCGACACGCACGTCTTTCGCGTTTCGCGGCGGCTCGGCCTGACGCTCGGAACGACGCCGCGCCAGGTAGAGGACGACGTTACGAAGTTGCTCCCACCCGAGCAGTGGCGCCACGCGCACCACTGGCTGATCCTCCACGGCCGCGCGCTTTGCAAGGCGCCGACGCCGCAATGCGTGCCGTGCCCGGTGACGATGTGCCCGACGCGACCGCTCGTCGCGAAAGTACTCGCCGCAAAAGCGAAGACGCAAACGAAAACAAAAACGAAGCGAAAAATCGCCGTCGTTTAGCTACGAGGAAGGGCGCGTGCGCGGTGCGGCCTCGAAACTCATCGGCCCGTTCGCATCGAGGTGGGCGGGCCGTGGAATTTCCGCATCGGCGGAAATCGTTTTCAAGAGCGTGGAACCCATTAAGAGATCGCCGTATCCGGCGTCGGTCGAGAGTTTCGAGAGGTTGATCAGCGCCGGTACCGCGGCGCTGGTTTCGAATTGATACTCGCCGTCGAGGCCCATGCCGCGAATGGCGACGAGTTGTTGCTCGCGGTCGAGATCGAGCGAGATGCGCGCGTCGCGAAAGCGCAACCGCAGGCGCAGCGGTTTCTCAAGCCGGATGAACGTAACGCCCGTCCGCGCGCCGAGGATCGAATTGAGTTTCTTCGTGCCATCGGCAAGCACGTCCGCGAGCTGCGCGAACAGCGCTTCGGCGTCGGTAGCTTGTGGGGCGGACGAACGGTGGGCGCCCGCGAAATCGATGGCAGAGTCGATCGCAGCACCCAGGTCGCGTCGCGCGCGAAGTTTCATCGCCATGGCGACGATCGGATTTTGGGCTTCGTCGGAATCGTGCATTTGAGGAGGTCTTCCCCTAGTGAGAGGTTTTCGTGCGATCGCAGCACTCGGTGCCGCGTACTTCGCTTTGTCGGCCGCGGCGCCCGCGTTTGCCACAGAGCCGTTCGGTATCGACGATATCGTAAACACGAAGCCGTTTACCGGGCGGCTGCCCGGGAATTTCACCTGGGCGCCCGACGGACGACACTTCTTGTACGGTCTTGCCGGCGGCACGCCGGGCGTCGCGGAGGCCGTGCACCTTTTCGACGCCGCGACGCACGCCGATCGCGAACTGTTCAAGGCGCAGGCGCTCGGAAAAGGCGCGCGTCCGGTTGCCGAATACGTTTGGTCGCCGAATAGCAAAGAACTCGCGTTCCTCGATGGTGGAGCGCTCAAAATCGTGACCGTCGCGACGGGTGCGAAACGGACGCTCGCAGCCGAAGCCGACGATCCGCAGTGGTCGCCCGCGGGCGATCGTATCGCATTCGTTCGCGCAAACGACCTCTACACCGTGCGCGCGGATGGCACCGGGCTCGAACGGCTCACGCGCGATGGCTCCGCGACCGTACAGAACGGCGCGCCCGATTGGGTGTATTCCGAAGAGCTCGCGATGCGTCACGGCTATCGCTGGTCACCGGATGGCAACCGCATCGCGTACGCCCGATTCGACGATGCGCGCGTCACGAAATTTCCGATCGTCGATTTCCTCGAACCCGATAATACCGTCGACGAAGAACGCTATCCGCTTGCGGGCGAAGCGAACCCGCTAGTAGAGCTGCACGTCGTCGATCGCGCGAGCGGCATCTCGCAACGCGCATATGCTACGGGGCCGAACGACGACTACGTTGCCGGATTCTCGTGGTCGCCGAGCGGTGCGCTCTACGCGCAAATCCTCGATCGCGCGCAGAAACACGTGCGCTTGATGGACTTCGGCGCGACCGGCATCACGCGTCGCGTCGCGTTCGTGCAGAGCGACGCGCACTGGGTCGATACGCGCGGCGAAACGCCGTGGGCGGACGCGAATCACGTCGTCTTGCACCTCCCGCATGCCAACAAACCGTCGCTCGCGCTCGTCGACGTGCGGAGCGGCACGGCGCGTTTCGTCGGCGGATCGTACGCGGTCCTCGACGTGCAAACGCTCGACATCGCCGATCGTCGTGCGTACGCGACCGTCGCCTATCCGACGCGCGGCGACCGCGCGCTTGCCGTCGTCGATCTCGCGCGCGGTACCACGCATGTCTTTGCCGGCGGTGCGGGTACGCACGCCGCGACCTTCGCGCCCGGCGGCGCGTATTACGTCGAACGCTATTCGCGCCAGGATGCGCCGCCCGTCGTGCGCCTCGTGCGTCCGGCAACGGGTTCGACCGTGATGCTCGGCGCGAGCCGTTCGCTTGCGGCATACGGACTTTCGTATCCGCAGCGTTTCACGGTGCCGTCCGCGTTCGGTCCGCTCGACGCATGGAAGATCGTTCCGCCCGATTTCGATCCTGCGAAAAAGTACCCGGTCGTCATGTATGTCTACGGCGGGCCAGCGACGTCGACCACGCAAAATAGCTGGGGTAACGACACGCTCTTCTACAACCTCCTCGCGCGCAAGGGGTACGTCGTGGTTTCGGTCGATGGACCGGCATCGCAAGTCGACGATCTCGCGCATCTCCACGCGATGGATCGTAATCTCGGGCCGGCGTCGCTTGCGGGGCAGCGCGCTGCGGTAGCGTATCTCACGGCGCAACCGTGGGTCGACGCATCGCGACTCGGGCTCTGGGGTTGGAGTTTCGGCGGATACGAAACGAGCTATGCGATGACGCATGCACCCCAACTTTGGAAAGCCGGCATCGCGGGCGGCACGGTCGCCGACTGGAAACTCTACGATACGATCTATACCGAGCGCTACATGGGCAAACCACAGGACGAGCGCGCGGCGTACGAACGGAGTTCCGTCTTTCCGGCAACCAAGAAGTTGCAGGGCCGTATCCTTTTTCTCCATGGCACGAGCGACGACAACGTGCACATGGCGAATCTGATGATGTTGCAGGCGGCGTTCGAACGCGCGAACAAGCGCGTCGACATGCACGTGTATCCGCGGAGCAAGCACGGCGTGCGCGGCGTGCCGCAACAGCGCGACATGTATGCGACGATGTTGGATTTCTGGGTCACGCGGCTTTGATCTGGGAGCGAGCGCATGAGCTCGTCGTGCCGGTCGCGCCGCGCGTGCTCTGGCAGACGATGCTCGATGGGCCGCGCTATACGCGATGGCATCCGCGGCTCGACTGGATCGTCTTCGAAGGCGAAGGTGCCCCCGGAACGCTCGTCACCGTCAAGCCCAAGCGCGGACGCCAAACGGCGTTCATCGTGCGCGACTCGGTTCCCGATCGATTGCTGGTCCTCGAAACCGGCATCGGCCCCGCCATGCGCTTCACGCTCTCGATCGCGCTAGCTCCGGTTCCCGGCAATTCGCAAGCGACGAAACTCACCGCGCTCGTCAACGTGCGCGGCTTCCTCGCGGGGCTCGGGCTGCGCTACGGCGGTCGCGCGCTTGCGGAGGGACTCGATCGCGACCTCGCCGCGCTGATGGCGAGCGCCGCCGCTTAGCGTTCGTGAACGATGTCGCTGCGCGTTAGCGTGAGGTAAGTGACGAGCCCCGCGATCGTCACCAGAAAGAGCGCGCTCGTGACGGTCGTGCCGAATCCGAGTCCACCGTCCTTCGACGTTGCAGAAAGAAGGTCGCCGAGCGACGCTCCGAGCGGGCGCGTGAGAACGTATGCGATCCAAAACGCAACGACCCCGTTGCGCTTGAAGGCAAAGTGTGCCGCCGCCGTCACGCCGATGAGCCCCGTGAAGATGAGCGCGGCGGTTCCGAAGCCGATTCCCGTTGCCTCCACGAGGTAGTCCCCCGCCGAGGTGCCGAGCGCAAACGTGAAAAGGATGGCGCCCCAGTAGAAGAGCTCGCGCCGGAGCGTCCGGATATCGTGGACGGAAAGCGTCCTTTCCGTGCGATACCAGAGGACGAACACGACCGCTAGGCCTGTGGCAAAGGCGATCGTCGTCGTTCGAAGGGCCAGGCCGAGATTGTCCGTGAGGTTATCCGAGACGAGCGTACCGACGACGCTGACCAGCACGACGACGAACCAGTAGACGGCGGGAATGTAGCGATTCCGGGTGAGTTGGATACCGAGCGCAACGAGAAACGCCGCCCCCATCGCGAGTGACGTCCCGTTCAGGCCGAACCCGAGCCGCACGTTCAAGAAATCTGCAAGCGTTTCGCCGACGGTCGTCGCTAGGATCTTGATGATCCAAAACGCGAGGACGATCGCGGGGACTTTGTTATAGCGTGTAAGCGCCCCGTCCAGAGGCATACGTCGATCGGCGGAAGTTCGCATGGTCGTGCTTCTACCCGCACGCGCGGCAGCTCGCACGGGTGATGGCGCGAAGTAACGTTTTCGTGTGGGTCGAACGCTCACGTGATGGATACGATGCTTCCCGTCGAACGCTGGTCGCCGTCTACGCAACAGATCGCGGATGCGAACCTCACGCGATTTCTCGCGTCGTTCGGGGTTGGAACCTACGAGGAGGCCGTCGCGAAGGCGGCGAGCGATCTCCCCGGATTCTATACGGCGATCCTTGCCGAACTCGGCCTGCACTGGGATGCTCCGTGGTCGCAGCTGATCGATACGACGCGGGGCCGCGCGTTCGCGCGATTTTTCGTCGACGCGAAATATAACGCACCCGCGAACTGTCTCGATCGGCATGTCGATGCCGGGCGCGGTGACGACGAAGCGCTCGTGTGGGAAGGTGAAGACGGTCCGATCCGGCGCTACACGTTCCGTGAATTACGCGATGCGGTGCGCGGTCTCGCGGGCGCGCTCCGAGCGCACGGCGTTGGAAAAGGCGACACCGTCGGCATCTTTATGCCGCTCGTCCCCGAAACCGCGATCGGGTTGCTCGCCATCGGCTACATCGGCGCGATCGCCGTCCCCGCGTTTTCCGGCTACGGGCCCGATGCGCTTTCGTCGCGCCTCGCCGATGCAAAGGCGAAAGTGCTCCTCACGGTCGACGGCGTGACGCGCCGCGGAAAACCGGTGGCGATGAAACCGACCGCCGATGACGCGTTGCGGAGCGTTCCCTCGGTCACGAGCGTTTTCGTGTTCAAGCGCACGGGACTCGACGTTCCGATGGAAGCGGGCCGCGATGTCGACTGGGATACGGCGGTCGCGAACGCCGAGCCGCTCGCGACCTACGAACGCACCGAAGCGAACGACCCGTATCTCTTGCTCTACACTTCGGGAAGTACCGGGAAACCGAAAGGCGCGCGGCACGTGCACGCGGGCTTCGCGCTCAAATCGGCGATCGATCAGCATCTGAGTTTCGATATGCGTCCGCGCGATCGGATGCTCTGGTTTACGGACATGGGCTGGATGATGGGGCCCTTCCTCGTGCTCGGCGCGCTCACGCTCGGCGGTACGATCGTCCTCTATGAAGGCACGCCCGATTACCCGCAACCGGATCGACTTTGGAAGATCGTCGCCGCGCACGCGGTAACGCATCTCGGGATCGCGCCGACCGCGATCCGTGCGCTCATGGCACACGGGGACTCGTGGCCGCAAGCGCACGATCTTTCCTCATTGCGTATTCTCGGAAGTTCCGGCGAACCGTGGAATACCGAACCGTGGAAGTGGTTTGCGACGCACGTCGGCCGAGGGAATGCGCCGATCATCAACTATTCCGGCGGCACCGAAATCGGTGGTGGCATTCTCGGTTGTTTCCCCACGATGTCGCTCGTCCCGAATTCTTTTCACGGCCCGATCCCCGGGATGGTTGCCGACACGACGGATCCTTCGGGCGCGAGCGTACGCGGTGAAGTCGGCGAACTCGTCATTCGCGAGCCGTTCGTCGGGATGACGCAGAGCTTCTGGGGCGGTGACGCGCGCACGACCGACGACGAGCGGTACCATGCCGCATATTGGGAGCGTTTCCCGGAAACATGGGTGCACGGCGATTGGTGCATCGTCGAACGTGATGGCGATCGTGCGTTTTGGTTTATTCGCGGGCGTAGCGACGACACGATCAACGTCGCGGGCAAGCGCGTCGGCCCGGCGGAGTTCGAATCGGCCGTCGTCTCGCACGCTGCCGTGAAAGAAGCCGCCGCGATCGCCGTGCCGGATGCCGTGAAGGGCGATGTCGTCGTCGTACTCGTCGTCGTCAAATCGCGCACCGATGAATCGGAGGCGTTGCGTGCGGAGCTGTTTGCGATCGTCGACCGGATGATGGGCAAATCGTTACGGCCGAAGGCGATCCTTTTCGTCGACGATGTTCCGAAAACGCGCAATCTCAAAGTCATGCGGCGGATCGCACGCGCGCGTTACCTAAAACTCGAGCTCGGTGACCTGACCGCGCTCGACAATCATGCGGCGCTGGAAGCGATCGACGCCGCGCGGTAGTGCTCGGCGGGCAAAGCGGGGTATAGGGCGCAGACGTGTTAAACGAAGCGCCTCCGAAAATTCGGCTCGACCGCTCGCAATGGTTGCGGCTGATTCTCGTCGGTCTCTTTGCCGCCGTGGTGCTCGGACGAACGCTTCCGGATGCGATGCGCGTCGTGTACCCGCTCGGTATCTTCGGCTACGCAACAGACAACGATGGCGTCATCGTTCGCGTGCCTGAGAAAGTCCATAAGGGCGACGATCGTCTCGTTCTCGGCGATCGCGTGCGCATCGATCGCCTGAAATACGCAGACCGAAAGCCGGGATTCGTGCCCGTGCCGTTTACGCGTGAGAATTACGATCGGCGGCTTCCGATCGATCGCCGCGGGAAGGCGTTGCTCGTTCGCCTGCATGCGGAAACGGAGCCCGCGACGGGCCGATTGGTTGCGGTCGTCCGCATCCTCATCCTCATCGCAACGGTCGTCCTCGCTTCGATGCTCGTACTCGCGAAGCCGAATGTCGCGACGTGTGCCTTTTTCATATACTGTCTCTCGGGACAATTTCCAACATCGATCGCGGACACGTATTTCGAGATGCCGTGGCGCCCGGTACCTTCGGTCGTCGGCGATGGAATGCGAGGAATGGGAAGCGTCGCGCTGCTCGTCTTTGCCGCGACCTTCGTCGTAGCACCGGCGCGGCGGCCGCTCCTTGCGGTATCGGGTATCGTTTGCGCGGTCGCGCTCGGTGTGCTCGACGCATATGCGCTCTACGCACTGCACTTCACCGGAGCGCCTGCGGCCGGATTGCTCGGCACGTACCATACGATCGACGAGCTATGTACGGTTGGGGCGATGATCGCGCTTGGGATCGCGTTCGTGCGAAGTCATGGTGTCGATCGCCAGCGTAGTGGTTGGATCGTCACCGCATTTGCGATCGCGAGCTTCGCGCAATTGCTCTCGGACCGCTTGTTCCCCGCGCATCTCACGATCTTACAGAACGCGCTTTTGCTCGCGCTCGGCGTCTTACCCGTGGTAGCGGTATGGGTTGCCGTAGTCAAACTGCATTTTTTCAACGTCGATTTCGTCGTAAGTCGCGGCATCATCTACACGTTCATCATCGGCTGCCTCATCGCGGCGCTTGGGCTTGCCGAAGAAGTGTCTTCATACGTCACCGTGATGAATACCGATCTCGCACAAGCGATCTACTCGTTCATCTTTCTCGTCCTCGGCGCGCTCTTGGGCCGTTTCCACAACGTGATCGAGCTCTTCATCGATCGGTTTATCTTTCCGAATAGGCGAAAGCAACGAAAGACGCTGGAACGCATTGGGGCGAATATCCTCGACGCGCAGAGTGACGAAGCCGTGTACCACGCGATGCTCGATGAGGCCGCGGATGCGCTTGGCCTTGAGTTTAGCGGCATCATGAGCAAGACGCATGACGGGAGTTATCGACTCACGCACAAGAACGACTGGCCGGAAGATTACGACGTCTCCTTACCGACCAATCATCCGCTCGTGCGTGCGATCGAACGCTCGCGTAACGCACTCTCGTTCGACAGCAAGGCGACGAAGTTGATTCGGGCACGGGGGTTTCCGAACGAGCGCCTGCAGTTTGCCGCGCCGATTTTCTTCGAGCGATCCGTTGCGGCGATCGTCGTCTACGGTTCGAACAAGAGTGGCCTCGATCTCGATCCGAGCGAGCGCCAAATGCTCGTTCGCATCGTCGCGCACGCGTCGATCGCCCTCAACGATATCGAACTGCACCGCTTACGCGCGGGCGTGTTCGAATTGATGGAACGCCCCGCGGACTATCCGGATTTCTCACGGTGAGCTTCTTCGCGAATCGTAGGCGAGATACGCCCGGCGGGTGTTGGTCGCTGCAAGCGCGTTTTTGAAACTCTGGTTTTGTAACGGGTTTTTGGCTCTTGTATGGGATTTGAGAGCGTTGCCGTCCGAACTGCCGATGGGATTTGTTCCGTGGGGGTTTGCACGCCGGGTGGTGTGGGTCCGTGGCCCGCGGTAATCATGTATATGGATGCCGGTGGTATCCGGCCGGGTATGATCGCGATGGGGCAACAGCTTGCGAATAGCGGGTATGTCGTCGCGGTGCCGGACCTCTTTTACCGTTTCGGGCCGTATGGGCCGCTCGTGCCGCGCGAGGTGTTTGCGGGGGATTTTCGCGCGATCCTCGGGCCGCTGATGGCGACGACGGGGAACGATAAGGCCGCGGCCGACACGGGAGCGATACTTGCATATCTGGACGCGCGTGCGGATGTGGCGGGTACGAAGCTCGGTGCGGTTGGCTTCTGCATGGGTGGTGGGATGGCGATCGCCGCCGCCGCACGCTTTCCGGATCGTTTCGCGGCCGTTGCAAGCTTTCACGGCGGTAGGCTTGCAACCGACGATCCGGCGAGTCCGCATCTTGCCGCGCCGCAGCTCGCTGCCGAATTGTACATCGCATCCGCGACGGACGACGCGAGTTATCCGCCCGATATGGCGCGGCGCTTCGAGCGCGCCTTAGATGGCGCGGGCGTCCGCTACGCCGCCGAAACGTATCCCGCGACGCATGGCTGGATGATGCCGGATTTTCCCGTGTACGATGCGACGTCGGCGGAGCGCGGTTGGGATGCGCTGCTCGCGTTGTTCGCGCGCACCCTCGTTCGCTAGTGGCCGACGCCTTTATAGCGGTTGAGGCCGAAGCGCCAGAAGGCGTAGGACGCCGCGACGAACGTGATGCCGACCAGCGGCGTGAGCAGGCCGATTGCGGGCGGAAGATGCAGCGCGTTTTCGGTTTTGCGTAAGAAGAACGTCGCGGGAAAATAGTTCATGAATGCAAACGGAAACACGAAGGCGAGCGCGAGGCGCACGCCTTTTCCGTAAATGCCGATCGGGTAGCGCGTGAATTCTTGTTCCAGCTGCATCACGGTCCAGCGCAGTGCATCGACACGCGTAAACCAAAATGACGCGGTCGTGATCGCGAGGTTGATCCCGAGATCGATGCATGCGCCGCCGATGACGATGAGCGGCACCATCACGACGAAAAGCGCATCGACGTGCACGTGCGCGTAAATCGTGGCGGCGACGAACGTGCCGATCGCGAGGATTAACTCATCGGGCGTGATGTGCCCGGGGATCGCGATCGCTTGAAAGAGCGTGTCGAGCGGACGCACGAGGAAGCGATCGAACTCGCCATCGCGCACGTGATCCGGGATATCGCCGACCGTCGAGAAGAACGTGTTGTTCGTCGCGTGCGCCAGCATCCAGAGCGCATACAGAAAGAACATATCGCGAAAATCCCACCCGTTCATTGACGGGAAGCGCTCCAGCACGACGTAGAGCGCGATGAGCGACGTCGCGTGATAGATCACCGTGAAGAACATCCACATCACGAAATTCGCACGATATTCGAGCGCCGTGAGCAGATTGATGCGCCAGTATTGGCCGTAAACGTCCGCCGCCGCGCGGAAGGCGGCGATCATCCGCCCTGCACCACGACCCGTTTCGCGCCGGCGCGCCAAACGAACGTCGCCGCGGTCGCGAGGATCGCGATCCACAACACCTGGAGCCCCATCACTTCGAGATAGCGCGACGGCGGAATCTCACCGACGTAGATGAGCAGCGGGGTGGAGAACATCGCGGCAAAGGGCAGCGCGTAAATCACGCCCTGAAGCGCGAGGGGGAAGAAGATCAGCGGGACGATTTGGCCGCCCAGGAGATCGGTCACCCACGTCACGATCATCTGCAACGCGTGAATTTCGAGCGTCCAGAATGCGATGCAATTGAGCAGAAAATTGAGGAAGAACCCGACGAAATACCCGAGGACGAAACTGAGCGCGAACGCGCCCAACACGAGTGGTGGCGGCACGTCGACGTGGACGAAAAAGAGCGAGAGCACTAACGCCGGGACGATCAGCAGCGCGTGAAAGAGCACCTCACCCGTACCGTCGCTGAAGAGGTAGCCCGGCACGCTGATCGGCTTCATGAAATCCGAGGCGATCGACCCGTCGTGCAGCTTATCGTGCAGGAGCCGCGTTTGGTCGATATCCAGGATCAATCCCATCAGCAGGGCGATCGTCGAATACGTGATCGCGGCGTGGAGTGGAAGGCTCGTCGGCGCGGCATTTTGCGCGTAGACCGCGGTCCATACCGTCTTGAACAAGTACACGCGCACGAGTACGGAGCCGATCGCCGTGAAGACTTCGAACTTGTACGTCGATTCGCGGGCGATCGCTTTTTTCGCAAATTGGAAATATGCGGGGACGTTTACGCGTTCGCGAAGCGTCATCATGCGGGCGTTCCCCCGGCTTGCGTATCGTAGCCTTCGAGATAGATGCGGCGCACGATCGTTTCGATCTCGGGTTCGATGATGGCGAGATCCGTGATCGCGTAGCGTTCCATCACGCGGCGCACGAGCGCTTCGGCGGTAATCGTGCGGCGATCGAAGCGTAAGTGCACGACGTTGCCTTCGTGCTGCGTCACTTCGGCGTGATCGAAGGCGATGTCGGCTTCCGCCGCCGCAAGCGTGATGACGAGCGTGCGATGCGTACCGTACTCGGAACGCAATCGCTCGACCGGCCCGTCGTAGATGATGCGACCTTCGTCGATGAGGACGATCCTACGGCACAGCCGTTCGACATCGGCGAGATCGTGCGTCGTCAGGATGACCGTCGTACCGAGCTCGCGATTGACTTCGGCGATAAACGTGCGCACCGCGTCTTTCGCAACCACGTCGAGTCCGATCGTCGGCTCGTCGAGGTACACGATCTTTGGATCGTGCAAGAGCGCGGCCGCGAAATCGCCGCGCATGCGCTCGCCGAGCGAGAGTTGGCGCACGGGCGTGTCCATGAACCGATCCAGGTCGAGAATTTCGGAAAAATGACGCAGATTGCGCGCGAACCGGTCACGTGGAACGCTGTAAATCGCGCGCAGGAGTTCGAACGAGTCGCGCAAGGGGAGGTCCCAGTAGAGTTGGCTGCGCTGGCCGAAAACGACGCCGATATTGCGCGCGTTTTGGAAGCGATTCTCGTGGGGGACGAGTCCGGCCACCGCGATCTCACCCGCGGTCGGCACGAGAATACCCGTGAGCATCTTGATCGTCGTCGATTTGCCCGCGCCGTTCGGGCCGATGTATCCGACGATCTCCCCCGCATCGACCGCCATGTCGACGCGGTCCACGGCAACCGACTCCTCGAACGCGCGCGAGAAGAGCGTGCGGAGCGCGCCACCGATCCCGGGCTCACGTTTGACGGACCGGAAGACCTTACGGAGTCCGCGCGTTTCGATGATGGGCATTACGATCATGTTCCCGCAAATCGAACCGATCGCCCGCGCAAATGAAAAAGAGCGACCCCGATCGGGCCGCTCTCATTCGATAAATATAATTGCGGATCGGACGCTATCCGATCATGGAGTTACTTCTTTTTCGGGGTCTTCTTCTTCTTTGCTTTCTTGGCAGCCATGTGTAATCACCCCCATTTCTTTTGAAAAATACCCCGGCTCACAAAGTTTTGCGAGCCGATGTTCTCACAACGTCGTGACGTGTGGTTTCGTCTCGTTCTGCGTCCCGTGCCCGCGACCTCTCATGCGTTCTTTACTTTGGCGAACGATACCAGAAGTTTACGCTTCGACCCGCGTGAACGCGTCGAGCGTCGAATCGATGCGCCAGGAAGCGAAGAGCAAGAACAGGGAGCCCTCGATTGCGGCGACGGTCGCACCGATCAACGCGAGGGCTACCGCTGGGACGTGGACGTGGAGGGCGAGGGCGCCGAAGGCCACCGCAGCGGCGACGAGCGCGGGAACGATCGTCGACACGAGGGCGAGGAAGATGCGGACGATCGCGAGCGGCCCGTTTTGATCGATGCGGGCGGGAAAGAGCGCGTAAATCGCATAGCCGGTCGTCTGAAGCAGCACGACGAGTGTCGCAGCCACGATGGGGGCGGCAACGGCGAGCGTGGGGGCACCGGCAACTACGAGGAGGATCGCGCCCGCGCCACCGAGGGTGAGCACCGCGCGCCATACGCTGCCCGTGACGAGCGCGACGAGCCGAGCGAGCGTGGACGACCCGACGAGCCAAAACAGCGGCTTGCCAAGATCGAGCGCCACGGTCTGCGCGAAGAACGCGCTGAAGACGATGGCCAGGGAGATGCTTCCAGCTCCCGCGCCGATAAGCGTTACCCGAAAGCCCTGATTCCCACGTTCGAACGCGAAACCGAGCGTTGCCGCAAGCGCGTACCACCCGAGTAAGCCGAGCACGCTGCGCATGAGCGGGCGCGAACGGCGAAAGAGCAGCCAGCCGCGCCAGACGAGAATCCATGCGCCGCGCGGTAACGTCGTGTGCCCGCGCGTCACGACGCGTGGCGAACGGCTACTCTTGAGTTGCGCGTTGAGGCGCTCGCGCGCACGCGCGAAGACGGACCCCGAGTTTCCCCGACGCAACGAGATCCGCTCGATGCCGCCGAGCGTCATCTCGTAGAGCTCCGGATACGCATCGCGGGCGACCGTCACCGTTAGCATCGTGGTGCCGAGCGCGAGGATTGCGAGCACGATGAGCCCCGTCCAGCCGCCGTGGAGGACGTCGGCGGCGGCGGGGGCGAGCGGGCTTGCGGGGCTCGCTTCGGCGAATCGCGCCACCGCCGTCTCGGCGAACAGAAAGGGCAGCGCCGCGCGCACGATCGTGTAGGCACCGAGTGCGAGCGCACAAGCGGCGATACCTCGGTAGACGGCCGTCATCGGGGCGCGTGAGAGTGCTACCGGCAACGGAAGCGCGGCGAGAAAATAGGTCGCGGCGAGGAGCGAGAGCATATACCGGGCGGTCGCGCCACCGGTCTGATCGTTTGGCGAAACGGTAAATAAGAAAAACGCGATCGAGAGGATGGTTCGGAGGACGATGCTCAGGCTCGTGCGGACTTGGAGCCAGAGCAGGACGAGGAGCGGGGACACGTCCGAAAGCGCGATGAAGCGCGCCTCGGCCAAGCTCTCGAAGGCGCCGACGGTTTTGCGCCGCGAACCGGCGAGCATCGCGCCGACAAAGAGCGCGAATGTGCCCCCGGCTACCGCCGTGATACGCGGATCGATTGCGTCGAAGCGCTGTGCGTGTTGCGCCGCACGTATGCGGGCGACGACGAAAAAGCCGACGGCGATCGCCCCAAGCGTCCATAACGCCGCGCGCCCGGGCGAACGACGTATCGCGCAAAAGCGTTGCACCAGCCGCCGCCATTCGAGGAACCGGAGCGTGCCAAGTCCTCGGGTCATCGCGTGATTTCGAGGAAACGGTCTTCCAGGCTGCGCTCGCCGTCCGGACTTTGCCGGAGTTCCGCGATGGAGCCGGCCGCGACGTCATGGCCCGCTTTCAAAATGAGAATGCGATCGCACATCGTCTCGGCCGCATCGAGCTGGTGCGTGCTTACGAGAATCGTCGTGCCCTCCGCACGCAACGTGCGTAAGATCTCGCGGAGCTCGCGCTGCCCGAGCGGATCGAGGCCGATCATCGGCTCGTCGAAGAGTACGACCGGCGCGCCCGCGAGCACGGTTGCGGCGATGAGCGTTTTCTGACGCATGCCCTTCGAGAGCTCGGCACCGAGCAGTTCGCGTTCGTCCCACAAGCCGAGGTTCGTCAGGAGTTCCGTGCCGCGCGCTTGCCAACCGTCGGCGAGATTGCATCCGCGCGCCACGAAAACGAGATGTTCCCAGACCGTCAGTGCCGCAAATGTATCGGGCGTTTCGGGGATCAGCGCGATGCTGCGGCTCCGATTCGCACCGAGCACGGTACCGCCAAGGACGATCGTTCCGGCATCGGGCCGGGCGAGGCCGGCAAGGCACAGAAACGTGGTCGATTTTCCGGCACCGTTCGGCCCGAGCAGGCCGAGCACCTCACCCGCATAGGCCTCGAACGAAAGGTCGTCGACGGCTGTTTTTTCTTTGAAGCGCTTGGTGAGCCCGCGAACGCGCAGGAAAGGCTCGACGGTCGCTTGCGCTTCGGTCATAGGCCTTGCTTCCTAGCGCGAACGAGCCGTTCCTCGAACGCCGACTCGGACGCTTAAGCGACCGGTTGTTTCGTGGCGTCGTCTCGGAACTGCGTCCAATACAGGCGCGCGTAGGCGCCGTTGCGTTCCAGGAGTTCCGCGTGCGTCCCGCCCTCGACGATGCGGCCGGCATCGACGACGAAGATGACATCTGCGCTCAAGATCGTCGTGAGGCGATGCGCAACGACGAGGCTCGTGCGCCCGACCATCAGCGGTACGAGCGCGTCTTGGATGAGCGCTTCGTTTTCCGAATCGAGCGCGCTCGTCGCCTCGTCGAGGATCAAGATGCGCGGGTTCTTCAAGAGCACGCGCGCGATCGCGAGCCGTTGCCGCTCGCCGCCGGAGAGCTTGTGACCGCGCTCGCCGACGATCGTCTCGTAGCCATCGGGTAGCGATGCGACGAACGTGTGGATATTCGCCGCGCGCGCGGCGGCCTCGATCTGCTCTTGCGTCGCGTCGGGGCGCGCGTAGCGGAGATTCGCGGCGATCGTGTCGTGAAAGAGATACGTCTCTTGCGTGACGATCCCGATGTTCTCGCGCAAGCTCGCGATGCTTACGTCGCGCACGTCGTGTCCGTCGACGCGCACCATGCCGGACTGCGGATCGTAGAAGCGCGGCACGAGTTGCGTGATCGTGGATTTGCCCGCGCCCGAGTGCCCGACGAACGCCGCGAGTTGCCCCGGTGCGATCGCGAAGGTCATGCCGTCGAGCGCCTTGCGCTCCGAGAGCGCGCCGTCTATGCCGGTGCCGCTCGGATACGAGAACCGAACGTCGTCGAATGCGACGGCCCCTGCGACCTCGCCGAGTACGACGGCATTCGCGCTCTCGGTGTGTTCCGTCGGCATGTCGAGGTATTCGAAGATGCGTTCGAAGACCGCGAACGCGGAAACGATCTGCACTTGTACGCCCGCGAGCGATGAGGCGGGCGCATAGAGCCGGCCCAGCAACGTGACGAACGCGACGACGGTGCCGATCGTGATCGCGCTTTGGATCGCGAGATAACCGCCGAAGAGCCACACGAGCGCGGGCCCGATGACGACCATCGCCGTGATCGAGGCGATGAACCAGCGGCCGACCATCGCGAGGCGGATCTCAAGCGCCATGAGGTCGTTTCCGACATCCTGGAAACGCTTCTTTTCGAACGCTTCGCGCACGAACGACTTGATGAGCGTGATCCCCGAGATCGAGAGCGTCTCTTGCGTGATCGATTCGATCGCGTCGCGTTTCTCGCGGGTGAGCTTTCGAATGTCGTACATGCGGCGGCCGACGGGGGAAAGCGGCAAGATCATCAGCGGCACGATCGCGAGCGATACGAGCGCGAGGCGCCAATCGAGGAAGAAGATGAGACCGACGGTCGAGGCCATCGTAACGACGTTCGTAACGATCGTCACGAGCGTTCCCGTAACGACGGAATCGATGTTGTCGACATCGCTCGACACGCGATTCATGATCTCGCCCGTTTTCGTATTTGTGAAAAAAGCGAGCGACATACGATGCAGATGCGAGACGAGGCTCGTGCGGATATCGCGCATGATGCCCTCGCCGACGAGCGAGTTCAGGTAGCCCTGATACACGCCGATGACGCCGGAGAGCACGGCTGCGAGCACCATGCCGCCGACGTCGAACGCGAGCGCTTGCAAGTTGTGGTTCGGGAGTGCGTCATCGATCAGCCACTTCGTGAAAAGCGGCGGCAGCAAGCCGAGTGCCGCGATGACGAGGATGCAGACGAGCACCATCGCTTCTTGCCGCACGTACGGTTTGAAGAACGCGAGGATGCGCCGAAGTTGCACCTTACGGGGCATCTTCGGTTTCTGCGGATTGAACATCTGCGAGTACATCATCATCATCGGCGGCGGACCTGACATCATGGTTGCGACCCGTTCCGTTTCTGGTGCGTCGCGCTCACTTTTTGTTGCCGTTCCGCAACTTCGCGAGCTCGCCGAAGAGCTTGAGTTCTTTTTCGGAGAGCGGCGTCGGTAACATGCCGATGAGGCGTACGTACTGATCCCCGTTGCCCGCGGTCTTCACGTGCGGCATCCCCTTGCCCGTGAGCCGGAGCATCTTATTCGATTGCGTGCCGGCGGGGATCGTCATCGAAACGTCGCCCGTCATCGTCGGCACGGCGACGTCGCCGCCGAGCGCGAGGTCGTAGATCGAAACCGGCAGATCGAGATAGAGATCGTCGCCCTTGCGCTGGTATTGCGCATCTTCGAGGATGTTGACGACGAGGAACAGATCGCCGCGCGGACCGCCGCCGACGCCCTGTCCGCCTTGCGCCGCGAGCCTTATGCGTTGCCCTTCGCGGACGCCCTTCGGAATCGTGACGTCGAATTTCTTCGTTTGGAGAAGCCTGCCCGTGCCGTGGCACTGCGTGCAGATTCGGCCGCGTTCCGTGCCCGTGCCATTGCAACGCGAACAGGCGTCGTCGATCTGGAGCGAGACGCTTTTCTTGCCACCGTTGTACGTTTCGGCAAGCGTGAGATCGAGCGAGGTTTCCAAGTCTTGCCCGCGCTGTTGGAACTGCGAGGGCTGTGGACCACCGCGCCGACCGATGCCGGAGAAGAACGCGTCGAAGAAATCGGAGAAGCCGGAAGCGCCCGCGGCACCGGGCCCCGCACCGAAGTTGGCGCCGCCGAGATCTTGCGCGCCGCGGTACGTACGCTGCTGTTCGGCCGAGCGCGATGCTTGCTGCCAATCGTTACCGAGCACGTCGTACTTGCGGCGTTTTTCCGGATCCGAAAGCACTTCGTGCGCTTCCTGGATGTCCTTGAACTTGTCTTCGGCCGCTTTTTGATTATCCGGATTCGCATCGGGATGCCATTTTTTGGCAAGCCGACGGTACGCGGATTTGATGTCTTTCTCGGGTGCGTCTTTCGCGATGCCGAGGATATCGTAATAATTCTTGTAGGTCATCACACTTCAAGCCCGGGCGATCGCAAAGGGAAGGCCCGACCGAGCGACCACGGAGGCCGCTCGGTCGGGGAGGCTAGGCGTCGTTCTTGCAGACGATCACTTGCGCGGGGCGCAAGACGTCGTCGCCGATCACGTACGCGCGCGCGGCTTCTTCGAGGACGATATCCTCGTCGGTGCCGGGCGAGGGTTGCGTGCCGATCGCTTCCGCGACTTTCGGATCGAACGGTTCGCCCTTGAGCGAGAGCGCTTTCACGCCCTCGCTTGCGAGCGCGCCCTCGAAGCCACGCAACGTGCCTTGGAGGCCGTTACGCAATCCGTCGCCGTCCGGGTATTGCAGCGCACGCTCGAGGTTATCGAGCACGGGCAGCATTTTCTTGAGTACCGACTTCTTGCCCGCGAGCGAAATCTCGGCGAGCTGTCGTTCGATGCGCTTTTTGTAGTTCTCGAAGTCCGCCATCGCGTAGAGAAACTTCGCGTTGTTTTCTTCGGCGCGCTTTTCCGCGTCGGCGAGGAGCGCCGCGAAATCGGGCACCTCCTCCGACGTATGGTTTGCCTGCGCGGCGGAAGTGGCTTCTGCCGTATTGTCCGTCGTATCCATGGCTATTCCAAAGAAGCGGCGGACGCTACTTTGCTTCCTTGAATTCCGCGTCGATCACGTCATCGTGCGGAGCGGACGCATGGCCGTTTCCGTTTGCGTGCGGGGCCTCGGCCGATGCTTCGCCTTCGGCACCCGGAGCGTTCGCGCCGGTCTTCTGATAGAGCGCTTCCGCCATCTTGTACGAGGCTTGCTGCAGCGATTCGGTCGCCGTTTTGACTTCGGCGGTCGTACCGTTCTCGGAAACGCGCTTTAGTTCGGTAAGCGCCGTTTCGGTTGCCGCGCGCGCTTCCGCATCGAGCTTGTCGCCGACTTCCTTGAGCGATTTCTCGGTCGAGTAGATCAGCGAGCTTGCGGTGTTGCGCACTTCCGCCTCTTCGCGCTTCGTCTTGTCCGTCGCGGCCTGCGCCTCGGCGTCCTTGACCATGCGCTCGACTTCGTCTTTCGAGAGATTGGTCGATGCGGTGATCGTGATCTGCTGCTCTTTGCCCGTGCCGAGATCCTTCGCCGACACGCTCACGATGCCGTTCGCATCGATATTGAAGGTGACTTCGATCTGCGGGACGCCGCGCGGTGCGGCCGGGATGCCTTCGAGCCGGAAACGCGCGAGCGTCTTGTTGTCCGGCGCCATCTCGCGCTCGCCCTGAAGCACGTGGATGTCGACCGAGGTTTGGCCGTCCTCTGCCGTGGTGAACACCTGCTGCTTGCGCGTCGGGATCGTCGTGTTGCGCTCGATCAGCTTCGTGTTCACGCCGCCGAGCGTTTCGAGGCCGAGTGAGAGCGGCGTGACGTCGAGCAACACGACATCGCGCACTTCGCCCGCCAGCACGCCCGCTTGAATCGCCGCGCCGATCGCAACGACTTCATCGGGGTTCACCGACTGATTGAGTTCTTTACCGGTGAGCTTCTTGACGAGCTCTTGGATCACGGGCATGCGGGTCGAACCGCCGACCATAACGATCTCGTCGATCTGCGAAACCGTGAGCTTCGCATCGGCAAGCGCGCTTTGGAACGGCTTGATGCAACGCTCGGTGAGCGCCGAGGTGATCTGCTCGAACTGCGAACGCGTGAACGTGAGATCGAGGTGCTTGGGACCGTTCTGATCCGCCGTGATGAACGGCAGGTTGATGTTCGTGGTAACGACGGTCGAGAGCTCGATCTTCGCCTTTTCTGCAGCTTCGGTCAGACGCTGCATCGCTTGACGATCGGTCGTGAGATCGATGCCTTGCTCTTTCCGGAATTCCGAAACCAGATAGTCGACGACGGCCTTGTCGTAGTCGTCGCCACCGAGGAGCGTATCGCCGTTGGTCGACTTCACTTCGAAGACGCCATCGCCGACTTCGAGGATCGAAACGTCGAACGTACCGCCGCCGAGGTCCCACACGAGGATCGTCTCGGAAGCTTTCTTATCGAGGCCATACGCGAGTGCGGCCGCGGTCGGTTCGTTGATGATGCGGAGCACTTCGACGCCCGCGATGCGGCCGGCGTCTTTCGTCGCTTGGCGCTGCGCGTCGTTGAAGTACGCGGGAACGGTGATGACGGCTTTCGTCACGCGCTCGCCGAGATAGGTCGAGGCGTCGTTGATGAGCTTCTGGAGCACCATCGACGAAATTTCTTGCGGCGTGTAATCCTTGCCGTCGACCTTCACCTTGAAATCGGTGCCCATGTGGCGCTTGATCGAGGAGATCGTGCGATCCGGGTTCGTGACGGCTTGACGCTTCGCGAGCTGGCCGACGAGGCGTTCGCCCGTCTTCGTAAACGCGACGACGGACGGGGTGGTGCGGTTACCTTCGGCGTTTGCGATGACGGTGGGCGATTGGCCCTCCATCACGGCAACGACGGAATTGGTGGTGCCGAGGTCGATACCGACGACTTTTGCCATGGTGTTGTTTTGCTTTCCGAGCAACCCGGACCAGCCTTCAAATCCGCCTAACGCGGACCGCTCCAGCCTTGCCACTTACGTTCGCTCAAGGAGTGTTGTACGCGGCACATCGTGCCACGATTATGGGTAGTACCGCAAGTGATGCGGATTGTTCCACCAGCTCCTATGATACGCTTCCTGGCACTGCGGTTGCGCCGCGTTTATGCTCTTGTTCGGTGGCGGGAGCGGCGGGGGACGGTCGCGCTCGGGGAGCGCCCGCGCTTTTCCGTCGATGGAAAAGCGCTACAGCTCCACTTTTCCCTCTCGCTATCCTGGCTTCGGTAAAAGCTGCAGCCCCCCCGATCACAACCATCCCCCGCCGCTCTCGGCACGCTGAAGGGCGATACGCTCTCCGCAATCGTGCCTGGCTTTCGCCGACTACGAGGCGGGGAATTGACTGCCGGATAAACTTCGTATGGGCGCGTTTGTATTATTGGCAGCGCGTAGACGTGTGGTTTGGGCGCCTAAACATTCGGTTTTTCGGTGCACTGTCGTGAGGTTTTCGATGTATTTATCTGCCATTTTGACCGTTGCTAATGCCGATTACCGCGCCGTGATGCAAGTGCTATCGTTTCTTGGCATTGCACATCGGCTCATCGAAAATCAGCCTTTTAATATCGTAATGTTTTCGTGGAGCCCAATGGGCGAGCAATCCGAGCCGAATGCCTCGTTTCTTCAAGATGTGCGAGTATCGTTTTCGAAACAAAGCGTTCGTCTCGACTTTCTATGCGAAAATTTTATGACCGAGGGCCCGATCGTTTCGTTCGCTAACCTTGTAAAGGTTGTTGCGATCGTCTCCTCGATTGCTACCGCAGTGTATGGCGAGTCGTGGGTCGCGATAAGCGAGGATGCGACCTACGGTCGCGATGAGGATTACGTACGCACGATGGCCGCTGCGTTTTTCCCAATCGCACCAACCGAGATGCTATCCGATGCGTTTATTCGCTTCGATGATATCGCGATCCGACTGAAGCCCGAGGACGTCATGTTTCTGATGCCAAACTGGGACGCGGTTTCGTAAGCGACCTGCATCATTGGCGCGTATCCACGGAAAGAGCGCATTTCACACAAGATGCGTTAGCGTTACGACTTACTCCAAAAAGCTGTGGCATAAGCGACAAGCAATTCTCCGTCGGATGCCGCGCGATGCGCAGCGAGCAACATTTGCGTCGCGAATGAAACGCGCCGAAAGCGGCGGGGGATGGTTTTCTGCGGGGGGCTCGAGCTTTTCCCGAAGCCAGGATGGCGAGAGGGAAAAATCGTGCAGTAGCCGTTTCCCATGGATGGAAAACGGCGCGCGTCCCTCGAGGGAAACCATACCCCGCCGCTCCCGCCAGCAGCGAAAAAGAGGCCCGAGCGAAACGCTCGAGCCTCGATGTCAGATTAGTCGAAAGACCGAAGTTACGGTTGCTGCGGCGGTTGTTGCTGCTGGCTCGGGTCGGCTGCCGGGCGTTCGCCGATCTTGAGCGACACGCTCTTTTTCGCGCCCGCAGACCAGATGCCGAGCGTGGCGGAATCGCCGGGTTTGCTTGCCTTGATCTTGCCGATCAGGGCATCGGTGCCGGAGATCGGTTGGCCGTTGTAGCTCTGGATCACGTCGCCGCGCTTGAGTCCGGCTTTGAGCGCCGGGCCATCGGGGGTGACGGCGAGGACGACGACGCCTTGGCCGAGGTAGTTGAGCTGCGAGCGGATGCTATCGTCGAGGACGCCGAGCTGCGCGCCGATGAAGCCCGTGTTCGTACCCTGCTGCACGCCCGTTTGCGTGGCGAGCTTCGCAACGACTTCTTTGACGGTATTCGACGGGATCGCGAAACCGATGCCGGGAGCGTTTGCGGCGGTCGACTGATTCACGCCGATGACGCGGCCCTGTACGTCGACGAGCGGCCCACCGGAGTTGCCCGGGTTGATCGGGGCCGAGGTTTGCAGTAGGCCCTTGAAATCGATCACGCCACCCGATTCGTCGCCGATCGGCTCGTCGCGGTTGAAGCCCGAGACGACGCCGAGGGTAACGGACTGCAAGAGTTCGAGCGGCTCGCCGATCGCGATCGCCCACTGGCCGGCATTGAGCTTCGCGCTATCGGCGATCTCGAGCGGTGGCGGCAGTTTCGCGTAATCGTCGACTTTGATGAGCGCGAGATCGGCCGCGACGTTTGCGGAGACGAGGTGGGCCGGGCGCTTCTCGCCGTCTTTGAAGACGACTTCCATCTTCGAAACGCTCAAGCCATCCTGGAGCTTCGGCGCGGCGACGTGGGCGTTCGTGATGATGAGGCCGGTCTTCGAGTATACGAAGCCCGAGCCCGAAGCCGTGCCTTTGAAATTACGAACGCGCGGTTGGCCCGAGCCGCCCTGCAAGATGTCGAAGGGGTTCGGCGGGAGGTACTGGCGGCCGTTGACCGTGAGGTTGATGGCGACGACGGATGGCTGCACGCGCTTGACGGCGGTGACGATGCGATCCTGATCGCTCCCGCCGCCTTCAACGGCGAGGGGTGCCGCGCTGACGGCCGGGGGTTCGTTTCCGGGGCCCGCGACGCGGCCGAAATGGGTGCTCGCGAAGAGCATCATCGAAAACGAGCCGATGATGGCTCCGGTGAGGCCGATAACCGCGGTCCCGAAAAGACGTGACTTCATGACTTCTCCTGCATTATGGGGCGAACGAACTCCAGGTACTTGCGAGGCACAAAAGAGTGTCAGGTAGCGATGTGAAAACGCGCGTTTCTCATCGAAATCGAATGATAGCCGAAATCTCAGGCGATCGCTTGTCGCTGTTTCTGAAGAACGTCATCGACGATCGTTCCGTCGCGCACGACGAGCGTTCGCTTTGCGTGCGCGGCCGTCTCAGGGTCGTGCGTCACCATGATAATGGTGCGCCCGGCGGCGTTCAAGGCCTGGAAGAGGGCCATGATCTCGACGCTCGTTTGCGAGTCGAGGTTGCCCGTGGGCTCGTCTGCGAGGACGACGGCCGGGTCGTTGACAAGCGCTCGCGCGATCGCGACGCGCTGTTGCTGGCCGCCGGAAAGTTCGTTTGGTTTGTGATCGAGGCGCGCGCCGAGGCCGACTTCGACGAGGCGTTCGGCGGCTGCCGCATTGCGGATCTTGGGCGCGATGCCGGCGTAGAAGAGCGGCAACGCGACGTTGCGGACCGCGCTCGTGCGCGCAAGCAGGTTGAAGCCCTGGAAGACGAACCCGAGCTTCGTAAGCCGGATCTTCGCAAGTTGCGCGTCGCTGAGGCCCGCGACATCCGTGCCATCGAGCGTGTACGTTCCCGTCGTCGGTCGGTCCAGACAGCCAAGAAGGTTCATCAGCGTCGATTTGCCCGAGCCGGACGGACCCATGATCGCGACGTATTCGCCCGGCGCGATCGTGAAGCTCACGCCGCGGAGCGCGTGCACTTCGAGGTCGCCCGTGGCGTAGGTTTTCGTGACGTTGCGGAGCTCGATCGCTTGCGAATTATTCATACCGAAGAGCCTCGATGGGATCGAGTTGCGCCGCGCGCCACGCGGGGTAGGTACCGAAGAGAAGCGTTACGACGGTCGCGAATCCCGTTGCAACGAGCGAGGCCTGGAGCCAAGGAATCGGCGCAATGACACCGGAGAGCCGGACGAGATATCCCGCATTGACGCCGTAGCCGATCGAAAGGCCGAGCACGAGCCCGATCGCGCAACCGATCAGCGAGAGCAACAGCGCCTCGATGAAAAACTGCGCGAGAATCTGGAGCTTCGTCGCGCCGATCGCCTTCCGTAAACCGATCTCACGGGTGCGTTCGGCAACGGAGACGAGCATGATGTTGAGGATACCGATGCCCGCGACGACGAGCGATACCGTGCCGATCAGCGAGACGATCAACGTGATCCCGGCGAAGAAGCCGTCTACCGCTCGCGTCAGCGTTCGTTTGTCGAGCGTGATGTAGTCGGCTTTTTTCTTCTTAAGCTTTTTGAGTGCTTTGACGATCGCGTCTTCCGTCGTCTGCGGATCGTAGCCGGGCTTCAGCAAAAAGCGTGCGGCCCCGATGCTACCGTGTTGTACGTACGCCGCGTCGTAAGTCGTGTACGGAACGACGAAATCGCCGCCGCCGAAATTGAGGTTTACGGCTGCTTTCGGCGCGGCGAAAACACCGATGATCGTGTATCGCCGCTCGCCGAGCCGTAGTTGTTTACCGATCGCGGAATCGAGGTCGCCGAAGAGCTTCTTGCGTGCCGCCTCGGTGAGGATACCGACGCTCGCATTGCTGTCGACATCGGCTTGCGTGATGCGGCGGCCTTGCGCGATCTCCGAGGTGTTGAACGGATCGCCAGCTTCGGAACCGATCGCGAGGCGCGCGCGATTGTGCCCGATGTGTCCGAACCGTATCGAGTTATTGCCGGACATCGCTTCCGCGACACCCGGTATACTGTTCTTGATGGCGAGCAGGTCTTCGATCTTTATTTGCGCGGTTGCGAAATCTCCCTGACGCACGTTCGGGATCACGAAGAACGAACGGTCGCCGATCGAACCGAAGATCCCGTTGGTCGCTCCGGCGAGGCCCGCGCCCATCGTTTGAATGGCGATGACCGCCATGACGCCGATGATGAGGCCGAGTGCGGTAAGCCCCGTGCGCACGCGATTCGCGAACAGCACGGTAAGCGCTTCGACGATGTAAGCGATCACGAACGCAACGCCTCGATCGGATCGAGCTTTCCGGCGCGCATTGCCGGATACGTGCCGAAAACGGTACCGACCATGGTCGAAAAACCGACCGCGACGCCGACGATCAGTACGTACGGAATCGGAGCGGGGCCGGTGAATTGCGAAACGAGTTGATAGGCTCCGAGGACGACGACGATGCCGAGCACGGTGCCGATCCCGCCACCCATAAGGGAGAGCAGCACCGCTTCGAGCAGAAACTGTAGCGTGATGTCACCGCCGCTCGCGCCGATCGATTTGCGCAGACCGATTTCCTTCGTGCGCTCGGTGACGGAAACCAGCATGATGTTCATGATGCCGATGCCGGCGACGACGAGTGCGACGCATGCGATCGCCGTAAGCCCGGTCGCCGCGAGCCCGATGAAGCGCACGAACTGGCCGACGATGGCAACGGTATCGACGACCGTATACTTCGCGCGTTCTCCGTGGAGATGATGCAGTTCGCGTTGTACGGCGTCGCCCGCATCCTCGACAGAAACACCGGGCCGCGGGAAAGCTTGCAGACTGTCCATCGGTCCGGGCCGAATTTCGTGAAACACCGTAAACGGAATTTCCATCCGATCGTCGCCCGTCGCGCCCTGCAGCAACGAGGCCTTGAGCGGATCGTACACCCCGACGATGCGAAAGCGCGAACCGTTCGCGCGCACGACTTGGCCGAGCACCGAGCCCGGGCCGAACAATTTCTCACCGAGCGAAAGCGTCACCATCGCGACGTGCTCGCCGCTCGCGACCTCGTCTGCCGTGAAGCGACGCCCCTCGTGTAACGCGAGGCGATCGGTGACGCGGTCGGTCTGCGAATCGACCTCGATCGCTTCGAATTTTTTCGCACCGGCGCTCAAGCGATAATTGGCTTGGTAGTTTGGCACGACGTGGTCGATCGTGCCGCTCGTACGCGCGGCGATGATCGCAAGATCGCGATATTGAATCGCAGCAGAAGCGGGATCGTCTTGCTGCCGATCGACGACGACGACGATTCCCGCGTCGCCTTGATCCGCGATTTGCTGCGAAAACCCCGCCGTCGCGGCGTTGCTGATGCCGAGCACGGCGATGATCGACGAGGTGCCGATGATCATGCCGAGCATCGTCAAGAGCGAGCGGACGCGGTTACGCCAGATCGCTTCGAGTGCTTCGCGGGCGTAGGCGAAGAGGCGGTTCACGACTTCGGTCGCGCGCTCGCTTTCGCGAGATCGGGTTGTGGCGATGGCGCGACGATAACGCCATCGGTTACGAGCGGCGCGGCATCGGCGACGATCGTCTGACCGGCCGTGAGGCCGCCGTTGACGAGGGTTTGCGTGTCGTTCGCTTGACCGGCAACGAAGGTCGTCTTGCGCGCGTGTTTGGTCGCGTCGACGACGTAGACCCACGGCTTCGCGCTCGGGGTATCGTGATGGACGGCTTCGCTCGGGATCCCGAGTACGCGCGTGAGGTCCTTCGTGATGATGTCGACGTCGACGCTCATACCGTCACGTAAATACGGGACCGTTTGCTCGAGGGCGATCGTCGTGATGACTTGTCGCGCGGTGTTCGACGGGTCGTCGCTCTTTTGCGCGACGGGCGATACGTTGAGGATGTGCCCGAAGAGCGCCGTACCGCCGAGGTCCTCGCCCGAGATTTTCGCACGCTGCCCGGTATGGATTTGCGCGACGTCCTGTTCGTCGACTTTCGTGCGAACGATAAAGCCGCCGTCGCCAGCGATCGTCATCAGCGCTTGGCCCTGTGCGATCGTGTCGCCGACTTGGATCGGACGCAGCGAATCGCTCTGGTTGTTCGCAAGCGTCTGGATCGTGCCCGCGAAGGGAGCGCGAATTTGCGTGCGTGCGAGCTGTTTCTCCGCGAATTCGGCTTCTGCGGCCGCGCGTGCTACATCCGCACGCGCGGCGGCGAGATCGCCGTTCTTCGAGGATGCGGCGCTCGCGCGTGCCGATGCGAGTTGCGCGCGTGCCTGGCGCAATTGGTCGGCGGCGGCGCGCACGCGATCTTGCAGCAAAAGCTTATTTCGTCCGAGCGTGGATTGTAGGATCAGGCGCTGCCGACGCGTCTGATCGTCGGTCACTTTCGCCTGATCGTAGCGCGCTTGCGCTTGATCCACGGCATCTTTCGAGATCGCCTTATTTGCAAAGAGATCGCGATCGGCATCGAGGATGCGCTTTGCTTCGTTCGCGTTCGTATCGGCGTTTGCAACGCTCGCTTCGGCCGAGAGGCGTTGTTCCTCGGCGGTTTGGCCGCCATACCCAAGCCCGGATTGCGAACCGGCTTGCACGTCTTTTTCCGCTTGCACTAAGTTCACGCGTGCTTGTTCGACGGCTGCTTCCGCTTGCACGATCGACGAGCGGTTCTGTGCGGGGATCGCGGCGTTTGCTTCGGCGATCTGGCTCGCACGCGCGCTCGCCGAGAGATACGCCTGATGTGCCGTTTCGACGGACTCTTGGAGTTGCGGGTTCTCGATCGTCGCGAGCACTTGGCCTTCCGCGACGCGGTCGCCCGCGTGTACGGTAAGCGACCCGAGGTTGCCACTCACGAGTGCCGCCATCGTCTGCGTCTGCGGGCGTTGTACGACGCCCGTTTCGGGGAGGCGCGTCGTAAAATGCAGGTACGCGACGGTCGTCGTCTTTGCACCGATCGCCGTGTCTTTCGGCTTGTTCGAAGCGAAGACGCCGATGCCGATGACGAGCGCGATCAGTCCGACCGCAATGAGGATGTTCCGAAGGCGTGGATTCACTGTGCGTTCACCGTGGCCAGAGGATCGTAGGTACCGATTGCCGTCCGCAAGCGAACGACCGCGTTGACGTACGTGACGCGTGCGTTGATGAGGTCGAGTGCCGATTGCTGGGCCGTTTGCTGGGCCTGCGTCACGTCGGTGAGCGAGATGAGGCCGTTACGAAATTGTAACTGCGCGATGCGCGCCGCCTCCGCACCGTAATCCGCCGCGCGACGTTGTGTCGTCAGGTTAACGGCGGCGGTCTTCGCGGTGCGGAGCGCCTGACGGACGTCGGCTTCGACTTGGGTTTGCGCGGCGTGCAAGAAGGCGAGGTTCGCATCGACTTGCGAGCGTGCCGCGCGATGTTGCGCCCGGCGCGAGCCATACTCCACGAACGGTAGGTTGAACGTCGAGTTGAGGTTGACGGACCAGAAGCCGGGCTGTGCGCGGCTGAACGTTTGCAGCGGCTGTTTTGGCGAGCCCGCGGGTAACGCGGCATTCGCGGCCGCGATCGCTGCGTTGGTTTGATCGACGGCCGATTTCGAGGGACCGAAGCTCGTCGGCGTCGTGACGTTGCCGAATGCACCCGAAAGCGTGATCGTGGGCTTGAGATTTGCGTCGATCGCGGCATCGCTTAGGCGGGATGACGCGACTTGGCCCGACGCCGCGAGAAGATCGGGCCGTGCATCTTCGGCGATCGCGACGAGCGTGTCGGCGTTGCTAGCCGGAAGTGCGGGCTCCGGGATCGCTGCGGGCGCAACGAACGTCGCTTCGGCCGGCGCGCCGATCGTGATCGCGAGCGCTTCGCTTGCCGTCGCGGCGTCGTCGCGTACGGTTGCGAGCGTCGCTTCCGACCGCAGCTCTTGCACCTCGGCGCGCAAGACATCGACGCCCGCGGCCTGTCCGACCTTCTCGCGATAGCGTGCGACATCCAGCAGCGCCATTTGGTATGCGCGGTCGCTCGCGGCGATCGCGATCGCTTCACGGCGCGCGACGATCGCGTAATAGCCGTTGGCGACATCGACGGCGAGTTGTTGTCGTGCGCGCTCGTAGTCGGCTTTGGATGACTCGACGAGTCGCTTCGCTTGTTCGGCGTTGATTTGGTTGAGTGAGCCGTTATAGAGCGTGACTTGCGAGCCGATCTGCGCCGTATTCTGGGAAAACACGTTCTGCTGCGTCTGCCCGAACGTGCTGATGCCCGTATTCGACGACTTCGCCGTCTGCTGCGCGAGCGTGCCGGTCAGGCTCGGAAATTCGAGCGCGTGACGCCCGGCGAAGTTCGCCTCGGCGTTCTGCAGCGCCGCGCGTTTGGAGACGACGTTCGCATTGTGTTCGAGTGCGAATTCGAGGGCCATCGGCAGATCGTAGCGCTCGGTGAGGGCACCGCCCGGCGCGGTCGTTCCGATCGCGAACGCCGATGCGATACACGACATGCCGGCGACGAGCGCGACGAGCCGCAGGGGATTAACTCGCAAACGCGGCTCCCACGGCCGAGCCGATGACGAGCAACGCGATCGCGCCGATCTGCGCGGTACGCTTCGGGACGTTGCCCACGATGAGCAACGCGAAGAACGTTAGCACGGTGCTCCAGATGGCGATCGGATTCGTCAACGCTCCGATTAAGGCCACAAGTTTTACCGGTGCATTCCCAAGCAGTAATGCGGCCGACGGCATGGCGGCGAGCAAATCGCGTTGCGAAGAGAAGCTCTCGGCTCCGCGCAGGGTGGCGATAAGTCCGATCACGATCGACCCGATGCCATACGAGACGATGGAGATGTTGATTGCGGACGCCCAAAACGATTTGAAACCGACCGTGCTTTTCGCGATCTTCGCGATGACGAGCATCCCAACGCTCTGGAGAAGGCCGATCAGAAGGACGGCAATCGGTGCTGCGATCCATCCGAATTTCGCCGCTACCTGACCGAACGACGTCGCTTGAGCGATCGCGGCCTGTTGTTTCTCGGGCGTCATGTTGGCAATCGACGGGGACGCCGCGAGCGTCTTTGCCATCGAGGCCGCTATGAGGTGCATGGTCGCAGCCTGCGTGAGGAAGCTACCGACGATCGCGAGGACGGTTGCGATGAGGAACGCCCACCCCCATGTGGGTACCGCTCGCAGCGCTTGAAACGCGCTCTTCGGAGCGGTGACGATCGCGATCGCCGTGGGGATACCGCCCGTTTTTGCGGGTGCCGAGGACAGGCTCATAGACACGCTCCGGAGATACGAAACGAGGGTTACTCGCTAGTACGCATCGGCCGACAGCTTGTTTCATGTGATGTCACCTTGCTCGGCGTTTCCGGCGGCACGAGTGCGTCGACGGGCAAGCGGCGTTCGATTACCGCTCGCACGCGGTCGAATTCTGCGAGCCGCAACTCCTCGAGCCGAAGCCGAAGGATGATCTGCGCCCGCCGTAGCGCACGGGATGACGTCCTTGCGAGCGCCGCGTCGGCTTGCGACGGCGTGAGGTGGCGAGGGCTCGCCATCGGCGCCGGGGAGCAGATTGCCGCCAGAAGGAGAATAGGGACGATGAGAGCGTTCACGCGCGTCGTATCGCGACATGCGATCCGCGCGGCAAGACCTCCACGATTTCGGCCTGTGCCGACCCTCGTTCGCACGTTCGAGCGAGTCAGAACCCCACTTCTAGAAAACGAGCATGCCCTGATTACCAACGGCGCCTCTCGCCCCGACACCCTAATTCTGCCCGCCCCGCCCGACGAACCCTACCTCCGTATCGTGCCGATCGGCGGCTGTGGCGATATCGGCCGCAACATGACGGCGATCGAAACCAACGACGATCTGGTCGTCGTCGATTGCGGCCTGATGTTCCCCGATGAGGACATGCACGGCGTCGACATCATCATCAACGACTTCACGTACATCCGCGAGCGTGCGAAGAAATTCCGCGCGCTTCTCGTGACGCACGGTCACGAAGATCACATCGGCGGCATTCCGTACCTGCTCAAAGAGTTCAAGGTCCCGGTCATCGGCACCGATCTCACGCTCGCGCTCATCCGCGCGAAACTCCGCGAGCACAAGCCTGCCGAGCTCGATTTCCGCTCGGTGCAGCCGGGCGATCGGATCCGCTTCGGCGGCATCGAAACCGAGTTCATCCACATCAACCACTCGCTCGCGGGCGCATGCGCGCTTGCGATTCGGACGCCGATCGGAACCGTGTTCCACACGGGCGATTTCAAGTTCGACCAAACGCCGATCGACAACCGCCCCGCGGACTTTGCGGCGATCGCGCGCGTGGGAGAAGAAGGCGTGCTGTGCATGCTTGCCGACTCGACGAACGCCGAACGCCCGGGACACACGCTCTCGGAGCGCACCGTTGGGGAAGCATTCTCGAACGTCTTTTCGCGCGCAGCGGGTCGCGTGATCGTGACGTCGTTCGCATCGAACGTACCGCGTATCCAGCAAGTCATCGACCAGTGCGTGAAGTCGAATCGCAAGATGGCGTTTCTCGGCCGTTCGCTGACGAACGTCGTGCATTACGCGAGCGACCTGAAGTACCTCAATATTCCGCCAAACGTGAAGATCAACATCGAAGACGTGAACAATCACGCCGAAGACGCGGTCTGCATCATGACGACGGGATCGCAGGGCGAACCGATGTCCGCGCTCTCGCGCCTCGCGACGGGCGACCATCCGAAGTTCAAGCTCAAGACGGGCGACACGGTCGTGATCAGCGCGACGCCGATTCCCGGTAACGAGAAAAGCGTCTCGCGCACGATCAACAACCTGTTCCGCCTCGGCGTGAACGTCGTGCATGGATCCAGCCATAACACGCACGTTTCCGGCCACGCATCGCAAGAAGAACTCTTGTTGATGCTCAATCTCGTGCAGCCCGACTTCTTCGTGCCGGTTCACGGCGAATATCGGATGCTCGTCACGCACGGCAAACTCGCCGTCAGCACGGGCGTTCCCTCGGAGAACGTCTTCGTTGCCGAGAACGGCGACGTGTTGCAGTTCACGCACGACGATGCGGGCAAAGTCGGCAAGACCTACGGCGGCAACGTCATGGTCGATGGCTCGGGCGTCGGCGACATCGGCGATGCGGTGCTCCGCGATCGGAAGCATCTCGCACAAGACGGCATCATGATGGTCGTCGTTACCGTGGATGCGGAAGAAGCGCGCGTCGTCGCGGGCCCCGATCTCATCTCGCGCGGTGTGTTCTATTTACCGGAATCGGGTGCGATCGTCGACGAGCTCAAGCAGAAGCTCACGGATATCCTGGCGGGCGCCTCGTCGCAGGGTATCCGCGACGTTGGCCGCGTGAAAGATCTCATCCGTAGCGGCCTCGCCAAGGCGATTTTCGACCGCAGCCGCCGCAAACCGATTATCATCCCCGTCGTAATGGAAGTCTGATTTTCGCCGCGTCTTTTTCCGTTCTGCTTTGTGTTGCGGGGGTTCACGGCCGTAAGGCCGCTTCACCCCCGCAACACTTCGCATAACGAAAAAATACGAGTCGAAAATCTCGGCTTGCCCCTCGCTTGCCGTGTGGGCTCGCTTCGCATCGCTGTGGCTCGCTTCGCATCGCTGTGGCTCGCTTCGCATCGCTGTGGCTCGCTTCGCATCGGTGTGGCTCGCTTCGCATCGCTGTGGCTCGCTTCGCATCGCTGTGGCTCGCTTCGCATCGCTGTGGCTCGCTTCGCATCGGTGTGGCTCGCTTCGCATCGCTGTGGCTCGCTTCGCATCGCTGTGGCTCGCTTCGCATCGCTGTGGCTCGCTTCGCATCGCTGTGGCTCGCTTCGCATCGCTGTGGCTCGCTTCGCATCG